>CAVTJR010000003.1:0-1753808 GCA_963735115.1 uncultured Actinomycetota bacterium | reverse complement strand
AAATTCCCTGGTAGTAGCGTTGCAGGTGGCTTCTGAGGTGGTTTGGCTGCCCATCACTTGCCCATTTGCACCACATTTGCACCACGATATTCGTGTGCGACTCCGGTTCATGCTGGACACCGTGGCTCCGGTAGCTGCACGACACTTCCCGGCGCGGTTCCGGTACCTGGGCGACACTGGCTCCGGTACCTGCACGACACTTTCGCCCGCCTGAGCATCCACCAGTTCGCCGGTCCCACCTCCTTCGCTGTCGTCTACGACCGGCGACAGACCCGGAGGAGGCCCTCGTGCTCGTGGAGCTCGGCGTCGTGGAGCAGCGGACCAAAGCGGTGTACGAAGTGCTCGACGGGGCAGATGTCGTCGAGGTGGCGAGGCGTTACGGCGTGCGCCGCCAGACGGTGCACACCTGGCTCCGAAAGTACGCCAACGGGGGCTTCTCGGCCCTCGTCGACAAGTCCTCCAAGCCGGACAGCTGCCCGCACCAGATGCCGGCGGTCGTCGAGGCTCGCGTCGTCGAGATGCGCAGGGCCAACCCCGACTGGGGACCACGCACGGTCCTCTACTGGCTCGGTCGTGAGGGCGTCGACCCGCTGCCCGGCCGGAGCTCGGTCTACCGGGCGCTCGTCCGCCACCGCCTCGTCGAGCCGAGGAAGCGCCGGCGGAAGAAGGAGGACTACATCCGCTGGGAGCGATCTCGCTCGATGGAGCTCTGGCAGATGGACATCGTCGGCGGCTTCCACCTGAAAGACGGCACCGAGCTCAAGTGCCTGACCGGAATCGACGATCACAGCCGGTACTGCGTCTCGGCACGCCTCATGGCCCGGGCCACGGCCCGGCCGGTCTGTGAGGCGCTCAAGGCGGCGCTGCGCACCCACGGGCTCCCGAGCCAGATCCTCACCGACAACGGCAAGGTATTCACCGCCCGCTTCGGTCCCGGGCCAGGACCGGTCATGTTCGATCGGATCTCGTATCGACAACGGGATCCGACACATCCTGACCGCCCCCCGCTCGCCGACGACGACGGGCAAGGTCGAGAGGTTCCACCGCACGCTCCGACGCGAGTTCTTCTCGAAGAACGACTACCTCCTCGAGACGATCGAACAGGCCCAGGCAGCCCTCGAGGCCTGGCTCGTCACCTACAACACCATCCGCCCGCACCAGTCGATCGGCGACCGCACGCCTGCCGAGCGCTTCGCGCTGAGACCGGAACCGGCCCTCGAGCTCGTCGAGACCGAGGACACCACGCCCATACTCGAGGACGGGACCATTCCCCGTGTCACCCGCCGGGTCGACAAGACCGGGCGGATCCACCTCGAGGGCTTCGGCTACCTGGCTGGCCGCCACCTCGCAGGCGAGGTCGTCGAGATCGCCTTCTCGCGCGGTCTTCTCGAGATCGCACACCGGGGCAGCGTCGTCGCCACGCACGCACGGCGCCGTCAGCCCGGCAAGGAGCCGAGGATCGCCCACGAGCCGCGGCACCGCTCCGCCCGGCCGGCGACCTCCGGACCGGCTGTCACCCGCGTCGTCGACAGCTCGGGATCGGTGAGCTTCGCCGGCTGGAACTACCGGGTCGGCAACCCCTACAAGGGCGCCTCGGTCGAAGTCGCCATCGTCGGCCGTTCGGTCCAGATCTCCTACGAAGGCGCCGTCGTGAAAGAGCATCCCATCCGCCACGACCGTTCGAAGGAGTTCGGTGCCTTCTCGATGCCGAACGGCCGGCCCCGCAACCGCAAGGTCAACCGCCAACGGGTCGCGGGTTAGAAGTGTCGTGGAGGTACCGGAGCCAAAGTGTCGTGCGGGTACCGGGACTTGACATCACCCACGACCCACGACCAGATCGCTCATGGCCGCGAACAGGGCACCCACGCCCGGCCTCGACTGGCTCGCCAACTACCTCGCGGACTGAACCGCCAGCGACATCGCCTAGTCCTGAGCAGCGAGTAGCAGCGTGGCAAGCGGTTCGAGGGTGGCGATCAGCTCAACGAGCTCGCCCGGCTCGAGGCTCTCATATGGCCTCGCGGCGAGGTCGTCGGTGAGCGACTCAACCCGCTGCTTGACGGCGCGACCCTGTTCGCTCAGCCAACCGTCGTCTCCGATCAGGCCGCGATCGCGCATCCCGTCGATCACGGCGGCGAGCTGCGCAGCCGGAAGGTGGTGGATTCGTCCGAACTTCTCCGCTGGCATGTCCATGTCGAGGGCGACGAGCACATGCGCCTCGAGGCCGCCGACACCCTCGATCATCAGGGCCGCGATGTGCCCGTCGCCACGGTGCTCGCGCAGCAAGGAGGCTCCATGGAAGAGGCGAGCCACTACCTCGTCGGGGACCGGGATGGCGCGCAGCGCGGCGTACATGGGTCGGCCCTCGAACGGGGCGCTGGTTGCCGCCTTGATCAATAGTTCGGCGGCGCGGGCGAAGACGGGAGAATGGACCCGATCGCCGAGGATCCGCCGCAGCGCCTTCACGCAGCCCATCTGACGAGCGGCGATCGCCAATTCGGGTGTGGTGGTGCGCCACACCCTCGGGATGTGGCGAGCCACCTCGCCGGGAGCGAAGTTGTAGAAGAGCGCGTCCACCACCTCCGCCGGGACGAGGCCCAGAGGCGCCGCCCGTCCGGCGAAGTAGAGGTCCCAGTAGTTGGTGAACCCCAGGGCGAACATCGCCTCGTTGGGTTCATCGGCGGAGTAAGGGATGACACCGATCGGCTCGACGAGCTCGAACATCCGGCGGGCCATCGAATTCATCGTCTTGACACCAACTAACGCCTCGGCTCGCACAGCCAAAAGCGCGCCCCGGCGGGGTCGGCCACGCGGGCGACTCGACCGAGCCCGCCGTCCTTAGCGGCGGCGAGTACCGTTCCCCCGAGGGCGAGCACCTTTTCAACCGAGGCGTCGACGTCGTCGCTTTGCCAGAAGACCCACCAGGCCGGCCTTTCGTCCTGCGCCAGGTTCTCGACCTCGTCGCCGATGCCGGCGAGGGGGCGGTCCGTCTCGGGGTCCATGTAGCCGGCGTAGTGATGCCCGTCCTCGGTCGCCTCCTCGAGCGGGTTCCAGCCGAACGCCTGCCGGTAAAAGTCGACTGCGCCGTCGTAGTCATCGGTGTCGAACGCGAAGAAGATCGGCGCGCCGTGCTCGTTGATCACCGTGAAGCCGGGGAAGCTGCCGGGTTGCCAGACGCCGATGACCAGTCCCTGCGGGTCGGTGATGACTGCTTGGACACCGAGGTCGTCGACCGCCATCGCGGGGGCCTGCACCGTCGCGCCTTGCTCGGTGGCGAGCCTCAACGTCGCCTCGATGTCGTCCGAGGCGAGGTACGGCTTCCAGGTGTTGTCGGCGCGCATCTCGCCCATGTCGCCCATCCCACCGGCGATCGGCACGCCTTCCCTGGTGAACATGAAATAGCCGCCGTGCTCGGGGTCCGGCTGCTCCGCCACCCAGCCGAACAACTCGGCGTAGAACCGGCGGCTGCCCTCGACGTCAGAAGTCCACAGATCGACCCAACACGGTGCCCCGATCGGGGCGGACTCTCGTTTCGTCATCGCTACTCCTCGTCAGTCGGAAGCTCGTCATCGTGAAGACGAGGGCCGCCAGCGGATCTCATCGGTCACCGCCGCAGCGGTCGAGCCAGCGCGACGATCTCACGTTCCCAGGCGTGATCACCATCCCGGGAGCGGCGCCCGAGGATCGAGTAGGGGTGGAGCCGGCGTCATGTCACTGCTCGTACCTGTTCAAGCCACCGACGGCGACGTGGCACCCTTCAGATGCCAGCCCTCGACAAGGAGGGTCCCACCCCCGCCAGGGTCCACCGTTGAGAAGCAGAAGAGGTTGAGCAGTGCCTGTTCGGGTGACGAGACGTGGTGGCGGAACCATCCCCGGATGCTTCCAGGTCCGAGGGACGCGGGCGGCGAGTACTTCCAAGCGCTGCTGGTGATCGTCTTCTTCATGATCGCCATCGCCCGCGCGTGGCAGATGATCGGAGCGCGCAATACCCGCGTGGCGACGATCGTCGGGGAACTCCTGCTGGAACGGAGCGCCTTGGCCGTCGTTCCCGACGCTGTCGAAGACGACGCCGGCGCGAGCAGGGACTCCTCGATGTCCATCGCGCCAGTTGCCGTCGGTGACTCGGGATGTTGCAACGACCTAATCGACGGTGACGTAGATGTCGCCGTCGCGGACGGTCGCTGACAGCGTGTCGAGGCCGCGTGGCCTGCGGCCCAACCCGATCAACGACCGCGACCAACTCGGCACCCGCCGTCCGGCGAAGCCGGTGACCCAGTCGAGGTTCTCCCCGGTGCAGACGTCGAACCGCGAGTTGTGCCATGGGCACTGCACGACGCCATCCTCGTACCTCAACCCACCGGGACCGCGGGTGAGCGAGAAGCCCAAATGCGGGCATCGGTTGCGGGCAACGTGGACCTCGTTGGCCTTGCGCGCGACGATCAGCCGGTGCCCGTCGGCTTCAACCCCGGTCAGTCCGCCATCGGGGAAGTCGGAGAGCGATCCGACCCGGACCTCAGTAGCCAAAATTTACCCTCTCCTGGATCATTGCCCCGTGCCGACGAAGCAGACGCCTGACGTGGCGAAGGTGAGCTTGCCGGCGTCGCGCTTCACTGCGGTGCGGCCAAGACCCCACACCGTCGCCTGATTGCTTACCACCGCAAGCATGCCTGAATATCGCATCTGCGTGCGGCAGATGGGTTGGCCGCGCCAGACTCAGGCGGCTAGGGATCGCAACGCCTGCAGGGTCGAGCGCCTCGAGAGGGATGGCTCCGAGTGTCTTGTGCTTCGTGGCGGAATGGGCAAGAAAGCCGCGCGAGCGTGCTGAGCCGGCTCGAGGACGCCCGGCCAGGCTGCGGGCTCGTCCTCGTGGCGACGGGCAGCTATCTCGGCGAGGGGTTCGATTGCCCGTCGCTCGACGCTCTCTTCCTCGCCTTTCCTCTTGCCTTCAAGGGACGGCTCGTTCAGTACGTCGGCCGGGTGATGCGCCCAGTGGAAGGCAAGACCTCGGTCGAGGTGCACGACTACGTCGACATGGCCCTACCGGTGCTCGCAAGAATGCATGCCAAGCGCCTGCCCGTGTTCTCGAACCTGGGGTTTCGCGAACTGACCCGGGAGCGCCGCAGTAACTGAGGGCAGCATTTGCCCCGCCCCGGCCGGCCGTCGGCGATGCGCTTGCCCTCGTGGCGCTGCCCATCTGGCTCTCCGAGACTCCCCACAGCGCGCTCGTGCCTGAATGCCTGGGCCATGGTCGGTTGCGCGGGCAGCACGATAACAGTATTATTATCGGGTGGCTCGGGCATCGTGGGTCCTGGAGTTCCACCCCGCTTGCGAAGCATGGGCCGAGCAGTTGGGTCAGTCAGACGCGGAGGCTCTCCTCGCTGCGGTGAGGGTGCTCCGTGACGGCGGACCGAGCCTCGGCGGCCGTTGGTCGATACGGTCAAGGGCAGCCGGCATTCCAACATGAAGGAGCTGCGTTCAGGCTCGACTGGTCGCACCGAGATCAGGGTTCTTTTTGCATTCGACAAGGAGCGGCAGGCGATTGTTCTCATCGGAGGCGACAAGAGCGACGACTGGAGTGGTTGGTACACGACGAGCATTCCGATAGCACATGACCGTTTCGACGACCACCAAGCGAGGATCGACGAGCGGCGAAGAATCAAGAGTGGCGCGGAAACGACGAGGCGAGCCGTGAAAGGCAAGAGACGATGAGCATGAAGAGCTGGGAAGAGAAGGTCCTCCAAGCACCCGGCGCACCCGAGCGGGTTAGCGCGATCGAAGATGAGCTGCGCCTCGCGGCGGGCCTCACGGCCCTACGTGAGCAGGCGGGTCTCTCGCAGCGAGAGCTTGCCAGGCTTATCGGAGTGTCTCAACCGCGCATCGCTGCCATCGAGCGGTCTCGCAACGTGACGATCGACGTCCTCGAACAGTACGCGAAGGCCGTTGGCGGCAGGCTCGAGGTTGCCGTCGTTACGGGACAGCGGAAGGTGTCTCTGTTGTCCGGCGCTTCGCGAAAAGCACCGAAAACTCGCCGGTCGCGCATTGACGCGGATGCAGACGCCCCATCTCAAGCGGCATCACGACAGCGAGTGAGCGCCAAGTCCAGCCATGGCGCATCTGTCGTAGTCGCACAGGAGCCCGGACTCTGAGATCTCCCGGTCGCGCCCCGATGGACCTGCGCGTCAATGGGGGAGACCGGGTGACGGCTGCTACGGCGTCAGCCCCATTTTGGCTTTCGGGCCGGCGTTGCGGCGCAGGCCGTCGAGGTCGTAGTCGAGCACCTGGACTCGGTTGATGACCGTCTCGATCGGCCGTCGGTAGTCGACATGTCCAGGCCGGTTCGATGTCCTATTCGTTGACGTATCGGTCGGTCGTCTGGCTGCGGGCGGACTCTTGCCAACATTTTGCCAACCGACTTTGGGCTGCAGGAGCCCGCAGACACCGCAAAACCAGCCCTGGGAATCGCGAAAGTCCTCGTTAGCGGCTTGTGGCGACGATCCAGGCACATTGCCAAGGTCAGGGTCGCGGGTTCGAGTCCCGTCGTCCGCTCTAGAAAGTCCTGGTAGAGAGCTTGCAGGGCTGAGCCTCCAGGAGGATGCTCGAAGCTTGCCAACAGTGGTGTGTCGGCGGCGGTGACCCTCACCCGGGTCGAATAGTGGTCAAGGTCCTAAAGAGCGTCTAACTGACTCGCCGCATTCCGATGAGGCAGTTCATTGCTTTCATAACGAGCACAAGGTGCTAGTTGACACGGTGGGCGTCCTTCACTCGCTTGTTGCACAGTGGCTCTCGTCACTGGCGTCAGCACTCCAAGGAGCCGCGGACGCCCCTACTGCGGCTCGACCCTGTTCCAGAAGTCCGTGAACTCGATGGTGTCGAAGAAGGCCGTGGCGTCGACGACCTTCCCCTCAGCGAGCTTCAGATACCAGGTGTAGCTGTTGAAGTAGGGCTTACCGTCCCTCGCCGTTGCGGCTGCGTCGAAGTACGCGATGACGGTGTCTCCGTCGGCGTACAACGCCTTCACCGTGGGTACGAGCGGCGTGGACATCCGAGCGTTGAACGGGCGGATGACGACATCGAGGAACTCCTGGCGGCCGTCGAAGGTCCGAGACACCGGACTGTTGCCGACGATGGTCCAGGTCGCGTCGTCGGCGAGCAGGTCGAACACGCTGCCAGTGCCTGCCGCCCACGCGCCGAAGGCCCTTTTTATCAGTGCCTTGTTATTGCTTTCGAGGTCCTGATTGCTCAATGCTCGCTCCTGTCTCTATGGCGTCGCCGCCGGCACGGTCTGGGGATGCGTGCTTCTCGGTTCCGGCCTGTCTTTGCCGGGTTGCTCGGGCGCGGTGCGTGCGTGAGCCGAGCTGCCGGGCGATCCACACTCTCGCCCCGTCGTCGATGGCCGTCTGCCGCTCGAGCGCGAAGATTGCTCTCTTGCTCCTCGCTTGGGCTCTTGGCGTGGTCGAGCTCGCAGCGCATGTAGCACGGGATCGTTGGGTCGTGGAAGAGCTTCCCGGTGAGAGGGGACTTGCCACGCGCCGATGCGACGACTACCGCGGCCGCCACAGCTGCGCCGGCGACCGGCCCAGCAAAATAGATCCAGATGGCCGGATAGTTGTTGGCCGCTATGTCGGGGGCCAGTCCGCGATCGGATTAAGGCCGGCGCCAGTGACTGGAGCGAGGGTGATGATCAGTGCCGTCAAGGACGCGCCAACGAAGACAGCGGTCCAACGGTTCCACCGGTCGCTCCGGAGCATGCTGAAGACGATGGCGAGCTGTATCAGGACAACGACAGCCTCGATACCGGCGGCTGCAGCCTGTGCCATCCACGGCGCAGGCGCTATCACGGCCCAGTTCACCGTGGCTTGTGCAACTAGTGGTCCCCACAAGCGTCCCGCCAGCACGCCGATGACTCCGCCGGCGCACTGAGCCAGGCAGTACGCCACGAGGTCACCGAGGGACACAGTCCGTTGGATGAAGAGCCCGAAGGTAACAGCCGGGTTGAGGTGGGCTCCTGACCTGCGGCCGAGTGGCCCGATCGCTATGAGGAACACTGCGAGCCCCGCAGCCGTACCGATGATGATGATGCGCCCCATCAGCTCACTGAACGGCGGGCCTGCCCACACGGCCAAGAACTTCGCCGTGACCAGAGCAAAGAACAGAATGGCGGTCCCGACGAACTCGGCGGCCCACTCTTTCCAGTGCCAACCGCTCGTGGGGGTCTGAGCCGTCGTCATGCGCCGTGATCGTCACCAACCCGGCCTGGAGCATGAAGGCCAAGTTGTTCTCAAGATGCCAGTCCTCGGAGATCTTTTCCGTGCCAGGCTTCACCAAGTCAACTGACGAGTCGATGAGCTTCTCAGCAAGCGTGTTCATCACCGCGGCTCCTTCTCCTTCCTTGCGCCGTTCATCGGTTGGCCGCCCGCCTCGAGCTGCATCGAGTGCTCACCGCGAGACGAGCTCCTTCCGGCCAGAAGGCGGAGCCTTGCTCTAAGTGGGTGTCTGACATTCCAAAGTCCCTCCTGGGGAGCGTCCCGCTACTGTTCGGCATCCAGCTGCCGTGGAACCCTTGGGGAACCCGAGCTGGCAGGTGGACGCGCGCCACGGGCTCGCCGGTGAAATCCTGTGCAGCGAGGATCACGAGGTCTGCGGCGGCTCGCTCGGGGTTGTGTACGAACGCCATGACGTAGCCGTCGTCCTCTCCGGCATCGGGGCCGTCGGCACGAACACCGCCTCGCCCGTGGTCTCGCCCTCACCGAACTCTTGCGACTCGACGGTGCCGGCGATGAGGTCGTGCTTTAGGAGGGCGTTGCCAAAGCTGCTCGCCCTTGTGCCGTGCTCCAGCGACAGTGTGGCCTCGATACCGGCACTGATGACGGCGCAGTACCCGTAGCGGTTCGGGCGGCCCCTGAGCCGGTCGTCGATGCGCGGGAACTCCTGGGGCCGATCGTCGAGGCGTTGCTGGGTCAGCTTGCCGGTGCTCGGATCGATGATCCACCGATCGAGGGTCACGGGCCCAGGACCTGTCAGGGTGGCGACGTCATAGGCACTGTCGTACCTGCAAAGATCGACGACGACCCGGCCGCAGTCCTCGTACCCGTTGAGAGTGTGGAAGACGAAGCAGGGATCGACTTCGATCCACCGGATGTCGTCACCGCTCCCGTCGAGGGGGAGCAGGCCAACCCGAGGTTGGTGTTCCGGGTTCCAGACATAGGGGAGTTCCTTTCCGGCGGACACCGCCTCCATGCTGAAGGTCACGGGGAGGTCGAGCAGGACGAGGTGGTTCTCGGTGAGAGCGAAATCGTGCATCATTGGACTGTCCGCAACCGGGATGTTTGTCGTGCGAATGACCTTGCCATCGCGGTCCACCACCACGTGCTGGACGTAGTCCCAACCCCAGAAGTACGCGATGGCATGCAGTTCGCCAGTACGGCGGTCGAGCTTTGTGTGGGCGGCAAAGCCGCCCGGCAACGTGCCCCCGAAGTCGCAGGAGCCAACGGTTTCGAGCTCCGGGGAGAGCTCGTAGGGGAGCGGTCCGGCTTCGACTGTTGCGAAGATTCGCCCCGCGTGAGAAATAACGTGGGTGTTGGCTGCGAAGTCCATACCGGCGTGCATCGGGCCTTGGGGCCATTTCTCGCCCAGCGCCCCGGCAACGGCCTGAGAGCGGACCCAACGGTTGCGGTACCACTCGGCGCGACCGTCTCGGATCCGTACGCCGTGCAGCATGCCGGCGCCAATGAACCAGTGGTAATTGGGATCGTCGACACCCATGGGATTGGGTCCGTTTCGGAAAAATCGCCCGTTCAGCTCCGCCGGGATGCGGCCGGTAACGGGGAGGTCGAAGGCAGTGACCTCCTCGGTCACCGGGGCGAAGGGGCCTTCGAGGAAACGATTGTGGGTAGTCACGTGAGCGTCCTTTCGGTTGGGAGGATGCAGGCCTTATCGAGGCCCCGCTCGCTCGGCAGGCGTGTGTGCCCTTGAGAGCTTTCGTGCTTCCGAGCGAGAAATTCGCCCGGAGCCGGCGATCCGGGCGGCCTTGATGCCGGTCACGGCCACGCGAGCCGTCACCATGGCGATCGCCATGATGACGAAGGCGGCAGTCCACGGCGATGATCCCGTGATGGCGTTCTGGCGGGAGAACGTGGCGATCTGGCGGGCGAACCAGTGATCCGACCCGTAGGCGAAGAGAATCCGACCACCGATCACGGCGATCCACAGGGCGGCGTAAGCGGCCCCTGCTTTCGTGACGACCGACCCATTGGCGGGATCGCGGCGCACTGCCATGAGGGCACCGGCGAAAGCTCCAAAGGCGATGCCCAGAGACCCGAGGATGACCTCGAGGGTGACGTCGTTTCCAGCCGTGGGCACCGTCCGTAGGAAGATGAAGCCGACAGCCACCACGATCACGATGGAAGTCTGAAGCGACGACGCGTTAGCGGCCGAGTCCCCAGTCCGCTGACCAGCACGAATACGAGGACTCCGAGATTGAGCAGCAATTCTCCCATTGTCATGACGACTCCTTTGGATTGGCAGCAAACCTCTTCGCTCAGGTTGCGCTCGTCGCCACCGAAGTGCGTCCCGCACGGCGCGTAGTCTCCGGCCGCTACGCGTAGTCACGGGCTCGCCGAGCTGTTAGCCGCCGGCGGGCGTGCACCGACAACGAGCCGGAACCCATGGCGTCAGGTCACGCTGATGAGCACGCAGACTGCGACTGCCAACACCACGCCCCACAGAGCAAAGGCGGACATGACTCGGCCACTGGGCGCCGCGTACGTGCCCACTCGGAGCGCCCGCTCGACTGCCTTCTGACGGACAAGCCCGTAGATGATGAAGCTCGCCCCGAGCAATGCAAAGGCGATGCCGAGGGCCACCCATGGCCACCAGAGATGGTTGTTCGTGAACGCCGGGATCACCTTGCCGACTCCGAGGCTGACGGCCATCGCTGTCAGACCAGATCGCCATCAGGCGAGATAGGTGCGCTCGAGTGCAAGGTGCGTGCGCCGGGTTGCGTCACCCTCAGCGTCGCTCGCTTGCGGGCCCTCGCCCATGGCTCTACCGTTCGATGACAGTGTCTGTCAGCGCGTCTATTCCAGCGACAGGCTTCACGAGATCCTCGGACAATGCGTAGCGCGCCCGAAGGCTGACGGAGACAGGTAGCTGAGCCGGGCCTGGGGCCCGTCTGCCCAGACGAGTACCTTGAGAGGTAAGTCCAGCGCAGCGAGCGGCGCCGCGTCCATCAGAGCGGTTCCCGCAAGGGGATTGCCGAAAATCACCACCTTCGTCTCGCGTAGCGTGAGTCCGACCTTGGCAGCCTCCCCGCTGTGGTCGATGACGGTGAAGGTCTTCATGCCTTTCTCGGCGACCACCGCCAAGATCCTCCCGACTGTGTCCGCAACCGACCAAGGGCTGGCCTTGGTCACGATCCCGTCTCTGCTCGCTTCCGCTCCATCGCCCAACCCGATGTTGTCGTTTGGGTTCCCCACAATTCCTCCTTGGTTGGTCACGCTGCTGTGGTCGACTCTCTGGCCTGCGCCCCGCCGGTCGGAGCTCTTCCGGCTGCCAGCGGCGCTCGACATGTCCCCAGCGCCACACGGCGATCGCAGCTACCCGACGTCGCGGCAAAGAGGGCGGCGATGACGAACCCTGCCCGATTGATGTTGAAGGAACTGACGAATCGCCAGGCTGCCCCGCGAAGTGGAGTTCGTTGCTGAGCACGCCCAAGACTTCGATGCTGCCGATAAGGAACGCGGCCGCGATCGACAGGCCGGTGATCACGAGGTTGTAGTACACCTTGCGAACCGGTCGGGCGAAGGCCCACCCATAGGCGACGTTCATGAAGCTGCCATCGAGGGTGTCGAGGAGGGTCATTCCTCCGCTGAAGAGCAACGGGAGAGCGAGCACGGCGTAGAAGGGGAGGCCACCGTAGCGGCGTACGCCGTCGCGCTCAGCAAGAGGACCTCAGTAGCGGTATCGAACCGATGCCGAACAGCAGCCCGACGAAGTACATGTGCGCCGGCCGTCGGACTGATCCCGTGAAGCGCCCGAAGAACCTCCACATGAACCCGCGGGCCTGTAGCTGGCGCTCGACTCGCCTCGCTGAAGGGGCGGCGGCGCATGTCCCTGAAGACTCTGGCGATTCCCACCAGGACGATCAGGTTGAGAGCGGCGATGAGGAACAGGAACCCCGCCGACACCAGCGTGCCGAGCATGCCACCGAGGGTCTCGTAGCCTGAGCTCGGATCGACGATGGCTCCAAACACCGCCCGAGCGGCGAGCGAGATGCCGACCCCGACGGCGACGACGATCGACGAATGACCGAGGGCGAAAAGAAGCCCGTGCTCATCGGACGCTGTCCCTCAGCCATCAGCTTACGGGTGACATTGTCGATAGCCGAGATGTGATCGGCGTCGAAAGCGTGCCTCGCGCCCAAGGTCCAGGCGGTGAACGCCACACCAAGCCCGACGCCGAGGCCGGTGTAGTGGAAGTGATGTGGCATCACCGTGCAGACGAAGATCGTCCACCCGAGTCCGTTCAGTGCGAGGACGCCGAGCGTCATCGCCACGGCCGCGCTCGCTCGCGACTGCGCCTCAGGTGAGTGCTCCCTAGACGGCGTCCCGGGGCACCCACCGTCGCTCGAGGCGGAACGGGCGAGGCGTCGACAGAGTTAGCGCCGCGGAGCGTGATCACGGCCGCGGTGTCATGGAGGCCGTCGGCACGGAGACACCGATCATCGTGTCGGCGTGACGATGGCGGCGAGTTTGTCCTCGGTCCAATCCTCTGTTCCCGCCGGCCGCATCGGCATCACGAGATAACGCATGTTGGCGTTGGAGTCGTGCACCCGGATCTCGACCTCTGGCGGGATGATCGTCCCGAACTCGGCGAGGACCTCACGGGGCCATCGCACGGCGCGCCGCCGATACGAGGGGCTCTTGTACCAGAGCGGCGGAAGACCGAGGACCGCACGCGGGTAGCAGGAGCACAACGTGCAGACCACCAGGTTGTGGACATCGGGAGTGTTCGCCATGACGATGAGCGGGTCTCGGTCGTACATGTTGATACCGATCTCCTGAGCCGCGGCTGTCCCGTTGGCGAGAGCCCTCTCCCGGTAGGCCGTATTTACCCATGCCTTTGCAACAAGGCGAGCGCCAGATGCCGGCGTCGCGGCGTCCATCCACTCGAGCCACTGGCGGTGGTCCGCTGCCGAGATGAGCCCCAGGGCGATCGCGGTTCCCGGACGGCGATCTCGAGGACCTCGAATCTGACGGCACCTCCTCGTGGTCGCCGAGCGGCGCGTGCGGAGGGCCGGTCTGGGCGGTGGCCGTCACCGTGCGTTCTCCTTGATCGGTTTGAGGGAGTGCTCGAAGAGCTCGAGCTCGAGGGTGTCATGTCTCGGGCCTCGATAGTCGGGCCACGTGTCGGTCTGGTGAAGCCGGACACGGTAGAGGGTCTCACGGCGGCCATCGCTCCACAGCCGCCCCCACGCGTCATCCTCAGGAATGACGAACTCCAGGAGCACGCGCTCGATGACGCCTGTCCGCCCCGTGCGTACTCCGGAACTCGCGAGTGAAACAGCGTCTCCTGCTCGCTCACGACGACCCGGTCGCCGGCGTTGAAGCGGCTCATGGCGCCACCGCCATGCGGGAGCGCACCTCGTCCATCTTGTCGGCGACCCAGTCCTGAGTGAAGAACCCCTTGTCCATCAGCCGCTGAGCGACTGCGAGCGCCCACTTCTGGTAGTAGGTGAGCCCCTTGTAGAGGGTGTCGCCCAGGTCCTCGAGGGTGCGGCGCTTTTCTTCCATGCTCATCACCTTGCGCCAGTACAGACACTCGAGGAGTGCATGACATCGCTTCTCCCACGGCTCCAGTTCCGGGTCGACGATGACCATCGGCTCGGCGGGGAGGCCGCCGAAATCGTTGACCGGACGGGGCAGCTCCGGCTTGTCCGTGCTCAGGTTCATGGTTCTTCCCTTTCTCGTAGGTGGCCGGCTGGGATAGGACGAGCGGCCGGAATCGTGGAGCACGGCTCCTGTTCGGCGACCGGAAGGAGGCGGGACCTTTCAGTCGGTGATCACAACTCGATGCAGTAACACTGCGCCGACGACCACCTGAAGTGCGTCCCACGAGGCGGCGGCGTAGTCCGCTCCTCGTACGCGTCGTCAGTGCGCCAACGAGCTGCCGCGAGCAACTCTTTCCGGGTCGCAGAATCACCGGGTCGCGACTGCCAGCTCTACGTTCTCGTGTGCCCCTGCTACCGGAGCACTGTGGCGCCTTCAAGATGCTCGATCGAGCTCCCCCCGTCCGTTGATGACGAGCTTCCTGAAAACCTTGCGCAGGTGGTAGTCGACGGTGTGGGGGCTCAGGAACAGCTGGGCGGCGATCTGCTGGTTCGTCTGTCCCTCGCTGGCAAGGCGTGCAACCAGAGCCTCCTGCGTAGTGAGATCGACAGAAGGGCGAAGCCTGGCTGCCGGCGGGCGTCCACCGCTGGCGAGCAGCTCCGCCCGCGCCCGTTTCGCAAAGGAGGGCGCGCCCATCGTGTCGAAGAGCTCGTGGGCGATCCGCAGCTGCTCACGGGCGAGGCTGCGTCGATTCTGTCGACGCAGCCATTCCCCGTAAACGAGATGGGTGCGAGCGAGCTGCAGCTTCATCCGAGTTCCTTTCAGACGATCGATCGCCTCTCGGTAGTGCTCCTCGGCGGCACTCCCCTCTACAGTGAGCGCACACGAGCGCGCCTCCATCCCGAGGGCGAAGTCGGTGCCGCCGAGCCTGGTCCGTTCGCACAGTCGCTCCAAGGTGTCTCGGGCAACCTCCAACTCGCCGCTGCGAGAGGCGCCCTCGATCGACTCGGTGAAGACGAGGCCGACCCCCTGGAGGGGGTGCCTTTCGCAGTACCGTTGCGTGGCGGCGAGGGCATCCTTGTAGCGACCGAGACTGTTGTAGAGGGTAGCGCTCGCCCACTCGACTTGAAGGATCATCCCCTCGTCGCCGGCCCGCAGCGCCTCCTGCAACCCAGCTTGGATGGCCTCGATGGCCTGGCGCTCGTCGGCGTGCGTGGCGACAAGTTGCACTCCCGCCTGCTCCAAGTGGCCTGCTGTGCCGACACTGTTCGTCGCGTTCGCGATCACGCGGGCTTCCTCCAACGTTGCTGCGGCGGCCGCTAAGTCCCCTGCGGCGAGTAGAGCCTCGCTCTGAGCAGTCAGCGCGTAAGGAAGCATCGTGAGAGCACCGTTCTCGCGGGTGAGCCGCACCCATCGGGTGGAGAGCACGTGGGCGCTCTCGTCGTCCCACAGCGAATGGGCGATGCGATAGGCGAACCTGACCACCAACGGATCGGTGTCAGCGGCGAGCGGCTCGCTGCGAAGTGCTTGCATGGCCTCCTTCAGGAGGTCGGTGCCGCCCGGGAAGCCCTCGAGGTAGAGGCGTGCATACCCGGTCAGCAAGAGTTCGGTGGCGGGCGGCTGACGGGAAGAGGGCGCCAGGGGTATCGTCTGCACTACGGCAAGGAGGTTGTCGCGGCTGCCGGAATCGATAGCCACCAGGAGCGCTTCGAGGTAGGTCTCACGCGAGAGGGCAGCATCGAGCGCCTCGAGGCGGCTCGCCGCTGAGACCAGCAGTCGACTGGCGTCGTTACCGCGTTGGTGGACCACCGCCACCTTGGCACGAATCCGTTCCGCCCGGGCTCGCTGGAGCTCATCGAGCGGTCCAGCCTCGGCCAATGCGACGAGCTCGAGTGCCGTGCTTTGCGCCCCCGCCTCGTGCTTGGCCTCAGCCGCTGCCAGTGCGCGCTCGGCGCGACGAACCGGATCGCTCGTCAAGGCCGTCGATCGCTCGAGGAAGGCAGCTGCCGCTGCGTGGCCGCCGCGTGCTCGCGCTCGGCCAGCTGAGCGCTCGAGTTCCTCGGCGACGCTCTCGTCGGGTTCGCGGGCGGCGTGAGCGCGGTGCCAGGCGCGTCGGTCCGGGTCGAGCTCAGGATCGGTCGCCTCTGCCAGCGCGGCGTGGATACATCGGCGTTGTATCGCCGAGCTCGCCCGGTACAGGGCTGAGCGCACAAGCGGATGGCGGAACCGGACGAGCGCGCCGACATCAAGCAGCTCGTCTTCCTCGGCAGGTGCGGCCGCGTCCTTTGAGATTCCGAGGCTCGCTGCCGCCCGCCAAAGGACCGCCCCATCTCCAACGGGTTCCGCGGCTGCCAGCAGGAGAAAGCGTTGGGTTTCTTGCGGCAGGTGTTCGGCTCGCCGGCGAAAGGACTCCTCGAGACGACTGGAGAGCGGTACGGAGGCGAGAGCGAAGCCACCGGCGAGGTCGGCCGGTCTCGAGGTGCGCGGTAGCTCGAGCAGCGCGAGCGGGTTGCCCTGGGATTCGGCAACGATCCGTGCTGCCACCTTGTCATCGAGACGGCCCTTAATCAGCGACGCCAAGAGCTGCATAGCGTCGGTGTCCGAGAGCCCCTCGAGAAGCAGTTCCGGGAACCCGACGAGCTCGTTTCGCTCGTTCGGGTCCCTCGCCGCGAACAGGACAGCCACCGAATCTGCCTCGAGGCGGCGAGACGCCAGCGCTAAGGCTTGCAAAGAGGCGCGGTCAAGCCAGTGGGCGTCGTCGATGACGCAGAGAAGGGGCTCCTCCCGGGTGGCTTCGGAGAGCAGGCTGAGCACGGCCAGGCCGACGAGAAACACGTCGGCCTGCGGGCCCTCGCTCAGGCCGAATGCTGTCTCGATAGCACCTCGCTGTGGCGCCGGGAGGCTAGGCAATCCGTCGAGCAGCGGTGCGCACAACTGATGCAGCCCGGCGAAGGCAAGCTCCATCTCCGATTCAACCCCGGCGGCGCGTGCGACGCGGAACCCGAACGCCGAGTCGAGAGCGAACTCCAACAGCGCAGACTTGCCGACCCCTGCGGCACCGCGCACCACGAGTACCCCACTCGAGCCTGACCGCGCCGTCTCTAACAGCCGCGTAAGGGTCAGACATTCATTGCGGCGGCCGAGGAGCATCGATCAGCTCGCTACGCGGGACCTGAACTGCACGCGCCCGACGTGGCTCCGGTCACCAGTCGGGCCGTCGGGTGGATCTCCTCGATCATCGGCGGCACACGATCCTGCGAGGAAAGCGTTGTGTCTGGTCATCTCGTGCCGCCGATATCTGGCTGGTAGGTTCTGCTGACCTCAGGGAAGGCTCCCTTCTGTCGTGCCCGACTGCTCGACGGAGTCGCCCGCCCCCGCCGCGCCTGCAGGACCCCCACTCGGGCGAGGACCTGGCCAAATGCCATGATGACCAGGGCTGGTTCAGATGTGCGAGCCCGAGATGTGGTGGTGCCTCGAGAAGTTTGCGACTGCGATGCCCCCGGAGTGGTAGGCGTAGTAGGCAAACCCAAACCGGAAACCCATGCCGAGCACCCAGGCGGCGACTGATAGTGCCCCGGCCCGAGCGAGCAGTCGCCCACGCTCGTCGCGCCAAAGTCGGTCAGCAAGGCCGCTCAGCGTACCCAGCACAACGCCAGCGGCGGCCAGGATGACGATGCGGATGACGTCATCGCCACCGAGTGAGGACGGTCGAAGGTAGATAACTCCGGCCGCCACCATCAGAATTAGCGGAAGGAACGCCGAACGGAGACTGAGCTCCCTGGGGCGTACCAGCCGGAAGATTATGGCGATGAGCAGGATGTCGATCACATAGTCAGTGACGCTCAAGGCACTCTCCTGTGTCGGCGACGGGGTCCCACCTCCAGTGTGAGGATCTGGAGCCTGGCGAGTCTTGAGTCAAATGACCGCGAGACGTCTGCTGGTGGCTCTGAGCTCAGTCAGTTCAGCAGCGGCTTCGCCTGGCAACGGCGGAGCGTGCCACCCGACCGGGCGGATGGGCGCTCACTTTGAAGGCAACGCGGCGAGCGCATCGCGCAGTGCTGCTGGTTTGCGATGCCAAGCTTGGGGAAAATGCGGTGCAAGTGTCCACCGACCGTCCGGTGCGAAAGAAAGAGCCGCTCCACGATCTGCTTGTTCGTCAGGCCTGCGGCGGCCAGCATGGCGATCTGCCTTTCCTGCGGAGTTAAGCGACGCCCTCGCTTTGTACTCGCCCCGTGCTTGGTTTGACCGGTGGCTCGAAGCTCATTTGCAGCTCGGAATGCCCACGGCCGAGCGCCAAGGCGCTCGAACGTCTCAAACGCCGCGTTCAGATGCACCCTGGACTCGGTCGTGGCGCGGAGCCGTCGTAGGCGTTCCCCGTAGGCCAGCTCCAAGCGCCCGAGGTCGAAAGGCCAATGGTCGGAGCCGGTCATGGCGAGCGCCTCGTCGAAGAGCTCGACGGCGTGGTCGTCAGGCGCACCGATCGCTATCGCTGCGCTTGCGAGCAAGCCAAGCCGCGGGGAAATGGCGGCAAAGTTCGCATTGCGCACGGCGGTAACGTGGACCGCGGCTTCGGCCTGTCGATCCGTACGGATTGCCGCTTCTACGAGGTCCACCATCACCCAGTGCGCCACGTGACTGTGGGAAGGAAAACTGCCCGCTGGGCTGATCGCGCTGGCCAGCCGATAGACCTCTTCTGAGTCACCGCGCCCGGCCGCCGTGAGGACCTTGATGTGGTCCTGTTAGGGGTTTGACCACACCAACGCCCCGTGGCATGGCCCACTCGATCATCGCGTCCACCAATGCCTCGGCTTCCGTGTCGTCGCCCTGGGCGGCGGCCACAGCAGCTTGAACGTGGCGGACCGAGAAAGCGAATAACGGAAAGCCATGTACTTCGCATAACTGATGGGCGTCCTCGGCGAGTTGCTTAGCTTCATCCCATTGACCGGTCCACCAATCATCAAATGCGATCAGCGTCAATGCTTGAATGGCCGAGCCGACAGCGCCGGTGTCGCGTCCCTGCGCGGCGACGCGCCAGAACGCGGGTCGGCAATCCGACAGGCGTTCGACGTTGCCAGCCGCGAAACCAACCTTCAGAATTACCGTCGGATCTTCTTCGGCCACGAGCCCTGAGATCGCCCTATCGAGTTGCGGGCGCGCCGCAGCCGCCGTGCGCAGCGGGTCGACGAAGCAAGAGCTGATCAGGCTCAAGGTCGTCGGGACGTTGGGTTTCAGGCGGGAGAGGCCATCGTAAAAGGGTGCCCATAGCTCGGCTCGGCCGCTGAAGAAACAGACCAGGCTCAGCGTGTGGAGCGCTTCTTCCAGGGCGGTCTCGCTGACTTCCTGTGCGCTCTCAATGGCGCCGACGAGCAGCCGATGAGCTACTTCGACGTCGCCCTCACCGTTGATCAGGACGAACGCAGCTGTCACGGCTGCCTGCAACGAGTCCTTGAACTGCTGGTCGGCATGGTGAGCGTCGGCAAGTAGCTGGGACGCGTTGTGCAATTGTCCGGTCACGTCAGCACCTATATATGCCGCTTCGGCCAGCCGTCGGCTTCGCTCCGAGCCGAGCGGGCTCAAGTCGGCAGCCCGAGTCAGGGCGGCAACGGCACCGGCGCCGTCGCCCCGTCGCAGCGTGCGGTATGCGACCTGCCCCAGAGGTCGGCCGCGTGCTCGTCAGGCTCCACCGTGGCCTCGGCAAGATGCCAGGCGTGTCGGTCGGGCTGGTGGGCCCACAGTTCCGCCAGCTCGAGATGGGCTCGACGGCGTTCGTCGCCGGTCGAGAGCCCCACCACGGATGAGCGAATGAGCGGGTGGCGGAACTCCAACCGGTGCGCGTTCTCCTCGGCATAGACCAGTCTCTGCCGTTCAGCCAAGTCGAGGGACCGAATCGGATGAACGTCTCGGCGCCGCCCCTTCTGGACGCTGTACGTCGCCCGTGCCATCCAAAACGCCATCAAGAGCAGCAGCTGTCGTGGTCCGCTGTGGAAACTCGGTGATCCGGGAGGCAAACAGCGCTCGAAGGCGCCTACTCGGCGGCAGTGCTGGCGGCAAGCTCTGGAGCGTGGCCCGCTGCGCGCCGGACAGGGTCGCCGGTAACTCGAGGAGGAGCCAGTGGCTTCCCCGTCCTTCTCCCAGCAGGCGCTCCCTGACTCTTGGGGCGAGCATCGGGAAGTGAGCGCCGATGAGAGCGCTGGCCGCATCGTCGGCAAGTCTCCAAGCTCGAGTTCTGGAGCCCGGTCCGGTCGAAGAAGCTCCCCTGGTCCTATTCGAGAAGCCGCCAGGAAGCTCGACCTGGCCGCCGGCCCAAGAGTTACGACCTGCCACGAACCCCAGTACGACGGCGCTTGCCCGATCCAGCCACGTGAAGATCGCCCAGGATCAATCCCGAGCACGACTGGCCGGGATCCACCCTGCGTAGCAGCGAGAGCGTGGCATTCGACATGACGAGCCGATCCGGCGCCGGGCCCAGGCTGAAGCCCAGGGCCACATTCAGTGCCTCTCGATGAGTTGAATCAGGCCCGACAATCGCCTCGCGGTACGGGAGCAGGAGTCCTGGTGCAACCCGGCGTAGGGCACGTCGGCCTCGAACTCGACTCCCCGCTTACCCAGAACCAGAATGCCGGCCTCAGAAGCGGCCGCGCCTGCAGTATCCAGTAGGACCGTCTTGCCGACTCCGGGCTGGCCGAGCAGGAGGAACGCCTCTCCGTCAGCCCGACACCGATCGAGAAACATCCGGATCAGCTCAAGTTCGTCATCGCCTACCGACCAGATCCTCGGCTGCGCCGGGGTCGCGGCGCTACAGTGGTACCCAATGAGGCCCGTCGAATAGAAGGGAACGCTGCTCGACGACCTCGAGCCTAGATTCCGGCCGGGTGGGCAAATTGCCACGGGCTGGTCACTACGTGGCATCGGTGTCTCTTCCTTGAGGGAAACGATCCTTCCCAGAACGCGACGATCTCGAGCGCGGCCTGCTGTGCTCGATTTGACGGCATCCCAGGTTGTCAACCCTTGCCCAAGGACGATGAGCGCCTGGATGGCGACCGTCATGGCGTGCTCCTGCGCTGGCGCTTAGCAATGATCTCGTCGACGATGAGTGCGGTTCCCGCGAGGCGCAGAGCATGCGACCCCCGAGGCCGTACGGGAAGACGGATGCCAAGATCGCAGCACGTCCTGGAAAGTGCTGATTGACAGGTCAGAGACGATTGGGACGGAGAGGCAAGCGGCGACTGCAGCAGCCGTGACGCGGCTGGCTCGTCCCTTCACGAACAGATCAGAGTCGTCCGACGCATGCTGTACCGCAAGCCGGCTGTCGTGGCGTGGTGCCATCAAAGAGGACGGTTGCTCCAATCTCGACGTCGAGCGCACGCCGATCGACGTGAAGGGCGGCCCCGGTTCGGGCTGGTCGTCCCGACCTCGCAGTTGTCGTGGCGCCTGGGGCCGGTACCTCGTGCCCGAGAAGCTGTATGTTCCAGAATTGAGATCCCAGGTCAGTGGTCCACCCATCCGCTCAGCGCCTGGAGGCCGTCCCGGGCGCAGGCCGGAACAGATGGTCGATCCCACGTCGGGCGGCGAGACCGTAGATTGATCCTCCCGTGGGTGAGCATGTCGAAGCCGTCCTCGCCCTAGTTGCAGCTGTCGTGCGCCAGCGCGAGCACCTCGCCAAGGCGCCGTCCGTCGTACAACCGCCGGCCGAAGAAGACCGCCGTGGGCAAGGAGCAGCGGCACCGCCTCGCCGAGGGATGACTCGGGGCTTGTCATGGGCACTGCCGGAGTACCTACGTTTGGGGTCACGGCTACCCTGACCCTTCTTTTCACCGACATAGAAGGCTCGATGGCGCTGCTCGGACGCCTCGGGTGAGGCGGCGTATGCGAGCTTGCTAGCGGAGCATCATCGCCTCATCCGGGACCCACTGGCGGCCCACGGGTGGAAACGAAATGGCCACGCAGGGGGACGGATTCTTTGCCGCGTCCACCTCTCCGAGGGCCTGCGTCAGGGCGGTGTTGGAGATGCAGCGAGAGTTCGCGGCGCGGCACTGGCCGGGAGGGGAGCAGGTTCGGGTGCGGATGGGAGTGCACTCCGGCGAGGCCTCTGAAACCGCGACCGGCCTTGTCGGGTTCGACATCCACCTGGCGGCGCGGCTGGCCGGGGTCGCCCATGGAGGGCAGGTCGTGCTCTCGTCGTCCGCTGCGGCTCTCGTCCGAGACTTTTTGCCTGTCGGAGCGTCTCTACGCGACCTCGGTCTTCACCGTTTGAAGGATCTGGAACGGCCCGAACAGATCTACCAGTTACAGGCTGCCGGTCTTCGGTCGGAGTTCCCGCCGTTGCGTTCTCTCGACAACCGGGTCCTGCTCAACAACCTGCCTGCCCAGCCAGCGAGATTCGTCGGGCGCGAGCGGGAGCTGTCGGAGCTCCGCCGCTTGGTGGAGGACTCCCGACTCGTGACGCTCACCGGGCCCGGAGGGGCGGGCAAGACGAGGCTGGCAGTACAGCTAGCCGCCCAGCTCCTCGACGGCTCGGCCGACGGCGTGTGGCTCGTCGAGCTCGCGCCGGTCTCCAATGAGGATGCGGTCGCCTCGACGATCCTCGACGTTCTCGGGATGGCGACGCGGTCGGGTCAGTCGCCGTTTGACATCCTGGTTACCGGCCTAGCGTCCCAGCGGGCTCTGATCGTGCTCGACAACTGCGAGCATCTCATCGGCGCCTGCGCGAAGGTCGCCGACGCCATCTTGCGCCGGTGCCCCGAGATCCGTCTGCTGGCGACCAGCCGTGAGCCGCTGGGTATCGCTGGCGAGGCCATCTACCGGGTGCCCTCGATGTCTCTGCCCGACGAGGACGACGACACTGGCGAGGTGGACCTACGCGGGTCGGATGCGCTTGCCCTGTTCGTGGAGCGGGCGGTGGCACAGGGCGTCGGGTTTGTGCTCGACAGGGCGTCCGCGCCGCTCGTCGCAGAAATCTGCCGGCGCCTCGACGGCATGCCACTGGCGATCGAACTGGCAGCTTCGCGGCTTCGCGCGACTCTCGCTGGCCGATCTCAACAATCGGCTCGACCAGCGGTTCCGGCTTCTGACGGGCGGCAGTCGGAACGCCCTTCCCCGCCAGCAGACGTTGCTGGCGACGGTGGATTGGTCGTACTCGCTGCTCACCGCTCCGGAACAGAAGCTGCTTCGGCGCCTGTCGGTGTTCGTCGATGGGTTCCAACTTGACGCCGCGGAGGCGGTCTGCGCAGGCGGCGATCTCGACGTGTTCGCGGTCACCGACCTCGTGGCGTCTCTGGTCGACAAGAACCTCGTCGTGGCGGAACCCGCCGACCGCGCTCTTCGCTACCGGCTGCTGGAGACGATCCGACAGTTCGCGGCGGAGCGGCTCATCGAGTGGGACAGGTCGGAGACCGACGAACTGAGCCAGGCGCACTGCCGCCACTTTCTCTCGGTCGCCGAGGCCGCCGGGGCCGGATTCGGGGGATGTGAGCAGGTGAGGTGGATCCGCAGGCTGAACGCCGAGCAGGGGAACATCTGGCGGGCGGTCGACTACGCAGCCGACGCCCACGAGGTGTCGGAGGGAACGAAGCAGGTCTTGCGGTTCGGAGCCGCGCTTGTCCGTTATTGGGCGGAGAACGCGGAACGGGAACGGGCACTCGGCGTGCTCGTTTCTGTGTTGGAGCGAGCCGAAGCGAAGGCTGATCCCTTGTTGCGGTCCGCAGCCTTGGCGAGCGCAGCAATGATCGCCCGGGGGGTCGACATGGAGCTGGCGCTGCGCTATGGCGAAGAAGCAATGGAGATCGCCGACCAGATCGGGGAGGATCGCCAGCTCATCAAGGCTGGGCATGTCTTGTGCTGCATCCTCTACTTCGCCGGAATGTTGGAGCGCAGCATTTCGTACGGCGAGGCCGCGGTTGAACGCGCCAGGCGCTCCGGCGACGACGGGCTGCTGGGTCCCAGCCTGGTCTTCCTTCTGATGTGTATCGACCAGGTACAGCCCGATCGGACCGAGGCGATGACGGCTGAGGCCATCGCGTGCGTCGAACGATCCAGCGATCAGAGCCTCGCCGCAGTCCTTTACAACAATGCGGGGGTTCATAGTCTGCGCAAGGGAGATCTGCCTTCGGCCCGACGCTTTCTGCAAGGCGCAGAGGAGGCCAATCACGCCGTTGGGCGTCGCAACTCGACCTCCATGATCAATCTTGGCTGGGTGCTTCGGCAGGAAGGCGACGAGGCCGGCGCCGCAGACGCGTTCCGACGGGCGCTCCGAGGGAGCCATCGCGTTGGCGACAGGCCTGACATCTCGTACGCAACGCTCGGCCTGGCCTGCCACGCCTCCGACACTGGCGACTGGCGTCGAGCGGCTGTTCTCCATGGCTTTGCCGACGCGTTCCTCGGGAGCAGTGGAGAACCGTGGCAAGACCCCGAGGACATCTACCGCCAGCAGAGCCTGGACAAGGTGCGCGCCCATCTCGGTGAAGCAGACTTTGAGGCTGACTACGGCAGAGGAACGAGGCTTGACCTCAGGTCCGCCATCGACCTCGCCTCTAACTGGGGCTGACACATGGGCTGACCATCGGGGGCGCAGTGAACCCCTGCGGGAATTGTGGAGAACTCCTCCGATTGAGAGGAGTCATGCCACGACATTCCCATACTCCCCGGAGGTGCGTGAGCGCGCTGTCGTAATGGTCGCGGAGAACCGCCACGAGTACGAGTCGCAGTGGGCAGCGATCGTCTCGATCGCTTCCAAGTTCGGGATGTCACCGGAGACGCTCCGGCTCTGGGTGCGCCGGGCCGAAGTCGACGGCGGTGACCGCAGCGGCCTTACGACCGACGAGCGCAAGTGCCTGAAGGAGCTCGAGCGCGAGAACCCGCGGGAGACCGCATGACGGCTGCGTGCGGCGTCATCACATGCCTTCGATCAGGTCGTCGAGCTGCGAACCGACGAGCACGACGGCATCACGGCGAACTGCGTTCCAGAAGTCAGGTCCCACCTTGGATTTCGGCCCCGCCTTGCGGCGCAGGCTGTCGAGGTCGTAGTCGAGCACCTGCACCGGACTGCCAGCGAGTTCGTGTGCCTGCGCGACGAAGACGGAGAGCGCGGCGGCCCATTTGTCGGGGTCGGCAGCGGGCGAGCGCACGGCCAGCACGTCGAGGTCGCTGTGGGAGTCGGCTTCGCCTCTGGCGAACGATCCGAAGACCAGCAGCGTCTCGGGAGCCGGGTCCAGCTCGCTCGCGAGAGCGCGGAGCCGGGAGATCACCTCCGAGCCGAGATGCGCCAGGCGGTCGATGAGCTCTCCGGCGGCGCTGTGCCTGGCCAGGGAGACGAGGACGGTGCGGCCGATCTCTCGGCGTTCGACGATGCCAAGATCCGAGAGCTCGCCGATGATCCCCGACGCACGCGTGCGGCCTACTCCCGCGATGCTGGCCAGAGTGGAGACCGGCACCTCGGCTTCCACCCGAGCGAGAGCAGCTAGGAGCCGGCCCGTGGCTCCGGGGATGACTGCTTCGACAGGCCGACTGTAGTCCACGCGTCCAGTATAGCGAACACCGATGTCGTATTCGCTGACGTATCGGGCGAACCCTGCGGGGACCTCTTGCCAACATTTTGCCAACCGACTCTGGGTTGCAGGGACCCGCAGACTCCGTAAAGCCTGTGCCGGAATACTCGAAAGTCCTCGTTAGCGGCTTGTGGCGGTAATCCAGGCACATTGCCAAGGTGAGGGTCGCGGGTTCGAGTCCCGTCGTCCGCTCTCGAAAGTCCTGGTAGAGAGCTGAACCTCCAGGAGGTGCCAGATCGCCGGCGCTGGCTGGGAGGCTCAGCCGATGACGGAGGCGAGCGCCCGACGCGACGTGATGTCGAGCTTCATGTAGCAGTGGCGAAGGTGGTACTCGACCGTCTTCACCGACACGAACAGCTCGGCGGCCGCCTGGCGGTTGGTCAGGCCCGTGGCGACCAGTCGAGCAACCGCCAGCTCGGCCCGGCTGAGCCCGAGCAAGGCGGCGGGGCCCTGGGCGGTCGCCGTGACGTGCAGCTTGGCGAGCTCCCTCGCGCACCCTTCCACGAAGGGGTCGGCGCCTAGGTGCGAGAAACCCTTGTGCGCCTCCTCGAGACGGGCGACGGCTGCTGGGCCATGCCCGAACCGGCACAAACGGCGGCCGTCGTCGAGATTCAATAGGGCGACTTCGAACGGCATGGGCGCCACCGTCGTGATCGAGCGGGCCCGTGAGAAGGCCTGCTCCGCCCCGGTCTCATCACCCATAGCCGCGGCCAGGTTGCCGCGGCATCGGGCGCCGGCGAGCACTGCTGAGCCCAGTCCGCCAAGGGGGATAACGGAGTCGAACTCGTCGAGGGCGCGCTCGGCGTCGCCGAGATGACCCAAGCCGACGAGGGCGTCTGCTTCGAACGCCCGCCAATTGTGCACACCGGGCAGGCCGCCGACGCTCGGCGGGCCAGCCGCCCTCACCGGCTCGGCGGCGGCGATCACACCCGCCCAGTCGCCTCGGGCGAAGGCCAACGACGTGCCCGCGATGGCGGCAGCAGCGGCGGTGAGCGCCCGGGGGAAGCGCTCCGCCGCCGCCCGCGACGCTCGTGCGTGGGCGTCGGCGTCGGCCCATTGGCCGCGGAAGGCGAGAACCTGTGCTGCACGGGAGTGCGCTCGAGCGAGATCAACAGGCCGGTCGGTGTCCATAGCCAGCGAAGTCGCCAGCTGTGCATACGTCGACGCAGCGTCCCAGTCGCCGCGGCGGAAGTGCGCGTCGCTCAGATCCGCTAGACACAGGCCTGGGTAGCTAGCGGACAGGCCGCTGCGGAGCCGAGCGGCAGCAGTGCCGAGATCGGCGATGGCGCCGGCCAGGTCGTCGCTGTATAGCTTGAGCATGCCCCGCATGATCAAGGCGTCGGTCGCTGCTGCCTGCACATCGTTCCCGGACGCCGGAAGCAAGTCCAGCGCCGCCAGTCCGTCGGTGCTCCGGCCAGCGGCGGACATCGCAAAGGCCTGCGCGACGCGAGCCCGGGTGTGCAGCGCCGACCCTGGGAGGGTGCCATCGACGGCTCGTTCAGCCCACATGAGCGCCTCGTCCGGGCGGCCGGAGATGACCATCCAGTTCGCCATCGATGTCGCCGCCCGCGCCCCGATCTCCGACTCGGTTTCCGGATCGTGCCTCTCCCATGCCGCCAACAGGCGGTTCTCCGCGTCGGCCGATCCGGTGTAGACGCCGAGCAGCCCGGACAGCGCGTCGCGGCGGGCGCTGCTGCCGCGACAAGCCGCCAGCGTCCTCGCCGCGCCGGCGTTGTCCGCCGCAATGAGCTGGACTCCAGCGGCGTCGAGCAGACGTCGCTCCCGCTTCTCGGCGTCGGGCGACAGGTAGGCCGAACGCTCGAAGGCCCACGCCGCGGCGACGAGCTCGCCAAGGTTGGCGTCGGTCACGGCGGCCGACTCGAGCTCGCCGGCCAGCTGCTCGTCCGGTCCCACAGCGGCCGCTACCCGGTGGGCCAGGCGCGGGCCGCCGCCGACGACCGCTGCGGCGCGGGCATGCAGCTCACGGCGGACCGCCGGTCTGAGATCGTCATAGATGGCGGCCCGGTACAGCGGGTGGGGAAAGCCCAACTCGGTCGCTATCTGACCCGCCTCGAGCAGGCCGGAGGCGACGGCTTCGTCGGCCTCGTCGCCGGCGCCGGACAGCTGGGCGACCGATGCGATCGTCGCTCCGGACGCGTGGTGACCCAACACAGACGCCGCCGCCAGGAACTCCTGCG
Organism: uncultured Actinomycetota bacterium; assembly: GCA_963735115.1. Lineage (GTDB taxonomy): Bacteria > Actinomycetota > Acidimicrobiia > Acidimicrobiales > Bog-793 > JAKACA01. The sequence goes on along the minus strand of CAVTJR010000003.1, from coordinate 1,726,244 downwards.
TCGCCGTCGACAGCGAGGCCACACGGGCGAGGATCACCGATGACAGCTCCTTCGGCGCCGGCAACCCTTCGTCCCTCTCGTTCAATGCTGCGACGCCCATCTCGTCGAGCAGCGCCCGGCAGTGGAGGGCATGTCCTCCTGTGTGTTCCGCCAGCCGGCACGCTCCCCGATGTGAGAGCTGCCCGAGACCCAGGGCAGCGGCCAGCTCGGTGAGATCGCCGGCCTCGAGTCCGCCCAAGCGAACCCTCATAACCCGCGAGTCGCCGCCGACGAACCGAGCCCATCCGGCATCGACCAGAGCGCCGCTCCGGGCCGAGACGACGATGAGCACCTTGTCGGCGCGGAGCCGCCGGAGTGCGAACAGCACCGCTCGCAACGAGGGACGGTCAGCCCACTGCAGATCGTCCAGAACCAGCACCACGACCCGGTCGTCGGCCTGCAGACGGTCGAAGAGATCCAGCAAACGGGCGCCGACAGCCATCGGGTCGTCCCCCGGGTCCGTGGCCGCATCGGGATCGAGCTGGTCCACGACCCCATAAGAAAGGAGCGACTCGTCCTCGTCGCCGCCAGCCTGGAGGACCACCGCGTCCGAGAGCGACCCGAGGAACCGAGAGAGCAGGGTTGACTTGCCTGAGCCGGCCTCGCCCTCCAGATAGACGACCTGAGGGCGGCCCCTCGCCGCCTCGGAGAACCGCTCGCTGAGGATGGCGAGCTCGTCCTGCCGCCCCACGAAGCCAGCCGTCGGCGCCACTGCACTACCCCGTCTGCGCCGTGGACGGCGGCGCCCCCGGCACGCCGGGGGGAGCGTGCTGCCCATGTCGGATCATCCCGGACGTGGTCTGCGCGCTGTACTCGACGCCGCGGGGGCCCCAGCGGCGGTCAAGGCGGGGGGGCACCTGACTAGGCTATGCCCGAGTCGGCTGAAGAGCAGTCCTGCGGGCAGACGGCCGGCAATCATTCACCTATGGCATGGCCACCCGGGCGGCCATGCCGGCAAGGAAACGAACATGACCTCCGCCCGTGGCGTCGAGGGAAGCTCCTATCGCTGGCCCATGCTCGCCGTGGTCAGCCTCGGCATCGTCGCCCTCACGCTGAACTGGTTCGACGTCGCCACGGCATTCCCCCTCATCGGCGCCGAATTCAAGGTCGGGCTCGGGTCGCTCGGTCTCCTCATCTCGCTCTACATCGTTGGCTACGGGCTCACGCATATCCCAGGCGGCGTGCTCGCCACGAAGATCGGCATGAAGAGGACCCTCGTGCTCGGACTACTCGTCCAGGGGGCAGCTGGCGTCATGTCCGGGCTCTCGCACAGCTACGTCGAGCTCGCCATCTTCCGGATTGCGAGCGGTGTCGGGGGGTCAGTGTTCGTCGCCATGACCGCCGCCTCAATGGTCGTCTGGTTCCACGAGAAGGAGGTCACCTTTGCACTCGGCGTGACCGGCGGAGCCGCCTTCAGCGCGGGAGCCGCGCTCGCCCTCTACGTCTGGCTGTACGTCCAGCGCTCTGCGGGCTGGCACACCTCGATGGTCCTAGGCGGAGTGTTCGAGCTGCTGGTCGCCGTGGTCACCGTTGCGGCATTTCGGCTCCCTGAAGGCGGCCACTCGCTCGGTGGTGTGAAGTTCGACCGCGCCGCACTGCGGTCCGCGCTCATGACCCGGGACTTGTGGGTCTACGGCATCGCGCTTCTCGGCGGATATGGCGCCTACTTCACCACATCGCAGTTGTTCAGCCAGTACGTGACGACAGATCGGCACTTCGACCCGTCTGCGGGCGGGCTGTTGTCCGCCCTCATCCTCCTGGCCGGCATCCCGGGCAGCGTGCTCGGAGGGCACTTGGCCGACCGCAGCACGAACCTGCGGATGTTCGTGGTCGGACCGCTGGTCACCGTCGCCGCTTTGCTGGCTCTCATCCCAGTGGCGCCCAACATCTTGCTTTGGCCCCTCGGGATCGGAATCGGCTTCTTCCTCATCTTCGGCTTCGCCGCCTGGTTGGCGGTGCCTTCCAGGGTCAGCAACATCCGCGCCGAGCACATTGGCTCGGCGATCGGTCTGATGCTCACGCTTGCGGCGATCGGCGGCTTCTTCATTCCCATCATCTTCGGGCACCTCGTGCCCCACACGAGCTACGGCGCGGGCTGGGTCTTCCTCGCCGTCGTGTCTGTCGCTCTCGCGCTTGTCGGCTTGAAGGGAGGCAACCCGGTCACGGCCGGAAGCCCGTGATGGCAATCGGCTTGGAGGATGGTTCAGCCTCGCGCAACGCCACCCTTGGTACCGCCGTTGACGCCCTTCACCGATGCGCATCTCCAGGAGTCGAGGCTGGTCGGTGTGGGCACGGGTCGTCTGTGACTCCCGTGCCGAATCAGCGGTTCTCGGCTCGTCTCCGGTGACCGCTCCAGTCCGCCCGTACCAGGGGCACCCTTTCTGCAGAAACCAGGGTCGAACCTAGGGTCGTTCCCTGGGGACAACGCCACCTCGCTCCCGTTAACTGAGAGACGTGGACGCCTCATGAACTCCGAGGCCGCCATGCGCCTCGTCCTCGAGATCGACAGAACCCCGGACGGGCGGCTTGAGGGGCGAATGCGCACCAACGCCACCAACCCCTGGGTGCCGTTTTCCGGCGTCCTCGAGCTACTCAAGGTGCTCGAGGAACATACGCCGATCTCTGCAGGGAGCACGGCTCACACCACCTACGAAGGAAGGGATCCGTCATGAGAACCGAGACCAATCAGGAGCACCAGGACAGGCGTCTTCGCCGGGCAGCCGACGGGCGAATCCTGGGCGGCGTCGCCGCCGGGCTCGCGAAATACCTCGATGTTGACGTGGCGCACGTGCGGATCGTCTTTGTCGCACTGTCGCTTTTCGGTGGTGCAGGCGTCCCGCTCTACCTCGCCGCCTGGGTGTTGATCCCAGAAGAAGGCTCCGACGTCGCCATCGCCGATGGGGTCATGCACCACGCCGGCGCTGGCTTGTCATGACCGGACTCCGCGGGCCGAGGGTGCACGCCGGTGTCATAGGTGGTGCAGACGAGGGCTTGGCCACTGTTCTGAATACGAATCGCTATCGCTACGGGAAAGGGACGTCATGAGTCAGAAGCCTTCGCTTTCGAGAGGTCCGTCGGTCGAGCACCGTCGCCGGGCACGTGTGGTTCTGCCGCCGGCATCGCTCACTCGGCCTGCTGGCTGCGCCCTCGTGTTCCTCACACCTGACTTCGTCCCTCAGCGACTACGACGCCCCTGGCTCCGCGGTCGTGCTGGCACAGCACCAGTTCAGCGGGCCACCGGCGCCAACCCTGAAGAGGGCTACGAGGTCGTCGTCCGCACGCCCGCGCCGATCAAGGATTCATCACCGCTGCCGGCGAGGGTGGCGAGGTCGTCGCCCTGCTCCGGGCGCGTCCTGAGGTAAAGAGCGTCCTCGACTACGCCAACACCGGCGACAGACCATGATCTCGAGCAACGGGCAGTTCACGGTCGTTGTGGCCACGGTGGGTGCCGTGCAGGAGAAAAGGCAGTCACGGCGCTCGAGAGCGCCATCGCGGCACATCCCTCGCTCAAGGGCAACGTCTGGCTCGGCGGACCGACCGTCGCCGACGTCCAGATCGCTGCGGTTTCTTCTCAGGACCTCGGCCGTGCCGAGCTCTTCGCCTGCCGTTCCTGATCCTGCTGCTCTTCTTCGTCTTCCGTGGGTGGGGGCGGCGGCAATCCCGCTTATCGGTGCCGTGTTCGCTATCGCCGTCACCTTGGGTGTGATGGGCCTTGTGATCCTGGTCCTGCCACTTTCGGTCTTCGCCCTCAACCTCGTGATCGCCCTCGGTTTGGGGCTCGCTGTCGACTTCAGCCTCCTCATCGTGTCGCGCTTTCGTGAGGAGTACCGGCGACACGGCTCGATCGAGGCTGCTCTCGCCACGGTGAAACACACCGCTGGGCGCACCGTGCTCTTCAGCTCGATCACGATCGCGGCTGCCATGGCAACCCTCGCCATCTTCCCCGAGCGGCTCGTCTACTCCATGGGAGTCGCCGGTGCGATCGTCGTGCTGGCGGCCGGCGGCTTCGCCCTCTTCGTCCTGCCGGCGTTCCTGACCCTCTTCGGATCTCGCATCGCGCAGGTCTCGTCTCACCGCCACGATCCCGCGGCGAGCGAGGCCGGGCAGCCGGGTCGCTGGTATCGCGTCGCCAATGGCGTGATGCGCAGACCAGCGATCTGGGCAACCTCGGCAGTCGTCGTGCTGGTGGTGCTCGCCGCACCGTTCCTGCACGTCTCGTTCACGGGCGCCGATGCGAGCAGCCTGCCGACGAGCACTTCTGCCGGTGCGGCCTACCAGATGGTGCAGACCAAGTTCGCTGCCTTCTCCGAAGCCCCTGCCAGCCTCGTGGTCAACGACGCCCACGTGACGCCGGCGACCCTCGCGAGTCTACGACGCGGCCGTGGCCGCCGTTCCAGGCGTGAAGGCCGTCTCCTCGTTCCAGCACCTCGGAGCATCCCTCTGGGAGGCGAACGTGGCGCTGACCGCCGTCGCCGCTCTCGCCGGCCGCGCAGCAAACGGTCGAGGCGGTGCAATCGCTGCCCGGCCCGGGACAGGTGACCGTCATCGGACAGACAGCTTCCTTCCTGGCGCTGCAAAAGAGCCTCAAGTCGCATCTCCCCTTCGTGCTCGGGCTCATCGTCCTGATCGCCCTCTTCATGCTCTTAGCCATGACTCGGTCGCTCGTGCTTCCGCTCATGGCCGTCGTGATGAACGTCTTCACGATCGGGGCGGCCTTCGGCGTGCTCGTGTGGGCCTTCCAGTGGGGTCACCTGAGCCACCTGTTGGGATTCGGCACCGTGGGCGCTCTGCAGTCGACCTCGCTCATCATCATCCTCGCCGTCGTGTTCGGCCTCTCAACCGACTACGGCGTCTTCCTCCTCGGGCGCATGAAAGAGGAGCACGATGCCGGTGCCGACCCGAGCGAGGCGATCGCTCGTGGCCTCGAGCGCACTGGCGGGATCGTCAGCACTGCGGCAAGCTGCTTGGCGCTGGCCATCGGCGCCCTCGTCCTGTCCCGACTCGTATTCGTGAAGGAGCTCGGACTCGGCGTGGCCTTTGCTGTCATCCTCGACGCCACGATCGTCCGCGGGCTGCTGGTGCCGGCCTTGATGAAGCTTCTCGGGCCGGCCAGCTGGTGGTCTCCCGCCCGGCTCGGCCGAACCCGCAGCCCCATCGGGATTCCGGTCCTTCGCAAGCAGCCGGTGGTCCCCGGAGCGGTCCTTACCGCCGATCTTCCGGTCGTCAAGTGAACACCGCAGTGGCCCTTCACCCAGTGACATTCGACGTCGAGCGGCCACCGACGATGAGCCGGGCGGACGTTCAAAGCGGACTTCACCCTCAGGATGACAGCGCCGCCCGTGTCGAACAACTCGAACACCCACAGAACTCATTCCGACAGGAGATGACCAATGAACAATGCTCTAAGAACACGCCAGCGCATGTTGGCCGTTGCTCTTCCCCTCACTGCCGCGCTCTATATCGGGGCCGAGGGTCTTGATCCCAAAGGCACCGATCGAGTGTTAACGACAACGGCGATCGCATTCAAGGTGTTGCCGCTAGCGGCGAAGCACTCAACACAGCTCTACGTCTCGGGCTCGCTCTCGGAACTAGCGCTCGGCGCCGTGGCCGTCTCGTATGCGGCAATCGCCATGCTGGTCCGAAAGCGCGGTTCGATGGCTGCGACCATTGCGGCACTGATCGGCGGGATCGGCGCCTTCTGCGGTGCCATCGTCAACGTCTTCGTCGGTCTCAATGTCGCCGCTGCGGCGACGGCGCACGTGACGCGGCAGGCAGCTGCTCGAATCCTGATCGCGAACTTCAATTCGGGACCGGGTCAGGCCTTCACTGACATCTACGCGTTCAGCGAGTATCTCGCGCCGATCATCATGGGGTTTGCCCTGTGGCGAAGCCGTCGCGTCCCACGCTGGCTCGCCGTCCTGTTCGGCGTCGGGTTCGAGGTCGCCGAGGCGACGGCATCGATTGGTCTGGCGAAAGTTGTCTTGCTCATGGCGCCGTTCGCCGTAGCGATGGTCCTTCTGGCCGTGCGGATCTGGAAAGAGGCGGAGCCGGCTCTACCGGTGACCGACAACCAGGAGCGGGTTCTCGCGACTGTCTGATACCTAGGTCACGTTGGTGGCCCGAACACAACGATGACTTCCTGCACACCCATCGGACCATTGGAGGAGAATCATGCAGGCCTTGGCTGGGTTGAAGGGCATGATGGTGACCGTGGCTGCTCCGGTGTTGGAGACCGGTCCGGCCGGCGCCGAAAGGCTCGTGCTCCAGAGGAGCCGGGCAGTTCGCACGGCGCCTTGGCGTCCGTGTTGGCCCCGGGGACTAACGCCCACGGCCTATCCACTCAACGGAGGCACCCATGAGTGAGTTAGATCTGCATGTCGTGTTCGGGACCGGCCAAGTCGGTTGGGCACTGGCCGATCGGCTCACGAGAATGGGCGGCGCGGTCAGAACGGTGTCTCGACACCGGCCCCGGACGCTGGCTGACGGCGTCGATTGGCGGGCGGCCGACGTCACCGATCCGGAGGCTGCCACCGACGCCGCCAAGGGTGCATCGGTCGTCTACCAATGCCTGAACGCCCCGTACACCCAGTGGCCGGAGCGCTTCCCCCCACTGCAGCGGGGGGTGCTGGCAGCAGCCGAGCGCAACGGTGCCCTCCTCGTGAGCTTGGAGAACCTGTACGGCTACGGCCCGACCGGCGGCGGGCCGATGACCGAGGACCTGCCGTTGTCGGCGACCACCGTCAAGGGCAGACGCCGCGCTGCGATGACGGTGGAGCTGCTGGCCGCAGCTGACGCCGGTCGTGTCCGCATCGCCATAGGTCGGGCCTCGGACTTCTTCGGCGCGGGGGTGACCGAGTCGACTCTCGGCGAGCGGGTCTTCGGCAACGCCGTCGCCGGTCGCCGCGCCGACTTCCTCGGCAACCCTGATCTTCTTCACACCTACAGCTATGTTCCTGACGTCGCCGCGGGTCTCGCCACACTCGGCACCGACGAGCGTGCCATCAGCCAGGTGTGGCACCTGCCGGGCCCCGAGACTGTCACGACGCGCGCGCTTCTCGAGCTCGTTGCGAGCCATGTCGGACATTCCGTCGGCGTCCGTTCCGTACCGAAGCTGGTCGTGCAAGCCCTGGGTCTCGTCAATCCCATGATGCGCGAGCTGGCTGAGATGACCTACGAGTTCGACAAACCGTTCGTTCTCGACACCACCAAGTACAAGGCGACGTTCGGGGTTGCCGGTACGCCCCTTGCGGTAGCGATCGGCGAGACAGTGGCGTGGTACCAGAGTCAAGGAAGGGCAAAATGACGGCATTCAAGGAGTTCTTCAATCCCGCCACGGGCGAGTCGATCGAGTACACGGCGGTCGCAGAGGACACTGAGGGAAGCCTCGTCCGCTTCAACTGGCGCAGCGTGCCCGGTGGGGTGGTCACAGAGCACATCCATCCTTACCAGGAAGAGCGCTTCATCATCGTGGCCGGTGAAGCCCACTTCACTCTCGAAGGAGAAAAGCGAGTGGCGGGGGCTGGGGAGACGGTCGTCGTACCCGCCGGTGTCCGGCACTCTGAAGGCAACCTCGGACCGGGCGACGTCGAGGGTGTCGTCGAACTTCGCCCCGGACGGCGCACCAAGGAGTGGCACGAGGCCTTGGCCGGTTTGGTGGCCGACGGCAGGACGACGCCTCGCGGAGCTCCGAAGAACCCGCTCCAGCTTGGTGCCACCTTCTGGCACTTCCGTCACGAGAGCAGGGTGACGTCGCCGCCCATCTGGGTCCAGAACGTCATGCTGCCCACGCTGTGGATGCTGGCCAAGGTGTTCGGCGTCAAGCCCTACTACCCACGATGGGACAGCCGTGTCGCGGAGTGATGATTACGACGTGGTGGTGGTGGGTGGGGGAGCGGCCGGGTTGAGTGCGGCGCTCGTCCTTGGACGTGCCCGGCGGCGGGTCGCGGTGATCGACGCCGGTGCTCCTCGAAACGCCCCCGCCGCCCGCATGCAAGGGTTCTTGTCCCGCGACGGGATGCCGCCAGCCGACCTCCTGGCCGAGGGACGGGATGAGGTCACCGGCTACGGCGTCGAACTCGTCAGCGATGAGGTGCTGGGCATCGACCCCGGATTCGTCGTCCACCTCGACGCCGGACGGACTGTGACCGCTCGGCGGATCCTGATGGCGACGGGAGTCCGAGACGAACTGCCCGACGTTCCGGGGGTCCGTCAACGGTGGGGCAAGGACCTGCTGCATTGCCCTTACTGCCACGGTTGGGAAGTCCGCGACCAGTCGCTTGGAGTGTTGGGCGCTCTACGCGGCTCGGCGCAGCACGCCCTGCTGGTCCGGCAGTGGTCCGATGATGTCGTCTTCTTCGTCCACACCTATGACCTGATGCCAGCCGAACAACGCCAGTTGGAGGCCCGGGGGATTCGGATCGTGTCCGGTGAGATCGCACGGTTGGTGGTCGAGGACGACCGGTTGACCGGTGTCGAGCTGGCCGACGGTCGAGTCGTTGCCCGGACTGCCGTGTTCGTCCGGCCCGGCAACCTTCCACACGACGACGGCCTCCTGGGCGGTCTGGCCTGCGAACTCAACGAGGCAGGCTTCCCCCTCGTCGATGCCACCGGGCGGACCAGCGTGCCCGGCGTCTGGGCTGCCGGCAACGTGACGGACCCCCGTGCCCAGGTGATCACCTCGGCCGGCGCCGGCTCGGCTGCCGCCATCGCCGTCAACGCCGACCTGGTTCAAGAGGACGTCGAACGGGCCGTCTTTGACCTCGATGCCCTCGCCGGAGGCTCCACGACGCCCCACACCGGCGCCTCTGGTTCGAGCGCCTCCGAGCGCATAGAAGAATCCACCGGCGTCACCGCACGAGGCGGCGGTCAGGGACGATCCATATCATCGCTACGAGCACGTACAAGGCATACGAGATCCACGGAGTCACAAAGGCGAGACCAATCGCAGCCGCGTAAATGACGATCGAGAGGACGCCCTTCCTGTCCGAGCCGATTGACCGGGAAACAACCGAGTCGGGGTTGGCACGGATGATGGTCCGTATGAGCGCCCAGTAGGCCACAGCCGCCGCCAGCGCGGCCGTCCCGTAGGCGGCGGCCGGCTCGGTGTGGTGGTAGGACGTCCCCACCCACTCGGTGAGAACCGGGACGAGCGACAGCCAGAACAAAAGGTGGAGATTCGCCCACATGACAGCGCCGCTGATCCGTTCGGTCTGGCGTAGCAGGTGGTGATGGTTGTTCCAGTAGATGCCGATATAGGTGAAGCTGAGCATGTAAACCAGTAACGGTGGCAGCTGGTGACGGAGGGCGGCCAAATCCGTGCCATGTGGCGCCTTGAGCTCAAAGGCCATGATCGTGATGATCACGGCCATCACGCCGTCACTGAAGGCCTCGAGACGGTGAGTCCGCATGACGCCTGCGGTCTCACTCGCCGGCTCCTCTGAGTTCAGCTGCTCATCGCTGCTCACATCAAGTCCAATCACGGAGCCGACGGACGTGTCGCGGCAATGTACCCGAACGGCCCGCTTGCAGGTTGGCCGGACGACGTAGCGCAGGGGCCGGAAGGTCAGCGGGAACACCGTGAAAGCCAGCTATCGCCGTTCGCAACATGCCCGCGGACAAATCGGTGTGCGGGCTCTCCTGCGTCCCACGGTGCCGCGGTGGGCTACGCGAACTCCTGGTCGATCGGCCGTCTCGAGCGACCAGCCGGATCTCCCAGCGTTGGGTTACTCCGCCTGCAACGACAGCAAGGCCTGGACCCAAGCCAGCGTGGGTGAGGGCTTGCGGGTAGTTCCCGAGGTGGTGGTGAGTGGCCGGGTGCATTTCTTCGCCATAGAGCCCGAGGGGGCCGGCCAGGTTGAGCAGTTCGTCGAGCAAGTCGGCCGCTTCGACCTTTCGTCCGCTGTCGAGATCGAAGAGCGGGAGCAGGAGCACGGATGCGTCGAGATCGGTCGAGCCGTAAGCGCGGGTGTAGCTGCCAATCGCAGTTTTGAAGCCTCGGGCGGTGACGTCGGCGGCGATGGCGTCGCGCTCGGTCAGCCATCGGCAGACTTGTCGTGCTGGCGTGCGGTGGGTGGCGGCGATGCGCAAGGCTCGGTCGAGGGCGAGCCAGGCCATGGGCTTGGAATGCACCTGATGGGCGCCTTCGCCTCGGACCTCCCAGATGCCGGCGTCTGGCGCGGTCCAACGTCGCGCCACCTCGTCGGCAAAGCCGCGCATCGCCCGCCACGACTCGGAGTAGAGGTGATGCCCTGCAGAAACGAGCAGCCAGGCGGGGTCGGGGACCCAGCCGTAGCCGTCGAGCTGGTGCTGCTCGGCGGCGGCATTGCCGATCCGCACCGGTCGGCTCATCGAGTAACCGGGCCAGCCGGCGAGCTCTCGGCAGGTGGGTGACGCCCGTGCAGGGTGAGCAGCACCGGAAGCCGGGGCCGCTCGAGGCGGCTGGCATGCAAAAGCCAGGCCAGGAAGCGCCGAGCCTCGCGGACGTGCCCAAGGCCGAGGAAGGCTCCTACGCCGATGCTGGCGTCGCGGGACGAGGCGAAGCGGTAGTCCCAGTTGCGGATCCCGCCCAGGTTCTCGGGGAGCGACTTGGTGGGTGCGGCGACCGGGGCGCCCGATGGTGAATAGGTCAAGAGCCTGAGGGTCAAACGGCTGCGAAGCGCTATCTCGCGATGGGGGAGCGCACCGGCGATGCCGTCGAACCAGCGTCGCCATCGCCCCTCGTCACGGCTTGGCCGCCAAATGGCGGCCCACGCCGGGATCGAGACCCCGAGCGCGTCGCACTCGCCTACAGCGAGGGCCCGCACTTCGAGACTCAGGAGCGCTCCGCCATCACTCGGCCGAGCTCGGCTCGCGAGTGCACCCCGAGCTTCACGTACACGCGTTCCAGGTTGCGCTGCACGGTCTTCCTGCTGAGGAAGGCCCGCTCGGCGATCTGCCTCGCCGTCAACCCCGTCGCCGCCAGCTTGGCGATCTCTTCCTCCGTGGGGGTCAGGGCGGAGCGGGTGGGACGGACGGGGAGCCGCTTCAGCTCGTCACGAGCTCGCTCCGCCCATAGCGGCGAGCCGAGCCGGACGAAGACGTCGAGGGCATCGGTCAACACGGCTCTCGCCGCTCGCCGCTGCTTCACGCGCCGGAGGAGCTGCCCGTAGGCGAGCAGCGTGCGTGCCCGTTCAAAGGGCATCGGGAGGCGGTCGTGGTGGGTGAGCGCCTCCTGCATGGCCGCGAGGGCCGCCTCGGTGTCTCCTCTCGCCGACGAGAGCAAGCCCCCGCAACGGGCCCTCATCACGAGGTTCCACGGCCTCGGGAAGGCCCTTGCCCGCTCCTCGAGCGACGCGACGAGCTCGGCGGCACGGTCGAGGTCGCCTAGGCCGATCACGGTCTCGGTCAAGTCGCCCTGGAAGCGCTCCTGCGCAGGTTCCCGTTGACCGACCGACTCCATGATGGCGTTCGCATGCCAGTACTGCTCGGCGGCAGCCTCAAGGTCGCCCCGTGAGAGGGCGACGAAGCCGAGCAGCTGCCGAGGGGCGACGGCATTCAGCCCGGCTACCTGGGACGCCAAGGCGAGCGACTCCCACCCCTCCTGCTCGGCACGCTCGAGGTGTCCGCGATGGGCGTCCACCATGCCTCGGGCGAAGAGGGCGCCGTCTCGGTACCGGCTGGAACCCGACTCCTCGACCATGTCGGCCAGCGTCAGGGCCCAGTGCTCCGCCTCGTCCCAGTTGCCCCGCCACAGCTCGATCGCCGACAGAAAACGGGTCATCGACATCTCGAGCATCCGTTCACCCACCTGCCGGGCCCACTCGAGCCGCCCCACATGGGCGGCGTAGGCCCCGTCGAGGTCGTCCTCCAAGAGCCGCCAGATGACGCCCACCGGGCTGCGCTCTCGGGAGCCTTGCCGGACGGCCATCTCCTCGAGGGCGCGGCCGCGCTCGATGGCGCCGTCGTCGGCACCCTGGCCGCTGATGAGCTGGAGATAGGCGCGGTGCATGAGCGCCTGCGAGTAGATAGCCGGGTTCTCGGTCTCGTCGATCAGCTCGAAGATGGCGTCGCAGTGCTTCATGCCGTGGGCTGCGTCGGAATCGGCCATCCAGACCGCCAGCATGTGGATGCGCGCCGCCAGCTCCTTGTCGGTCGTCTCCTCGAGGGCGCTCATCAGCCGTGCGTAGCCGTCTGCCAGCTGGTAGGCCTCTCGTGCCGTGGAGGCGAGCCTCAGCAAGACCTCGGCCCGCAGGTTCCCGTCAGAGCAGACGGCGAGGCTCGATTCGAGCGCAGTGCGGGCCTCGGCCGGATCCCCGCCGGCGAGGACGCTGTACTCGCTGAAGGAGATCACCCGGCGCATCGCCGCCTGAGACGTCCGCTCGGGCGTCAGCTCGACGGCCCGGCGGGCAAGGTCGAGGGCGGTGGGCATCGCGCCGCGGCCGGCGGCCCGAGCCGCTGCTTCGGCGAGCCGGGCGGCCACTTCCTCGTCCGGCCCGACCACGCAATGGGCGAGGTGCCGGGCGCTTTCCTCCGGGTCGCCCACGTCACCGGCCAGCTCACCATGGACCGCTCGTCGGCGGGCGGCGGAGGCGGCGTCGCTCACGGCTGAGGCAAGCAGGGGGTGCGTGAAGCGGACACGCCCGGTCTGATCGACTTTGACGATCCCGGCCTCCTCGGCCGGGCCGAGCGCCACGGCGTCCACTATCGCCGTCGTCGGCTGTGACAAGCAGGAGGCACGCAGGAGCGCCTGCTTCGTGCTCGCGGGCAGGCGGCCCATTCGCCTGCGGAGCAAGGTCCGCAGCTCGCCGGGCACCGGCAGCGGCTCCCAGGAGCGCGGCATGCCGACGCGCACGAGCTCGCGGGCGATCTCCAGCGCATAGAAAGGGTTGCCGCCGCAGGAGGTGACGACGCGGGCGAGCACGGGTCTCGAAAGCTGCTCGCCGAGCTCCCTCCGTACGATCCAGTGCAAGGTGGCGGCGCTGAGCGGCCCGAGGACCACCTCGTGGCGCCGCTCGGGGGCGACGGCGGACTCCACGGTCGGGGTCCGTTCCCCCTCGTCCCGTACGGCCACGATCAACCCAACCCGGAGATGCTCGAGGCGGTGAAGAGCGAAGGAGACACTGGCGGCGCTCTCCTCGTCGAGCCACTGGGCGTCATCTATCGCGATGACGAGCGGCCTCGTGGCTGCCAGGCTCTCGACGAGCGACAACAGCGCCACCGGGATGGCGCGGCGGTCCATGAGGGCCCGCCCGGGCTGGGCGCGCAGCAGGGCGACGTCGATGGCGTGTCGTTGCACCGGCGGGAGGACCTCGAAGGCGTCTTCCCCGAGCGAGCCGAGGAGGTCGCCGAGGCCGGCAAAGGCCAACGAGCCCTCGGCCTGGGCGGGGCGTGCTGTCAAGACGCCGTAGCCGACGGCGGCGGCGCGGCGCACTCCCTCGCGCCAGACGGTCGACTTCCCGATGCCGGCGGGCCCGGTGATCGCAAGAGCGGCCAGTCCTGCCGGCACCCGCTCGAGGAAGCCGTCAAGATCCTCGAGGGCAGCCTTCCTACCGAGTGGCCCCTCCTGTTCCACCGACAGATCGTGCCACGATCACCACTGGTCGGCGACGCGGTGGGCCGGGCCGCCGCTCCGCGCTCCGCCGTGGTCAACTCCCGATGTCGAGGGCGCCATGGGCGGAGTAGTAGTTGGGCGCAGAGGCGGTCACGGCGAAGTGGCCCCTGTGCACACCCTTCGGGAACGAGAGGTAGGCGACACCCGACGAGCTCGTCGTCGCGCTCCTGCCGTCGACCGTCACCGTGGCACCCGAGACGGCGTCGCCGGCGTCGGTCACCCGGAGGAGGACCTTGTTACCCACCTTGTTGCTGATCGTGATCCGTGCGGGGCTGACCGAGAGGCCGGCGAGGGACTGGGTGACGTACATCGCCCAGTTCAACGCTTCGTTCTCGCACTGCATGACGAGGTCGAGGCGTCCGTACTCTCCGCCCCCGAGGCCGAGGTCCACAAAACCCGAACAGGGTGTCGCGTAGGTCTCCACGGGCCCGAAGGCGGTGTCCGCCTTGTTCGTGCGCACAGTCGAGACGGCGTTCGTCTGGCCATTGTCCCACGCCACCCAGATTCGCCCATCGGGTCCAGCCGCGATGGCAACGTCCCAGGCGCCCGCGGAGTGCGGGACGACGAGAGCCTTGGCAGATCCGACCCGCCAGAGAAGCACCGAGCAGACCGAGCCGTTCGAACAGTAGGCGAGGTAGACGCCGGGATGAGAGTTCGTGCTGGCGATGGGCACTTGGGCGCCGGTATTGACGTGGGTGTTGACCGTGTTCGTGCCGGCGCCCGGCGCCTTCGTGACCGGGCCGCCGCCCGTGAGGTCCTTCACGTAGTAGCCATCGTCGCTGGATGGCGAGGAGAAGTCCTGCCACCAGGCTGCGTAGACGTGGCCGGCCGTGTCGGTCGTCTCGTTGGCGATCCACGGCGTTCCCGCGCCCAACGCCGCGATGTCGTTGTCGGGACCGGCGGCCGGGATCGTCGACGAGACGCCGATCCGGTAGAGAATCCCCCGTCCTTCCGGCCAGGCCGCCGAGAGCGTCCCTTTGTTCGTCTCGGTCGCCCCGCCGACCGGGTCCGCGCAGTCGTTCGAGAGCGACCAGGGCTGGAGGACCCAAGTGGACGCCGAGGAGGCGGCGCCGACGACGCAGCTGTGACTGTACGGCCCCGTGCTTCCCTGCTGGCCGTCGAAGACCACGATCAGCCCCTTCCCGTAGGGGAGGAGGGTCGGCCAAGGCGAGAGGCTCTGCCACGTGTCAGACCCAAAGATGTCCGTGGCCTTCCCGAGCGCGCCGTCCGGTGCGATCGTGGCCACCTCGTAACTGAATCGCGTCCCGGACAACTTGCGCAGCCAGATGGTCGTCGCGGTGCCCGACGCGCTCATCAGGACTGACGGCGGACCCTCTCCGGCCGGCGGCTGCGAGGGATCGAGGGGCGACCAATGTCCCGGCGCCCGCATCGTGAGGCGTGGCAGGAACCGGGCGGTCGCACCGGATGACGTGGTGGTGCCAGCGGCGACGGCGGCGCAAGCGACGAGAGTGGCGAGCGGAAGTGAGAGCGCCGCACGCAGAGACGGTCGGCGACAGGGTCGTGATCGGGGGAGAGGGGACTGTTCGGCCATGAGCTGATCATCCGGGCGACGAGGGAGGTGTGGAAAGGGGTAGATACCCCTTTCAGCAACCCCGGGGCGCCCGTACCCTCGGTACGGTGCCGCAGAGCGAGGTGCCCGGCGCCCCACCCGAAGCGACGTTCCTCGTCGAGCACTACTGGCCGGGGATCGACGAGGCGGGGTTCCGAGCCGCCCTCCGACGTCTCGAAATCGCCATCCGGTCCGCCCGGTGGGAGGGCTTGCGTCTCGAGCACGCCGGCTCGTTGCTGCTGCTCGGCGACGAGATCGTGCTGTCCGTCTTCCGGGCGGACGGTGAGGCGACCGTGAGAGGCGTGAACGAGCGAGCCGCGATGCCGCTCGATCGCATCGCGGAGGTCACGGCATCGGGCTTCGGGGCGGCAGGCTCCGACGCCTCCTGACGATTGCCGCCGAGCGAGGTGGGTCGCGCATCCGTCACAGCGAGCATTTACGTCCGACCATCTCCGCCAGCACCAACTAGAACCTCGGGGTGAGGCTCGACGAGATGCCAGGCGCTACCAGGAGCGCCACCTTTCCTGCCGCCCGCAGCGACGAGGCTCAAACCGGGTCAGCGCCCCTGAGTGCTATCCACCCCTTTTGGGTGAAACTGCCCGCGATGAGTTTGGCGGATGGGCGGAGTCTGCAGTGTGTAAGCAAGGATGAGACGTCGCCGCAGCTCCCGCGGGACGGTCGAGCTCGATCAAGGAGTGAACATGGTTGCGATGCCAAGGATCGTGGCAGCAGAGGAGTGGCAGCAGGAGCGGAACGACTTGCTGAAGGCCGAGAAGGAGGCCACGCGGGAGCTGGACGCCTTGGCTGCACGGCGACGTCGGCTGCCGATGGTGAGGTTCGACAACTACGTCTTTGAAGGCCCGAATGGTCCCCAAACGCTGCTCGAGCTGTTCGAAGGACGAGACCAGCTCGCCATCTATCAGTTCATGGACAACGGCCCAGACGAGTTCTGCCCGGGCTGCACCCACTTCACGAACAACGTGGCGGATCTGACGGAGCTCGCTGACTGCGGCGTCAGCTGGGCGACGGTCTCGAACATGCCGATCGCCCAGATCGAGGCCTACAAGGCCCGCATGGGATGGACCATGCCATTCCTGTCATCGCGGGACACGACCTTCAGCCACGATACCGGTGCTGATTACTTCATGCTCAATGCGTTCCTGCGCGACGGCGATGATATCTACCGCACCTACAGCACGACGGCCCGCGGCGTCGATCGGATTCTGTTCGTCAACAACATCCTCGATCTCATGCCCTACGGACGACAGGAGGACTGGGAGGACTCGCCCGAGGGCTGGCCTCAGCACCCGACGTACGGATAGCGTTTCAAGCCACGAACCATCGGGAAGCCTTTTCGCAGCGGCGATGGGCGATGGGCCAGTCTGTACCGGATCGGGCTCTGCATCTTCGTTCTTGCGAGCATCTCCGGAGGTCCGGCGGTCGAGCCGAGGCTGTTGATCGTCTCGAGAGCGTCCCAGGCTTTGCTAAGAAGTTTCAGCAGCTCGCAGTCCTGGGCAGCGTCTTGGGCAGAGAGGGTTCCCACCATGGCAGACGAGGCAGAGGCCGCTCCCACTCTGGACGCCACCGATATTGCGCTCGTCGCTGAGCTGGGCGTTCGGCGCGCGGCGAGCGAGGGGGAGTATTTGTACCGGGAGGGCGATGTCACGTACGACTTCTTCGTCCTCATCAGCGCCGAGGTCGACATCGTCGTGACAGTCGACGGCGGTGAGAGCGTCATCGCTCATCACGGACCCGGTCGCTTTCTCGGCGAGCTCAACATGTTGAGCGGGCTGCGCGTCTTTGTGTCCGCACGGGTTGTTAAGTCAGGCGAGGTCGTCGTGGTCGCCCGAGACCGGCTGCGACAGTTGATGGCAACGAAGCCGCTGCTTGGCGACACCATCCTGGCTGCCTTCGTGGCTCGCCGCACCCTCCTCCTGACGGGGGCCGCGCCGGCTATCCGGGTCATCGGGTCGCAGTTCTCGCCGGAGTCGCTTCGGGTTCGCGAGTTCTTGGCGTGGACCCGCGTGCCCCACGAGTGGCTGGACCCTGATCGTGACTCGCAGGTGGAAGATGTCCTGCGCGGGCTCGGGATAGCGGCGAATGAGCTTCCTGTGGTCATTGCCACCGGGTCCGTGCTGCGTCGACCAACTCCCGGCGAGCTGGCGAGCTATCTCGGACTGACGGTCGAGAGCCTGCCCGAGCGCTGCTTTGACCTGGTCGTCGTGGGCGGCGGCCCAGCCGGTCTCGCCGCGGCGGTGTACGGCGCCTCGGAAGGGCTGCGCACCCTCGGAGTGGAGATGAGCGCGCCGGGCGGACAAGCGGGGGCGAGCTCACGGATCGAGAACTATCTCGGGTTTCCTTTGGGCATCTCCGGCTCGGACCTCACCCAGCAAGCCGTGATCCAGGCCGAGAAATTCGGAGCCAATCTCACGGTTCCCTGCACAGCTGAGTCCCTTCGCAACCAAGCTGGACATCTAGTGGTCCGTTTCAGCGACGGGAGCGATGTCGCCGGGCGGGCCGTGATCGCCGCGACGGGCGCTGCTTACCGCCGACTGGCCGCATCACGTCTCAGTGACTTCGAAGGAAACGGTGTTTACTACGCCGCCACCGAGATGGAGTCACGGATGTGCGGAATTGCACCAGTCGTGGTCGTCGGTGGCGGCAACTCCGCAGGGCAAGCGGCGATCTTCTTGAGCCAAAGAGGATGTGCGGTGACCCTTGTCATCCGGGCACCGGATCTGAACAAAGGTATGTCGCGCTATCTGGTTGAACGCATCGACGCAGATCCTCACATCACTCTCCGAAAGCGCACGACTGTTGTCGCCCTGGAAGGAGACGAGACCCTGCGGGCCCTCCGTCTCAAGGGACCCGACGGCGAAACCCTCGTCGAATGCGCCGGATTGTTCTCGTTCATCGGAGCCGATCCTTCCTCTGGCTGGCTGTCTGGCTGCGCAGCCCTTGATGAACGAGGCTTTGTGCTCACCGACCTCTCGCTGGCTCCGGATCAGCGCCATGAGGGTTGGAAGACGCTCGGGCGGCTGCCGTTACCGTTCGAGACCAGCCATCCAGGCCTCTTCGCCGTCGGCGACTTGCGTTCGGGATCTACCAAGCGGGTGGCGGCGGCGGTAGGCGAGGGCTCCTCCGCGGTGCGGTCGGTCCACCAGTACCTAGCCTTTTCAATTGGCTGATTCCGCTCGAGCACGTCCGGATTCGCCGAGGCGGCCGAGAGCTATCGCGTGGCCACTATTCCACCAAAAGGGCTTGCCAGTTGGGCGGGACCTTTCCGGCTGGTCCAGGCACGGGTTGCTCGAGGGGATGATGCTGCGGGGGTGCGAGGCGAGGCCCTTCCATGTATTCGTTCGTTCGGTAGTTCCAAAACCAATCCTCGCCCGGCTCGAAGCTGCGGATGACAGGGTGACCTGCCGAGTCGGCGTGCGCCGTCGCGTGCTGGCCGGGCGAGTTGTCGCAACATCCAATGTGGCCGCACTCCGCACACCGTCGTAGGTGTAACCACCAACCCCCAGACTCGAGACACTCCACGCAGCCGGTCCCGCTTGGTGGAACCTCTGGATCGAAGGCATTCGTCATGTTTGCACCTCCCTGTACGTATCCGTCAAAGGTAGGGGAGCGATGGCCGAACGTGCGACCGAGCCACGCCCGAAGCTCGCTGCCTGAGGTCTGGGCTCGAGGTCCACGTCCCGGTCGCTAGGCGAGGAGGTCCCCAGGATCGAGGGTCGGGATCTCGCCGAGGACGATCGTCTCTGGGTACTTGAGTCCTGTCCCGGTGTTGAGAACGACGATCTGCTCGTCTTCTCCGAGCCAACCACTGGCGCGGAGGCGGCGCAGAGCAGAGATGCAGGCAGCGCCTTCCGGGCAGACGAAAAGCCCCTCGAGACGACCGCACAGCCGCTGATCGCTGAGGAGCTCCTCGTCGTCTACGGCCACTGCGGTACCCGAGGTCGTACGCAGGGCGTCGAGTACGAGGAAGTCGCCGAGGGCCTTCGGGACGTTGATGCCGAAGGCAGCCGTGTGTGGTTCCTCCCAGGGGGTGCTCTCCGCCTCGCCCGCGTCGAAAGCTCGGACGATGGGCGCACACCCGGATGCCTGCACGACGACGAGCCGCGGCAACGGACCTTCGATGAGCCCCATCTCCCGAAGCTCGAGTAGCGCTTTGTGGACGCCGATGAGTCCCACTCCTCCGCCGGTCGGATAGACGACGACGTCGGGCATCGTCCAGCCGAGCTGCTCGACGATCTCGTAGCCCATCGTCTTCTTGCCCTCGATGCGGTAAGGCTCCTTCAGCGTCGAGGCGTCATAGCAGCCCTCGCCCACGATGGCAGCGACAATGCGGCCGGCATCGCCGATGTGCCCACGCACGAGGCTCAGCTCCGCCCCGGCGGCGACACACTCGGCCCGCGTGATCGCCGGTGCGTCGACGGGCATCACGATGCGACTACGTATCCCCGCTCGAGCGGCGTAGAGCGCCCAGGCGGCGCCGGCGTTGCCGTTCGTCGGCATCGCCAGCTCGCGTACGCCGAGCTCGACGGCACGGGACACCCCGACCGCGGCTCCCCGAGCCTTGAAGGAGCCGGTGGGCACGAGGCCTTCGTCCTTCATCAGGAGGTTTCGAAGCCCCAGCTCATGACCGAGGCGGCGCACAGGCAACAGCGGCGTCATTCCTTCGCCGAGCGTCACGACGGATCGTTCGTCCCGCACGGGCAGGACCTCGTGATAGCGCCAGAGCGACGCCGGGCGCCTGAGCAGCGCCGCCGGCGTCATCGTCGTGGCCGCCCGCTCGAGGTCGTAGCGCGCCAGCAAGGGCGAGCCGCACGAGCACAGGTGGGCGACGCGGTCGGCATCGTGGACGGCTGAACAGCGAGGGCACTCGAGGTGGTCGAGGAGGGAGAAGCTCGTCATGTGCTCGGCGCCAGGCTAGGCGGGTTTCACGCGTGGGCGACGGACGAGCACTCGTCGCCGTGCCGACGTGGCGCCGCCGGCGTGCCGAGGGCAGACTTGTCAAAGGTTGCGTTGAGTTTCGTCTGAAGGGGATGGCGAGATCGCGAGGAGCCATCGCATGACCCGGCGTCGGGGGGCGCCCGAGGAGGCTGAGATGAAGAGTCGTCGTGCTAAGGCCTGTCGACGTGCAGCACAGCTGTTGACTGGTGCCCTGCTCGTCGGGAGCGCCTTCGTCCCCGTGGCCGTGGCCGCCGGTGGTCCCAGTTCAGCGGCCGCACACGGAGCAGCAGCGTCCAGGACGAAGGCGGTGTCCACGATCGTCGTCGGTCACGGCTCGGAGACCGCCACGATCACGCGGGACTCTTACGGTGTGCCGACGATCACGTCCTCGACGTTGCGCGGCATGTGGTTCGGGGCGGGCTACGCCCAGGCACAGGACCGCATGGCGCAACTGGAGCTCGTGCGGCGCACGGTCGAGGGCACGCTCTCGGCGCTTGCCGGCTCAGGTGAGCTCGGCCAGGACGAGGACGTGCGTACGTTCTTCTACACGCCGGCCGAGCTGCACCAGCAGTACGAATCGCTCCCGGTCTCCGTGCGCTCGTACCTGCAGGACTTCTCCAACGGCATCAACGCCTACGAGTCGTACGCCTTCGAGCCGTCTCACCAGGAGAAGCTCGTCCCTGACGAGTTCTACGTCGTCGGCTTCCTCACGGGCGCCACGGGACCCTACCGTCCGGCGCCCTGGACGCCCGAGGACACCGTCGCCGTCGGCGACTATCTCGCCCGCGAGTTCGGCGGCGGCGGCGGGAGCGAGCTCTCCAACCTCGCCTACCTGCGCTACCTCCAGGCCTACTTCACCCACCGGGACGACACCCACGCCGCCAGGGACGCCATGGCAGTCTTCGATGACACCCGCTGGATCGACGACCCGACGGCGCCGACGACGGTGCCGCCCAGCCCGAGCCTCGTGGCCTCCGCCAAGCTCCGCTTCCGGCAGACCTACGGGGCGAGCATCGTGGCCACGGAGCGCAGCCTGGGGGCCCTCGTCACCGTCCCCAACGGGGACATCCTGCATGCGGCGGCGGCGCTGAAGACCGACAAAGAGCTCATCCTCAAGACGGGCATCGACTTCAAGGTCCCCTCTCACGGGGGCTCGAACGCCTTCGTCGTGGCTCGCTGGAAGTCGAAGGACCACCACACGTTGTTGTGGGGAGCACCCCAGGAGGGTTTCGGCACGCCCAGCATCGACGGCGAGGAGTACTTGCACGGACCCTCATACGACGCCGGCGGGATGTACATCGCTGGCGAGCCGTTCATCCTCATCGGCCGAAACGCCCATGACGCCTGGACGACGACGAGCGAGGAGCTCGTAGACCAGCGCGTCTACTCCGAGAAGGTGCGCATGGGTTCGAGCCCTCCGACGTACCTGTACGACGGCAAGTGGATCGCCCTGCAGGTGATCCACGAGTCGATCCCGGTGCTCGGCGCCGAGCCGACGAGCTTCACCGTGTACCGGACGAACGACGGCCCGCTCTTCTACATCGACGCTAAAGACGGCGAGGCCTTCGCCATGCGCTTTGCCTCCTGGGGGCGAGAGACCGGCTCGTTGCTGGGTTTCTCCCAGCTCGGCGGCGACACGAGCCTCCGCCAGTTCGAGGACTCCATGAAGCTCGTCACCACGCTCCACAACTTCCTCTACGCCGACGACAAGGGCAACATCGCCTACTTCGGTGACGGCCTCGTGCCCGTCGAGCCGCCGTACTCCAAGGTGGACCCCCGGCTGCCCGCCCTCGGCAACGGGACGGAGCAGTGGCTCGGGTACGTCCCCTGGCGGAGCATGCCACGCAGCATCAACCCCGCTCAGGGATACCTCGACAACTGGAATACGAAACCCTCCACGAGCCAGTACTACCAGCAGAACTCAGGCGACGAGTACTGGGGCACGATCTTCCGCTCATCGCTCATTTCCGCGATGCTGGCCAAGAACGACAAGATCACCGTCGCCTACCTCGAGTCGATCGAGCACTCCATCGGCCAGATCGACAACGAGGACAACACCCGGCCGGCCGCTCCGTACTTCATTCCCTTCATCGAGAAGGCCTACAAGACGCTCGTGAAGGCCAAGAGCACCCTCGTGCAGGCCTCGACCCACCCTGACCTGTCAGGGGCGATGAAGGCGCTTGCCGCCTGGAACGACACGACGACGCTCGGCAGCCCTGCCATGTCCATCTTCATGAACGCCCTCGAGGCGCTCGAGCACAATGTGTGCGAGGGCGGCCTCAACGCCGATGACGCCTATGTGGGCACCGTCGACATGAGCGATGCCGCCCTCTCGATGGGGACCTACGGCGGCCTCGGGGGCGACTGCACGTACAACTTCCTCTATCACGTGCTCGCCCGCCCACACGGCATGGTGCCCTGCGACGTCCTCTGCTACCACGGGAGCTACTTCGGCGGTCACGTCAATCAGATCCTCGTGGAGAGCGTGAATGACGCCATCTCGATCCTCTCCGGCACGGGGACGCAGCTCGGACAGGACGTGCCCGGCTTCGGTACGACCGACATCGCCAAGTGGGGGTACCGACCGGCTGAGGACACCAACTGGGACGACCTCGACGCGGCCGCCGTCAACTACAAGGTCGACTGCGGCACGAGCCCTTCCCAGAACCGCAGCACCTTCATGATGGCGATCGACGTCGGCCCGAAGACGCTCACGGGTGTCGACGTCCTCCCGCCCGGGCAGAGCGGTTTCCTCGGGGACGACGGCACGCCCAGCCCGTACCTGTGCGACCAGGTGAAGCTCTTCAACTCGTTCCACTACAAGCCGATGCCTCCGACCCGTTAGCCAACCTTGGCGACCTCGGGCCAGTCCGGCAGCAGCCAAAGCGGCGATGAAGGGCTCAGCAATCTGGACTCAGCAAGAAGGGTGACACTCCGGGCAGAGGTCCTCGAGGCCGGAGGTCTCGGGCGTCGGTTTCTCTTGGCGGAGCCGTCGGGCACCCCCTCGGTCATCGTGATCAGCCTGCACGGGAGCCGTTCCTCACCCGAGCGGCAGGCCCGGCTGAGTTCTATGGAGAGGCTCTGCTCGTCGGGCGCGGCGGTGGCCTTCCCCGAAGCCTCCTGGCCCCTCGGATCGGGGTTTGAATGGGACCTCGAGGGCGACTGCGAGTACCTCCGAGTCCTGGTCAGCTGGCTCCAGGCCTGTTACCCGGAGGCTGATCGACGGGTTTGCCTCGCGGGGATGTCCGGCGGGGCCCGGATGGCCAGCCGCTTCACCTCGCTCCATCCCGAGTCCGTGCAGGTTCTCGGGGCGGTCGCAGGTCTACGCGCCCCCGCCCAAACCCGGCTCAAGCACCTCGTACGGGTAGTCGCCTTCCATGGCACGGCGGACCGCATCAACCCCTTCGCCGGCAGCGGCACCGAGCGCTGGAACGAGATCGTGCCCGACGCCGCCGCGGCCTGGGCCCGAGCCCTCGGACTGCCGAGTGAACCGACCCGTCAGGAGCTCACCGGCCACCTCACCCAAATCGGCTTCGGCGACCCCGGCGAGGTGCCAGCCGTAACCTTGTTTGTCTCGGATGGAGCTGGCCACACGTGGCCCGGTTCCCGTCTCCCCCTCTTCTTGCGGCTCATACTCGGCCGGACCTCCAAAGAGATCGACGCCACGACCGAGATCTGGCGCTCGACCAGCGCGGCGGCCTGACCGGTCACGTTGTTGCGCCGCGCCACTGCCAGGCCGGCGGTTGGTCGGGCATACGGGCTTCTGACGGATGGACGGAATGGGGCTTAACGTGCTCGGTGTGACCACGCCGTCCCCGCCCGTGTTCGACGCGGTCCTTCAGCGGATGTACCAGCGAGAGGGCCTAGATACCCTGCCCGCTCACCTCGAGAAGAGATATGGGATCACGGTCACGAAGGTGTCCCAGCTCGACGTTGGGGTGTTCCGTGTCGATCGGAGCGACAAGGGTGCGCCGCTCGTGGCGCGACTGTTTTCCGCGGCTCGGTCCCACTCAGCCGCCGAGGCCGATCTCGCCGTGCTGCGATATCTGGCTGAGATCGGCTTCCCGTCCGAGCGACCCTTCGGGGACGGGGCACTCACCAGCCACGAGGGCCAGGCACTGCTCGTGACCGAGTTCGTCAAGCAGGTCGACAAAGCCCAGCGTCCCGCTTTCCCGATCATGACCCTCGGCGCCATGATCGGTCGGTTACATGGCTTGGCTGTGCCTGTCGGCGCTGACAGACCTGCTGGAGCCCTGCACCACTTCGCTGAGGGAACGATGGCCGACGAGCTTCGAGCGGTAGCGGGATGGCTTGATTCCATCGAGGCCCGTGTCCCGAGTTGGGGCAGCGATGCTTTCGACGCCATACGCACCGCTGTGGCCGCGGCTGACGGTGGAGATGGCCTGCCCGAGGCTTTCATTCATCCCGATCCGGTCCCCAAGAACGTGATCTTCACTGCAGACGGGCCTGTACTGGTCGACTGGACTTCCGCCGGACGCGGCCCTCGACTCGCCTCCATGACGCTCGTGCTGAGTTCGGGATGGGCCTCGGTACCTTTCATGAAGGGCTATGCCAGAGTGGTCTCTCTCACCGATGATGAGCGCGACCGGCTTCCAGAGTTGCTCTTCAGCCGCCAGCTCATCGGTCGAGTGTTCCGTGTCTGTCTCGACCCGAAGACCGCTGTCACCACAGCAAAGAAACTGACGGTTCTACGGCGCGACAGCGAGGCCAAGGCACGCGATCTCCTCAAGACGTGACCCAGCGTCGTGGCGGCGGAGGCTCACGACGGCGCGCAGTCGAGCTGGGCAAGCAGCTTCCGGGTGGCGACGGCACGGAACGCGTCCTCGCAGACCATTTCGACCTCCGCCCAGTCGACAGGCCCGTCGAGCCGCAGGCCGAGCCAGCCGCGCGATCCCACGTACGGCGGCCGGAAGAAGCGGTCCGGCGCGGCCGCGACGAGCGTCTCCTGGGCGCCGGAAGGCGCTGCGCACCACATGTGCGGGAACTCGTGATCGTGATGACCGTCCGGCCAGAGCATCACGAACTGCCGGCCAGCGAAGAAACCCGGCGAACCGTGACTGAGCCGTTCGGTCACCCCGGGCATGTCCATGCAGATCGCCCGCACCCGCTCCTCTACGTCGTCTGCCGGCATCCACGCGAGGTTAGTAGCGCCCCAGCCGTGAACGACGAGGGATAGTTTCGCCACGTGGGAACGTCTGGTTGGCCGAGTGGCTCCAGCACCTGGGGATAAGGCCCCGCTAGTCAGAGTTGAAGGCCCGGAAGAGCACGGCAAATTCGCAACCGGCAGCCGTACCTCCCTGCCCGGTGATACTGCGAAGGAAGCCGTCCGGATCGAAGTCCGTGCCGAGAGCCTCGATGTAGGCGCGGTGCTCGCGTAGCGAAGACACTCCCGCCTCGATGGTGGCGGTGACGTCTACGTAGTGCGTTGGGGTGGCGGCACCGTTGACGTAGACCGCCTTGATCCCATCCCACGGTCGGCCGAGTTCGGGGAACACCCATTCGTTGGCGGCGTCGCGGCAAGCGTCGAGGGTCGCCAGTCCGACGGCCCGATGATCTGCATGATTGACGTTTCCGCCATCGCCCCACGTGAGGTCGAAGTTCATACCGATCACGATCTCGGGTCGCAAGCGGCGAAGTGCTCCGGCAAGGTCCCGCCGCAACTTCAGCCCGTACTCGACGGCCCCGTCGGGATGACCGAGGAACTCGACGTTCGCGACCCCGACGACCGAGGCGCTGCGTCGCTGCTCCTCCTCTCGCAATGGTCCGGCTTCGGCCGGGGCCATGCCCGCGATCCCAGCCTCCCCGCTCGTGGCGAGGACGTAGGAGAGTTCCTTGCCCTGAGATGTCCAACGCGCAACGGCGCTCGCCGCCCCGTACTCCAGATCGTCAGGGTGGGCGGCGACTGCGACGGCACACTCCCAATCCTCCTTGACGGGCTCCATCACGCCTCCCACTCGAGTATCTCAGGCTACGTGGTGCTCCGAGAAGAGGACCCAGCCCGTCGGATTATGGGTCACGTGGCCGTCTCGGGCCAGGGTCCTTTGAAAGCATCCGTGCCGGGTGCCCCGCTCCGTGACCGACACGCCGTACTCGTCGACGGTCAGCAGCTCGGATCGGGCGGCTTCCCGCAAGTGGATCTCCCGGCTGGCTCAAATCCTCGATTACTCCAGTTGCTCGGACTGGTATCTGCGGTACACGGCCGGGTGTGCCGCCGGCTCGGTCTGATGCAATTCGTTGATCAGATCGTCGAGCCTCCTGGGCAGGATGATGATGAACCGCGACGGTTCCGGACCGGCGTTGCCGAAGGTGTGGGGAACACCCGCCGGCACGAGAACGGTCGAACCGGCCGCGGCGATCAGCTCTCGGTCCTCGAATCGGAAGCGGAGGGCTCCCGACACGACGTGCCAAGCTTCGTCGTCCTCGTGGTGGACATGGAGGGGCGCGACCTCCGTTCCTACGCCTTGGATTGGCCATTCTCCCATCGCGAGCGTTGCTCCGGTGAGGGTTCGACCACCCGTGCTCTCGGCCGCAGGATCGATGATCATCGGCGATGCCGTCATGTTGAACGCCTTTCAGCTGCCCGGATAGGTGCCGAAGCTCCACGTCACTGACCAAGGGTCGATGACGGTAAAGGTACGGTTGCCGTAATCGGTGTCCTCGAGAGGCCTTGTGATCTCCAGCCCGGCGGCTTTGACTCGGTCGTAAAGGTGATCAGGTTCCGTAGTCACCACGTAGAGCCAACTCTCGAGGGGGCGGTCGGCGTCACGGACAATGATGCCGCCGCTGCCATGGGGCCAGCGCAGCTCGATCTCTGCGTAACCCCCGGGCGCTCCGCTCGGTATGAGCGCAGTCGGCTCGAAACCGAAGGTCTCGACGAGGAAGTCGATCGCGGCCTGGGGATCGGGGTACGGCACGCTCGGCCAGATCGTCGGAGGAGCCTCCGACGAGCTGGGCGCGACGGCTTTGGTGATGTGAACGGGATCTGTCATACGGTCAGCTTGCGTCGTCGAACATGTCTCGGTCTTGGAGAAATGGGAGCTCCTCGGCAATCCACTGGCCCGGCGTACAGCCGGCCAGACGCTTCCATTCGTTGCTCAGGTGCGCTTGGTCGAAGTAGCCGCAGGTGGCTGCCGTCTCGGCCAGCGTGGCCGTTCGACCCGAGCGCAGGCTCGTTCTGGCGCGGGCAAAGCGCAGAACGCGGGCTACGGTCTTCGGCGTCAGTCCCAGCTCTGCGCGCAGTACTTCGCTCAGGTGGCGGCGGCTCAATCCGGCTTCGTCGGCGAGTCTTGCGACCGAGACAGAGCCAGCGGAAGCCACAAGTCGGTGCCAGGCGGTGTCAACGACACGTGGGTAAGCGGCGTCATGAACCCACCCGACGAGGACGGCGTCAAGTGCTCGCGCTCGCGGCATCGGCCCTGCTTGCTCCAGCAATCTCTCGATGAGTTCCCTCGCCCGCGTCCCGACTACCTCATCAAGAGGCCACACGCCGTTCGCGAGCTCGGCGGCGGGCAGGCCGAGCAAAGCTCTCGAACCTGGGGGAGTGATCTCGATCTGAACACCCTGCCCGCAGCCACGATGAACAATGTCCAGCGGCTGGGCACGCAGACCAGAGATCGTCGCCGTCGCCTCGAGATCAGCTTGGCCCTTCCGTCGAATTTTGAGTGGGACGTCGATGCTGACCACAAGATTCAACGCCCCGTCCGGGAGGCCTCGATGGCGGCCGCCGGGCCAGCCGCTCATGTCGTACTCCGAGTAGCTCGCCACGTACGAGCGCAACCGCTCGGTGGGCCTCATCTGCGGAGCGCCGCCGCGAGGGATCGCACCTCCGGATGCTACAGGCGGTGCCGGCGAGCCGGAGGTGAGAGTGATGCCGTGGATGCCGTGAAGAAGCCCGGCCGTGGGCGGCGTAGACGCGGTGCAGTGGTGGAGAACTCCGTGGTGCGCGCACCACCACCGGGGGACCCTCTTCGCATCTCGCTCGAGGGCTTGACAGAGTTAGTAAATTGAGATTTACTAACTCCACCGAAGGAGGAAGCAAATGGCAGCCCAATGTCCTGTCAGTTCACCTATGGCAACTTCAAGGGACCTCGATTCCTCGGCTCTCGCCGGCAGGATCGCAACACTTCGCGATGAACTGCGAGCGACCATCGGGACGGTGAGTGATCCTCAGGCGCGGGCCATGCTCGAGACCGGTGCCGAGGTCCTCGGGGGACTCCGCCGAGCCTTCGTCGACTACGCAGAGGGCCGGGAACGGGCCTGGCGACCCTGAGGACAGGATCGCTACGTGGGCCGGCCCGTCGAGACCGACGAGGAGACGTTGCTTGCGGCCGCGAGCTTCGTCTTGATGACCGAGGGGCCGGCAGGGTTCACGCTGGCGAAGGCGGCGCATCGTGCCGGCGTGTCCGCAGCGACGCTCGTGAAGAGGTTCGGCTCGAAAGACGCCCTGCTGCGGCGGCTCTCCCAGCGTTGGGTCGACAGCCTCGACGACTTCTTGGGAGCGGCAGCAGCACCACACCGGTCTCCCTTAGCAAAGTTGCGGGCAGTGGCGCTCCACAACTACCGGGATCTCGATCATCCGGAGACGGCCTCGAAGCAGTTAGCCGCGCTCGGTCTGGACCTGGACAACGACGAGATGCGCGAACTGCTGCGTGACGGGTGGAGTCGGGTGCAACGACACCTCGAGCGACACGCCACCGCCTCGATTGCAGCAGGCGAGCTTGTTGGTTCGCCACCACCCAAGCAGCTCTCGCGGATCATCTTCGGAGTGATGGAGGGTGGATGCCTGGCTTGGTCCGTTCAACCAGAGGGCTCTCTGATCCGCCGGCTCGATGAGGACTTGACGGCACTACTACGGCCTTGGGCCAGAGGAGGGAAATGAATGACACGCACAATCAGCAGCAAGCCGCTCGAAGGAAGGATCGCTTGCGTTGCAGGAGCGACCCGCGGTGCCGGGCGAGCCATCGCCGTGGAGCTCTCCCGCTCGGGCGCATTCGTATACGCCACAGGTCGCAGCAGCCGCGTCACGGGACCGTCCGACCTCGGCCGACCGGAGACGATCGAGGAGACGGAAGTCCTCATGAAGGAGGCCGGAGGCGAGGGAACATCACACCGGGTGGACCACCTCGAACCTCAACAGGTGGGAGCGCTTGTCGAGCGAATCGAGGCGGAACAGGGGCGCCTCGACATTCTCGTGAACGACATCTTCGGCGGTGACCGGTACGCCGAATGGGACAAGCCGCTGTGGGAGCACGATCTCGAAGGTGGCCTCCGGATGCTTCGGATGGGAGTGGACACCCACTTGATCACGATTGCCAAGGCCATGCCTTTGTTGCTCAAGGGAGGCTCCGGCATCGTGATCGAGGTCACGGATGGCACCGCGGAGTTCAATGCCAACTTTCGTCGGAACGTTGGCTTCTACTACGACCTTGTGAAGGGCTGCGTCGACCGGATCGTGAAGGGACTCAAGGTGGAGCTCGGCGACCTTCCAGTCGTAGCGCTCGGAGTCACTCCGGGCTGGTTGCGTTCGGAGAGGATGCTCGAGGACTTTGGCGTGAACGAGGAGACTTGGCGCGAGGCGTGCCGGGAAAGACCAGGGTTCGCCATCTCTGAATCCCCTGCTTACGTCGGCCGAGGCGTCGCTGCCCTGGCCGCCGATCCCGAGGCGTCTCGTTTCGCCGGTCGGATCCTCACCTCGAGACAGCTGGCAGACACCTACGGCGTCACTGACATCGATGGGTCTCAGCCAGACTGTTGGGGCTTCATCGACAAATACGGGATCGAGTACGAGGGCGCCGACGGGATCGACGACTTTCGCTGAAGTCGCGCAGGCGCGCCCAAGCTGACCGCTCGGATGGCGGCACGGAGCCGCTGGCGCAAAGATGTCGGCGTGTCGGCGAGGCCAGAAAAGGTGAAGGGGCGGTGAGCTATCCCGGCCATCGGCTCCCCCTCGAGGAGCTCTTCGAGCTGCAGCTCTCCCTGCCCGACCCCTGGCTCTCGGACCGGGCGAGCCGTCTCGTAGGCTTTTCCGAGCGCTTCGCCCGCCTCGAGGCGGCCCTCCGGCTCATGGTCGACGTCGAGGGCGCCGAGGCCTGGAGCCAGCGCTTCCACAACACCTCCCTCCCGATATTGAAGGTGCTCCCCGACCTCTACCCTCTCGTCTTCTTCCACGGGGACGTCGGAACGGGCAAGACCGAGACGGCGGAGGCAGTCGCCAACGCCCTCGCCCTTGCTACCGGTCGCCCTGCCACGCTCTTCAAGCTGAGTACGCGGGTGCGGGGAGAGGGTTTCGTCGGGCAGATGACGGCGCACATCAGCCATGCCTTCGCCGCCGTCGCCAAGGAGGCCGGCAGACAGCGGACGGCCTATCTGCTCGTCGACGAGGGCGACTCCATCACGTCCTCACGCAGTACGCGGGAGATACACCACGAGGACAAGGTGGCGGTGAACACGCTCGTGCAGAAGATCGACGGGTTTCGCCGCTTCCGCGGTCGCGTCCTCGTGTTCTTGTGCACGAATCGCTACGACGTGATCGATCCCGCCATCCGTCGCCGCAGCCTTGCCGACGAGCATTTCGCGCGGCCTGACGCCGGCGAGCGCCGCGCCCTGCTGCGCATGGACCTCGCCGGCCTCGGGCTCGACGAGGCCACGATGGAGCGCCTCGTGGACCTGACCGGTGGTCCCGACGGGCTGGGATATACCTTCTCCGACATCCGCACCCGCCTCCTGCCGGCGGCTTTGGCGACAGCCTTCCCCGACCGTCCGCTCACAGCAGCCGACCTCGTCGCCGCCGCCGAGCAGATCCGGCCTACCCCCTCCTTCGAGACCGATGACCCCCGCTGAAACGCCTCACTACAAGAAGCCCGGTTGGTTCACGGTCCACGTCTTCAACGGCGCCGTCGCTCTCGCAACGAGGATGGGACTGAGTGTGTGGGGCTCCCGGGTCCTCCGCGTGCGGGGGCGCACGAGCGGCGAGTGGCGCAGCGTCCCGGTGAACCTTCTTCGCCTCGGCGATGAGCGCTACCTCGTGGCGCCGAGGGGGGAGACGCAGTGGGTGCGCAACATGCGCGTCGCCGGCGGAGGCGAGCTCCTCCTCGGCCGCCGGGCGGAGCCCTTCACGGCCGTGGAGGTGGCGGACCCCGAGAAACCCGAGATCCTCCGTGCTTACTTGAAGCGCTGGAAGGCCGAGGTCGGGATGTTCTTCGAGGGCGTGAGCGCCGACTCGCCTGAGGAGGAGGTGTGCAGGATCGCCCCCCGCCATCCCGTCTTCCGTGTCGTCACCGACGCTCAGGCCTGACTCTTAACATCACCTCTGTGGCAATCCTCTATCAGGCCGAGCTGACCCCATCCAAGATGGAGATGTTGTCAACCTGGGTCCCAGTCCAAGCCTGGCTCGGCGATGCGGACGTGCGAACGCTCGACGCTGTCGGTTCCTACCGCTTCGACGACCCCGGCGGTGAAGTCGGCGTCGAGACTCACTTGCTCCGCAGCGCGGACGGGCAGGTGCTCCAGGTGCCCCTCACCTATCGGAGCGCACCCATGGGTGGTGGCGAGCCGTCGCTGATCACGACAGCACAGCACTCTGTCCTAGGCGAGCGATGGATCTACGACGCTTGCGGCGACCCGGTGTACGCGCATGCGCTCGCGACGGCCATCCTGACTGGAGGCACCCAGGCTGAGCTCGAGCTTGTGACTGACACAGGATATGAGCGACGCGAGCCGACGACCAGGGTGTCTGGGAGTGGATTGCCCGGCGCCGCCGTACCGCACGTTGGCCCGGTGACCTACCTGAGTGAGGGAACGAGGACCATTGTCAGATCCGGCCAGCTCGAGCTGACCGTGCTTCGCGTGATCGAACCTCGTGCCGCCGCAAACGCCCCCTCGGCCGACATTCTCGTCGGGACGTGGCCTGGACAGGACACGCCGGCCCTGCTCGCGTCAGCCCGGAACACCTGAGCGTTTTGCGTCGCGGCCGCTCGGCCCGGCGACGTGAGGCTCTCTCGGCCCGTCACCCGGCTGGCGCGCCAGGATCGTCGAGCATCGCCCTGAGGGCGAAGCGTTGGATCTTCCCAGTCGCGGTCTTCGGCAACGCTTCGATCGCGTGGATTTGGCGGGGCCGCTTGAACCCCGCCATGCGCTCGTGACAATGGCGAATCAAGGTGTCAGCGTCGATCGACTGCCTGGCGGCGGGCACGACGAAGGCCACGACGCTCTCCAGGCCATCCGCTGTCTTCCCGCCGACGACAGCGGCCTCGAGGACAGACGGGTGCTCCAGGAGCGCCGCTTCCACCTCGGCGGGAGAGACCCAGATGCCGCCCGCCTTGATCATGTCGCTGTTGCGGCCGACGAAATAGAAGTAGCCGTCTGCGTCGCGCCGATAGACGTCCCCGGTCCGGCACCAGCCGTCGACGAAGGTCTCGGCGTTGATGTCTGGCCTCTGCCAGTACCCTGACGTCACGGAGTCACCGCGAACCCACAGTGCGCCGGGCACATCGGGCTCGAGGATCTCCCTGCCATGGTCATCGAGGAGTTTCAAGTCGTAACCGTCGACCACGCGACCAGTCGAGCCCGGCCGCACGTCGCCGAGGTGGTTGGAGCAAAAGATGTGCAGCGCCTCGGTGGAGCCGAGCCCGTCGAGCATCTCAACACCGAAGCGGTCCCGGAAGCGCCGGTACACCTGCGCCGGGAGAGTCTCGCCGGCGGTGACAGTCGCCCGGACCGACGAGAGCAGGTCGTCGGGAACGTCGGTATCGGCGAGAGCTGCGCAGAAGCCGGGCGGCGCAAAGAAGAGGCTGGGCCGATGACGGGTCGCTATCGTCGCCGCCCGTAGCGGGGTGGGAGGCAACGGGTCGATGACGGCCGAGGCGCCGACGGCGAGCGGGAAGAGCATGGCGTTGCCGAGGCCGAAGGCGAAGAAGAGCTTGGCCACCGAGTAGCACACGTCGTCCGGCCCTATCCCGAGCACGGAGCGCCCGTAGGCATCGGCAACCGCCCTTATGTCGCCATGGCGATGCACAACACCCTTCGAACGACCGGTGGTGCCTGAGGTGTAGAGCCAGAACCCTGACGTGTCCGCCGTCGTCCTCTTCGCCGGAACCTCTTCAGCTACGTCGAACGACGACCATACGTGTGTAGCGACGCCGGCGGGCTGAGTGAGCGGCGCGTCGCTCGGTTGCAGTCCCGAGTCGACGACGACGGCCGCCGTCAGCGCCGCGTCTGCTTGCGCGATGGCGGGCAGGAATCCCGCGTACGGCTCCGAGACGACGGCGATCCGAGCCGCCGAATCAGCGGCGAGACCGGCAACTTCAGGCGCCCTCAGCATCGTCGAGACAGGAATGGGGATCGCCCCTATGCGCAGACTGCCCAGGAAGACCGCCGGGAATGTCGGCTCGTCACTGACCACCATGACGACTCGGTCACTGGCCTGAACACCGAGCTCGGCCAGCATGGTGGCCGCTCGCCACGTCTCGCGCATTAGCGCCGCATAGCTCATCACGTCGTCGGCGCAGTGATAGGCGATGCGTTCGCCGGAGCCGGCCGCTACGTGGCGATCGACGAGCCACTCGGCGGCGTTGAACGTCTCGTCCGCTGTCACTCGGTCACACCCGGACGCCAGGGTCGGAGCACCTCGCTGCCCTGGGCACTCAAGACCGGACGTACTCGAAGTCGACTGGCCTCTGATGTATGCCGGCGGAGGGCGCCGCAATCCAACCGGCCATCCGACCCGGCTCGCTCACCCCGGTCATCAGTGACGCGATGTACTCGCGGTCGTGGGCTGTGGGCAGCCAGCGGTACCGTTGCGCCTCGAAGCGGTCACGGTCGACAAGCGTCCCTTCTGGCGTGATCGGCGCGCCGGCGAACACGCCGACGGCGCGGTGGAATCCGGTGTGGGGAAGCGTCAGGCTGGTACCGACCTCTTCGAGGATCCGGTTCCAGCGCTCGACCCCCTTCTGACAGTCCGCCGCATAATCATCGCGGAGGATGGCGTTCAGAGCCGTGAGCGACGGCACCTGCCGTTCCGTGATGGTGTCGCCGACCATCACCGGTACGGAGGTCTCGGCGTCGTGAAGACGGTGGTCGTCTTCGCGCAGTGACTCCTGGTAGCGGCCTTTCAGGCCGGCGGCGTAGTAGTTGGCCGCGTTCGTGGACGTCTCGGCGCCGAACAGGTCGAGCGAGACGCTGTAGTGCAGATTGAGGTACCGCTGAAGCGTGTCGACATTGATGCCTCCGTGCGGTGATACGTCGCTCGTGTCGTGCTGGCGCATGAGGTCGGCCGTCCGCTGCACGACCCGACCGACACCGCCCGCCCCCACGAACATGTGGTACGCCTCCTCCTTCAGCATGAACTGGCAAGTTCTCGCCAGTGGGTCGAACCCGCTCTCGGCGAGCGATGCCAGCTGGAACTTGCCGTCACGGTCCGTGAAATAAGTGAAGAAGAAGAACGACAGCCAGTCCGGGGTGGGTTCGTTGAAGGCCCCGAGTATCCGCGGGTTGTCAGGTGACCCGGAATGCCGCTCGAGCAGCATGTCCGCCTCGTCCCGGCCGTCCCGGCCGAAATAGGCATGCAAGAGGTAGACCATTGCCCACAGGTGGCGCGCTTCCTCGACGTTGATCTGGAACAGGTTCCGCAGGTCGTAGATGCTCGGTGCGGTGCGACATAGGTGGCGCTGTTGCTCTACCGAGGCCGGCTCGGTGTCGCCCTGCACCACGATCAGACGGCGCAGGCCCGAGCGCAGCTCGCCGGGCACCTCCTGCCACACCGGCTCGCCGCGGCGGTCGCCGAAACCGACGGTGCGGTCAGGCTCCGGCTCGGCGAGAAAGATTCCCCAGCGGTAGTCCGGCATCTTCACGAAGTCGAAGTTGGCCCACCCGTCACGACCGACGGACACGGCCGTCCGAAGATAGACCTCGTGGTTCTGGTGCTCGACCGGCCCCATCTCTCGCCACCAGTCGAGGAACAGCGGCTGCCATCGTTCCAGGGCCCGCTGGAGTTTGCGGTCCGACGAGAGGCCGACGTTGTTGGGGATCTTTTCGTCGAGATCGACTGAGGTCATGTCACACTCGCTTCGGATCGTACGATGGCCGCGATCCAGTCCCATAGCGACGGAGCGCTCCTTCGGGTCCGGAGGCGTTCGGGCGGAGGAATATCCAGTTCTGCCACGCGGAGAGGCGGGCGAAGATCTTGGTCTCCATTGTTTCGGGTCCGGCATAGCGCAGGTTGGCCTCGAGCCCGGTGAGGGCGTCGGGCGAGAAGGCCGCCCGCTCGTCGAGGGTGAGGCGTACTTCGTCCTCCCAGTCGAGATTGTCCACGGCGAAAGTCACCAGGCCAAGGTCGACGCACTCGCTGGCAGTCAGGCGCTTGCCGAAGTGATCTCGCGCGGTGGCGAGCTGTTCGTCGTGGCCCCAGAATCGTGTGGCCAGGCGGCTGAGCCCATTTGCCATGGGGTACAACCCGTCATTGGCCAATGAAAGGGTCAAGGTAGGCGCAGGCAGATCGGTCTCGGGCTCGCCGTCGAACATGAAACTGCGGTCTGCCGCCATCACCAACTCAGCGAGGGTGCCGGCGAAGCAGCTCCCCGGCTCGACGAGAGCGACGAGCGTGCGCGCCGAGGTGTCGAAGCGCTTCAGAGTCCGCTTCCAGTACGCCCGGATCTCCCTCACCAGCCAGTGGTCGGAGAGGCCGCCGAGCGTGTCGTCGACCCCGAGCACGGCATCGGTGTCGCCAGTGCTACGCAACACCCAGGTCCCGAGCTCAGGCTCGTTGAACCGCAGGTGGAGAATGGCGTCGTCTAGCTCCCGGCACAACGCCAGGACCCATGCGGTGTCGCCGGCTTCGAGAAGTTCCTCGGCCGTGGCTGGCTCGGCGCCGGCCGGCCCTTCGACGACGAAGTGGGCGGCTGCCATCCTGCGATCGAGCTCGACGCTGAGGTGCGAGTATCCGATCCGGTCGTCGCTCATCTCTCGAGTGAGCGAGCGGAGCGCCACGCCGCGGCCGCCTGGCCGGTCGGACTCGGCGGCAATGGCTTCGGCTCGCCGGCGCACGTGCGCCACGAAACCTGACGGCGGCGCCATCGAGTCGACCAGACCCCAGGCGACAGCCTGCTCGCCCCTCACGCCCTCGGCCC
The DNA here is from genome assembly GCA_963735115.1 of uncultured Actinomycetota bacterium. Taxonomy (GTDB): domain Bacteria; phylum Actinomycetota; class Acidimicrobiia; order Acidimicrobiales; family Bog-793; genus JAKACA01. The sequence continues at coordinate 1,689,949 of CAVTJR010000003.1, read as the reverse complement.
GGGTAGCGAACAAATCCGCCAGGTCGCGCCGCACTCGACGCTTGTCGACGACTCTCGTCAACCCGCCCGTGCCCGGCAGGACCCCGAGCAGCGGCACCTCCGGGAGCGACACGGTCGAGGACCTGTCGTCGACAAGGAGTATCTCGTCGCAGGCCAGGGCCAACTCGTAGCCGCCACCCGCCGCCGTGCCGTTGATGGCGGCGACCCATCGCTGCCCGGAGACCTCACTCGCATCCTCGATACCGAGGCGGGTTTCGTTGGTGAACTTGCAGAAGTTCACCTTGTGGTCGTGGCTCGAACCCGCCAGCATCTGGATGTTCGCGCCGGCGCAGAACACCTTCTCGAGACCGCCCGTCAGGACGACGCATCCAATCTCGGGATGCTCGAACCGGAGCCGTTGGACGATGCCGTAGAGCTCGATGTCGACGCTCAGGTCGTATGAATTGAGCTTCAACTCGTAATCGTCCGCGAGGCCGCCACGCGGATCGACGACCATCGTCACCGTCGCCACTGGACCTTCGGTCTCGAGCCGCCAATGCCGGTAGCTGCCCGGCTGGCAGGCGAAGTCGATAACGCTGACCGTCCGTCCCTCTTCCTCGGGCACAGGCGCCTCTCTTCACTGCGTTCGAGCCCCGGGATATGCTACAGGAACAGTGTCGAACGTCAAGAAATCGTCGAATATTTCGGCAGGCGACTGGACACCTGCTCGCCGGACCGAAGCGGCCCCGAGCGCCCGGACGCTCCTCTTGACGCTGCTCGGCGAATTCGTCCTCCCCGACGGAGGGCTGGTCTGGACGGCAACGCTGGTCGGGGCCCTTGAGCTGCTCGGCGTCGAAGAAGGAGCCGCCCGCCAAGCTCTCGCCCGTTCGAGCGAGCGTGGCTTTGTTGCCGCCGAGCGAGTCGGGCGTCGGACTCGCTGGACGCTCACCCCGAGGGCGGAGCGACTCCTACGGGAAGGAGCGGCCCGCATCTACAGCTTCGGCCTCGAGGCCGGAGTCTGGGACGGTCTGTGGTTGTTGGTGCTCGCAAGCGTCCCGGAACACAACCGCCACCTGCGCGCCCGTCTCAGGACGCGTATGACTTGGGAGGGCTTCGGCTCGTTGGCACCAGGCGCCTGGGTGACGCCTTGGGCAGACCGAGAAGCCGCCGCCTGGGCCATCTTCGAGGACCTGGACTTGACCAACGGACCCGTCTCATGGGTTGGCCGCCCCGGAGCGATGGGATCGGTCGAGGAGCGGGTCGGGCACATCTGGGACCTGGACACCGTGGCGGCTCAGTACGCCGACTTCATCGCCGCCTCCCGCGCCCAGTCGCCAGCGAGTCGGGCTCAGGCGTTCGCCGCCCTCGCCCGGTTGGTGCACGACTGGCGACACTTCCCAGCCGCCGACCCCGGGCTGCCCGCCCAGTTGCTCCCAGCGGCCTGGCCCGGACAAACGGCCGCTCGCACGTTCCATTCTCAGCACGACGCCTGGGCGGCTGAGGCCTGGCAGTGGTGGCGCGAGCACGCCGAGCGCTGACACAGGCCCGTGACGGCGAGGTGACGCACGCGCCTCTAGGGCGGCGAGATGGAGGGCCGTCGACTCGAGGCGGCGAAGCCGTGGCTCAGTGTTGCAGGTTGTCACCAACCGTGATCGACCAATGCGGGTCCGGTGTGTAGCGACAGCTCGCACCCGTACTGATCGATTTGACGAGATGCTCCCCGAGACTCGGCTCGGTGCCGGCGATGACGTTGATGGCCCGAACGACGGCCTTTCTCACAGCCGTACGGGCTCGTTCATGATTGCCGACGAAGCTGCGTGAACGGCCGTCGAGTCGAGTGAGGGCGCGGAGACCCTCTGTCAGCGTCTCGAGCTCGGCGCGGTACTGCTCTGCCTGACGGCGGGACGCAGTGCCTCGCACGAGAAGGGAGCGCAACTCTCGCGCTCGCTGCCGGTACTGCCGGAGCGCCTCGTCATCCAGTATCGACTCGTCAGGCTCTCTCGGGAGCCGGCCGTTGGCCACCAGTACGAAGACGTCGACGTCCTGGCCAGGTTGTCCGATCAGTTGGGCGAGATACGACATGCCGACTCGATCGGCGAACAGCGTGCCCCTGCCCTCGACCTCGATGCGCCATCGCCCGCTGCCCACCCGGTCGATCATGGCGTGCCGCCTGGACCTGGAGCTCGACTGGCGGCGTCGGGAGGGCGACGACGACAGGCGCTCCGGGAGGACGAGACCCATGCCTTGCGCCCGATCCTGCGCTCGCTGCTCGAGATCGTTCGCGAGCTCCTCGTCGCCCGCAGCCGCCCGAGCCGTGAGAGCTTCCGCAAGGGCGTGCTCGGTCAGCGTCGCCATCGGCCGGCTGCCGAGGCGACGGTCGACGCGCAGCGCCGATTGCAAATGGGCGACGGCGTCGTCCAGCTCACCGGTCAGCGCTGCGGCCAGCCCGAGGCCATACTCCGGTGAGCCCAGGCAGACGACAGCCAGCGAAGGCATCACGGGCAAGTTGATGTACGGACGTAACTGCTCGGCGGCGGCGATGGCGGTCTCGGCGTCACCGAGAAGGTACGCCGCCTCGCTCACGAGCAACTGGGTCGTCAGCCAGCTGCTCGAGTGAGGCAGGTTGCCGAGGCCGATCCCGTTGAGACGTGCGAGCGCCTCTTCGGCTGCGTCGAAGTCTCCGATGGTCGCCGAGAGCACGCCATCGGCGGCCACATACCCATGGTCGTTGAGCCCCAGGCGAGGTGACGCCGAGATCGTGCGAACGACGTCGACGATCTCCGCTGCACGGCCTTGCCACCATCTGAGTGCCGCGATCATGGCGGCGTAGTACGCCGGGGCGTCCGGGTCTCCGGCGGAGGTGCCACGCTCGAGTGCGAGCGCAGCGGCCTGCTCAGCCTGCTCCAGCTTGCCGGCACGGGCGAGCAACATGGCGTCGAGCACTTCGGTGATGAACACGAGGGCCGCGCAGTCTGCCGCGACCGACCGTTCGCGCATTTCGGTGAGCGACTGGCGAGCTCGCGGGTCGCCGAGCAGGAACAGGTCGACCGTTCGCCAACAGAGCCCCATCAGCGCCAGCAGTGGGTCCTTCGCCCTGGCAGCGCTGGCGATCAGCTCTCCGGCCAGCTCCAAACGATCGTGGGCATGCTCGGGGCCGAGCAACACGTGATGCAGCGTGCTCAACGCTTCGGCCACGGCCTGGTCGGCGCCAAAGGTGCGCACGATCTCCATGGCGGCGACCACCGGCTCGATCGGTTCTCCGCTGTAGACCGCTTCGGCCGTCGTGCGCACGAGGAGCCGTGCCTCATCCAGCGAGCCCGGCACGGCCATGTCCAGGGCCTGCTCCCAGAGCGCCTCGACCCTGGCGCGTTCCACGACGTCTCGGTGCTCGTGGACCCACAAACCACCTGCTCCGAGAGCCGCCACGACGAGAGACTGTTTGTCCCCGGCTTCGTCGGCTGCCGTGGCGGCATCAAGGAAGCTTTGGCGGGCCTCGGCCAGGCGTCCCCCTCGACGGAACGTCTCGGCAACCTCGAGACGCGACTTTGCGCTGCTCGCCGCCGGTGTGACCGCGCCCATGGCGCAATTGAATCAGGTGTGCCGTCCGGTGGCACAGAGACGTCACGCAATTCTGGCGAGGACGGAATTCGGCAGACCCGCGCGAAACGGGTCTCGTCGGATGAAGGCCCTGACACAGTGGCCGGGAGGAGAGCGAACGTGCCCAAATACCTGATCGAGCGGACCTACGACGTCGGTGAGGACGAGCTCGCCGATGTTGCCACGAGGTCGAAGCGCATAGCCGTTGAAAGCTTCCCAGACATCGTTTGGGAGCACAGCCATGTCGTGGCCGACGCTGATGGCACACTGAAGTCGTTCTGCGTGTACCAGGCGCCCAGCGAGGAGATCGTCAGACAACATGCCGAGCTCCTCGGCCAGCATGTCGTGGATCACGTGTACGAGATCGGGGGCGATGTCACACCGGCCGATTTTCCCTTGTAGCTCACGACCGCTAGCACGGTCACAGGGCATCGGGCGCCCTCTTAGGCGGAGGTTTCCTCAGGAGGTAACCATCAGTGACGACGGCTCGAGTGAACATCCGGGAAACCCAACGTCAGCTGCGCGAGCGCTACGCGACTGAACCGCCCGGCTTCGCCATCCAACTCCGTGTGCGGGGCGGGAGTGGCGATCTGTCGGATCCTCTCCACGCCGACGTGGAGCCTGCGAGCGTTCCCGGCGCCAAGTGGAACTCGGGAGCACATCCCGCCGTCGGCGGAGAAGGCGACGCCCCGTGCTCAGCGGATTCTGCTGCTCGGAGCTCTGGCGGCCTGCCAGGAGATCACGCTTCGAATGGTTGCCGCCAACATGGGAATCGAGCTCGAGGAGCTGCAGGTCGATGTCGAGGGTGACTGGGATCCCCGGGGAACCCTCGCTATGGGCAAGGAGTTTCCGATTGGCCTCACCGGGATCCGATGCCGTACGAGAGTCACGGTGCACGAGGGCGAGCCGTCCGATCGGACCGAGCGCCTGCTCAGAAGTGCCGAGCGATATTGCGTGGTGCTGAACACGCTCCGTCAGGGAGTGCCGGTGGAGACAACGTTCGAGCTGCAAGCTGCCCACTGAGGCAGCTGCCGGACTGCCGCGTGCGAACGTCCGTGCGGAAAGCCGAGGCTCTTACGTGATCGGGGTTTGGCTCGCTTGGCCGCGGTTGAGCGACACTGCGTCCGGAACGTGGTACGCCATCTGCTCAGCCACGGCGCACTGCATGCGAATACGCCGTCTACGTGTTACGTCCTCTGCCGGCAGCAATCGCAGCGCTTCTTTGTAATAGCGGACGGCTTCCTGCTTCGCCCATCCACGACCGGCCTGTTCTGCCACGGCCAGGAGGCATTCGACAGCTCTTTCCTGATTGCCAGCCTGCTGCCAATGGTGTGCGAGAACGGCGAGCGAATCCCTTTCGAGCCCCACCTCCTCCAAGAAGCGAGCGACGATCCCGTGTCCGTCTCGCCTCTTGGCCCTCGGCAGGGTGCCATACGCCACGTCTCTGATCAAGATGTGCTTGAACCGAAACTGATCGTGCCCACTGATGCGGGAAACAGGCTCTCGCCGGATCAGATCCCGCCCTTCCAGGACGTCGAGGAGTTCGCCGAGCCGTTCGCCGCGGTCGCCAAGTCGGGCTATCACGCTGGCCCAGAACACCTTCCCCACGATCGATGCGTCCAGCAGAACCGACCGCTCGGCGGCCGGAAGAGCATCGAGCCGGCCAGCCACGATGCCGCGGATGCTCGTCGGGAGCTCCTGCGCCGATGCAGTCGCTCGCTCCGAAAGGGACGCCACCAATTCCTCGATAAACAGTGGGTTGCCTTCTCCAGTCGCAGCCAATTGAGCGACGGTCTCCGCCGCAGCTTCCGCCGAGGAGCGAGCGAGCAGCCGGCGAGCAAGCTCGCGGGATTCCGGCACGTCCAGAGGTTCCAGGGACAGCGACATGTAGGCGGGAAGTCCGGCTCCCCAGTTCGGACGCTCGGCTAGGAATTCCGGCCGGGACAGGGCAAGCATCATCAGAGGGCTCTCGCGGATCCTCGAGGCGAGGTGCTGAAGGAGGTCGAGCAAGGTGGGATCCGCCCACTGAATGTCCTCGAACACGAGCACGGCGGGCTGTCGCTTCGCCAGGGCCTCAACAAAGCGCCGAGCAGCAAAAAAGAGCGTCAATCGGTCGCTGGCGTCGCCTGCGGAATCGATGCCAAGCAGGATGGCGAGGTGGGGCGTGAGCTCCTGGGCCTCGTCCTCCCCGAGCAGAGTCTCCGTCGCCCGCCTGAGCTTGTCTACAGCCAGCAAGGCAGAGTCGCTATCAAGGATGTCGGCGACTTGCTTGATCTGCTGAGCGAAGGCGCCATATGCCCCGCTCTCGCCGTAGGGAAGGCACCTTCCTCGGATGATCCGTCCACCTGCACCCGCGACCGTGGCGGCGAATTCCGTGGCGAGTCGGCTTTTGCCCACTCCCGGAAGACCGAACACGGTGGCCAAATGGGCGTGGCGGCGGACGAGAACGTGGTCAAAGCGTTCCGAGAGGGCCGCAAGCTCGTCCCGCCGTCCTACGAGGGGGACTCTCTCCGCTGCACGCTCACCCGGGGGTCGTGCAGCGGAGATAGCCAGCCACGCTGACACGGGTGCTTGCTTGCCCTTCACGAAGATCGGGTCCACTGCTTCGTACTCGATGACGAACCTCGTCGAGCGATACGTCTCTTCGCCCACGAGCACCGAGTTGTTTGGCGCCGCAACCTGCAGGCGGGCTGCTGTGTTGACGGAATCTCCCGTCACCATCGCCTCGCCAGCCCACATCTTGGCGGTGACGATCGCCTCCCCCGTGTTGACAGCGATGCGGACCTGAAGATCGAGACTGGGATCCGCGGCGTTCATCTCCGCGAGGGAATCGCGGATCGTCAAGGCGGCTCTCACCGCTCGCTCCGGGTCGTCGCCGTGGGCCGTGGGAGCACCGAACACGCCTACCACGGCGTCGCCCACATACTTCTCTACCTCACCGCCGAAGGCCTGTATCTGGTCGCGTAAACAGGCGTAGTAGGGCTCGAGGAACGCCTGCACGTCCTCCGGGTCGAGCCGCTCCGATCGAGACGTGAACCCGACGAGGTCAGCGAACAGCACGCTGAGCACGCGCCGCTCCTCCCCGGCAAGCGGTGGCGCCTCGGGGCTCAGAATGGCGCCGCAACTTCCGCAGAAGTTGAAGCCGACAGGGTACGACTCAGCGCATCTCGGGCAAACCCGCGCGAGCTGGTGGCCGCATGAGCCGCAGAATCGCTGAGTCGCCTCGTTTTGGCGACCACAATTCGGGCAAGTCGCTTGCTCTGCCGTCGTCATCCCCTTGCCCGCAATCTAGCTCCGATGTCGCTGCGGGGAAAGGCTCCGAGCCTGGATCGGTCGCCCACGAGCACCCGATCCTCATCGCGGTGACGAACAGGGGAGAGGGTCAACTCTCGGCCGGTGTTGACCTTCGCCTCGTCCACGAGACGCCTCAGATTCATCGTCTCGCAGCCGGACGCCCGGAAGCCCGCCAGCTACGGTTCTCCGTGACACGGTTCCCCGGGAGGACGAAAGCGATGCCGGACCTGCACGAGACCGCATCTGTTGGTGACGTGGTGACGGCGGCTCTACGCCGATACCCCGAACGCGTGGCCTTCCGATGCGAGAGCGTGAGCCTCACGTACCGCCAGACCGAGCAGCTCCTGGCTCGCTGGATAGTCGTCCTCCTGCAGCTCGGCTTGCGCCCCGGCGAGGGTGTCGGACTGCTGAGCCCTAACCGGCCTGAGGCGTGGCTGGCTCAGATCGCCCCGGCGCTCGCTGGCGGCCGCTACACGGCGCTTCACCCGCTCGGGTCACTCGAGGATCACTTGCACGCCTGCAACGAGGCAGAGCTGCGTTTCGTGCTCGTGGACCCAGCATTCAGCGCCCGAGGTGTCGAGCTCCTGGAACGATCGCCGGCGGTCGAGGGCGTGTTCACTTTCGGCCCCTCGGAGGACCTGCCGGACTTTCTCGACCTTGTGTCGGAGGTCCCGACAGTGGACCGCCTCGAGCGCGGCGCGGGTGCCAGCGAAGACGTCGTCTGGCTGCTCTACACGGGCGGCACAACGGGTGTACCGAAGGCCGCCATGCTGCCCCATCGAGCGGTGGCCGCCATGGCCTACGGCACCGCGCTCGGCTGGGATCTGCCGGAGCTCCCGGTCTACCTGGCCGTTGCCCCCATCTCTCACGCCGCCGGCATGCTGATCCTGCCGACGCTGATCAAGGGCGGGACGGTCGTGCTGCAGCGGCGATTCGATCCAGACGCCTGGCTGGACGGGGTGAGGATCGAGCATGCCAACTTGAGCTTGCTCGTGCCGACGATGATCTACGCTCTGCTCGATCGGCCGGGCTTCGAACGTTCTCGGCTGCCCGGCCTCGAAACCATCATCTACGGCGCCTCTCCCATCTCTCCCAGCCGCTTGGCTGAGGCGATTGGGCGAGTCGGCGGCGTCTTCTGCCAGCTGTACGGGCAGACCGAGTCGGCCGGGCAGGGGACGTCGCTCTGGCGCGCCCAGCATGACGCCACCGACCTTGTTCGCCTCACCTCCTGTGGTACTCCGATGCCCTTCAATCGCGTCACGATCCTCGACGAGGAAGACCAGCCTGCTTCGCCATCGACGCCAGGCGAGATCTGCATTCAGGGTCCGAGCGTGATGCAGGGCTACTGGAAGCAGCCAGAGCTGTCCGCGGCGACACTGGCAGGGGGGTGGCTGCATACCGGCGACATCGGCATCCGCGACGACGAGGGTTACTTCTACATCTTCGATCGCAAGAAGGACATGATCGTGAGCGGTGGCTTCAACGTCTTTCCCCGAGAAGTCGAAGACGTCCTTTCCTGCCATCCAGCCGTCTCGATGGTGGCAGTCGTGGGGGTTCCCGACGACAAGTGGGGCGAAGCGGTCAAGGCGCTCGTCGTCCTGCGGCCGGGCCAGCGGGTGGAAGCCGAGATTCTGATCGCCCTCGTGAGGGAGCGCAAAGGCCCTATATGTGCTCCGAAGTCGGTCGAGTTCGTGGACTCGCTTCCCGTGACACCGGTCGGCAAGGCGGACAAGAGGGCTCTGCGGGAGCGCTATTGGGCTGGGCGCGACCGTTTCGTCGGATGAGCGCCGGGCCGCTCGGGTCTCACGGAGCGGGTGTGGAGACCACCGTCCACCTCGAACCGTTCCACCGCTCGGCGACCGTAGCCCCTCCGGTGAAGCTCGAGCTCTGTGCGTAGCCGACGGCCATGCAGCTCGAGCGGCTGGCACAGGACACGGCGGTGAGTTGGTTCTCGGCGCCTGCTGGTGAGCCCGGGATGGAGACCGCAGACCACTTCGAGCCGTTCCAACTCTCGGCGAGGGTCACAAAGGTATTCGATGCATTGCTGTCGTGGCCGACAGCAATGCATCTGGAGATGCTCGGGCAGCTGACCGCCACCAAGCTGTTATTCGGGTGCGTCGCCGTGGACGGGTCCTCGGTCTTGACGATCACCCAGCTCGAGCCGTTCCAGCGCTCGGCGAGGGTGTACATCTCGACGCCGTAATCGCTCGCCCCGACCGCCATGCACATCGCGGAGGCGCGACAGGCAACCCCACTCAACCCGGGTGTCGACATCCCGGGCGGGTTCGGCGTGGATTGAACCGTCCACTTCGCACCGTTCCAATGATCGGCAAAGGTCGCTTGGATCTCACCCTCCTGACCGACAGCGGTGCAGCTCGCAGTGCTCGTACAGGCAACGCCGAGCAGCTCGTTCACGGAGCCCGAGGCGACCGCCGGCCGCTGTACGGACCACTTCGTCCCGTTCCAGTGCTCAGAGAGGTTCTGCAAGTTGCCGTCAGTCGTCTCGTAGTCTCCTACCGCCATGCAGCTGTGGACGCTCTGGCAGGCGATCGCCTGGAGGACGCCATCCGAGCCATGCGGCTGCACGAGCGGCTGGACCTCCCACTTCGAGCCGTTCCAGCGATCGGCGAGGGGAGCGGTAGCCGTTGCACTGACGTTGTAGTAGCCGACAGCGAAGCAACTCTTCGCGCTCGGGCAGGCAACGCCGAGCAGCTCGCTCAACGACGCCCGTTTCGGCCTCGGAACGGTCTGGACTGTCCACTTCGAGCCGTTCCAGTGCTCGGCGAGGTTGCTTTCGGCACCGACCCTGGTCGGGTAGAGCCAGGCGCCGACAGCTTCGCAGCTCGATGCGCTCGCGCAGGCGACGCCGTAGAAAAAGGCGTTCGTCCGAGAAGTGTCGGCGCTTCGCCCCGCGGCGAGCGTCGACGCCGTCGCCACAGCCGTCCAGCACAAGACCCCGACGACACCGACGACTGAAACCCGGTGTAATTGCCTCACGACGCCCCCCTCACACAGCACCCAGGCGCTTCGGCAACTCTAACCAGGACGACCATGGTCTGGCTACGCCGACGATCAGCACCACCTCTGCCAACCTTCAAGCAACCGCCGGGAGCGCCCGCCCTCGAGCCGGAAGCCCGCCACGCACCCGCGCGGGTTTCGGCAGTTGGCCGTCACCGAGCGCCGTGTTCGACGCCGACCGGCCCTCAGCCTCCGGACGGGTCGTCCGGCCCCAGCGGCTGACCTGGCGGTCGCGATGGGAGTGGAGGAAAATCGTCGCGCTTCGTTCGCGAGCCGACGTCGATGACCCGCCAGCGGTCCGTGCGAATCTTCTCTACCCGCCGTGCCAGCCGGTAGCCGGACACCCGGATGACGAGGTGGCGCACCGGGCCGATCATGAGGAGCAGACCGAGCGCATCGCCAATGAACCCCGGTACGCATATCAGTGCTCCGCCGATGAGGACGACCAGCCCGTCGAGCAACTGGCGGGTAGGCACCTCTCCGCGGGCCAACCGCTCCCTCGTGTCGGCCAGCACGCCGAGGCCGACGTGACGGACGATCAATGGCCCGAGCGCGCTCACTCCCACCAGAATTGCCAATGCCCAGAGGAAGCCGATCTGTTCGGCCACCGCCACAAAGGCGGCGATCTCTCCCGCGACGATCAGCAGCACGCCGACGAAGAACACACCGCAGGGTAACCCCTTAGCCGGGACACTCCGTATGCACTCTTCCTCGAACAGGCCGGAGCAACCAATACCCGGAGATGGGACATCGGCTGGCGCGTCGCTCGCACAGCAGCAAGCAGAGGCACTCAATCGGGGGGCCGTATCACAGCTGCTCCGTGCGGGCTGCTCACAGGGTGTCGGCCGTTCCCCTCAGGCAGATGGGCCCTGCATGCCAATCACTTGCTCGAAGGCGTGCGCAATGACGACAGCGCCGGCCTCGTTCGGATCGTCCCCGAACAGCTCGACGAGTCCTGGGCGACACACGATGTCGAGCAGCCGGCACGCCACATCGACGGCCACGGGCACCCTGCCCCACCGCGAGGACACGAAGTGCGCCATGTCGCTCGAATCGAAGGCGTCCTCGACGTTCGCGACCGGAATGGAGGAGGCGGCGAAGCTCTTTTCCATGTCTACGCTGAGGAGTCTCACTCCGCCGACCGCAGCAAGAGCGAGAGCACGACCGACACCTGGCGCTAGCCAGTCGCCCAGGAGGGGGTCATAGATGTTCATCCCCACGAAGCGAACGTCAGGACCGGCGGCCCGGCGAAGGCCCGACAGGATGAAGGCGAGGTTGGACTGCATGGTCTTCAGCCCGGCGGCGAGGCAGTGGGCAGCGATCGTGAGACTCACGCACCCGACGACGTCGTTGCCTCCGATGCCGATCGTCACGAGCACAACGGCCCCGTGATGCGCCCTGAGAAACCTCACAGCGTTCCGGTACTGGGATCCGCCGGGGGAGCAGGTCGAGTGCGAGATCATCGACGACGTCGTCTCGCCGGAGCAAGACATGTCCACCAAGCGGAGCCCTGGAAGCCCTGCAGCTCGATAATGGGCCGCTATGAGGTACGGGTACGAACGGTGGCCGTTCCACATACCGACTGAATCTCCAAGCGAGAGGTAGTAGACGGTCCTCGGCAGTGTCGTCGATGTGACCCCCGTATTGGAGGTCTCCGGCGTCGTCGCCGATGTCGAGCTCTCGGCCGAGCCGCTCGTGTTGGAGCAGCCAGCGAGCATGACGATCAGCACCGCGAGGGCGAACCGGTGACCTCGAGCTTTGAGCGCCGGCGCGAATCGAGCGACGACCACACCCTGAAGACGTGCGTCGGGCCTGTGACCTTGCAGCGAATCCATCAGCAGCCCTACAGCTCACCTCGACGCGCCTTCTGACCTGCCTCAGTTCAAGATGTTCACAGCACGTGAGACGACCACGGCGACGGTGACCAGCGACGCCAACGACTGGAGGGACATGAGCATCTTGGCCAGGCCGTGAGCGGCATGGTGTCGGTGGGGCTGAACGCCGTGGCGTTCGTAAACGAGGTGTAGAGGTAGTCGATGAAGCTGGGTACCCAACCGGGACTGGAACCCGGTGTCGACATCTGGGGGAAGAGGAAGTCAGGTCGGGGGTGCTCGGGCAGTTGCCGCACGGCCGGCCCTCCGCGGTCGAGCTCTCAGTACCAGAGGCCGAACGCGATGACGTTGGTGAGCCAGATGGGTAAGGAGGCGTAGATGACTGGCCGGCCCGTAGCCCCGGAACCGTAGAGCAATGCGTCGATGAGCTCCAGGAGCGTGACGAGGTTGGCGACCGAGATGAGCGCTATCAAGGAAACGCCGATGATCCGGAGACGTGACTGCTCCTGCGAGATTCGGCCCGGGTTGGCGACCAGCAGCACGATCAGCAGCGTCCCCTCGAGGGCCGGGATGAGCCACCGGCTCCCTAGGCCCTGGATAACCCTTTGAGGCAAGACGAGCTGCAACCCGATGGCGACCACCACCGCGAGGAGCTCCGGCCAGCGCGGCTCGCTGTGACATGGAATGCCCCAGGCGACGGCGTCGTCCCGGGTGTGCATGGATGCGTCGTCCATCGGGCCAGGCTACCGAGGTGACTCATACGGTCCTGGGATGATCGTGCCCTGGAATGGTGAGGAAGCTCCTCGCCTCAGGACCACCCTGTCAGCGCCGACACGCGGCTTGCGGCGCAGATCACACGGCTGCCACGACAGCCACTACGAGCAGGACGATGCCTGTCACGGCGGTAACGACATAGACGCTCTCGGCGACCCGTTCGCGGCTGCTCCGGCCTCCGACCCCGATGCTTCGCCACAACCGGGCGGAGAAGCGCTGCGATCGCTTGTGCGTGGCGTACTCCACGATCGCCACCGCGGCGGCGGCGGCGGCCCAGATCCAGGACCCCCAGAAGAGGATGGCTGCTACGACGGGCGCGGCCAGGAGCAGGTAGACAACGATCACCTTGCGGCAGCACCGCTGGGCACGAGCGCGCCGGGCGTCGCCACGCCCCGCACGTGGCGGACGGTCTGACGGTACGACTTGAGGAGGCTTTCCTCGCAGTATCCGAGGCCGCTCTCGATGCAAAATGCCCGAACGATGCCCTGGGCGCGTGCCAGGTTGGGCCGCGGCATCGTCGGGAAGAGATGGTGTTCGATCTGGTAGTTGAGACCCCCGAGCATGAGGTCGACGAACCGGCCGCCGGTGACGTTTCGGGCGGTGATGACCTGGCGTCGAGCGAAGCCCATCTGTGCATCGCCATCGATGACGGGCATGCCCTTGTGGTTAGGGGCGAAGCTGCAACCCAGGTAGAGGGAGAAGAGCCCCTGCTGGACACCGATGAAGGCGAGTGCCTTCACCGGGGAGAGCACCCAGAACAGTGCCGTCAGGTAAATCGCCAAGTTCAGGGTTATCAGCGAGCCTTCGAGGGCGGCGGCACGATCTCGTTGCCGGATGAGCTTCTGGATCCCGGACACGTGCAGGCCCAAGCTTCGGAAGAGCATGAGAGGAAAGAAGAGCTGCCCCTGCCACCGTGCGAGCATCCGGGCGAGGATGTGGCGTCCTCCGGCCTGCACGTCTGCGGAGCCGAAGGCGATGAACCCCTCACCCATGTCGGGGTCGCGGTCCACCTGGTTCGGGTGTGCGTGATGGGCATTGTGCTTGGGAACCCACCAGCCGAAACACACACCGATCAAGGCATTCCCGACGGTCAGTCCGAGTAGCCGGTTGGCTCGGCGAGACCGAAAAACCTGTTGGTGTCCGGCGTCATGGCCGAGGAAGCCCAGCTGGGTGAACATAACCCCGAGGAACGCGGCGACACCGAGCGTCGCCCAAGAGTTACCCACGATTACCAACGCGGCCCATCCGGCGGCGAACACGGCGACCGTCAAGCCGATCTTCACGCTGTAGTAGCCGAGCCGGCGTTCCAGAAGGCCGGCGTCACGGATCTTGATGGCTAGGGCACGAAATTCAGAGGTGGTGGCGTCGACGGCGGCTGTCTGCACGTGCTCTCTTCCCGTTAATCCGTCCGAGAGCGCCACCAGGGTCTGGGGCAACGCCGAGAGCCATAGCTCTCATTTGGTCTTCACAGCATATTCCTCCTGCAGCCGGTGCATGAGTCACGCGACCTGACCGCGTACCGGTCGCCCTGCTCACCGACGGTTTCCTCGCCGGCGTCGGTCGCCGGAGGCGCGCACCACCCGGAGGCGACGCGGCCGAGGCGCCGGCTCGCGAGCGCGAAACTGGCCCCATGCGTGAGATCGCCGCCAGGGTTCGTGAAGGGCTCGCGGGGGGAAGCCGAGTCGAGGTCGGTCGTGTCGTCGACTTCGAGGGGTTCGGCGGAAGGAGAGCGGGCGAGGCTCTCGCGGTCTTCAACGACGGACCGGCGAGCGGGTCTCTTCTCGGCGGCGTGGCGGACACGGCGATAGCGCAGCGCATCACGGCGGCGAGTCCCTCGAGCCTTTTCGAGCTCAGCGTCGGTGACATCGAGGCCGTGGCCGCCGGGCTCGCATGCGGCGGCGTCGCCACTGTGCTCGCGTCTGACGCAGCGTCGATCCCGCCGGAGCTTTGGGCAGCGCTCGAGAACGGTTTGCCGGTGGCTCTCGTCACCCGAGTTGACGGCGAGGCTGCGTCGAAAGCGCTCGTGCTCGTGGACAGTCCGGTGTCTCGGATGCTCGAGCGCCATGGCTCGCTCGGTGACGCCGACTCCGACGAGGAGGCGGCTCAGGCGGCCCGTCAGGCGCTCCGTCTTGGGCGCGACTCATCGCAGATCCAGCTCGCCGGTGAGACTCGCATCGTCCTCGAGACTTACTTTCCCTCCACGACGCTCGTCGTCGTTGGCGCGGGTCAACTCGCCGACGCCCTCGCCACCCAGGCACGGTTGCTCGGCTGGTCGCCCTTCATTGAGAACGTCTGGAACGACGGGACGGCCCAGCGGGTCCAGTCGCTCGGCCGGCCGGACGCTGTCGTCGTCCTCTCGCACGACCCCCAGCTCGATGTGCCGGCGCTGGCGGCTGCGCTGGCGGTTGGCTGCTATGTCGGCGCCCTCGGCTCCCGTCACACCCAGTCGCGACGGCGCGAGCAATTGCGCGACTACGGACTGGTCGACGCCGTCATCGACCGCATCTATGGTCCGGTAGGACTCGATCTCGGCGCCCGCACTCCCGAGGAGACGGCCGTCGCCGTCTCCAGCGAGATCCTGGCGCACCGGTCAGGTCGGTCCGCTGGGAGCCTCCGGTTGTCATCCGGCCCGATCAACGGCTGAGCGGGGTAGGGGTCGCCATCCGCGCCCATGGTGGGAGGCGTCCTGCGTTCGTCCCAATCCCTTTGGCCGGCTCGTACGTAGCATCCCGCCATGGACAACGTGGCAGATCGGCGGCCGCTCGTCGGGCGCTTGGCCGGTGGTGGGCTCCTCGTCGCGACCGGCGCGATCCACCTGGATCTCTACCTCACGGGCTACCGCTCGATTCCGACAATCGGCACGCTCTTCCTGCTGCAGGTAATCGCGACGTTCCTGCTGGCGGCGGCGGTTGTGGCGACGAGGAGCCGTCTCGCTGCCGCCACTGGCGCCTTGTTCGCCCTGTCGACACTCGGCGGTTACCTGCTCTCTGTGTGGTTCGGCCTCTTCGGGTTCAAGGAGGTGCGTACCACTGCGGGCATCGTGGCCGGCGCGATCGAGGTGGCTGCCTTCGGAGTGCTTGGCGTCACGCTCCTGGCACCCGCATCAGATCTGCCAACACGCCAATGGTTCGACCGGCGACCCGGCGCCGGCGTCTTCCGCTGGGCAGTTGCCGGGTCGTCGCTTGTCGCCCTCGGGCTGCTCGGCGTGGCGGTCGCCTCGGCCGGTGGTTCCACGGTTACGAGCGGACAGCGGGAGCTGAAGACGATGAAGATCGGCAACGCCACCGTCCTCACCAACGCAAAGGGTTTCACGCTCTACTGGTTCGCGCCCGACACGCCGGCGACGTCGCAGTGCTATGGCAGCTGCGCGGCGTACTGGCCCCCGGTCACGGGGAGGCCGACGGCTGGTCCCGGCGTCACCGGCAGGATCGGCACGATCGAGCGGTCCGGCGGCGTTCTCCAGGTGACCTACGACAGCCATCCCCTCTATACGTACATCGGCGACTCCGCGCCAGGCCAAGCCCATGGCAACGGCATCAACCTGAACGGCGGCGAGTGGCACGAGGTGACGGCTTCGGGCGATAGCGGCTGACCGTATTTGCGGATTGAGCGAATGCTGGCCTGAGCCCACCTGGGCCGTCGGTCGAGCGTGCTTGCCAGGCGCGAGATTGACCGGAGGCTTCAGGGGCTCATTGCACGACCTTCGAAGGTGTAGCCGAACGGCTTCAGCTCGCCCTTGAAGTAGTAGGCGTCCAGCTGCTCGACAACGAACCCGGCCCGTTCGATCGCCTGAGGGATCTCGCGTGTCAGATGGCAGCCACCTGCAAGCCGCTTGTGGATGGGCTCGAGGCGGCGCTGCCAGCTCACGACCCTCGCATCGGGGGCATGCCCGTGCTCGACGAAGTGGAAGGATCCGCCGGGCTTGAGCACGCGTCGCACCTCTTCGAGCGCGGCCGCCGGATGCGGGATCGTGCAGAGCGTCCACGTCGAGAGCACGGCGTCGAACGCCGCCGACGGCAGGCTCAGGTGCTCGCCGTCGCTGCCGGCCAGCTCGACGGTGGCCGAGGACCCGGCGATGCGCGGCCGGGCGATCCGCATACAGAGCGTCGAGGGCTCGATCGCCCAGATTCTCGTCACCTCCGGCGGGTAGTAGGGGGCGTTGAGCCCGGTGCCGAACCCGATTTCGACAACGTCGCCGAACAGACCAGCGCAGACGCGAGCGCGCACGGCCCGAGTTGGCTCGCGGTCCATGACCTTGTCCTGGAGCCGCGGTAGGAGCTGATCACTGTACAAGCCCACCGGACACCCCCTCGGGGCGAGAGTAGCTGCCCGCCGGACCTGCTACCCGACGACGGCCTCGGCGACTAGCGGCGGGCCCGGCTGCGGGCACCCGCTCGAGCGCCCCGGCTGTCAGCTGAAGGTGAGGTCGTTGGCGACGTGCTTCTGCACCGACGCAATCGCGCGAAAAACTTCCTTCAGATGACTGCGGGTGAGCGCGCTCAGCTCGGCGGGATTGACGAAATCGTCCGGCTCGGCTCCCGAGGCGAGCTGTGCGATCTGGTGGTCGAGGCGGAGCTCAGACACGAATTCGAAGGCCTCCTGCAAGGTCCAGGCGTCGCTCTCTTCCAGCGTCCCTGCGGCACCGGCCGCCCGCAGGCGCTCGGTTGTCGGCGCGCTCGTGACTCCGGCTGCCATGCCTGCCCACCGGGCGAGGTCGCAGATCGGCACGACGCCCCCGAGCTTGAGGTCGAGGCGCCCTCGGTGCTCGCCCGAATCCTCGATGACGAAGCCGCGGAGAAACCCGGTCGGAGGCTTGTGCGCGAGGGCGAGGCGAGCGAGAAGGCGAAGTACCTGCTTGTGCTGGGAAGCAGAGCGGAAAGCCTCGGCCACCGGTATGCCCGTGTGCAGCCCAAAGACAGGGCGACTATCGACGAGGACCGAGACCATCATGACGGCGTTCTTCTGCTTGGGGTCCTCGAGCCAGGAGTAAGCGGCCTGCCGCCACGCGTCCACGGATCGTATGAACAGCGGATCCGAGGCGGTCGCCCGGTGGCTGTCGGCGTGAAACCCGCAGTCCTCCAGAGCCGTGACGGCAGCGAGGGCGAGAGTGCCGAAATAAGAACCCACGGAAGCGTCGTCCGGCCCATCGAGCCAGACGATGGCGCTATCGATGTCGGAACTGGGTACGGCCTCCCGACGTGCCTGACTTCCGAGGGCGAGCCAGGCGAACGGCACCGGAGGCTCGCCGGCGTCCTCGATGGCGAGCTCGAGGATGCGACGTGTTAGGGCATCCATCACGACGGAGAACGTGGCCTGGATGTCGAGGGCGGCGATATGGGCCTCGTGCATGGCGACGAGCGTTGAAGGAAGTTGCTTCGCCGGCTCGATCAGGTCCGCCACTGTCGAGGCGCCGGTGATCGCCTGACGCAGGGTGAAGGAGGAACGGGTTTGCACTGCCACGAGGTCGGAGTCTGCGACCACGCCGAGCAACTGTCCGGTGGCCGAGAGCACGGGGAAGTGACGAAACCCGCGATCGAGCATGTCGAGGAGTACCTCTCCTGCCTGCCTCTCTTCGGCGACCGTATAGGCGGGATGTGTCATGGCGGTCGAGACGGCGGTCTCGACCGACAGTCCGGTGGCGATGACTCGAGAGCGAAGGTCCCGGTCGGTCACGATGCCGACGGAATCGCCGAGATCGACAAGTACGGCGGTGGCGTTGGCGGTTGTCATCTGCCGGGCCGCCTCCCGGATGGTCGTGTCGGGAGTCACTACCACTGGTTTGGAGCGGACCAGCGAACCGACGGGTTGCTGCAGCTGCTCTCGGCTCGGATCGGGCGCCCGCCGAATTCCATGAGGGTCCTCGAGCAGAACCCGGGCAACGAAGCGAAGTCCCTCGGGCCTGGCCAGCGCTTCGGAAGCGACCTCTGCGGGGATCCGGTAGGTCAGGGTGTCCTCCGCTGCTCGAGCGGCGAATCCGGTGGGAAAGCCTGACAGCATCGACGCGTGTCCGAACATCTCACCCTCGCCGATGAGATCGAGCACACGTCCGTCGTGAATGATCTCCACGGCGCCACTACGGATCACGCGCAGATGCTCGTTCGCCTGAGCTTGAGAGAAGATCAACGAGCCGGCCAGGTGGAACTCGACCTGGGTGGCGGCTGCCAGGCGCTCGACATCGGATGGATCGAGGTCCCCGAAGGGGGGGCTGAGACGGAGGAAGTCGAATACCTCGGGCGCCGAGTTCACCATCTCATTCATCGCCCCCGGTCGTCGCTTCTTTCAGGCTACCGATTCGGAGGGACTCGCCCTCGGCGGGTGCCTGCAATTCCGATGCCACGGCCTCGGGTTCCTTTGCGTGCGGGCTGGGTGGATCGTCGAGGAGAGCCGCCGCCGGGACGAAGAAGAGATTGCCGGTGACGGCCGTCGAGAAATCCAGGATCCGGTCGTAGTTGCCAGGCGGCTTGCCGACGAACATGTTCGTCAGCATCTGTTCGAGGACAACAGGGCTACGGGCGTAACCAATGAAGTAGGTACCGAACTCGCGCGCCCCGACGCGACCGAACGGCATGTTGTAGCGCACGATCTGCTGCTCCTCGCCGTTCTCATCGACAACGGTGTTGAGAGCGACGTGGGAGTTCGACGGCTTGAGATCGTCCGCCATCTCGATGTCGGACAGCTTCGTGCGGCCGATGGCCCGCTGCTGTTCCTCGACCGGGAGGGCGTCCCAGCCGGCGAGGTCGTGGAGGTATTTCTGGACCACGACGTAGCTGCCGCCGGCGAACTGGGGATCCTCGTCGCCTACGACGACCGCCGCCACGGCCGCCGCGCCGGAGGGGTTCTCCGTGCCATCCACGAAACCGAGAAGGTCTCGCTCGTCGAAAAACCTGAACCCGTGAACCTCGTCGACGACCTGCACGCGTCCACCAAGTCGATCGAGCAGCCGCCCGGCGAGCTCGAAGCACAGGTCGAAGCGATGAGCCCGGATGTGGAAGAGCAGGTCGCCGGGTGTCACGACGGCCTTGTGCCTCGGGCCCCGCAATTCATGGAAGGTGTGCAGGCCAGCAGGGCGCGGATGGCCGAAGAGTCGGTCCCACAGCTGCGATCCCACACCCACGACACAACTCAGGCCGCCGTCGGGGATGCGAAAGCCGACAGCTCGCGTCAGTCCACCGACGTCAGACAAGGCGACACGAATCTCGTCCTCGGAGCCGGGTTCCACTGTCAGCACGAGGAAGATGGCTGCCTCGGTGAGCGGCGTGAGGACCGGTTGCCCCTCGGGCACTTGCACGGGGCGAGCGTATTCTGCGCGACTGGGGGCGGCAATCGTCCATGTGTCCTGGTCCCGGCACGAAGCCTGGTCGCCCCGAGCCACTCATGGCGGCTCCCACACCCCTGCGAGGACCAAGTGCGCTCGATAGAGGGCAGATCGTCTGGAGGGCAATGAGATGGATGTGGAGATCCGAGAGGAGGCGGTCGGGTCGCTGGCGGAGCATGCCGACGTTCCGATCGCGTTTCTCGTGGACAGAATCCTCGAGGTGTCCGTGCCCGGCGGCGGACTGGGTGGGATCGGGCTGCAGGAGAGGTCACTCGATTCTCCCTACATCAAGGATTACGACGCCATCAACGGAGAAGGTCCAACCCGGTGGCCGCGGCGCTTTGACGTAGCGAACTGGGGGCTGATCGCCGCACATGAAGGCGGCTCGCGGGTTGGAGGTGCGGTGGTTGCCTTCGACACCGCCACTCTCGAGATGTTGGATGGTCGCAGCGACCTAGCCGTGCTCTGGGATCTCCGTGTCCGACCTGAGTTGCGTGGCCGCGGCGTCGGTTCGTCGCTGTTCCGGGGCGTAGAGGAGTGGGCTCGCGATCGTGGATGCGCCCAACTCAAAGTCGAAACCCAGAACAGCAACGTCCCGGCTTGCCGCTTCTACGTGCGGATGGGCTGCACGCTCGGTTGCATCAATCGCTATGCGTACCAAGAGCTTCCCGAAGAGGCACAGCTCCTTTGGTACAAGGATCTCCTGAGAAGACCGGGCATGCACAGGACCTCGGCCCCGAGCCCGCCAGCTGCCTAACTCCGGCGAGGCGCCCAGCTGAACCGCCGGAGCGCAATCACGGTTGCGCCCACTCCCCAGATGGCGACGACCAGTAAGTCATGCCACGCCCAGGGCGAGACGCCGTGCTGGAACTTGAAGGGGGCAGATACTGCCAAGATGAAGTGGCGCACCGGGAAGTAGCTCGAAACCTTGGCCAAACCGGAATTGGCTTGCAGCGGAAACCACAACCCCGACAAGAAGAGCAGCACGAAAAAGACAATGCTTGTAACCGGTCCGGCAGTCTCCTGGTTGGGGATCGTCGTGCTCATGGCGACCCCCATTGCGCTGAAGCTCACGATCCCGACTATGAGCACGACCAAGAAGGCGCCTACCGCCTCGGGAAGATGTACCCCGTATCCGAAGCGGCCGATGATCAACAAGAGCACTGCCTGAACGAAAGCAACCACCATCGTGCTGACAAAGATGGACATCAGCAAGACCCAGGTGGGTAAAGGGCTCAGGCGCAGCCGCTTGAGCAGACCGGTTTCTCGGCGCACCACCAGGTTGATGGCGAGCGTAGTGAAGCACGCAGCCATCACCCCGTAGGCGACGAACCCGGGGACGTAGTACTGCACCAGCTTGATGTTCCCGAGGTAGCTGATTCGCGAGTTGCCGGCAGCCGCTCCGAGCAGAACCAGGAAGACCACCGAGAACCCGACCGTGAAAACAGCGCCGACCCGGTTCACCCAGAACGCCAGCTGCTCATAACGAACTTGGTGAGCTACGAGGCGCACGTCCCGCAAACCCCCGAAGGCTGATGCATTCGTCGAGGAGCGCTCGCTCATGAATCGCCCCCCACGGGCTCATCCTCATCTTGGCGGGTGAGGTCGAGGTAGATGTCCTCCAGGGTGACGCGGGAGACACTCAGGCCGAGGAGCTCGACGCCACGATCGAGGGCCCAATTGACGATCCGGGCGAGGACGACCACCTCGTCGTCGGTCGCGATCTCGACGGCTCTCCCTTCGAGTTCCGAGGGTGTGACCGGCAGGTCTGCAAGGGCCACGCCGTCGGGAAGGGTGAAGCGGATCGTGACTTGGCCGCGGTCGCGTCCTCCGAGCGACGACGGTGACCCGATGGCGACGATGCGGCCACGTGCCAGCACGGCCACGGTCTGTGCCAATGCCTCCACCTCGTCCATGTAGTGGCTGGAGAGCAACACGGTCGTGCCCTCCGACGACAAGCTGCGGATCAGGTCCCAGGTTGTGCGCCGAGCGGCGGGATCGAGACCTGTCGTTGGTTCGTCGAGAAACAGGAGCTCGGGGTTGCCGACGATCCCTAACCCCACATCGAGGCGCCGCTGTTGCCCGCCGGAGAGAGTCTTGATCCTGGCGTCCGCCTTTTCGGGCAGCCCCACGAGCTCGATCACCTCGTCCACGGGGCGGGGGCCGGGGTAGAAGCCGGCGTTTCGCTCGAGAACCTGGCGGACCGTGAAGAAGGGCTCGACGGCCAGCTCTTGGAGGACCACGCCGATCCTCGTGCGAAGCCACCGCTGCTGGTGCCGCTGACCCGGGTCGACTCCGAGCACGAGCACCTCGCCGCTATCTCTGCGTAGGAACCCTTCGAGAATCTCGAGGGATGTCGTCTTACCGGCGCCATTCGGCCCGAGTAGAGCGAACACGTCACCCGCCTCGACGGCAAAGCTCACATCATCTACGGCATGGACCGGGCCGTAGGACTTTCGCAGGCTCTTTACGCTGACTGCTGTCATCAGTTGCCTTCCTTCCAGCTGCTCGGGCCAGTCACGCGCTTTGTCGAGCCCAACGGCGACCCGTTGCACGCTGCCCTGACGCCGAGGTCGCCGCCTTGGACCGTTCGAGCTTCTCGAGCAGCGCCGTGAGGGTCCGTACCTCCTGCGGCTCCCAGTCCGCCACGAACAGAGCGAACCGGTCAAGGCCGACCTGCCGGAGACGGCGGAGCTCGTTTGCGCCGGCCGCCGAGAGCGTCACTCGACAGGACCGCGCATCAGCCAGATCGGCGGCAACGTTCACGAATCCCGCTTCCTCCAGCTCCCGAACCTGCCGCGTGATAAGCGAGGGGTGGACTTCTTGCAGGTCGGCGATGTCCGAGGGGCGAATCCCAATCTCATGACCTGCGACGATTTGAAGAAGGCTCAGCGCGCTGGCGCCCTTGCTCTTGCGCCTCGCCCGCTCGATCCCAGCGGTCAGAGCGAACAGGGCGACAACCATCGACTGAACATCGTCTCGCGTCGGCGGCATGCGCTCAGTATAGTTGAGGGACGCAATCAACTATAAGTCAGATGTCGGCGGGCCCTCAGGACGTGAGTGTTGCGCTGCAGCGGCCGATTCCAAATGGGCTGGCTCGCCAGGCAGCGATGATTTGAGGAGGCTGGCGTCGTCTACAGATCGACGAATTCAGGAGCGAGGAGGTAAACGCTCATGTCCGATCCCGAGAACACCGGTTACGCACACGTAGCGGGAATGGACGTGTACTGGGAGAGCCGCGGCAGCGGCGGTACTCCTCTGCTCGTGGTGCACGGCGGTTTCGGCCTGGCGAGCATGTTTGCAGGGCTGCTGGACCACTTGGCTGGGAAGCGCCGAGTGATCGCAATCGAGCTTCAGGGCCACGGCCACACCCGTGACGTCGACCGGGACTTCAGTTACGAGGCGTTCGGCGACGACGTCGCCGGCGTCATCGAGCACCTCGACCTCGGCCGAGCCGATCTGCTCGGTTACTCGCTCGGTGGCGGTTCGTGTCTGCGCGCCGCCATCCAGCATCCCGAGCGCGTGCGGCGACTGGCGCTCGTTTCGATTCCTTATCGCCGGGAAGGCTGGTTTCCCGAGGTGCGCGAAGGGATGTCGCAACTGAGCAGCGCCGGCTTCGATCAGATGAGGCAATCTCCAATGTACGCAGCATGGTCTGCCGTGGCGCCCGACCCGAGCAGCTTCCCCGTCCTCATGGACAAGATGGGCGCCTTGGTGCGAAGGCCGTTCGACTGGACCGAGGAAGTCAAGGGCCTCAGTCTCCCAACGCTGCTTGTCTATGGAGACTCCGACAGCATCTCGCCATCGCACGCAGCGGAGTTCTTCGCGCTCATGGGCGGTGGCCTGAGGGATGCCGGCTGGGACTCATCGATGCGCACCGACATGCGACTGGCGATTCTCCCGGGCCTGACCCACTACGACGTCTTCACTGCTCCGCAACTCGCACCCGTCATCGACGAGTTCCTCAGCTGACTGACGAATCGAGAACGGCGAGCGGCGAACTCCGGGACGGATCCTTGCGTCTTGTAGTAGAGCGTTTGCCCGGGACACTCGGGAGTGCCATGTCGGCAGACTCACCTGGCGACGCGATAGGTCAAATGCGTTACACCAGGGGCGTCGATGACGCGGAGCAGTTCGAGCTCGATGTCCTCGCGCTCGAGACCGTCGAGCAGACGGGCGCCGCGTCCGAGCACCACGGGCACGAGGTCGATGGTGAGCTCATCGAGGAGGCCTGCCCGCAGGCACTGCTGCACGACCGTCGCACCCATCACGCTGACGTCTTTGTCCCCAGCCGTTTTGCGGGCCTGCGAGATCGCATGCTCGATGCCGTCGGTGATGAAGGTGTAGGGGGGATGGCCGCTCGGCACGACCTCGGGCACCCGATGGGTCAGCACGAAGAGCGGGACGCCCGGCAGCGGCCCGGTTCCGCTCCAGCCGTTTGTCACGTCGTAGGTTCGTCGTCCCGTGACCACGGCACCGACTCGGCCTGCGTGCTCGTCGAAGAAGGCCGCGCTCTCCGGTGACATCTTCATCCATTCGTAGAAGCGGCTTGGTGTCTCACCGTCGCTGAACCACTTGAAGAGTCGGTCTCCGCCGAGGCCCAATGGCTGCGTCGGGCTGTCCTCGGCCCCGGCGATGAATCCGTCAAGCGAGGTTGAGAGCCCAGTGATGACCTTCGTCATGCGATCCTCCTCCACCTTTCGTAGCCGCGATCCCGATCCTTCGAAACAGACGAGTGCTGCGGCGGAACTCGTCGCAAGGCGACTGTTCTAGCCCGCTTGGCGTGCCCCCACCGCCCGAGCCGTAGGCAATTGGGTGTTAACCCCCAGAGAAGAAGCCCGGGCTAGCCGGCTTCTCAGCGGCGCCGAGAATCTTTAGGTTGGGAAACAGGTGCAGTTTCGCCATGAGCGATGATGAAGCGACGAGATCGAAGGGATTGGGGAGGATGTTCGCATATTCCTCGTTGAGATGGTGATCGTGATCCCAGAGGAGCTGCAGGCGCGGATCCGGCAGATCGCTCGCACTATCTTGCATGCGCCGTTCGAGAAGCGGACCTGGTCAGAGCTCGCGTTCCTCGTCCTCGGGTCGGTCCTCGCCGGCCTTGGCATCCTCTTGGTCGGGGTCACGATGCTGACGGGCGTCGTGTTCGCCATCACCTTCGTCGGGCTCGCGGTCATCGGTCTCTCCCTTCGTTGTGCGAGAGGAATTGGCGGAATCGAGCGGCGAATGGCCCGAGGACTTCTCGACGAGCACATCGAAGATCCTGATCCGTTCACCCCACGCCCGGGGTTCCTGGGCTGGCTTCAGACGGCGCTGCGAGACCGTACGGCTTGGCGGGCACTCGCCTATGTGGTCGTGAAGGTCCCGTTGGCGATCTTTGGCGTCCTCACGGCGTTCAGTGTGTGGTTCGATGCCTTCACTTGCCTCACCTACCCATTGCAACGAGGCAATTCACCCCGTGAATTCGGCTTGGTCCGCGCTGCCTTTCGACCGGGATACCTTTCGATCGGGAGCCCCGGGTGGTTGCATGGGGCTGCCATCTACTGCACGGGCATCATCCTGTTCTTCGCGGCCCCATGGGCAGTTCGCGTCGTTGTCTATATCGACCGGCAGCTGATGAGAGGGTTGCTTGGGCCCGACGCGGTGGCCAGCCGAGTGCGCTCTCTCGAACACGCCCGCGCTCAGACCGTGGACGCCTCAGCCGCCACGCTGCGACGGATCGAGCGTGATCTCCACGACGGCACGCAAGCGCAACTGGTCGCCCTCGCCATGCGACTCGGGATGGTGAAGGAGAAGCTGGCCGATACCGAGCATCTCGACCTCGACCAAGTGTCGGAGCTGGTGAACGACGCCCATCGCGGAGCCAAGGAGGCCATCATCGAGCTGCGGGACCTCGCCCGCGGCATCCACCCTCCCGCCCTCGACATCGGGCTGGAAGGAGCCCTTTCCACCTTGGCGGCGCGCAGTACCGTCCCGACCGAGCTCAACGTCGCCTTGAGCGACCGGCCGACTCCCGCCATCGAGTCAATCGCCTACTTCTGCGTGGCCGAGCTGCTGGCGAACGTCGCCCAGCATGCCAACGCTTCTCGGGCGAGCATCACTTGCGCACAACATGGGCCGTGGTTGCGCCTCGTCGTGCGCGACGACGGCACGGGTGGGGCGCAGCTGTCCCGCCAAGGGTCCTCGTCGAGCGGCCTGATCGGCCTGAGTGATCGAGTGCACGCGGTCGACGGACGGCTCTACATCGTCAGCCCGCCCCACGGACCCACGGTGGTCACCGTAGATCTACCTCTGCACGCTTAGATGACCAGCCCAGTCCGCGTCGTCATCGCTGAGGATTCGGCCATCCTGCGTGATGGTTTGGTGCAGCTGTTGCTCGACCGGGGTTTTGTGGTGAGCGATGCAGTGAGTGAGCCCGATGCCCTTCGTCGATCAGTCGAGCGAGATTGCCCGGACGTGGCCATCGTCGACATCCGCATGCCGCCCACGTTCACCGACGAAGGGTTGCGGGCCGCAATCGAGCTTCGGCGGCTTCACAAAGGAATCGGGATCCTGTTGTTCTCCCAATACATCGAGACTCGCTACGCCGCTGAGCTGTTGGCGGACGATGCCGCCGGCATCGGCTACCTGTTGAAGGATCGCGTGGCAGACGTGAGCGACTTCGTCGAGGCCCTCGGTCGCGTGGCGTCTGGGGGGACCGCACTCGACCCTGAGGTGGTCACCCAGCTCTTGGGGGCATCTCGGCGCGTCGGCTCGATCTCGGTGTTGAGCGCCCGTGAGCGGGAGGTCCTCTCCCTGATGGCAGAGGGCCGCTCCAACGCGGCGATCGCGAGCGAACTTGTCGTCTCCGAAGGCACCGTCGAGAAGCATGTCGCCAGCATCTTCACGAAGTTCGACTTGCCGGAGTCTCAGTCCGATCATCGTCGGGTCCTTGCCGTGTTGCGGTTCTTGGACCTGTGATGAGGGTGACGCCGTGACCGAAGCGACTCGCGCCGAAGAGATAGCAGAAAGGGTGCCTCTCAGTGACGCCAGATGTCGAGACAGATCGGCCAGACTGGAAGTGCCCGAGACGGTTGATCGGAAGGGGCGAAGGAAGAATGCACAAGACGAGATCGCTCGCTCTCTGGACTCGGCGGCACCGGCCGTGAGCACCGGGAAGGACGACCGATGATCACGACGGCGCTCCCGGACGCCTCCGATCAGCCGGCAGCCGAGAGCCAATGGGCTGTGGAGACCCATGGGCTGACCAAGCGGTTCGGGGAGAACGTCGCCGTGAACGGCGTAGAGCTCCTCGTCCCTCGGGGATGCGCCTTTGGCTACCTCGGTCCCAACGGCGCCGGCAAGACCACGCTCATCCGGGTGCTCCTCGGCTTGACGCACGCCGATGCCGGCACGATGTCCCTGCTCGGATACGCCGTCCCCAAGCATCGCGACCTGGCACTGGCACGGGTTGGAGCCATCGTGGACGAACCCCGTTTTCACGGCCATCTGACGGGCAGGCAGAACCTCCAAATTCTTGCTGCCGCCCGCGAACCGGAGGCGCGGGACCGTGTCGGTCCGGCGCTCGAACGGGTGGGCATGATGCAGCGAGCCGACGACCGGGTGTCGAAGTACTCGATGGGCATGCGCCAGCGCCTCGGGGTGGCTGCCTGCCTGCTCGGGGATCCGCAACTGCTGATTCTGGACGAGCCGATGAACGGACTCGACCCGGCCGGCATGCACGAGATGCGTGACATGATCGTCTCCCTGGTGGCCGAAGGCCGCACGATTGTGTTGTCATCGCATCTCCTTGACGAGGTCGAGCGGACCTGTGATGCCGTGGCCATCGTGGACCGGGGCAATGTCATCCGGCAGGGACCGATCTCCGAGTTGTTGGCGGGTGCATCGATTGCCCTGCAGGTCGAGTGCTCTGAGCCCGATCGAGCTCGTGCCCTCCTCGAAGGCACCAACATCGGGGCACACATCGAAGTCGGGTCGCTTGGGCTCGGGATCACACTGCCGGCAGGGACCCCCCGCGACGTCATCTCGGAGATCGCCCGCGTCCTCGTCGAAGGTGGGATCTCCCTCTACGGGCTCCGGCAGATGCAAGCCTCCCTCGAGTCGTGGTTCTTGCAGGTCACGAGCCGACTGGGGGCCCCGGAATGACGACTCTGCCCGCGACAGCGGCCACCGTCCCCACCCCGCCGTCTGCGCCTACGGGCGCCCCGCGTGACCACCGGGGATCCCCGATACCCACCTGGGGAATGATCGGCACGAGGTTCATGGAACTGCGCAAGCGGCGTGGGCTCATGATCGCCTTGATCCTGGTGAACATCGGCCTCCCGACCATCTTCCTTACGGTCCGATTGTTGGCCCACGCCTTCGACCCGAAGTCCTACGGCCCGGCCGGTGGCTACCTCATCTACACAAGCCTCGTGGCCGGTGTCATGTACGTCTTCGGTTTCATCGTCGCCGCCACGTTGGGGTGCACCGCCGGTTCGGTCGACCTCACCGAGGGGATGTTCCGGCACCTCGTGGTGACGGGTCGCTCCCGGTTAGCCCTCTACCTTGCGCGCATCCCCGCCGGATTGGCCATCGTCGTGCCGATGGTGGCGGTGGGTTTCACCATCGTTTGCGCCGTGTGTGTGTTCGCGGCTCCAACCACCCTCAATTATGACGGCGTGAACGTGCCTGCCGGTCTGTCTCTCACTGGGCTCGAGACCTGGGCCGCCGACCACTCCGATGTGGTCGTGTGCAACTTCAACTACAACGGACCGGGTCTGCCGAACGTCCCCTGCGGTCCCAACGGCCCGGTCGCCACCGGTCCTGGCGCTCCCGCCGGGCAGCCCACGCCAGCTCAGCTCAGAGCGGTCGCCCGACAGATCGCCCGCCAGGACTACAGCAACTACTCGACCGAGTTCCTGGTCCCGTCCGACTCGCTGATGATCCGGAGCGGGTTGTGGATCGAGCTGGAGGCCGCCATCGGGTTCATGGTTGGTCTCGGGCTTGCCTCATTGATGGGGCAGCGAACGGTCGCGGTGATCCTGATGATCGTGCTCGAGATCGTCCTGACGCCCATCTTCTCGCGAGCACGTATCTCTCACCTCCTGAACTTGCAGCGATCGATTGTGGGTGTCGCCATGGCCCACCTGGCGCCCGGTGGCATCCCCGTGTTCGGAGGTGGCGGCGGAGGACCAAGCGGCGGCCAGGGAAACCCACTACTGATTCCGGAGACGACGACTGAGGCCGTGTGCGTCATCATCGCCTGGCTGGTCTTCTGGTCCGTCCTCGGTGCGTGGCGGATGATGACGCGTGACGCCTGAGCAAGGCGTGCCGCCCTCGTGACGGCGAGGTGGCCGGTTGCGGGCTCGTCTCGCGGAGGGATGTGGCTAGGGGCTGTCGGCAGCGGTCGCGATGGCGGCGAGATCGAGCTTCCTCATGCCGAGCACCGCGCCCATGGCCCGATCGCGGCGACCCGCGTCCGGGTCGCACATGAGCTCCGCAAATCCTGCCGGCACGACCTGCCAGGACAGGCCGTAGCGGTCCTTCAACCATCCACACGGGCCTTCTTCGCCGTCGGCGGAGAGCTTGGTCCAGTAGTAGTCGATCTCGTCCTGGTCGGCGCACTCAATCACAAACGAGATCGCCTCGTCGAAGGTGAACTGAGGGCCGCCGTTGATCGCTGTGAACTCCTGACCGTCGAGCACGAACTCGACCGTCAGTACGGTGCCAGCTGGACGCGGACCAGCTTCGCCGTAGTAGGAGACCCTCCTGATGTCCGAATTCGGGAACACCGAGACGTAGAACTCGGCGGCCTCTTCGCTCTGAGTGTCGAACCAGAGACTGGGGGTAATCGATGGCATTGGGTCTCTCCTATGTTCACGGGCGACTTTCCGCTGTGCTGATAGACGACAGATCGGTCGCGCATTCATCGGTGGCCGCCGGCTTCCGACGCCGACGTCCGGTCGCGTCAGGTTGACCTCGGGCGCCACGGTGGGTCGGTTCGCACACGACAGTCCCGGCTTTGGGGAGAATAGGGTGAAACGCGACCGGCGAGCCAAGGGGAGAACATGGCCGAGCTCATCGTTGATGGAGACGAGCTGGTAGTGCGTCTGAGAGCAGTGGAGAAGCTAGAAGGCGTACACGGCGAGGTCAGGGTGCCGCTCATCTCCGTCACCTCAGTCGAGGTACTCGACGACGCCGCGGGAGCGGTCCACGGGTTCCGTGTCGGCACCGGCATTCCCGGCTCGGTGGCCATCGGCACTTTCACCTCCCGCGACTCGCACATCTTCGCCGTAGTCCACCACGACACCCCACGCGGTGTCCGTGTGGATCTGCAGGGCGCTCAGTTCGACGAATTGATCGTGGGTTGTGACGACCCAGACGGAGTCGCCTCCACCCTGCGCAGGCCCCGCTGACGTCACTTTCCTTGTGCCATCGATCACCGGGAGACTGTCTGCAAATCTGACCGTCCGCGACCCGCATCGAAGTGCGATCTTCTACTCCGAGGTTCTCGGGATGGAGGTGACCTACCAGTATCCAGAGGTCATCAGTCCGGACGATCCGATCGGCTACGTATGCCTCCGCGAGCCGTCCACCGATCTCGAGATCTGCCTCGTTCATCACGCCACCAATCCAGGAGACCCTTTCAGCGAATTCCGCACCGGCCTTGACCATCTCGAGTTCCTCGTGCCGAAGCGTGCCGACTTGGACGAATGGGTGGTGCGCCTCGACGACCTTGGCGTCGAACACTCGGGAATCAAGGAGCCGTCCTATACGCGCAACGCCATGCTCAGCTTCCGCGATCCCGACAACATCCAGCTGGAGTTCTTCTGGCGGGCTTCCTGAGCTGCGGCCCTCCGCTCCTCCCGCCGATGGCGACTTCGGGCTCAGGCACCGGCCACCTAGTCCTTCGTGTTGAAGCGCAACGCAGCGGCCGCGTGAGAGGGAACGGCTGGCTTGTGAGGGGCGACGGAACTGACTTCTCGATACGGTTCCCCCGGCGCAGGACGCGGATCCTCCTCACCTCTGTTCGGCCACATGGCCATGGCGCGCTCGGCCTGGGCGGTGATGGTGAGTGCCGGGTTGACGCCCAGGTTGGCAGACACGGCTGAACCGTCGACGACGTGGAGGCCGGCGTGCCCGTAGATGCGGTGGTACGGGTCGATGACCGCCGTCTCGGGAGAGTCGCCGATCGGGCAGCCTCCGAGGAGATGGGCGGTCATGGGGATGTCGAGGATCTCGCCGAGGCTGCTGAAGGGCTTGCCGCCGATGTGATCGGCAAGGCGCCGCATGGCCTCGTTGGCGATCGGGATCCACGTCGGGTTGGGCACACCATGACCTTGTTGCGACGTCAGCTTGATCCGCCCCGACCTCGTCCGCCTCGGAGAAACGGTGATGGAGTTGTCTCTGCTCTGCATGACCAACCCGATCACGGTGCGGCGCGACCAGCTGCCGAGTCCCGCATACACGGAGATGACTTGACCCGGATGCAGCGCCACCTGGCCGATCCAGCGCAGCCACCGCGGCACCGTTCCTCCACCATCGGTCATCACGGTGCTCAGCAGCGCCATCGACTGGGCGCCCTTGCCATAGCGGACAGGCTCGATGTGGGTTTCGTCGTCGGGATGAATCGACGACGTGATCGCAACACCGCTCGTGAAGTCGTAACGCTCGCGGTGGCGGAGTGCGCCTGACACGGCACACAGCGCCTCGGAATTGGTGCGCGTGAGCACGCCGAGGCGGTCAGAGATCCTCGGCAGGGTGCCGTCGGCTTTCATCTGGTGCAGCAGCCGTTGTGTGCCGAAGGTACCAGCAGCAAAGATCACCTGCTCAGCGGTGAAACTCCGCCTCGTCCGGCGGCTCTGCCAGGATCCCGTGCGCTCGCAGTCGACGGCGTACTTGCCCTGACGGAGTGGCCGGACGCGCACCACCGTCGTTTCCGGCTGCACGACGGCACCGGCGCGCTCGGCAAGGTAGAGGTAGTTCTTCGGCAGGGAGTTCTTGGCGTTGTGCCGGCAACCGGTCATGCACTCGCCGGCTTCCGTGCACCCGGTCCGGCGCGGCCCAGCACCGCCGAAGTAGGGGTCGTCGACCTCGACGCCCGGCTCCTTGCGACCCGAGCGACCGAAGAAGACACCGACCCTCGCCATCTCGAACGTCTCGCCCACGTTCATGTCGTCGGCCACCTTCTTGAGTGCGACGTCGGCAGAGGTCATCGTCGGGTTCGTCACCACCCCGAGCATCCTCTCCGCCTGGTCGTAGAAGGGAGCGAGCTCTTGGCGCCAGTCGGTGATGTGGGCCCATTGACGGTCGTTGTAGAAGGCAGCGGACTTCGGCCGATAGAGGGTGTTGGCGTAGTTGAGGGAACCTCCCCCGACGCCGGCGCCCGCCAGGACCACGACGTCTTTCAGCAGGTGGATGCGCTGTATACCCTTGCAGCCCAGCTTCGGAGCCCAAAGGAAGTTGCGCACCTCGGCCGAGTTCTTTGGGAAATCCGAGTCCGCGAAGCGTCGGCCAGCTTCCAGCACGCCGACCCGGTAACCCTTCTCGGTGAGCCGCAGGGCGGCGACGGCGCCGCCGAAGCCCGATCCGATCACGATGACGTCGAAGTCGTCGACGATGTGGTCGCGGACATCGCCCTCGCCGTGGCGAGCACCAGCCACTTGGTGTCTCCTCTATTTGCGGCCGGGCAGGCGCTGCCGGCTGCGCATCACCGCAGTCAGGGCCCTGGCGTACGCAGCTGGTGAGAGAAGGTTGGGGGGAGCGATCGGAAGGATGCGTTGGATCGACACGGTCTGCACGTTCGTGTACTTGAGGATGCCATGAAGGCCATGCCTACTTCCCACGCCAGAGTCCTTCCATCCGCCCATGGCGGCGTCGACCGATCCCCAGCTGGCCGCATACGCCTCGTTGACGTTGACGCTGCCGGTCTGCAGTTGACTGGCGACCCGGAGCCCCTTGGCGGTGTCGCGGGTCCAGACCGAGAAGTTCAGCCCATAGTTACTGTCGTTGGCTCGTTCGATCGCCTCTGCTGCTCCGTCGACGCGGTAGAGGGAAATCACCGGCCCGAAGGTTTCCTCGGAGTAAAGGGTCATGTCCGGCGAAGTGTCGGTGAGGACGGTGGGTTCGAAGAAATAGGGACCGATATCCGGTCGCGCTTTGCCACCGGCCAGCAGCGTCGCCCCCTTGTCGATGGCGTCGCTCACATGGCGCGCGACGGTGTCGAGTTGGGCGGCCGAGGTCAACGAGCCCATGTCGGGCTTGTAGTCGAGTGAATGTCCCAACCGAAGCGCTTTCGAGGCGGCGACAAACCGCCGGACGAACTCGTCCCAAATAGCGCTGTCGACGTACATCCGCTCCATCGAGATGCACAGCTGACCGCTGCTCGAGAAGGCGGCCCGCACGGCCCCTGGCACGGCCTTGTCGAGATCAGCATCGGCAAGGATGAGGATGGCGTTCTTCCCGCCGAGCTCCATCGAGTAGTCGAGGAGCCGCTCGGCCGCCTGGGTGGCGACGACCGTCCCGACCCGGGTGCTGCCCGTGAACATGACGAAGTCGCTGAGCTCGATGAGGGACGTGCCGAGTTCCGCCCCCGGCCCGGTCACAACCTGCAGCACGCCGGGCGGCAGCCCGGCCTCCTCGATGAGCTCTGCTGCCCAGAGCGCTGAGTACGGCGTCTGCTTGTCCGGTTTGGCGATGACGGCGTTGCCCGCGACGAGTGCCGGAAGCGCGTCGGTGATGCCGAGAGTCAACGGGTAGTTCCACGGCGATATGACGCCGACCAGACCCTTCGGGTGGTGGTACTCCCACGTCCTTGTCAACACCGGGAAAGCGCCGGCGCGCCGGAGCGGACGCAGGTATCCCGGGGCGGTGCGGGCGTAGTACCGGCTCACCTGGGCGACGTCGATGACCTCCTCGAAGGCGTGACGGCGCGCCTTGCCATTCTCGAGCTGGATGAGGTCGAGCACTTCGTCCTGGCGATCGAGCACGAGCTCGGCAAAGCGGAGCAACACCTTCGCTCGATTGGTGGCGGGCATCTGGCGCCATCCGACCTGTGCCCTGCGGGCGACCTCGGCCGCCGCCGCCACGTCCTCGGGCGAACTGTGGGGCACATAGCCGAGCAGGTCGGCCGTCGCCGGCATCTCGATGGGCAGCGGCTCTCTGTGTTCAAGGGTCAGCACGCGCCCGGCCAATCGGTCGAGCAGACCACGGGTGATGCGCGGACCGAGAAGTCCCGGGTCAGCGATGCCGGAGCTGCTGCCCATCGATGTCGTCATGTCAGGCCTTCGTAACGGGGCCCCGCGGGGATGTTTTCGACGTTACTCCAACCCCACGCCTGCAGGTTAGGCTCCGGGACGAACCCCATCACGTCCATCAGCTCGCTGACCTCGCGCTCGGCACGGCTGGGACGACTACCCGCACGCCGAGATCGCCGCCTCGTCAGGAGGTGGCCTCGAGAGGCGAGGTCTCGAGGTTCCAAATGCTCCGCACGGGGAGAACGACGACGATCGAGAGGATCTCGAGCAGTCCGGAGACCAGAAGGACCGCCCGGATGCCTAGCGCTCCGGCAAGCGGCGCAGCAATGGCGAGACCGATCGGGAACGCCAGCAGGGAGCCGAACCAGTCATAGGCGAGCACGCGAGACAGGACCGCCTCAGGCACGTGTCGCTGGACAGCGGTGACGAACAGGCTGTTGAAGATGACCAGCCCTGCTCCTCCGAGGGCAGCCGATGCGGCCACGGCCGGAACGGGCAGTCGCGCGGCGATGGCGATCGGCGAAAGAGAGAAGAGCATGACCAGCGGAAGGCCGACCCGCATTGGATGGTGGGCCCGGAGCTTCGTGCTGAGTAGACCTCCGACCACCGAGCCTGCACCAGCTGCTGTTGCGATGATCGCCCACGACTTCGCCCCCGAGTAGAAGCGGATGCTCGCCACCGGGCCGAGCACGACGTAGACGGCGAACAACATGTTGAAGACCGCAGCCCCCGCCACGGTCTTCCAATACCAGTCCCGTGAGCGGAACTCGTCCCATCCCTCTCGCAGGTCAGCAACAAAGCTCCGTCGCTCTCCTCGCTCGAGACGCTCCATCTTGAGCATCGCGAGGGTCAGCACGCTCACTCCATAAGAGGCGGCGTCGGCGGCAATCGCCCATCCGGGGCCATTGGCCACAACGAGAACGCCGGCGATTGCAGGGCCGACGATGCTCGCGGCTGAAGAGGCGGTTTCCAAGAGCGAGTTGGCCGCCTGAAGCTGGGCATCCTCAACCAGGGCCGGAACGAGACCCGATGAAGCCGGCATGAACAAGGCACTCCCGGCTCCCTGCACGAAGACGAGCAGAAGGACGGCGATGAGTGGCGGCCGCCCGGCGAGGAGAAAGGCGGCCAAGGCCGCCTCAGCGGCGAAGCGAACGGCGTCCGAGCCGAGCAACGCCAGTCGCCGCGGAACTCGGTCGGCGACGACGCCGCCCGCCAACAGGAAGATCAGCTGGGAAACGGCGTAAGCCGTCAGTACGAAACCGAGGTCTTCGGCCGAGCCGGTGAGGCGCAGGACTGCAAAAGCAAGCGCCACAGGTACCATGGCGCTGCCAACGGCTGAGGCGGTCTGCCCCACGAAGTAGAGCCGGAAGTTGCGTCCCCGCAGGGCCCCCATCTGGTCATGCTGCCAGATGGCCCCGATTCGGCGTCATGGTTCACCTGCTTTCCGGTGGTAGAACGCGGAGATGCAGATCGATCTCCACGTCTCCCGCTTCGAATGGGCCGGGCCGCCCGCGGGCATCGGGCCAGGCGTCTCCACGTTGGCGCGCACAGCCGAAGCCATCGGGATTCGCACACTCTCGTTCATGGACCACTGGTTCCAGATGGACCGCATGGCGCCGGCCACTGATCCGATGCTCGAGGGCTACACCGCCCTCGGGTTCGTGGCGGGGCGGACTGAGCACCTCCGGCTGAGGCTGCTCGTCACGGGCATCACGTATCGCCACCCCGGCCTGCTCGCCAAGACTGTCACCACCCTTGACGTCGTCTCTGGAGGGCGAGCCGAGCTCGGGATCGGTGCAGCCTGGTACGAGCGGGAACATCTGGGACTCGGAGTCCGCTTCCCTCCGGTGGCGGAGCGTTTCGAGCGGCTCGAGGAGGGAATCCAGAATCTGTCTGCAGATGTGGAGCCTCGACAATGGCCCCTACCACGGACGCCATTACCTGTTGGAGGAAACCCTCTGCGTCCCTGCCCCCGTCAGCACGCCGCGCCCCCGCATTCTCATCGGGGGCGGCGGTGAGCAGAAGACGCTACGCCTCGTGGCTACGTATGCAGATGCGTGCAACCTCATCGGTACGCCCGAGGTCGTGGCCCACAAGCTCGAGGTGATACGACGGCACTGCGACGCCGTCGGCAGGGACCCTGAGGAGATCGAAGTGACCGCGTTGCTCGGCCAGCTTCCGTCAGATGCCGACGCCGACGCGGTAGTCCGACAGGCGGAGTCACTCGGTGCCGTCGGCGTGCAGACGGTCATGGTCGGAGCGGTGGGGCCCGAGCCTGCCCGGTGGCTCGAGGAGGTCATCGGTCCTGCCGTTGACCGGCTCAGCGAGGTGGAGTCCGGGACGCCATGAGGACACTGGTCGATCACCTTGACGGGATTCAGTCCCGGCTCGACGCTCTCGCCCGCATCCATCACGTGCCGGGAGCCGTGTTGGCCGTAAGCCAGGGCGACGTGGTTCTCGACTTCGCGACCGGTGTCATCAATCGCAATACAGGGGTCGAGACGACGACGGAGGCGCTCTTCCAAATCGGCTCGAACACGAAGCTCATGACAACGACCCTCGTCATGCAGTTGGTGGACTCCGGCGAGATCGAGCTCGACGCGCCTGTCCGCCGCTATGTGCCGTCATTCAAGCTCGCGACCGCGGGCGCGGCTGAGCAGATCACCATTCGCCACCTACTGACCCACACGAGCGGCATCCAGGGGGACTACTTCGAGGGATTCGGTCGTGGCGATGACGCAGTGGAGCGATACGTCGACTCGCTCGGGAAGATCGATCTCATCCACCGGCCGGGGCAAATGTGGTCGTACTGCAATTCGGGATTCGTGCTCGCCGGATACGTGGTCGAGAGACTTACCGGTCTCTCCTTCGCCCAGGCGCTCCGCCACCGAATCTGTGAGCCGCTCGGGCTGCGGCACACAACCGTGTTGGTCGAGGAGATGCTGGCGAGCCGTTGCGCCGTGGGTCACATGGTCGGGCCGGACGACGTGCCGGTCGTGCCGCCCGTCGTCGTCATGGAGGCGGCCCACGTTCCGGCCGGCAGCAGAACCGTCGCCACCGCCGCAGAGCTGGTCAGGTTCGCCCGCGTGCAGCTGAGCGCGGGCACCACTCCCGACGGGACGAACGTCGTGACTGCGGCCAGCGCTCGGGCGATGGAAGAGACCCAGATCGCGAAACCCCCTGGTTCGGATACCCATGCCTCGCAAGGGCTCGGGTGGAGGATCACCGACTGCGATGGGGGGCGCGTCATCGGCCACGGCGGAGGCACGATCGGCCAGCTCTCGTTTCTCGAGGCTGCGCCTGAGCGCGACCTGGTCGTCGTGCTGCTCACCAACGCAACAACGGGCGGCCGGCTCTGGGAGGACCTCGGGCGATGGCTGTTCGAGGAATTGGCCGACATCCGCTTGCCCAAGGTGCCACAGCCGGCGGAGCCGCTGCTCGAACTTCCTCTCGAGGCGTATGCGGGGGTGTACGAGCGCCTCGGCGTCCGCCTGGATGTGGTCGTCGAGGGCCGCGAGCTGACGATGCGAACCGGGTTCAGCGGTCCGCTCGCCCAGCTGCAAGACGGCGGCGAGCCGCCCCGGCTCCATCTGAGACCCGTGAATCGTGAGTCGTTCTTCACCGTGATCGCGGGTGAAGACGTCCTCGTGAGCTTCCTGGAGTTCCGCCGTGGACGTCCCGGCTACGTCTTTGTCGGCGGGCGAGCGGCTCGCCGTTCACGCTCACGCCCGAGGCCGGCCCCGTAGAGAGCTGGCTGCCCTGACGACCCCCGATCGCCGACTCCCGCAGGTTGGGAGCGACCAAAACGTTTGCCAGGTCATGGCGGCGCCGGCGGAGACGGCGTGACCAATCGCGTCGAGGAGCGCCACCTTCTTGCGTCGCGGGTCAGCTCGTCATGCCACCGAGGCCGACGAGGCCGCGGGCCAGCTCGATCTCGCCCATGTGGCGCAGGCCGTGCTGATAGAGCCAGCACTCGGTGGCGTCCAGCACGGTGATGCCCTCAGGTCCGGCGACTCGGGCGCTGTAGGTGGAGGCGAGCTGCGAGGGGAGCGGGCGAGCGACGAGCACGCGGGTGAACTCGGTCGGG
Source organism: uncultured Actinomycetota bacterium (assembly GCA_963735115.1). Lineage (GTDB taxonomy): Bacteria > Actinomycetota > Acidimicrobiia > Acidimicrobiales > Bog-793 > JAKACA01. Next base: position 1,651,816 of record CAVTJR010000003.1, on the reverse strand, counting down.
TCGAGGTTGGCGAGCCAGGTGTCGGTGCGATCGAAGACCTCGCGCTGATAGCTCTTGAACGCCCCGTAGTCACCGATTCGTTGGTGGACCATCTCGGCCACGGTGCGCTGCTTGCCGTGATCGTCGATCGTCACTTGCACCCGCTCCTGCCAGGCGCCGTCCCAGAGGGGCGCGGTGCCGGTGATCATCATGAACGAGGCGTCTTCCATATTCGTGTAGTGGAACAACGAGAAGGCGATGGGAAGCACCCCTTCGCGCTCGAAGTGGTTGACGTGTTCGGCGCTCATCGTGTCGACGGCCTGGTAGTAGAGCGAGTGCATGGCGACCATTCGCCGTTGCAGCGAGTCGAGCGTGAGATCAGTCATTCCGGCCTCTCTGGTCAGGCCCAGCCGCCGGCGTAGGCGACGAACTGGCCGGTTGTGAAGCGGCTCGAGCCGTCGAGGTACGGCATCGAGAACGCCGCGAACTCCTCCATCGTGCCGAGGCGCCCGAGGGGCACCTGACTCTCGATCTTGGCCCGCACGCCGGGATCGGTGGCGCCGCTGGCGGCGAGGAACTCGGGGAAGTCCATGAAGTTGGTGCCCACGGCGTTGACCTGCACGCCGTATCGGGCGACCTCGTCGGCCACGTTGCGGGCCAGCATGGTGGCACCGGCCCGGACGGCCGAGTAGAGGGGTGCGCCCGGCGTCGGTCGGGCGCCGGCCGCGCTGGTGATTACGAGCAGCTGGCCCTCGCCCTGTTCGATCATGGGAGCGACCATCGCCTTGAGGAAGTGGTAGGGCGCCTCCAGACAGCTGAGCACGACGGAGCGGAGATCATCGAGCGTCGAGTTGACGAACCGGCCGGTGACGATGACGCCCGAGAACGCCACGGCGGCGTCGATGCGGCCGAAGCGTTCGAGGGCGGCTCCGGCGAGGCGGGGGGCTGAATCGGCCTTGGCCAGGTTCGACACGCCGGACACTGCCTCGACGCCCACACCGGCCGCCTCCAGCTCGGCGAGGAGGTCGTCGGCTGGATCGCCGACGACGAGGTCGTGACCGCGGGCGGCCAGGGCCCGGCACAAGGCGGGACCCACGTAGAAGCTGCCGTTGCCGACAATGGCAACCCTGCGAGTGGAGCCAGACATATTCAGCCTTCCCTCGTGGCCGGCCTATCGTTGGGCCACTGGCTTGGCGACATAGTAAGTGGTGAGGTCGAGGCTGGGGTCCCATTCGCCAAGGGTGATGCGGTGGCGACGGCCGATGACGGCGGCGACCTGCCCGCCGTCGAGGCGTGGTGCCACCAACCTTGCGCGCCCCGGCTCGCGGACTCCCCAGTTGCGCTTCAGAGCGTCTTCACCCTCCTGCAGCCTCCTGCCCGGAGAGGCGCTGCTGGCGAGCACGTGCCCAGCGGGCCACGACTCGCTCCTCCCGGTCGACTTCGTCGAGCCGCTGCTCAACTCGCCGCAGGGCGTCCTCGAGGGCAGGCAACCGGTAGCGCTCAATGGCGCGCACGCGCCGCTTCGTCGCGCTGAGCTCAGCGTCGACGCGGCGGAAGGCGTGGTCAGCCACCGCACGGGCCACGGCGGCATCGAGCGCCTCGCGATATGCCTGAGCGGTCGGGAACAGGGCAGCGTTGAACGCAGCCGCCTGGAGCGGCGCGAACGCCGGGAACGAGCACTCCGAGCTGTCCGGATGGAGCACTCCCATGCTGTTGCGCCACGTCACGTCGACCACGGCACGCTCCGGGAGCACCCGGCTCGCGAGGAGGAGGTCGCTTTGACCACCGAGGACGGCCGATCGCGCCGACCAGCGTTCGGCGACGGCGAAGGCGTCCTCGAAGCGGCGGCGGGTATCTTCTTGCTCGAGGGCGAGCCTGCTCTGTTCCCGCTGCAGGAGTTGGCGCTTGCGGTCGAGCAGCTCGGCGCCCCGCCGCGCGGTGGCGATGCGCGAGATCAGCCAGAGCCGGCCGGCACGGCTCTGGGGCGCCGCCTCAGCCATCGTCTCGATCCGGGATCTTGACCTTGCTGGCTTCACCGCCGAGGTCGTCCTTGCCGTAGAAGCGGTCCACGTCGGCTGCCGGAAGCATGGTGAGCTCTCGCTTCGGCAGGACGGATGCCACCTGCCACGCTCGTGCCAGGCTCTCTTCGAGGGATCGCGACTCTTGGGGCCCCTGGGAGACGAGCACCGAGCGGAATGCCGCCGCCAAGTCGAGATAGCGGCGATCGGTTTCGGTGAGCGCTGCGGTCCCGACCAACTCGGCAAGGTCGGCGACCTCAGCCGCGTGGGCGACGGCAGCGACGAGCTGGGATGCAAGCCCCGGGTGGTCCGCCCGCGTCCTTCCCTCTCCCGTGCCCTTGCGCATGAGGCGAGAGAGCGAGCTCAAAACGTCGACCGGCGGCGCGACGCCTTGGCCGAGCAGCAAGGGCGACAGGACGATCTGGCCCTCGGTGATGTAGCCGGTGAGGTCAGCGACCGGATGCGTGATGTCACCGCCGGGCATGGTGAGCACGGGCAGCAGCGTCACCGATCCAAGGCGGTCTCGCATGCGGCCGCAACGCTCGTACAGCGAGGCGAGGTCGCTGTAGAGGTAACCGGGGTAGGCGCGTCGGCCGGGAATCTCTCCTCGCGCGGCCGACACTTCCCGCACCGCCTCGCAATAGCTCGTCATGTCCGCCAGCACGACCAGCACGTGCTCACCGAGGTCGAATGCGATGTGCTCGGCCACTGTCAGCGCGACCCGCGGAGTGAGGATCCTCTGAACGACGGGGTCATCAGCGGTGTCGAGGAACAGGGCAAGCTCGCCCGCTTCGCTCCGCTCCTCGAGGGCTTGGCGCATGGCGGCCGCGTCAGCGTGCGTCAGGCCCATGCCGGCCACGATCACCTTGAAAGGTTCGCCGGCGGCGTGCGCCTGAGCTGCGATCTGTGCAGCGAGTTCCAGGTGAGGGAGGCCGGCGGTCGAGAAGATGGGGAGTTTCTGACCCCGGACGAGCGTGGTGAGCGCGTCGATGACCGAGATGCCTGTGATGATCGGGTCACGCGGGACGTCCCTCAGCATCGGGTTGAGGGGAGCGCCCGCCACCGGTCGCCTGAGGTTCCCGAGCATGGGAGGGCCGCCGTCGAGTGGTTGGCCGAGCCCGCTCCATGTGCGCCCGAGCCATCCCCGTCCGACCGGAATCTCGAAAGGCCGCCCGAGGAACCCGACGGTGACGCGGCTCGGATCGATACCGGACGTCCCTTGCAGCACCTCGACGATGGCGACATCGCCGTGGACCTCGAGGACCAGAGCCTGGCGAAGCTCGCCTGAGGGCAGCCGGACGGTAGCCATCTCATCCCATCCCACGCGGGCGACGCCGCTCACCGTGAGGAGGGGCCCCTCGACTGTCTCTGCCCCCTCGTACTCGACGGGGATCTCGAGAGGGACGCCTTGGGTCACCTGAGCCTCGAGAGCATCTCGAGCAGCTCGTCACGCCTTTGGGCTACGCCGGCGGCGTCGTCGGGCGGGAACTCGTCGCGCGCCCGGGTGACTGCAGTGAGGTCGCACTCTTCGATGGCCGAGGCGGGGACACCGGCGTCCACGAGGCTGAGGCAGCGGTCGTATACGGAGAGCACGAGGTCGAGGAGCGCGGACTGCTTCTCGGCTGCGCAGGAGGCGTCGTTGGCGCTGAGTGCGCTCTGCTGCAAGACACCTTCTCGAACGAGGCGAGCCGCCAGCAGCGCCATCCGCTCCTTCGCCTGCAGGGCAGCGAGCCCGACCAGCTCGACGATCGGAGCCAGGCGGTCCGCTTCGGCCAGCAGGGCGACCGCCCGCGAGCGGTCGGCGGCCCATCGGACACGACCCGCGGCGCCGTGCCAGGCAGCCACGGCGTCCACGTCGCGCGAGAACGACCGCCGCCAGGTGATGGCGGGGTAGTGCCTGGCGTAGGCGAGGTCGCGGTCGAGGGACCACACACATCGCACATAGCGCTCCGTGTGCGCCGTCACCGGCTCTGTCATGTCCCCGCCGGGAGGCGAGACGGCGCCGATCACCGTCACGGAGGAGTCCATGCCACCCAGCGTCCGTACCGACGCCGCTCGTTCGTAGAAGGCGGCAATCGCCGAGGCCAGACCAGCTGGGTAACCCTCCTCGGCTGGGAGCTCGCCCGAGCGGGAGGAGAACTCCCTCAACGCCTCGGCCCAACGTGACGTCGAATCAGCGAGCAGGACGGTGTCGTAGCCCATGTCGCGGTAGTACTCCGCCACGGTCATGCCGGTGTAGATGCTCGCCTCACGAGCCATCACCGGCATGTTCGAGGTGTTCGCGATCACGACAGTTCGCTCGAGGAGCCGGCGGCCTGTCTTCGGATCCGACAGCGCAGCGAGGTCGGCGAGAGCGTCGGCCAGCTCGTTGCCCCTCTCACCGCAGCCGACGAAGATGATGACGTCGGCGTCGCACCACCGGACGATCTGTTGGAGCAGCACCGTCTTGCCAGTTCCGAAGCCGCCCGGCACGGCGACGGTCGAGCCTTTGGCGACAGGAAAGAGCAGATCCACCACTCTCTGGCCGCTGAGCAGGGGGACGGCGGGCGCGAGGCGGGCGCGAACGGGCCGGGCGACGCGGATCGGCCACGACTCGGACACAGCGATGCGGGCGTCTCCCACAATCGCCACCTCGTCGTCGCTCCCCACATCGCCTTCCGCCGCTATCCAGTTGAGCACTCCGGAGAGCCCGGGTGGGACGAGCACGCGATGTTCGAAACCGCCCGGTCCTGCGACGACGCCAACCACCGTCCCGGGATCGATCGTCTTCCCACTTGTCGCCCGCGGGGTGAAGTGCCAGCGAGCCGCCAAGCCGCCCTCAGAGTGGAGCGCGCCGGGCGTCAGCCAGGTGGGGGCCTCCCGCAGGGGGCGGAGCAGCCCGTCGAAGATGCCTCCGAGCAGGTGCGGACCGAGGCGTGCGGCGAGCGGCCGTCCGAGCGGGGACGCCTCGTCGCCGACGCACAGCCCGCCGGTGTACTCGTAGGCCTGCACGGCGACGTGTCCCCTGCTCGATACCGAGACCGCCTCGGCCGGCAGGCGGTTGGGGCCGACCTCGACGACATCCAGCATGGCGGTCGAGCGGAGACCCTCGAGCTCGACGAGCGGGCCGTTGACCCGCGTGACCCGCCCAAGTGGCGGCTCTGCCCCTCCCGGCGTCTGAAGGCGGCGGTTCACGACCACAGCTGCTCGACCTCGGCGGCCATGGCGGCGAGCTGGTGATCGACCAAGGCTTCCACCGTGACGGACGCCTGCCGTGAGCCGGCGCGGACCGTCAATCCCGACCAGAGCATGGGCGGGGTGGTGGGACGTTCGGTGCGGGCTCCGTCGCCGAGGCGCTGGCGCGCGAGGGGCGCGAGGCGCTCCTCAAGGTCCACGGCTGCCCGGCCGGCGCCGCGGCGAGCGAGCTCCTCGACGGCACGGCGTCGCAGGCTCCCATAGACGCGCCGCTCGGCGGACAGCACGAGTGCCCGAGCGTCGCTTCTCGCCTGGGAGATCGTCGACTCCACGGAGTGTCCGGCCGCAGCCTGGCCCTCCTCTCGCGCCTGTTCGATCAGCTGGTGGATCGCAGTCCTGGCGTGTTGCAATGCCGCGTCGGCGTCACGCGCCGCCTCTTCGATGGCGGCTGTGGCTTGTCGTCGCGCCTGCTCGACGAGGTCATCCTCCACGACGGCGAGCGACGTCCGCAGCTCCTCCTGGTCCCGGCCGCCGACGCGACCAAGCAGCGTTGCAAAGGACATCTTCTAGCTCCCGAGCACCGGCACGGTCTCGTTGTGAATACCCGGTTGAAGTAGCGCCGGCAGCGTGACAACGAGCATGGAGTCGGCCACGCCGGGCACCGAGGCGAGGGCGGCTGCCGCCATCGGTGTGACGACGACCACGACCGTGTCCGGATCGATCAAGGACCACTCCTGTCGCACCTGTCCCGGGTCCTCCGCCGCGTGCACATCGGCGCCTGCGAGCGCGAACCACGATGTGCGCGCTGCTTCGCCAAGGACCGCCACCCGTCCCATATCAGGCCTTGCCGATCAAGATGATGGCGACGACGAGACCATAAATGGCGATGCCTTCAGCCAGCCCGACGATGACCATCGCGCGGCCGAACAGCTCGGAGCGTTCGCTCATGGCGGCGATGGCAGCCGATCCTGTGTACGCGACAGCGATGGCGGCTCCGATCGACGACCCGGCAACAGCGATGGCAGCACCGATCAACGCCTGGCCGCTATAGGACTTGGCGGCGCTCGCGGCAGCGGTCGTCGCTGCGCCGCTCGGTGCCGCCGAGACGACAAGCACGACGAGGACGCCGGCCCCGAGCAAGAGCACCAAGTTCGCGACCTTGACGGCACGCAACCAGGCCCGCGGTCGGCGTCGTAGCTGAACCGCCGCCAGCGCGGCGATCCCAGCGAGGATGGGCAGTCCGATCAACCAGGCGAGCATGGGGCCTCCTCAGGCAACGTCGTCGAGATGTGCCAGGCCCGAAATCTACGGCCCTGGTCCGTGAAGATGCGCGAGAAAAGCTCGTAGTACTCGAGACGAAGTGCCTGGATCGCAGCGATGAGGCCCTCGAGAGCGAACGCCAGAGCGTTCCCGACTACGAACAGGATGCAGGCGAGTACCGGTGATGCGCCGGAACCGTGCCAGAGAACGGTCGTGCCCCTCCATACGATGCTGCTCAGCGCGGCGTGCGTCAGACCGAAGGCAGCCAGGCGGGCAAAGGAGACGGTGTTGGTGCCGAGCCGGAGGACGGCGTCGAAAAGTTCGACGCCGGCCTGCGGGATCCCAGCTGCCCGCCCTCCGGCTTCTGCGTGCAGGCCGGCGAAGGCGAGGACCAGACAGAGGAATGACAGCACCGCACCTGCCACCTCGACGGAGGCGAGATGGCGGTACCACCCGAGGCCAATGAGCGCCAAGCCTAGGTAGAGGCCTGCGCCTGCCAGCCCGGCAACCGCGAAGACAGCCCGAGTCAGACCGCCTTCTCGCAGGCGGTTGATCGTGGCGAGGACATACGAGAGTGCGAGGAGAGCGGCTCCGACGGCCACGGCGACCGCCAACAGCGTTGTCGGCGCATTCAGCGGCGACAGCCACAACGTCGGAACGAGGTGGGTCGGGCCGAACGCCTCACCGAATGCCAAGCCGAAGCCCATGCTCGCCAGGCCGGCTCCGACGACGAACGGGGCTGCCGATCGAAGGCGCCCGGACGGGTTCAGCCGTCTGCTGCGGATGAGGAGACCGCCAGCGGTGAGAAGGGCACCGTGGCCGACATCTCCGAACATCATCCCGAACATCGCCATGTACACGAGCCCGGCGATCACTGACGGGTTCAGGTTGGAGTAGGGCACGGTCGAGTAGGTATCGACGAGTGGCTGGAACGCCCCGCTCGTCCCGGTGGCCGGCACAAGTGTCGGTGGCTGGACGCCCGCCGGCGGCCGGAGGCGAACGATGGTGGCGCCGAGGGGCCGTAAGCGGGATGCGAGCTCACTCACCTCGGCTGCCGGTGCCCAACCGGCCAAGGCCGACACCTGCCCATGCTGTATCGCCGCCGAGCCCACCAGATCGATGCCGACCGCCTCGAGCGCCTCGGGTGCTCGACCGGCGGACTCGAGCACGCCGAGGTCGGGTTCGACGAGCCCGGCGGCTGCCACGACGGCTAGCACTTCGCGCAGCGCCCGGGCGGGTGCCACGACGGCGACCCGGTCCATCCGCACCGGCTCGATGGCGTCACGCCACGGCACCGCTCACCTCCGCCAGGCTCGATCCACCTCGCGCCGCCAGTTCGAGAGCCGCCCGCACGCGCCGTGCGTCGACCAGGAGCATCATTCCGGTGCCGACGGCGGAGGCCGCTCCGGGACGGGCTGCTCGAGTGAGCGCTTCGGCCTCCCTCTCGACGCGCGCCCACCACCGCGTCTCGGCCAGCCAGAGATTTGCCGGCTCTTCAAGGCCGGTGAGGACGTACGACGCCGACGTCGGGAGCCGCCCCGCGAGATCGCTGATGGTAGTAACGCCCTCTGCACGAGTACCGATCAGGCGCCGGAGGTCGCGGGCCGGTCCGTCGGGGAGTAGCGAGACGGCATCCGCTGCCACGAGCCTGGCTGCCAGTAACGATGCGTAGGCGGCAGCCCATGCTGCGGTCTCGGGCACAAGCTCGGCGAGCTGGCGGGCCCAGGAGAGGTCGAGCCCGACGCGCATCGTCGCTGGATCGTCTCCGCCGGGATCCCCCCAGGTTGACAATGCCAGAACCCTTCGGAGCTCCGGCACACTACGGGCGCGGCCTGCGGAGCCCCATGCGGTCGCGAGGGCGCCCAGAACGAAGGGGGGTTCGGCATCTCTGCCTGCTAGGCCAAGGGCGTGCGCGACCAGATTCTCGATCTCGAACCGCCCGGCGACGACTCGCAAGCCGGCAGCGCCGAGAGCGGGCCCCCAGCCCGCCAGCACACGCAACTGCCAGAGCGCCGTCGCGCTCACGGCGTGCTCTGCCGCAGGGAGGTCCATGTCGGGGCGCACGTCGCGGCCGTAGATGGACCGTGCCACGACATCGAGTGCGCTCTGCAGGCACGGCGCGGCGCCGAGCTGCTCGGCTGCGGACTGACCGAGGCAACGGCTCGCCAGACCGAGCCCGCGCGTCGCCGAAGCGACCCAGCGCACGCTCAAGGTGTCTGCGCCCCGATCTGAAGCGCCCGCCGGACCACCTCGTCGACCAGGGACGGGAGCCTCGCAGAGCCGACGGAGTCGATCCGCTCAGCCTGTGTGGTGGCCACGTCGAGGAGACGCCGCCGCTCGCCTTCGGCCCAAGCGAGGCGTTCAGCCGCCGCCCGAGTCCGCACCGAGTCCGCCCGTAGGCGGGCCTCGACGAAGAGGCGGGCGGCCTCAGTCGATGCCGCCGTGCGGCGTTCGCGCGCCTGGCGCTCGGCGTCAGCGACGATGTCGCCCGCCCGGCGTTGGGCGTCCTCAAGCACCTCGAACACCGGGTGAAGCTCCCGTTGGAGGACTGCCACCCGGTCGGCTGGAACCGCGGCTCCCGGCGCACCTGGCACGCCGCGGAACCGGAAGCGCCGCAGGAATTCGGAGAGCTGAGGCATTGGACCCCCTCACATGTGTCCCGACGCAGGCGAGACTAGGACGCACGACCTTCCGAGCAGAGGGCACGGTCGTGAAACCGAGGGTGGTCGTGCGGACTGTCCTCATTCCTGGATAAAGGTCGCGCAAGGGCAGGGTGCTGGATAGGGGAGAAGGTCCCGATGTCCCTCGACGCCCCCGGTAGCCGCTGACGGGTGATCCGCCACATTGACGATGATGTGGGTACCTCAGTCCCCTTCGGCCATATTGTCGAGGACGAGCGGAAGCGATCGCAGCCGCCTCCCGACGGCATCGAAGACGGCGTTTGCGACGGCCGGTGCGACGGCCATCATGGGCGTCTCGCCCGCACCGGCCGACGGCAGGTCGGGGCGGTCCAGCAGGACGACCTCGATGACTGGGACGTCACCGATCCGCGGAGCCCGGTAGTCGGAGAACGTTCCGTTCGTGATCGCCCCCGACGTGAAGTGGATCGCTTCGAACATCGCGCCGCCTAGGGCCATGACGGCGGCGCCCTCAATCTGGTTGATGACCGTGCTCGGGTTGACCACGGCGCCGCACTCGTACGCCATCACGAGACGGACGACCTGCAGGTGCCCGTCCGGGTGGATGCGGACCTGCGCTGCGGTGGCTACGTGACCGCCCTTCTCGAGGCCGCAGGCGATCCCGCGTCCGCTGCCCGCGCCTGCGGCTGTCCAGCCGAAGCGCTCGGCTGCCGCTTGCAGAACTGTGGCGAGTCGGTCGTCGGTCACGTTGCGGAGGCGGAACTCGAGCGGGTCGCGGCCGAGCAAGTGGGCCAACTCATCGATTTGAGACTCGCGGGCGAAGTTGTTGGCGGTGGCTGCGAGCGCCCGGTAGGAACCCTGCAGCAGCGGGCTGAGGCAGGGCCGGTAGTCGATCCTCAGGTTCGCGACTCGATAGGGGGTCGAGATTGCGGCTTGGCCCGAGTTGAAATTCGTGAACGTCCATGCGGTCATCTCGCCGTCGCTCGTCGCTCCGGCTGCGACGTCGATCACAGCCGCCGGTCGGAGGGTGCCGGCCGTGAACTCCTCGTGGCGGGTCCAGGCCACCCGGACCGGGTGGCCGATCTCGCGCGCCAAGACGGCCGCTTCGACAGCGACGCCACCGGCATGCTTGCCGCCAAAACCTCCGCCCGTCGGTGGCACGATCACGCGGACCTCATGCTCGCCGAGGCCGACGGCGGCCGCCACTTGGGCCCGCACGGGAAACGGCGTCTGAGTCCCGGTCCAGACCGTGAGGCGACCGTCACCGTCCCAGACGGCCAGGGCCGCACGCGTCTCGAGGGCCGCAGGAGCGATATAGGCGGTGGTGTAGGTGGCCTGGAGCCGCACCGCCGCCGTCTCGAGCGCACCCTCGGCATCGCCCTCCTCGTGATGAAACGGACCGCCCCAACCGTCGAGCTCCTCCGCCGGGTGGGATCGAAGGTAGGCCCCGAGGTGCTCCTCCGACGGCGCCGCCGGCACGTCCCACTCGGATCGCAGATCTGCCAGTGCGAGGCGGGCGACGGTCGGGTCGATTCCGACCACGCCGATCACCTCAGGGGTGTGGACGACGACGACATCGTCGCGTCCTTCCACCGCGGTGGTGTCGAGGCGCCGAAGCGTCGCACCCGGAACCGGCGGCCGCAGGACTGCAGCATGCCTGAGCCCGGGAAGGGTCAGGTCCGTGACGAACCGCCGCCAGCCCGTCACGGCGTCGACAGCGGCTGCCGGCATATGCCCCTTCCCGACCGTCAGCCACTCGGTCGAGGGCACGACCGGGGCGTCACCGCCGACGATCTCGACGCGCCGCGCTCCGGCGGCCACAGGCATGAGGGCGCGAGCGTGGGCGGCCACTCGGCGGAGGGCGCCACCGGCCGAAGGCATCGACTGGCTGCCGAAGGTACCCATGTCGTAGGGGCACAAGTCGGTATCCCCCATGGCGAGGCGCACGTCCGAAAGGGGAGTTCCCGTCTCCTCGGCGACCAGAAGACGCAGGGCGGTGCGGTTGTCCTGGCCCACGTCGACTTTGCCGGTAAAGGCCGTCACGGGGCCGTCAGCTGCCACATGGAGCCAGGCACCGCCGCCGGTCGTCCACGTTCCGGGTGCGGGCGTGCGGGGCGGCAGCACGACGACCAGCCCGTCGCCGAGCACGTCGAACCATTCGCACGCCTTCGGGTCGGTCATGTCCCACGGACGTGCCGGTCGCAGGCTCGGCGACAGCGGGTCGGGCGCCCCGAAACTGTATGACGCCGCCGTAGCCGCCATGGGGTCGCCGAGGCTCGGCTCGCTCGTCAGCTCGCGGGCGCGGTGCACCGCCTTGCGAATTCGCGAGTAACACCCGCACCGACACAGGTTGCCCGTCAGTGCCTCGGTGACGGCTTCATCGGAGGGGTCGGGCTCCCTGTCCAAGAGGGCGGTCACCGACAAGACCATGCCCGGTGTGCAGTAGCCGCATTGCATGGCGCCGACGTCGACGAAGGCCTGCTGCACGGGGTGCAGCGTGTCACCGCTCGCGAGTCCTTCGATCGTCGTCACGTGCGTTCCATCGAGGCCGGCGACCGACTGGCGGCAGGCTCGAACGGGCTTCCCATCGAGGAGCACCGTGCAGGACCCGCAGGCCCCTTCGCCACACCCCGGTTTGGCGCCCGTCAGACCGAAGTGGGCGCGCAACGCCGACAGCAGGGAGGTCGTGGAAGGAACCGACCGGGCATCCCCGTTCACGATGATCGTCGTGTCATGCCCCTCGCCGGGTTCGAACCGTGCCGCCTCGCCGTCGGTGGAGGCAGCCATCACCGTCTCACCATATTGGGTCCTCGTGGGCTCTGCGCGCTCAGTTCAGCTCCACGCTCAGCTGCCGCGGGATCCGAAAGGCGGCGGAAGGCTTGTACGCGCCGAGCCGGCCGATTCTCAAGGACAGGTTGACCGCGAGCCGCTGACTACCGTTTGAGCCATGAGCAGAGCACGGGGTGGGCGGAGCGCGTCTTCGTACCGGTCCCTCTGGCGGCTGCGCGGCTTCGTCCGGCCGTACGCGCGCCAGATGCTGCTGATGCTCATCTGCGCCATGCTGGCGGTCGCCGCCAGCACGCTCATCCCTCTCGTGCTCGAAGCTGTCGTGAACGGGCCGATCCACCGGGGCGACCGAGGCGCTCTCATACCGATGTTCTTGATCGCCCTCGGCCTCGGGGTGCTGGAGGCCGCCCTCATCGTGGCTCGCCGCCGTGTCCAGTCCGTGGCCGTACAGAAGGTCGAACGGGAGATCCGCGACGGGTTGTATGCCCGCCTGCAGCGGCTGCCCGTGGAGTTCCATGACCGCTGGCAGACCGGCCAGCTGCTGTCGCGCACGACGACCGATCTCGGGACCATCCGGCGGTTTCTCGGCTTCGGCGCCATCTTCTTCGTCGTCGACGCCCTGCAGTATCTCGCTGTGATGGGGCTCCTGATCGGGACGTACCCGCCCCTCGGCGCCGTCGCCGTCGTCACCACGCTCCCCGTGATCTGGCTCGCCAAGCGCTTCGGGGCCGGCTACTCGCAGATCTCGCGTCGCGTCCAGGACCAACAGGGCGACCTGGCGACACTGACCGAGGAAGCCGCCACGGGCATGCGGGTCGTAAAAGCGTTCGGGCGCGGTCCGCTCATGCAGGACCGTTTCGGCGCCTCCGCCAGGACGCTTCGAGGCTCGGCGCTCGAGATGGTGCAGTTGCGGGCGCGTTTCTGGGGATGGCTCACCGTCGTCCCCAACGTCACGATGGCCTCCGCCGTCCTCATCGGCGGCATCGCCGTCGCCCGCGGCGCACTCTCGCTCGGGGCCCTGGTCGCCTTCACGACCCTGCTCGTCCTGTTGCAGTTCCCCATCATCGACCTCGGCTGGATCCTGTCGATGGCACAGGAGGCGGCGACCGCGGCCGATCGCGTCTGCGAGATCTTCGACGCCGCCATGGTCGTCGACGACCGGCCTGGCGCCACCTCGCTCGCCAGGTCGAAGGGTCGGCTCGCCTTCGATCATGTGGGCTTCTCCTACCCCGGCGTCGCCACGCCCGTGCTGCGCGACGTGAACCTCACGATCGAACCGGGCGAGACCGTGGCGATCGTCGGTCTGACGGGATCCGGCAAGAGCACGCTCGCCTCACTGACCACGCGGCTCTACGACGTCACCGCCGGCCGGATCACCCTCGACGGGGTCGACGTGCGGGAGATCACGATCGAGTCGCTGCGACGCCACGTGGCCGTCGTCTTCGAGGACCCGGTCCTGTTCTCGATGAGCGTGCGCGAGAACCTCGTCCTCGGTCGGCCGGACGCCTTGGACGACGAGATCGCCGACGCGCTGGAACTCGCCCAGGCGGGTTTCGTCGAGGACCTTCCGTGGGGCTTGGACACCCGCATCGGCGAACAGGGGATGGCCCTCTCGGGCGGGCAGCGACAGCGGCTGGCGCTGGCACGAGCCGTCCTCGCCCGTCCCTCGGTGCTCGTGCTCGACGACCCCCTTTCCGCCTTGGACGTCAATACCGAGGCACTCGTCGAGCAGAGCCTGGCGAGAGTCCTGCGCGACACGACCGGCCTTCTCGTGGTCCATCGGCCCTCCACTGTCGCCCTGGCGAACCGCGTGGCCTTGCTGCGCGACGGCGTTCTCATAGCGGTCGGCAGCCACCACGAGTTGATGGAGCGGCCGGACTACGCCTCGGTGCTCTCGGTCGACTACGGCGGCTCGAGGGCGGCCTCGTGAGCTCGATCGAGGCATGGCGGGGCATCGCCTCCGAGGAGATGGAGGAGGTTCCGCCGGCATGGACCGGGCTGCTCCGCCGACGCACCCGCCACCTCCTGCGGTCCTTGGGCGCACCCCATCGCAGGGCGATCATCCTGCTCGCTGCCGCCATCCTCGTCTCCAACCTCGCCGCCACGGCGGTGCCCTACCTCGTCGGGCTCGGCATCGACCGCGGCGTCGCCTCGGTCCGGCGGGGCGACTACGTGCCGATCACCGTCATCACGGCGCTGATCGTTGTCTGCGCCGTCCTGCAGGCGCTCCTGTACCGGGTGTTCGTGGCCGGCTCGGGGCGGATCGGCCAAGAGATACTGCTGGAGCTGAGAGAGCGGGTCTTCGCCCACTTCCAGCGGCTCAGCCTCGCCTTTCACGAGCGCTATACGACAGGCCGCATGATCTCGCGCCTCACCTCGGACCTCGAGGCGATCAACGACATGTTCACGCTCGGGCTCGACACGCTCATCAACGCCGTGCTTTCGGTCGTGAGCGTGGGCGTCATCCTCCTCGTGCTCGATCTCCCGCTCGGCCTTGTGTGCCTGTCGGGGTTCATCCCCCTCTGGTTTCTCACACGCTGGTACCAGCGCGAGTCGACGGCCGCCTACCGCAACACGCGAAACGCCATCGCCCTCGTGATCGTGCACTTCACCGAGTCGCTCCGCGGGATACGGGCGGTGCACGCCTTCCGCCGCCAGCCCCGCAACGACGAGATCTTCGGCCACCTGTCGGAGCGCTACCGCACGGCGATGAGCCGGTCGTTCCAGCTACTCGGCATCTATTGGCCGGGGATCGTCCTCGTCGGCAACCTCACGACGGCAGCCGTCCTGCTGTACGGCGGTGTGAGGGTGATCGACCACGACATGCAAGTCGGGGTGCTGGCTGCCTTTGTCCTGTACCTCCGCCGGTTCTTCGAGCCGCTCGCCGAGGTGAGCCAGTTCTACGACTCCTTCCAGGCCGCCGGGGCCGGGCTCGAGAAGCTCGCCGGCGTGCTGGACGAAGAGCCCGGTGTGCCCATGCCGGCGCACGGCGTCGCCCTGCCCGAGCAAGGGCTGCGCGGCGCCGTCGACTTCAGCGGCGTTCGCTTCGGATACCGGCCGGGAAGCGACATCCTCGCGGGTTTCGACCTGCACATCCCCGCCGGCCAGACCGTCGCCCTGCTCGGTGCCACGGGTGCCGGGAAGAGCACCGTCGCACGGTTGCTCGCCCGCTTCTACGACCCCCTCGAAGGCGAGGTGTCGGTCGACGGCATCCCACTCACAGCCCTCGACGAGGCGTGCCTCCACGAGGCTGTCGCCATGGTGACCCAGGAGAGCTTCCTCTTCTCGGGCAGCGTGGCCGAGAACATCGGATTCGGCTCACCGTCTGCGAGCGAGGCCGAGATCGCCGCCGCCGCCCGCGCCGTCGGCGTCGACTCCTTCATCGAATCGCTCGGGAACGGTTATGAGAGCGACGTCGGCAAACAGGGATCGCGCCTCTCGGCCGGCCAGCGCCAGCTCGTCGCCTTGGCACGGGCGTTCCTTGCTGACCCGGCCGTTCTCATCCTCGACGAGGCGAGCTCGTCGCTCGACGCCCCGATGGAGCGGCTCGTGCAATCCGCCCTGAAAACCGTCTTGGCGGGGCGAACGGCCGTCATCATCGCCCACCGACTCTCCACCGTGGAGATCGCCGACCGCGTCCTCGTGCTCGAGTCCGGGCGGATCGTCGAGGACGGTCCTCCGGAGCTGCTGCTCGCCGAGGGCTCGGGCCACTACGCGGCGCTCTATGAGTCCTGGCGCGAGAGCCTCATCTGAGCGCCCGCCTCGGTCGATGCGGCGGTTGCAACGACGACGGCAGTTGAGGCGGCACGGCTGAACCGGAGCGCCCAGTCGCGGATCTGGTCGACCAGCTCGGGTGGAGAGAGCACCTCAAAGTCGGCGCCAGTGGCGCCAAGTGCCAGTGTGGGCCAGTCGAGCGAGTCCACGGTCATCTGCAACAGGCAGCTGGCGTCATCGACTGCCACGACGGTGCCCCATGAGCCGAGGCGACTGCGGACGACGGCGGCGGGGGCGTGGACGCGCGCCTCGACGGCGTGCGGTGCCGGCAGGTTGTCGATGCCGGCTCGCACGAACTCGGCGGCGTCGGCGCTCGGAAGTTCCCGTGGGAGGAAGTGCGCTTCGGTGCTGTGGGGCTCGGCGAGGCGATCGAGCCGAAAGCTGCGCCAGTCGTAACGGGTGTTGTCGAAGGCGACCAGGTACCAGCGCTGCCCGAGCAAGACCAGCCGGTGGGGCTCGACATGGCGCGTCGTGCGCTCGCCGCCCCGGTCCGTATAGGTGAATTCCAGGCGTTCGTTGTCGCGGCACGCCTGGGCGATCGAGGTGAGAACCGCAGGGTCCACACTTGGGCCGGTGCTGCCCCAGGCGGCAGGCACGGTCATCGCCGCCAGGGCGTCCACCCGGCGACGGAGACGTGACGGCATCACCTGCACCAGCTTCGTGAGTGCCCGGACGGAGGACTCGGCGATACCGGTGACCGTGCCCCCTTGTATGGCGGCCTGCAGCCCCACACCGAGGGCGACGGCCTCGTCGTCGTCGAGCACGAGCGGCGGTAGCGCCGCTCCCGCTGTGAGCTGGTAGCCACCGTCCACACCTCGCTGCGCTTCCACCGGGTAGCCGAGCTCGCGCAGGCGGTCGATGTCGCGGCGCAGGGTTCGCACGGAGACTTCGAGCCGCTCGGCCAGTTCGACTCCCGGCCAGTATCGGTGCGTCTGCAACAGGGACAGCAACCGCAACGTCCGCGAGCTCGTGTTGGCCATGCCACCAGTTTGACGCAATTCAGGTCAAAAAATGACCTCTATTGCGTTTAGCTTGTTCTCGACGGAGTCTCGAGAAAGGTGACGACCATGACCACGAATATCCAAACGACCACGGCGGGCGAGCGAGCGGACATACTCGCGACGCTCTCGAAACAGAGGTACTTCCTGCGCTTCACGGTCCGTGACCTGACCGACGCGCAGGCGGCGCAACGCACGACCGTGAGCGAGTTGTGCTTGGGCGGGCTCATCAAGCACGTCGGCGAGGTCGAGTCGACTTGGGTCGACTTCATGCTGCGTGGCCCGGTGGCCATGGCGCAGGCCAGCGAGGACTGGCAGAGTGAGCCTGAGGCTGACGGCTGGCTGGCGAGGTTCCGGATGCTTCCCGGCGAAACCCTGGCCGGTCTGCTCGACGAGTACGAGCAGGTCGCACGCCGCACCGACGAGATCGTGGCCACCATGGCAGATCTCGACGACGCTCACCCCTTGCCGGAGGCGCCGTGGTTCGAGAAGGGCGCCCGCTGGTCGGCCCGCCGTGTCCTTCTGCACATCGCCACCGAGACCGCCCAGCACGCCGGGCATGCCGACATCATCCGGGAGTCGCTCGACGGCTCAAAGAGCATGGGATAGAGCTGCTTGACCGATCACCGGTGACTTCTGGCAGGTGGGCTCGTCCTAACCGCAATGGCTGGCTTCGTTCCCTGGGCACGCGTGGTGATCAGCTGGCCGGACGGCACCCGTACGGAAGTGATGCTCGTCGGTGAGGATGCGCCGGACCTGGCGGCTGTGGAGGTGCTGGCTCGGTTCCAGCTCGTCCTCCGGCGCTTCGGCGGCGGGATCCGCCTCGAGGCGGTGTCGGCGTCCCTCGACGGGCTGCTCGAGCTGGCCGGGCTACGCAGGGAGGTGAGCGGGCAGCTGGAAAGCCGGGAAGAGCTGCTCGGCGTCGAGGAACGAGTGAATCCCCGAGACACGGTCGCCTGAGAATCTCGATGACCTGCAGGGCCCAGGGTGCGTGTCCGCCATCGGGATCGATCTTGTAGTGGCCGAAGGCGGCACAGCCGTTGGCCGCCGTCGGGAGGAGCCGGGACCCCCGACAGCCGATGCCGGGCCCGAGCATAAAGCGACCGATATCGGCTGCGCCCCGAAGCCACATGGCATAGGGGGGCATCGACTGGATGGCGTCATCGCGCAGCAGTGTGACGAGCCTGTCTATGTCGTAACGCTCGAAGGCGTCGACGTAGCGAGCCAGTAGGTCGGCCTTGTCCGCCGCTACGTCAGCCGGGCGGTCGGCGGTATCGAGCGATGCCAAGGTGGACCGGGCGCGCTGCAGGGCGCTGTTGACGGCCGGCACAGTCGTGTCCAACAGCTCGGCCACCTCGACCGCCTGCCAACGCAGGACCTCGCAGAGGATCAAGACCGCCCGCTGGCGAGCGGGCAGGTGTTGGAGGGCGGCTACGAAGGCGAGACGAATGCTGTCGCGGGCAGCCGCCAGCTCGGCCGGGTCGGCCTCTATCGGCAGCACCCTGGCGTCGGCGACCGGAGACACCCAAGAGCCCTCGGCCAGCACGGACTCGAGGGAGGACGTCACGGGAGGGCGGGACGGACCCAGCTCCATCGGCCGAGCCCGGCGCTGGCGACCGCGCAGGAGGTCAAGGCACACGTTCGTGGCGATGCGGTACAGCCAGGATCGGACGCTCGAACGTCCCTCGAAGCTCTCGGCGGCACGCCATGCCCGCACCATGGTCTCTTGAACGGCATCCTCGGCGTCAAAACCGGAGCCGAGCATCCGGTAGCAGTACGCCGTCAACTCCCTGCGGTGGTCCTCGAGATCGACGGCGGCGAGGCCCTGGGCACTGACTGACATGACCTCGCATGCTACGGCTGGATCCAGCACGGGCGTCGACACATGAATACGACGTTTGCCGACTTCGCAATTCATCGCCGCCTGGCGGGCGGAGCAACTCGAGGGCGACGCACCGGGTGCCCCCAGGAGCACACGGCGGGCCGTAAGCTGCCGCCGTGCTCGGGCTCCTCAATTTCACGTCGTTCGTTTCCTCGTCCGGTTACGTGGCGATTTTCCTGCTCTGCGTGGCGCAGTCCTGTTGCGTGCCGACATCGTCCGAGCTGACAATGGGCTTCGCCGGGGTGCTTGCGGCGAGCGGCAAGCTCAACCTGGCGGCGGTGATCGCCATTGGCACCGCCGGAGAAGTCGTGGGCGCCTATGTCGCTTGGGTCATCGGACGAACAGGCGGTCGGCGCTTCGTCGACCGTTGGGGGAAGTACCTCCTGCTGTCGCACGCGGATCTCGACCGGGCGGAGGCATGGTATGGCCGACACGAACGTTGGGGCGTGTTCGGCAGCCGGCTCGTTCCGCTCGTGCGCAATTTCGTGGCCCTGCCCGCCGGTGTGGCCGAAGTGCCGCTCGTTCGCTTCGGTCTTCTCACGGCGGCCGGCAGCCTCGTCTGGGACGGGACGATGGCGGGCATCGGCTACGGCGTGGGATCCGAGTGGAAGGCGATCATGCACGGGTTCAGCGACGCCGGCTACGTGATCGGTGCCCTCGCGGTCCTGGGGATCGCCTTTGTCATCCTGCACCGGTTCCGCTCCTACCGGGCTGCCACGGCGGGGGGCGACGCGATTGAGCCGAGGGCGACGCGAGACGCCGCTGGGAAATGAGCACGCCAGCTGCGGCCCCCGCGCGTGCGACGTCGCCTCAGTCGCCGTCGGCCTCTTTGAGGGCGTGACCGAGGTGTCGCTCGACGCTCCATCTGCCCTCCGGGAGATGGTGCTCGTGTGCCCATCGGACCGTGAGGACGTCGCTGCCGGCCTCCTCGAGGAGTCGTGCGCCGATGCTGTCGTGCATGAGGTACCGACCCATGCGGGCCCGCCAAGCACGCATCGACCACGCCGGAGTGGTCGGCGAGCGCCCGCCGTCCGTGCTGACCTCGTCGTGATCGTCCCCGTGACCGAAGGGCGCAGATGCGGAGGACGGCCTGTCGCTGGCCCAAGCCACCACCCTCGATCGGCCGAGACCAAGGGCTGCGACCGTCGCCGCAACCCTCCCGAATGTGCCGAGCCGCGCCTCTGTTTTGCCGACGTCATGTAGCAGAGCGGCGGCTACGAACTCACGGGTGGGTGGGGGAGCGGCGATCTCGTCCGAGTCGTCGAGCAGCCGTATGGCGCGCTGCGCCACCCCGATCGCGTGGCGCCGGTCGGGACCGCTCATTGCCGCGAACAAGTCGATCTCCGTTGGCAGGAGGTAGTTTGCTGCCCATCCCTGAGCGGACTTCGTTGGTCCGACGGGCAGCAGCGAGCCCACAAAGCGCCCGGCGAGGTGCCACAGCGAGCCGAACCCCTGGGAAGATCTCATTGGCGCGATCGACCGGCTGCTATGGCCGTGGCCCTGCCGTCGCGGCGGTTGGGGGTTCCGGTCATTGCCGGTTTGTAGCTGCTCGAAGTGGGAGGCGCAAAGCCTGCCTGCTCGTCTGCTCGTAGGTGCCGCCCTCACCCGGTCCGCCCGGCGCACCATGGAAGACTCCCGTCCGCCACGCACGTCTCCGCGGCGCGCCCAATCTCTGCCGTCGCGAACGTAGGATCGCTCCCGGCCTCTTGACGACAATCGAGCCCGAGGAGCAGCACCCTCGCCCATGCTGAGGTCGACGAACATTGAGCGAGCCTTGAAGGCCGCCCGCATCGATCTCCGACCGGCGCAGCGGCAACCCTCGCTCGCCTCGGTCGGCGTAGCCACCGTCGTTGCTCTCGGCGGCTCGCTTGGCTTGGACGCACTCCTCGTGGCGCTCGGGACGTCTCTCTTTCCTGCGACGCGAGGGTTCCCGCACTTCCGCTTCAGTGACTACGGCCTGCTGACCGCGATCGGCGTGCTGCTGGCATGCGCCGCCTGGCCTGTAACGACGCGTGTCACGTCCGAGGCCCGCTGGTTGTTTCTTCGTCTGGCGGTGCTCGTCACCGTCGTGTTGTGGCTGCCCGACATCTGGATCCTCGTGCGGGGCGAGCCTCCCGAGGCTGTCGCCGTGCTCATGGTCATGCATCTCGCCATCGCCGTAGTCACTTACAACGCCCTCGTCCGCATCGCCACGTTGCGGCCGGCTCGGCTCGGACCTGCCGGGGCGGCCCGTTCGGACCTGGATGAGCCCGAGCTTGCTCGAGCGACCGATGGAGCCGACCAGCGCCGCAACCTGTCCGAGCGCCGGGCCGTCTGGCTTTCCATGCTCGGACTCGTCGTCCTCGAATTCGGCCTTGGCGTCGTGACACTGCTCGTCGTTCCCGCCGGGCGGCCGAGCGGCTGGGTGCCACCTCACGACACGGTCGTCTACGCGCTCCACACAGTCGTGGGAGCCCTGCTGGCCGTCGGGGCGATCGTCGTGACGACGAAGGCCATTCATGCGGAGCGCTCGGTCCGCGTCAGCGCCATCGTCGGGTTAGTGGGGGTCGGCATCGGTGCCGTAGGTGGCCTGCTGACCGTCGTGCACGCGCTCCGCCTGCTCGGGATGGCACTCATGCTTGCCGGCACGGCCGTTGCCGTCCTCGGCTATGTCATGCCGGCTGTCGAGCCCACGCAGTAGTCGGCGCGTGCGGCCGAATTGGCGCCTGGTTCAATCAACGACCAGATCCTCGTTGGCGAGCGCATCCCACGACTGCATCCGATTGACACCTGCGTCGCCGAGTGCCGTCAGGGTGCCGAGGGCAAGCGCCTCCACCAGGACGACGCCGGCAACGGCAGAGTCGAATGGCGAGGGTGTCTCCACCTGCACGGGCAGGACGATGGCGGCGCGTGCCGCAATCGGTGACATGAGCACATCTGTGATCAGCACCAGTCTGGCACCCTGCTCGCCGGCGAGCATCGTGCTGTCCACGGTGTCGCGTTCGTAGCGACGGAAGTCGAACGCCACGAGCACATCGCCGCGGGCGATGTCCAACAGCGCCGCCGATCGCCGGCCGGCTTGCGGGTCGAGCAAGGTGACGCCCCTGCGGAGGCGAAAGAGGTGTGACTCGAGGTAGTCCGCCAGGACATGCGTCACGCGACCACCCGTCAGGTAGATGTGCCTCGTCGTGTCTGCGAGCAGATCTACGGCGGCCGCGAACTCCGCTTCGGGAACCGTCATGGCGACCGAGCGGGCCGTCTCGGCCAACGCGCCAGCCATTCTCTGCAGGACGCCAGCTCCCTGCCAGTCGGCCGTTGATCCCGTGAGCCGTTCGACCGGCCCGGCGTGTCGCACGGAGAGCTCGTGGCGGAGCGCAGAGTGGAAGTCTGGGAACCCGTCGAATCCCAACTTGCGTACGAGACGGACGACGGTGGCCGGGCTCGTCGAAGCAAGCTCAGCCAGCTTGGCGACGGTGACCAGGCCGGCGGCGGGATAGTCGGCCAGCAGCTGTCGGGCGATCCGCCGTTCCGAGGGTGTCAGCGCGGGCATCGAGCGACGAAGGAGGTCGACGACAGAGACGCTCGGCGCCGCGGGATCGCTCGGTGGCGTGAAGGGGCTCAAACGTGCTGGCTGGAGAGGTGGGCGCTCGCACCCGTGGGCATGGGCGACCCGTCGAACCCATGAAGGGAGATCGCCCGGGTGCCCAGGTCGATGTGAAGAATCGAGTCGTCCGGGACCTCCTCCCAACCCTGGCCGGCCACGCCCGAGGAGGTGATGACGACGTCAGAGTCGCCCTGCCGGTAGCGAAGGCGAAAATACCCTTCGAGATGGTCGGGAGGCAGCTCCTCCGGTCTGGCCACAGCAGCCAGGAGGTCGTCGCGGGGAGGCGCGAGGCCGGCTCGCCCGTGCACGACGACGAGCGACGACGAGGACAGCAGAACCGCGTTGAGACTGGCAGGCCCGCACCGGCTGAGAATGTCGGTCACAGCGTGACGAACGCCCGCCACGAGGTCGCCTTCCCGCTCGACGCATTGCAGGAGATAGAGGAAGTACCGCTCGCTGTCGGTCGTTCCCCGGCGCCTGCCCAGCCATTCCGGATCGAGAAAGGCGTCGAGGCGGTCCGGCGAGGGGATGCTGCCTTGGTGGGCGAATGCCCATCCTTCCGCCAGGAACGGATGCGTGTTCGACTCGGCGACCGCCAGACCGCTCGTAGCCCAGCGCAGGTGGACGAAACCCGCCGCACCGAGGCGCTGCCCCGCGGCCATGTCGAAGGCCGGGTCCTCGTGGGCCGGGAGAACGGAGCGCGTCGCTCGCAGGGGGCCCTCGTGCACGGCGCGGCTCGAGACCTCGGGCAGGACCGGATCAGCCAGCCAGGCCATGCCCCATCCGTCGCGATGCAGTCGGGAGAGCTCTCGGAAGCTTGCGAACTCACTCGCACCGAGCAGTTCGTCAACAGCCCCGGGAGTCTCGGAGACATACGCCATCAAGCGGCACATCGAGGCCTCCTTGACCCTAGGTTGCGGTATTCGCGGCCTGCTGTCCGAGATGTTACACCTGTTGCATATCAGCTCCGTATTGGCAAATCTGAAATGGGTATGACAGTCCGGTGGTGTTGGCGGTGTGGTTCCGGCGATCGTGGGCGGCCGTCCTCGTCCGGTCGGCGGCTACCCCTCCGCTGGCAGGTTGTAGACACGGCGGGCGTTGCCAGCGCCGATCATCGCCGCCACCCGGGCCACCTCATTCTCGCCTCGGGCCTCCCGGGACAGCAGCGGGTCCAGCACGTCGGCGAGCGCTTGGCGGAACCCGATGGCGCCCATCAGGTGCAGCTCTGCCAAGCCGAAGGCGTCGGAGGAGTAGAGGATCTTGTGGAAGGGGGCGGACTCGACCGCTTCGACCAGGACGGCCGCCGCTCGGTGGCCCACATAGTTGATCGCCAAACCGACGTCGAAATACACGTGCGAGTAGACCCCTGCCAGGTAGGCGGCCTGACGGTGGTAGGGGTAGCAGTGCAGCAGCATGATCGGGGTCCCGAGCGGGGCCGCCAGGCGGATCAGCCCGGTCAGCAGCGCCGGGTCCGAGCGATGGAGCTCGAGATCGGGGTCTCCGTAACCGGTGTGGAACTGCAGGGGGACGCCCGCCCGCAGGCCGGTCCAGACGAGGTGCCGCAGCAGCACGGGATGGGACACCCGCAGGTCCCCCGCTGCCCGAGCCCGCCCGAGCCACTCCGCCGCCGCCTCCCGCACCTCGGCAGGGCCGGGCTCGGCAGGGTCGATGTCGAGCCCGTGGCGGTAGGCGAGCACGGACTTGCAGCCGACAGCGGCGTCCGGGCCTGACAGCTCGGCGGCGAGGCGCTCGGCGAAGGCGCCAGCGAAGCCGGACGCGTCGACGCCGGCGGCCGCCACCGCCTCGGCGACCTGCTCCAAGCGGGCGATCCGGCGCACCCGCGTGCCGACGAGCTCGGCGAGCTCGGGCACGTCGACCAGCTCGCCCCCGCGAAAGCCGTGATCGACCAGCAGCTCGGCCAGCCCGGCGGCGCGCAGCAATCGTCGATTGGCCTCCTCCCCTCCGAGCTCCTTGCGCCGAGCAAGGTAGTCGTCAGGAGTGACTGTCACGGGCAGGTCGAGGGCGGGCGCGCAGTTTCGCAGCAGGGCCGCACCGAGGAAGGAGTCGAAGTAGCTGTAGCCCGCGGCGGCGGGCTGGCCGGACTCGGTGAGGAAGCGCTCGAGGGTCGCACGGTCGCCGACGTCGCGGAGCACGCTGTGGACATGGTGATCGATGAGGGGGGCGGCGTCCACCGCCCGGTGAGCCGACTCGCTGGCCATCAGTGTCGCCAGCGGG
This sequence comes from uncultured Actinomycetota bacterium, assembly GCA_963735115.1. Taxonomy (GTDB): domain Bacteria; phylum Actinomycetota; class Acidimicrobiia; order Acidimicrobiales; family Bog-793; genus JAKACA01. Next base: position 1,627,487 of record CAVTJR010000003.1, on the reverse strand, counting down.
TGGAGACGGCCACCTCCTCCGGACTGGACTGTGCGAACAGGGCGATCTCCGCCCGCCGCACTGCCGCGATCGTCTCGTGCAGCGGGTCGCCCAGCGCCTCGGCCAGCACCGTGCTGGACTCGTAATGCTCGAGGGCCTCGGGAAGGCTCGTCGGCAGCTGGGACGCCCCGGCGGCCACCAGCTCGGCCGTCGAGAGCGTCGCCGGGTCGACCGGGATCTCCGGCGGTAGCTGAAGGCCGTCTTTGATGCCGGCGAGCCCGGCGGCGAGCACCGTCCCCACCACGAGGTAGGGGTTGGCGCTCAGGTCGAAGCACTTCACCTCGACGTTGGCGCTGCGGGCCTCGTGGCCGGCCGTCCCGGTGACAAGTCGGAGTGCGGCCTCCCGGTTCTCCAGCCCCCAGGTCTGAAACGCCCCTGACCAGTGCTGCGGGATGAGGCGCAAGTAGCTGGCGACGCTCGGCGCCCCGATCACCAGCAGCGCCGGCAGCTCGCGGAGGATTCCGGCCGTGAACGCCTCCGCCTCGGCGCTCATGCCGTGCGGGCCATCGCCGCCTGCGAACAGGTTGCGCCCGTTCTGCCAGATGCTGGCGTGCAGGTGCCCGCCGTTGCCCACCTGCCCGGCCACGACACTCGGGGAGAAACTCGTCCGCAGCCCGTGGTTGCGCCCGATGGCCCGTATGGTCTGGCGGACGAGGACGCTGTCGTCAGCGGCCCCCACCGGGCCGTTGGGCGCAATCGATACTTCGAACTGGCCGGCGGCGTATTCCGGATGGACCTGCTCCACCACGATCGCTTCTGACGAGAGGGCGCGCAGCACGTCGCGCAGGTAGTCCGAGCAGTCGATGAGGCGGGTCATCCCGTAGGCGGGACCGTGGGTCGCCGGGGTGAATTCGTCGCCGCTGCCGGCATCGAGCGCCCACTCCAGCTCGAAGCTCATGGCGGCCGACATCCCTTGTTCGGCTGCCCGCGCCACCATGCGGGCGGCAAAGCTCCGATGACAGAGCGGGTGCACCTCGCCCGCGCGGGTGCGCCGGTCGACCGGCGCCCACGCCCAGCCGGGTTGGGCGGCCAGCTCCACCAGGCGGTCGAGGTCCGGGTACAGCCGCAGGTCGCCAACTGGGCCGGTGGAGGTGCGGCTGGCGGTCACGGAGTCGTCGAGGACGAACACGTCGAAGACGGGCGACATCCCCACGCCGGAGGTGGTGGCAGCTTCGAGACGGGCGGTAGGCACGGCCTTCACTCGGGTGATCCCGGTGTTGTCGACGTAGGTGAGGGCGATGCCGTCGACCCCGCGTGCGGCCAGCTCCTCCGCCCGCAACGACGGGGTGGTTGACCTGTCCCGGCCTGCGTCACGCACCCCTGTCACCGTCTCGGACACGATCGCCCTCCCGTCTCTCGCGTCTGCGTCGTGCGGCAATCCTGGCATCCCCAGCGGCTGCCGGCGGCCGGCGCCCCGCGCCGGGACCCGACAGCGGAGATGGTGTCACCCGCATGCAGTCCCCTGGCCGAACGGGACCGGTTTGCCTAACATAGCGATCAGGCCGACGACGCACCGTCGGCGAGGGGGGGTATAGCGATCATGTCGACGAACACCGTCGGTAGCGGGACCGAGGCGGGCCAGTCCCGCCTCATGGGCAAGCTGACGATCTGGGCGGCGATCGGGCTCTCTGTCGGGCTGATGGCCCCCAGCATGGCCGCCAACATCAACCCGCAAGGTGCCGTGTCCTTCGTCGGGCGGGCGATTCCGCTTGCTTTCCTCGTGGCGGCCATCGGCATCCTGCTCGTCTCCTACAGCATCGCCCGCCTCTGCCAGCACTTCCACCACGCCGGCTCGGTGTACGGGTTCGTCGGGGCCACCCTGGGCGCCCGCGCGGGCGTGGTGGCGGGGTGGGGTCTCATCGGGACCTACATGTTCTACGCCGTGACCACCACCATCGCCGCCGGCATCTTCGGCACGTCACTGCTGCAGACGCTCAAGATCTGGCACGCCCCACCGACGTGGGCGCCTTACGTGCTGGCGGGGGTCTTCATGGTCATGATCGGGTTGCTGGCCTCCTCGCCGGTCAGGCGGGCGACGAGCGCCCTTCTCGGCTTCGAGGGCGCCACCGTGGCCCTCATCCTGCTCGTGAGCGTCATCGTGCTCGTCAAGCTCCTCGGCGGCCACGCACCGGGTGGGAACAAGTTCACGATGAGCGTGTTCAGCCTGCCGCACGGCATCGGCACCTCGAAGCTGTTCCAGGGCGCGGTGTTCGGCTTCCTGTCCTTTGCCGGCTTCGAGGCCTCCGCCACCCTTGGGGAGGAGACCGCCCGCCCGCGCCGGGACATCCCGCGGGCCATCATCGGAACCGTGATATTCGGCGGCGTCTACTTCGTCTTCGTCACCGCCATCGAGGGGATGGGCTTCGGTATCACCGCCGCCGACGTCACCAGATACGCCGGCACGGGCTCGCTCCTCGGAGCCCTCGGCTCGCAGTACGTGTCCGCCTGGGTCGGCGACCTCGTCACCTTCGGGACCGTCGTGAGCGCTTTCTCCTGCGCGCTGGCGTGCGTCGTGGGCTCGTCCCGGATGCTGTTCTCCTTGGCGCGCGACGCCAAGCCGGGAACGACGCTGTCGCGTGTCTCCCAGCGCTGGCGGACACCGGTACCGGCCATCATCGCCATCATTGCCGGGGCGATCGCCGTCTATGTCGTCTACGCGGGCGCCTTCGGCCAGACGGCGATCGACATCTTCGACACCTCCGGAACCATCGGCACCCTCATCCTGCTGGTGGTCTACCTGCTCACGACGATCGGCGCCATCAAGCTGCTCTTCTTCTCCGGGGCGGTCAAGGTTCGCCGTTGGGAGATCGTCATACCGGTGGCGGGCGCCATCGTCCTCGGCTACACGCTCTACCGCAACGTCTGGCCGTACCCGTCCGGGACGGCAGCGTGGCTGCCCATCTGGGCCGGCGGGTGGCTGCTCGTGGCCGTCGTGGCCGTCATCGTGGCGCCTGGGGCCGCCCGCCGAATCGGTGCCATGATGACGGAGGCCGACGGCCTCAAAGCCGCCCGGCACGGCGCGCCCGAGCCCGACGGCGGTGGGCCGGCGTTGGAGCCCGCTCAGATCACCTGAGACGCCTCGGAGCAGTCAGCACCACAACCAGGTCAGCACCACAGTCTCCGGCGACTGGTGAGCTCGCGCACCTTCGGGCGCCATCGGATCGAGAGGTGGTTGCGTCATGGGTAGTCCGATGTTCCAACACGATGCCGAGCTGACCGAGCTCGTGATCGACTTCTGTCGACGCCGCTTGAGCCTCGACCCGGTGCCCCTCGACTTCGGTGGCACACGTCCACCTGCGCCTGACTCGCTCGACGGCTTGTTGGGCGAGGAGGGAAACGATCCCGCCGAGGTGCTGCGGATCTTCGCCGACGAGCTCGCCCGATCCGTCGTCTCCTGCGACAGCGACCGCTATCTCGCCTTCATACCGGCTGCTCCCACGAAGGCCGCTCTCCTCTTCGACATGATCGTGTCCTGCTCGTCGTTTCCATCGACGTCCTGGCTGGAGGGGGCAGGCGTCGTGATGGCGGAGAATCAGGCGTTGCGCGTGTTGGCCGACACCGCCGGCCTGCCGGAGGAAGCCGGCGGTTGCTTTGTATCCGGCGGATCCAACGCCAACCTTTCGGCGCTCGTGGTCGCCCGCGAAACCGCCTCGAGACGTGGTGGCCCGCCGGCCGCCCGGCGACGGGTGGCGCTCACTAGCGAGGCACATGCCTCCGTCGGTCTGGCGCTTCGCGTGACGGGTCTGGAACCGATGGTGATCCCGGCCGAAGATCACCGCCTCACGGGTTCGGCACTGCAGGAGGCACTCGCCGCCGACCCCGCTCCCGAAGAGGTGATGGCGGTCGTCGCCACGGCGGGAACCACGAACGGAGGGATCGTCGATGACCTTGCGAGCGTCGGGCGAGTGGCTCGCGAGCACGGCCTGTGGTTCCACGTCGATGGCGCCTACGGTGGCGCCGCCCTCCTTGCGGACTCCGCCCGCCACCTTTTCGACGGTGTGCAGATGGCGGACTCTTATGTCGTGGATCCGCACAAGTGGCTCTTCGCCCCCTACGACTCTGCCGCCCTTCTCTATCGTGACCCCAAGCTTGCCGAAGCGGCGCTCACTCAGCACGCCTCCTACCTCGACGTCATGCATACCGATGAGGAGGGCGAGTGGAACCCGGGCGACTATGCCTTTCATCTCACGAGGCGAGCACGCGGCCTACCGTTCTGGTTCTCCGTTGCCGTTCATGGCATCGGCGCCTACCGAGAGGCGATCGAGAGCGTGCTGGAGACGACTCGGCAGAGTGCCGCCCTCATCACGCAAAGCGCCCACCTCGAGTTGATCCGGGAGCCGGAGCTCTCCGTCGTCCTGTTCCGCCGGCGGGGGTGGGGCGCCGACGACTACCGGAGCTGGTCGACGCGTCTGCTCCGTGAGCAGATCGCCTTCGTGACCCCCACCAATTGGGAGGGTGAGCCAGTGGCGCGATTGGCCTTTCTTCACCCCGACACGAGCCTCGACGTCGTCGCCGAGGTCGTTGATTCGATGGCCTAGGTGCGTTCTGGTGCCCTTGCCGGCCGAAGACAGCTCGTGCCGGCTGGTGCTGCGCTACCGTCGTTCCGATGGCGTCGGTAGAAACGGACATCTCAGCCGCCATCGCCGCCCGCTTCGTGGAAGCGCGCAAGACGTTCGGACCCCTGGTGTTCGGGCTCGATCCCTCGGGCGAGATCTTGCGTGCGTGGGGCGTCGGCGACGGTCCCGACGGGCTCGACCGCTTCGTCGATGTCGCCGTTGAGGTCGCCGTCGGTGCTGTCGGTGTCGTCAAGCCGCAGGCGGCGTTCTACGAGCGTTTCGGGTGGCGGGGCTTTCGGAGCCTGGCGCGGCTCGTGGCGGACTGTCGAGAAGCCGGAGTCTTGGTTCTCCTCGACGCCAAGCGGGGCGACGTGGGATCGACGAACGAGGCCTATGCCGAGGCTTATCTCGGACCCGGGGCAGGGATTCAGGTCGACGCGCTGACAGTCACGCCCTACCTGGGTTTCGCGGCCTTGCGGCCGTACCTGGATCGCGCCGCCGACCACGGAGCCGCGGTCTTCGTTGTCACCCGCTCCTCCAACCACGAAGGACGCCCACTCCAGACCGCCCGCTGCGCCCAAGGCCCGAGCGTCGAGCAGCAGGTGGTGTTGGACTTGGCCGTGGAGAATGCCCGCCGGGCGCCCGGCGGCCTCGGACCATTCGGCTCGGTGTTCTGCGCCAACCACGGACCTCCCGTTGACATGGATCTGGTGGGCATGGGGGGCCTGTTCCTCTGTCCCGGGGTGGGCACCCAGGGGGCGTCCCCGGCCGACGTGGCAGCCTGTTTTGCGAGCTGCCCCGATCGCGTGCTGCCGTCGGCGTCACGCGCCCTGCTGGCGGAAGGGACTGACCCGTCCCGTCTGCGAGGCGCCCTCGCCGATCTCGGCGGCGAGCTGCAGGAAGCCCTGAGCCGCTGAAGATCGGACCGGCCGCCAAGGACAACCGTTGAGCAACTCAGGTCACGATGAGCAAGTCGCGCGTCGAGACGTTCAGCGACGGCGTCTTCGCGATCGCCATCACGCTGCGCGTCCTCTCCATACACGAGCCCGCTCGCTACCAGGATCTCGCCCACGAGCTCGCAAGGCGAGGGAGGCCGAGACGACGGGAGCGGTGGTGGCCGGCGATGCCGTCGCCGGCGGTGCGCCATCGGGTGACCCTCCGCGGACCGATGAGCCCCACCGCTGACTCGGCGGGCCGCTGGCGCGTCGCTCAGATCTGAGACTTGATGAGCTTCGCCATGGCTTGGGCGCCGGTGCCACCGATCGGCATGTGAACGCCGTCGGGCCCGAACCACTGCGGGTTCTCGTCCGCCAGCTTGTTGAAGTCGGCGAGCCGGTCTCGCGGATACTTCGGGACGCCTTGTTCGAGCGTCTCGTTCACCGACTGCCACCATGAGTAGGAGGGTGGGAGGTGCACGGTGACGAACACCACCCGCGAGGCGCCGGCGAGAACGTTCATCATCTGCGTGAACATGGTGGGGGTCACCGGTCCGTTGGTCCCGAGGTCGATCACCACGATGGCGCCGAGGCGGTCCTCCGACTTGAGCTGCTGGGCGAGCGCCATACCCTCGCCCCACTGCCGGCTGACGGCCGCCTCCACGTCGATTCCGGCGATGTCGGCTACGAGGTCGGGCTGCGCGTCCAGCATGACGGAGTCGCCGATAGCCGTGACGTGCCCGGCGACGAAGCCCGGGCCGGGAGCTGGCAGCCCGACGGGTGGGGGAGGGCTCGTCGGCAAGAGCCAGTAGCCATGCCCGTCGGGAGTGGCGGCGACTGCCACGATCGGGTTCCTTCGGATGAAGGACGAGGCGGCGCCGTAGAAGCGGGCGTCGCCGTATTTGAACACGGCCCCACCGGAGGAGACGAGCCAGTAGCCGCCGCCGTCGGGCGTGGCCGCCATGGCGACGATGCGGCCGTCGAGGCGCTCGTGGGTCGGCGAGCCGTAGGAGCGGGCGTCGCCGTATTTGAACACGGCCCCACCGGAGGAGACGAGCCAGTAGCCGCCGCCGTCGGGCGTGGCCACGATGTCGACGATGCGGCCGCGAAGGTGGCGGGGACTCGCGGCTGGGTAGCTGCGGGCGTTGCCGTATCTGAACACGGCCCCACCGGAGGAGACGAGCCAGTAGCCGCCGCCGTCGGGCGTAGCCGCCATGGCGACGATGTCGCCGTGGCGCTGCCGCCCGCTCCACGGCCCGTAGAAGCGGGCGTCGCCGTATTTGAACACGGCCCCGTCATGGGCGACGAGCCAGTAGCCGCCGCCGTCGGGCGCAGCCGCCATGGCGACGATGTCGCCGTGGCGCTGCCGCCTGCTCCACGGCCCGTAGTAGCGAGCGTCGCCGTATCTGAACACAGCCCCGTCGGAGGCGACGAGCCAGTAGCCCCGGCCGTCGGGCGTGGTCGCCATGGCGACGACGGCGGAGCCGACACCAGCCTGCTTGGGGACACGGCCGAGGTAGCGCGCCGTGCCGAAAGGGATCGGCTCGCCGGCGACGTCAGGGACTCCCGCCGGCGTGCGAGGGAACTGTCCCGAGGCCGATGGGTTGTCAAGGCCGTCGGCGCGCTCGCTGCCCGGCCGTCCGCTTGTGCCGGCCGCAGAGCCCACGAGCGCGGCAGCCACGCCGACGGCGACGGCGACACCGATGGAGATCCGTCCTGCGCGCGCTCGCCACCTCCCCGCAGGCACCCTGTTGTCGGCCATCTTTCGCGAACCTAGTCACTCCTGTCGCCACCAGCACAACGAGCGCAGCGCGCCCTGTACCTGCGGAGGCGATCGCGGGAGGATGGCGGGGTGCAACGTCGGGTCGATCGCAAGCTGGCCGGTGTCGTCTGTGCCGCCGTCGTGCTCGGGGGGGCGCTCGCATCATGTGGCTCGAGCGGGCAGTCGGTGCAGACGTCTTCGATCCTCAGCAGCGATGCCGCCTCGCAGAGCGTCCGGCTGCTGCTCGTCAGCAGTTCCACCGGTGCTGACGGCGGCTTCAACTTCGACGGCTACGCCAACGGCGCCATGCGCGTCACCGTCCCCCTCGGCTGGCGCGTCGAGGTGACGTGCAAGAACGCCTCCGCCATCCTGAGCCATTCGTGCGCCATCGTGGACGACGTCCGGCTCAGCGCGTTCGGCGCCCCGCTCGCCTTCCCGGGCGCCGCCACGCCGGATCCACAGGGAGGTGTGAGACCGGGCGTGTCGACGTCGTTCAGCTTCCTGGCAGACAGGGTCGGGACCTACCGCATCGCCTGCCTCGTGTCTGGGCACGAGATAGACGGCATGTGGGATTGGTTCCAGGTAACGCCGGGAGGCTTGCCGCGGCTGAGGACCTGACGTGCGACGGCGGCCAGCGTCCGCTCGGCCCGCTCGGCCAGCGCAGGCGACACGTACCCTGACGGGCGCGGCACAATGTTGGCTTCCTCGGTGGCGTTCGTGCACGACAGCGTCGTGCCGATCGCAAGCCCCTCCGCAACCACTGCCCGTTCGTCCCCGATGGCCAAAGGAGAGATCGTGTCAACAAGCACATGGGGAGCATCCCCTGACTCGCCCGCAGCCATTGTCGGCGGTCGTGTCGTCACGATCGATGCGGGTGTGATCGACGGGGGGACCGTCGTGTTCAACGACGGCGTCATCGCCGCCGTCGGCGGCCGCGAGACCTCGGTTCCCGCCGGTGCCGAGGTCCTCGAGGCTGAGGGCAAGTGGGTGCTGCCCGGCTTCATCGACGCTCACACACATCTCGGAGTACACGAGGAAGGCGACGGGTGGGCGGGCCACGACACGAATGAGCTGACCGACCCAGTGACCGCTCACGTGCGGGCGCTCGACGCCATCAACCCGGCCGACCTGGGGTTTCGCGATGCGATCGAAGGCGGCGTGCTGGCCGTCAACGTCAACCCAGGATCCGGTAACCCGATCGGTGGCCTCACGGTCGCAATGCGATGCTTCGGGCGCGTCGTGGACGAGATGGTGCTGCGCCAGCCGAGCGGCTGCAAGTCCGCCCTGGGCGAGAACCCCAAGCGGGTATACGAGGAGAAGAAACAGACGCCCAGCACCCGCCTTGGAACGGCAGCGATCATCCGGGAAGCCTTCACGAAAGCCCGCGACTACGAGGCGGCGCGGGCCGCCGCCTCCGGAGCGGTCGACTCAAAGACACCCGACGTCGATCTGAAGATGGAATCGCTGACGATGGTGCTCCGCGGGGAGATCCCCTGGCGTCAGCATTGTCACCGGGCTGACGACATCGCTACTGCCATGCGAATCGCCGACGAGTTCGGCTACCAGCTCGTCATCGACCACGGGACTGAGGCACACCTCGTGGCCGATCGGCTGGCTGCACGCCACGTGCCCGTCATCATCGGACCGCTGTTCACATCCCGCTCCAAGGTCGAGTTGCGCAACCGGTCGCTGCGAAACCCGGGCCGGCTGGCGGCCGCCGGCGTGACGATCGCCTTGACGACCGATCACCCGGTCGTACCCATCCACTTCCTCGTTCATGAGGCAACATTGGCGGTCAAGGAAGGCCTCGACCCCGACGTGGCGCTCGAGGCGCTGACGATCAACCCTGCTCGCATCCTCGGTATCGACGACCGGCTCGGCTCGATCGCCATCGGCAAAGCCGCCGACGTGTGCGTCTGGTCCGGTGACCCGCTCGACGTGATGCAACGCGTCGAGCATGCCTTCGTCGCCGGTCGAGAGATCTACCGCTACGACTACCTCGAGTCAGGGGGTGTGTTCGCAGAGCCCGTGTGAGTCGACGCCGGCACCTGGCACCGCAGCGTCGCCAATAAGCAGGGAGATCGGGATCTCTCCGTCGTCTACGAAGACGGCGACGGCTGATCGCCGCCGTCCGCTCGACCGAGGATGGCGTCAGGTGGGGCGCTCACGCCACCTCGCCGGCGGTCAGCCTTCTCGGCGCCTGTCGCGTCGGTGACGGTGGGGGAACCACCGCGGTCGTCCCCGGGCGACTCGCTGGTGGCGCGAAACCCCTTTGTGGCGCGCTCGTGATGGAACCTGGTGGCCGCCACCGGCAGGAGGGTCCCGACCGATTGGACGGCGATCACGGCCGCCGGGCCCGTCTTGACGGCCACCATGGCGGCGCTGGCGGTGCCGGCGGCGAGCTGGCTAGCTGCCCACCACGACGTCGCCAGCACATGTGCCCGGTAGAGCAGACGCTGATGGGCGGGGTTCTCGAGCATCTCTCGCGGAACATGCTCGCGAGCGATCCTGTAGGTGAATGGTGACTTCATGGCCAACGACGCCGAGCTGATCCCTCCGACGGCTCCCAACGACAACGGGAGGTTGTACTGACGTATCGGCGAGGTCGGATGCGTCGTCGAGACCACGCTCATCACCGCGCAATAGACAAGAGTCCCGACGTCGAGGAAGCGGCTGTCGTGCTCGACGGAGCGCACGGTCACGATGGCGACTGACGACGCCAGCCCTACGAGAAAGCCGTACTTCCACGAGCCGAGCAGGTGCGAGAAGGCGATGTACCCTGCCCAGGGCGCAAAGCTGATCGCATAGTCGGCGAGCGTTCCGACGGCTCGGGACTCCGAGCGACCGACACTTTGATGAGCGCTCAACGGACGGCGTTCCTCCCCGACGGCGGATGATAGGCGACTGCCCGGATCCGCCGCAGGGACGCAATGGCACAGGAAGGGACTTTCCCCTATTTCGCAGCAGTGCTTGTGCCGATACTTTCGATAGTGAATTCGGCGCGTAGAGCTCCGTGCTATGCAGCCCAGGAGGACGCGTCTGGCGTCCCGACCTGGCTCGCGCCCACGACGCAGGAATGCGGGCCGCTCGTCAGCTCCGGGAGGGCCCCATGATCGCCGTCAGCGAGGCCGTCAGGGTCTCGGAGGCGCTGCGGGAGAGTGAAGCCCGCCTGCAGGCGCTCCTCTCGTCCCTCGATGATCTCGTATTCGAGCTCGACGAGACCGGTACCTACCTCGGGGTCTGGACGACCGATGACACCCTCCTGGCCGCACCCCGAATGGAGCTGCTCGGTCGAAACGTGCGTGACGCCATCGATGCGGACGTCGCCCTCGACTTGATCCAGGTCATCCGCCGCGTCCTCGACACGGGGTGCCCCGAGCTCTGGGAGTACCGCTTGGAGGTGCCGGCGGGCTACCGATGGTTCCAGGGCCGGGTGGCTGCCATCACGCCTCCGAGGGGGGGCGCCTCGGGGCGGATCTGCCTGCTCGTGCGGGACGTCACGATCCAGAAGATGGCCGAGGAGGAGATATCGAGGAGCCTCTCCCGCGAGCAGCTGCTGAGTCGGTTGTCCGAGGCCTTGCCGGTTGGGCTCTTCCAGATCGACACGGCGGGTCGTGTCATTTTCACCAACGACCTCCTGCACACGATCGTCGGCCATGCTCCGGCGTCCACCATCAAGGCAGAATTGTCGTCGGTCGTGGCGGAGGACCGGTCCGCGGTGGGGGCCGCCCTGGCCGCCGTGCTCGCCGGTCAGCCAGTCGATGACATCGAGGTGCGCTTCCGCCTTTCGGCAAGCGACCCGCTCGTCGGCGACGCCGCCCGCGTGTGCCTGCTCAGTCTGCGCACGCTCACCGACGGCGAGGGCACCGTGACAGGCGCCGTCGGATGCCTCAGCGACATCACTGAACGTGTTCAGCTTCGCACCGAGCTCGAGGTGAGGGCGTCGGTCGACCCGCTCACTTCGTGCATGAACCGGGCGGCGTCGCTTGAGCTGCTCCGGCGGACGATCGCGGCGCCGAGTGCTACCACGGAGGGAAGGGCTCTCATCTTCATTGACCTGGATCGATTCAAGTCAGTGAACGACCGGTATGGTCACGCCGCCGGCGACCGTCTTCTCGTCGACGTGGCCGATCGCCTTCGCGGCGCCGTACGAGGTTGCGATCACGTCGGACGACTGGGGGGCGATGAGTTTCTCGTGATCTGTCCGCGAGTGCACAGCTCCCGCCAGGCGATCGCCATTGCCGAGCGCCTGGCGGCGGCGACGACGGCCGAGGTTGACGTCGGGCCTGCTGTGGTCGCTCTGCGGACGAGCATCGGCGTCGCCTGGACCAACGAAGTCCTCGACGCCGATTCGTTCATCGCCCAGGCCGACAGCGCCATGTACGAATCGAAGCGGACGGGCCGCAAGGGCGTGTCGTTGTTCATCTCTGCCGGCGGTGACGGAGCTCCGGCGCCGGCGCAATAGCCGGAGCCTCGACGCCGCCCTCGGACGCAGGTCCGACTTGCCCGGCCCACGAGGCGGCTGACGGCACCCGGCGACGGCGACAACGTCGCCGAGGAACGTTGGCTCAGGTGCTTGTTGCGGCCGCTACCTGGCCGGAGCTCGCCGGCCAGGACCAAGTGGCGTCTCCATAGACGAAGACTCCGCCTTGATCGCTCACGATCAGGTAGCCGCGCCCGTCCGCACTCGGCAGCAAGGCCACGACGCCCGTCGTGAGGGTTCCGCCATAGTTTGTGGCGTCGCCGAAGGCGTGCACAGTGCCGTCGGCGGCCGCCACCCAGTAGCCCTGCCCGTCCGGAGTGGCGGCGATGGCGGCCGCGAGGAATCTCGCTCCATTCGCGAAGCTGGGGGCGTCGCCAAAGGCGCGCACTTCACCGTCCGCCGCCAAGAGCCAGTACCCCCGACCGTCCACACTTCGGGCCATGGCGACGATGTGCTCGCCACGGGCGGACCCGTAGTCGCCGGCGTCGCCGAAATTGAAGACTCGGCCATCGGAGGTCACGAGCCAGTAGCCACCGCCGTCCAGGGTGGCGGCGAAGCTGGTCACTCGCGAGTTGCCGAGAAGTCCCCGAGCCGAGCCGAACCACGATGCCGACCCGAAGTTGGTGACAGCGCCGTTCGCCGTCACCTCCCAGTATCCGTCGTTGCCGGGGGCGGCCGCCATCGCCACCACGGGGGACGCAAGCCCCTTGGCCGCAGGCGAGCCGTAGGAGGAAGACGCATAGGTGCGCACGACCCCGTTTGGCGAAGCGAGCCAGAAGCCCTGGGCGGCTAGGCCCGCACGGTCGCTCGGCAAGGAGAGGCCGCAGCTGGTATCGCCGACGACGTTCCCACCGCCGGAGACGAGGAAGAGGACAGCTCCCGGACCGATGGCGGCACAGTCCTGCTCGGTCCCCGAGGGAAGCTGGTTGCCGGCGATCTCGCTGCGGGAGATGATGGCGATGACGACGCGCCCTACTCCGGTCTGCTCGGCGATACCGGCTCCGGCGGGCGCCAGGTTGCCGGCGATCGTGCTTCGGGCGACCTCCACCGTGCGGGCGACCGCCGCGTGGGCACGACCGACGACGAGGACACCGCCCCCAGCCGCGCCTGCACCTGTAGCAAGGTTGTCGACGATGGCGTCGCCATCGGCGGCCAAGGAGCCCTCGACGAACAGGCCGCCCCCGTAGAGGGCGAGACCGTGCGACAGCGTGCTGCCGGTCACGGTGAGCGAGGCACCGTCGTAGATCGCCCCCCCGCCTCCCAGGGCCCGATTCCTGGAGAGGACCGAGTCGGCGATCATGGCCGTCCCATTGGCGTACACGGCGCCGCCATCGCCGCTGGCGCTGTTACCGGAGAGCCACGAGTGGCCGAGCGTCAGCTCGGCACCGTCGTAGATCGCCCCACCGTCGCCGTTCGCATCGCCGTACGCCGTCACCGGCGGACCCGCCATGGTCTCGTCGTCGCTGAATCGCGTCGAGAGGATCGTCAGCGCCGCCCGATTGAAAAGGGCGCCCCCCATCGACCCGCTTCCCTCCGCCTCGTCGTCCTCGAAGATGCTTTCCTCGACCGTGACCGGTCCGGATGCCACGTACACGGCACCGCCTGCCTCGGTCGCCGAGCCGTCAAACGACGGCAGGAGTCCAACGTGATCGCCTTCGAAGGCATCGGACTCGAGCCACGCGGGACCTCGCACGTCGAGTGCCCCCCCGAGCGACTCCGAGCCCACCGCTATGACGGCGTCGTCGACGAAGCTCGAGTACACGAGGAGGAGGGCAGCGGCACTGTCGGTGATGGCGCCGCCCTCTCCGCCCCGCGCGCCCCGGAACCGGCTGAATCGTCCACGAACACCGACTTGGCGACGACCGCCTCGCTGTGGGCGAAATCAGCCGCCCCGCCGGAGACTCCGGCGCTGTCGTTCTCGAAGGTGGCCGCCGTCGCCCACACCTGGCCCCTCGCGAACAAGCCTCCGCCTGCCAGTGCGGCGTGGCTGTCGACGATGGCCACTTGCGAGAGCTCGAGCAAGGCGGCGGCGTTGGCCACGAGGATGGCACCCCCGTCGCCCCCCCATGTCCCGGTGGCAGGGGCGGTGCCGCCCGAGACCGTCAGGTGCGAGAGCCGCAGGATGGCTCCTGCAGGCCGGGAGCGGGCGATGGCGTCCCGAACGACGAACACCCGCTCCCGCTGCTGCTGGCTGATGATGACCGAACGAGCGGCCGATGTTCCGACGATCGAGAGCCCAGCCGGGTCGGAGGCGACGAGGGCACCCAGGTCGATCGCGTACGTGCCGGCGGGAAGCCGGATCGTGACAGGGGTCCGGAGCGCGTCCGCCACTTCCATCGCAGCCCTGAGCGAGCAGCGGCCCTCGATGTCGCGGCACAGCCCGCTCTTCGGGCTGACGGCGTTTGAGTCGCTCGTCGTGTCTACGAGCAGGACGCGCCCGGAGGAGAGATGACGCTCCTTGTCGTGCAGGAGCCTTCTCACGACCGGCGGCGGTTGCACGCTGCCGGGGCCTGATGTGGACGGACGGCCGCCGAGCCCCGAGCGCTGCGATCGCCGGTGGCCCGTCCCCAGGCGGTGCGAATGGGTCGGCACGCGGGGGTGGTGCGCGCGGCCCGAACGGAGAGACGAGAGCGAATCCGACACCCTGTGGCTCGCCGGCCTCAGCGTGCTGAGCATCTTGACGCCCAGGCTCGGTGGTGCACCGTTGCGCTGCAAGCTGACGGTCACCCCGTCGTGGCGGTTCCACAACGTCTTCGGGAAGGCGAACTTGCCCTTGCCGGTGGAGGGGAGGATACCGAGCGGCCAGATGCCCGATCTTCCCGGGTCGACGAGCCAGACCTCGAGGTAGTGGCCCCTCGGCGCGGGCGTGAGACCTGCGGTCGCCACCGACACGTCCCCGTCAGCCCGCACCGTGACCGAGCCGCTGGCGTTCGGTGCGGCCGGTAGAGCCACGAGCTCTGCGGTCAAGAGGACCTTCGCCTCGGGAGTAGGCGACTGACGCAGGGAGCCGACGCTGAGGACGGTTGCGAATACGAGGACAACGACCGCCACCGCCACGATGCCCGAGCGGTACATCGCACGACCGATGCGCTCGCCTCGCCGCGGACGCCTCGCCGAAGGGGGCCGTCTTCTGTGCGGACGCACCGTTCGGGCACCGGCGTCCCCCCGGTCAGCGCCGAGCGCGCCCGCAAGGGGAAGGCCGGCGTTCGCAGGCGGGAGTTCGGCCGCTGTCTGACGAAGGCTGGCGCTGCCGCGGACTCCGGCGACGCCACCGTGGTCCTCGTGGTACCCGGCCCACTCGAAGCTCCGAAGGGGGCGGTTGAACGACTGGGGCAGACGCCCGGCTCCGGGGCCGCCCTCCACCCAGGAGGAGGCGTCCCCCATGAGCCCGAGCGGAGGCAGATCCGATGCGACACGCTCGGCGTCGCCGGCGCGGCCTGCGTTGCTGAATTCGGGAGCGAGGAGATCGCTCACCGAGGCCAACAAGGCATGTGCCACCGACGCGTCAACGAGATCCTGACGGCACGCCTCGCAACTTCTCAGGTGGTCGTTCACTACGAGCATCTGGCGGTTGGAGAGATCGCCGCGGAGCAGCTCGTAGAGCTCTTCGCTCACGTGGTCGAGGCTCATGGCCGCTCCTCGAACATCGTGACGGCGAGCCGACGCAGGCCCCGCGCCATGCGCGCCTTGATCGTGCCCATCGGGACGCTCAGGGAATCCGAGATCTCCTGCTGGGTCTTCCCCTCGAAGTAGGCGAGGACGAGGGACTCTCGCTGCTCTTCGGGCAGGTTGTCCAGTGCGCGCTTGACCTGTGCAGCGAGAACGAACTGCTCGACGAAGGCGTCACCGTCCTCGCCGACGAGCCAGTGGAAGGCGTCGATGTTCACGAGCTGCGGTCTGTGGCGCCTGAGCGTGTCGATGGCGCGGCGCCGCGCCAGGGCGAAGACGAACCCTTCGACGCTCTTGGCAGGATCCAGCCGCTCGCGCGAGCGCCACAGCTCGAAGAACACCACCTGAAGGACGTCCTCGGCGTCGCTGCCGACGAATCGCTTCAGATACGACCGGACCAACGATCCGAGCGTCCTGTAGCACTCCTCGAGGGCGGTCTCGTCACCCCTCGCAAGCCGACGGGCCAAGTCGCCCGGCGAGGCGACCGGGCGCGGGCGCACGCCATCGCCCGGCCTGGCAACCGAGGGAGGGTACACACCCGTTCTTCGCATTGCGAGGCTCACGCGGTTGCACCTTTCTTTTTTGCAACCGCTCGGCCGCCGAAAGCGAACTAAGAGGAGCGGCAGCGAACAGCATGCCGGCACCCAGTTGCTCCCAACGCAAAGGAGACCAAGCCCATGAGGTACCTACGCATCGCGCTCGCCGCGCTCTGCGGCGCGACACTCGCTGTTGTGCTCGCGGCGACAACCGCCGGCGCGGCGACCACGACCGGGAAGGTGCGGACCGTGCCCACCGTGGCCGAGGCATCCATCATCCAGGGCCTGCCCAAGACTGCGGTCGACGTTTACCTAAACGGCACAGAAGTCATCCAGGACTTCCGCTACAAGGGTGTCGTCGGTCCCGTGCCACTGGCGCCCGGCAAGTATCACATCGCCATCCGGTTGCACGGCGCCGCCAAGAGCTCCAAGCCGTTGTTGGAGGGAACGGGTTTCCTGGTCGCAGGAGAGAACATCACAATTGTGACCGACCTGACCTCTACCGGCAACCCGGCGCTGACGAGGTACAGGAACCCGGAGCCTACCCTCGACCCCAATCGGGCTGAGCTGGTCGTGCGCAACGACGCTGACAACGCCGGCTTGGACGTGTATGCGGACGGGCTGCTCATCATGAGCGATCTCATGAACCCGACAGGCGGCAGCATCAGGCTGCCCCAGCAGTGGATCACGATGCACATGACGGACTTCGGGACAACGGCGGCCGTCATCGGGCCTTTCGGAGTGCATCTCGTGAACCAGACCGTGACGATCGTGTATGCCGTCGGCAACCCTGCCACGAGCACTCTCGGCTGGGTGGAGCAGAAGTACATCACCACCGGCTGAACAAAGGCGTCGACACGGCGTAGCACGCTCGTCGGCGGGAACCCCATCGAGACGCTCCCCGGCTCTGGTCACCTCTTGGGCCTCAGCTGGGGAGCGTTTCGGTGCGACCCTTGCTCAGCTGTCCCGATCGGGTGGAGACTCGAGCGCGTGCGCCGGGCCGGGGGAGTGGCACCTGTTCGCCGCCGTCCCGTGGGCGCTCGGGCGCTCCGAGCCCAAGTGGTGGCCGTGATGCTCGTGGCGTCCGCTTCCGCCCTGCTTGCCGCTTGTACGTCGGCGCCGACGACGCCGCCCGCCGGACGACCGCAAGCGCGAGGGGCGCCGATCTTCATCGGGCACTCCGGCCGCTGGCTCACCAACAGCGACGGCCAGGTGGTCATCGTCCATGGCCTCAACATGGTCTACAAACGACCGCCGTATGAACCAGACGCGGCCGGCTTCGGTTCCGTGGCCGCGAGCGCGCTGGCGATCGACGGCCTCGATGTCGTTCGCCTCGGCGTCATCTATTCGCAGCTCGAGCCCGAGCCCGGCGTCATCTCTCGCTCCTATGTGGACTCGATCGCCCGCACCGTCGGGGAGCTCGCGCGAAGAGGCGTCTATTCGCTGCTCGATTTCCATCAAGACGAGATGAGCACCGCCTTCGGCGGAGAGGGGTTCCCGGCCTGGTCCGTGGACACCCGAGGACTGCCGGTGCGAACCTACGTCTTCCCACTCGGGTACACCGAGAGCGCTGCACTCGATGCCGCCTTTGAGAGTTTCTGGGCCGATCGTCCTGGTCCGGGCGGCGTCGGCCTGCAGCAGCGCTACGCGGCGGCATGGCGGTACGTCGCCCGGCGATTTGCCGACGACGCTTGGGTACTCGGCTATGACCTCTTCAACGAGCCGTGGCTCGCTGCCTCCTCCGAGGATCAGCTGGGTGCCTTCTACTCGCGTGTGATCAGGGCGATCCGGTCGGTCGATCCCCGGCACCTGATCTTCTACGAGCCATCCGTGCTCTTCGACTTCGGTGCGCCCACGCACCTTCCTCGCTTCTCCGACAGCAACCTCGGAATGTCCTTTCATGACTACTGCCTCTCGGACGCTGCCACGCACGCCGTCGCCTGCGAGCGCTCCGAGCGACTGGTGATCGCCAACGCCGTGGCGAAGATCCGCTTCCACCGGCGACGCCTTGGTGTTGAGCGAGTTCGGCGCCACCAACGATCTCGTCGATCTCGGGCGGGTGGTCGCCGACGCCGACTCGCGTCTGATCTCGTGGATCGAATGGGCGTACTGCGGCTGCAAGGATCCGACTGGCACGATCCCGCCGTCAATCGAGGGTCTCGTCTCGAACCCGCGACTTCCCGCCGGCGGAGCCAACGTCGATGCGGCAAAGCTGGCCGTGCTGGCGGAACCGTACCCGCGGCTTGTGGCTGGCACGCCGTCGCTCTACTCATTCGACCGGGTCTCGCACACGTTTCGTCTCCGCTACACGACCCGTTCTCCGAGCGGGCGGAGCTTTGCTGCCGGCTCGTGCACCGCCATCGTCATACCCCCGGTTCAGTTTCCCCACGGTTATGCGGTCACCGTGAGCGGGGCCAGGGTGACGTCGGCAAGCGATGCCGGCGTGCTCACGCTGGCGCAGTTGAACGCCACCGAGCAGACGGTGAGCGTCGGGATCCGGCCTGCGCAGGGTGGCTCGACGCGGGAGCCCGAGCTCGCGGCCCTTAACGCCTGCACATAGGGCTCGTGTCGTCCGCCCTCGAGCGCCGCCGGTCCGAGCTAAGGCGCCCCCGAGGCTTGGCCGATGGAAAATAGGGATTCCTGTCGATGTGTGCGCCCTCCTTAGACGTGCATGGTTGAAAGCGCCAGAGCAGATCCATCGCAGGAGGACCATCATGTTGCTACCGCCCTCGGGACCCTTCGTACAGGCTCAGATCGCCTATCAGCGCGAGCGAGCCATCCCCAGGTTTGCCCAGCCACGACGCCACCACGGCAGTCCGGGGCTCTGGAGGCGCCGCAACTGGAGGCGCCAGCCGGCACCGCCCTCTCACGCCTACGGTCGGTTGGCGATGTCCCATCGTTGAGCCCGCGTCCGCTCACAGCGGCGCAAGAGTGACGTCGCGGTCGCTGTTCGCGATGATGGCGGGCGTGCCCGCCGAGACCGCCTTCGGCCCGCTCGTCGGGCGGAGCGAGGAAATCCGTCGACTGGCCGATCTCATCGGCTTGCAGGGCGAACCCGGCGGTGGGGTGCTTCTCGGTGGCGATGCAGGCGTGGGCAAGAGCCGCCTCATCGCCGAACTGGGCGTCCGCGCCGAGAATGCGGGTTGGCGCGTCCTCGTCGGCCATTGCCTCGATTTCGGTGACAGCGCCCTGCCCTACCTGCCCTTCAGCGAGGCCTTCGGGGCATTGGCAGCGGCGGACGCAGGCATCGCCAACTCACTCGTCGAAGCGAGTCCCGCCATTGCGCGACTGTTGCCCGCTCATCGGCTGCTCGCCGTGCCGGCCGAGACGGGGGAGCCGACCGAACCGGCAGCGCTCTTCGACTCCGTGAGCGCCGCCTTGACCGAACTCGGCCGGAACTCGCCCCTCCTTCTCGTTGTGGAGGACGTCCATTGGGCCGATCGGTCGACCCGAGAGCTCCTCACCTTCCTGTTCACCCGCCAGATCCGTTCGCCGGTGGCGGTCATTGCGTCCTACCGCAGCGACGAGCTGCACCGCAGCCACCCAGTGCGCCCGACGCTCACCGAGTGGGCTCGGCTCACGACCGTCACCCGGCTCGAGCTCGGCCCGCTCGACGACCTCGAGATGCGCACGCTCATCGAGGCGCTTCACCCGGAACCGCTACCTGAGGGTGAGGTGCAGCATCTCGTCGAGCGCGCCGAGGGTAACCCGTTTTTCATCGAGGAGCTGCTGGCTGCCACCGAGTCGGGCGGTGGCCGCCTGCCTGCCAACCTCGCCGACCTCATGCTGGTGCGTCTCGACCATCTCGGTGACGAAACTCGTCTGGCGGTGCGCGCTGTCTCGGTCGTCGGTCGGAGAGCGGCCCACGATCTCCTCTCGCGCGGGAGTGGTCTCGACGAGGCCGTGCTCGATCGGGCGCTGCGTGAGGCCGTCGAGGCCAACATCCTCGTCACCGCCGGCGACGACGGCTATGCCTTCCGCCATGCGTTGCTCGCCGAGGCGGTGTACCAGGACCTGTTGCCCGGCGAGCGTGTCCGGCTGCACGCCGCCTACGCACGGGCCCTCTCGTCCCACGAGGTCGCCGGCACGGCGGCGGAGCTTGCGCGCCATGCTCGGGCTTCCCATGACCTCGTGACGGCGGTTACGGCCAGTATTCAGGCGGGTGACGAAGCCATGGCGGTCGGCGGACCGGACGAGGCTGCCCGCCACTACGAGCTGGCCCTGGAGCTGCTCGCTGACCGAGATGTGGCCGCCGCCGTCGCAGTTGCCGGCGGAGGACTTGATCGGGTTGGCCTGGCGGTGCGAGCGAGCGCGGCCACCGCTGCAGCCGGCCACCTGTTCAGGGCCATCGCCCTCGCTGAGGACCAGCTGGGGGCCTTGCCCGACGATGCCTCGCCGCTGGACCGAGCCCGGCTGCTGAATGCCCTGGTCAGCGTCGCACTCGTCACCGACAGCAAGCTCGATATCCTGGCCCTGACGACCGAAGCCATCCGATTGGTGTCGTCGGAGCCTCCGGGTGCTCTGCACGCCGAGGTCTTTGCTGCCCACGCCCGTGCCAACGCCGACCGCGCGGGATGACGAAGCCGTCCGCTGGGCGGGTGAAGCCCTGAACATGGCCGGCAAGCTCGGTTTGCCTGACGTCGCCGCCGACGCCGCCACGACGCTGGCCCGCCTCGACAAACGGGCCGGCGACCCCGACGCGGCCGAGGCTGCCCTCATCCAAGCCGTCGCGCACGCACGGTCGGCCAGCGAGGTGACCGCCGAGTTGCGCGGCCTTCTCAACCTCGGAGGTCTCTACTACGAGCTCGGCCGCTTGCCGGAAGCCCTCAAGGTCTACGGGGAGACATGGCAGCGGGCCAAAGAGGCCGGCCGCCCGTGGGCGCCCTACGGCCTCGACGCCCGCGCCATGACGGCCATCGTCGCTCACGTCACCGGTGACTGGCAGCTTGCTGTCGACACACTCGATGTCAGCGGCGAGTCACCGCCGGGTTTCGCGGAGGCGCTCCTCGGCGCCATCGGGCTCGAGGTGGCGGCGGGACGAGGCGACTCGAGCGCTCTGGACCTCGCGCCGCGCTTGCGTCCCTGGTGGCAGCGCGACGGTCTGATCACGATCATCAGCGGCGCCGGCATCATCGATCTGCTCGGCCAACGAGGTGAGGTCGCCGAGGCGAGGGCGGTCCACGACGAGGTCGTGGTCAGCGCGGCCGAGCTGTGGCGCAACATGGAGTTTCAGGCCCGCATACGTCTCGGCGCCCTGCTGCTCGGCCAGCTTGCCTCGGCCGCCGCCAACGCCGGCCTGGCCGAACGCTCCGAGCTGACCCGTTGGGGTGACGAAGTGGCGGCCGCCATGCGAAACCGCCTCGTCAGGCGGCCCGGCCGAGGGCGCAGGTCACTCAGCGGTCGCCGCCTCGGCCCGGAGAGCGACGCCTGGCTTGCTCGCGTCACCGCCGAGCACGGGCGGCTGCGCTGGCTGGCCGGCGTCGATCCTCCGCCCGTGGAGGAGCTCCTCCGCAGCTGGCGCGCCGCCGTCATGGGGTTCGAACGGTTTGGGCATGTCTACGAAACCGCCCGCTCGCGAGTGCGTCTGGCGGCCGTGCTGCGGGCGACCGGCAAGGTTGCCGAGGCCGGCGAGCAGATGGCGACCGCTCGAGCCGTCGCCATGAGACTCGGCGCCGAGCCTCTGCTGGCGGAGCTGCGCTCCCTCGGCACGACCGAGAGGGCATCTCCTCGGGCCTCGGTCAGCCGCCCGCACCTGCCTCTGACCCCTCGCGAAGGGGAGGTCTTGGCCCTCGTGGCCGCTGGGCGCAGTAACCGCGAGATCGCCCTTCAGCTGTTCATCAGCGCCAAGACCGTCAGCGTGCACGTCTCCAACATCCTTGCCAAGCTCGATGCCGCCGGGCGCACGGAAGCTGTCGCCATCGCTCGGCGCCGAGGCCTCCTCACCGACAGCACGTCACGCGACGCCTGACGGCTGCCAGGGTGCGAGGTCAGCAGCGGACGCTGTTGCCGGACCGTTCGCTGAGGTGGCACGCGTGGCCGAGCTTCGGGTAGACCGAGGCCGAGGCCGCGCTCGGACAACGCCCGGCCACGAGAGGGAGCGTCGCCTCGGCGGCGCCTTCCCCAACTGAAGGGACCATCATTGGCGACCGCCTTGACGCCTGGCCGCCTCGGCGGCGAGTTGCTGGCCGAGTGCCTCTGTGCCCTCGGCGCCGACGTCGTCTTCGGGTTGCCCGGGATACATGCCCTCGGCGCCTGGGAGGGCATGCGCCGCCGAGGGTTGCGGTCGATCGTGAGCCGTACCGAACTCTCGGCCGGCTTTGCCGCTGACGGCTACGCCCGCGTCTCGGGCCGCCCGGCCGTGCTGCTGCTCTCGACCGGTCCGGGTGCCCTGAATTCCTTGACGGCGATCATGGAGGCGGCGAGCTCGCATGTGCCGATCGTCCTCATCGTCTCCCAGATCCCCCGCGAGCTCGTCGGCCGAGGCCGCGGCTTCCTGCACGAGCTGCCCGATCAGCTGGCAAGCTTTGCACCGATCGTGAAGTGGGCCGCCAGCGTGCCGAGCCACGAGGCGCTCCCGGGGCTGGTGGCGGCCGCCTTTCGGGAGGCTGCCGCCGCCCCGAGCGGGCCCGTGGTGCTCGAGGTGCCCGTCGACCTGCTCACGAGCGAATGCAGGCGAGTCGATCTGAGCGCACTCGCCGGCGAACCGGCCGCACCGTCGGTCGCCTCAGAGCGTGTGCTCGGTGAAGTCGCCCGCCTTCTCGGTGGCGCCGAGCGTCCGGTGCTCTGGGCAGGCGGCGGCGTGCAGCGCTCGGGTGCTTGGCCGGAGCTGGTCACGCTGGCCGAGCGGCTGGGCGCACCCGTGGCGACGACCTATATGGGAAAGGGCTCCATCCCGGCAGATCATCCCCTCGCGGCCGGGAGCTGCTGTGACGAGGCGGCGTTTCGCGAACTGCTCGAGGCGGCCGACGTGCTCCTGTGCATCGGGACCGAGCTCGGAGCCGAGACCACCCAGCAATACGGTCTGCGGCCGACTGGCACGGTCGTCCAAGTGGATGTCGCCCCGCAGCGACTCGGTGCGAGCTACCCGGTGCTCGGAGTTCTCGGAGACGCCCGCGAGGTGCTCGGCTCCTTGCTGGCGGTCGTTGCAGACGTGCCGAGATCGTGGGGGCAGGTCGCGGTCGCCGCCCTTCGCCGCCGTGTCGCCGAGGGCCTGGCGTCCCAGGGCCGCCAGCTGGAGCTGGGACTCCTCGCCTCGATTGGAGACGCCGTGCCCGACGACGCCGTGCAGGCGTGGGACATGACCATCCTCGGGTACTGGGCGGCAGCTCATCATCGGGCACCAGACCCGAGGCGGTTTCTCTATCCGCTCGGATCGGGCACGCTCGGTTATGCCTTTCCTGCCTCGCTCGGCGCCGCCGTCGCCCTGCCCGGCGTGCCCGTTCTGGCCGTCGTCGGCGACGGCGGCTTTGCGTACGGCATGGCTGAGCTCGCCACGGCCCGCCAATACGGGTTGGACACGGCCTTGCTCGTCGTCGACAGCGGCGGCTACGGCATCCTTCGCGAGTACCAGCTCGTCGCCTACGGCATCGAACACGAGGTCGACCTCGTGCAGCCGGATTTCGAAGGCATCGCGGCCGCATCCGGCGTGTCGGCGCGAGTGACGAATGCGGAGCGGCTCTCTGACGACCTCAGCTGGGCGATCACGCAAGCAGGGCCGACCATGGTGCTGCTGCGCGAGCGGCTCGTGGCGGCAGCGGCCACCCCATGAGCGATCTCAGGGCGCTGGCCCGACGACCGCTGCGAACCGTGATGGCGTACGACCCGGGCCCGAGCCTACGCGAGCTCGAGGCGCGCTACGGCGTGAGGGATCTCGTGAAGCTCAATTGGAACGAGGACCTCTTCGGGCTGCTTCCCGGCGTAGGCGAGGCCGTGGCCGACGAGCTCCGGAACGCCTCGCTCTACCCGGAGCAGGCCTACAGCGACTTCCGAGAGATGGTCGCCGCCTTCATCGGGGCGGAGCCCGCCATGGTGCTGCCGGCCCATGGAATCCAGGCGCTCGTCCTGTCGACCGTGGCCGTGTTCGTCAACCCCGGCGACCGGGTCGTGCTGCCCCAACCGACCTACGGCCTCTACCGCCAGGCCTGCGAGGCGGCCGGAGCAGTCGTAGTGCGCGTCCCGACAAACGGCTACCGGCTCGACCTCGAGGCCATGGCGACGGCGGTCGAGGGCGCCAAGCTCGTGTTCGTCTGCGACCCCAACAACCCGACGGGCGACGCCCTGACAGCAGGCGAGTGGTCGGCGTTTCTCGAGGAGCTCCCGCAGGGCTGCCTCGCGGTCGTCGACGAGGCCTACGCCGACTACATGGCGCCGACCGACCGTGTCCGGCGGGTGGACGACGTCGCCGCCGGCCGCCCCGTCGTGGTGTTGCGCACGTTCTCGAAGCTGTTCGGGATCGCCGGCCTTCGTCTCGGCTTCGCCGTGATCCACCAGGATCTTCTGCCCTGCTTCGACGCCGTGCACGAGCCGTTCAACGTGAACCGTCTCGCCCTTGCCGCCGGCCGGGCCTGCCTTTCGGATCTCGACGCCGTCGAGGCGCGGCGTCGCCAGGTGGTCGGCGCCCGCCAGGGCTTCGCAGCCGCTATCTCCCGGCTTGGCGTCGCCTCGTGGCCGTCGCAGGCCAACTTCGTCCTCGCCGCCCCCGGGGATGACGACGTCGCCTGGTACGAGGGCCTCCTGCGGCGGCGGTTCCTCGTCCGCCCCGGGTCCGAATTCGGCCTCCCCGGCCACCTGCGGATCACGATCGGCCCCGAGGAGCTCATGGCCGATGTCGCATCAGCCATGGCTGAGTTGCGAGACGAGCTGACGCCTACGAGGTGACGGGCGCAGCGAGCGCCCCGGAGTCGGCGAGCTTCGGCACATCCTCCATGAGACGGACCGTGTAGGGGTCCTGTGGGTGCTCGAGCACCTGCGCGACCGTGCCGGTCTCGACGACCCGGCCCTCGCACAGCACCACGGCCGACTGGGCGATGCTGCGCACGAGGGCGAGGTTGTGGGTGATGAAGATCATGCTGAGCCGGCGCTCGTGCTGCAGCCGTCGGAGCAGCTCGATGATGACCGCCTGCACCGATACGTCGAGCGCCGAGGTCACCTCGTCGCACACGAGAAGATCCGGTTCTACGGCAAGTGCACGGGCGATCGCCACCCGCTGTCGCTCGCCACCGGAAAGCTGGTCGGGAAAGCGAGAGAGGAAGTCGGTACCGAGCGAGACGTCCTCGAGCACGCGGGACACCCGCGCCGACCGCTCGGCGTAGGACAGTTGCAGGAAATGCTCGAGCGGCTGAGCCACGATCTGAGCGATCGTCTTTCGCGGGTTGAGCGAGGTGTAGGGGTTCTGGAAGATGTACTGGATGCGCTTCAGGACGTCTTTCGGCCGTTTGCCGCGCCCCGGGCGCCAGCTGGCCGTCCTCGAAGGTCATCTCGCCGGTCCAATTCGAGTGCAGACCGACGATGCAGCGGGCGAGCGTCGTCTTGCCAGAGCCGGACTCTCCCACGAGCGCCGTGCAGGACTCGGGGGCGACGTCGAGGTTGACGTCGAAAAGGACGGGCGCCGAGCCGTAGGAGGCGGAGACCTCGTGGACCGAGAGGACAGGAGCGGCGCCAACGGGCGGTGTGACGGGCACGACGGCAGGCTGGCGATGCGTCTCGTGCTGAAGCTCGAGTGCTCGCAGGCAACGTACGAGCCGACCTCCCACGCTGACCGGCGGGGGCGCAGGATCATGGCTGCAGGCGTCGAGGACCAAGGAGCAGCGGGGGGCGAACGAGCAGCCGGGCGGCCGCCGGCCCGGACGCGGCGGCTGCCCCTCGATGCCCGAGAGCATCTCGGCCCGGTCGGCGGACGGGACCGCGGTGAGCAGTCCGCGGGTGTAGGGATGAACCGGAAAGGAGAAGACCGGTTTGGTGCCTCCCAGCTCGATGATCCGGCCGGCATACATGACGGCCACGTCGGCGACAAGGCCGCCGACGACGGCGAGGTCGTGGCTCACGTAGACCGCCGCCACTCCGTAGGAGCTGCACAGGCTACGAACGGTGTCGAGCACGTGGCGCTGCGTGGAGACGTCAAGGCCGGTCGTCGGCTCATCGAGGACGATGAGCGACGGCCGGCAGGAGAAGGCCATCGCCAGCGCCACCCGCTGCTGCTGGCCGCCTGACAGCTGGTGCGGGTAGCGGCGCATGAGGTCGTCGGTGGCGTCAAGGCGGGCCTCCGCCAGCACCTCGGCGACACGCGCGCCGGGATCCTCCACAACGCCCTCGTGGGCCGAGAGCGCCTCCTTCAATTGGGTGCCCACCCGCAGGGTCGGGTTGAGCGCCGCCGCCGGGTCCTGGGGAACGTAGGCGACCCGAGCGCCGCGGAGGGTTCTCAGCTCGCTCCTGTTCGCAGCGAGGAGGTCAGTGCCGTCGAGCAGGACCTCGCCGGAGGCGATCCTGAGCCCGCGGCGGGCGTAACCGAGGAGGGCGAGCGCCACGGTCGTCTTGCCCGAGCCGGACTCACCCACGAGGCCGAGCACGTCCCCGGAGTGGACCTCGAAGGAGACCTCGCTTACGACGTCCGCCTCCGAGTCCGTCACGCGGATGTCGAGATCCCTTACCGCCAGGCGAACAACACCGGACGCAGGCTCGTGCGCAGCCTGACGGTTGGCCGCGTGCGCCGGTGCCGTCGAAGTCACGCCGGCTCCGTAGACGGTCGAAGACCGATGTCCTCGAGGAGGGCGGCCACCTCAGGACGGCGGTCGACTCCGATCGCCACGCGGGCGACGGCGTCGGTGAAGGTATTCGTCCCGATCGTGAGCAAGGCGATGAGGGCGGCGGGAACCACGACCGCCCACGGGTTGGTTGTGCGGCCGTCGAGGTTCTCCCAGATCATGATCCCCCAGTTGGGCGCCGGCGGCGGCGGGCCGAAGCCGAGGAAGTTGAGCCCAGCCATGACGACGATCGAGTAGGTGAGTCGCAGGCCGGCCTCCACCATGAGCGGGCTCATGAGGTTGGGCAGGATCTCGGACCACATCACCCGCGCCGGCTTGACGCCCTGCAGCTCGACCGACTTCACGAAGTCGCGTTCGGAGATGTCGAGGGTGGCCGAGCGCAGCACGCGTGCTACCGCGGGAGCGTGCGAGAAGCCCACGGCGAGCACGATCAGCCAGAGCTTCGGGCCGATGATGCTCACGAGCAGCAGCGCGAACACGAGCTGTGGGAAGGCGAGGATGACATCGACCGCCCGCATGATGAGGGCGTCTGCCTTGCCGCGCAGGTACGCCGCCGAGATTCCCGCGACGCCACCGACGATGAGACCGAAGGTCGTCGCGCACAACGCCATGACGAGCATGATCCACCCGCCGTCCAGCACTCGGGAGAGCACGTCGTAGCCGAGATAGTCCGTCCCGAGTAGGAAGTGGGACGACGGTGCGGAGTAGTCGAGCGCCACGAACTGAGAGGTGGGGTAGGGGGTCACAAATGGCCCGATAGCGGCGATCAGCACGACAACAGACGCGAGCCCGATCCCGAGTTTGCCACGACCGGTGCGGGCGGCCGTCCCGAGCGTCGAGAGCCACTGCCGCCTACGACGGAGGCGCTTCGTCCGGGCCGGCACGGCTGGGGCGACGGCCGCCATGGCTATCTCGCGATCCGGCGCCGCGGGGTGGCGAGCAGCGCGATCATGTCGGTGAGGATGTTCATGAACACGTAAAACGCCGCCAGCACCAGGACGATGAACTGGATCGTGGGGATGTCGCGATTGTCGACGGCGTTCACGAGCCCTTGGCCGATGCCGGGGTAGTTGAAGATGTACTCGACGAGCACGATGCCGCCGGCGAGGTAGAGGAAGTTGAGGCCGATCACCTGGATCGTGGGGGCGATGGCATTGGGCAAGGCGTGCACCAGGGCGATGCGGATGGCCCGTAAACCCTTCAGGCGAGCCATCTCCACGTAGTCCGACTCGAGTGCCTCGATCATGGCAGCCCGCATCATCCGCAGGATGTAGGGAATGATCACGAGAACGAGGGTGGCGACCGGGAGTGCCAGCAGCCGGGGCTGGGTGAAGGCGGACTGGCCGGGCTGTAGCAGCGACACCCCGGGGAAGAGGTGGAAGACGAAGGTCGAGAACAGCAAGATGAGGATGAGAGCGACGATGAACTCGGGGAGCGAGGTGATCGCCAGCGAGATCGCCGAGGTGATGTGGTCGAAGACGCCGTCTTTGCGCAGGGCGGCGACGGCTCCGAGAAGGACTCCGAGGACGCTCCCGATGAGGCCCGCGAACACGACGAGGGCGGCGGAATTGGCGAGGCGGGGCCCGACGAGGGCCCAGACCGACTCGCCGTTCGCGAACGAGGTGCCGGCCCGGCCCGTCAAGATTCCCGAGATCCAGCTCCAGTACTGCTCGAACAATCCACGATTGAGGTGCATCTGCTGTTCGAGCAGCAGGATGCGCGCCCGGGTGGCGCTATGGCCGAGAACGGCATAGGCCGCATTGCCAGGGAGCACCTGGGTGGCCAGGAACACGACGATAGAGACGACGAACAGTGTCACGATCCCGATGGCGCTGCGCCGGAGCACGAGGGTGCGGATCGGATGCTCGCCGTGGCGCCGGCTGGGCGCCGTCCGGGACGGCGCCGTCTTGGCAGCGGCTACGGCCACGACGGCATCCCCTCGGTGGCTGCCGGCCGGATCGCCATGCGGCAACGCCCGAGCGCCCCGCTGGGAGAAACCCAAGCTCGCCCGGTCCCCCTCACGCCGTCGGTCACCTCCCGTGGCGGCGACGGGTCGTGAGAGCTCTGACCGGTCGTGCCGTTGAAGGGCGCATTGTAGATCGGATTCTGCTGCAGGTTCCCGGGCCGGCGACGCCTGCAGATGCCCCGATCGCCTTACTTCTTGAACCAGAAATTCTTGAACAGGTACTCCGACAGGGAGTCGCCCGTGTTCGTGGACACCACACCGACGAGGTTCTTGCCATACCCGCTGATCACCGGGCTGAAGTACGGGATGATGTAGCCGCCATACTCGTAGTCCAGCTGGCCCATCTCATGAATGATCTCTTTGCGCACGCCGTCGTTTACCGTGGAGAGGGCTTGGTTGTACAGGTTGAGGTAGCGCTGGCCGGTCCCCGCTGGCTGAGGGTTGGCGGCGGGGCTCGCCCAGTGGGTCTCGTTCCAGGGCGAGGTCGGCAGCTCGGAGTAGGAGACCTGGCGAAGGTAGTGGTTGGCGCTCCACCAGTCCTGCGCGAAGGTCCAACTCAGATACTGCTTCCCGAAGAACGCCGTCGGCGTCACGGTATTGAGGTTGACCGTCACGCCGGCCTGGGCTGCCTGCGTCTTGAGGACGGTGGCCGACGGGATGGCCCCCTCGTGGATGTCGGAGGTGACGAGCGTCACGTTCAACTTCGAAACTCCTGCCTTGGCGAGCAGGCTCTTGGCTCGGGGGATGTCCTGCTCGCGCTGGGGGAAGACCGGATAGTCGGGGTCGACGATTCCGAAGACGTCGTTCCCGATCAGCCCATAGCCGCCGAAGACTTGAAGGCGCATCTCCGGGCGGTCGACGAGCCAGCGCATCGCCTGGCGGACGTTGTTGTCGTTGAACGGGGGAACGTCTATCCGCATCGTGAACGGAACCCACCCACCGCCGTCGGAGACGTTGACGAGCTGGCCGCTCGATCGGATGGTGGCGATGCTCCCGTACGAGAGCAGGTCGATGCAGTCGAAACTTCCTCCCGTGAGACCGTCCACTTGGGCCGTCTCGTCCGCCACGTCGTAAATCCGGACACTGTCGAGGTACGGCAGGGGCTTGCCGTCGGCACCGTCCTGCCAGTAGTTGTCGAAACGGGAGAAGACGCTCTCCACTCCGGGCGAGAAGGATTCGTACTTGAAGGCCCCTGTGCCGATCGGCTTCTGCGGGTTGTAACCCTCTGCAGGGATGATGCTCATCTCGCCCCAGCCGGTGAGGTTGTCCGGCAGGACCGAGAACTTGAGGCCCGGCTTGCAGGGGGCGATGACGGTGTACTTCCCGTCAGCCTTGATCGTGCTCATGTCGAGGGAGGCGATACCCGAGGCGCCGGCGAGGCCCAACTTGGGGTCGGCGATCCGTCGCAGGCTGTAGATGACGTCCTCGGAGGTCATCTCCTTGCCGTTGTGGAAGAGGACGCCTTGGCGGAGATGGATCGTCCAGACAGAGGCGTCACTGTTCGGCTCCACCAAGGTGGCGAGCGCCGGGACGGCGACAGCGTCGTAGTTCCACTCGTACAGGCAGTTACTGATCTGCGGGGAGCGGGCGAAGTCAACGGTGTTCACGCCGGCCTGGACGTCGAGGGTGTCCGAGGAACCGCCGCCGGTGCATCCGAGGCGGAGGGTGCCCCCCCGGACCGGCTTGCCAGCCGCACTCGGGCTCGGCGAGGTTGTCGGCGTGGAGGAGTTGGAGCCGCAAGCGCCGAGCAGGCCTCCTACGCCGACGGCGGCCGCACCGCCGATCGTCCCCCGCAGGAAGTCCCGACGCGAGTAGCTGCGACGGTCGGGCGCGGATTCGTCCCTGGGCTCCATTGCTGTCCCCCTCTCCCCGGCGGGGCCGGAGATGGCCTTGATGCTCGACGATGACGTCAGGCGAGCAGCCGCTGCCCCGATGCGAGTAGTTCCGGCGCGGTCCTGACCGTTTCCGTCTGGCAAGCGGATCGTAACAGAGCGTCAATCGACCGTAATGGTCGCGGCGGGCGCCGCATGCTGGAGGGCCGGCACCCGCCAGCGATCCGCCGTGCGGAACGTCTTCATGGCGTGGCACCGCCATGAAGCGGGCAGGCTCCCTGACACCGAGAAGGAGGATTCGCCGTCCTCTGGGCAGGCCACGCCGATCGCGAGGACAATGGGACGAAGTCACTGAGAGGAGCGCCGTGTCGTTCATGCCGCAATCGCCCCTTGCGTCGCCTGCAACGTGGACCGGCGAGAAGATCGCAACGTCGGGGATGACGGACTGGCTCCTCGAGCTCTCTCAGCCGGAGCTGACGGAGCTCTCCGCCGCGGTCGCCGCCGCCAGGCGGCGCAGTCTGGCGGTAAGTGAGATCGCCCCCGCCAACTTCGAGCTCCCCCTGCTTGGGCCCAAGCTGAAGAGAATCGGCCGTGAGGTCGAGTTCGGCCGCGGTTTCAGCCTGATCCGTGGCCTCCCAGCCGTCGATCTCTCCCTCGAGGAGCTGCGCCTGGCTTTCTTCGGCATGTCGACCTACCTCGGGATCCCGCTCGGCCAGAGCGGCAAGAACGACATCCTCGGCGACGTGCGCAACGAAGCGGCCGTGCTGGACGAGAACACCCGTGGTTACAAGCTCGGCGAGGCGCTCGCCTACCACAACGACTGCGTCGGCATCGTCGGGCTCCTCTGCGTGCGGCCAGCTCGCTCCGGTGGTGTCAGCAAGATCGTGAGCGCCACGGCCGTCCACAACATCGTCATGATCGAACGCATTGACCTGCTGCGAGCGCTCTACGACGAGCCGTGCTACTACAGCTGGCAGGGCGACGGCCCGGTCGGGCAGCTGAATTACTACTGGTTCCGGTGCTTCAGCTACTTCGAGGGGCGACTGACGACGCGCTGGCTGCCGCGAGAGGTGATGCAGTTCCATGACGACATGCCCGAGATACCGAGGATGTCCGCTCAGCTCCGCGAGGCCCTCGAGTTCACCGACGCCGTCGCCAACCGCGACGGCTTGGCCTTCGACATGCGTTTTCAGCCTGGGGACATTCAGTACCTGAACGACTCGGTCATCTGGCACTCGCGGACCGCCTACGAGGACGATCCCGACCTCTCGCGCCGCCGCCACCTGCTCAGGGTCTGGCTGAACCCGTACGCGCCCCGTCCTGTCGCTCCGGACCTAGAGAACATCCACGACGCCCTCGGCGACGCCGCCGTATGGCCGCGTCGGCGCATCTACCCCGTTCCGGTCCACGACACCTGGTAAAGACTGACGAGCGATCTCGTGTCGATCACGCAGCGAGGGCCGGCCGCACTCCGGCGCGCCCACGAGAGGAGCACAATGGCGCGAAACCCCAGGCACGACATCCTCTTCGAGCCGATCGAGATCGGCCCGAAGGTGCTGCGGAACCGCTTCTACCAAGTTCCCCATTGCACCGGCCTCGGGTCGCAGAAGCCCGCTTCGCAGGCGCGCCACCGCGGCGTGAAGGCCGAGGGCGGGTGGGCCGCCATCTGCACCGAGATGGCGCCGGTCTCGCCCGACAGCGACGAGTCCCCGTACGCCCTGCAGAGCTTCTGGGACGCCGACGATGCCGAGACGGCGTCGCTCATGTGCGAGGAGATCCACGCCCACGGGGCCCTCGCCGGCGTCGAGCTCGGCCACGCTGGGGCGCACGCCTACCGGCGAGACACGCGCTGGCCCGCCATCGCCCCCTCGCAAATCGTCAGCGACGTGCTCACCCTCGTCACGCCCGAGTCGCCGAAGGAGATGGACGATTCGGACATCGAGCGCGTGAAAGCCGACTGGGCGCAGGCGGCCCGACGCGCCGCCGACGTCGGCTTCGACATCGTTTACGTGTACGGAGGCCACAGCTACCTGCTAGGCCAATTCCTCTCCCCCTTCTACAACAAGCGCCGCGATGGCTACGGGGGGTCGTTCGAGAACCGGGCGCGCCTGTGGCTCGAGACGCTGGAGCGAGTCCGCACGGTGGTAGCGGGGCGGTGCGCCCTGGCGGTCCGCATCGCCATCGAGGCCCTCGGACCGGCCGGCGTCCCGCCCGAGGAATCCCTCGCCTTCATCCGCGCCGCCGACGACCTCGTCGACCTTTGGGACGTCAATGCCGGTTCGCTCGTGGAGTGGCAGAGGGATTCCTACGCGTCCCGCTTCGCCTCGGAGGGCTACCAGCTCGAGTGGACGGCACGGGCGCGTACGGCCACGGAGAAGCCGATCGTGGGCGTCGGGCGGCTCACCAACCCGGATCGCATGGCCGAGATCGTCCACTCGGGCGTCTGGGACGTGATCGGAGCCGCCCGACCCTCCATCGCCGACCCGTTCCTCCCTCGCAAGATCGAGGAGGGCCGTCTCGACGACGTCCGCGAGTGCATGGGGATCAACGTCTGTGTGAGCCGTTTTCGCACCGGCCACCTCGGCTGTGTGCAGAACGCCACGGCCGGCGAGGAGTTCCGCCGCGGCTGGCACCCGGAGCGCTACGACCGAGCTGCCAACGCCGAGAACGACGTTCTAGTCGTGGGAGCCGGTGCGGCCGGCATGGAGTGCGCCCTGGTGCTCGGCCGCCGCGGCATGCGAAGCGTCCACCTCGTCGAGGCAGAGGCAGATCTCGGCGGGACGATGCGCTGGATTCCTCGCCTACCGGGGCTCGGGGAGTGGGGGCGACTCGTCAATTACCGGCGCGTGCAGCTCGACAAGCTCCGCAACGTCGAGGTGTTGACCGGTCTGCGGCTCGACGCCTCCGGGGTCCTCGACTATGGCGCCGATCTCGTCGTCGTGGCGACCGGGTCGAGCTGGTCGGCCGACGGGCTGAACGGCGTTACGCACGAGCCGATCCCCGGGGCCGTTGCGGGGGGAGCACACGTGCTCACGCCCGAGCTGGTCATGGTCGGCGGCGCCCGCCCGCAGGGCCCCGAGGTCGTCGTCTACGACTGTGACGGCTACTTCATAGGCCCGGGCCTGGCCGAGCTGCTGGCACTGGAGGGCTTCTCGGTGGAGCTCGTCACCCCCCTTTCGCAGGTGGCGCCCTTCTGCGACTCGACTCTCGAGGGCACGATGCTGCGACAACGTCTCCACGAGGTCGGGGTTCGCTTCCGCCGCTCGACGACCGTGGCGGCAATCGACGGTGGGCGCCTCGCCGTCCTCGACGAATTCGGCGCTGCCACCGGCCTTGCTTGCGACTCCGTCGTCCTCGTCACCCAGCGCTGCTCCGAAGATGCCCTCTACCGTCAGCTGGCGGAGTCACCGGAGGCGCTCGCCGCCGCCGAGATCCGGGGGCTGTACCGCGTCGGCGACTGCGTCGCCCCCCGCATGCTCGCCGACGCCGTCTTCGACGGCCATCGCCTCGGGCGCGAGATCGACTCTCCCGACCCGTCTCGGCCGCTCCCGTACCTTCGCGAGCGGGTGCTGCGCTCCACGGTGGCAGAGCTCACCCGAGCGAGTCCTGCGACGGCCGAGACCGGGGAAGGCGAGGGCGAGCGAGCATGAACGGTGTCGTCGACACGGTGCTCGGCCCTGTCACGGCCGCCGAGCTCGGGCCGACGCTCATACACGAGCACCTGTTCGTCGACGCCCGCACGCCAGCCCAGAGGGAGGAGAGTCGACACCGAGATCCGCTGGCGCTCCACAACTACTACCTCGCTCGCCGAAACGATGACAATCCGCATTGCCTCGTTCTCGACTCCGTGGGCGAGGCGGCCGACGAGCTGCGCCATTTCGCAGGTGCCGGCGGTCGCACGCTCGTCGAGGTGACGCCCATCTGCTTGGGGCGCCAGCCAGCGCGCCTGGCGGAGGTGTCGCGGGCAAGCGGTGTGAACGTCGTCATGGGCGGGGGTTTCTACGACCACGAGTACCACGATGCCCGCGTGCACGAGTGGCCCGTCGAGCAGCTGACCGAGCTCATCGTCTCCGACTGTGTCGACGGCGTGCCGTCAGATCGGCAGGGAGTCGCCGTCAAGGCCGGAGTGATCGGCGAGATCGGCCTGAGCTGGCCCATGGTCGAATGCGAGCGCAAGGCGCTCGTGGCCGCCTCACGGGCACAGGCACGTACCGGAAGGGCGCTCATCATCCACCCCGGCCGCCATCCGGCCGCTCCGAGGGAGGCGCTCGAGGTGGCGAGCAGCGCCGGTGCCGACCCCGCCCGTGTCGTCATGAGCCACCTCGACCGCACCCTTGACGACCCGGCAGCCGTCGCCGAACTCGCCAGGGCGGGCGCCTTCGTGTCGTTCGACCTGTTCGGGCACGAGTCGAGCTTCTACCCGTACTCGGACTTTGCGATGCCTAACGACGCCATGCGACTCAAACTCATCCGGGCAGTGGCTGACCTCGGCTTCGACCAGCGCATCGTCGTGTCCCAAGACGTCTACTCCAAGGCCTACTGGGTGCGATACGGGGGCGAGGGCTACGCACACATCCTGCGCGACGTGGTCCCGGTCATGGACCGCTTCGGAATCGACGAGACGCTCCGGCTGCGGCTCCTCGTCGAGAACCCTGCTCGGGCGATCGCTCTGCCGGCCGATGTCGCCGCCCTCGCTCGGGAGCGCAGGCCCGGCTGACAGACGCCCCCGTGAAGACCGACAAGGCGAAAGAGGCGCGGCACTCGTCGCCGTCGGCCCGCTGAGCCGAGGGGGAGGCGAGACTAGATTCGGCATCTTGACGAGCGACCTGTACTTCGTCAACCCGGCGGCACTCGGTAGCCAGCGGTCGCTGTCGCCAAAGGGCTCCTTGCCTCACATGGCGGATCGCCTTGACGCCACGGCTCCCGCCAACGAGTTCGAAGCCGAGGTCGAAGTCGAGATGTTGAACCTTGACGCTACGAGCTACCGCCAGATCCGCCTTGCTTGTGACAACGATGCCGACGCCATGGCGGCGCGGATCCGAGCGATCGTCGCCGAGCGAGGCAAGCTGCACAACCCGGTCACCGGATCCGGTGGTGTTCTCCTCGGTCACCTCAGCGTGCTCGGCGCCAGTTTTTGGCAGGCTGGCCTCCTCCTCGGCCAGCGGGTGGTGCCCCTCGCCTCCCTCGTGGCGACGCCACTTCGCCTCGACGACGTCGGCCCTGTCGATCTGACGAGCCCGCAGGTGCCCGCCCGCGGCAGGGCGATCGTCACGGGCCGGATGTCCTGTGCGGCTGTCCCGGACGACCTGCCGCTCTCCGTTGTCCTCACGGCCCTCGACGTGTATCCGGCGGCGTCGCATGTACGTTCGCTCGCCCGTCCAGGCGATCATGTCATCATCATCGGATCCGGCCATGCCGGCCTCGCCGCCGCCGCCGCCGCCCGTGAAGCCGTCGGGTCAACAGGTGGCGTCACGGTGATCGATCCCTCGACCGATGCGCTCGGGTGGGCAGCCGCCGTTGACCCTGCTGCCACGACCGTTGTGGCCGACGCCACGGACGCCTTCGGTGTCGCCGGCATGCTCGGCGCCCGCGGCCTCTGGCGGGGCGACCTCACGCTCGTATGCACGAACGTGACCGGCTGCGAAGGCACGGCGATCCTGCTCACGAAGGACGATGGCACGGTGCTCTTTTTCTCGACAGCAACCTCGTTTTCGGCAGCCGGCCTCGGCGCCGACTCGTTGAGCTCACTTGCGACCTTGTCGATCCCGAACGGGTACACGCCCGATCGTGGGAGCTATCTCCTCGATCTCCTCCGCCGGTCGCCGGCGTTGCTGAGCGCTCTCGGTGGCGGACGCAATGGCGCAGACGGTCCGGGGGTCGGAAAGTGATCGCAGCTGTCTGCCACGAGTTCGGCGGTCCCCTTGAGCTCGAAGAGGTCGAGCTGCGACCGCCGGAAGCCGCCGAGGTGTCAGTTCGAGTCAGCGCCTGTGCCGTGTGTCACAGCGACATCGCCTACATGTCGGGAGCCTGGGGCGGGGACCTGCCAGCTGTCTACGGCCACGAATGCGCCGGAGTGGTCGAAGTCGTCGGCGCCGGCGTGGATGTGCTCAAGCAGGGTGACCACGTCGTCGTTACGCTCGTCCGCTCGTGCGGACGATGCGGGCCGTGTCGATGGGAGCAGCCGACCCTGTGCGAAGGCGGCTTCATCTCCGATACGTCTCCACCGCTTCGGACCCGCCAGGGCGGTCCGCTCCTGCAGGCGATGCACACCGCCGCCTTCGCCGAGCTCGTCACGGTGGATGCGTCGCAGGCGATCGTCGTACCGAGCGAGCTCCCGCTCGATCGCGCCTGCCTGCTCGCCTGCGGTGTCCTCACGGGCCTCGGGGCCGTCGTCAACACCGCTCAGGTGCGTCCCGGGTCGTCCGTCGTTGTCGTCGGTACGGGCGGGGTCGGCCTCAATTGCGTGCAGGGCGCCCGCCTGGCCGGTGCGGCCGTCATCGTCGCGCTCGACCTCTCGGACGACAAGCTGGCCGCTGCCAAGCTCTTCGGCGCCACGGACGTGCTCAACCCCTCCCTGACCGATGCCAGAGAGCAAGTGGAGGAGCTGACGGACGGCCACGGGGCCGATTACGTGCTCGTGGCGACGGGTTCGAGCGTGGCGAGCGCGCTCGGCTTCGGCCTGCTCCGCCGGGGGGGGACGCTCGTCATCGTGGGGATACCCCCGAGCGGCACCGTACTGTCTCTCGACCCGGTCGCCATCGCCGACGGGAGCCTCCGCATCCTCGGGAGCAAGATGGGAGCTTCGCAGCCGCGCCTCGACATACCCCGGGCGGCGCAGTCGTATCTGACCGGGGAGTTGATGCTCGACGAGCTGATCTCCAGTCGCTTCGCGTTGGCGGAGATCAATGAAGCCGTGTCGTCGGCCAAGAGGGGGGAGCAGCTGCGTCCGGTGATCGTGTTCCCGGGCGCCGTCGTTTGAGCCAAGATGACCCGCGGACGCCGTCAGTTTTAAGGAGCGATCTGCCATGGCGAGCATCTCGGCGATCGAGACGTACGCGACCGAGGAGGTCGCGATCGTCCGGGTGGTCGCCGACGACGGGTGGGAAGGGTTCGGGCAGGTGGCGCCGTTCAACGCCGACATCACCTCCGCCGTGCTGCACCGCCAAGTGGCGCCGCACGCTGTCGGAGCCGACGCCGACGACATCGCCGGTCTCGTGGCGGTCATCCCACAACGCGAGCACAAGTTTCCCGGCTCCTACCTCTGCAGAGCGCTAGCAGGACTCGACACCGCCCTGTGGGACCTGCGTGGTCGTCGAGCCGGCCAAAGCGTGTGCGAGCTGCTCGGAGGTTCTCCGCGGCCCTTTCCCGTCTACGCCTCGAGCATGCGACGCGACATCACTCCGGGCGACGAGGCGGCCCGATTGGCGCGACTGAGGGAGGTGGCCGGCTTCTCAGCCTTCAAGTTCCGCATCGGGCGCGAGTGCGGTCACGATGCCGACGAGTGGCCCGGGAGGACGGAGGCGATCGTGCCTGCCTTGCGCAGCGCCCTCGGTGACGACGCCGGGCTGCTCGTCGACGCCAACAGCGCCTATACGCCGGCTCGTGCGATCGAGGTGGGGCATCTGCTGGAGGACTACGGCGTCTGCCACTTCGAGGAGCCATGTCCGTACTGGGAGCTCGAGTGGACAGCTCAGGTGGCGCGCGCCCTGTCGCTCGACGTCGCCGGCGGGGAGCAGGACTGTTCCCTCAGCCAGTGGCGCAGGATCATCGCCCTGCGAGCGGTGGACGTCGTGCAGCCGGACGTCTGTTACGTGGGAGGACTCACGCGAGCTGTCGAAGTGGCCGCCATGGCAGAGGAGGCGGGACTCCGCTGCGTGCCCCACTCGGCCAACCTGTCCCTCGTGACCGTGTTCGCCCTCCATCTCATGGGGGCCATTCCGAACGCCGGGCCGTATGTCGAATTCTCCATCGAGCCCGACGAGTACTACCCCTTCCAGGCGGGGCTGTTCGAACCTCGACTGTCAG
Source organism: uncultured Actinomycetota bacterium (assembly GCA_963735115.1). GTDB lineage: Bacteria > Actinomycetota > Acidimicrobiia > Acidimicrobiales > Bog-793 > JAKACA01. The sequence goes on along the minus strand of CAVTJR010000003.1, from coordinate 1,588,924 downwards.
TGCGCGACGGTGCCGTGGCGATTCCTGACGGACCGGGGTGGGGGGTCGAGATCAGGCCGGAGTGGCTCGCGCAGGCTGTCCGGCGCGTCAGCCGGTGAGGATGGTGTCCTTCCAGCTGTTACTTGTGCACGCCCAGTTCGACGGCCTTCACGAGAAGCAAGAGGACCGCCACGACGAGGTAGGCGCGCAGCAGGTACATGGCGGTCAGCCGTCCCCGCGACCACTTCGGCCGATCGAGAAGGCTGAGCGGCGGCATCCGCCAGGTGTCGCGACGCTGCCCGAGGACGGGCTGAGGTTGCGGAGGGTGGCGTCGCCTTCCGCGCACGACGACTGCGCCGGCGGCGGCGTAGCCGAGGAGGAGCACGGCGGCCAGGACGACGGTGAGCGCCTTGACGTTGATGGTGGAGAACAACGTGGTCGCCATCAGGACGAGAGACAGCGCCAGCAGCACCGAGACGATGAAGGCGGCCACGACGTTCAGCCATGGCTTGTTCACCCACGGACCGAGCACGTCCTTGTCGTTGCAGAGCAGGAGGAGAAACACGGTTGCGCTCGGTAGTAGCACGCCGGCGAGGGCCTGCACACCGGTGGTGATCAGACCGAGTGGAGCGCCGGGGATGAGGATGAGGCCGGCGGCGAGCACCACCATGGCTGAGAACGTGCCGTAGAAGAGCTTGGCGTCGCGCCACCCTCGGTGGAGCGAGTGCCTGGCGCCGAACACATCGCCGAAGGCGTACGACGTCGACAGTGTCACGGCGGCCGCACCGATGATCGAGGAGTTGAGCAGGATGATGGCGAAGATCGCCCCGGAGGCATGCCCGACGTAGTGCGCCAGCTCGTGGGCGACACCGTTGGCATCCGTGAAGCTCCCAAACGCCTTCGTCCCGGCGAAGGCGGCGGCGGGTACGGCCACCAACACTGAGGCGGCGAAGACAACCACGACCGAACCGATGAAGGTGTCGGCCCGCTCGTAGTTGATCCACCGCGGGGTGATGCGCTTGTCGATGATGTTGGACTGCTGGAAGAACAACTGCCAGGGCGCCACCGTCGTTCCCACGATGGCGATGATGAGCAGCACCGAGGTGGACGTGAAGCCGCCCCGCACGCCCGGGACGAACATGCCGTGGAGGAAGGGCCGGAGAGGGGGGTGGCTGAAGATGGCGAGTGGGATGACGAGGAAGTTGGCCAGCACGAAGACGTACATGAAGCGCTCCCAGCGACGGAAGCTGCCGGAAACGGTCATGAGGATCAGCCCGACGGCTGCAAGCGGCACGGCGATGTACTCACTGATGCCGAAGTATTCGAGCGCCAGGCTGACGCCGATGAATTCGGTGGCGATCGTCAGGAAGTTGAGGACGAACAAGTCGCCCACCGAGAACGCCCCCCAGAATTTGCCGAACCGCTCGATGATGAGCCGGGCGTGGCCGACACCGGTGACTGCGCCCAGCCTGACCACCATCTCCTGGTTCACGATGAGGACCGGAATGAGCAGGGGAAGGGTCCACAGCAGGGTCAGACCGAAGTTCTGGCCAGCCTGTGCATAGGTGGAAACCCCGCCGGCGTCGTTGTCGCCCACCATGACGATGAGCCCGGGACCCATGATGGCGAGCAGCGCCAACAGCCGCGCCGCCCACGTGCGGCGCCGGTCGGTGTCGTGCTCCCTGATCGTTCCGAGGGCGCCTTGGATGTCGCCGGCGTGAGCTTCGTCGAGTACAGCGCTCGTGTTCGCCGTCTCACCCCTGCTGGGCATCGCTTCACCTCCTTCAGTGCTCGGTCTCGGTCGTGCGCCTCGAGGCGCGCACGCCGACACCGGTCAACTGCGAGGTGGCGGAGCTCCTCGGGACCTGAACGTCGACGTACGCGCGGGGGCTCTCGGAACCCCCGGTTCATGCGGACCGCTCGGTGCGGCAGCCCCCTGCGGGGCGCGCCGTCCGAGACGGGCGCCGCCCACGCCGGGCCGTCGGTGGCACAGGGCGCCGAGGAGCGTCGTCATTCCTCAGCCGCCGTCATGCCGGCGTCGCGCCGCCAACCGCTCGGTAGCAGCAACTCCAAGACGTCGTCGACGGTGACTACGCCGAGGATGCTGTGGTGCTCCCCGTCCATGACGGGGGCAACGGTCAGATTGAAATCGGACATCTTTCGCACGACGGCGTGGAGGTCCCAGTCGGCATGAATGTGGGCGGAGACGGCTCGAGCCACCGATGAGAGAAGCTCTGCCGGGTCGGACCTGATCAACGACACGAGAGGCGCCGATCCGGACACGGATCCCGCCCTCATCGAGGCTGAAGACGACTTGGAGCGTCTCGAGCGGCGCCGTGCTCAGGCGAATGGCCGACAGCACCTCAGCGATCGTCGTCTGCTCGGGCAGGGCCAGGAAGTCGGGGCTCATGAGGCCCCCGGCCGTCTCGGGGTTGTAGCTGAGCAATGAACGTACCTTGCGCTGCTGGGGAGCGGACAAGAGGTCGAGAATGGGCATCCGCCGCTCCTGGTCGAGCTCCATGATGAGGTCGGCGGCGTCGTCGGCCGCCATGCGCGAGAGCAGCCGGGCGGCTTCGGCGTCGGTCCTCGATCGGACGAACTCCGCCTGGTGCTCGACATCGAGCTCTTCGAACACGTCGGCTTCGAGCTCGCGGTCTGCCTTCACGGCCTCGATGATCTCCTCTCCCTCCTCGTGCGAGGCGGCTTCCACGAGGTCAGCGATCTGGGCCGGGTGGAGCCGGGCCAACTTCCGATAGGGGATACGCAATCGGGCGGTCGGCACGTGGGCGACGAACGGCTCGATGCTCGCCCAGTCGACGAGCGAGCCCGGCGAGATGTTGCGTCCCATCCTTCCCGGCAAGAGACGCCTGAGCGCCGGCCGGCTGCTCGGATCGACGCCGACGACCTCCCACACGCCGTGCACCTTCGCCAGCTCGATCTCTTTGGCGCTGATGAGACGTCCGCCTACAAGGTTGATGAGGTGGCGGGAGAGCAGGTCCCTCGCGAGGAGGAGCTCGCCGGGGCGGCGCTCGAAGTGTCGCAGGTCCACCGGCCCGCCTTCGAAGCGGACGCGGCCGTCCTCGAGATCGGCGATCTTGCCGATAGGTACGAACAGGTCACGTCCGGCGATGCGCACGACCGCTCCGACGATCGGCGGGTGCGGCTGCTCGTCCAGGCGCACGATGAGATCCTCGACGCGGCCCATCTTCTCCCCGCCGTCGTCGACGAGCGGGCGTTTGACGACCCGTGAGAGGTGAAGGATCGGCTCGGCCAACTCGGCGCTCGCCTCGTGCGGCGTGGTTGCGGGCACACCAAAGTGTCGCACCCGGCGAACCTGTTGGCCAAGCCCGCCCGCGTTCTCACGAACAGACGTTCGTCCCGGCGTCGCCGAGCACGTCAGAAAGCGACGGGAGTCGCTTCAGAGCCAACCGATGCGCGTGGTGGCAGTCGGAGGCTTGGCTGGGGGGCTGGCGAGCTCACCTGCGTGCACCAGTGCCAGCAGCCGGCGCACGCTGTCGAGAATCTCGGGAACGGCGGCCCGGAGCTCGACGGCGTCTCCGGCGGCGGCAGGCTCCAGCCCTGCCTGCTCGAAGATGCCGTCGAGGTCGACGAGGCGGCGGCCCACCCACTCGATCGGCTCGGCCGACAGCTGCGCGTCGAAGACACGATCCTGTGGCTCCCAGCCGGCAAAGCGCGGGTGGTGGTGCGTGCGGTCGAAGCTTCCCGGTGGCCCTGCGAGCGACTCGAGCAGGTCGACTCGCCAGATCGGCCGCCCGACGCGGAGCGGTTGCGCCGAGTAGACCGATCCGACCAGCTCCTCGCCCTCGAGGGACCGCAGCTCGAGGCGGACGCCGCGCTCAGCGCCGTGCTGATCCCCGGCGGCGGCGGCGTCGAAGAAGTAGAGGTCGCTCACGAGGACGGCGACGGACTCAAAGCCGAAGCAGTAGAGCATCCGAGCGACCGGGCTCAGTCCGAGGGAGCGTCTGGGCCGGCGTGAGCCACGGCTTCGCCTCGCGTCTCGAACCCGACGATGTCGACGACTCGACCATCTCGCACGGTGAGAATTTGCCACCGGGTGGCTATGCCGCCGCGCTCGTTCGCCTCTTCCGTGCCGGCCACCTTGAGACCGACGAGGAGCCGATTCCCGAGGACGGAGACCTCCGCCACGTGGGCTCGGGCACCCGAGTCCCGCCCGTGCCGATACCAGCTCAGGACCTGCTCACGGTTCTGGCAGGGCGGCGAGGGCGAGTCAGGCGGCCCCCAGTGCACGTTGGGGTCGAGGAGGTCGGCATACGCCTCCAGATCTGCTGCCTCCAAGGCGCTCTTCACCTGCTGTCCGAGACGTTCCATGGTTTCGTGCTGCTCGAGCATCGGCCACCTCCCTGCGACGTCGGAAGCTAATGATGGTCGCAGGGCATTTCATGAACAAGTAGGCGCGCCAGTCGGGCACCTGCTTCCGGCCCGTTGCAGGGGCGCGGAACCCCGGCGACTGTCCGTGCGGACGCGCCGATGCGGCCTGCTCGAAGCAGGCCGCATCGACTTGACGGGGTTGGATATGGGGTCGTCTAGGCGGCCGTGGCTTGCCCGGCGATCGGGGTCACGGCGGGGTGCACTACGGCGTGCCGGCCGCTGGGGTGACGCTGGCGGTAGCCAGCCACCAGTCCGTCGACGCCGATCCAGCTCGACGTCCTCCACGTCGCCAGGATCACGATGGCGAAGAGTGCGTAGAAGGCGCACACGCTCGCCGTGCCCGTCATGACGTAGGTGAAGAGCAGCAAGAGGCTGGCGATGGCGGCCGTCCGGGTGAAGAACCCGAGCACGAGGCCACAGCCGATCGCGAACTCTCCGAAGGCGACAAGGACGGCGATCCAGCTGGCGTTCGGGACGACAAAGCTGTGCAGGAAGCTCCCCCACCAGCTGTAGGCGGCCACACCGTGGCCCGCAAAGCCGGCCACGCCGGCGCCGTGGTTGTGGAGGAAGTAGCCGTTCTCGGCGCCAAACAGCTTCGCCCAGCCTGCCTGCATCCACATGATGCCGAGCCAGACCCGCATGGCGAGCCAACCGACCGCCATGACCTTGGACCTGCCCAGCCACTCCAGCACGTCCGGGGTGGTCCTCTTCGAGGGCTCGCCAATCAGTGCAATCGGTTGTGCAATCGGGTTGTTCATCGGACTTCCTTCTTTCTGGTCGGGCTCCCGCCGACCTTGCACTCAGTCTGGGCGCCCGTGAGGTGCCATCCCCAGTGCCGAAAGTCCCACCTGCGAGGGCAAAAGACCCATCGCAAGGGCGCGGCAACCGGGCCCCGGGGGGCCGCCCGAGACCGCAAGGGATCAGCCACCCGGTCGCGGTTGCGCCCTCTGCGGGCAGATTCGAGCCGCATCGACCACGGGGACGTGGTTCGATCGTGAGCCCGAAACCAGTGGTAGGCGCCGGGGTGTCGCCTGCGCCTACCACCTACGGTCAACCGCTGCGAAGCCGTTTTGTCATCGCGTCCAGCGCCCCGCGGAGGCGGTGCGCCGTGGGGCTACCTCTTGAAGTGGATCTTGACGTGAACGAAGGTGTTGCCGACGCGGGTAATGCCAGGGGCGTCGTCGTAGACGCCATAGGTGTTCCAGGCAATCGTGTTGCCCTCGACCGTCACCGAGATCGTCTTGCCGGTGCCGCCGTTGTCGACGAGGATGCCCGTGGTGGCCGAGTCGCCCGTGCCCGGGTCGCCGAGAAGGTCATTCGTCCCGACCCAGTTGTCGCTGAAGACGTCGCCCGAGACGTCCGACAGCGGTGCGTGCTGGTGGACGGTGATGCCGCTCAGCCCGTTGCCGGCGATCTCGTTGCCGGTCACCGTGTTGTCGTAGGAGCCGCCGCCCGAGACGCCCGAGGCTAGGAGGACGCCACCGCCGTCACCCGTCGTGCCGTTCGAGATGACGACGTTGTCGCTGATGGTGTTGTCGTAGGTTCCGCCCTTGGTCGGGCGGGGTACCCCTGCGCTGTTGACGGCATCGGGGTTGTGGCCGACGACGGTGATGCCACAGTCCGACTCGTTGTCCTCGACGAGGTTCCCGCTGACCTCGTTGTTGTGGTTGGGGCCGAAGTCGTCGCTCAAGAGGATGCCGCCGGAGTTGAACTCCGAGGTGTTGTCGAGCACCTTCGAGTACGTGCTCGACATCAGGTGAATGCCCTCGCCGCAGTCGTTGGGGACCAAGCCGCTCGCCTGGCACTCGGACCAAGAGCTCGTCGAGCTGCCGGTGTCGTTGCTCTCGACGATGTTGTTCTCGATCGTGAGGTGGCTCGAGAGCAAGGCCAGCACACCCTCTCCCGTTGCGCCCCTGATGGAGAACCCCTTCACGGTGGCGTTGGTCGTCACGAAGAACGTGACGCCGTTGTCGACGCCGGCGGCGTCGATGGTGGCGCCGCGTTGGCCGATCAGGCGGATCGACTTGTCGATGTCCGCCTCGGTCGTGATCGTCGGCTGTTGCGCCACGCCGGTCGTGATCGTCGTAGAGCCGGTGTACGTGCCTGCACAGACCATGACTGTGTCGCCGCGCGAGGCGGCGGCGATTGCGGCGTTGATCTCGTGGTAGGCGGCGTCCCGACATGCCGCCGATTTGCTCTTCGTCGCCAGTGGCGCCACCCAGAGCGTCTTCGCCCGAGGTGTGGCTGCGCCGGCGACTCCAGCTGCGCCGACGGTCACGGCTCCAAGGAGCACGACGGCGGGCACGACGGCCCGCAGGATCCTTGGTTGCATGAGCACCGCCTCCTTCGTTGTTGGACCACCACGTGCCTGCAGGCCGCAACACCTCGAATTCCCGCCGTCGGCTCCAGCCCCCGTGGTGCGGAGCCGACCGTAGGGATCCGGTTGCGGGTTCGTCAAGCAAACGCCCCTCGGGCCGCTCAGAGCCGAGCACCCACCCAACAGCCTCGGCTGACGGGATGACTTGACTAGGTCAAGGTCTCTTCCGTAGGGTCGCGCCCCTTCGAGGCTCGAGCCGGCAACTGCCGGGAGATGATGCGGTGACCTCCTGCGGCCTTCGCCTCGTAGAGGGCTGAGTCCGCCGCCGCGATGAGCTCGCGCATGCTCGACGATGGACCGGCTGCGAGGCCCACGCTGATCGAGACGTTCAAGTCGGGAGCCATGCCGGCCCAGGGATGCTGGCGAACGGTGCCCACCACAGCCTCTGCTCGCATGCGCGCCACCTCGAGATTGGCGGAGGCCAGGACGACGGCGAACTCGTCGCCCCCCAGCCGCACGGCGCAGTCAACCTGTCGTACGCTCGTCTGCAACACGCCGGCGACGGCGATGAGGACGGCGTCGCCCGTGGCGTGACCGTAGTGGTCGTTGACGGCCTTGAAGCCATCGAGGTCCACGAGGAGGATCGCCACGGCGTCGATGCCCTGGTGATCCAGCGCAGCCAGGTACCGATCGAAGCCGCGTCGGTTCGACAGACCTGTCAGGTCGTCGAGATGGGCGTGGCGGCTCAACAGATCGTGCTCGCTGTGGAGTCGCTCAGCCTGCAGGCGAGACCGCATGGACCCGAGGGCGGCGAGGCGGTTGGCGGAGCGGCGCTCGAGCTGGCGACGCCCGTAGCGAAGCCCCACGGCGTGACCTCCGCGACCCTCCAGCTCGGCGGCGACCGAGAGGGCGAGGTCGTAGGTGTCGGGTGAGCCGTGGGGGTCGATGTTCATCAGAGCGGCCTCTGTCGCCTCCGCCGCCTCGGCGAGGTGGCCCGACGTTGTGCGCTGCAGCGCCATCGCCAGCCAGAGGTGCCCGAGTGGCCAGGCGCGGACGTGCTCATCCGGCGAAAGAGCCGCCAGCTGAGCCTGCGCCTCTTCGCCCGTGTCGTGTCCGGCGATGGCCCCCAGCAGGCAGCCGAGAGCGTTCAACTCAGTGCGCCACAGGTGGGGCAGCTCGACGCCGACAGCCGTCGCCATCGTCGTCTCCCAAGTTTGCCAACGTTCGGCCACACCCTCGTCGTCGCCAAGCTGGCGTTGTGCACAGGCCCAGTCGACCTGCATCTCGGCCTGGTTGTAGACGATCGCCGGCAGGACGAACGGCAACCACGCGGGGGGCTCGGAGGGAGCCAAGCTCAAGGCGGCCGCGTACTGCTCGTCGGCCAGCTCCCAGAGCCAGCGATCGCCGAACGCCTGCGCACACTCGTTGTGCGCCGTCATGCGCGTGAGCTCGTCGCCGTGAGCGGACTCGAGCAGCACGGTGGCGCGGGCGAGGTCGGCGTCTGCATCCAAGGCGGCCGACTGATGCTCTCCGGTCGTGTCCAGGCTGGAGCGCATGGCGAGGGCGAGGGCGACCATCGCATGGTCGCCATCTGCATCGGCTTGGGCGAGAAGGCGCTCGATAGCGGGAAGCCCGTGCTTGTAGTCAAGAGCCACGGCGGCCACGGCGGCGGCGAAGATGCCTGCCCGAACGACCTCCGGCCACCCCTCTGCCAAGGCGTCGTCGAGGAGGCGATCGATCGCTTCGGAGGCACCGTACACGGCCGCCTGGACGTCGACGACGAGCTTGAACGCCTGGATACGGGCGTTCTCGCGCTCCTGCGCTCTCGAGGAAGGTGTCCTTGTCGGGTCCAGCGGTCCCACGAGCCTCCGTCGCCCAGCGCCAGCATGCCCAGTGCTCCAAGGAGGGGGGTGCCCGGCCCCTCGCCCGACATTGTCGCGCGCCGCAGGTCGAGCGTCTTGGAAGGGGCGGCGTGCCGGCGCGCCCTCTTTCCGCGTGGCGCATTCGAGGCGGTCAGACTCCCGCCGGAAGAGCGAGCGACGATGGGCGTCGCCGCCGGCGGCCGGCTCTCAGCTTCGCTCGACGGACCGCAGTGGGCTGCCGACGTCGTGCAGATGGTGGATCGGGTCGTGGATCATGTATCGGGCGAAGCCATCCAGACGGAAGTGGGCACCGTCGCTGCGCGAGCCCTGTCGATGCCAGTCGTCCGCAGACAGCGCCGAGAGGTTCGAGGCAAAGGCGAGGGCGGCGGCGCTCAATTGCGTCATCACGACGGCCGGGTCCTGCTCGTTGTAGCGATCGGCGACGGCGGTGGCGTCCTGGTCCCAGTTCGGAAACGTCGGGTCGTCCTCCGCGAGCATCAAGCGGAGCCGCTCGTCGAAGCGGGCGAAGACGTCTCGGACGTGGCAGGCATACTCGAGGGTGGACCAGCGGTCCTCCGAGGGCCGAGACCGGAGAGCAGGTGCGTCGCCTTCTCCCAGCACGGCTTGCCAGGCCGCCGCCGTCTCGCGCAGCAGCCTCGGCACCGTCTCAGACGGGATGCTCGTGGCGTCAAAGCCGCACTCGGGGCAGGGGCGCTCGATCACCCACGTCCAGTCCTTCGTCTCAGGAACGATCGGCATCACTCCACCCCCGCCAGCGACGAGACGGGCGCTCGCTGGGGGCCCGAGGTATCGGCGCGGGCGGCGGCATGCCTGCGAACGGCCGCCGCGAAAGCGACGATGAGCGGGTGCACCCACGTCGGATCGGATGACAGCTCAGGCTGGAAGAGCGAGCCGACGAAGAACGGATGCATCGCCAGCTCCGCTACGCGGGCGTCGCCGAGGTCGTCATGCCCGCTGATGACGAGGCCGTGGCTTTGCAGGACGGCGAGGTAGTCGACGTTCAGGCCGTAACGACAGAAGAAGCGCTCCGTCGACTGTCCGGCGCCCATAGCGCTGGCGGCCGTCGTGCCCGCCTCGACCACCACGGGCGCTTCCTCCCCGAGCAGCGAGCACTCGAGCGGAACGATGAGCTGTTTTGGAGCCTCCTCATGCTCCTCGGCGTTCTCCACCTCGGCAAGCCCGCACACGTTGCGAGCGAACTCGAGGAGCAGGTGCTGGAAGCCGCCGCACGTCCCGAGGAACGGGATCGCCCCGGTTCGGGCCGCCGTGATGGCGGCCAGGACTCCGTCCGGGTTCTCGTACGGGCTCCCTGGAGTGACCCAGATGCCGTCGAAGCCGGCCACGTCGCCGGGCGCCGTGATGCTCGTGCTGTGCAGCCAGTAGATCTCGATGAGCTCCTCGGTGTCCGTGGCGAGCGCATCGATGAGGTCCGGGATCTTGACGTGTGCTTGCACCGAGGGCGAGCGGTCGCCGACGAGGGCAAGCCGAGGGGATGGGGGAGCAGGCGATGACGTCATGTCTGCATCCTCGCTGAAGCCGAACAGAACGTCCAACGATGTTCCGCTATCTCTACATCAGTAATACTTATCGAATGGAGGTCCGTGAACTACGCGCCTTGCTGGCTGTCGTTCGCTGCGGGTCGTTCACCGCCGCCGCCAGAGAGCTCGGTTACACCCAGTCGGCCGTCTCGCAGCAGGTGGCGGCCCTCGAGCTCGAGGTCGGGCAGCGGCTCGTGCAGCGTCGCCCGGTGCGGCCGACGCCGGCCGGCGAGCGACTCGCCGAGCACGCCGCGCGGGTTCTCCTGCGCCTCGATGTCGCCCGCAGCGAGCTGAGCCATCTCGGCAACGAACCGATGGAGGTTCGCGTCGCCGCCTGCCCCTTGGCCGCTCCCCAGCTGTTGGCAGCGGCGCTGCGGGAGGTGCGCTCCATCGATCCCCGCTTGCGCGTCACGGTTCGCTCGGCCGATCCGCGCGCCGCCGTCGCGGAGGTGGCTTCGGGAGCCGTGGACGCCGCTCTCGTCGATGGGATCGCCGCCCCGAACGAGCCGTTGCACCTGGCCGACGCCGGGCTGCTGTCGTCGGCCGCGATGGCCGAAGCCGGCCTGGTGGTGGCGCTCCCCTCCGATCATCCGTTGCAGGCTCGGGCAAGCATCGATCTCGCCGTTCTCGCCGACGCCCCCTGGATCGTGGCTCCAGCCCTCACCGGCACCAGCGTTTACGATCGGCCGCCGGTCGCGGTGGGACGGCGTGCCCGGTTGGTCTATGAGGGCAGTGACCTCCTCACGCTGCTCGCCCTCGTTGCTGCCGGCCTCGGCGTCGCGCTGCTACCGGCACCCGCGTGCCCCGGCGTCGCGGGCATCTCACGCGTGCCGCTTGGCAGCCCACGACTCGTTCACCGCACGGAGCTGCTCTCGCTGCTGACCGTCACCCCACGCCAGCAACGGGTCATCGAGGCCCTTCGGGCCACCGCCTCCATGGTGTGACGGTTTGGTGCCGTTCGAGGGCTGCCGGCGTTCCTGCTCCTCAGTACGTGAGCAGGCTCGAGGAGCCGAAGCCGCTCGCTCCGTCAAGACCGCCGCCGGCGGCAGCGGGCACTGGACCGGGGGCACCAGAGCCTCCAAAGCTCGGCCGAGACCCGACGCCGCCGAAGAAGCCGCCGCCGAGCCCGAGCCCCCCGGCGTTCCTCGGCGTGCTGGCGAGCGAGCCGAAGCTGACGGCTGTGGCGGCAAAGGTGCCGCCGCTCTCACGGGTGCCGATCGCCGTCACGATGTCCCCGACCTTGAGGCGGGCGAGTGACGATGCCTTCCCACCCTTCCGGAAGATCGTCGACGGCGTCGTGGCGATCGTTGTGGAACCCCCGCCGCCCCATGGCGACGAGACGGTGATCGTCGTGCCCGAGATCTTCGTCACCTTGCCTGCGGCGACCGGCCCGATCACCTCGACGGTCGTGGCGTCGAGGTCGGTGTGGTCAGAGGCGATGGTGCCGAAGGCGATGATGTCGAGGCCGTTGGTCACCGCCGATGTCGGGACGGTGGCGCCGGCTTCCGTATACGTCGTCGAGCCCGACGTGTCGACCGTGCGCTGGAAACCCTGGGCGTCCTCGATGACGATCGTCCCGCCGGAGTTCGAGACCACCTCGCCCTGCAGCGTGGGCAGGATGATGTTGACGGTGGCGGCCACGGGTGTCACAGATTTGGCGGTGCCAGCTGAGCTCGATCCTGCGGCTGACGACGCCGGTCGCGTGAACGAGATGGCGACCCGCTCGCCGGCCTTGAGGGCAGATGCTCCGACCTTCGAGACGGCCTCGTAGTACGTGGTGGAGGCTGTTGTGTCGACAGTGAGGGTGCTTCCCTGCTGGGTCTTCACGGTGAACGACCGGGTTGCGACCGTTGCGACCGTGCCCGAGGCGCCACCTAGCCCGAAGCTGCCAGGCCCGAAGCCGGCGCCGACCCGTCCGAAGGCGCCAGGCCCGAAGCCCGCACCGCCTCGCCGGAACCCGCCATTCGGCCACGAGCTCGGGGGCGAGCTCGAACCAGAGGGTTTCGCTGCTGAGCGGGATGCCGTGTCAGTGCCTGCGAGGGCGCCGTCATGCGAGCCGGAGGCTGCGTGCACGATGCCGTAGCCACCGGCTGCGAGCCCGCACACCAGCACGAGGCCGACACCCGTCCTGATCGTCCATGTCTTTGTATCCGCCATGGCTCCAGTATCGCACCTGAACCTGAGAATTCGCTCAGCGTGTCCGCGTTGGGGCTAGGCCGCCGAGGCAGCCCTGCGACGGCCGCGATGCACGCGGTGGCCGCTGCTGGCATAGGAGACGTGGGCATGAAGCGCGCAGGTCGTCGAACGGTTGTAGATGGACAGCCTTGTTCCACACAACGGCTCGTCGCAGATGCGCCCGGCCGCGTACACCGCCGGTTGCTTCTCGTGCACCTCGGCGCGCTCGGCGTGCACCATCCCCTCAGGCATCATCACGTCGGTCATGTGGCTCGTCCCTCCTGCTTCGGGCTGCGCCTCGCGAAGCCTCTGCTGACAGTGTCGGCTCGATGGGCGGAGGCGAATAGGGCCGAAGGTCAACAACCGGCACGCGAGGCGGCTCCAGGGCGAACTCGGTGCCACACCCGTAACCGCCCATGGTGCCTTCGCCTAGCCTGAGCCCGCCCGGCCCTGCTGACGAAGGTGAGGGACCCCGTGCGGCCATCCGATGACGTCGAGCGATTGAACAACACCCATCCCGCGCTGCGGCGATGTTGGCATCCGGTAGCCCGCTCGGCCGAGATCGGCGAGCAGCCGCTGAGGCTGGAGCTGCTCGGAGAGCCGTACGTGGCCTTCCGGTCGGGCGACAAACCCGTTGTCTTCCTCGATCGCTGCCCCCACCGGCTCGCTCCTCTCTCCCTCGGCAGTCGCGAGGACGACGTCCTGCGCTGCGCCTACCACGGCTGGTGTTACGACGTCTCGGGCCGATGCGTCGAGATTCCGGCGCTCGGACCCGGGGCCGCCCTCCCGCCGAACGCCCGCCTAGAGGCCCCAGCCGGCGTAGCTGAACGTTTTGGGATGGTCTTTCTCGCTCCTGAGACTCCCATCGTCGAGTTGCCTTCGATCCCGGAGGCCGAGGAGGGCGGTTTCGAGATGCTCGAGCTGCCTCCTACCGAGGCTCGAGCAAGCGCCGGGCTCATGGCGGACAACTTCCTCGACTTTGCCCACTTCCCGTTCGTCCACGCCGGTACCTTCGGCACGGACGAGTCGAGGACGTTGGCTCCCTATGACGTCGAACGCGACGGCTGGGGCTTTCGCGTCGTCTACGAGCATCCCTTCGCCAACCGGGAGGATCCGGGGGTGGCAGAGGGCATCCGCCCACTCGTCCAGACCCGTCGCATGACCTACCGGTACCAGGTGCCGTTCTTCCTCTCGCTTCGGCTCGAGTTCCTGGAGGCTCGCGGCCGCAACGTGATCGGCTTCTTCATCCAGCCGTTGAGCGAAGAGCGCTGCAGGCTCTACACGACGCTCTGGCGCGACGATCTTGGTGGTGATCTCGACGCCAAGGCGGGTGCCATCGCCTTCGAGCAGGAGGTCCTCAACGAGGACCTCGCCGTGCAGACGCGCTATGACGAGCTGTCGCTGCCCCTCAACCTCCGCACGGAGGTGCACACGCGGGCCGACCGCAACACGATGGAGCTCCGGCGCGTGCTCACTGAGCTCGTGACCATCGCGGGTGGATCCGCCATCGGACCGAGGTCCACAAGCACCTGAGCTGCGTTCGAGTCGGTCACCTCGCAGCCAGGTCCGTTGCATTGCCGTACGGTTGTCGGGTGGGCGAGGTTCCATCGAGCGGGATCGCGGTGGTTGCCTCCCGGCGGCGGCGCATCGGAGTCCTGTTCATCTGCTGCATGAGCCTGTTCATTGTCGGGCTCGACAACACCATCGTGAATGTGGCGCTGCCCTCGATATCGAAGCAGCTCCACGCCTCGGTGTCCGGCTTGCAGTGGATCGTGGACGCCTACACCCTCGTGCTGGCGAGTCTCCTCATGCTCTCAGGATCGATGGCGGATCGCTTTGGTCGCCGGAGGGTCTTCCAGCTCGGCCTGATCCTGTTCACACTGGGCTCGCTCGCCTGCAGCCTGGCGCCCAACCTGACGTCGCTCGTGCTCTTCAGGATGCTGCAGGCCGTCGGCGGGTCGATGCTCAACCCGGTGGCCATGTCGATCATCCGCAACACCTTCGAGGACCCCCGAGAGCGGGCCCAGGCCATCGGCATCTGGGGAGCGGTCGTCGGCGTCAGCATGGCGCTCGGGCCAGTGACGGGCGGCGTCCTCGTCGCAGCAGTCGGGTGGCGGTCCATCTTCTGGGTCAACATCCCCATCGGGATTGCCGCCATCGTGCTGACCGGTGCCTTCGTGTCGGAGTCCAGGGCGCCGACCGCCCGCCGGCTCGATCCCCTCGGCGAGTTGCTCGTGATCGTGACGCTGTTCTCTCTCACGTACGGAATCATCGAGGGTCCGCGGCGTGGCTGGGAGTCCCCGCTCATTCTCGGTCTCTTCGTCGTCGCCGCCGTGAGCCTCGGGACGCTCGTCGCCTACGAGCGCAGGAGAAGAGAGCCGCTTATCGACATGCGGTTCTTCAAGAGCGCCCCCTTCTCCGGAGCGACCGTGATCGCCGTCGCCTCCTTCGTGTGCTTGGCGGGCTTCTTGTTCCTGAACACGTTGTACCTGCAGGAGGTTCGAGGTCTCTCGGCCCTTCGGGCCGGCCTTGACACGATGCCGATGGCGGGAGTGACGGTGCTGATGTCTCCCATCTCGGGCCGTCTGGTCGGGCGGGTAGGTGCCCGTCCGTCGCTGCTGCTCGGCGGCGCCGGGCTCGGTATCGGCGGTCTCCTGCTTACGAACCTGTCCGCCACGACGTCCTTCACGCGCCTGTTCGTTGCCTACGTCATCGTCGGCGTCGGCTTCGGAGTCGTGAACGCCCCCATCACGGTGGCGGCCGTTTCCGGCATGCCTGCCAGCCAAGCGGGCGTGGCGAGCGCCATCGCCTCCACGAGCCGCCAGATCGGCCAGACTCTCGGCGTCGCCATCGTCGGGGCAACCGCCGTGGCCGGCCTGGCGGGTGGTCGGTTCGTGGAACGCTTCCCGTCTGCCACCCATGACGGCTGGTGGCTGATGACCGGTTGCGGCGCCCTCGTCCTCTCGCTCGGCATCGTGACGACGACGCCATGGGCGCTCAGGACGGCTGAACGGACGGCCGAGGTCACGAGCGGCGGCCTCCCGTCTGCTCGGCAGAGACGAGGGCCATCGGCTGGCGGCGACGTGAGCGATGCGATCGAGGGCTCACGGCGAGCGTGACCGGGCGGGGGGTTCTCAGGCCTCCGCCGTCTCCTTGATGCCGACAAGCGTGCGTTCCATGTTGGCGCGGTGCTCGGCGAGCCGACGACGCAGGATCTTGGACTCCTTGTCGGGCATGGTGTCAATGGCGAGGTTGATGCCACTTCGAGCAGGCCCCATCTGCATCCACTGGGTGAGCCTCGTGCCCGCGCCCTCCGGTGCGAGCGTGAAGCACCAGCGAGCCGAGGGAGCCTCGATGTCGCCGACCGCCCAGCCGAGCACGTGTCCCGGTTCGCAGGCGTAGATCGTCGACGTCGTGTCCCAGTCACCGATAGCCGGGTGGCGGTTGTGGCCGACGAACCGGGCGCCCACGTGCGCTCCGGTGGCGCCGTCGAGCCACTCGGCGCCGAGGAGCTCGGTGCTGAAGCGGGCCGGCAGCTGAATGTCGGACACACAGGTCCACACGACGTCAAGGGGCGCGGCGATCACGAGAACAACCTCGACCGTTGGGCCGTCGCTGTAACGCAGTTCGGGAGGCTCCACGTCACCCTTCTCACCCAGGCTGGCTCTGTTTCCGCGCCGAGGCGCTGGCCCTTGACGGCACCGAGGCTGGCCCTTGACAGCGTAGTGAGGTGCGAGTTCACTGGCGCGGCGAACCGGAGCCGGCCGAGCGTCCGCCGCGTCTCGCCGGAGGTTGCTCAGCATGCAAGTGGGGATCAGCGCCCTCGTCTCAACAGCCGATGATGCCGCCTTCGTCGTCGAGGCCGAGCGGTTGGGTGCCACCTCCGTGTGGGTGCCGGAGGTCTGGGGGCAGGACGCCCTGACGCCGTTGGCGTATCTGGCCGGCCAGACGACGACGATCGCTCTCGCCAGCGGGATCGTTCAGCTCGGTGCGCGAACACCGGCCAACCTCGCCATGTCGGCGATGTCGCTGCAGCTGCTCTCGGGCGGGCGCTTCCTCCTCGGCCTCGGCACGAGCGGGCCGCAGGTCATGGAGGGTTGGCACGGCGTCCGCTTTCGTTCGCCCCTGGCGGCCACCCGCGAGACGATCGACATCGTCCGCACCGTCGCCCGCGGCGATCGCCTCAGCTACGTGGGCGAGGTCTTCCAGCTGCCCTTGCCCGATGGTCCTGGCCGCGCCTTGCGCTCGATGATCGCCCCCGTCGAGGTGCCCATCTTCGTGGCCGCCCTCGGACCGCGGAACCTGGAGCTGACCGGCGAGCTGGCGGACGGCTGGATCGGCAACGCCTTCATCCCCGAGCATGCCTCCGTCTTCCTCCAGCATCTCTCCTCGGGTGCCGCCGGCGCCGGTCGGACGCTGGCCGACCTAGAGCTCGTCATCCCGGTGGCGGTGGAGCTCACCGAGGACGTCGAGGAGGCGGCCGGGCGCCACGCCCGGGGTTACGCCTTCACGATCGGGGCGATGGGCTCCAAGGGCAAGAACTTCTACAACGCCGCCTTCGCCCGACAGGGGTTCGGCGACGACGTGCAGGCCGTGCAGGAGCTGTGGCTTTCCGGCCGCCGCCAGGAGGCGGCCGACCGAGTGCCGACCGAGCTCGGCTTCAAGACCAACCTGCTCGGTCCCCCGGAGACGGTGAGCGAGCGCCTACGCCTCTACCGCCAGGCGGGCATCACGACGCTGCAAGCCAAGCTGGCGGGCGACGTCATCCACCGCCTCGACACCCTGGCGCAGCTCATCGACCTCGTCGACGAGGTCAATCGCGAGCCCAGCCTCGCCGCCCCATAGCAACCTCGCCGCCGCGGGGCCGCGCTCAGCTCGCCGCCCTCGAGGCCGCAAGGATGCTCGCGACCGAGCGGTCCACGTCGGCCTCTGTCGTGCGCCAGCTCGACACCGAGATCCGCATGAGGCGCATGCCATGCCACGAGGTAGCACCCATCCAGCACTCGCCGGAGCGCTGGATGGTCTCGATGACGCGAGCCGTCCGCTCGTCGTCGCCAAAGCGCACGAGGACTTGGTTGAGCACGACGTCGTTCACGACCGAGATTCCCTCGGACGTGCCGAGCCCGGCGGCGAAGCGCCGGGCGAGGGCGCAGCACCGCTCCACCAGCTGGGCGAGGCCCTCGCGGCCGAGCTGGCGGAGGGCGGCCCAGGTGGCGAAACCCCTCGCCCGACGGGAGGACTCGAGCACGAAGTCGCCCGGCGACCGCAAGCTGCCGCCTGCCGGGCTGTTGAGGTAGGCGGCCGTGTAGGACATGGCGGCAGCCTGGCTGTCCGGGTGGGCACAGAAGGCGTAGCCGCAGTCGTAGGGGACGTTGAGCCATTTGTGTCCGTCGGTCGCCCAGGAGTCGGCGCCCTCGACGCCGGCCACGAGGTGGGCCGTCGCGGGGTTGCACCCCGCCCAGAGGCCGAAGGCGCCGTCGACATGAACCCAGGCACCGTGCTCGTGGGCGGCAGCCACGGCTGAGGTGAACTCGTCAAAGGCGCCCGTGTTGACGTTGCCGGCCTGCAGGCAGACGATGGTGGGGCCGGGCGGCGACCGCAAGAGCACCCGTCTCAGGTCGTCGACGTCGATGGCCCCGTCGGAATCGGTCTCCACCGGCTCGAGCAGCTCGGCGCCGAGGCCGAGCAGCCTGAGCGCACGGTCGATCGTGGCATGCCGCTCGCCGTTGGCGACCACCCGCAGCCGTGGTCCTCCGAGCAGGCCGTGGCGCTCGACATCCCAGCCTGCCTCGGCGAGCACGCCATGGCGGGCGGCGGCCAGGCAGACCGTGTTGGCACCCTGTGCCCCCGTAGCGAAGCCGAAGGCGGCTCCCGCCGGCAGGCCGAGCAGCCCCTTCAACCAGCCGCCGGCAACCTCCTCGACTACGGCGGCAGCAGGCGAGGTGACGGCGTTGTAGGCGTTCTGGTCCCATGCGGTCGTCAGCACGTCGGCCGCCGTGGCTGCATCAAGCGAACCGCCCGTTACGAACCCGAAGTAGCGCGGTCCTGTGCTGGCGACGAGAGCCGGCTCGACGAGGCCGGCCAGCTGGGCGATCACCTCGAGAGGCGGTGTCGGCCCGTCCGGCAGGAGGGAAAGGGCGCCACGCAACGACTCGATCCCCAGGTCGGAGGGGAAGACAGGCGAGTCGGACACGTTCTCCCGGTACTCGGCGGCGCGTCTGGCGGCGTCGGCCAGAAGGTGGCGGAGATCGCTCATCCCCTCATCTTCTCTCGCCCGAGCGGCCGGCTGCGGGGCCACGAGCGCCTGGACGGGCGAACGTGGCGGCCTCCGAGCTCAGGCGAGAGAGCGTCTAGAAGTAACGCTCGTCCTCGGTGCCGTAGCTACGAAAGGCGATGAGTGTTCGAAGGCGCGTGATGCCCTCGAGGACGGCGATCCGCGTCGTGACGACCTCGGCCAACTCCTCGTGATTGACGACACGTACTACGGCGACGAAATCCTCGTCACCCGCAACCGAGAAGGCGGCCGAGACTCCCGCCACGTCGGCGAGCTGGCGACCGAGGCTCGCCAAGTGGGCGGGCTCCGCATTCACGAGGACGATGGCTTCAACCACGTGGTCACTCTAGAGGGACTTTCGATCCTGCATCGATGATCCCCGCCTCCTCTGCCTGCTCGAAGTAGGGCACAAAGACCCTAGAGAAGCCGCCCTCGAAAGGAACATGTTTGTTAACGGACGAGCCGCACCGAGGGGAACTTGCGGGTTTCTCTTTCCGGCACAAGGGAGGTCCGAAGATGGCCGATGGGACAGGCGCTGTGACCGGCGGCTTTGGCGGAGGCGCGCGAGGTGGCGCCGTTGACCTCGATGCCCCCCCGACGTCGGAGAGCTACGAAGCTTTCAAGCTGGAGCAACGTGGCATCGAGTTGATTCCCGACTCGGACCGCAAGATGAAGCCGTCCGGGCTGTTCTGGATGTGGGCGGGGGCGATCTGGAACGTCGAGTTCCTCGTCTACGGAGCACTCATCGTCTCCTTCGGGCTGTCGTTCTGGCAGGCCGTGCTGGCCATCCTCGTGGGCAACCTCGGCTATGCCTTCCTCGGTTGGGCGAGCCTGCCCGGGCCGGAGACCGGCACGACCGCCTTCATGGTCAGCCGAGCTCCCTTTGGTCGCAACGGCAACCGTGCCCCTTCCCTCTTCAACTGGATCACCCAGGTCGGCTTCGAGATCGAGGGCATCGTCATCATCGTGCTCGTCGTCATTGCCATGTTCCTGCGGGAGGGAACCCATGTCGACACCGGCGCCAAGGTCGCCATCATCATCGGCGCGGTGGCCATCCAGTTCATCGTTCCGTTCCTCGGCCACGCCACCATCATCAAGGTGCTGCGCTACCTGTCCTTCGTGTTCATCGTCGTCTTCGCCGTCATGGCATGCCTTGTCATTCCGCACGCCCACCTGAGCACCTTCCACCAGCACACCACCTGGTGGCTCTGGACGACGGCGCTCGTGCTCATCGTCTCCGCCGGCGGGCTCGGCTGGACCGAGAACGCCGCTGACTACTCTCGGTACCTTCCGCGGGACACAGCCAAGATGAAGACCTTCTGGGCCGCCACGCTTGGAGGAGCGATTCCGTCGATCCTGCTCGAGCTCCTCGGAGCGGCTGCCTACCTCGTCAGCCCGAGTGTCACTGCCGTTACGGGCGTCCCGTCGTCGTTTGCCAGCTGGTTCTTCTGGCCCTTCTTGATCCTGGCGATCCCGCAGCTGTTCGCCATCAACTCGATCGACATGTACTCCTCCGGCGTGACCCTGCAGGCGCTCGGCATCCCCCTCAAGCGGTGGGGTTGCGTGCTCATCGACACCGTCATCTCCGGCGGGGTGACGGCCCTTGTGATCTTCAAGGGCAACTTCTACGCGGACCTGTCGGGCTTCCTCGACTACATCGTCGTGTGGCTGGGGCCCTGGTTCGGCGTCCTCATCGTCGACTACCTGCTGCGTCGCGGCCGCTACGACGTCCTTTCGCTGGCTGAGAAGCGTGGCGGTCTCTACTGGCGGGACGGCGGCTTCAACTGGAAGGCGCTCTCGTCGCTGGCTCTCGGCATGTTCGCTGCCATGATGTGGATCGATGCCGCCTTCTATGTGCCCTCCTACACCGGTCCGCTTTCGAACTGGACGCATGGAGCGGACTTCAGCTGGCTCGTCGGGATGATCGTCGGCGGAGTTGCCTACGGGATCCTGTCCAGGACAAGCGTCCGCAAGGAAGCGGCGCTCACGGCGTCGGAGCCAGTAGCGCCTCTCACGTCGGTCGGCCCGCTCACCTCGGCTGAGCCGGTGGCGCCTCTGCCGTAACGGGCGCCTTGCTCGCGAGCTGGAGGAGGACTGCGGCGGGTTGCTGTGGCTCAGCCCCGCCGGCTCCCCCGGAGCGCCGCCAAGCCCGGTAGATCCCCGTCCTTCAACAACGTGACGGCGCTGTCGGTGGCACTGAGCACTCCGGTGGCGGCACTCGTGAGGTCTTCGAGGGCGGCCAGCGCAGCGTCCCCACCGAGTACTACGTGGCCCTGCGGCGGCAGGCCGGCGGCCACCGCTCGCGTACCCTGGGCGAAGCGTGTGTCCTCCGCTCGGCCGAGGGCGCCCGTCCACAGGACACTGCCCGCTCCCCGCAGCACCTCGGCGTAGCGAAGGCGCGTCGTCGACCCGATGTCGGAGACGGAGCCGTCGAGCGATGAGGCGGAGGGGGCGAGCACCACCGTCCCGTCCGGCTGTTCCCAGACGAGGTCCGAGGGAAGGCGAACGTTGTGCTGGATCTCCCGGGCGAGCCCGAAGCACGCTCGGCACTCCCGCAGCAGCTCGGTCTCGGGCTTTGGGGCGCTTTGCACACCGATCGCCTGCAGGAAGGGCAGGGCCATTGCCCCACCGACGAGGGTCGCATCAGCGCGAAGTATCAGCCCGCGCAAGCCGGGAAGCCGTGAAAGCGACTGATCGCTTCCGAACACGGCCACGAACGGTCGCGGGGGGTGGAGGATCAAAGGCTCGAGCAGCACGAGGTCGGCCGCCAGCCGCAGCCCAGCAGCTGACGGAAGCAGGGCGGGAGGCCCCACGATGGAGGCGAGCGACATCCAGCACCATTGAAAGGCCTCGTTCACATAGAAGTCCTGCCCCCGCGCAAGCTCCACCGCCAGCTGTCGGTCCCCCAAGCGCTCCTGCTCGCCCGCCAGGTTCGGGAGGACGCTCACTCCGGGACAGGCATCCTCCACTTCCCGACGGATTCCCAAGAAGGACGCCTCGTCAGCTTCACCAACGAGGCTCCCGACATGGCCGCAGACCGACACGCGGGCACCGCGGTCGAGCAACCATCGCAGGGTCGGCAGGAGAACACCGAGGCGTCGCTCGCGAGCCAGCGAACCGGGCTCGAGCTCGGCGATGTCGAGGTCCCCCCGCACGAGCACCGAGCGTCCGCTCAGGTCCCCGAGGTCCTCGAGGGTGGGCACACCGAAGGGGCGAGGTCCGGCGCGATCGTCTGCGCTCATGGCCAAGGTGTCATCGGGCTGTCGTCGTCGATGGCTGCGGCACGGCTCACCTCATGAACGCGGACGCCGGACCGGAGGCTAGCGCCGCAGGGCGCGGAGGGGATGCGCCTCGGGCCGCGATGCGTTGCCATGGCGGCGCACGCAGAGGTTCCTACAGGTAAAGGGACGCTTGAAGCGCAGGCGGGGGACCTTCGGCCCTAGTTCGCTCGTCGAGCCGGGCGCATCATTTGTTCACGAGCGTCTGTGCCTGATTCAGCTGGCCGACATCGCAACGAAGCGAGACAAGAAGGAGTCACGACGCCAATGTCGAACTACATCGAACGCGTGCTGAACGACGTGGCGCGCCAGAACCCTGGTGAGCCGGAGTTTCTCGAGGCCGTTGGGGAGGTCTACACCTCGCTCGCGCCGGTGCTTGCCGAGCACCGCGAGTACGAGGCGGCCAAGATCCTCGAACGCATGGCGGAGCCGGAGCGCACCATCATCTTCCGCGTCCCCTGGGTGGACGACGAGGGGGAGATACAGATCAATCGCGGCTTCCGCGTCCAAATGAACAGTGCCATCGGGCCCTACAAGGGCGGGCTTCGCTTCCATCCGAGCGTCTACGCCGGGCTGCTGAAGTTCCTCGCCTTCGAGCAGGTGTTGAAGAACTCGCTCACGACGCTGCCGATGGGTGGCGCCAAGGGTGGCTCCGACTTCGACCCGAAGGGAAGGAGTGACGCCGAGGTGCGGCGGTTCTGCCAGGCGTTCATGAGTGAGCTGTACCGCCACATCGGTCAGTTCACCGATGTTCCTGCGGGTGACATCGGTGTGGGCGGCCGCGAGATCGGTTACCTGTTCGGCCAGTACAAGCGCATCACCAACGAGTTCAGCGGCACCTTGACCGGCAAGGGCTACGGCTGGGGCGGTTCCCTCGTCCGTCCGGAGGCGACCGGTTACGGCGCTGTCTACTTCGCCGCCGAGATGCTCGCCACCCGCTCGCAGAGCCTCGAGGCCAAGACGTGTCTCATTTCCGGCAGCGGCAATGTCGCCCAATACGCCGCCGAGAAGCTCATCGCCATCGGTGCGAAACCGGTGACGCTGTCCGACTCGGGTGGCTTCGTGCACGATCCAGACGGCATCGATGAAGAGAAGCTCTGCTGGGTCATGGATTTGAAGAACGTTCGCCGCGGGCGCATCTCGGAGTACGCCACGAAGTTCCCGACGGCAAGCTTCACCGCCGCCACTCACGGGGACTGCAACCCGCTCTGGGCGGTCCCGGCCGACTGTGCCTTCCCGTGCGCCACCCAGAACGAGATCAACGGCAAGGATGCGGCCAACCTCGTGGGCAACGGCGTGATCGCCGTCACCGAAGGGGCCAACATGCCCACGATGCCGGACGGCGCCTCGCAGTTCCGTACCGCCGGGGTCCTCTTCGGACCGGGCAAAGCAGCAAACGCAGGCGGTGTCACCGTCTCCGGGCTGGAGATGGCGCAGGACAGCCTCCATCTGCAGTGGACACGCGAGCAGGTGGACGAACGTTTGCGGTCCATCATGGGGGCGATCCACTCGCACTGCCGGGAAGCAGCCGAGCGGTATGGCGAGGACGGGGACTACGTCGTGGGGGCGAACATCGCCGGATTCGTGAAGGTCGCCGACGCCATGCTCGACGAAGCCGTCATCTGAGGCGAGGGCCCGGGACGTGCTCGAACGAGTGGCACCAGCTCAAAGAACGCCACCGGCCTTGCTGCGGTCCGCCGGCGACCACCGAGCACCCTGCTCGGAGAGCTCGAGCTGGCGGAGCTACGTTTCTTCTCATTCGCCCGCAGCCTGCGGAACGCAGCCGCCACCCGCAGGCTCGCACGCAGGTGGGGACGAGCGGCGCCGGTACAACGAACAGTCGGCATACGAGACGCCAAGCGTTTCGCACGATGATGGCGAGGACGCCATGGATGGAGGTGTCGCATGAGACGACTGGGACTCGAGCAGGAGGTCGTCGACTCCGACGTGTACGAGCGCACGGTGGCGCGCTTTCGCGAGCGAGGGGTCGCCCTGCCGACCTTCGCCCAGCTGGCTGATCCGAGCCTCACCCCGGAGGCCGTGCGCTCTCGTCTCGGCGCCGTCGGCCCGGACGATGCCCACCCGCTCAACCTGTTCCGCGTCCACTGGCACAACGACGCCGCCCGCACGGGAATCGTGAGCGTGCCCGAGCACGTCGTGCTCCCGCCCGAGCTCACCGGGACCGAGGCCCGTATCGTCGTCGCCCTGGCGAACCGCTTCCCGATGATCGGGGCCCACAAGGTGCTGGCGAGCTACGGCTGCCTGGCACCTCGCGTCGTCACGGGGCAGTTCGACCCAACTCGGAACCGCGCCATCTGGCCGTCGACGGGCAACTACTGCCGCGGAGGTGTGGCCATCTCGAAGCTCATGGGCTGCCGCGGCGTCGCCGTGCTGCCGGAGGGCATGAGTCGCGAGCGCTTCGAGTGGCTCGAGGCCTGGGTGGAGGACCCCTCCGACATCGTGCGGACCCCGGGCACCGAGAGCAACGTCAAGGAGATCTACGACGAGTGCAACCGCCTGGCGGCCGATAGCGCCAACGTGATCTTCAACCAGTTCTCCGAGTTCGGCAACTACCTCGTGCACTATCACGCCACCGGCAGGGCCATCGAGGAGATCTTCGCCTCCATGGTCGCCCAGGACGGGGAGGCCCTCCGGCTGAGGGCCTTCGTCTCGGCCACGGGGTCGGCCGGCACGATCGCCGCCGGCGACTACCTGAAGGAGCACCTCGGCGCCGCCATCGTGGCCGTCGAGGCGCTCGAGTGCCCGACGATGCTGAACAACGGCTTCGGTGAGCACAACATTCAAGGGATCGGCGACAAGCACATCCCCCTCATCCACAACGTCATGAACACCGACTTCGTCGTGGCGGTGTCGGATGAGGCGACCGACCGTTTGAACATCCTCTTCAACTCCGAGACCGGACGCCGCTACCTTGCCGGAAGGCGCCACGTGCCGGAGGCGACGCTCGAGGCGCTCGACTCCTTCGGGCTCTCGAGCATCTGCAACGTGCTGGCGGCGATCAAGCTCGCGAAGTACGAAGGTCTCGGGCCGAACGACGTCGTCACGACGGTCGCCACCGACGGGGCGGCCATGTACGAGAGCGAGCGCCAGCTGGCGAGCGCCAAGCGGTACCCAGACGGCTTCGACGAAGTCGCCGCCGGAGAGATCTTCGGCCAGCATCTCGGTGGCGTCACGACCGACAACCTCCTCGAGCTGACTCGGGCCGAGCGCGAGCGCATCTTCAACCTCGGTTACTTCACCTGGGTGGAGCAGCAGGGCGTGCCGGTGGAGGAGTTCCGCTCGCGGCACGAGGCCGGTTTCTGGGAAGGCATTCGCCCGATGGTGGGCGTCTGGGACGAGATGATCCAGGAATTCAACGCCCGCACTGGCGTGCTCGACCAGCTGTGAACCTGCGGCACACGCCCTTGCCGAGCCTGATGGTCTGCCGCGGGTGCGGTACGGTCCTCGAGCCGTTCGAGCCATACCCGTTCTCCTGCCCGCGCGCCGGCGATGGTGTCGACCACGTCCTTCGCAGGGTGCTCGATGCGGACGCCGTCACCTTCCCTGCGGGCGACGAGGGCGAGCAGAACCCGTTCGTGCGGTTCCGATCGCTGCTGCACGCCCAGCACCTCGCCGTCGCCGGCGGTCTCGGCGACGGGCAGTTCGTCGCTCTCGTGCGGCGGCTCGACGCCGCCGTGGCAGACGTCGACGGCAGCGGGTTCGTCACGACGCCGCTGACCTTCGAGGGGCGTCTCGGTGAAGGTGCTGGTGTCCTCGGTCCCGTGTTCGTGAAGGACGAGACCCACAATGTCGCCCGCTCTCACAAGGGACGCCACCTCTTCGGCTTGCTCCTCCACCTCGAGGTGGCCGAACAGCTTGGCCTGATCGATGCGAGCGAGCGACGCCCGCTGGCGATCGCCAGCTGCGGGAACGCCGCCTTGGCTGCGGCGGTCGTGGCGGCGGCAGGCGGGCGGCAGCTGCTCGTGTTCGTGCCCACCGACGCCGACCCGGCCGTCGTCGCGCGGCTCTCCTCCCTCGGGGCTCGCATCACCGTGTGCGCCCGCCAAGCCGGAGTGAACGGCGATCCCACCTACCACCGCATGCGGGCGGCCATCGCTGAAGGAGCTCTGCCGTTCACCTGCCAGGGCAACGAGAACGGCCTCGCCATCGAAGGCGGCCAGACGCTCGGCTACGAGATCGTGGCCCACCTGGCGGCCACCGGAGCTCCTCTCGATCACGTCGTCGTCCAGGTCGGTGGAGGGGCACTCGCCAGCGCTGTCGCCGCCGCCTTCGGCGAAGCGGTCACCTTCGGTCTCCTCGAGCGCCCCCCGCGCTTCCACACCGTCCAGACCGAGAGCGCTTGGCCGCTCAAGCGCGCCTTCGACCGCGTGGCGGCCCTCCTTGACGGCCAGAGCGGTCCTGACCCGATCCACCGGGCTCTCCGCCAGGCCGCCCAGCACCGGTCCGAGTTCATGTGGCCTTGGGAGACGACGCCGCACAGCATCGCCCACGGCATTCTCGACGACGAAACCTACGACTGGTTGGCCGTCGTCGAGGCGATGCTCGTCACCGGGGGTCGGCCCGTCGTAGTCGGCGAGGAAGAGCTGGAGAAGGCGAATGCCCTCGCCCTCGAAACAACGGGCATCCAGGTCGACCCGACCGGGTCAGCCGGACTCGCCGGTCTCGTGGCCTTGCGTGAGCAGGGCGTCGTCGGGCCGGGCGAGAGCGTCGCCGTGCTCTTCACGGGGGGCCGTCGATGATCGAGCACCCGGAGGTCCACATGTCAACGGAATCGCGCCTCGTGCTGCGGGGCGCCCGCTTCCCCGCAGACGTCGCTGTCGAGGACGGGCTCATCACCGAGATCGGTTCTGTCGAAGCGAGACCGGGCGACCGGGAGCTGCGCTGCGACGGCGACATCGTGACGGCCGGGCTCGTCAACACGCACCATCACCTCTACCAGTGGATGACGCGGGGGCGTGCCACGAGCTGCGACCTCTTCGGATGGCTGCAGGAGCTCTACCCCGTCTGGAACCAGCTGTCGAGCGACGACGTCGGCGCCGCTGCCCTTGTCGGCCTGGCCGAGCTCGCTCGCAGCGGCGCCACGACGGTGGCCGACCATCACTACGTCGTCCCCCACGGTGACGACAGCGTTTTCGACGCCATCGCCTCTGCCGCCCGCACCGTCGGTGTCCGCCTCCACCTCTCTCGCGGTTCCATGGACCTCGGGGAGAGCGCTGGAGGGCTGCCGCCGGACGACATCGTCGAGGACGTCGAGGTCATCCTCGCCTCCACCGAGGCCGTAGCGGCGCGACTGCACGACGGCAGCCGGGTGAGTGTGGTCGTCGCCCCTTGCAGTCCCTTCTCGACGAGCAAGGAGCTGATGGTCGAGTCAGCCGATCTCGCCCGCAGGCTCGGGCTCCGCCTGCACACGCACCTCGCAGAGACGTTGGACGAGGAACGCGACAGCCTGGCGCGCTTCGGCTGCCGGCCGCTCGACTACGTCGAGGGCCTCGGCTGGCTCGGCCCCGACGTCTGGTTCGCCCATGCCATCCACCTCGATCCGAGCGAGGTCGCCCGCCTCGGTGCTGCCGGCGCCGGCGTCGCCCACTGCCCGAGCTCGAACGGCCGTCTGGGTTCGGGTATCTGCCCGGTCCGCCAGCTCGTCGACGCCGGCGCCCCCGTCGGCCTCGGTGTCGACGGCGCCGCATCGAACGAGGCCGGCGTTCTGCAGCCCGAGATGCGGCAAGCCCTCTACCTGGCGAGGTTACGAGATGGTCACGCCAGCGCCTTCTCGCCGGCAGAAGCGCTCGGGCTGGCGACCTCCGGCGGGGCACGGTGCCTCGGCCGAGGCGAGCTCGGTCGCTTGGAGCCCGGGTCGCCGGCCGACATCGCCATCTGGCCGGGCGACGACCTCGGCGACGTGCCCGACCCGATCGCCGGCCTCGTGCTCGGCCCGGACCGGCGTGTGCGCCATCTCCTCGTGGGCGGTGAGCTCGTCGTCAGCGACGGGGAGCTCGTAGGTCTCGAGCTCGCCGCCGCCCGGGGCGAGCTCGCCCGTCGGGCGCGCCGGCTCTGGCCCTGAGCAGCGGATCGTGGTCGTGAGACCTCTTCGTATGCCAGCGCGCCGCCCGTGGCCCGCGGCGGCCCGCTTCCGGGCGGTGCAGGCGAGACGGCCGGGTCCGGCGGCATGCTGATCCGCGACGGCACGGTGGTGGACGCGGCCGGCGAGCGAAGAGGAGATGTTCGCGTCGCCGCCGACGGTCGCATCGCCGAGGTGGGTCGTCTCACGCCGCTGCCTGGAGAGGAGGTGCACGACGCCACGGGCAAGCTCGTCACGCCGGGTGGCGTCGACGCCCACACGCACCTCAACATGCCGGTGGGTGCCGTGCGCGTGTCGGACGACTTCGCGAGCGGCACGCGGGCCGCCGCCGTGGGCGGGACCACCACCATCGTTGACTACGTCACGGTGCAACGCGGTGACGACCCGATGGCGACCGTGGCGATCTGGCGGGCGTGGGCGGAGCCGTCCGCCATCGACTGGGGCCTGCATCTCACGTTCACCGAAGCCGTGCCGGAGGCCGTCGTGGCCGCTGGTGTCGAAGCGGGCATCACGTCGTTCAAGCTCTACCTGGCGTACCCGGAGCGGCTGCAGGTGGACGACGGCACCGTGCTGCGTCTCATGCAGGCTGCCCGGCGGAACGGTTCCCTCGTCACACTGCACTGCGAAAACGGCGGTGCCGTCGAGGAGCTGCGCCACCAGGCGCTCGCGGCCGGGCGAACGGCCGTCATCGAGCACGCCCTGACGCGCCCGGCCGTGCTCGAGGCCGAAGCCGTCGGCCGGGCCTGTGCGCTGGCGGAGGTGACGGGGGCGTCGATCTTCATCGTTCACGTCTCCTCCGCTCCGGCGCTGGCGGCAGTGCGAGCCGCCCGCGACCGAGGCGTGAACGTCCGCGCCGAGACCTGTCCGCAGTACCTCTACCTCGACACCTCACGGTTGGAGGGGCCCGACGGGGCCGACTACGTGTGCACGCCTCCGCTACGCCAGCCGTGGCACTCCGAGGAGCTCTGGGAGGGACTGGCGCAGGGCTACATCGATACGGTTGCCACCGACCACTGCCCCTTCACCCGCGCCGACCGCCGCGCCGGTGTGGCAGGCCGACCCGGGGGGGCGGCCGACTTCACGGACATCCCCGGTGGCCTTCCCGGCATCGAAACCCGCCTCGCCCTCGTGTGGGAAGGCGTCCGGGTGGGCCGCATCACGGTGGGGGATTGGGTGCGGCTCTGTGCCGAGGCGCCGGCGAAGACCTTCGGGCTGTGGCCGCAGAAGGGCTCACTCGCCGTGGGCGCCGATGCGGACGTCGTCATCTGGGATCCGGATCGCCGCCAGTCGCTCGAGGCAGCCGACTTGCACATGGCTGTCGACCATTCGCCCTACGCCGGCCGCGTGGTCGTCGGCTGGCCTGCCCTCGTCTTGAGCCGAGGGCGCGTCGTGGCGAGAGACGGCAGCTTCACGGGCGAAGCCGGTTGGGGCCGTTACGTTGCCCGCTCGCCCGTCGTCGAAGGGCGCTGACCGGCGCCGTCTGACTCCGCCGCACGCGGGTCACCGGCGACGACGTCGGCCTCCGGGGCGAGGTCTCCCTGCTGCACGACCCGGAACCCTCCGACCCAGACGCCTTCGATTCCGACGGGGTACTCCCACGGCGACTCGAAGGTCGCCCGGTCGGCGATGACGTCGGCATCGAACAGGACGAGATCGGCCGGCAGTCCGGGCCGGAGCTCACCGAGCACACCGCCCCAGCCGACGACGCTTGCGGCCTGCGAGGTCACCTTGCGGACGGCTTCCTCGAGCGAGAGCGCTCCGAGCTCACGCACGAAACGGCCGAGCACGCGGGGAAAGGTCCCGTGCAGGCGGGGGTGCGGGTGCCCACCGTGGTCGACGACGGCGTCGGTGCCGATCGAGGTGTAGGGCTGGCCCATGAAACGGGCGACGTTCTCCTCGACGTTGTTGAACGAGACGAGGGACATGCCGAGGTTCTCGTCCGCCAGCAGGTCGAAGATGGCGTCGAATGCCTCCTGGGAGGCGAGGTCGCTCACGCCGGCCGAGGAGATGACCTCGGCGAAGGAGCGCCCGACGAGCTCCGGCCGTCGCGACCGCGCCACCTTGAGCCCGCTCCAGCCGTCGGAGAACCGCCACCAGTTGTCCCACGAGGTCGTGTCCTCGAGCAGCTGCAGGCGGAGCTTGGCGCGGATGGCCGGTTCGGAGAGGCGTGCGATCGCCGCCTCGTGGCCGCCGTCCTGCACCCAGGGTGGGAGCAAGACGATGGCAGACGTCGAGCCGGCGATATAGGGGTGGACGTCCGCCGAGATGTGCACGCCCGCCTCGCGGGCCGCCGCCATGCGGTCGATCAGCACGGAGGCCTTGTGCCAGTTCTCCCGCCCGGCAGCTTTGATGTGGCTGTAGTGGAGATGGCAGCCGGTGCGAGCGGCGATCTCGAGCACCTCGTCGGTGGCTTCGACGACGCGGTCGCTCTCCGAGCGCACATGCACGAAGAAGGGCACCTGGCGGGCCGCCACGACCTCGCAGAGGGCGGCCACTTCGTCTGTCGTCGCGTAGGCGGCCGGAACGTAGACGAGGCCGGTGGAGAAGCCTCGCCCACCCTCGTCGAGGGCGGTGGCGAGCGCCTGCTGCATGGCCTCGATGTCGGCTGCTGTCGCCTCACGCGCGACGTCGCCCATGACGAGCCGCCGGATCGTGGCATGCCCGACGAGGAGAGCGGTGCGCGTCGTCGAGCTGGCGGTCACCGCCTGGCGGTACTCGCCGAAGGAGCGCCACGTCCAGGACTCGGGCGGGATCGTGCCGTCGAGGCCGGCGAGGAAAGCGACGTGATCGCCGAGGTCGTCCTCGGAGACGGGAGCGGCCGAGATGCCGTCCTGGCCGAAGACCTGGGCCGTGCAGCCCTGCACGAGCTTCGGCGAGTCACCGATGGGCGGGTTGCCGGGCGCGTCGCGAAACAGCGTGTAAAGGTCGGAGTGGGAGTGAAGGTCGACGAAACCGGGCGACAGCACGTAACCGGACCCGTCCACCGTCGAGGCCACCTCGAAAGGTGCCTGCCGCAACGGCGGTCCGACGGCGGCGATGACACCGCGGTCGTCGACGACGACGTCGCCCGTGATGGGGGCGGCGTTCGTGCCGTCGATGATGGTGGCGCCCCGAACCCACAGCGACCTCGCTGCTTGCCCGTGCCGAGCCACCGATGGCGTCCTTCCGATTCGTCGCTGCGCCCAGCCGTCCGTGCTGGCCAGGCAACTGTATCGGCGCGCCGAGGGCGACAATCGGGCCGAAAGGCCCTAGCTCGGCACATTCCGGAGCAGGCAAGATGCATGCATGCGAAGTTTTCTCGGTCGGGACATTCTGTCCCTCAAAGACATGGAGCGTGAGGAGTTCTTCCAGATTTTCCGGGTGGCGGACCGCTTGCGACCGTACGCGGCGGAACGGCGGAACGGGGATCTCCTCAAGCACAAGACGCTGCTGACGGCCTTCTACCAGCCGAGCACCCGCACTCGGCTGGCGACGGAGGCGGCCATGCACCGGCTCGGCGGCCATGTGCTCGGTTTCTCCGATGCCAAGATGACGCGAGCCGGCGACTTCTACCAGGAGTCCATCAAGGACACCGTCCACATGCTGGAGTACTACGGCGACGTCATCGCCATGCGCCACTTCCAGCAGGGGGCGCCGGAGGAGGCCGCCCGCTGGGCGTCGGTCCCGGTGATCAACTGCGGCGACGGCTGGGGTGAGCACCCGACGCAAGTGCTCACCGACCTCTACACGATCTGGCAGGCACGCGGTGGCCTTGACGGCTTGAAAATGTTGCTCGTCGGGGACATGAGGATGCGGACGATGCACTCGATCCTGTATGCGATGTCGCAGTTCGACCTCGAGGGTTTCGTCGTCTCGCCGGAGGACATGTCGCTCACTGACGAGTTCAAGTCGGAGCTCGACGAGCGCAGCGTGCAATACCGCGAGGCCGAGAGCGTCGAGGCCTGCATCGCCGACGCCGACGTGATCTACATGGAGCCGGTCGTGCAGGCCGACTACACCCAGTCGCGGGTGGAAGCGAGCGGGGAGCGCGGCGGCACGCCGGCGGCCTACCGCGTCACCCGAGAGCTGCTGGCGGCGAAGGCGAAGTCCGACGCCATCATCCTCCACTCCCTCCCCCGCATGGACGAGCTGCCGCCGGACGTCGACAGCACGCGGCACGCCCGCTACTGGGTGGAGGCCTTCAACGGCGTCGTCATGCGCATGTCCCTTCTGTCCCTCGTGCTGGGAGCAATGGAGTAAACCGATGCAGACACACCTTCGCGGACGCGACCTCATCGACCTGCAGGAGTGGACGAAGGACGAAGTCGACACGCTGCTCGACATCGCCTTCCACTTGAAGCGCGAGCGCGCCCTCGGCATCGGCCACCCGCTCCTTCGCGACAAGGTCCTCGCCATGCTCTTCTTCTTCTCGAGCACGCGCACGCGGGCCTCCTTCGAAGCCGGCATGGCCCAGCTCGGCGGCCACGCCCAGTTCATCGAGAGCCGTACTACCCAGATCGCCCACGGGGACACTCCGAAGGAGATCGGCGAGATCCTCGGCCGCTACAACGACGGCATCGCCATCCGCCACTGTGACTTCGGCGTGGGGAACCAGTACCTGCGCGACGTCGCCGAGGCGAGCAGGGTTCCGGTCCTCAACATGCAATGCGACGTCTACCACCCCCATCAGGCGCTCGGCGACCTCATGACGATCATCGAGCGCTTCGGCGACCCGCGAGGCAAGACCGCCACGATCTCCTGGGCGCACGACCCCTCCTACTTGAAGCCCGTCAGCGTCGCCCAGAGCCTCGTGCTCCTGCTGCCCCGCTTCGGCATGAACGTTCGCCTCGTGCACCCACCCGAGTTCTCACTCATGCCCGAGATCGTCGAGCAGGCGAGGGAGAACGCTCGCATCGGGCACGCCGGGTTCGAGCTCATGGACGACTTCGAGGCGGGTTTCGTCGGCACCGACGTCGTCTACGCCAAGAGCTGGGGTGCCATGGTGACCACACCCGACGAGGCCGAAGACACACGTCTCATCAACCAGTACCACTCGTGGATGACAGACGCCCGCCACATGAAGACGGCCAACGAAGATGCCGTCTTCATGCACCCGCTGCCTGCCGATCGCAACGTCGAGGTGACCGACGAGGTCATCGACGGGCCGCAGTCCATCGTCTACGACCAAGCCGAGAACCGCCTCCACGGCCAGAAGGCAGTGATGGCGCTCACGATGAGCTGACCCATGGACACAGCGAGCCGCACGGCCGTCGTCGCCATCGGTGGCAACTCACTCATCAAGGACAAGCAGCACGAATCGGTGCAAGATCAGTACATCGCCGCCAAAGAAACCTGCCACCACATCGTCGGGATGATCCGCGCCGGCTGGAACGTCGTCATCGCCCACGGCAACGGGCCCCAGGTCGGCTTCATCCTGCGACGTTCCGAGCTGGCGGCGAGCGAGCTGCACGAGGTTCCCCTCGACGTGTGCGGGGCCGACACGCAAGGTGCCATCGGATATGCCCTGCAGCAGAACCTCTGCAACGAGTTCCGCCGCTTCGGCATGGATCGCAACGCAGCCACCGTCATCTGCCAGGTGGAGGTGAGAGCCGACGACCCTGCCTTCAGCCATCCGAGCAAGCCGATCGGGTCGTTCATGGACGAGGCGATGGCAGAGCGCCGACGGCAGCAGGGCTGGGAGCTCATCGAAGATGCCAACCGCGGTTGGCGCCGCGTCGTCGCCTCTCCCACTCCGGTGCGGATCGTCGAGATGCCTGCCATCCGCACGCTCGTCGAGGCCGGCATCGTCGTGGTCACCGCCGGCGGGGGCGGCATTCCGGTTGTCTGCAAAGAGGACGGCGATCTCGAGGGGGTCGCGGCCGTCATCGACAAGGACCTCGCTTCGGCGCTGCTGGCCACCAACCTTGGCGCCGACCTCCTCCTCATCTCGACGGCGGTCGAGCAGGTGGCGCTCAGCTTCGGACGACCGGAGCAGCGTTTCGTGGACCGCTTGACCGCATCCGAGGCGAGGGCGTACCTGGCGGAGGGTACCCACTTTGCCGCCGGCAGCATGGCGCCGAAGATCCAGGCCGTCCTCAATTACCTCGACGCGGGTGGCACGGAAGCCATCGTGACCGATCCCGCCAACGTCGAGAGGGCCCTCGCAGGCGAGACGGGCACGCGTTTCGTGCCGGGCTGAGGCCGAATGTTGTCTCTCGTGTCTCGCCGATCGCGCACACCGGTGGGAGCCGTTTGCCGCCCGACGTGGTAGTCGGTTGCACGCATATGTGACCGGAACTCACTACCAGGTTCTCGGCCGCACGCCTGTGGTGTCGGAGACGAGCCGTTTTGGAGCCTGCCACTGGACCAAGTGCCGCCGTCGGCAGACCAGGACGCCGGCAAAGCCGGCTGCTCAGCGATCGACGCTCACCGGCTCGACAGCGGCCGCAGCCTCCTCCGACTGCTCGGCTTCGATGCCGGCCATCATGAGGCCGATGGCTTCACGCGTACTCGTGCGCGGGTCGGCGGAGCCGATGATCCGGCCCTCGTACATCACGAGGATGCGATCGGAGATCGACATCACCTCGTCGAGATCCTCGGAGATGATGAGCACGGCCGTACCGGCGTCGCGCTGTTCGACGAGCCGCCGGTGGATGTACTGGGCGGCACTGACGTCGATCCCCCGCGTCGGTTGGGCGACGAGCAGCAGGCGAGGTTGGCCGGATAGCTCCCGGGCCATGATGAGCTTTTGAATGTTGCCACCGGAGAGGTTGCGTGCCGGCGTGTCGAGACTCGGCGTTCTCACGTCGAAGGCGTCGACGAGCTCCTGGCAGTGTCGCTTGATCACGCGGCTGCGGAGAAACCCGAGCCGGGAGAAGCTCGGCTTGTTGTTGTCCACGAGCATGAGGTTCTCGGCGACGGTGAAATCTGCAACGATGCCGTCGCGCATGCGCTCCTCGGGGACATAAGCAAGCCCGGCAGCCCGCACCTGGGCAGGCGGGGCGCCGGCTACCTCGCTCCCGCCGAGGAGGATCGAGCCGCTCGTAGGGGCACGAATGCCGGCGACCGACTCGGCGAACTCACGCTGGCCGTTGCCTGACACTCCGGCGATCCCGACGATCTCGCCGGCGTCGACTTCGAGATCGAGCCCGCGTACGGCGTCCTGCCCGCGGTCTCCCTTCACCGTGAGGTCGCGCACGACGAGACGTCTCTCGCCTGCAGCGGCGGCCGTCGGTCGCACATCGGCGGACAGGTCGTGCCCCACCATCATCTCGACGAGCCGGCTTTGTGAGGCTTCCGCCCTGGAGACCGTGCCGATGCGCTTGCCGGCGCGAAGGACGGTGATGCGGTCGGAGATCTCGAGCACTTCGTTCACCTTGTGGGAGATGAACACGAGCCCTCGTCCGCTCGCGGCAAGCTGGCGGAGGACCCGGAAGAGATCGTCGACCTCGTTCGGGGTGAGCACGGCAGTCGGCTCGTCGAGGACGAGGAGACCGACGTCGCGGTAGAGCGCCTTCAGGATCTCGACGCGCTGGCGCTCGCCGACCGAGAGCTGCCAGATAAGGGCATGAGGGTCGACCTCGAGCCCGTGCCGCTCGGCGAGCTCCTCGAGGCGTACCGAGACCTTGCCGAGGTCCGTGAGCGGACCGCGGGACGATTTCAGCCCGAGGGCGACGTTCTCGACCACGGTCAAGGTGTTCACGAGCATGAAGTGCTGGTGGATCATGCCGATGCCATGGCGGATGGCGGCGGCCGGCGAGGAGATCTGGACGGCCTCGCCGTGGACGCGGATCTCGCCCGAGTCGGGGCGGTAGAGGCCGTAGAGGATGCGCATGAGCGTGCTCTTGCCGGCGCCGTTCTCTCCGAAGAGCGTGTGGACCTCGCCGGCTCGGACATCGAAGTCCACGTCGTCGTTGGCGAGCACGCCGGGGAAGCGCTTGGTGATGCTGCTCATCCGGAGGAGCGGTACTGCCTCCTCCGGATGGGCGGTCGCGGTAGCGGTAGCCGTAGGGCTGTTGCTCGTGGTTGCCACTGTGGCCTCCGTACCGTCGCTTCCTGCGATCACTGAGGAACCGTGAGGGACCCGTTGGTGATGTCGGTGATGAGCTTCTGCGCCTTGGCCTTCACCGATGCCGGGAGCTTGTAGCCCGGGTTGAAGACGATCTGCTCACCGCCGTTGCCGAGCCCGATGACGTACGTGGCGTCGCCGAGCTTGCCCGAACGGATCTCCGTGATCATCTGGGTGAGGACGGGCGTCCAGTTGTAGACCTGCGCCGACACGACGTTGCTCGGCGCCAGGGTCGCCTGGCTCCACTGCGTGCTGAACCAGGGGAGGTGGTCAGCGCGAGCGACACCGATGGCTCCCACGACCGACTGCGAGCTGCCCGTGAGGACATCAGCACCGTCGGAGACGAACGTCTTGGCGGCCGTGGCCATCAGGCTGTCGTCACTGAAGGAGCCCGTGTACACGGGGTGGTCGGTGATCGTCGGATCGGCCGCTTTGGCCCCGGCGACGAAGCCGTCAACGTACAGCTTGGCATCGCCCGTCGCGATCGGCCCGATGACTCCGAGCACGTGCGACTTGCTCAACAGCGCTGCCATGTACCCCTGCACGTAGCCGCCTTCGTTCGAGCTGGCCTCGTAGGCAAAGACGTTCGGCAAGCCGAACGTCGAGCCGGCCGTGCCCCAGGCGAACGACACCTTCGGGAACTGCGGAGCCAGCTGCTCGATTGTCGAGCCGTACTGGGATCCGTGCGCGATCACGAGGTTGTACCCCTCCGAGGCGTACTCGCGGATGATGTTGGCGGCGTCTGCCACGATGAATTCGTTGGCCGAGACCGAGATTTGCAGGTTCTCAGTCGTCTTGAGGCCCTCGAGGGCGTTGTACATCGACTCCGTGAACGCCAGGTCGTTGGTGGCACTCGGAGCGATCAGAGCCACCTTGAACACCTTTGGCGCAGATGAAGAGGCTTTGGTGGTGGTCGTGCTGGTCGAGGCGGTGCTCCCGCAGGCGGCCAGGCCGAGGGCCACACCGATTGCGACGAGCAGCACGCCGACCTTCTTGGTCAGATGTGCATGCATTGTCATTCCTTTCTTAGGGTTCGGACTGAACTGAATGTGTCGAGGTGGGCGACCGCAGGGGCGGCCGGCCCCGAGTAGATGGGAAGACACGTGCGGGGGGCATCAACCTCCTCTCTCGTAGGGCTTGCCGAGGACGGCGGGCTGCCGGAAGCGGCGAGCCACCAGCAACAAGGCCAGGATCGTGATGACGGCCGGAGCCGTGGCGGCGAGATCGGAGGCGCTGAGCGGGATGATGCCGAGCGACTTCCACTCGAGGACGACGGCGATCGTGAACCCGTAGAGGACGGAGCCGCCCATGACGCCGAGGGGGCGCCAGGCACCGAAGTACACGAGCGCCACGGCGATGAACCCCTCGCTCTGCGTGAGGTTCTCCATGAAGATCCCGTCGTAGAGGAGCAAGGCGGCGCCCGCCAGACCCGCCATCGTGCAGCCGATGAGCACGGTCGACCAACGGATGCGCGCCACGCTGATGCCGACGGTGTCGGCGGCGGCCGGGTTCTCCCCGCAGGCGCGGATCTTGAGGCCGTAGGTCGTGCGGTTCAGCACGAAGGCGAACACGGGGACGAGCAGGAAGGCCAGGTAGACGAGGATCGTCTGCTTGAACAGCATGTTCCCGACAGCGGGGATGCGGTCGAGCAGGGGGATGCCGATCGGAGTCAGCTCGTTGATGGGCAGCGGTGTGCCCACGAGCTTGATGAACAGCAGATCACTGAAGCCGAGGCCGAAGAGGTAGATCCCGATGCCGCTGATGCCCTGTTCGGCTTTCAAGGTGACAGAGATGAAGGCGGTGATGACGCCCATCACCATCCCGACCCCGACGCCGGCGAGGACCCCGAACAGGAGGCTGCCCGTCTTGAGGGCCACGAAGTAGGTCGAGAAGGCCGACAGCAGCATGATCCCGTCGACACCGAGGTTGATGACGCCGCTTCGCTGGCCCATCGTCTCGCCGAGGGAGGCCAGCAGGAACGGGCTGGCGAGGGCGATGGCGGCGGCCACCGTGGAGGTGAGGACGGCGTAGGTGAAGAAGTGGCTCACGGTGACGCTCCCGTCCTGGAGGCCTCGTGCGAGCCGAGCCCTGGGGCCCGTCCCACCCCGACGAGCGGAGGGACATCGTCTTTTGCCCGCGATGAGCGCGAGGGCGTCACCGGCGGGGCCAAGGCGGCCGTGCGGGCCCGGCGCCTCATGTACTCGAGCGATACGACGAACACCACGACGAGGCCTTCGAGGGCCGTCACCATGTCGGCCGGCACGCCCGTGGCCACCTGGAGAGCGTCGCCGCCGGTGAGCAGCCCTCCGAAGAGGAAGGCAGAGACGACACTCCAGAGGGGGCTGAGCCCGCCGAAGAGAGCCACGACGATGCCGTTGAAGCCGTCAGAGCCGGTGAAGCCGGTGAGGCTCCCGTCGGTCACCATCCTGTGCGAGATGCTCCCGATGACGAGCATCGCCCCCCCGAGACCGCACATCGCCCCGCTGAGGGTCATTGCCAACACCATCGTCCGCTTCACCTTGATGCCGGCGTAATTGGCGGCTTCGCGCGAGATCCCGACGGCGCGCAGCCGGAACCCCACGCCGGTGTGAAAAAGCAGCACGTAGGCACCCCCGGCAACGACGACAGCGATGACGACGCCGAGATGGAGCTGGGTTCCGGGGATGAGAATCGGCAGCCAGGAGTGGGAGGAGAGGAGCCGTGTCTCCGGGATGAGGCCATAGGTCGAGTTCTGGGTGTTGTCAACCATGGGGCCCGCCAAGAGGTAGTTCATGATCTGCACGGCGACGAGGTTGAGCATGATCGTGCTGAGAATCTCGTTGACGTTGAAATAGGCCTTGAAGGCGCCCGGGATGGCGCCCCAGATGGCCCCGCCGGCCGCGCCGGCGAGGAGCACGAGGGGGATGAGCACGATGCTCGGCAGGTTCGGGAGGGCGAGGGCGGTCGCCGCGCAGGCGAGGCCGCCCATCGCCAGCTGGCCCTCGCCGCCGATGTTGAGCATGCTGGCGCGAAACGAGATGCAGATTCCGACCCCGACGAGAAGGAGCGGAGCAGCCCTCACGGCGGTAGCGCCGAGGGCGTAGCTGCCCACGAAGGCACCGTCGAAGAGGGCGTGGTAACCCGTGAGCGGGTTGGCGCCGAGCACGGCCATCATGAGGGCGCCGAGGAGGAGTGCCGCCAGCAGCGACCCGGGGAGGGCGAACCAGCTGAGGAGGAAGCGCTCCCAGCTCGTGCGTCGCTGCGCCCATCGAGACTGCGAGCCCTCCGGCGGCATTCGCGACTCCTCTCCCGGTCGACCTCCCCCCCAACCTCGGTGTTGATGGAGGGCTGGTAACGCTGCTTGTAACCGAAGGGTAAAGATGAGGGCGGGCGGCCTGAAGGGCCGAAGGACCCTTTAGGAGCAGGCGAAAGCCCGTGGGGCTGCCTTAGGGTCCTTCGCCCCTACCTAGGCGCCCACGGCCGAGCGATCATGGAACGAGGCACTTCTCGGCGCCGGCCAGGTGGGGCGCGCCGCCGATCAGGGCAGTGGGAGAATGGAGCCATGACCGAGTTCACGTTGAACGGCAAGTTGGTCGAGGTCGGCGAGCACCCCAATCTCCTGGCAGCCCTCCGCGAGGAGCTGGACATCACCTCGCCGAAGGATGGCTGCTCGCCGTCGGGGCAGTGCGGGTGCTGCACGGTGCTCATCGACGGCAAAGCAATGATCAGCTGCAGCACCTCTCTCGCCCGTGTCGCCGGCAAGTCCGTCACGACGCTGGAGGGTTTCGATGAGGACGAGCGGGCGCGCTTCGCCAACGCCTTCTCCGCCACGGGTGCCCTGCAGTGCGGGTTCTGCACGCCGGGGATCGTCGTGCGCGTGAAGGCGCTGCTCGACAAGAAGGGCTCGGAGCTGACCCGAGAGGACGCCGCCCGCCACCTCGGTGCCCACCTGTGCCGCTGCACGGGCTACACGAAGATCCTCGACGCCGTCGAGCTCCTCGCCAGCGGGAGGGCCCCTCTCGTTGCGGCGGGCGACGGTACGAACGGTACGAACGGCACGAAGCACGGCATAGGCGCTCGCAGCCCGAAGTACGAGAGCCTGCAGCTCGCTCTCGGGGATCGCGCCTACGTGGACGACCTGCGCGTCCCCGGCATGCTCCATGGGGCGCTCCGGCTGGCCGACCACGCCCGAGCCGACATCGTTCGCATCGACACCGGCCCGGCGCTGGCGGCGCCGGGCGTGGAGGCCGTGTTCACCGCAGCCGACGTACCGGGCAAGCTCCGAGTCGGCATCATCTACACCGACTGGCCCGTCTTCATCCCGGAGGGCGGGCGCACCGCCTATCTCGGCGACGTCCTCGCCATCGTCGTCGCTCGCTCGCTCGCAGAGGCGCGTGAGGCAGCCAAGCTCGTCGATGTCGAATACCGGCCGCTGCGAGCGCTCACCGACGCCGTGGCGGCGATCGACGACCCGGAGGACGCCGTCTGGGAGCTCGACGGCAACGTCCTCTCCCGCTCCGCCTATCAGCGGGGCGACGTGGAGGCCGCCTTGGCCGCTTCGGAGCATCGCCTGCACGAGGTGTTCCAGACCCAGCGCGTGGAGCACGCCTTCCTCGAGCCCGAGTCGACCCTTGCCGTGCCACAAGCTGACGGCACCTTGACGGTCTATTCCGGTGGGCAGGGGGTTTGGGACGACCGCGACCAGATCGCCTCCGTCCTGGCCGTCCCCGAAACCCAGGTCGTCGTCGAGCTGGTCTCGAACGGCGGAGCCTTTGGCGGGAAAGAGGACATGTCGAACCAGGCGCAGACTGCTCTGGCGGCCTTCCTGCTCGGGCGACCGGTGAAATGCACGTTGTCGCGTGAGGAGTCCTTCCTCCTCCATCCCAAGCGTCACCCGATCCGCCTCGAGTACTGGGCAGGCTGCGATGCCGACGGGATGCTGACCGCATTGAAGGCGCGCATGATCGGCGATTCCGGGCCGTACGCCTCCGTCGGCATGAAGGTGCTCGAGAGGGCGGCCGGCCATGCCTCCGGCCCGTACGTGCTGCCGGCGATCGACGTCGAGGCCCTGGCGGTGCGGACGAACAACCCCGTGTGCGGCGCCTTCCGCGGTTTTGGTGCGAATCAGGCCCAGTTCGCCATGGAAGGCGTCATGGACCGCTTGGCCGAGAAGGTGGGAATCTCGGGTCTCGAGATGCGCCGCCGCAACGCCATCCGTCCGGGATGTGTCTGGGGGCCGGGGCAGGTGATGGACGACGGCTGCCTCGGCGCCCTCGCCTGCCTCGATGCCGTCGAGCCTGCCTACGACGCCGCCGTGGCGGCCGGCAAGGCCGTCGGCCTCGGCCTCGGGCTGAAGAACTCCGGCCTCGGCAACGGGTTCCTCGAGATCGTGCGGGCAGTCGTGCGTTTCGACGAGAGCGGCGACGTCGAGGTACGCCACTGCTGGACGGAGATGGGACAGGGAATCCACACCGTCGCGCAGCAGGTTGCCGTCGAGGAGCTCGGCTTGGACCCCGGGCGGGTTCGGGTCGTCGTGGACACGACCCGCGAGCTCGGAGCAGGCCAGACGACCGGCTCCCGCGGCACGCTGATGGGGGCGGGCGCCATCGCGGCCGCCTGCCAGCGGGCGATCGAGGACGGATGCAAGCCGGGCGTCGACTACGAGGGCGAGTACCGCGTCGACTGGACGAACTCTCTCGACGAGGGGGTGGAGAACCCGATCATCCACTCGGCCTTCTCCTATGCCGCCCAGCTCGTGACGATCGATCGCGAGACGAGCCAGATCGAGAAGGTGGTGGCCGTTCACGACGTCGGCCGCGCCGTCAACCCGATGCTCTGCGAAGGGCAGATCGAGGGTGCCGTTCACATGGGGCTCGGGTACGCCTTGTCGGAGGAGTTCCCTGCCGACGAGGACGGACGCCCGACGCACATGACGCTCCGGGGTCTTGGCATCCTGCGAGCGAAGGATGTCCCGCCCATCGAAGCGGTCCTCGTCGAGGTGCCTCAGCCGCGAAGCCCGTATGGCATCAAGGGGATGGGGGAGATCGGCCTCGTCCCGACGGCGGGAGCCGTGGCGACTGCGTTGCACGATCTCGACGGCGAATGGAGGGACACGCTTCCCATGCGACGGGCGGTGGCCGCCTCAGCCGGTTCGTCCGAGGAATGACCCCATGACGCCCGGTGAGGAGACGCCGGGGCTCGTCTGTGCACACCACCACCTGTACTCCGCCCTCGCCCGGGGGATGCCGCCGCCACCGCGAGTGCCCAGGGACTTCCCCGAGATCCTCGAGCTCGTGTGGTGGCGGCTCGACTGCGCCCTCGACCTCGACATGATCCGCTGGTCGGCGTTGCTGGGGGCGCTGGAGGCGCTCGAAGGCGGCACCACGGCCATCGTCGATCATCATTCCTCGCCGAACGCCATCGAGGGTTCGCTCGACGTCATCGCCGAGGCCTGTGCAGAGGTGGGCGTGCGGTCGCTGTGCTGCTACGAGGTCACGGACCGCAACGGTGCAGCGGGAACGAGGGCAGGACTGGCGGAGAACGAGCGTTTCTTGAAAGGCGGCGGACGAGGTTTCGTTGGTGCCCATGCGTGCTTCACGCTCTCGGAAGCGACGCTCGAGGAGGTCGTGGGACTCGCTACCGACCTCGGGGCCGGCGTGCACATCCATGTGTCGGAGGACCGTGTCGACGCCGCCGCAGGCGGACGGCTGGAGGCGGTGGCGGCTGACAATTGGCTGCTCGCCCACTGCGTGCACCTCGACCGACCGCTTCGGGGCACCGTGGCACACAACCCACGCTCGAACATGAACAACGCCGTCGGCTACGGCCGTCCCGCTCGGTGGGAGGGCACTGTGGCTCTCGGCACCGACGGCATCGGGGCCGACATGCTCGAGGAGTTCCGAGTC
Organism: uncultured Actinomycetota bacterium; assembly: GCA_963735115.1. GTDB lineage: Bacteria > Actinomycetota > Acidimicrobiia > Acidimicrobiales > Bog-793 > JAKACA01. The sequence continues at coordinate 1,546,039 of CAVTJR010000003.1, read as the reverse complement.
GCGTATGCCCGCCATCGGGAAGACGACGTGACGGCCGCACCGTCGGCGGCTTGGTCCTGGCTGGAGGGCGGTTACGAGCTCGTGCCAGAGGCGCGTGACGACCGCGTGCGCTGGAGCTACGAGCCGATGGACGCCTGGCACCTCGCCTTCACGCCCGGCGTGCGCCCGCTCGAGGTCGTCGTGGACGGAGAGGCCGTCCTGCGCGACGGCCAGCCCACGAGGGTCGATCCGGCCGAGATCCGAGCACGCGCCCGCGAGCAGGCGGCTCGGCTCTTCGCCCGCCTCTGAAACCCGCCTCGGCGTGGTGCGCCGTCGGGTGAGCCCGCCAGCCGTCCTGGGCTGAGGACGCGGCAGACGACGGCGCTCAGGCCGTCCCGGCGAAGTCGACGTCCTTCGTCTCGACCGTCCCGCCCGTCCTGCCCGGCGCCGTCTCGTAGGTCCAGTAGAGGTTCGTGTGGGCGATGACCTGCTCCGGGGGAGGCGCCCCCCATTCCGTCTGGTCCTCCGTCGTGTGGGCGTCGCTCACGAGGGTGGTGTCGTAGCCCCGCACGAGCGCCCCATGGAGGGTCGAGCGGATGCAAGCGTCGGTTTGTGCGCCGGCGACGACGAGCCGCCCGACACCGAGGCCGGAGAGCACGTTCTCGAGGTTGGTGTCCTCGAAGGAGTCGCCGTAGGACTTCTCGACGAGCGGCTCGGCGTCCTGCGGGGTGAGCTCGGGGACGATCCGCCATTCGTCGCTCCCCTTGGCGAGGTGCTCGTCGGAGTGCTGCACCCAGACAACGGGCACGCCCTCCCGCCGCGCCTTGTCGACCAGGCGGCCGACGTTGGCGACGACCGCCTCACGTTCGTGAGCCCCCTCCACGACGCTGTTCTGCACGTCGACGACGAGGAGGGCGGTGTTCGGCCGGTTCTTCAGTGTGGTCATGGTCTCCCCTTCTCACGCCGGACTGCCCTGTCCAGGGTAGACACAGCGCTCGCCAGCCTGTCGCGACGAACCTCGCACCCCCGGCCGACGGCACCGAGGCCTGGGAGGTCGCGGCGCGCCATCACCGGTGCCCGGCTGGTGGCGGCTCGGGACCAGCCCTGTTCTCTCAGGCGGTCCAGTCCGCGAAGGCGTCGATCATGGCGTGCACATCCCGGCCGAGCGGGTAGAGCACCGGGCAGGTGCAACCCCGCCTCACGTACTCGGCCACCTGCGCCCGGCACTCCGAGGCGGTTCCCGAGGCCGTCAGCATCTGCACGATCTCGTCCGGGACGAGTTTCGAGGCGGCCTCCACCTGCTCGTGGGTCGCCGGCCACGTCAGCACCTCGCCGATCTTGTCGAGGAGCGACTGGGGCACGCCCGAGGCCTTCATGATGTGGGGTTGCTGGCCGAGGTATTGCGTCACGAGCATGCGGGCCGCATCGAGGGCCGCCTCGCGGTCCTCGTCGAGCGAGCAGACGACGAGCTGCGGCCTGTCGATGTCGCTGGCCGAGCGCCCTGCCCGCTGCGCACCCACCTCGAGGTGCTCGAGGGCTCGGTCGTTGTAGGCGGGCGAGACGAGGTAGTTGAGCACGACACCGTCGCCGATCTCGCCGGCGAGCTCCATCATCTGCATCCCCGTGGCGCCGATGTAGATGGGCACGTCCTTTGCTCGCCGCTCCTGGTAGACGTAATCGAGCTCGACACCGTCGAGGTGGACGAACTCTCCCTCGTAGGTGACGTTCTTGTCGGTGAGCAGGGCGCGGACGGCCTCCACGGTCTCGCGCATGGCGCGCAGCGGCTTCTCCCGCTTGATGCCGACCTTGCTGGCAAGTGGTTCCCACCAGGCCCCGATCCCGAGGATGACGCGCCCGGGGGCGAGGTCATCGAGGGTGGAGAACGTCGAGGCGAGGAGGGCCGGGTTGCGGGTCCAGTTGTTGACCACGCCGGAGCCGACCTTGATCCGCTCGGTGACGGACAGAAACGCCGCCATCGGCACAGTCGCCTCCCTCACGAGGCGGCTCTCGGCTTGCCAGACGGCGTGGAAGCCCTTCGACTCGGCGTACTTGGCGATCTCCATCCCCTGACGGATGGGATGGGCGTCCTGCAGGTAGACAGCGACGGGCGTTGTCATGGCATGGCCTCCTTTGCGGGCGAGGGGGTGGCGGGGGCCTCGCCGGCCCCTTCGGACGGTTGCCCGGCGAGGGCGAGGGCGATGTCCTGCGGCCGCACCGGGGTTCGTGCCAGCTCGAGACCCGTGGCGTTGCGGATGGCCGCCACGACGGCGGCGGTGGACGAGATCGACGGCGGCTCGCCGGCGCCCTTGGCACCGAGAGGCGAGCCCGGCTCGGGCTGCTCGATGAGGGCCTCGACTCTCACCGGTGGCATATCGAGCGCCGTCGGGATGATGTAGTCGGTGAACGAAGGGTTGCGCACCTTCCCCTTGTCGAGGACGATCTCTTCCATCACGGCGAAACCCACGCCCTGGGAGATGCCGCCCTCGAGCTGGCCGAGGAGCTGCACGGGGTTGAGGACGCGACCGACGTCCTGGACAGTGGCAACTTCGACGACCTTGACGAGACCGAGGTCGAGGTCGACGTCGACGACGGCCCGATGAGCGGCGAAAGCGAACGAGACATGGGCGTCGCCCTGGCCGTTCTCGTCGAGCTCAGCTGTCCCAGGGTGGCGGAAGACGGCCGTCTCCTCGAGGACCTCTCCGGCGGCAGCCTCGGACAGGGAGACGTTGAACGAACCGTCGGCGGAGACGACCCGGCCGGAGGCGAGCTCGAGACCGGCACGCGGCACCTCGAAGCGCTGGGCGATGGAGGAGAGGAGTCGCTCGCGGACCGTCCTGCAGGCGCTGTCGACCGCGCCCCCCGTCATCCAGCTCTGGCGGCTCGCCGAGGTGGAGCCTGCCGAGCCGATGCCAACCGTCGCAGCTTCTCCGAGGGCGACCTCGTCGACTCCGAGCACATCACGGGCGATCTGCTGTATCAGTGTGACGAGGCCCTGTCCCACCTCGACAGCGGCGGTCGTGATCGTCACCTGACCGTCCTCGAGGCGGCAACGCGCCGTCGAGTAATCGTCGAAGCCAGCGGAGAACATGAGGTTCTTGAACCCGACAGCGAAACCCACCCCGCGTCGCACCCGCCGCCGTTCGGCCGTCCGGCCGGCACCCCCGGGAAGGGCGAGCTCGGGCACCGTGTCCGGACTTCCGGGAGGCAGCGGGGCGGCCGCGCACGCCCGGATGACTTCGGCGACCGGCGCCGTCCCCGTCAGCACCTGTCCGATGATGAGTTCGTCTCCCGGCGCATAGGCGTTCAAGAGTCGCAGTTCGACTGGGTCGATCGAAAGGGCAGCGGCGAGCTTGTCCATCTGGGCCTCGTGGGCGAAGCACACCTGGACCGCGCCGAAGCCGCGCATGGCGCCGCATGGAGGGTTGTTCGTGCGCACCGCCGTGCAGTCGACGAAGGCGTTGGGCACCTTGTAGGGGCCGTTGGCGAAGCAGGCGGCGTTCAGCGTCACGGCCGTTGACGACGAGAGGTAGGCGCCGCCGTCGAAGAGGATACGGGCTTCGACACTTACGAGTCGGCCGGTGGCATCGGCCGTGTGCCGGTACCACATTCGCGCTGGATGCCGATGGACATGGCCGTGGAAGGACTCCTCCCGCGAGTAGACGATCTTCACCGGCCGGCCCGAGCGCAACGCCAGCAGGCAGAGCTGCACCTGCATGCTCAGGTCCTCACGGGCGCCGAAGGCCCCGCCGACACCGGCGAGGTGAACGCGCACGAGGTCGAGGGGCAAGCCGAGGCAGGCGGCGATCTGGTCCTGGTCGACGTGCAGCCACTGTGTGGCGATGTACAGGTCGACGCCGCCATCGGCCGCCGGAACGGCCAGGCCCGATTCAGGCCCCATGAAGGCCTGGTCTTGCATGCCGGTCTCGTAGTGGCCCTCGACCGAGACGACGCCAGTGGCGGCAGGGTCACCCCGGCGGATCGTCTGACGGTAGAGCTCGTTGCCGAGCGGGTGGATCGGCTCGGCCGTGAGGGCCGCCTCGGAGTCGGTGAGCGGCTCGCGCACCTCGTAGTCGACGACGATGGCCTCGGCGGCACGTCGCGCCGTCACGGGGTGGTCAGCCGCCACCGCCGCCACGGGCTCTCCGGCGTAGCGCGCGACGTCTGAGGCGAAGACCGGTTGGTCGGGGTAGTCGAGTCCATAGCTGCTGCGGCCGGGCACGTCGTCCGCAGTGAGGACGGACACGACTCCGGGGATACGCCACGCGCCCGACACGTCGATGTGGCGGATGGTCGCCGACGGGTGGGGAGAACGCAGCAGCTGGCCCCAGAGCATGTCCTTCGCCTCGAGATCGGACGAGAAGGCGAACTGCCCCCGGACCTTGGGTCGCCCGTCCGGCCGGCGGGCGCTCGTTCCGAGGCCCTGCGCCGTGCGATCGGTCGTCTCGGCTTCGGCGAGCGTGTCGAGGGTGGTCATGGCTGGTGCATCTCCTCGGCCACCTTCACAGCCGCAAGTATGCGGCCGTAGCCGGTGCAGCGGCAGAGGTTGCCGGAGATGGCCTCGCGAATCTCGAGTTCGGTCGGGTGAGGGTTGCGCGAAAGGAGGTCGTGCACGCTCACGACAAGTCCCGGAGTGCAAAAGCCGCACTGGACGGCCCCCTCGGCGAGGAAGGCTTCCTGCAGGTCCGAGAGCCCGTCGCCGTCAGGCGTGAGACCCTCCACCGTGACGACCTCTCGACCGACGGCGCTGGCGGCGAGCACCGTGCAGGCGCACTCCAGCCTGCCGTCGAGGATCACCGAGCACGCCCCGCACTCGCCCTGCTCGCAGGCGTTCTTCGACCCGCGAAGGCCGAGCCGCTCCCGCAAGACGTAGAGGAGGTTCTCTTCGATGAGCGCATCGCTGACCGGCCGGTCGCGGCCGTTCACGCGAAGCGTGTAGCTGAGGAGGGATCCCTCAGTGCTCAGCTGCTCCATGGCTCTTCCTTGCGATCATCGCCCTGGAATGCCCGGCGCAGGGCGCGCTCGGCGCATACCCCGACGGCATGCCGGCGGTACTGGGCGGTCGAGCGGTGGTCGTCGATCGGGCGCGCCGCAGCCCGAACAAGGTCGACGAAATCGCTCAGGTCGTCCTCGCCGGCTGCGAGGCGTCGCTCCTCCCAGTCGATTCTCGACTCCGCCAGCTCCTCGGCGTCGGTCGCCCGGATCACAACCGGTCCAGCGGAACCGAGGGCGATCCGCACACCGTGGCCGACCCAGTCGACGACGACCGCCACGCTGGCGACGGCGATGACCATGGCGTTTCTCGTGCCTACCTTCAAGAACTCCTGCGTGCCGAAATTGGCGGGCACTCGCACCTCGAGGATGATCTCGCCCGGCTCGAGTGACGTCCTCTTCGGGCCGGTCAGGAGCTGGCTCAAGGAAAGCGTGCGCCTCGTGCCTGCGAGATGGCCGACGACGACGGTGGCCTCGAGGGCGGCCAGCAACGGCAGCGAGTCACCGGCCGGGGAGGCGGTGCCGAGGTTGCCGCCGACGGTGCCGGCGTTGCGGATCTGAGGCGAGCCGACGGTCCGTGCGGCGCGGGCGAGCCCGGGTACGAGACCGGCCAGCTCCGGCTCCATCATCTCGGTGTAGGTCAGACCGGCGCCGAGCACCACGTGCCCGTCCTCCCGTCGCCAGCCGGCGATCTCGGGTATGCGTCCAAGACAGAGCACGGCGGAGGGTCGCCGGAGGCCGGCGTTCACCTCCACCATGAAGTCCGTGCCGCCTGCCAGCAGCTCGGCCTCGGGGGACCGCTCGAGCATGGCGAATGCCTCGTCTAGCGAACGAGGCACAAGGACCGCCACGGATCAGCCTGCCGCCGCGTCGACCAGAGAGAAGGTCGTCACATCGACGATGCCGCGATCGGTGATCCTCAGCTCGGGCAGAACCGACAGCCCGAGGAAGCTGAGTTGCATGAAGGGCGCGGCGATGTTGATGCCGAGCGCCTTCGAGGCCGTCTCGGCCAGCCGCTCCACCTCGACGGCGACCGTGGTTGCGTCGAGGTCGCTCATGAGGCCACCGATCGGGAGCGGGACCTCGGCGAGCACTTGGCCGTCGAGAACGGCCACCTGGCCTCCACCGATCTCCGCCAGCCTGGCGACGGCGACCGCCATGTCGGGCGGACCGGTGGCGTCGATGGCGCCCACGACCATGCAGTTGTGGGCGTCATGCGCCACCGTCGAGGCGATGGCACCGCGAGCGAGACCGAAACCGTGGACGTAGCCGAGACCGACACGACCGGTGCGGCGGTGCCGCTCCACGACCCCGATGCGGGAGACCTCCACCGACGGGTCCGTGACGTCGAGGATGAGCTGGCGGGTCGTGAGCGAGTGCTCCTCGATCCCGATGACACGCGCCAGCCCACCTTCGGGTGGGCGGCGGTCCAGATCCGCCGCCGTCGGTGGAGGATCGAGATGGACCGAGGCGCGCATGAAGTCGGGCGCCGGCCGGGAAGGAACGGCCCCGTCGACGACGGCACCGTCGGCGGCCACGAGGCGGCCCGCCTGCCAGACGCGTGCGGGCACGACTCCGGCCAGGTCCTCGAAGCAGAGCACATCGGCCTGGTAACCGGGTGCCAGCCAGCCGAGATGGTCGAAGTGGTGGTAATCGGCCGGGTTGCTCGTGGCGAGCACGAGGGCGTCTTCCAGCGGGACGCCGCACGACACCGCCAGGCGCACGCAGTCGTTCACGTGTCCGGCTCGAAGGAGCGTGTCCGGCTCGCGGTCATCGGTGCAGAGGGCAACGCGCTCCGTGCCGTGCCGGATCACGGTCGGAATCAGAGCTCTGAGGTTGCGCGACGCCGAACCTTCGCGGATGAAGATCCACATGGCCTTGCGACGTTTCTCCTCGGCCTCGGCGAGCTCCGTGCACTCGTGATCCGACTCGATGCCCGCAGCCAGATAGGCGTCGAGCTGGCGACCACACAGACCGGGAGCGTGTCCATCGACGCGACGGTTGCCAGCGGCGGCGATCTTGGCCAGCACCTCGGGGTCGCCATTGACCACGCCGGGGAAGTTCATCACCTCGGCCACTCCGATCGCTCCGTGGTCGTCCAGCAAGGAGGCGAGGTCGCCCGGACCGAGCTCGGCGCCCGGGCTCTCGAAATGTGACGCCGGCACGCAGCTCGAGGCGCAGATGCCAAAGGTGAAGGGCAGCCCAGCCGCCGCCTCGGCCAAGGCGACAACACCGGGGATGCCGAAGACGTTGGCGACCTCGTGCGGGTCGGCCGCCACGGCGGTCGTGCCGTGGGGGAGCACCCTCCGCACGAACTCGTCCACCCAGAGCTTGGTGGACTCGAGGTGCATGTGGGCGTCGATGAAGGCGGGCGTCAGCGACGTCCCGGAGACGTCGACGACCTGGAGGGCCTCACGTTGTCCCCACCCGGCAATCACGCCCTTGTAGATGGCCAGGTCGGTGAGTACCCACTCGCGCGTGCTCGGAACGAAGACACGCCCGCCCGTGAGGAGCAGATCGGCTGGCGCGTCACCCCGAGCTACGGCGAGAAGCTCCGGTGTTGCCCGACGGGGCATGTCAGCCCTCCTCCTGAGCGCACAAAGTGCGAAGCCACGCCACCGCCTCTAGTGAACCTTCGGTCAAGGGGACTCGGCTCGGCCATGTCGCGACGGCCAACCCTTTCATGACCTCGGCCTCCTCCTGGCGACAGCAGAACGACCACTGCTCCCCGACAGGTCTTTTGAGCCGATCACGGCGCGGGGCCTCACCGCGGCTCGCTTCAAGCCTGAACCCGACCCGATCACCCGCATAGGGTCCTTCGGCCCAAAGTCGACCTGGCCAGGGGCGCCGCCTCGCCGCGCACGTCCCGAGCTGTACCGACGAGTGCCCACGAAGACTCATGGTCCCCCTTCTGCCGTTGTAGGTTCGCGTGAGTGCCCCGCGAGCCAGTGCTCCTGACAAGGAGGCTACCGGCCGCCGTCATGGATCGACTCGCTGCCGAGTGCGAGCTGTCCTGCTGGCATGGCGAGGCGGCCATACCGCGCGACGTCCTTCTCCGCGATGCGAGGGGCAAGCGGGGCATCGTCACCTTGCTGACCGAGCGGGTCGACGTCGAGCTGCTCGAGGCGGCAGGGAACCAGCTTCGTGTCGTTGCCAATTATGCCGTCGGGGTCGACAACGTCGACGTCGATGCCTGCACCGCTCGGTCGGTCATGGTGACGAACACGCCGGACGTGCTGACCGAGGCCACGGCCGACATGGCCTGGGCGCTCCTGATGGCGGCAGCCCGCAGGGTTGCCGAGGGAGATCGTCTCCTCCGCTCCGGCCAGCCATGGGCCTGGGGACCCGAGACGATGCTCGGGCGCGACGTCTACGGGCGCACGCTCGGCATCATCGGGTTCGGGCGGATCGGGCGGGCGGTGGCGCGGCGGGCGACGGGTTTCGGGATGCGTGTCGTGTACGTCGCCCACTCCCCGAGCACGCCGGCATCCGGCCGTGGCGCCGATGGTGCCGAGTCGATGACGCTCGATGAGCTGCTCGCCGTCGCTGATTTCGTCAGTCTCCACGTCAATCTGACCGAGGAGACCCGGCATCTCATCACGGGCGCCCGCCTCGCCACGATGAAGCCGACGGCCGTGCTCGTCAACACCTCCCGCGGTCCGGTCGTGGACGAGGAGGCGCTCGCCGAGGCTCTCGAGCGAGGAAGGATCTTCGCTGCCGGACTCGACGTGTTCGAGCGGGAGCCGGAGGTGTCACCTCGGCTGCTCGGGCAGCCGAGGGTCGTGCTCTGCCCTCATCTCGGAAGTGCCACCGTCGACACGCGCCTGGCGATGGGAATGCTGGCGGTCGACAACATCCTCGCGGCCCTCGGGGGGCGGCGCCCGCCCACCTTGGTCAACGAGGAGGCATTTCATCGAGCCCCGCAGGCCGCTAGCTGAGCTTGCTCGTGTCAGACGCCTTCAAGGGCCCGGATCATCACCGTGGTCGCCAGCACGCGCCGGTACTCGTTCGACGCCGTGACGTCCCCGGGCGGGTCGACTACGTCGGTTTTCGCTGCCACGACGGGGAACGTGGCGACGCCGGAGAGCGCCACGCGCAACTCGCCGTTCATCTTCCGACGAGCGACAGCCGCCACGACGGGGCGCTCGTCCGGAGCGCGCCCCACTCTGGCAGCGAAGGCGACGCCGTCGGTTTCGATCACGAGCGCCGTAACCAGGCATCGGATGAGGCTGGCGTGTCCGCTCAAGGCCCGCGCCAGCGGCATCGTCATCGAGCGGTGCCGGTCGTAGACGGTCACGGTGGCGTCGTAGGCGAGCAGAGTCGAGAGCAGCTCGCTGTCGGAGTCGGCCGCACTCACACAGTCGCCCACGGTCGCGAGCGTGCGCACCGCCCGCGGCTGATCTCGCCGTGCGGCGTGGCGGATGACGGCCGGTACGCGCTCGTCGTCGACGAGCTCCTGGAGAGTCACGGCGGCGCCGATGCAGAGGGTGTGCTCGTCGAGGCGCACGCTGCCTTCCGGCTGGGGCAAGAGAGGGTCCTCAAGACCCGGTGCACCGTCGCAGGTGGCGATCTTCACCATCGGAAGGCACCTTCCCGCCGGGCACGCGGCATTTCCCGGCTCACATCAGCATGGGTTGACAGCAACTGCACCGCTAGGGTCAAACGACTCATCCCGCGGTGCTGAGCGGGACACGCCGCCGGCAGCGACCGACCGCTACCTTGTTCACGTATCCGACTACGTCATCCGGAGCCTGAACCGAAGAGATCGACGTGCAGTCCTAGGACGCTCCCTAGCGACGGCGGAGGAAACGAAAGCCCCGGAGCAGCCGGTTCCCTGGCGAAACGGGCTGCCCCGGGGCGAGGTGTCAACTCAAACCTTGGCTACCGGGATCTTCTTCGGTTCGGCCTTCTTCGCCATCGAAGCAGCCGGCAGACGGAACTCGAGGATGCCGTCCTTGTAGGTCGCCTTGACGTCGGCTGCGGCGCAACCTTCTGGCAGCGGCAGGTCGCGGGAGAAGGACCCGTAGCGAAGCTCGCGCCGGGCGTAGCGCTTCGTCTCCGACTTCTCCTCCGCCAGGCGCTGGGCTCCGATGTGGAGCACGCCGTCGAGGACCGTGACCTCCACGTCCTTGTCGGGGTCGATCCCAGGCATTTCAGCTCGGATGACTCGAGTCCCGTTCTCCTGGTACTCCTCAACCCGCAGCGTGGCTTCGGCTTCTTCCGGCCAGAAGATGAGCGGCCGGTGGAAGATCTCGGGCCATTGGCCGAAGAACCGATCGAATGGCTCCAGCTTCCGTGCTTCCTGGTGTTTAATCATTGTCATGGTGCGTCCCTTCTCTGGGTACACATGTATGGTGCGGGGCGGGACGTACGCCCGCCAGAGGCGAACGTCCTCTTTCTTGAGTCGATGACTTCAGCCTCCATGGATGGTGTCCTCCTCGGCTCCGGATCACGTATGTGAGTGCTCTCGGATCAGGCCAGCATGCGGACGGCGACGACGCGGCGGCGGCGGACGCAATGCTCGGGATCACAAAGGGTCTCGTCGCCGAGCTGCACGAGTCCTCCAAGTGGGCGCCGCCCGTCCGCCTCACCAGTCGCCTGGCGGCGGACCTCGGGATCGACAGCCTGGCGCTCGTAGAGCTCCGTGCCCGCGTCGAAGCCGCCTTCGGAGTGCAGCTGCCCGACGAGGTCTTCACGACGGCCGAGACGCCTGAAGACTGGCTCCGCGCCACCCGGGCCGCGCGGGGACGTTCTCCTGGTCGGGAGTGGTCTGGCGAGCGGGCGAAGGCGGCCGAACCGGCCGAGCTCGACGCCGAGGCGCTCTCTAGAGCAGAGACGCTGATCGACGTGTTGGCCTGGCACGAGGACCACCACGGCGATCGCCTCCATGCCCGGCTGTTGCATGTGTCAGACGCTCCCGCTGGGCTCTGTGAGCTCACCTACGGCGAGCTCACACGAGGCGCTCGGGAGGTGGCAAAGGGGCTTCGGCGGGAATCGATCAGTCCTGGCTCCACGGTGGCACTCATGCTGCCGACCGGGGTCGACTACTTCGAGGCCTTCCTCGGTATCGCCCTCTGTGGGGCGATACCGGTTCCGCTCTACCCACCAAGCCGTCCGTTGCTGCTCGAGGATCACCTTCGGCGCCAGGCACGCATTCTCAAGGATGCGTCGATCTCCCTGCTCGTCTCCGATGAGACCGTTGCCCCGGTGGCCCGCCTGCTCAAGGCGGACGTACCGCAATTGCGCGCCTGCATGACGGTGGCGGAGTTGCGAGCCGAAGCCTCCGGTCACCTGGGACTGCCCGCGGTGGCGGCCTCGAGCCCGGCATTCATCCAGTACTCCTCCGGCAGCACGGGCAGCCCGAAAGGGGTCGTGCTCAGCCACGACCAGCTACTGGCGAACATCCGGGCGATGGGGTCTGCTGTCGGCCTCGGGTCGGCGGACGTCTTCGTCAGCTGGCTCCCCCTGTACCACGACATGGGGCTCATCGGTGGATGGCTCTCGAGCTTGTACTTCGGCTACCTCTTCGCGATCATGCCGACGCTTGCGTTCCTTGCCCGACCGTCCCGTTGGCTCCGGGCCATCTCCGAGTCGGGCGGCACGCTGTCGGCCTCGCCGAATTTCGGGTACGAGTTCGTCACTCGCCATGTCACTGAGGAGGAGCTCGCCGGCATCGACCTCTCCTCGTGGCGTCTGGCGTGCAACGGCGCCGAACCGGTGAGCGCCGACACGATCGACCGCTTCCTCGAGCGTTTCGGGCCATACGGGTTCCGGCGCGAGGCGATGGCGCCCGTCTACGGGCTGGCGGAAGCCGGCGTCGGCCTCACCTTCCCGCCACTCGGGCGCCCACCGCTCGTGGACGTCGTGGAGCGCGAGGAGCTCGCCCGCCTCGGGCGGGCGGTGCCCGCCGGGCGCGCCGGCGTCACGCGGGCGGTCGTATCCTGCGGGGCGCCGCTGCCGGGCTATGCCATCCGCGTCGTCGACACCCTCGGGCACGAGCTACCCGAGCGCCGGGAAGGGCGCATCCAGTTCACCGGCCCCTCGGCGACGAGCGGCTACTTCGGCGACGCCGCCGCCACCGACGCCCTCTTCCACGGCGGCTGGCTCGACACGGGCGACATCGGCTACCTCGTATCGGGCGAGATCTACCTGACCGGTCGAGCCAAGGACCTCGTCATCAGAGCGGGCCGCAACCTGCACCCGGAGGACTTGGAGGAAGCGATCGGCCATCTGGCGGGCGCCAGGCGAGGCTGCGTAGCCGTGTTCGCCGTCCCCGACCCGCGGCAGGCAACCGAACGTCTCGTGGCGGTCGTGGAGACCAACCTGGACGGCCGCGACGAAGCGGCTCGTTCCGAGCTGCTCGCTCGCGTGCGGGCCACCATCGCGGAGGTGGCGGGCACGCCGCCTGACGATGTCGTGCTGGCGCCACCCGGCAGCGTCCTCAAGACGCCAAGTGGCAAAATCCGGAGGAGCGCCACCCGGGACCGCTACGAGCGCCACGAGATCGGGCGGCGCCCACTCGGCCCGCGGTTGCAGGCTCTTCGTTTCGGGTTGTCGGCAAGCCGTCCGAGGCTGCGCCGTCTGGCCGAGGCAGCGGGTTCTCTGGCGTTTGCTGCCTATGCATGGGCGGTCGTGCTCGTCGTGGGGATACCCGTGTGGATCGGCGTGCGCCTTCTCCCGTCACCCCAGCTTCGCTGGTCGCTCGTGCGGGCGGCCGGCCGCGGGCTCTGCACGATGGTCGGCGTGCGCCTGACCGTGCACGGGAAAGCGCCGGAGCGGGCAAGGCGTTACGTGGCCGTCGGCAATCACATGAGCTTCATCGATGGTCTCATCCTCATCGAGTGCCTGCCGGAGCCGGTCACCTTCGTGGCAGGAGACGTCCTCGAGCGACAATGGATCGCCGGGCCGTTCCTCCGACGGCTGGGATGTCAGTTCGTCGCCCGGGAGGCCGTCAGCGAGGAGCTCGGGGCTGCCGAGAGGCTCGTCGACGTACTTCGGTCCGGCCACCGCCTGGCGGCGTTCCCCGAGGGGTCGGTCGACAGGGCTGTCGGGCTGCGGCCGTTCCACCTGGGAGCGTTCGCCGCCGCCACCGAGACCTCCACGCCAGTGCTGCCGATCGGCATCCGAGGGACCCGCGACGTCGTGCGGCCCGGTGAGAAGTTTCCTCGCCGCGCCGGCATCGAGGTGGCCATCGGAGACCTCATGCCGATCGCTCCACCTGGTTGGGAGTCGACACTGCGCCTTGCCCACGAGGCTAGGAGGATCGTCTCCGAGCTGTCGGGCGAGCCGCTCGTCGGCTGAACCTCCACAGTGCGACGACTGCCCGCGACGGGCGGGACCTCCGGCATGGGCTCAACTGAGTCGACGGCGCCGTACACCTCGCCGTCACGCTGCCGTCGACTCCGGTCGACGCTCGGGCAGGGACCCGCCGGCGTCGATGCCACCGGCGTGCCGCGTATGCTCGCAGGCCTCCGTGGCGCGGGGACATCCCGCCCGCAAGGAAGAAGGGGGAGAGAAACGTGATCGAAACGGTGCCGTTGACACTTGTGTTCGCCGTCATCACGGCTCTCGTAGGTCGGTCGCGCCCGGACATCGCCTCGTACCTGAAGACTCGAGCGCTGTGACCGTGGCGCTTCGCCGAGCGCATCGACCCAGCCGGCGGGTGCGCTGATGGGCCGTTACACCATCGACCCGGACGAGACCACCGTGTGGATCGAGGCACGCTCGAGCCTTCATCCGATCCACTCGGAGACTCACGGGATGGACGGCTACTTCGAGGGCGAGGTCGGGGCCGACGGGCTCGTCAACCTGTCATCGCCCGTGCGAGCCCACCTGGAGCTGCCGATCGCCGAGATGTCATCAGGCAACGGCTTGTACGACCGGGAGATGATGCGGCGCGTGGAAGCCAGACGCTTCCCGGCGATCACCGCAGTCCTGCGACAGCTGACGCCGGGCGAGACGAAGGGGAGCTACGTGGCTGACGGGGACATCACGTTCCGGGGCGTCACCCAGCGGGTGGCCGACGAGGTGACATTCTCGACCCTCGCGGGTGGCACCGTCGTATTCGAGGGGCAGCACGTGTTCAACCTGCGGGACTTCGGGATGGAACCTCCGAGGATCATGATGTTGCGGGTGTACCCGGACGTCACCATCCGGGTCCGGATCGTCGCCAAGGCGGGGTGATGCACGAGCTCAGCCTCTGCGAGGCGATCGTCGATGTCGTCGAGAAGCGCACCGGGGAGCGTCCCGTGGCGGGCGTGCGCGCCCGCGTCGGTCCGCTGCATCACGCGCACCCGGAAGCCTTCGAGCAGTCGTTCGCGCCGGCGGCCGCCGGCTGCGTGAGTGACTCGCTCAGAGCCGAGCTGGTGCTCATGCCGGTCAGGGGTAGATGCTTGACCTGTTGGGAGACATTCGAGTCGAGCAAGCCGATCATCGCCTGCCCCGCTTGCGGTGCCCGCGGGTGTCACAGATCGGCGGCGACGAGCTCACGCTCGAGCTGATCGGGTACCGGGCTCGACAGGGAGGAGAAGCCATGTGCCTCGGCATTCCAGGTGAAGTTGTCGAGATCGTCGACCCCGTTCGCCAGCTGGCGAAGGTCGACGTCGCCGGCGTGCGGCGCAACATCAACTATGGGCTGCTCGAGGATGAGGGCATCGTTCCGGGAGACTGGGTGCTGATACACGTCGGCTTCGCCATGTCGAAGATTGACGAGGAGGAGGCGGAACTGGCGATGTCCGGCCTGAGATTGATGGGTCAGGCCTACGAGGACGAGGTTCGCTCCGTCGTCGACTCGAAGATCACCTGAGGCCATGCGCTTCGTCGACGAGTACCGCGACCCAGCAGCGGCCCGAGCGCTCGTTGCGCGGATCAGTCAGCTGGCAGATGAGGACCACTTCAAGTTCATGGAGGTCTGCGGCGGCCACACGCACACGATCTACCGCCATGGGATCGAGCACGTCCTGCCGGACACGATCGAGCTCGTGCACGGCCCTGGTTGTCCGGTATGCGTCATCCCGATGGGTCGCATCGACGACGCCATCGCCGTGGCGGAGGAGCCCGGCGTCATCTTCACGTCGTTCGGCGACATGATGCGAGTGCCCGGCTCGGCGGGCAACCTCCTGTCGGCCAAGGCGCGCGGTGCCGACGTCCGCTTCGTCTACTCGCCCCTCGACGCCCTGCGGGTGGCGGTGGAGAACCCTGACCGCGAGGTTGTGTTCTTCGCCGTCGGCTTCGAAACGACGGCGCCATCGACCGCCGTGACCCTGCTGCGCGCCCGCCAGGAAGCCGTGAGGAACTTCACGGTCTTCTCGAATCACGTCACGATCGTGCCGCCGATCAAAGCGATTCTCGAGTCCCCGGATCTGCGGCTCGACGGATTTCTCGGGCCCGGCCATGTTTCGACCGTGGTGGGGCAACGGCCCTATCGCTTCGTGCCGGAGACCTACGGGAAGCCGCTCGTGACGGCCGGCTTCGAGCCGCTCGACATCCTGCAGGCGATCGAGATGCTCCTCCTCCAGATCCGTCAAGGGAGGTGCTGTGTCGAGAATCAGTACACGCGCTGCGTGCGCGACGAGGGCAACCCGCGGGCGCTCGAGATCCTGGCGGAGGTGTTCGAGCTCCGGCCCCACTTCGAGTGGCGCGGACTCGGGTTCATCTCCCAGAGCGCCCTCAAGCTGCGACCGGAGTTCGCCGAGTTCGACGCCGAGCTCCGTTACAGCGTGCCGGGTGTCCGCGTGGCCGACCCGAAAGCCTGCCAGTGCGGGGAGGTGCTGAAGGGCGTCATCAAGCCCTGGGAATGCAAGGTGTTCGGCACGGCTTGCACGCCGGAGACGCCGATCGGCACGTGCATGGTCTCCTCCGAGGGCGCATGTGCTGCCTACTACAACTTCGGCCGCCTCCACCGGGAGGTAGCCATCGGACTCGGCCCCAGGAGGTGAAGCCGGCTGCGCGAGCTGGTTCGGGACCGGGCGGAGCCGTGTGACTGCTGTCGGTTTCTAATGGCGAGCTAGGGGCGGTGGGCCGGCCGCCGTCGCCCCGATGGCGGCTTGACCGACGCTGATACCGCCGTCGTTGGGCGGTACGAGCTCATGCACAAGCACCGCCAGGCCGAGACGTTTGAGCTCGCCCTCCATGACACGTGTGAGGCGGGCGTTCTGGAAGACACCACCGCTGAGCGCCACGGTGTCGAGACGACGGTCCAGCGCCAGTCGAGCGGCGAGGGTCGCCGCCCCTGTGCCGAGGCCTTTGTGGAACCCAGCGGCGATGAGCGCCGGCGACCTTCCCCGGAGCCGCTCCTCGATGACGGCCCCGATCAAGGGAGCCGGATCGAGCACGACCGTCGTCTCTGCCTGGCGCAACTCGACGGGGTAGGCCGTCGCCACGGCGTCGGGAACGCCGGCGGCGAGCGCCTCGAGCTCGATGGCCGCCTGGCCCTCGTAGGTGATCTTCGTGCGGATGCCGAGCAGGGCCGCCACGGCATCGAAGAGCCGGCCGACGCTCGTCGTGCTCGGGAGGAGGCCGTCACCTTCGAGGAGACGGAGAACGGCTCGCCACCGCTCGTCAAGGCCGGGGCCGAGCTGAGCGGCCGCAGTGCCCCCGCCCGTCGCAGCCACCCAGGAGAGCGCCATCCGCCAGGGCTCCTTGATCGCCGCCGTCCCCCCCGGCATGTCGACGGCAGCGAGGTGCCCCACCCGCTCGAAACCCTCCAGATCGGCCACGAGGAACTCGCCGCCCCAGAGGACGCCGTCGGGGCCGAGGCCGAGACCGTCGAAGACCACGCCCAGCACCGCCTCTGTCCGCCCGTGCTCGGCCAGGCAGGAGGCCACATGGGCGTGGTGGTGCTGGACCGCCCACGGCTCGAGCTCGAGATCGAGGGCGTACTTGGTGGAGAGGTACTCCGGGTGCATGTCGTGCACGACGACGTCCGGCTCGACGCCGTAGAGGGCAGGGAGGTGCGCCGACGCCTGCAGGAACGACCGGTAGGTGGCAAGGTGCTCGAGGTCGCCGATGTGATGGCTCGTGACGAGGGCGGCACCTTTGGCGACCGAGACGGTGTTCTTCAGCTCCGCCCCGACTGCAAGCACCTGCCGCCGTGCCGCACTCGGCAGCGCGAGCGGCTCGGGGGCAAAGCCGCGCGATCGCCGCACGGCCTGCATGCGGCCGGCGGCGGAGCGCACGACCGAGTCGTCACAACGGATGTGGATCGGCCGGTCATGGGCGAGCACTCCGTCCACGAGGGGGCCGAGGCGCTCGATGGCGTCCTCATCGAGGTGGGCAATGGGGTCGTCGGAAAGGTTCCCGCTCGTCATCACGAGCGGCCGGCCGACGCCCACGAGGAGAAGGTGATGGAGGGGCGAGTACGGGAGCATGAGGCCGAGTTCGGGCAGACCCGGCGCCACTCCGGCGGCGAGCGGACCGCCCGCCTTGCGCGGCGCCAGCACAATCGGCCGCGGCGGCGAGCGGAGGGCCGTCACGGCGAGAGCGTCCAGCTCGCACAAGCGCCTCGCCGCCTCCGGTTCGGCCACCATGACGGCGAACGGCTTGTCGTCGCGGGCCTTGCGTCGCCGGAGCGTGCCCACAGCGGCATCATTCGTGGCGTCGGTGGCGAGGTGGTAGCCGCCGACTCCTTTCACGGCGAGGACTCCTCCGGCGAGGAGGCTCTCCACGGCGAGGCGGAGTGCCGTCGCGGACTCGGCGACCACGGTGCCGTCCGGCGCGCAGTAGCGCAGACGCGGACCGCAGGCGGGACACGAGTTCGGCTGCGCGTGGAATCGGCGGTCGCCTGGGTCGTCGTACTCGGCCTGGCATCTCTTGCACATGACGAAGCCCGCCATCGTCGTCGCCGGTCGGTCGTAGGGGACAGAGAGCACGATCGTGTAGCGGGGGCCACAGTTTGTGCAGTTCGTGAAGGGGTAGCCGTGACGTCGATCGCCTGGGTCGTCCACCTCGGCCAGGCACTCGCTGCAGGCGGCCGTGTCTACGCTCACTGGCGCGTCCGGCGCGCCCTGAGCGGCGCTCTCGATGATGCGGAAGCCGTCCCGGAAGCCGACCACCTCCATCGTCGTCGCTTCGACGGAGGTCACCCGGGCCAGCGGCGGCGGGCTCTCGAGCAGGATCCGGCACAAGCTCACCACGGCCTCGGGGTTGCCCTCGACCTCGATCAGGACGCCCGCCGAGTCGTTGCACACGTAGCCCCTCAGGCCGAGGGCGACCGCTTCCCGGTAGACGAAAGGCCTGAAACCGACTCCTTGCACGGTGCCCGTCACGCGGACGCGGCGCCGCTCGGTGCCGATCGAGACGCCGACGGCGGCGCCGAGCGCGCCCATCTTCAGCAGATGCGGGGGAGAGGGTCCCCGACGAGCATGTCGACGATGCGAGTGCCGCCGAAGCCCGTGCGGAGCACGACGATGCCCTCGGGGTCGGCCCGGATCTCGCCAATGTCGGCGGCGTCGGCGCCGAGTGGGTGTGCCCGCAGGGCATCGAGTCCGGCGGCAGCTTCCGGGGCGGGGACGACCGCCAAGAACTTGCCCTCGTTGGCGACGTAGAGCGGGTCGATGCCGAGCACGTCGCAGGCGCCCATCACGCTCGGTTGCAGCGGGAGTGCCGCCTCCTCGAGGACGACGGCGACGCCGGCGTCGCGGGCGAGCTCGTTGCAGATCGTCCCGAGGCCGCCGCGCGTCGGGTCTCGGATCCAGCGCGTGGACGGGGCGACGGCGAGCAGCACTTCGACGAGGTCAGCGAGCGGAGCCGTGTCAGAGCGCAGCTCTGCTTCGAGGGCCAGGTCCCCGCGGGCGAGCATGACGGCCATGCCGTGGTCTCCGATGGTCCCCGAGACGATGACGCGGTCGCCGGGACGGACGAGATCAGGCCCGAGCCGACGCCCCTCCGGCACGATTCCCACGCCGGTCGTCGTGATGTAGAGGCCGTCGGCGGCCCCGCGGTTGACGACCTTCGTATCGCCCGTGACGATGGCGACGCCGGCGGCACCTGCCGCCTCGGCCATGTCCGCCACGACAGCCCTGAGCTCGCTCACGGCGAAACCTTCTTCCAGCACGAAGGCGGCCGCCATCCATGCGGGGCGCGCTCCCATGACGGCAAGGTCGTTGACGGTCCCGTGAACGGCGAGGTGCCCGATGGACCCGCCTGGGAAGCGCAGCGGCTTGACGACGAACGAGTCGGTCGTGAGGGCGACGCGCTCGCCCGAGGGCAGGCCGAGGACGGCGGCGTCGGCGAGTGGCCCGTCGCCCTGACCGAAGGCCTCCAGGAAGACGGCATCGATGAGGGCGGCCGATGCCTTGCCTCCGGCGCCATGGGCAAGGGTGACGATGTCGTCTTTCAGCCGAGGGCGGCGGCGGCGGAACGTCTCGATTCGCTCGAGGACAGCTGCTTCCCGCTGGCTCGGGAGGCCGTTGGCCGCCGTGACGGTGCGGTCCTGGGACTGCTCGAGGTGGCCGCTCACCTTGTCCTTTCCCCATCGACGCATTGCTGCACGCGCTCCCAGAGGGCGAGGCCGACAGCGTCCTGTGTCTCCTGGATGCGGTGGACGCTGTCGGAGTTCACGACGAGGCAATGGTCCAGATCGCCACAGGCAGCCATCTCTCCGCCTTCGTAGCCTGCCAAGCCGACGGTAAGGAGCCCGCGCCGGCGCCCCTCCCCGAAGGCTCGGATGACGTTGTCGGAGTTGCCGCTCGTCGACAAGCCCATTGCGATGTCGCCTGGCCGGCTGTGGGCGATCAGCTGGCGGGAGAAGACGAGCTCGAACCCGACGTCGTTGCCGAGAGCGGTAAGGGTGGCTTCGTCGGCAACGAGCGAGCGGGCCGGGAGCGCCCGACCGCTCGGTGGTGAGGTGAAGAGCGCCGCGAAGGAGGCGGCGTCCGTGGCACTCCCGCCGTTGCCGAACGTGAAAAGGCGTCCACCGTCGAGGAATCGCTGAGCCATCTCGGCAGCGATCTCGTCCAGCTGTGTTGAGAAGCGTTTCAGCGTGGAGGCGCGCAGCCGCTTGCTCTGCGAGGCCTTCGCCTCCGCCGAGGCTGCGAGGTCGACGATCAGAGCGGTGGCATCGCGCTCGTCGGCCTCGATGAAGGGGTAGAGAAAGTCAGTCGTCTCCGGGGCCATGTACTTCAGTCCTCGATCAGGGTGACGGCGGTGCCAGCGTGCACGAGCACGAGGTCGCCAGGTCTGGGCGTGCCGATGAGGGTCGTATCGATCCCTTCGATGCCGTCGGCCGTGCGTACGCGGGCCTCATAGCCCGGCCCCGTCGTAACGACTTCCGCTAAGCGCCCCTCGTCGGAACAGCTAACGCACACCTCGTGGCTGCACGCAGCATCTCTGTCCGCCGCCTCGGCCGTGAGCAGCCCCGGGTGCTCGAAGCAGACGTGTGTCAGCTCCCACAGCAAGTGGTAGACGAGCACGAAGCCACCGCCGTAGGCCGAGAGCGCCAGCTCCTCGTCGAGCCAGAGCACGTGGTCGGCCGCACCTACATCGGGCCGGTCACCCTGGCCGATCCAGACGGAGCGCACGCCCCAGGCAGGCGCACGGCGCATGGCGGCACGCATGACGGGGTCGTCGGCGGCGGCCACGGCAACGAAGAGGTCGCCGGGCGACGAGACGACTCGCAGCGTGCTGACGAGATCGACGCCCCCGACTGCCACCGCCGGCAGGGCCCGCTTCCCGACGATGACGGGATGGACGAATTCGACCGCTAGGTGCTGCGCGTGCGACGGCCAACGGGGAGCTGCGCACCACATCGTCGCCCCGGCGGCAAAGCGGCGAGCCATGTCGAGCGCGGCAATGGCGAGGTCGCCAGCCATTGGTCCGAGCGTGGCGCTCTCGGCGGAGAACGTCGTGGCTGGAACGCTCAGATCACCGCCTCGGCTCATTGCGGATTCCCTCCTCCCGGCGAGGCTAGTGCCGCGACCGATGATCCAAGCAACAGAGCGATTTCCGGGAAGCCATGCCGGCGACCGCTCCGAGCGGGCCAGGCGTTGGTATCGTCCGGCCGCAGTGAAGCCCGCCGGCGCTTTTGGTCCCGACCACCCCCGGAGGGCGCGGCCGACTCGGGTCCTCGTGGTGGCCATCCTGACGGCTGCCGCGCTCTTGAGCGCCTGTACGAGCCGCCCGCCGGCCACATCCGCAACGGAGCCGGCGACGAGCTCAGCGACGACAGCCACGGGGGCGACATCGACCGCGCCGGCTCCATCCTCCTCGCCCTCGACGACGGCGACCTTCGGTCGAGACGGCGTGCCCCGTTTCGCGCATGTGTTCGTCGTCTTGATGGAGAACCTCGGTTATGCGCCGGCGATGGCGACACCGGGCCTGGCCGCCCTCGCCGATCGATATGCCCGAGCGACCGACTACTGGGCGATCTCTCATCCGAGCCTGCCGAACTACCTGGCGATCACGAGCGGCAGCACCTGGGGCATCAGCAGCGACTGCACCGGCTGCTACGTGTCGGCATCGAACCTCGGTGAGCAGCTCTCCGCCGCCGGCGTCACCTGGGGGGCGTACCTCGAGGGGGTGCCGACGTCGTGCTACCTCGACCCGTACTCGGACGATCCGCTCTATGCCGGCAAGCACAACCCCTTCCGTTACTACACCGATATCCGCAGGAGCAGGGCGCTGTGCTCTCATCTCGAGCCGTTCGGCCAGCTCACGCGAGCCCTCGCCGAAGCGCGGGCCACGATCCCGCAATTCGTCTGGATCACGCCGAACCTGTGCCACGACGGGCACAACTGCGACCCCCAGGTGGCGGCGAGCTGGTTGGACGGATTCGTCGCTTCCGTCGTGAAGACGTCCGCCTGGCGCCACGGCGGGGTGATGTTCGTCACCTGGGACGAGTCGGAGAGCGGAGGCCCGATGGGCGGACAGGTGCTCACCCTCGTGATCGCCCCCGGGCTGAAGCGGGGCCTCGCCCTCGGCGCCTACTACACGCACTACTCGCTCTTGGCGACGATCGAGGACGCCTTCGACCTGCCGCTCCTCCGACAGGCGCGGAGCGCTCGTCCCATGACGGCCTTCTTCCGCTCCGGCTGACCGGAAGCAGCCTGACCGCACGCCAGACTGGTCCACATGGCACCCCAGTTCATCTTCACCATGCGGGATCTGCGGCGGTTCCACCCGCCCGACCGGGAGGTACTGCGCGGCATCAACCTCTCCTTCTACCCGGGCGCCAAGATCGGGGTCATCGGCTCGAACGGGTCGGGCAAGTCGTCGCTGCTGAGGATCATGGCCGGCGAGGACGACGGTTTCACCGGCGAGGCTCGGCTCACCCCCGGCTTCACGGTTGGCTTCCTGGCCCAGGAACCCGTCCTCGACCCGGCTAAAGACGTGCTCGGCAACGTCGCCGACGGCGTGGCGGAGACAATGGGCTTGCTCGACCGCTTCAACGAGGTCTGTGCCGCTATGGGCGAGGCGGATGCCGACTTCGACAGGTTGCTCGCCGAGCAGGCCGAGCTGCAGGACCACATCGACGCCGCCGGCGGCTGGGAGCTCGAGCGGACGTTCGAGATCGCCATGGATGCGCTGCGGCTGCCACCGGGAGATGCCGACGTCGCCAGGCTGTCTGGCGGTGAGCGTCGTCGCGTCGCCCTCTGTCGCCTCCTTCTCTCGAGACCCGACCTCCTCCTCCTCGACGAGCCCACCAACCACCTCGACGCCGAGTCGGTGGCCTGGCTGGAGCGAACCTTGCAGGAGTACGCCGGCACGGTCGTGGCCGTTACGCACGACCGGTACTTCCTCGACAACGTCGCCGGTTGGATCCTCGAGCTCGACCGGGGGGCGGGCATTCCCTGGCAGGGCAACTACTCCTCCTGGTTGGAGCAGAAGCAGGCACGACTTGCGGGCGAGGAGAAAGCCGACCGTTCCCGGCAGGAGGCCCTCCGGCGCGAGCTCGAGTGGATTCGGATGTCCCCCCGTGCACGCCAGGCGAAAGGCAAAGCGCGCATCAACGCCTACAACGAACTCGTGTCCGAAGCAGAGGCGGCGGAGCGGCGTTCCGACGGGCCGGAGATCACGATCCCGCCGGGGCCTCGCCTGGGAGATCGCGTCGTGGAGGCCGAGGGCCTCCGGAAGGGCTTCGGTGACCGGCTGCTCATCGACGGCCTGTCGTTCCTGCTCCCTCCCGGTGGCATCGTCGGGGTTATCGGTCCGAACGGTGCCGGCAAGACGACGCTGTTTCGGATGATCGTCGGTGAGGACAAGCCCGATGACGGTCGGCTCGAGCTCGGGAGCACGGTCGTGATGGCCTACGTCGATCAGTCGCGCGACGAGCTGGCGCCAGAGGCCACGGTCTTCGAGGAGATCACTGGCGGCCTCGAGCGCATCGTGGTCGGCAACCGCGAGCTGCACGGGCGCGCCTTCGTGTCGAGCTTCGGGTTCAGGGGAAGCGACCAGCAGAAGAAGGTCGGGCAACTCTCCGGCGGGGAGCGCAACCGGGTCCAGCTGGCGACGGTGTTGAAGAGCGGAGCCAACGTCCTGCTCCTCGACGAACCGACGAACGACCTCGACGTCGACACGCTCCGTGGTCTCGAGGACGCCTTGTTGGCGTTCCCGGGCTGCGTCGTCGTCATCAGTCACGACCGATGGTTTCTCGACCGGATCGCCACCCACGTGCTCGCCTTTGAAGGGGACTCAGAGGTGCGTTGGTGGGAGGGAAACTTCAGCGACTACGAGAACGACCGGAAAAGACGGCTCGGTGCGGAGGCCGACCAACCCCACCGCCTCCGCTACAAGCCGCTGGTCCGCTGATCGGAGCACCCCTTCCAGGTCAGCGAGCCCGCTCCGCCTCCTCGGCGAGGGCCAGCCAACGGTTCTCGGCTTCGACCAGACGGGCCTGCACCTCGGCGAGCTGGTGACCGAGGCTCGCGAGCTCGACATGGTCGCCGCCGCCGGCGAGCGCTGCGCTCAGCTCGTCGCGGTGGCGCTCGAGGCGCTCCGTCTCCTTCTCGGCCTCCCGCAGCTGACGACCGATCGTGCTGGGGGAGCGCCCCCGCGGCGGCGAGAGGGCTGCGACTGTTGTCGCCCGGGTGCGTCCCGTCGTCGCCGGCGCCACATCGCTTGTCTCGGCCCGTGTCATCCAGCCATCGAGGCCACCGGCGACCTCCGTGACGGATCCGGCCTCGAGGGCGACGAGGCGCTCCGTTGTGCGCTCGAGAAACGTGCGGTCGTGACTCACGACGACGAGAGCTCCGGGCCAGTCCTCCAGGAAGTCCTCGAGAAGGCGCAACGTGTCCAGATCCAAGTCGTTGGTCGGCTCGTCGAAGAGCAGGACGTTCGGGCGTCTCGCCAGCACGAGCAGCACCTGCAGGCGCCGGCGTTCGCCGCCGGAGAGCGTGCGTACGGGGGCGAACTGCAGAGCTCCGCCGAACCAGAACCGCTCCATCAGCGCGACGTCCTCGGGGGAACCAGGGGCGCGGGTCGGACCTGCGACGAGGTCACCCACTCGAGCCTCGGGATCGAGGTCGACGCCCTGCTGGTCGTAGTAGCCCGTCACGACGGTTGGACCCCGCTCGATGCGCCCCGCCGTCGGAGTGCGCCGCCCTTCGAGGAGGTCGAGCAGGGTCGACTTGCCCGACCCGTTGGCACCGACGAGGCCCAGTCGCTCCCGCGGGCCGAGGAGGAGATGAACACCCGACAACACCGATGCCCGTGTGCCCTCGTAGCGGTAGCCGACAGCCCTGCACTCGATGACCTTGTCCCCGAGGCGGGGCGTTCCGAAGGCCAGCTCGAGCTCGGCCGCCCGGGCGGGTGCCTGCGCACGACCGGTGACAAGGCGAGTGGCTGCCTCGATGCGCGCTTGCGGCTTGCGCGTCCGAGCCGGGGCGCCCCGTCGGAGCCAGGCGAGCTCCCGGCGGGCAAGATTCCGCCGCGAGGCCTCTGCCGATGCCGCCTGCTCCTCGCGCTCGGCCCTGCCGGCCAGGTAAGAGCCGTAGCCGCCTTCGTGCAGGTAGTCGTGGCCCCGATCGAGCTCGATCATGCGGGTGCTCACCCGGTCTAGGAGATGGCGGTCGTGAGTCACAAGTACGAGGCCGCCGCGGAACTCGAGCAGCCACCGTTCGAGCCAGGCGACGGCGCGGAGATCCAACTGGTTGGTGGGCTCGTCGAGGACGAGCAGCTCCGCTGGCCGGGCGAGCACGGCGGCGAGCGCCACCCGTTTTGCCTGTCCACCCGAGAGCTCGGAGATGTCCGTCTCGGCGGAGTCTCCCATCGCGAGGCGGTCGAGGATGGCTTCGGCCTCCCAGCCCGCACCGACCGCTGTCCGAACAGGCCCAGGCGGCAGCGCCGGCTCCTGCTCGAGGTAGCCGACGCGGACGCCGCGTCCGCGGCGGATCCTTCCGGAGTCGGGTTTCTCGACACCGGCGAGAACCCGCAGGAGTGTGGATTTGCCGGTTCCGTTGATGCCGACGACGGCCACGCGATCGCCCTCGGTGACCGTGAGCGAGAGGTCGGCGAACAAAGTTCGATCAGCGTGTCGGACGGACACGGCTTCGAGATCGACGACGACCGGCACGAAGAGAACGTAGCGGCCACCCGGCGGCGGCCATCTGGTCGTGTGACGGATCGAGGAGCGGTGTGCTCGGGGCGTGTGCCGGCCGGCGCAGCGCTCAGTCGACAGCTACGAGATCGACGACGAAGACGAGGGTCTCGTTCGGTTTGATGACCCTCCCCGCACCGGAAGATCCATAGCCCAGGCGCGGGGGGATGGTGAGACGGCGCCTGCCTCCGACGCGCATGCCGGACACGCCAGCGTCCCAGCCGGCGATGACCTGACCGGCTCCGAGCCTGAAGCGGAAGTGATCCCCCCGGTCCCAGGACGAGTCGAACTGTGCTCTGCTCGACCAGGACACGCCCACGTAGTGGACGGTGACGTTCGACCCGCCTGCCGCCGTGGCGCCGTCGCCCTCGAACACATCTTCGATGAGGAGGTCGCCGGGCGGCTGTCCGTCCGGGATGGTGACCTCGGGCTTGGCATCGGTGGTCACGCAGGGGACCCTAGACGACTGCCCGCGCGACCGGCGGGCGCCCAGGCCGCAGGCTGTCCCAGCCGGCCCACGAGCCGGATCTACGAGGTGGTGGTCGTCGTCGTCGGCGGCAGCGTGACGGTGGTGACGGTGGCACCCGGCGGCAGCTGGAAGAGCGAAGCAGCCGGTGAGCTCGAGTAGTACTCGATCTCGAAGCGCGTGTTGTCTGTGGCAGTGCCGGTACCCGCGGCGACTTGCACGTACCCGAGGATGTTCTGCGCGGTCGTGCAAATCTTGCTCGTGCCCACCCCGGGAGGCGTGAGGTCGACGCACGACATGGCGAATCCGTTCACCGTCAGGCTCGAGTCGCTGACTTTGTCACCGGCGAAGCCGGCGACAAGGGCGAGGCCCTTCAAGAAGTCGACCCAGTGCGTCGGGGTGTAGAAGTCGAGGATGTTGTTGTAGTCCGCTGCGCTCGCCTTCGGCAGCTTGGTGCACTTCCAGGTCGCCCCCGAGCTGGCGGACGGGGGAGTGCAGACGTACTCGCCCGTCGGGTTCACGATGACGTCGAGGTTGCCGTTGCTGGCGCTCTTGCCGCTCTGGGTGAGCTTGAACCAGAGGCCGTTTGGCTTTTCGACTGCGTACCAGACTGTGGCCGGCGAGCTGCCGGTCGTCACGTACTTCGCTTCGAAGGTCGTCGGGCCGGACTGGATCTTGTTTGTGAAGGCGTCCATGGTCGCCTTGTTGCCCTCCACATTGTGGATGACCTTATGGACGGCGCGGATAATGCTGCAACCGCTCAGCCCGAAGCCGCCGAGCACGAGCGCCCCCGCGACAAGCCAACTTGCGTGACGACGAGCAAAGCGGGGCAGGGCCCGGTCGGTGTTCGGGGTCATTTGCTCTGCCTCCCAGTCCCATTCCCGTCCATCGGACTCAGAACATCTGCGGAGAGGATACGCCCTCTGCGGGCCCCGGTGGAGACACCCAGACTTGCCCCTCTCGTCCGGCTATCTGTCCTGCTTCGCGAGGTACATCGTGGCATCGGCGACGGCCATCATCGTGCGCGCATCCGAGGCGTCCCAGGGGTAGACGCAGCGGCCGATACTGAGCGACACGGCGACCGGTCCGGTGTCCAGCTCGATCGGCGACTCCATCGTCTGGAGGATCCGCCGCACGATGAAGTCGGCCACCTCCACGCCGCGGTATGGGGAGTCCGCCGACCCCGCCAAGGATGGTTCGATATCGGGCAGGAGGACGAGGAACTCATCACCGCCCCGGCGGGCCACGAGGTCGCTCTCGCGAGCGCACTGCTGGAGGCGGGCGGCGACGATGCGGAGAACGCGGTCTCCGGCGTCATGGCCGTGGGCGTCGTTGACCTGCTTGAAGCCGTCGACATCCACGAAGAGGACGGCGACTTCGAGGTTGCCCCGACGGGCGCGGGCGAGGGCGAGATCCAGGCTCTCGTCGAACAGCGGTCGGTTGGCGAGACCGGTGAGCGGGTCATGGGATGCTCGGAACTGCAGCTGCTCCTCGTCGCGCTTGCGAGAGGTGATGTCGTCCAAGAGTCCCTGCAGGAGCCACGGGCGGCCATCGTGCCTCACGACCTGGGAAACCTCGCCAATCCAAATGTCGCGACCCGTCGCCGTCGTCATCCGGTACTCGAGGTGCAGGGCAGCCGGGCTCGACAGCACGGACTGGCGGGCGGTGAGCACGCCGTCCCGGTCCTCAGGGTGCAAGTGGCGCTCCCACCAGGGGGTGTTGAGCCACTCCTTCCGACTCACGCCGAAGACGCTCTCTACCGCCGCGCTCACGTAGGCGGGCTCGGGGTTCTCATTCAGTGGCTCGATCCACACGACGCTCGGGATCTGCTCGATGAGGGCCCGGTTCTTGGCTTCGGCAGCACGCAGCTGGGCCTCGAGGAGCTTCTGGGCGGTGATGTCGAACATCACCCCGAGGAGGATGCGGCGGCCGGTCGTCGGGTCGACGCTCATGGCGCAGTCGTCTCGCACCCAGACGAGTCGGCCGTCGTCCGGCCTGATGAGGCGGTACTCCTGCACGAGCACTCCGCCCCGCTCGAGGTACTTGGAGTACTCCCGGATGACCGCCGGCCAGTCGTCGGGATGTATGTGCTGCTGCCAGACGTCCGCGTTCTTGATCCACTCCTCCTGGGTGATGCCGAGGACGCTCTCGATCTGCGGCCCCACGTAGATGGTGGGGTACGCCCCGATGCGCGGTTCGGTCATTTCGTCGATGTAGAGCACCGCCGGGATGTGCTCGACGAGCTGACGTAGCTGGTCGAGCTCGCTGATGGCACGGTGGCTGAGGCTGGCGAGGTCGCGCAGAGCTGCCGCGCTGAGTGACCCGGCATTCAGCGCGTCCAGCAGGGAGGCCATTGCCTCGGAGAGCCCTCGCTCGTCAGTAGACGTGCCTGTAGGCTAGGCGCGCCCCAGGGTGGCTGCGTCCAGTTGGGATGCAACCGGTGGTTGGCCGGCGCCGCCGGTGACTCGAGGGGCGGGCGAGCCGGAACCGAGCTGCACCCGAGCGGCGGCAGCCTCATTTGGGCGCCGCAGGCGCCCCTCAGTCGCTCCGGCGAAGCCCGTCACACACGACCGCAAGCATCCGGACTGGCGCTCCGGCGTCGCCGCCGAAGCGATCAGCCGTCATGCAGGTGCCGGCGACGAGCCCCATCAGGTCGGTGATGGAGATGTCCGGCCGGATGGAGCGGTCCTGTTGGGCGCGGACGAGGAGAAGCTCGATGGCTTCTTTGAGCTCCTGCTTCAGCTCGCCGGCGGTCGCCCAGACTTCGATGCCTGCATCGGCGAGGGCATCGGACAGATCCCGCTTGTCGGCTGCTTCCTTCACTAGCTCGGTCAAGAAACTGAAGAGGGCCGCGCAGGCGTCGTCGCTGTCCGCAGCTGCATGGGCAGTATCGACGAGGCGCTGGAAGTGGCGCAGCACGATCGCTTCGAAGAGGGCTTCCTTCGTCGGGAAATGGCGGTAGATCGTGCCGACGCCGAGCCCGGCGCGCGCGGCGATGGCATCCACCGGACACGACAGACCCTCGGATCCGAAGACCTCATCCGCTGCTTCCAGGATCTTTGTCCGGTTGCGGACCGAGTCTGACCGAGGCTGGCGCGCCAGCTCGTCGGCGGTGTCGGACGGCGCCTCCATCACCATGAGACGGGTATGGGCATGAGGAGGTTGACAAACGGAACTATCGTTCCGTATAGTGCAAGTGGAACCACCGTTCCGATTATACCCTCGGCAGGTTCAGAGGTCCACTAGCAGCGACCGACCGCTGTTCCGCCGGTCTCGAGGAGGCTCCCGTGTCATCAGCGACCCAACTCAGCGACCCCATCATCGCCGCAGAAGGCGAGACGGCGTCGCCGGACCCGAAGCGCTTCCGTGCCCTCGCCATCATCGGCATCGCTCAGCTGATGATCGTCCTCGACGCTTCCGTCGTCACCATCGCGCTGCCGTCCGCCCAGCGTGCGTTGCACATCTCGATCGCCAACCGGCAGTGGGTACTGACGGCGTACACCCTTGCCTTTGGCGGGTTGCTCCTTCTCGGGGGCCGCGTCGCAGACTATGTCGGGCGCAAGCGCATGTTCATCGTGAGCCTCCTCGGGTTTGCCGGTGCCTCCGCCCTCGGCGGACTGGCTCGGAGCGCCGCCATGCTCTTTGGCGCCCGCGCCCTGCAGGGAGCCTTCGCCGCCGTCATGGCGCCGGCCGCCCTCTCCCTCCTCACCGTCACCTTCACCGAGCCACATGAGCGGGCCCGGGCCTTTGGCGTCTATGGCGCCATCGCCGGTGGCGGTGCCGCCATCGGCCTCATCCTCGGTGGGATCCTCACCGAGTACGCCTCGTGGCGCTGGACCCTGCTCATCAACGTGCCCATCGCCATCACCGCCGCCGTCTTTGCGTTCTTCGAGATCCGCGAGAGCCGGGCGGACAGTCGCGGACGTTACGACGTGCGCGGGGCTCTGACCGTCACTGGAGGTCTGCTCGCCCTTGTTTACGGCTTCACGCGGGCGGAGTCCGATGGTTGGGGCGCCTCCGTCACGGTCAGTTTGCTCGCCACGGCCGCCGTTCTCCTCACCGCCTTCGTCCTGTTCGAGATGAGCTCCACACACCCGCTGCTGCCGCTGCGAGTCGTGCTCGACCGCAACCGCGGCGGCTCCTTCCTGGCTTCGCTGCTCGTCGGGATCGCCTTGTTCGGCACGTTCCTGTTCCTCACGTACTACATGCAAGGGACGCTGGGATACTCGGCGCTCAAGACCGGTTTCGCCTTCCTGCCCTTCTCCGCCGGAATCATCGGGGCGGCAACGTTGGCGAGCGCCCTCCTTCCCCGCTTCGGACCACGAGCCGTCATGACGAGCGGTCTGTTGCTCGGTGCCATCGGGCTGGCGTGGTTCACGCAGATCGGTGTCAGCACCGGCTACCTCACCCACGTCCTGCCGGCAGAGATCATCGTCAGCTGCGGCATGGGCCTCGCATTCGTGCCGCTCAGCAGCACTGCCCTCCTCGGTGTGTCCTCGCAGGATGCCGGCGTCGCCAGCGCCATGGTCAGCACCACCCAGCAGATCGGCGGCTCGCTCGGTACGGCGTTGCTGAACACGGTGGCGGCGTCGGCGACGGCGTCCTACCTCGTCGTTCACGGACGTGGGCTCCCGACGATCGCAGCCGGGCTCGTCCACGGTTACACAACCGCCTTCGTGGTGAGCGCCGCCCTGCTCGCCATGGCCGTCATTGCCACCCTCAGCCTGCTGAGGGCGACGAACCGCTCAGCAGGCGAGCTAGCGGAGGCCGCCATCGAGGCGTGAGGGCAGCCGGGCCGGCGGGACTGAGCGGGAATTGGCCGGGAGGCTTGCCAGAGCTGGCAGGATCGACCCATGGCCAGCGACGAAGCGTCCACCGTCCCGCAGCGACACGATCCCCTGCGCCGCGGCTTCGCGAGCGACAACTACGCCGGCATCCACCCCGCCGTGCTGGCGGCCCTCGAAGCCGCCAACGGCGGCCACCAGGGCAGCTACGGTGCGGACGAGTACACCGCCAACCTAGGCGACGTATTCCGAGCGCATTTCGGGCCGGCATGCGAAGTGTTCCCGGTCTTCAACGGCACCGGTGCCAATGTCGTCTCGTTGCAGTCGATGACGAGGCGTTGGGACGCCGTCATCTGCGCCGAGTGCGCCCACGTCAACGTCGACGAGTGCGGCGCCCCGGAGAAGGTCGCCGGGCTGAAGCTGTTGAGCGTGCCGACCGAGCACGGCAAGTTGACACCCGAGCTCGTCGCCGCCCGCCTTTCGGGCATCGGGGACGAGCATCGCGCGCAGCCGCGGGTCGTATCGCTGACTGAGTCGACCGAGCTCGGCACGTGCTACTCGGTCGACGAGCTGGCGGTCCTCTGTGAGGCCGCCCATCGCGCCGGGTTGCTCGTCCACATGGACGGGGCGCGCATCAGCAACGCCGCCGCCTTCCTCGGGGTGGGTCTTGGCGCCCTTACAACGGCCGTGGGCGTCGACGTCCTCTCCTTCGGGGGAACGAAGAACGGTCTCATGCTCGGCGAGGCCATCGTC
The DNA here is from genome assembly GCA_963735115.1 of uncultured Actinomycetota bacterium. Classification (GTDB taxonomy): domain Bacteria; phylum Actinomycetota; class Acidimicrobiia; order Acidimicrobiales; family Bog-793; genus JAKACA01. The sequence goes on along the minus strand of CAVTJR010000003.1, from coordinate 1,514,538 downwards.
GTGCTCAATGCCGAGGCGGTCTCAGGCGTCCGCTACCTGCGCAAGGCGGCCATGCAGCTCGCCTCCAAGATGCGCTTCATCTCCGTGCAGCTCGAGGCGCTCCTCGGTGGCGACCTGTGGCTTTGGAACGCTCGGAGGTCCAACGAGCTCGCCGCCCGTCTGGCAGCGGCCGTGGGTGGCATCCCCGGGGTCACGATCACCCATCCGGTGGAGGCGAACGCCGTCTTCGCCGTCATGCCGGCCGGCGTGGCCGAGCGGTTGCGCCCTCGCTACGGGTTCTACACCTGGAGCGAACCCGCCGGAGAGGTCCGCTTGATGACGTCCTTCGACTCCTCCGAGGAGGACGTCGACGCTTTCGCCGCAGACATTGCGGCGGAGATGGCGGCGCTGCGCCCCCGAGCGTGACCGATGCCGAGCGAGCGATCCTCGTCGGGCTGCGGTTCAGCGGCTCAGCGGCTCAGCGGCTCAGCGGTTCATCACTGAGGGCGGAGACTCGCCAGCTCCCCTGGCGCTCACGAGCTGACCGGCGGTCGGCTGAGCCTGGCGCCTGACCGCTTCGACATCTCTTGGTCCAAGCCTCTCTCCACAGGCGCCGCAGACGAGCACTGCCTCGGTGAGCTCGCCGCAGGCCTTGTGCCGGATTCGCAGGGGAGGGCCGGACGGAGCGGCGTAATGGTCGCCCCACTGGCGCATGGCCGTCAGCACGGGGAACAGGTCGCAGCCCTTCTCGGTGAGCTTGTAGTCATAGCGCTGCGGATGCTCCGAATAGAGCGCCCGCTGCAGCACGCCTGCGTCCACGAGGCGCGTGAGACGTTGCTGGAGGATGTTCCTCGAGATGCCGAGCCGGCTCTGGAACTCGTCGAAGCGGGTAACGCCGAGAAAGGCGTCCCGCACGATCAGCATGCTCCACCACTCTCCCACGACCTCCAGGCACTGGGCGACGGAGCAGTCCATCCCGGCAAAGCTCTTCCGCTCCATGTCGGCCATTCTAGTCAGTTGCATTATGCAACGCAACTCTGTAGAGTGCATTGCATGACAGAACCCACTCTGGTCGAGTCTCCCGAAACCGAGCTCAGAGGTACCGTCGGCGGAGCCGCAGCCGCCGTGTTCCTCGTCACGGCGCTCGGGGCCTTCATGGCCTCCCTCGACCTTTCGATCGTGAACATCGCCTTTCCGGCCCTGCAGCGATCGTTTTCGCACGATCCGCGGGCATCGCTCGTCTGGGTCATCACTGGCTACAGCATCGTCTTTGCGTCATTGCTGGTCACAGCCGGCCGGACGGCAGACCGTCTCGGCCGAAAGCGGGTGTTCCTTGCGGGTCTCGTCGTCTTCAGCCTGGGATCGGCCCTGTGCGGCTTCGCCCCCTCGCTCGGCCTCCTCGTCACCGGGCGCCTGATCCAGGGTGCCGGGGCCGCAGCCATGCTGCCTGCCTCCCTCGGTCTCTTGCTGGGCGCCTTCCCGACAGAGCGGCGCTCCCAGATCGTGGCGCTGTGGGGGGGAGTGGGTGCCCTCGCTGTCGCCACCGGGCCGTCGCTCGGAGCCGCCCTCATCGCTGCGGCCGGTTGGCGCTGGGTCTTCTTCGTCAACCTGCCCATCGGCGTCACCGCCGTCCTTCTCGGGAGCCGGGTGCTCGCCTCCTCGCCCCGTGTGAGCTCGCGGGGCAGGCCCGACTATGCGGGCGTCGTGCTCGTGAGCATCTCGCTCGCCGCCCTCGTTCTCGGGATCTCGCAGGGCCCGACTTGGGGATGGTCAAGCGGACGTGCGGTCGCCTGCTTCGTGCTGGCGATCGTCCTCGGCACCTTCTTCGTCCTGCGTTCGTCCCGTCACCTGCAGCCGGTGCTGGATCTCTCGTTGTTCTCGGCGCGCTCGTTCAGCGTCGCCAACGCCGCCACGCTCGTCTACTCCATGGGTTTCTTCGCCATCCTGCTCGGGAACATCCTGTTCCTCACGGGCGTATGGCACTACTCGATCCTGCGCGCAGGCCTGGCCGTCACACCCGGCCCGATCGTCGTGGCCGCAGTCTCGGGACCGGCCGGCCGGCTGGCGGCCCGCCTCGGGTTCCGGCCGGTCCTGCTCGCCGGCACGGCCTGCTTTGCCTCAGGATTGGCGTGGCTTGCCACCCGCGTCGGTCTGCATCCCGCTTACTTCGCCGAGTGGCTGCCGGCGACGCTCGTCACCGGACTCGGGATCGGGTTGACGTTCCCGGTGCTCAGCGCAGCCGCGGTGTCGAGCCTGCACGCGGAGCGCTTCGCCGTCGGGAGCGCCGTCAACCAGACCGCCCGACAGGTCGGCGGCGCTCTCGGCGTCGCCTTGCTGGTCGTCATCCTCGCAACTCCGCACACCCCGGCGGCGGCGCTGACCGACTTCCGGCACCTGTGGGTGTACGGCGCCTCGATGGCCATCGGCTGCGGGCTCATCTGCGCTCTGTTGAAGCGTCCCGTCGCCGTGCCGGTCGAGACCACGCAATGATTCACCGAGCGGATCGCTCGGAGCTGCCTGCCGGTTACGCCGAACGTTTGAGCCGACGCTGAGCCGAGCCTCGAAAGGTCGGCCTCGCCAAGCGATGCTGGCGGCTTGAGCTCGTTGGGCCGACGAGCAACTGATGGCAGCGGTACTGAAGCGTCACCGGACTGCCATGACTGTGTCCGCGCTCTTGCTGCACGCGGAAGGCTGTCGACCTGGCTCGGAAGTCGCCGTCAGCCTGCCTGACCGGCTGGGTGCGCCCGCTGAGGAGGCGGAGTTCCTAGGCTGTGGAGCGAAGGGGGCCCCGGTTGCACTCGACGATATCTCGGGAGACCACAGCGTCTGAGCGTTCGCAGGACGCCGAACGGTGCTGCGGCTGGGTCTTGCCGTGGTCGCGCCCGGGAAGGATCCCTGCCTGCGTGCTGTTGCAACGAACGTTGAGAGGAAGCTCGTGACCGGAACGGCCCTTGCGGATCGCAGGGCTCGGCGCGGTCTTGGGGCGGGCGTGAGGCGCAACCTTGCGCTGGCGACGCTGTCGCTCGTGCTCTTCCTCACGTTCCTCGACAACACCATCGTCAGCGTCGTGCTGGCGGAGGTGCAGTCCTCTCTCCACACCGGGGTCAGCCAGCTCCAGTGGGTCGTGAACGGCTACGCCCTCGTGTTCGCCAGCTTCATGCTGTCCGCAGGGACGCTGGGCGACCTCTTCGGGCGGAAGAAGGTCATGCTGGGCGGGGTGGCGGTGTTCTGCGCCGGTTCGGCGCTGGCGGCGCTCGCACCGGACTCCAACGTCCTCATCGCCGCCCGCGTCATCATGGGCGTCGGCGCGGCCGCCTCGGAACCGGGCACTCTCTCGATCATCCGGCACCTCTATTCCGACGGTCGTGACAGGGCGCAAGCCCTCGGTATCTGGACGGCGGTGGCAGGGCTCGCCCTCGCCCTCGGACCGGTCATCGGCGGCGTTCTGGTGGGAATCTGGTCGTGGCGCGCCATCTTCTGGTTCAACCTCATCTTCGGCCTCGTCGCCCTTGTCGGCGCTGCGATCGTCTTGCCGGAGTCGTCTGACCCTGTGAGCCGACGGCTCGACCTACCCGGGTTCGTCCTCGGCGCCCTGTCCGTCGGAGCCGTCGCTTTCGCCATCATCCTCGGCGAGACGCACGGCTATCTGACCTGGTGGATCGACGTGCTCTTCGCGGGCTCGATCGTGGCACTCTCGGCTTTCGTGCTACGCGAGCGGAGGGCGGCGAACCCGGTCCTCAACGTCCACTACTTTCGCAAGGCGCCCTTCACGGCATCCAACCTCGTCGCCTTCGCCACGTATTTCGGGATCTTCTCCATCTTCTTCTTCGTGGCCCTCTACCTCCAAGAGGTCGTGGGGGCGTCGGCCTACTCGACGGCCGTCGACTTCATTCCCATGGCCGCCGTCATGGTGCTCGCCTCCCTCTTCACGGGCAGGTGGGTGGCGGCTGTCGGGCCGCGGATCCCCATGGTGACCGGCTGCTTGTTGGCCGGCCTGGGCATCTTGATGACCGAGCTGTACATGACGCCGCACACGGGTTTCTCCACGCTCGGATGGACGCTTCCCCTGGCGGGCGCCGGCTTCGGCATCGCCATGGTGCCGGCGACCTCCACGGCGCTGTCGGTCATCCCGGCCGAACACTCCGGCATGGCTGCGTCGATGACGAACACGAGCCGGGAGCTGGGGGCGGTGGCCGGGGTCGCCGTCCTCGGATCGGTCGTGAACGCCCAGCTGACCGTGGGCTTGGCGCATCGGCTCACGGCCATCGGGATACCCCGGCAATTCCAGTCCATCGTGATCGCCGCCGTGGAGTCCGGCACGGTTGGCTCGCAGGCGAAGGCGTACCACGGTGGCGGCTCCCTCCAGACGATCGTGAACCAGGTGGTCGCCTCCGCCTACGGGGCTTTCGGCGCCGGCCTCGATCTGGCTTTGCTGATGGCTGCGGCCATGCTGTTTCTCGCCTGCATCATCGCCGCCGTCGGCCTGCGGGCGCTGCGCAGGCGCCCCTCCCAAGTGGCCTAACGACAGCCTCGAGGCTCGGCGGGGTTTCGAGCGCACAGCCAGAGACGGCCTATGCCTCCCGCAGGGCCCTCGGCCGGTCGAGTCCGCGCCGCCAACATCGCAGGAACGAGCGCCAGCAGGTTGCCGACAACGAGGACTCCGGCCGCGAAGACGAAGACGAGCTGCAACGGCACGACGTCGACGGGCACGACGCCCAGGTTGGCCGCAAAGGCGCGCCAGATGACTCGTCCGGCTGCGATCCCGAGGGGCACGCCCAGGACGATCCCGACGAGGGCGACGGTCGTGGACTGCCATCACACGGTCGCTCCCACCTGCATCCGCACGAAGCCGAGCACCTTCAAGATGGCCACCTCTCGCCGGCGGCGGGAAACGCTTGCCACGAGCAGATGGAGAAGGGCGGCGGCACCGAAGATGGCGAGCGTGGCGCCGAGCAGCCCCGGGAAGTTGACCGCTTGGCCGAAGTTCGCCAGCTCGTTCGGCACGCCGGGCGGGGCCACGTCCGAAAGGAACTCGCGTTGCAGACGAGCAGCGGTGGCACGGCCGGCTGCGCTCGAGGCGGTGCCGATCGCCATGTCCCAGCCGGTGTTGTTGGGGTTCTCGATCCGCTTGACAATCGTGCTGATGCAGGCACGCTGCCCTGGGCCGGCCGGGCAGGCGAGGGTTTCGGCGGTCCGCACGGTCGCCACCGCCCCGATGCCGAACCCGCCCGTGCCGAACGACGGCGGAAAGGCGATGGTTCCGACCACCGTGAGCAGGGCCGTCCGGGCAACACCCGAGCCGGCGACAATCGTGACCGGGATGTTCGAACCGACGTGGGCACCGGACTGGGAAAGGGTCGTCGCTCCGAGAGCGATCTCGCCCGCACCGGTCGGGTAGTGGCCATTGACGAGGGAGAACGCCATGGGGCCCTTGGCGACGTCGACGAGCGTGGCCGGCACGGTGGCGTCGCCCACCTTGACGTACTTGCCCTCCACGGAGTAGGTGACCGTCTCCACGTTGGGATCGCCGGCCAGCGTGCCCGCCTCTGCGCGGACTTGCGGGTAGCTCAAGTCGTCGAGGAGGACCTGCCAGTTCACGCCGTAGAGGCGTGGAGTCGTCAGCAGGTTCGACAAGCTGGCGCCGAAGACCGAGGTGGCGACGAGAGCGGTCACCGCCAACGCAGTGCCAAGCAGGGCGGTGGCGACGGGCACCGATGAGCGCCCCTTTCCTCGCTCGAGGGCGCGGCTCGTACCGACGAGAGCGGTCGGTGGAGCGCCTGCTCGCGTCAAGCCGGCGACGACGATGGAGGCGCGGGTGGCTCCAAACTCCGACTGCGGCGTGTACGCCCAAGCCGCGTCGACTGCCAAGCCGGCAGGACGGCGAGGAGGACCGTCACGAGGGCAGTCGACAACGCTCCCAGACCGAGCACGAGGACGTCGAGAGCGAAGCCCGTCGCGGGTTCCGCGATGCGAGCCTCGCCCACGGGCGTCAGGGGCGAGACGGCAAAGGCGAGCGCAACCGCCCCGACGGCGCCGGCGAGCGCGATGGCAGCCGCACGCGCCATTCCCAATGCAAGCAACTGGGTCGGACGGACACCCAAGGCTTCGAGCGTCGGGTACGTGTCGGCCTCGATGACACTCTGGCGAGCGAGTGCCTGACCGACGAGGGCGACACCGACAAGGCCTGCGAGCAGGGCGAAGAGCCACCAACCGACCGCTTGAGGGTGAATCGGACGTTCCACCGCCGTGACACCCTCATCGGCCGACTGGGCCTCGGCGTCGGAGAGGTGATGGCTGAGGTAGAACTGGAACTGCGGCAGGTCGGCGGCGCCGTGACGCATACGGACGAGCGCTCCGTAGATGCGAAGGGCGCGCAGTCCCTCACCGCGGTCGAAGGCTGCGCTCGTGAACAGGTTGTACGTCGTGCTGTTGCCCGACGGGAAGTCGGTCACGTTCGCCTCGACGCCGACGACATGAAACCTCACCTCTGGGCCCCGGGGGGTCGGGTTGCCGTTGAGGAAGGCGTTCAGCTGCGAAGGTGCGTCGAAGGGCATGGTGATGACCGACCCGAGCTGCACGCCGAGCTGCTGCAGCGGGAAGCCCACGAGGACTTCGTCGGCGGCGGACGGCAGCCGCCCTTCCACGAGCTTCATCGTGCTCAGCCCGTGCTGTGCAGGCGAGCTGAAGACGTTGACATCGTCCTCGGGCAGGATGTGCCCGTTGGCAATGGCGTTGCCGTTGCCGTAGTAGCTCACGCGTGTGAGCGCCGAGACGATCGGCAGCGTTGCGAGCCCTGCGGCACGGGCGAGGTGTCGAAGACCTCGGCGTCAAAGCCAAAACGGGCAACGAAGCGCGGGAAAGCCGAGGCGTACGCCTACCGGCGGCGACGGCGCCGAGCACGGTGCCGCCCACGAGGGCTACGAGGATCGTGAGCGCGAGCCACGACCGCCAGCGGTGGCGGAGCTCGGCGAAGAACACCATCCATATGGCCCGCATCCGACCCCTCTCCGTCGCGAGCAAGTCTGCAGCCAAGCCGACGAAGTCGGAAGGGGGCCAGCCTGCTCAATCCGTGTCGTGCTAGCACCCGTGGGCCCTACAAGTGTGCGGCGCCGAAGACCTGAAGGGCGAGGAGGGCGGCCGCCATCGTGAGGGGTACCAGGACGACGCCGACCTTGGAGTAGGTGAGGGCGGAAGGCCGCGCCTCCTCCCCGCGGGCCACCCTCATCCACAAGATGGCCGAGAGTGCGCCGGTGACGACGAGGTTCGGCCCGAGATCGAGACCGACAAGGAGGGCCTGCACGTGAGGCGGTGGGCTCGACGACAGGAGCACAGCCGCCGGGAGGTTGTTGACGAGAGCGGCCGTACCGGCGCCGAGCCAGGCAGTCGCCCACGTCCCGATGGAGCCGACGAGCCGGCCAGGGGCGCCCCACACCCTTGCCAGTGTCCCGAGAGTGACGGCGAAGAGGAACAGCCCGCCCAGGACGAGGAGGTTGACCGCCCGGCGAGCCGAGGCCAGCTCGAGGCGTCGAAGCGCGATCTGGGCGCCTGCCGTGGCGGCGCCTACGAACAGGACGGGAAGTGCCGGGTCTTTCAGCACGAGCACGAGCACGACGGCGGCGACGACGCCCAGGAGGCCGAGCCCGGGGCGTAGGGCGACGAGCTCGAAGCTCGCTTGTCCTGGCGATCGCAGCTCGCCCCAGCGCCAGGCGACCAGTACGACGGCCGTTACGAGGACGGCTGCGATCCAGGGAGGGAGCATGGCGGCGGCGAAGACGCTGCCGCTCGTGTGGGCAGGAGCCAGCACGAGCAGGTTGGTGAGGTTCGAGCCCGGCAGTAGGAGGGAGGCGGAGTTGGACATGAAGACGGCTCCGTACAAGAAGGCGGTCTCGGGGACGCGGCGTTGCCGGGCGGCATGCAGCACGATCGGCGTCAGGAAGACGACGGACGTGTCGAGGTTCAAGACGACCGTCACGGCCGCCACGAGCGCCATGAGGGCGGCGAACAAGGCGATCCCGCCGCCCGGCAGCCGCGCGAGCCGGCCGCCCACCGCCTCGAACAGCCCGTCGGAGGCGGCTACCACCCCGATGAGCAGGAGGCCGGTGACGAGTACGAAGGGGGGCCACGTCTGGCCCACTGCACCCCGCAGGGCAGAGGCGAACAATGTCACAGGCTCCCAGGGCCTAGCGCTCCGACGGGCGCCGCCCGGCTACCGGCGGGCGCTCGGCGCAACAGAACGTGCGGGGGGCCAGGCCGCTCGGTTACCAGACGAACGGGATCAAGCACTTGTGGTGCTCGGCGTAGGTGCGATAGCTGTCGCCGAGGTCCTCGAGCAGGGCCTTCTCCTCGACGCGAATGCGATAGATCAAGCCGACGAGGGTCAGCAACGTCAGCGCACCCAACCCGAGCCAGTTCCCCCATACGGCACCCGCCCCGATGGCGATCAGCAGGATCCCGCTGTAGGCGGGGTGGCGAAGGAATCGGTACGGGCCGCTCGTGATCACCGGCTGATCGCTGCTGGTCTGGACGGTATAGGTGAAGTATCTGCCCAGGGCGACTTTCGCCCACACCCGCAGGGCCTCTCCTGACGAGAAGACGACGATCCCGACCACCACCGAGACGAGCGGGGGGCGAATCTCTGCCGCCGGCGCGATCCTCGGCGACAACAGGAGCAGGACGACGCCCGGGATTTCGCAGATACGGAGGACGACTTGACTGCCCCTGTCCCTCTTGGTGGCTTCGACGCGTCGCCGGCCGGCGCCCGCCAGCTCGATGACGCCGGCGACGACTACCACCGCGACCCAGAGCGGACCGATGGGATGGGTCTCGACGTACGGCTTCAACACGGCTGCAACGATCGGCAGTGTCGCAGATGTCATTGCGGCCCCCTCCGGCCCACCGGCACACGGGCAGACGCCCGACCCGATAGGTGGTGCCGATGCTACAGAGCGGCCGAACCGGGCCCGAATTCACCGGTTTTGAGCAGATGCTGCACGAACAGGCCGGCGGTGGCCGGCAGGCTCCAGCCACCCCTGGCCACGACGTGCCAGGGCCGCTGCAGCGGGAGGGGTCCTACCCGCCACTCCTCGAGGGTGCCGTCGCTCAGTTGGCGAGCCACCGCCGCCCGAGAGATCAAGGCGACGCCGAGTCCCAATATGGCGGACTCCCGCAGGGCGCCGTTCGAGCCCAAGGTGAGCCGTAAGGGGGCGATGCCGAGTTCTTCGAGGAGCTCCTCGGCGGCCGACCGCGTACCTGATCCCGGCTCCCGGACTAGCCACGTGCGTCGCGCCAGCTCCGCCACCGTCACTTGCCGGGGTGATCGTCTCCCCGTCGCCTCGGGGGCGCTCACCATGAGCAGTTCATTCTCGGCTTCGGCGAGGCTGACGACGTCACCTCCCTGCGGAGGGCGGCCCCCGATGGCGAGATCGACGTCCCCGTTGGCGAGCAGGTCCCACACGCTGTTGCGGTTGCCGACCTCGAGGACAACCTCCACCTCGGGGTGATCGTCCCGAAAGGTGGCGAGCACTGCGGGCACGATGTGCTCGCCAGCGGTCGTCACGGCGGCCAGGCGCAACCTGCCTCGTTCGGGGTCGGCGCCGGCAACCGTGGCGAGCTTGGCCTCCTCCAAGAGACCGAGGATCCGCCGGCCGTAGCCAGCCAGCACGAGGCCGGCGTCGGTGAGCCGTAGGCCTCGCCCATCGCGCTCGACAAGCCGGACACCCAGCTCTGCCTGCAGGGCCGCCACGCTGGCGGAGACCGCCGGCTGCGTGACGAAGAGGCGCTTGGCGGCCTCTCGCACCGAGCCGGCCCCCGCCAGGGCGACGAACGCCCGCAGCTGGTTGATGGTCATTCATCAAGATTAGCTTATGAGTCTAGGAGAAACTCTTCATAGACAGTTGAAGATTCAATCGTCATGATGAAGGAATGAAGGTCAAGCGCAGAGGAAGGAAGTGACGGCGATGGCTGGTTCCTCCGACGGTGAGGCGGGACGCTGGGGCGCCGGCGTCATCCCGTACGCCCAGATGGGCTACTGGCAACCCGACTACGAGCCGAAGGACACCGACATCCTCGCCGCATTCCGCATCACTCCCCAGCCGGGCGTGCCGCCCGAGGAGGCGGGGGCCGCCGTGGCTGGTGAGTCCTCCACTGCCACGTGGACGGTGGTCTGGACCGACCGGCTGACTGCCTATGACCACTATCAGGCCAAGTGCTACCGGGTCGACCCCGTGCCGGGGGTGGAGGGACAGTACCTCGCGCTCATCGCCTACGAGCTCGACCTGTTCGAGGAAGGCTCGATCGCCAACCTGACGTCGTCGATCATCGGAAACGTCTTCGGCTTCAAGGCGCTCAAGGCCCTCCGCCTCGAGGACCTGCGCATCCCCATCCACTACGTGAAGACCTTCCAGGGCCCACCCCATGGGATCGTGATGGAGCGGGAGTACCTCAACAAGTACGGTCGCCCCCTGCTCGGCGCCACCACCAAGCCCAAGCTGGGTCTGTCGGCACGCAATTACGGCCGTGTCGTCTTCGAGGCCTTACGTGGCGGGCTGGACTTCACCAAGGACGACGAGAACATCAACAGCCAGCCCTTCATGCGCTGGCGCGACCGCTTCCTCTATTCGATGGAGGGCGTCCAGCGGGCTCAGGCCGCCACCGGCGAGGTCAAGGGCCACTACCTGAACGTGACGGCGGGCAGCATGGAGGAGATGTACGAGCGGGCGGAGTTCGCCAAGTCCCTCGGCAGCATCATCGTCATGATGGATCTGACGATCGGCTACACGGCCATGACGTCCATGTCCAAGTGGGCGCGGGCGAACGGGGTGCTCCTTCACCTGCACCGCGCCGGATACGCCACCTTTGCACGCCAGAAGAACCACGGCGTCAATTTCCGCGTCGTGGCGAAGTGGTGCCGGCTGCTGGGCGTAGATCACCTTCACGCCGGCACCGTTGTCGGCAAGTTGGAAGGGGATCCGAACATCATCGCCGGCTACTACGACACCCTCCGCCTCGAGCACGTCGAGGCCAACCCCGCACACGGCATCTACTTCGATCAGGACTGGGCGTCCATGCCCGGGGTCATGCCCGTGGCGTCCGGCGGGATCCATGCCGGCCAGGTGCACCAGCTCCTCCACCATCTCGGCGAGGACGTCATCATGCAGTTCGGAGGCGGCACCATCGGGCACCCCATGGGAATCGCCGCCGGCGCCACCGCAAACCGCGTGGCGGTGGAGGCGATGATCAAGGCGCGCAACGAAGGTAAGGACTTCCTCGCCGAAGGGGAGGAGATCCTCCGTCTCGCCGCCCGCCGCAGCCCCGAGCTGCAAACGGCTCTCGACACCTGGGGCGACGTCGCTTTCAACTACGAGTCCACCGATACCCCGGACGTCCTGGCGACTCCGACCGCCTAGACAGCCCACGAGACGAAACGAGCGACGATGCGAGTCACACAAGGCACCTTCTCCTACCTGCCGGATTTCACCGACGAGGAGATCCTCGCCCAGCTGCAGTACGCAATGGACAAGCGGTGGGCCATCTCGGTGGAGCTCACCGACGATCCCCATCCCCGCAACACGTACTGGGAGATGTGGGGCTTGCCGATGTTCGAGCTCGGCGACGCCTCCGCCGCCCTCCTCGAGGTCAACCGCTGCCGGGAGGCCTTTCCGAACCACTACGTCCGAGTGAACGCCTATGACGCCACCCTCGGTCGCCAGACGACAGCGCTGGATTTCATCGTGCATCGTCCAGCAGTGGAGCCGGGTTTCCGCCTCGATCGCCAAGAGGGGCCCGATCGCACCATTCGCTACACACTTCACGCCTATGCCACCGACGTTCCCTCCGGCCAGCGGTATGCCGGGAGTTGAGCGTGGCTGAGCAGGGTCGCGTTCGACCAGGGGGCTTTGCCATGACACCTCCGGGGACGGCGCCGGCAGTGGCCGGACCGCCGGCCGAGCCCGCTCCTGCCGGGTCCGGATCGGGCGCCGGATCATCGGAAGGGCCGGAAGTCCTCGGCGACGACGACCTCGTCGACCTGGCTGGGGAGCGAGCCGCCTCGGATGTCGACGAGGTGCTCGGACGCCTCGACCGCGAGCTCGTGGGCCTCGTGCCCGTCAAGACCCGCATCAGGGAGATCTCCTCCTTGCTGCTGATCGACCGGCTCCGTGGGCGCTACCAGCTCGGCTCCAGCCGGCCCTCGCTCCACATGTGCTTCACCGGCAGTCCGGGTACCGGCAAGACGACCGTGGCCCTGCGTATGGCAGAGCTGCTCCACCGGCTCGGCTACCTGCGGCGCAACACCCTCGTGTCAGTTACCCGCGACGACCTCGTCGGCCAGTACATCGGCCACACCGCCCCGAAGACACGCGAGGTCCTCAAGCGGGCGATGGGCGGGGTGCTCTTCATCGACGAGGCGTACTACCTGTACCGCCAGGAGAACGAGCGCGACTACGGCCAGGAAACGATCGAGATGCTCCTGCAGGTGATGGAGAACGACCGGGAGGATCTCGTTGTCATCTTGGCCGGCTACAAGGACCGGATGGACACGTTCTTCCAGTCCAACCCGGGCATGAGCTCTCGCATCGCCCATCACCTCGACTTCCCTGACTACACCGCTGACGAGCTCATGGCGATCGCACGCCTGATCTTGCACGAGCAGGGCTACGTGCTGTCGGAGGGGGCCGAGGTCGCCCTCGCCGACTACGTCGTCAGGCGGATGGCTCAGCCCCGTTTTGCCAACGCCCGCAGCGTCCGCAACGCCCTCGAGCGGGCCCGCCTCCGGCAGGCCGACCGCCTCGTGTCCTCCGGGGCCCGCCAGCTCGGCAAGGCGGATCTCATGCGCATCGAGGCGGACGACATCCTCCGCAGCCGGGTGTTCGCCGACGCCGAGGCCGCTTCCGACGGGACCAAGCCCGCCCCTGCGAACTGAGGACGGCTCGTGGGGGAGCCGGCCGCAGCCCTCGAGGTCAGTGACGAGGGAGAGCGCCGACGTCGCCGGGATGGTCCTTGGGCATCTCGTCGGCCGCCGGCCGCAGCTGGGGTGGGATGTGGAGCACGAGCCTCGTGCCGTCGCCGGGGTGTGACCGGATCTCGAGCGTCGCCCCGAGCAGGCCGGCCCGTTCCTGCATGCCGCTCAGCCCGTAGGACGTCGGTCCGCGGGCCGTGTCGGGATCGAAACCCCGACCGTCGTCCTCGATCGCGAGCGTCACGCCCTCCTCATCGGACTGGAGCATCACCGCCACCCGTGAGGCGGCGGCGTGCTTGACGACATTCTGGAGCGCCTCCTGCACGATCCGGAAGAGGGAGGCCTCCACGTGGGGTGCCAGCTCGCAGTCGGCCACGTCGAGGTCGATGTCGAGGTCATCGCTCAGCGAGGCCGCCACGCTCGTGATGGCGGCGGCAAGGCCGAGGTCGTCGAGCACGGCTGGGCGCAGCCCGATGATCGCCCTCCTCGCCTCCTCGAGAGCGTCGGAGAGCAAGCCCTCGATAGCGGCAAATTCGGCCCTCGTGGCCGGGTCGGCCGAGCTCGACTGGACGGCACGCAGGTGGTACCAGGCGCTCACGAGCCGTTGGCTGATGCCGTCGTGGATGTCGGCGGCGATCCGCCGCCGGTCCAGCTCCTGTAGCTCGATGGTGCGGGCGGCGAATCGCTCCAGCTCCGCCTCCCGATGCACGAGGCGATCGTAGAGAACGGCGTTCTCAACGATGCCCGCCAGCAGGCTGGCGACGTTGTTGAGGCGCTCGACGTCTTGGTCGTCGAAATGGTGCGGTCGGCGAGCGTGCACGTTCAGGGCGCCGACGACGCCGTGAGGCCGCAGCAGTGGGACCGAAACAAGGGAGCTGAACTCCTCCCCTCGCAGCGCAGGGATGTACCGGTAGCGCGGGTCCTTCCATTTGTCCTCGACGAGGGCGGGCCGCCCGCGCTGGGCGACCCAACCGGCGACCCCTTCGCCGATGGGCAGCCGCACGTTCCCGACCATCGGCTCGAATTCGGCCGGAGTGGCGCCCATGAGGACCACCTCGGCGGCATCGCGCTCGACCACGTGGACGAAACAGGCGTCCGCGCGGGTGGTGGCCACGACGAGCTCTGCCACCCGACGAAGCACGACGCGCAGGTTGTGCTCCTCGGCGCTGAGATCGATGATCTCGCGCAGCAGGGCGGCCCAGGCAGCGTCGTCGGTGATGGAGCCGCCGGCGGCGCCCGCGTCGCCCGTGTCGGGAGGGTTGGCCGGCCCGCTCACAGGAAGATCCCCTCTCGCAAGGCGAAGGCCACCGCCTGGGTGCGGTCGGTCACCTCGAGCTTGCGGAAGATCGAGCGGACGTGAGTCTTGATGGTCTCCTCGCCGAGCACGAGGCGGGCGGCGATGGCGCGATTGGAGTTGCCGTGCACCATCAACTCCAGCACCTCGCTTTCCCGCTGGCTGAGGCCGAGGTGGGCTCCCGGCCAGAACTCACCACGGTCGAGACGGGCCGCTGAGAGGGCGACCCTGCCGGCGAGCGAGGGATCCACCACGACTTCTCCCTCGAGGACGCGGCGGAGGTGAACAAGCAGATCTTCGGCCACGACCTGCTTGGTGAGATACCCGGCCGCGCCCGCCCGCAGGCCCTGAAAGAGGTACTGCTCGTCGTCGTACACCGTCAGGAGCACCACCTTGACGTCCGGGTCGGCCCGCAGGAGGTGCTCGCACAACTCGAACCCGCTCATCGCCTTCATGCGCACGTCGACGAGGACGATGTCGGGGCGCAGCTCGGCCGTCAGCCTTCGTGCCTCGGCCGGATCTGTCGTGGCCGCCACGATGATCGCCTCTTCCGCAAAGGGGCGGAGCATGGCGCACAAGCCATCGAGCACCATCTGGTGGTCGTCGACGACCAGGATGCGTATGGGGTCCACTGCTGCCCAGCCTAGGGACCGCGCCGTCCCTCCGTTGGGGGAGACGCCCTCCCACCGGGAATCGTCTCGATCCCGCAGCGGCTCCCCCTCCTGGGGGATGCGGACAGCACGATGTGTCCGTACCATGACCAAATGGGGACGTCCCGAGTCAGAATCGCGCCCCGGTGAGCCCCAAGCGCGTCGTCATGCGCCAGGCAAGCCGTGATGGCGCCCACCGACCGATCATGTTGGCGGTCGCCGGCGACAGCGCCGCCGGCAAGACGACACTCACCCGCGGGCTCGTCTCTGCCATGGCCGGTGAGGGGATCACCTCGTTCTGCGTCGACGACTACCACCGTTACGACCGGCAGGAGCGTAAGAGCCTGCCCTTCACTCCCGTCAACCCGGCCTGCAACTACGTCGGGATCATGGAGCAGCACCTTCAACTGGTGGCGATGGGAGAGCCCATCCTGAAGCCGGTGTACAACCACCGGGACGGGACGCTGGACCGGCCGGTGCTCTTCGAGCCCGGCCCCTACGTGATCGTGGAGGGCCTCCTCCCGCTCTACAACCGGCTCTCGCGGGCATGTTTCGACCTGAGTGTGTATCTGGATCCTCCTGAGGACATCCGTCGCGCCTGGAAGGTCAAGCGGGACACCCGCGAGCGCGGATACACGCCTGAACAGGTTCTCCAGGACCTGTTGAAGCGGGAGCCGGAGTCCGCTGCCTTCATCCGTCCCCAGCGTCAGTGGGCGGACATCGTCGTCCGCTTTGCGCCCATCGAGGGGCGCACCGTTGCCGACGGGGCACTCTCCGCCACGATTCTGCTTCGCCCAACCGCCCCCCACCCCGACCTCAGCGCCATCCTCACCGAGGACACACGGGAAGCCATCCATCTCAAGCTCGCTCGCGACATCGACGGCAAGCCGGTTGACGCCCTGCACGTGCACGCCTATGCCTCTCGAGAGCTCACTCGTCAGGTGGAGGAGGCCATCTGGAACAGCCTGGGCCTGAGCGACGACGTGCCCGAATCCCTCGGCGCGATCGAGCCGGGCGTGCGCAGCGAGCCGCTCGCCGTCGTGCAGCTCCTCCTCCTCTACCACCTGCGCCTGGCCCAACGCATGCAGGGGGGCGACCTCGAATCCCACACGTGGCCCTCGCACGCCGAAGGGCACGGCCACGCCGAAGGGCACGGCCACGCCGAAGGGCACACCCACGCCGAAGGGCACACCCACGCCGAAGGGCACACCCACGCCGAAGGGCACAGCCACGCCGAAGGGCACAGCCACGCCGAAGGGACGACGCCGGCGGTGACCTCGGTCGCTCATCCCTGAGTGCCCCGCATCGGTGCTCGGTCGGGCCGGTTCGCCGATCGGGGACGGGTTTCCTCGGTGGTCCAGAGAGTTCTGGGTGGGTGAAAGGGACCGCCGCTGTCCCAAACTGCATCCAGAAAGGGCTCGGATCGTCCACGAACGCCCTCGAAATAGGCTCGGCCAGGTCCGCCTCGCGGTCGGAGCTGCCCCGAGGCCGGAGCTGGCCCGCGAAGCTCGATCGCCGTCCCGATGATCTACGCCGAGCACGACTGCCGGCGCCGCTGACCCGGGATCCTCAGCCCGCCCGGTAGGGCAGGCTCGCCGGCGGCCGACCGTACAATTGCCGTCGCCGCAGGCGGCCGTGCTGCCGCTGCGGCGTCAAGACACCCGTGTTGTCGTGGAGAGACGTGCTGACTTTGCAGTGCCGCAATTGTGGAGACCCCGTCTCCGAGGAACGAGTGGACGCAGGTTTCGAGTACTGCATGAAGCCCGCATGTGTGGAGGCTTGCATCCGCCCGTTGAACGTCGTCGCCATCGCCGTCAACAAGTCGAATGAGCAGCTGGCGCTCCGCGAGCAGCTGGACATCCCGCGGATCGCTGCTCGTACCCGGACCGACGGCGGCCAGTTCGGCGTACCTGTTCGACGTGAGCAGCCGGAGCCTGAGGTGCTCACCGACGGGCAGCGAATCACGAGGATGCGCCGGGCCCTCGAGTCACGCCTCGAGCTCTGTGGCGACGAGAGCGAGCGCGCCAGGCTCATCGACGCCTACAACGCCGACGTCCGACGGATGAATATCCGCTACCGGCGCTCGGCGCTCTATCGCGAGCACGCTCGGTCGCGAGCCAGGTCCTAAGGGCCGGTGCCTCAGCCGATTCCAGCCGTGTCGTCGATCTGAGGGCGGCATCCCGCCCGGAATGCCGCCACCGTCGATGGGGGAGTGATCACCTCAACGGTTCCTGCTGTCGGCCGCTCCTGCACGCAGCCGTAACCCTCCGTCGTCCACGGCACGATGCCGTGGTCGAGAACGAGCGCCGGTTTTCCGGTCCAGAGCACGAAGCTGCCAATGGGCAGCGATCGCCACGCCATCGGGTGCAGACGCCGGCGGTGGGTGCCCCGGACGATGCGCTCGGAGTGCAGCTGCCGGTCGATGTCTTTCGCCCATGGCCTCTGTGTCCGGAGGCCCTCGGACCACGCCTGGCGGTAGTCGTTGTACGCCCGGCGGCGGCAGAGGGCGCACGGCCGGTGCCCGGCGGCGAAAGCGACCGCCTCGTCGTGGAAGAACAGCACCGTGAGGTGGCCGTCAGCCCACTGCGGTAGCCGCCAGCCCTTGTGCTCGAGCTCGCAGATGATCCACAGGCTGCTGCGGTGGAATCGCACGACCTGGGTGCCTTCATGGAGGATCCCCCGGTTGCCCAGCCAGGCGCCCCGCAGTGGCGTGGCGACGATGTCGCCCGTAGGCGTCACGCGGTTGCGCATGGGAGCTCGCGCAGCAGCCGGCGTCACGATTCGAGGAACGTAGCCGGTGGCAGCTCGCGACACCTAAAGTGCGGCGAGGAGCGGTCAGAGCGATCGGGGATCATCATGGGGGAAAGCGCCAAAGAGACGTTCGAAGAGGTGGCGGCGGGGTACTCGAAGGCGTGGCCGATTGACTCTCCGGCGACGACGGTGTTCGACTTCGACTACACGGGCGGGCGCGACCAGCTGCTGCGCCTCTACGACAAGGGCACGCGCCGGCAGTGGATCGGAAAGGACCGGCTGGACTGGTCGCAGGAGGTGGATTTCGAGAACCCGCTCGGCTTTCCTGATGAGATCCACCCGCTCTTCGGCACGACTTGGTGGGAGAAGATGACCGAGGCCGAGAAGGGCGAGGCGCGCCGGCACGTGGAGGCGTGGCGGTTCAGCCAGTTCATGCACGGCGAGCAGGGAGCCCTCATCTGCACGGCGAAGATCGTCCAGACGGTGCCGGACATCGACTCCAAGTACTACGCCGCCACCCAGGTGATTGACGAGGCGCGCCATGTCGAGGTCTACTCGCGCTACCTCTACGAGAAGCTCAATCTTGTCTATCCGCTCAACTACAACCTGAAGAGCCTGCTCGACGACGTCATCTCGGACCAGCGATGGGACATGACCTACCTCGGGATGCAGGTGCTCGTCGAGGGGCTGGCGCTCGCCGCCTTCGGCTTCATCCGCAACATGGCGACGGAGCCGCTCGGGCAGGCCCTCAACGCCTACGTCATGCAGGACGAGGCGCGCCACGTGATGTTCGGCCGCTTGGCACTGCGGGATTACTACCCACAACTGACCGACGCTGAACGGGACGAGCGAGAAGAGTTCTGCGTGGACGCCTGCTACCGCATGCGCGACCGCTTCCTCGGTGAGGAGGTGTGGGAGCGGCTCGGCCTGCCGGCCGAGGTCGCCAAGTACGTGGCCGAGAGCGAAACCCAGCGGCTCTTCCGCAGCTACCTGTTCATGCGCATCGTCCCGGTCTTGAAAGACATCGGGCTCTGGGGGCCGCGTATCACGAAGGCCTTCGACGACATGGGCGTCCTCGCCTTTGGCGCCACCAGCATCGAGGACGAGCTGGCGAACGACGAAGCGGTCGCCGAGCAGCTGGACGCAAGAGTCGCCTCCCACGTGGCGAGCGTCGTCGACGCCTCGTAGCCTCGGCGCGTCCGAGCGACGCGACGGAGGATCGATATGCGACGGCTGCTGGCTCTGGTGCGGATCTGGAGCTGAGCGAAGTGCCGATACGCCAGTCCCTTCCGGTGCGTGCCGTTCTACGCCGTCGACGTTTCAGTCCGATCGACCTGCTCGTGGGGGCGGGGATCGAAGAGGCGTTCGCCGGTCTCGTCGACGAGATCTACACCTTCATGACAGGAAGCGGCTCGCGTGCGCCCGGTCACGTGTGGACCTTGACGGCGCCGAGCGAGGGATCACCGACGAGACACCGCTGCCGATCGCCACCGTCGGCGGCATGTCGGGACTGCTCGAGATCCTCGCCGCCCACGGCGGTCGCGAGGACCTTCCGAAACTCGCCCACGAGCTGACCTTCGAAGTCGACGACCTCCTCCCGGTCGTCGACGCCGCCCAGCTGCTCGGCCTTGCCGCCGTCGAGAATGCCGACCTCGAGACCACCGAGGAGGGAACCACCTTCGTGCAGGCGGACATCCTCACGTCGAAAGAGATCTTCGGCCGCAAGGCGCGTGAGCGCGCTCCGCTCGTGCGGGCGATCTGCAAGAGCCTGGAAGCGACGAAGGACGGCACGCTCGGGGAGGGTTTCTTCCTCGACTTGCTTCGAAGGGGGTTCAGCGAGGAGGAGGCCCGCCAGCAGCTCGAGGTCGCCATCGCCTGAGGCCGCTACGGCGAGCTCTTCGACTACGAGGCCCACTCCGGCCAGCTCCGCATGGAGCTTGGCAGGCAAAGCTCCACGCCCGCCGAGGCCATCGCCGGCTGAAGGCGAGCGGTCACGCCGGGCGGCGTGCAAGCAGGTACGCCCGCCTGGTGTCGGCTTCCTCCGGGTAAGCCACCCGCTCGGCCGCCATCTCCAAGGAGAAACCGGCCGCCTCTATCTCGGCCACGATCGTCGCCGGCTCGAGGAGGCGGAAGTCGATGTCGACCTCGTGGCCCAACCATTCGTCACGGTGCTGCACGTCCGTTCCGACGTGGAACGACACCAGCAAGAGCCCGTTCGGGCGGAGGACGCGGTGCAGCTCGGAGAAGGCGAGCGGGCGCTCGTGTGGTTCGAGGTGGATGATCGAGTAGAGCGCTACGGCGGCGCCGAACTCTGCGTCGTCAGCCGGGAGGGCGAGGAGATCGCCCACCCAGGCAGGGACCTCGGGGTGAAGCCGGCGGGCGACCTCGATCATCGCAGGAGAGAGATCGATGCCAACGGAGTCTGCGCCATGGGCTCTCAGCCACGCCGCCACGTGGGCCGGTCCGCAGCCGACGTCAGCTGTCGTCGTCTCGGGCTCGCTCTGTTCGATGAGGGCAGCCAAGAGGCCACGATCGAACGGCTTGTAGTCGAGCTCGTCGTTCAGGCGAGCTGCGTACTCCTCGGCCACGGCGTCGTAGCTTCGGCGAAGGGAGTCGTGGCGCTGTTCTTCAGGCATCGCTACCGAGCTTGCCACGCTCGAGACCATGCTCGTCACGTTCGCTTTCGGAACACGAGGTCGCTCGCCGCTCGACGAAACCCAGCCGATTCGTACAACCGCCTCGGTGCCGGGTAGTCGTCGTCGCCGCGGCACGAGACGGCCACGGCGGCAGCGCCGAGCTCCCGCAGCGCCTGCATGGCGAACAAGCTGGCGGCCCGGCCCAGTCCCTGCCGGCGGTGAGCCGGATGTGTGCCGACGGGCTCGAATTCGCCCACCCCCGTGGCCTCGTCGTACCAGGCGAGCACGGACGCTGCCAACGAGCCGTCCGGCGCCTGTACGACGACGTCCAACTCCGCCCGGTACGGCCAGGTCGCCATGACGTCGGCGTAGATCTCCTCCCTGAGCCCGGACGGATGCCAGGCGGCGCGATGGACGGCCACACGCCTCGAGACGTCGCCCAGACGAGCCATGGTCTGCATCGAGAAGCCGGCGGGCAGCCTGGGTTCGGCGATGTCGTCGAGGGATCGAAGGTTGAGGGCGCTCCACGGAGCGCCTGCGTCCTGTTCGTATCCGTGCCGGCGGAGCTGCTCGAGGGCGGCGGCGTCCTCGGCTCGCGCCGTTGTCTCACGCGCCGTGTCGCCCGCCTCATCGTCGAGCCAGTCGAGGAGGCCGCCGAGGAGCTCGGGCCGGTCCGGGTGAACCTGCCAGATGAGCGAAGCGTCGGAACGCTCGAGACGGTCGGCGCTCACCCGGACCAGCTCCGGTGGGCTGAGCCAGCCCCAGGCGACGACATCGGCGCCCTCGCGCAGTAGGCGTGAACGCCACTTCGAGCCGGATCGCCGGCGGTTGGAACCCCAATTCCAGGCGAGCTCGCCAACGGTGGCGCCGGTGTTGACGAGCGAGGGATGCCGCGCCCACACCCGGCTAGCGAGGGCTTGCATAGCCCGCAACTCGGCTGGTCCGATCGTCGGGTCGGCGGTTGTAGGCAGCGGCTCGGGAGACCGGCCCGCCGCGGCGAAGCGGGCGGTCAAGCCGCCGCCCTCGAGAGCGGCGGCGAGGTCGTCCGTCCCGGCGACGGCGGCCCCCGCCGTCCCCTTCGCCGTCACGACGGCGTCGAACTCCATCCTCGGCACGAGAAGAGCGTACCGACGCCTTAGCGTTGCCCCCGTGCCCCTCCCGCCTCCCGTCATCGAGTACCGGCGCGAGTTCGACTTCCCCGTGACTCCGGCTGAGCTGTGGGCGGCGATCGAGGACGCGGAGGAGTTCGAGTCCTGGTGGCCCTGGTTGCGGGAGTTCACCATCGAGGGTGGATCCCTCCGCACCGGCTCGGTGCTGCGGGGCGTCGTTGTGCCGCCTCTCCCGTACCGCATGCGGCTGCGGGTGGAGCTCGTCCGGTGCCGGCGTCCGAGCCTGATCGATGCCCTTGTTTATGGTGACCTCGAAGGTGAGGCCCAGCTGCGGCTCAGCCGGATCGGTGACGGTACGCGGGCCGAGGTGGCCTGGAGACTCGAGATGATGCAGCGACCCATGCGCCTCGCCAGCCGGGTGGCGCGCCCCCTCCTCGTGCGTGCTCACGACGTCGTCGTGGAGGTGACGGTGAGCGGGTTTCGACGGCAGTTGGCGGCGGCCGAGCGCGGCCGCACGGGCGGGTAGGAAGGAGCCGTGTTCATGCTCCGCCGGCCCGACGACGGCCGGCTGCAGGCTGTGCTCGACGCCGTACGGGACCGCCCCGTCAGCTACGCCGAGGTCGGAGCGACGCGAGATGGCAGGCTGGTGAGCGGCTACCGCCACGTCGCCCGCGAGGTCGTGACCGGCGCGGGCGACGATGCCTTCGACCGTTCGGTCGAGCGGCTCAGGAGCTGGGCGCCCCTTCGGGCCGCCGGGTTGCGGCTCTGGCCGCCCGATGCGTCCATCAGGGAGGGGGTCGATGTGGCGGCGACCAAGCGCCTCGGCCTCCTCCATGTCGTCGTCCTCTGCCGGATCGTGTACGTAGTCGAGGACCCGGACCGCTACGGGTTCGCCTACGGGACGCTACCGGGCCATCCCGAGGAGGGCGAGGAGCTGTTCTGCGTCACGAAGCAGGCGAATGGCGACGTCGTGTTCCGGATCGTGGCCTTTTCTCGTCCGGCCGATGTGCTCACGCGCCTCGGTGGGCCGCTGGGGCGCCGGGTGCAGAGGCGGATGACCGATCGCTACCTGTCATCGCTCTGAATGGCCGGTCACGGAGGCACGAGCGGCCCTCAACGGGCTCACATGCCCCCGTCGCCTGCGGCGTGACCGTGGGACCGGTGCTCGGCGGCGAGGTGCGAATGACCCTGCCCGAGCTCTTGGCCGACGCGGCCTTCGAGGCCGGGAAAGGGACGCCGGTAGGCACAGACGTCGCAGTTCATGCGGATGTCCCCGCTGAGTGCCTCTGCGTGCCGCTCGAGGATGAGGGTCACGAGGGACGGGTCCGGCCCGAGGTAGCCGGCGTCGAGCACTTCGACGCCGGTACGCGCCGAGAATCTCGCGAAGTCCGATCGCATCCGCTCGACGAGGACGCCGGTGCAGAGGAACCAGGCGAACGAGACGATCCGCTCGGCCCCGAGGCGCCGAAGCTGCTCGAGTGCCTCCGGCACGCTCGGCCACGTCACGCCCGAGTAGCCGGTCGCGACGGTGCGGCTGCCGACGCACTCCGCCACGAGGCGGGCCGCCTTGCAGGCATCGGCGTTGGCGTCGGGATCCGAGGTGCCGCGGGCAAGGAGAACGAGGGGCAAGCCGGCGCCCCCCACCTCGGTGATGCGGCGCCGGGCGAGCGTGAGGATCGCGTGGTCAGGCCCGAGCGGGCGGCCGTAACAAAGGTCGAGTCGGGGGTGACGCCGCCGGCCTTCGAGGACGACCGCAGGCACATCGGACTTCGAGTGGCCGGCGGCATTGAGCATCAAGGGGACGACGCTGAGCCGCTCCGCTCCGCGCTCGACGAGACGGTCGAGGGCTGCGCCTGCCGGCGGCTCCGACAGCTCGAGGAAGCCGGTTTCGACAAGGAGCTCGGGTGCTTGGCGGGCGACGCCCGCGCCGAGCTCCAACAGCTCGGCGCGGCCTGTTGGCGATCTGCTGCCGTGGCCGACGAGGAGAAGGCCGTCCCCCGGCTCGTTCAACGCCAGGTGATCGTGATGAGGTTCGTGCTCCAAAGCGCCCGCAGCCTAATGGGGCCTGAGGCGCCCGCTGAGGGCTCGATGAACTGTGCAGCCGCGGCGATCCAGCGAGCCACGTTTCGTCACCTTGGGCACACGATTCCGCTTTGCCACGGTCTGCACGTGGCCTCATGAGAGAATTTCTGCGGATGTCACCACAAGCGGGCTCGCGAGTAATACTATAGAAGACATGACAATAGGGATTCTCTCGAAGACGAGCGAGGCGCCGGCGGAACGGGCGGCGGCGATCGGAGCTCTGCTGGACTCCTTTCAGCTGCGCGGCGACCGGCTCACGCCGACCGAGTTGGAGCATCTCGCCGCCGACGTTGCCGCTCGGCCCGAGCTGTGGCGCGACCTCGTCGTCGACAGCACGGAGAAGCGCTGGTGGCTCATCTTGCACCGGACGGCGAACTTCGAGGTCCGCCTGCTCTCCTGGGAGGTGGACCAGGAGACGGACTGGCACGACCATGGCGGCTCGTCGGGGGGCTTCTCGGTGGTGGACGGCACCTTGTACGAGCGCTACCGCACGAACGCCGGGGCGGACCTGCATGCTCGCCACTTCGGTCCCGGATCGGCGGGGTGCTTCGGGCCCGCCCACGTGCACGACATGAAGCACGAGTCGGGGCGCCCGGCCGTGAGCATCCACGCCTACTCGCCGCCGATCACGCTGTTCACGACGTACGAAGAAACCCCCTACGGACTGACGGCGAGCGGCCTCGAATGGGGCGACCAGCGACCGTAGCTGCCTGAGGCGTTGACATGGCTCCATTCGTGCCGGAGAATCCAGGTCGAGAGGAGCCACCATGAAGATCTCCGCCCTGCTGGCAACAAAGGGTGCCTCCGTCGTCACGATCGCACCGGACGCGTCTGTCGCCGAAGCCATCGCCGTGCTCGGCCGACACAACATCGGGTCGCTCGTCGTCTCGCGTGATGGCAGCGTCGTCGAAGGGATCATGTCCGAGCGCGATGTCGTACGCGCCCTCGAGGCGGTGGGTCCCGACGTAGTCGGTCAGCCCGTGTCGTCGATCATGACCGTCGACGTGCAATCGACCTCGCCGGACAGCTCGGTCGAGTCGCTCATGGCCACGATGACCGATCACCGCGTTCGCCACGTTCCCGTCGTCGAAGACGGGGTGCTTGTCGGCATGGTCAGCATCGGTGACGTCGTGAAGAACCGCATGGAAGAGCTCGAGCAGGACCGAAACGCCCTCGTGGACTACATCAACGCCCGCTAGCGACTCACTTCATTCCGCGGAGGCAGCGAACAGCCGGGCGGAGGCGAGCCGGGCGCCTGCGGAGAGAGAGCGAAGCTTCTCCCACACGACCGACGGGGCGACGGCGCCCAGCCCGGCGGTGGTCTCGAAGCCGCAGTCGGTTCCGGCTATCACCCTTGTCGGGTCACCGACGGCCTCGACGACACGCTCGAGCCGGTCGGCCACGACCTCGGGGTGCTCGACGTAGTTGCTCGTCGTGTCGATGACGCCGGCGACGAGCGCCATATGTTCCGGCAGGGGGTTGCGGGCAAAGCAGCGGAACTCGTGGGCGTGGCGTGCGTTCGCCATCGATACGACGAGGGCGCCGACGTTCGCCTCGTAGAGGCGGGGGAGGAGGTCGTCGAGCGGCACGTCCTCGGTGTGGGGGCCTTCGTAGTTGCCCCAGCAGACGTGCAGCCGGACGGCAGCCCGGTCGATACCGCTGAGAGCGCCGTTGATGGCAGCCACGACGAGGTCGACCCAGACGAGGAAGTCCTCGATCGACCGGTCGGCGAAGAGGGTGTGGCGCTCGAGGGCGAGATCAGGGGCGTCGACCTGCAGCAGCAACCCATGGCCGACGATCGCCCGGTACTCGGTGGCGAGGGCGGCGGCCACCGCCCCCAGGTACTCCTCCCGGGTCGGGTAGTGGCGGTTCTCCATGGCGGCGGCCACGATGCCCGGCGAGGCGGCCGTCATGAACGTCTCGAGAAATCCGGCGCCCGCCACCGAGGCGCACTCCGCATCCACCTCCTTCGTGTCGCCGTAGGCGACGTCGCCCACGCCGGCACGCGCCCGCATGAGGTTCACCTGGGCGTGCTGCCGCTGAGGGAGTGCGAGCTCGAGATAGTCGGGGTGAGCACGGAGATCCGCCATCAACCTCCGCTCGCTCGTCCCTCCGAAACCCGTCATCCGGTGGCTCACGTACGTGAAGAAACTCTCACGTGCCTGCTCGCCATCGTTGCCGATGTCGATTCCCGCCTCGATCTGGGCAGCGATGCTGGCCGCAGTTGCCTCCTCCACGGCTCGGTGCATCTCGTCCGGATCGACGAACTCGCCCCGGCTGCGCCGGCCGTGCAGCTCGGCGAGGTGCGCCGGCCGCGGGAGGCTGCCTGCATGGGTCGTGAGAATGCGCGTCTCGCTCGTTCGCATGCCGCATTCTGCCGTCGCGGTCGCCGCCCGATGACGACGTGAGAGCGCAGACCAGCCCGATGGCATCGTCCCGGCCGTACCGTCGGTCCTCGTCCGCGGACCGAGTCAGCCCCTGACGACGACCTCGAGCCATGTGGCACCGCCGTCTGTCGACTCGAAGAGTCGCGTGGGGACCTCTGCCGCCCGTCCCCACCGTCGCCGCCAGGGCGTAGGCGCGAGTCGGGTCGCTGAACCCCGCCCACGAGACCGACCACGAGCTGGACAGGACGGCGGAGTAGCTCTCGCCCCCGTTCGTCGTACGGTCGAGCGCCGTCGGCGCTTGACCGGAGATCTCTGGTCCGGGCCAGACGAGAGCGACCGATGACGAGGCAGCCGCCAGTCCGACGCTGTTGGGGAACTCCCCCGTCGCAGCGACGACCCGCCAAGTCGTGCCGCCGTCGGTCGACAGCTCGGTCGCCGCCATCGTTCCCGTGGGGGAGGCGGCCCACAATGTCGGGCTCCCATCGGCGGCGGCCGTCAGCCTGCCGCCGAGGGAGGGTGTGCCGGGGTCGAGTCGTTTGCTGAAGGTGGCTGCGTCGTTGTCGGTGTACAGCAGGACGAGAGGCGGTTCGTTGCCGCTCAGGAGGTACAGGTTCGGGCCGCTCAGAGCGAACTGCGCCCCGTATCCGAGCGTTACGGGCGTCGAGACGCTCTGCCACTGAGTCGCGCCGACCGGTGAACGCAGCAGTGCCATCGACTGACAGTTGGACCCTGCCGCGCAGCTGAGGGCGTACGCTTCGCCGTCGGCCGCCTCGAGCTCGGTGACCGTCCCCGGGGTGGGAACCTGCGACCAGCGAGCTCCGCCGTCTGTCGTCTCCCACAGCTGGGGGCCGAAGGCGTATCCGTCAAGAGCGGTGGCGAAGCGCAACTGCGTCACGTCACCCGCGCTCACCGGCGGGCTCGGGATACCGGTGAATGTGGAACCGCCGTCCGTCGTTCGTACGATCGCCCCACAGGTCCCGGATCCGACGATGCAGCGAGCGGTGCCGAGCATCCACCACTCGTCGAGGCTGACGGCCGTGAACGAGGTCGCCTGGAAGTCGGCCGGGACCACGCCCCCGGCCGGAGCTGGCATGGTCGTCGTCGCGCTCGTGGTGCTCGTGGAGCTCGTGGCAGGAGCCGTGGAGGGGGTAGCGGAGCTGGACGTGGTCGTGCCGCCGCCGGTAGGCGCCACCGACGGCCCGGAGGACGCATGCATGATCCCGACCGTCAGTCCGGCCGTGAGCACGAGTGCGAGTGAGCCGGTGACCCCCCAGCGGGTCAGCTGACGCCGGCGACGGAGTCTCTTGCCCCTGCGCAGCGCCGCCTCGGCGAGCTGGCCGGAGGCTGGAGCCGGGAACCGTGGGTCGCGATCAGTCATGGAAGACTCCTTCAGCCTGGGGCCCAAGCACGCCGCGGAGCGTCGTGATGCCCCTCTCGATGTGCGTTTCCATTGCGCGTAGGCGCGGGCGAGCGCCTCAGCGGCCAGATCCATCGGATCCACCCCGCTCGGAGCGAGTCGGCGCGTCGTGCGGACGAGATCGGTCTCGAGCTGTCGCACGAACGAGACGAACTCCTCGTCGCGCTCGTCTGTGCGCTCTCGGCCGATGGCGGATGATCCCACGGATTCGCAGTCGTCGGGCGTCTCGAGCGCGAGGAGGGGGGTCGGGTGGGCGGTCACTATCTATAACAACTCGCGGGGGCGGTGAAATGGGGGACATCGCCCTCGGACGGCGCCCAGACGAGATGCTGAGGTAGTGGCGGTGGAGAGAGAGTGCGAGCGAATATCGTGCAGCTGACCGGCCGGCTCCGGCAAGGCAGACTGTGGTCAGGGCATCGGAGAAGGGACGACCATGGGGACAACGGGGTCCGAGGTCAGAGCCGAGATCATCGCACGAGTGGTCGCGCACGCATCGAAACGCCTCAGCAGCGAACAGCTTGCGGTCTTCAGCGCCTTCGCCGGGGACTACTACGCGAGGATCGATCCGGCCGACCTGGCCGATCGCCACGTGCCCGATCTGTACGGCGCCGCCATGGCGCACCTCGGTTTCGGTCATGTTCGCCAACCCGGCGAGATCCGCCTGCGGGCGTACGCCCCCGATCTCGACCGCTTCGGCTACGTCTCGCCGCACTCAGTCGTCGAGCTCGTCGTCGAGGACATGCCGTTCCTGGTCGACTCGATGACCATGGAGCTGACCCGGCGCGGCTGCGGTCTTCACCTCGTCGTCCACCCTGTGATCACCGTGCGCCGCGACGCCAACGGCGCCCTCGTCGAGGTCCTGCCCTCGTCGCCGGAGCGCGACGGTGAAGAGGAAGCCGACGATCCCTCCGGGCTGACCCGCGAGTCGTTCATGCACATCGAGATCGATCGCGAGACCGACCCGGGCGTCCTCGAGGAGCTGCGGGGCGGGCTCATGGGTGTCGTCGGCGACGTGACGGCGGCGGTGCAGGACTGGCAGGCGATGCGCGCCCACGCCAACAAGATCTCCGACGAGCTCGAGTCCGACTCCGAGAGCGCAGCCGTCGGCGTTGCCTCACTGGCCGACCGCCGCGAGGTGGCCGCCCTCCTCCGCTGGCTGAGTGATGGGCACTTTGTCTTCCTCGGCTACCGGGAGTACGAGCTCGGGGACGAGTCCGGCGAGGTCGTGCTGCGGGACGTGGAGGGATCGGGCCTCGGCATCCTGCGCCAGGACGGCAGTCGACCGATAGGTCACACCTTCGCCAAGCTCCCGACGGAGGTCCGCCGGCGGGCGCTCGAACCGAACCTCCTGAACATGACAAAGGCGAGCTCCCGCAGCACCGTGCACCGCAGGAGCTACCTCGACTACATCGGGGTGAAGGGTTGCGACGCCAAGGGGAACGTCGTGTCAGAGCGACGCTTCCTCGGGCTCTTCACGACGAACGTCTACAAGCAGTGGCCCGACCAGATCCCGATCCTGCGCCGCAAGGTGAAACAGGTCGTGGAGCGGGCCGGCTACCCGCCCGACAGCCACGGGGGCAAGGCGCTAGCCGAGGTGCTCGACACCTACCCCCGCGACGAGCTGTTCCAGATCGGCCCTGACGAGCTCTTCGAGCAGGCCATGGCGATCCTCTCCCTGCAGGACCGCCAGCGCCTGCGCCTGCTCGTTCGGCGGGACGACTTCGGGCGCTTCGTCTCGTGCCTCGTCTACCTCCCTCGCGACCGCCTCACGAGCGTCCTCGAGGAGCGTATCCGCGACCTCCTCCTGCGAGCCTTCGGCGGCTTGCACCTCGATTACACGGCCCGCGTGGGTGACGGCGTCCTCGCCCGCCTGCACATCGTCATCTACACCGAAGCCGAGCCGGACGCCGACGTCGACGTCTCCGAGCTGGAAACCCTCCTCGCCGACGCCATGCGCTCCTGGTCGGACGACTTGCGTGGGGCGCTCGTGGAGGGTTTCGGGGAGGAGCGGGGCCTCGAGCTCCACCGCCGCTACGCCGAGGCGTTCCCGAATTCGTACACGGAGGATTTCTCCGCCCAGGCGGCCGCATCGGACCTGAGGCGCATCGAGGGCCTCGACGAGGCGGGCGGCTTCACCGTCAACGTGTACCGACCGCTCGAGACGATCGGGACCGGGCTGCGCCTCAAGCTCTACCAACAGGGTCAGCGACCGACGTTGTCTGCAGTGCTCCCCCTGCTCGAGAACATGGGCCTGCGAGTCGTCGACGAGCGGCCCTACGAGGTCAGGCCGCTCGGCAGCGTGGAGGCGTGGATCTACGACTTCGGCTTGCGGTCGTCCGAGCCGACCGACCTCGAGTCCGACGAGGTGCGCGACCGGTTCCACGAGGCGTTCCTGCAGATCTGGCGTGGCGAGGTGGACAACGACGGCTTCAACCGGCTCGTGCTACGGGCGGGTCTTGCCATCCGAGAGGTGACCGTCGTGCGGGCATACGCCAAGTACCTGAGGCAGGCGGGGACGACCTTCAGCTCGGAGTACATCGCCGCCACCCTGGCGAACAACCCCTCGCTGGCAGCGCTCCTCGTGGTGCTGTTCCGCACACGCTTCGATCCCGACTTCGCCCGTGGCGCCGAGGAGCGCCAGCTGGCGGCCAAGCAGATCGCCGCCGAGTTCGAGCGGGGCCTCGACGGCGTCGTCAACCTGAACGAGGACCGCGTGCTCCGGCGGATGCTCGGCGTTCTGCAGGCATCCCTGCGGACGAACTACTACCAACGGACGGCCGACGGCACGGCGAAGGCGTGGCTGTCGATCAAGCTCGACCCGAACCTCGTCCCCGATGCCCCCCTGCCGCGGCCGATGTTCGAGACATTCGTCTACTCCCCCCGGGTCGAGGGTGTCCACCTGCGTACCGGCAAGGTCGCCCGCGGCGGATTGCGCTGGTCGGACCGCCTGGAGGACTACCGCACGGAGGTCCTCGGCCTGATGAAGGCGCAGGCGGTCAAGAACGCTGTCATCGTGCCCGGAGGAGCCAAGGGGGGTTTCGTTCTCAAGGCGCCACCGGTCGGCGACCTCGACGCCCTGCAGGCCGAGGCGGTCGCCTGCTACCAGATCTTCGTGCGGGGGCTGCTCGACCTCGCCGACAACCTTCTCGGCGGCGACGTCGTGCCGCCCGAGCGGGTCGTGCGCCACGACACGGACGACCCCTACCTCGTCGTGGCAGCCGACAAGGGCACGGCGACGTTCTCGGACATCGCCAACGCCATCTCGCAGGAGTACGGCTTCTGGCTGGGTGACGCCTTCGCCTCCGGCGGCTCGTCCGGCTACGACCACAAGGCGATGGGCATCACCGCCCGCGGTGCTTGGGTGTCAGTCCAGCGCCACTTCCGCGACCTCGGCATGGATGCCGACAACGAGGTGCTGCGCGCCGTCGGGATCGGGGACATGTCGGGCGACGTCTTCGGCAACGGCATGCTGCTGTCGAGCCACCTGAAGCTGGTGGCGGCCTTCGATCACCGGCACGTCTTCTTGGACCCTGACCCTGACCCGGAGCCGTCTTTCCACGAGCGCTCTCGGCTGTTCGCCTTGCCGCGGTCGTCCTGGGCCGACTACGAGCCTTCGCTCATCTCTGCGGGCGGCGGTGTCTTCCCCCGCACGGCCAAGAGCGTGCCCCTCAGCCCTGAGATGCAGGCGGTCCTCGAGGTCGAAGAGGAGTCCCTCCAGCCGGACCAGCTCGTGAAGGCGATCCTGCGGGCACCGGTCGATCTCCTTTGGAACGGCGGCATCGGGACCTATGTGAAGTCCTCGGCCGAGACGAACGCCGACGCGGGCGACAAGGCCAATGACAACGTGCGCGTCGATGCCAGCGAGCTGCGCTGCCGGGTCGTGGGCGAAGGCGGCAACCTCGGCTTCACCCAGCCCGGGCGGATCGAGTTCGCCATGGCCGGCGGGCGGATCAACACCGATGCCATCGACAACTCCGCCGGTGTCGACACCTCCGACCATGAGGTCAACATCAAGATCCTCCTCGGACGGGTCGTGGCCGACGGCGCCATGACGATGCGCCAGCGCGACGAGCTGTTGGCCGAGATGACCGATGACGTCGCCACCCACGTGCTCTGGGACAACGACGGGCAGACGAGGGCGCTCTACAACGCCGCAACGCAGGCCTCCAGCATGGTCGACGTGCACGCTCGGGCGCTGACGGCACTCGAGCGCAGCGGCCTCAACCGCGACCTCGAGCACCTGCCGAGCGATGAGCAGCTGCGGGCTCGGGCAAAGGTCGGTCACGGTCTCACGATGCCGGAGCTGGCCGTCGTGCTGGCCTACGCCAAGAGCGCCATCTTCGCCGAGCTCGTGGCCTCCGACCTGCCGGAAGACGAGTTCTGTTCCGCCGAGCTCGAGCACTACTTCCCCCGGGCGCTGCGCGAGCGGCACCTGGAGCAGCTAGGCCAGCATCCGCTCCGACGGGAGATCATCGCCACGCGACTCACGAACAACATGGTGAACCGGAGCGGCACGACCTTCGTCTTCCGCCTGGCCGAGGAGACCGGCTGCCGCGCTCCGGAGATCACTCGGGCGCACACCGCTGCCTGGGAGATGTTCGCCATGCAGGGGCTGTGGTCCTCGATCGAGCGCCTCGACGACAGCGTGCCGGCCGCCCTGCAGGTCGAGTTGTTCCTCGAGGCGCGCAAGCTCGTGGAGCGGGCGAGCCGCTGGCTGCTCGTGCACCGCAGGCATCCGATCGACGTCGGCCTGACGGTGGCCGACTTCGCCGATGGGCTCGCCGTCCTGGCCGACCACCTGCCCGGCCTCGTCGGCCCTGCGGACGCCGCCTCGCAGGCTGCGGCTATCAGGCGCTACCTGGCGGCCGGCGTGCCCGAGCCCATCGGGCGGCGGGTCGCCGGGCTGCCGGCGCTCTTCGCCGGGCTCGATCTGTCCGACGTCGCCCGGACGGCGGGACGTGACCTGGAAGACACCGCCGCCGTCTACTTCGCCCTCGGCGAGCCCCTCTCGCTCGACGTGCTCCTCGCCCGCATCGTGGGACTGCCCCGTGACGACCGCTGGCAGGCGCTCGCCCGCGCCGCCGTCCGGGAGGATCTCTACACCGCCCGAGCGTCGATCACGGCCGAGGTGCTTCGTCTCGGGACGCCGGGGATGACGGGAGCCGAGCAGGTCGACCGTTGGCTGTCCAGCATGGGCGAGGTGGCTGACCGCACGCTGTTCGCCCTCGACGGCATCGTCACGAGCGGGCAGGCTGACCTGCCAGTGCTGTCGGTGGCGATGCGCGAGATCCGCAACCTCGTGCAGGCGAGCCGGCCGATCGGGCAGTAGGGCCGCGACTCAGGTCGTCCGGTTCGTGCGCCAGCAGGCCGCCCGGAACGGCACGTCGAGCTGCCCCGTGCTCGCCAGCTCGCTCAGGCTCTCGAACAAGCTCCGGGCGAGTTGCAGGGCCTCCACTCGTTGCTCCGCCGGCAGGGTGATGACACTGCTGTAGGTGCCGGCGAGGCCGACGAGGTCGTCGATCGTCATGCTCTGTGACCAGCGGATCTCGGTGAACTCGGGCGGCGTGAACGGGCTGGGCTCCGGGATGAGAAAACGGTGCCGCGCGAGTTTGAGCCCGTCGTCGCAGTCACCGGCCGCCCGCTCGGACGCCCCGTCATCGGAGCTGGCGGCAGGGTCGGCACTCGCCGGCCAGCCGTGAGCGAGGTGCTCAGGCACGGCCGACCTTGCTCGACCGAGGAGAGTGCCCAACCAGGGCACGCGCCGGTCGGGGCCGGCCCAGACGACACCGAGGCGCCCCCGCGGGCGCAGGACCCGTGCGATCTCGGCCAGCGTCGGCTCGATGTCCATCCAGTGCCAGGCGGATGCGACGAGAACTGCGTCGGCGCTCCCGTCCGCGAGCGGGATGGCGTCGCCTCGCCCCGGGAGGGCCGTCGCGCCCGGGTTGTGCATCGCCAACACGGCTCGCATGCGGTCGTCCGGCTCGATGCTGAACACCTGCGGGACGAGACCCACGAGGAGGCGGGTGAGCGCCCCCGTGCCGGCCCCGAGATCGACGACGGTCCGCGCCCCGGGGGGCAGGAGCCATTCGACGACCTCGGAGGTAGGGCCGGGGCGATACCGGTTGTATTCCTCGGCGATGGTCCCGAACGACATCGCCCGTTCTGCCCTGTCTGCCATTCTTACTCCCGAGTCGGAATCCTGCGGCGAGAGTACCGGGAGTCGATGCGAATGCCCCTGGTCGGCTCGTGCTGGCAGGCCTGACGGATGCGGTCGAAGGCCCAGCCTGACGGCCGGTCACGAGCCAGGCAAAAATGGGCTAAGACAGGCGCGCCGCACGCTGCTGCTCTGGGCAGGGTCTGCTCGGCCGGGCTCACGAGAAAGGATGTGGCAATGGCAACGGCAGTCGACGTCTCCCTCGGTGGGTGGTTCGCGCAGCGCGCAAGGCTCACGCCCGACCGGCGCTGCCTGACCTTCGAAGGTGAGACCTGGACGTATGCCACGATGCAGGAGCGGATCGACCGCACGGCGGCAGCCCTGCGCGACGGGGGAGTGCGCCACGGGGACCGCGTCGCCTACCTCGGGCTCAACCACCCGGCCTTCTTCGAGACGATGTTTGGTGCCGCTCGTCTCGGCGCCATCTTCGTGCCGCTGAATTTCCGCCTGACCTCGCCTGAGCTGAAGTTCATCGTGAACGACGCCGCCGTGCACACCGTGGTTGCCGACGACTCGCACCGCAAACTCGTCGATGCCGTTCGCGACGAGCTGCCCTGCAGGCGCTACCTCTCCTCGGAAGGCCCGCAGGAGGGCTGGACGACCCTCGAGGAGGCGAGGCAGATCGCCGCCGCCGGCGACAACGAGGGCGGGATCGAGGCGGTCGACGGCGACGAGGTCGCCCTTGTCATGTACACCTCGGGCACGACCGGCCGCCCCAAGGGGGCGATGCTCACCCACGCCAATCTGTGGTGGAACAACGTCGTCGCCCTCTTGCTCACTGACATGCTCGAGAGCGACGTCTCGCTCGTGGTCGCACCGCTGTTCCACATCGGCGGTCTCAACGTCACGACGCTGCAGGCCTTCATGAAGGGGGCCGAGAACGTCCTCCACCGCAGCTTTGATGCTGGCAGGTTCATCGAGGACATCGCCCGCTACGGCGTCACCATCGCCTTCGCCGTTCCCGCCATGTTGCTGTTCGTGAGCCAGCACCCGGATTTCGACGACGCCGATCTCACGACCGTGCGGAGCCTCGTCTGCGGAGGCGCCCCCGTGCCCGAGAGCCTCATCAAGCTGTACATCGGCCGCGGAATTCAGATCAACCAGGGCTACGGGCTCACCGAGACCTCACCGTGCGTCTCGTTTCTCACACCCGAGCACGCCCTTGCCAAGCTCGGCTCTGCAGGGCGCGCCCCGATGTTCATCGACATCAGGCTCGAGGACGCCAGCGGCGGCACGATCACGGACCCCGATGCCCGAGGGGAGATTCTGCGTGCGGGGGCCGAACGTCATGAAGGGCTACTGGAACCGTCCTGAGGCGACGGCGGCCGCCATCGACCCGGAAGGCTGGTTCCACACCGGCGACGTCGGCTACCTCGACGCCGAGGGGTTTCTCTTCGTGGCCGATCGCATCAAGGACATGGTCATCACCGGCGGCGAGAACGTCTACCCGGCCGAGGTCGAGAGCGTGCTCTACACGCACCCGGCTGTCGCCGAGGTGGCTGTCATCGGCCTGCCGGACGAGCGCTGGGGCGAGGCCGTCACCGCCGTGGCCGTCCTCAAGCCGGATGCCGCCCTCAGCCTCGAGCAGCTGCGTGAGTTCGCCGGCGAGAGCCTTGCCCGCTACAAGCTGCCCAGCCGGCTCGAGCTCGTCGATGTCCTGCCGAGGAACCCGGCGGGCAAGGTCCTCAAGTTCGACCTCCGCGATCGCTTCAGTTAGAGCCCGAGCCGGCTCGCCTCGCCGGCGCAAGCAGCAGCAGCTCGCGGTTGCACGCCGACGTGGAGCTCGCCGGTGCGGAGGAGGTGGCGCGCGTGGCGCACGACGATCGTCCGCAACACGACGAAACGCCCGAGGCTCACGACCGCACCCGTTGCCATGGCCGCGAGGGTCTCGGCCAGCCATCCGCCGGAGAGAGCGGAGGTCGTCAAGACCGCCAGCGTCGTGGCGGCGACCGCCACCGTCCAGCTGCCCACGGCGACGAGCTCGAGCTCGCGAAAGGGGGGCGTTTCGGTCATGCTCTCGAGCCATCGTCGGGCGACGAGGTTGGCGACGGCCGAGACCGACAGCGCCAGGACGTTGGCGCCGACCGGGCCGAGGGGTGCTCTCAGGGCAAGGAAGAGCGCCAGCCAGCCAATCGTTGACGGGATGCCGACGCGAGCGAAGCGGGCGGCGTCGACGGTGAGCTCCTCTAGGTCGTAGCCGGGCGCTGCGTGGTCGTGCCCCGGGATCCTCGAGCGACCGCAGACGAACTGCTTCGTGACCCGCCACATGCCCCTCAGGTCGTCCGCGGCCGTCCCGACGACGTCGACTCGAGAGTCCGGTTCGTCCACCCAGTCGACGGGAACCTCGTGGATGCGCAGGGCGTTTCGCTCCGCTACGAGCAGGAGCTCGGTGTCGAAGAACCAGCCGTTGTCCTCCACGAGGGGCAGGAGGACGGGGACGAGAACGCCCCGAACGGCCTTGAAACCGCACTGGGCGTCGCTGAAGCCGCTGCGCATGAGCATACGGAGCAGCCGGTTGTAGGTGCGGGAGATGAGCTCGCGCTTCGCGCCGCGGACGACGTGCGAGCTCCTCGACAGGCGCGTCCCGATGGCGACGTCGCTGTGGCCCGAGAGCAGCGGGGCGACGAGGGGCAAGAGGGCGTCGAGCCCGGTCGAGAGGTCGACGTCCATGTAGCAGACAACAGCAGCCTCGCTCTGCGACCAGGCTCGCCTGAGCGCCCGCCCGCGGCCCTTCTCGTCCAGGTGAAGCACCCTCACGCCGGCAAGCTCGCCGGCGAGCCGACTAGCGACCCGCATCGTGGCGTCCGTGCTGGCGTTGTCGGCGATCGTGACGACGGCCGGGAAGGGGAACTGGCCGTCGAGGTAGGCGCGCAGGCGTCGGACGCTGCCTTCGAGGCAGGCCTCCTCGTTGTACACCGGCACGACGACGTCGAGCACAGCCCTCATGGATGCACTCTGGCGCCGTTTGCTTCAGGTCGTCTGAGACTCCCTGGAGGAATCCCGCCGATTCTGCCCGCTCACGCCCCGTTGCTCTCGCGAGGCAGGTCGCTCTCGATCGGGTCGCTCTCCTCGCCGCTGGCGTCGGCACCGTCGACTGGCGGGCGGCCCGCAGGTGTCGGCGGCGACGGCTCGATCGACGGGATCCGCAGCGAGAACATGGCGCCGCCGCCCTCGGCGTTTGCCGCCTCGGCGGAGCCGCCATGCTCAACAGCGATCGCCGACACGATCGCCAGTCCGAGTCCGGCGCCCGACCCTGACCTGGCGGCGTCCGCCTGCCAGAATCGATCGAAGACATGCTGGAGGCCGTCGGCGTCGAGGCCGCCGCCGTGGTCCCGCACGGACACGACGGCCGTGCCGTTCTGCCGACTGGCCGACACCTCGATCGCACTGCCGCTCGGCGTGTGGCGGATGGCGTTGATGACGAGGTTGGCGATCGCCTGCCTCAGGTGGTTGACGTCCCCGGAGACGTCGACCGAACGGGGGGCGTTGAGGGTCACGGGTCGGTCGGGCGCCAAGGCGACGGCGTCGCTGCAGGCATCCGCCGCCAGCACGGCGAGATCGAGCTGGTCGTGCTGTGGCTCGGGGGCCAGATCCAGCCGGGCCAACAGGAGGAGATCTTCCACGAGGGTCCGCATGCGGGCAGCCTCGTCCTCGATTCGCCGCACGATCGTCGCCTGGTCGATGTGCTCGTTGTCGACGCCGAGTCGGAACAACTCGGCGAAGCCCTGAATGGAGGTCAACGGCGTCCGCAGCTCATGGGAGGCGTCGGCGAGGAAGCGCCGCAGGCGCTGGGTGTTCTCCTCCCGCTCGGCGAAGACCTTCTCGATGTCCGACAGCATGGTGTCGAGCGC
Source organism: uncultured Actinomycetota bacterium (assembly GCA_963735115.1). Classification (GTDB taxonomy): domain Bacteria; phylum Actinomycetota; class Acidimicrobiia; order Acidimicrobiales; family Bog-793; genus JAKACA01. The sequence continues at coordinate 1,477,213 of CAVTJR010000003.1, read as the reverse complement.
TCTCCCCAACTGGGCGACCTCGGTGGGGCCTCCCTCGGGGGCGACGCGGCGAGAGAGGTCGCCGGCGGCAATCGAGCGGGCTGTCGTCGCCATCGCCTCGAGCGGCCGGAGGCCGCGGCGCAGGAGGAGCCAGGACCCGAGGCTGAGAATGGCAAGGAGACCGGCAGCCACGGCTGCTTCGATGAGGAGCAACCGGTGGAGCGCAGCGGTCACGCCGGAGGTCGGCACGGCGATGACGATGACGTCTCCAGGCACGCCCGATGCGGGCGAGACGAGCACCTGCCAGCCGCCCGATCCGGTCGTAGCTCCGGTCGTGAGGAAGCGGCCGCCGGACGGGACGGCCGGAAGAGGGCTCGGGAGCTTCGGCCGGGCGGAGGACGAGCCGAGGTACTGGGTTCTCGCCAGCACCCTTCCCGTCGAGCTCAACAACTCCGAGAACGTGCCGGGTGGGAGCGCCTGCGTGGCCGGTGGCCCGCCGTCCGGGCCTCCGTCTCCATCACCTCCGCCCATGTCATCACTGTCGCCCGGTGTGCTGCCACCGTTGCCGCCACCGTGCCCACCCCCGTCGCCGCCGGGGCCGCCGCCGGCCGGCAGGACATGGATGCCCGCCTGCTCGTACAGCTGAGAGCCGACGTACGGCAGCGACGACCTCAGCTGGTCGTCGAGACGCTGGTACTGGGAGGGGGCAAACAGAGAGTAGGTGGCGATTCCGAACGCCCCGAGCCCGGCCACGAGGAGGACCACGAGCCCGAGGACGAGTCGGAAGCGAAGGCTCATCGTCAGATGTTGCCGCCGGCGGCTGCGAGTCCGCACGGTCCAGCCTGGGAATCTGCTCCGAAACCCACTCAGTCCTGCACCCGATGCCCAGCCGGGAGCCGCAAGCTGTAGCCGACGCCGCGCACGGTTTGGATCAAGGGCGGCTCGGTGACGTCGACCTTCTGGCGGATGTAGCTGATATAGGTCTCGAGCACGCTGGCGTTGGCGGCGAAGGTGTAGTCCCACACTTGGGCGAGAATCTGCTCGCGAGTGAGCACGCGGCGGGCGTTCGAGAGCAGGTAGTGGAGGAGGCGGTACTCCGTCGGAGTCAGCTCGATGAGCGTGCCACCGCGCCAGACCTCTCTCGTGTCCTCGTCCAGCTCGAGGTCGGCATAACGCAGGCGCCGCTCGCCGGTTTGAGGGCCTCGCGATCGCCTGAGCACGGCGCGAACGCGCTCGACGAGCTCTTCGATGCTGAAGGGCTTCGTGACGTAGTCATCGACACCGAGCTTGAGGCCGCGGACCTTGTCGGAGGTTGCGTCCTTGGCTGTGAGGAAGATGATCGGGACACGGGTGCCTGCGCCCTCTCTGTGGCGCAGGCGCCGAGCCACCTCGAATCCGTCCAGATCCGGCAGCATCACGTCCAGCACGACGAGGTCGGGTCGCCGACGCTCGATCTCCTCGAGTGCCGCCCGTCCGGTCGCAAACCGCACGACGTCGAAGCCGTTGATCGACAACCCGAGGGCGATCAGCTCGGTGATGTGCTCCTCGTCATCGACGGCGAACACGACAGGCTTGGCTACGTCGGGCATCGTCGTCGCGGGGCCTTCCTCGGCAGCGGCCCGCCGTGGGCCTCTGCCAGCGGGAAATTAGCAAGGTCGCTGCCGGCTGGAATAAAGAAACGATAATCTTTCTTTATCTTGTCAGGTGGGCGTCCGCCCGCCCGAGACGGGGGAGGTTGCCCGATGGCAGTTGCGCTCATCACAGGAGCGTCGCGAGGTCTCGGCCGAGCCCTCGCCGAGGAGCTGGCCGATTGGGGGTGGTCGCTCGTCATCGATGGCAGAGACGCCGATGTCCTGGCGGCGGCGGCCGCAAGCATGCGGCAGCGTCTCGGCGACGCCGGATCGATCATCGCCATCGCCGGAGACGTCGCCAGCGAGCGGCATCGGACGGAGCTCGTCGCCGCCGTCACCCAGCTCGGCCGTCTCGATCTGCTCGTCAACAATGCCAGCACCCTCGGCCGCTCGCCCCTTGTCCGGCTGGAGGGGTTCGGGCTCGACGACCTCCGGCGTGTTCACGAGGTCAACGTGTTGGCGCCCCTCGCACTCGTGCAGTCCCTTCTCCCGCTCCTGCGTGCCGGGCCGCGGCCGACGGTGATGAACCTGAGCTCGGATGCCGCCGTGGAGCACTTCGACACCTGGGGGGCGTACGGATCCTCGAAGGCGACACTCGATCACCTGACGGCGACGCTTGGCGTCGAGCTGCCTTCTGTGCGTTTCCTGGCGGTCGATCCCGGGGACATGAGGACGGCAATGCACCAGGAGGCCTTTCCCGGGGAGGACATCTCCGACCGCCCGTTGCCGGAGACCGTCGTGCCCGCCTTCCTGGCTCTCATCCAGGGTGACTTCACCAACGGCCGCTACCGTGCGGCCGAGATCGCTGGCGAGAGATGACGCCGGCGACGAGAGCGCAGCTGGGGCCGTGGGCGGAGGCGCCGGCGATGCGGGCGCAGCTGCAGCCGCCTGCCGAGATGCCGGCGAGGTCGGCAGCGGTCGTGGGCTTGGGGCTGACGGGCGGGATGGGCTTCGATCTGCCGGCCGCGCTGGAGGCGAGCGAGCCGCCGGAGGCCAGAGGGCTCACACGCGACGCCGTTCGCATGCTCGTGACGTGGCGCGGTTCGGGAGCCATCGCCCATGCGACGTTTTTCGATCTGCCCCTTTATTTGTGCGAGGGCGACCTCATCGTCATCAACACGTCGGGCACGCTGGCGGCAGAGGTGCCCGGGATCGCGGCCGGCGGGCGACAACTCGACGTGCACTTGTCGACGCAGCTGCCTGCGGGGTTGTGGACCGTGGAGTTGCGGAAGAACGGCCGGCCGCTCTTCGACGCCGCCGCCGGGGAGGTGATCGAGCTGCCGGCGGAAGGACGAGTCACCCTGCTCGCACCGTACGCCCAGCATTGGCGGGGCGTACGGCTCTGGGTCGCGCAGTTGGGCATCCCAGGCGGCTTGTCGGACTACCTCGTCGCCCACGGGCGCCCGATCAGCTACGGCTACGTGCGGGGGGAGTGGCCGATGAGCGCCTACCAGAACGTCTACGTGACCGAGCCGGGCTCGGCGGAGATGCCGAGCGCGGGGCGACCCTTCAGCCCGGAAGTCATCACCCGCCTCGTCGCCAGGGGGATCGGGGTGACACCGCTCCTGCTCCACACAGGCGTCGCCTCCCTCGAAGCCGGGGAGCCACCCTATGACGAGTTCTATCGCGTGCCGGATGCCACGGCGCGACGAGTCAACGCCGCCCGCCGGGACGGCGGTCGGGTGATCGCCGTCGGCACGACGGTCGTGCGAGCCCTCGAATCCGTCGTCGACACCATGGGCAACATCCATCCCGGGAGCGGATGGACCGACGTCATCGTCGCCCCGGACCGCCCCGTCCGGTCCGTGGACGGCCTCCTGACGGGCTGGCACGAGCCGGAGGCCTCCCACCTCGCCATGCTCGAAGCCATCGCCGGGCGAGAACTCCTCGAGCGCTCCTATACGGTTGCGCTCGAGGAGGGCTACCTGTGGCACGAGTTCGGGGACGTTCATCTGGTCCTGCCGTGAGGAGCGTGGCCAAGCCGGCCGCGGCCGCGGCCGCCGCCATGCCGAGCGGACAGCTTCCCAGCGGCCAGCCTTCGGGCAGCCGGCCCGCCATCGGGGCGCCGCTCGATTCCATGGCCTCGACGCGCCGCGCCGTCCTCGTCACGCTGAAGCGGCAGGGTGTCATGCGCGCCGGCGAGCTGGCCAAAGAGCTCGGCATCACGGTGGCGGCCGTCCGTCAGCAGCTCGGCCGCCTCGAGGAGGACGGCCTCGTCACCCACAGCTCCGACCCGGATGGGCGAGGCCGCCCGGCGCATCGCTACGAGCTCTCGACCTCGGCCGAAGCCCTCTTCCCGAAGCGCTACGCCGACCTCGCGACCGAGCTCCTCGGCTATGTGGGTGGCCCGGACAGCAAGGAGGTCGACCGCCTCTTCGAGCAACGCCGGCGCCGGCGGTTGCACGACGCTCAGTCCAGGCTCTCCGGCCTGAGCCTCGACGAGCAGGTGGCCGAGCTCACTCACATCCTCGACGAGGACGGCTACCTCGCCGATGTCCACCGCCTCGAGGACGGGGGCTGGAGGATCACGGAGCACAATTGCGCCATCCTGTCGGTGGCCACCGGCTACCGGCAGGCGTGCGCCAGCGAGCTCGCCTTCATTCGGGATGCTCTTCCGGGCGGCCACGTCGAGCGCGTCGCCCATCTGCTCGACGGTGCCCACGTGTGCGGCTACGAAGTCCGGCCGCGGTGAGCGGCCCCGGAGGGTTCACCACCCGGCCGGAGCTCGGCGGCCCATTCGGCATGGTGGCGGCTTCGCATTGGCTGGCCGCACAGTCCGGCATGGCGATGCTCGAGCGGGGAGGCAACGCCTTCGACGCCGCCGCCGCCGCAGGTTTCGTGCTCGAGGTCGTCGAGCCGCATCAGAACGGCCTCGGTGGCGAGGCACCCATGCTCCTCTACTGTGCCAGCGAGGACGCGGTGCACGTCGTCGACGGCCAAGGGCCGGCGCCGGGTGCCGCCACGCCGGAGCGGTTCGCCCAGCTCGGTCTCGATCTCGTGCCCGGCTCCGGGCTGCTCGGCGCCTGTGTCCCGGGCGCCTTCGGCGCCTTCATGCTGGTGCTGGAGCGCTTCGGGACGATGACGTTGCGGGAGGTGCTCGAGCCGGCGATCGCCTACGCGGAGGCGGGGTTTCCTGTGCTTGCCTCGCTCGAAGCCGCCGTGGCGGCCGTCCAAGGCCACATGAGGCGGGACTGGCCGAGCTCGGCGGAGATCTGGCTGGCCGGCGGAGTTCCGCCAGCGGGCAGCCGATTTGCCAACGCGCCCCTGGCGTCGACGCTCCGGCGCCTCGTATCCGAGGGCGAGGCAGCCGGCCCCGGGCGGGAGGCCCAGATCGAAGGTGCTCGTGCGGCCTTCTACGAGGGTTTCGTGGCCGAGACGATCGAGACGTTCTCTGCCCGTTCTGGCTTGCTTGCAGGCGAGGACCTCGCGAAATGGCGGGCCTCGCTCGAAGAGCCGGTGCGCTTTGCCTTCGGGGACTTCGAGATTCTGCAAGACCGCCGCCTGGGGTCAGGGCCCCGTCTTCCTCCAGCAGCTGTCGCTGCTGGCGGGGTTCGACCTCGAGTCCATGGGCGCAGGCAGCCCCGAGCTCGTGCACGTGGTGACGGAATGCTCGAAGTTGGCCTTTGCCGACCGAGAGGCCTTCTACGGCGATCCCCGCCTGGTCGAGGTCCCGATGGCGGATTCTGCTCTCGCCCGCTTACGCGGCGGAGCGGTGCCGGCTCGTGGGCGAGACCGCGAGCCGGCAGCTGCGACCGGGATCGCCAGGTGGCCGGGCCGGCCGCCTGCCGGCGCGCTTCGCCGAGGTGGACGAGGGTGACCCGGCAAGGGCGCACACCGGCGGCGCGCTCTTCGGCTTCGGTCCGACGCTCGACTCACCAGCGGGCGCCTCCGGGCAGATGCGGGGCGACACCTGCCACCTCGACGTGGCCGACCGGTTCGGGAACCTCGTCTCGGCGACGCCGAGCGGTGGGTGGCTGCAGAGCTCTCCGGCGGTGCCCGGGTTGGGTTTCTGCTTGGGGACGCGGGGACAGATGTTCTGGCTGGAGCCGGGTCTGCCGGCGAGCCTGGCGCCGGGAAAGCGGCCGCGCACGACGCTCAGCCCAGGGCTGGCATTGCGCGACGGCCGGCCCTACCTCGCCTTCGGGACACCGGGGGGCGATCAGCAGGACCAGTGGCCGCTGTTGGCGTTCCTCAACCATGCCGTCTTCGGCATGGACCTGCAGGCGTCGATCGACGCCCCTTCCTGGCACTCGAACCATGTGCCGTCGTCCTTCTACCCGCGAGAGGCTCACCCGAACCAGCTCGTCGTCGAGAGCCGGCTGGCACCGGCTTGCATCGCCGCCCTGCGTCGGCGCGGCCATGACGTCGTAGACGCGGGGCCTTGGCTGCTCGGTCGCACGACGGCCGTCAGCCGGTCACCCGACGGGCTCCTGCGAGCGGCGGCCGATCCGCGGGCTATGCAGGCATATGCCGTCGGGCGATAGGAAGCTCGCCTCGTGCGCAGGCGCCGAAGCGGGCGCTCCTCGGTGCCCGCAGCGAGCAGCGCGAGGGGCGACGCCCTATCGGCAAGGATGGGGCCGGTGAGCCAGATCAGCTTTCCCCGCCAGTACGCCCGCACGCGACGGTTCAGCCTCGGCACTCCGCGGGGCATCGCCATCGCCCCGGATGGCCGACGGATACTCTTCCTGCGCTCGAAGAGCGGGTCGGATCCCTTGACGTGCCTGTACGAGCTCGACGTAGCGGCCGGATCGGAGCGGTTGGTCGTCGATCCCGAGCCCTTCCTCGTCGGTCGCCTCGAGGAGCTGCCGGCGGAGGAGCGAGCGCGCCGGGAACGCGCCAGGGAGCAGTCTGGCGGAATCGTCCGCTTCCATTCGGACGAGTCGCTGAACAGGGTCGTCTTCGACTTGTCGGGGCGGCTCTATGTCGCCGAGGTTGACTCCGGTGAGGTAGCAGAGTTGGCGGCGGCGACGCCTGCTGTGGACCCACGCCTGTCGCCGTCGGGCGAGCACGTCGCCTATGTCGCCGGCGGGGCGCTACGGGTCATCAGTTCGAGCGGCGACGGGGACCGTGCCGTCGCCGAGCCGGAGCCGGAGGAGGCGAGCGGCGTTGCCGGCCAGGTCACGTACGGCCTCGCCGAGTTCATCGCCGCCGAGGAGATGGACCGTCTGGACGGGTACTGGTGGTCGCCCGACGGCAAGTACCTGCTCGCCGCCAGGGTGGACACGAGCGGGGTCGCTCGCCGTTACATCGCCGACCCGGCGGACCCATCGCGCCCGGCCATGGAGATGGCCTACCCGGCCGCCGGCACGCAGAACGCCGACGTCACCCTTCACCTCGTGGCGGTGGAACCCGGTGGCAAACGCCTGCAGGTCGACTGGGACCACCGGGGGTTCGAGTACGTCACGAAGGTGTCGTGGTCCGAGCACGGCTTGCTCGTCGTCGTGCAGAGCAGGGACCAGCGTCGCATGCAGGTGCTCGCCGTCGACCCGGCGACGGGGGAGCCCTCCGTCGTGCGCGAAGACCACGACGACGCCTGGCTGGACATCGTCGCGGGCGTGCCGGCTCGCCTCGGTGACGGAAGCCTCGTGTGGACCGCCGACGTGGGGGACGCCAAGCGCCTCCTCGTCGGCGACGACTTCGTCACGCCGGCCGACCTGCAAGTCCGCAGCGTCCTCGGCGTGGACGGTGACGCTGTGCTCATGGCGGCCTCGACGGAGCCGACGGAGGTGGGCGTCTGGACCTGGTCGGCCGCCCACGGTCTCGAGCGGGTTGCCGGCGATGACGGCCCGGCGGTGACGACCGGCTGGTGCGGTGGCGGCACAATCGTGCTGGCAGAGCGCCGATTGGATCGGGCAGGGCTCACCGTCAGCGTGCGCCGAGAAGGTCGCCAGGTCGCAGAGATCGCCTCGGTCGCAGAGACGCCGGTCATCACGGCGCGACCGCACCTGCGGCGCGCCGGCGAGCTGCAGATCCGGACGGCCGTGCTCTTCCCGGAAGGGCACGAGCCGGGCTCGAGGAGACTTCCCGTCCTCCTCGACCCCTACGGGGGTCCGCATGCCCAGATGGTGCTGGCTTCCTCGGGGGTGTTCCTCACGGCGCAGTGGTTCGCCAATCAGGGCTACTGCGTCGTCATCGCCGACGGTCGAGGGACGCCCGGACGCGGGCCCGCCTGGGACCGATCCGTCCGCGGCGATCTCGCCAAGCGGGTGCTGGAGGACCAAGTGACGGCGCTGCACTCAGTCGCCGAGGAGTTCGGCGACGACCTCGACGTGACGCGGGTGGCCATCCGCGGCTGGTCCTTCGGGGGCTACCTCGCCGCCCTCGCCGTGTTGCGGCGTCCGGATGTGTTCCATGCCGCTGTCGCCGGCGCCCCCCCGACCGAATGGCGTCTGTACGACACGCATTACACCGAGCGCTACCTCGGCCACCCCGACGTCTCGCCGGAGAACTACGACCGCACGTCGCTCCTGGCCGACGCCGCCCGCCTGCAGCGTCCGCTCCTGCTCATCCACGGCCTCTCCGACGACAACGTGACCGCCGCCAACACCTTGCAGCTCTCGTCAGCCTTGCTCGCTGCCGGTCGCCCACACTGCGTGCTGCCCCTGTCGGGGGTCACCCACATGACGCCGCAGGAGGTCGTGGCGGAGAACCTCCTCCTGCTGGAAGTCGACTTTCTCCGCTCGGCCCTGGCGGCGCCGGCTGAGCTGGCATCGTGATGCCGGTCACGGAGAAGTCCCGGCAGAACCGCTTTGCGAAGTCGCTCTTCTCCGGGCTGCCGGGGCGGTACGACCGTCTCGCCGAGCTGTTGTCGATGGGTCAGAACCGCCGCTGGCGGCGGGAGATGGTCGATCACGTCGTGGCGGGCTCGCCCGGACGCATCCTCGACGTCGCCTCCGGGACGGCCGGGGTGGCCTTGCAGCTCGCCCGTCGCTCCGGCGCCCGCGTCGTCGGCCTGGATCTCACGCGCGCCATGCTGTGGCAGGGGGCCGAGAACGTCGCCGCCGCCGGGGAGGGCAAGCGGATCCAGCTCGTCCTCGGCCGAGGCGAGCAGCTTCCCTTCCCGGACGCATCCTTCGACGCGTTGACCTTCACGTACCTGCTGCGTTACGTGGAGGACCCTGCCGCCACCTTGGCGGAGCTGTCGCGGGTCGTGAAGCCGGGAGGAGCCATTGCCAGCCTCGAGTTCCTCGTGCCACCGAATCCGCTCTGGCACGGCCTGTGGATTTGCTACACCCGCGTCGTGCTGCCGGTAGCCGGATATGTCACAGGTGGTGAGGAGTGGTGGAAGGTGGGGCGCTTCCTCGGGCCGAGCATCTCGAAGCACTATGAGCGCTACCCGGTCGCCTGGACGGAGCAGGCTTGGCGGGACGCCGGCATCGACGAGGTTGGTACGCGGCCGATGAGCCTGGGCGGCGGGCTCGTCATGTGGGGACGGCGCTCGGCGTGAGAGCAGAGCGACGCCTGCGGCCCGTTGCGCGACGCCCGAAGGCAGGCGCGGCTGCTGAGGCTCCGCCTGCTCCGGCTTCCAGCCCCGGCGAGCCGGCGAGCCCGGAGCTGCGCCCCGCCTATTACGCCGCCACGCGCGGGCGGCTGGCGGGACTGGTGGACGCTGTTGCACCCGCCGTACACTGCCTGGCATCTCGCCTACGTCGTGATCGGTGCCTCGCTGGCGCCCCATGTGCAGCTGAGCCGCCTCCTCGCCACGCTGCTGGCCTTCTTCCTCGCCGTCGGGCTCGCCGCCCATGCCCTCGATGAGCTGCACGGGCGGCCGCTGGGAACGCGCATCCACTCTGGTGTCCTCGTGTCCGTCTCCTTCGTGGCCCTCGCCGGCGCCGTCGCCCTCGGTGTCGTCGGTCTCTCGCGAATCGGTTGGCCCCTCCTGCCCTTCCTCGTCGTCGGTCCCTTCCTCGTGGTGGCCTACAACGCCGAATGGTTCGGCGGACTCGTGCACACCGACAGCGGTTTCGCCCTCGCCTGGGGGACGTTTCCCGTGCTGACTGCGTACGTGGCACAGACCGACCGGCTGTCCGTGGCGGCTGTGCTCGGCGGGGCGGGAGCCTTCGGGCTCTCGAGGGCGCAGCGGGCGCTCAGCACGCCCGCTCGATTCGTCCGCCGGCGCGTCGTCGACGTACAGGGGAGCGTCGTGTTGTCGGACGGGAGCACTCGAGAAATCGACCGCACGATGCTCATCCAACCGGCAGAGCGGGCATTACGCCTGCTGTCGTGGACGGTCGTCTTGCTGGCGGCGGCCCTGGCGGTGGCGCGGCTCACCTGAGGTTCGCGGCGCCGCGAGATCGGGCACGCTGTAGAGATGGCCATGGACTTGCAGCACTGGATCGGCGCCGCCCTCGACCACGGGCGCCGATGGGAGGCGGGTTACGGGCCCTACGAGCCAGCGGCGGCTCTGGAGGTCGACGAGAGCGCCCTCGGGGCGGCCTTCGGCGAGCTCTTCGAGCGCCTCGAGGACAACTACCCGTTCTTCCATCCCCGTTACGCCGGCCAGATGCTGAAACCTCCCCATCCCGCCGCCATCGCCGCTTACCTGGCTGCCATGCTCGTCAACCCGAACAACCATGCCCTTGACGGTGGGCCGGCGACGGCCGAGATGGAGGTGGAGGCGGTTGGCCAGCTGGCCGACATGATCGGGTTCCGGACCCATCTCGGCCACCTCACCTCGAGCGGCACGATCGCCAACCTCGAGGCCCTCTTCGTCGCTCGCTCCATCCACCCGGGCCGTGGCGTCGCTTTCAGCGACCAGGCCCACTACACCCACGGGCGCATGTGCCATCTCCTCGGCATGGACGCCCATCCGGTCGGCTCGGACACGGCCGGCCGCATCGATCTCGATCAGGTGGAGGACCTGGCGCGGGGGGGTGTGATCGGCACGGTCGTCGTCACGACCGGTTCGACCGGGCTCGGCGCCGTCGACCGCGTGGACGAGGCCTTGACGCTCAAAGAGCGCTATGGGTTGAGGGTGCACGTCGACGGCGCCTATGGGGGTTTCTACGCCATCGTGGCGCGAGATGGCGCCCTTTCCGCCCCTCTCGGGCTGGATCCGGCCCCGTGGGACGCCATCGCCGCCTGCGATTCGTTCGTCGTCGATCCGCACAAGCATGGCCTGCAGCCGTATGGGTGCGGGGCGGTCCTCTTCGCCGACCCTGCGGTCGCCCGTCACTTCTCCCACGAATCGCCCTATACCTACTTCACCGGGGGAGGAGCCGCCCACCTCGGGGAGATCAGCCTCGAGTGCTCGCGGGCGGGGGCGGCAGCGGCCGCCCTCTGGCTCACCTTGCGGTTGTTCCCGCTGTCGGCCGACGGCCTCGGCAAGGTGCTGGCGGCGACTCGGCGAGCGGCGAGGTCGTTCGCCTCCCGCCTCGACTCGTCGGAGCTGCTGTGCCTCTACCAACCGCCCGCCCTCGACATCGTGACCTACTTCTCCCGGCGGGCTACCAGCTTGGCGGACGTGGACGCCTCCTCCGAACAGATGCTGTCCGCATCCATGTCGGCGGCCGATCCCGTCTTCCTCAGCGTCCTGCGGGTACCGGTGCGCGAGATGCTCCTGCGCCATCCTCGCTTGGCGGCCGCAGGGGACGGCCGGGCGGCCGCCGGTGGCGTCCGCCTCCTTCGCTCCGTGCTCATGAAACCCGAGTCGGAGGCCTTCGTCCCGCTCCTCCTCGACAAGCTCGAGGCGGTGGCGGCGAGTATCTAAACTTGCAGCCATGCGAGTGATCGCCACGCCGGAAGCCCGTGCCTACATCGCCTCCCGCGGCGGAATCGCCTACGTGCGGCCGCTGCAGCGGCGGTGTTGTGGCGGGGCGCTGACGGTACTGTCGGCCACGACGACTGCACCGGCGGATGCGAGTCTGTATGAAGCCGTCGGCGATCCGCTGCTCGGCGTGCGCTACCGGCGACCCGGTCCCGTCACCGCCCGTGCGCTGGCGTCTGCGGCCGCGCCGGCCGCCGCCGGCTCTGCTGCCCCTTCGCCGGCCGATGGCGGCTCTGCTGCCCGTTCGCCGGCCGATGGCGGCTCTGCTGCCCGTTCGCCGGCCGATGGCGCCGAGGCGGGCCCGGCGGTGCACCGGGCCGAGCCGGCCGAGCTGTTGATCGAGGTACGTGGGCGCCGACGTCCCCGTCTGTTTGCCTGTTGGGACGGCTGCGCGTTCAAAATCTGAGACGTGCCCTTGACGCCGGAGGGACATGGGTGGACCATGTAGTTGCGGGATGGAGTTCCCGTGATGTCCCGGTAGACGGAAGGAGTCGGCGTGCGAACGTTGGACAGTTCCGAGGAGTCCGGACCACCGGACTGAGGGTGCCCGGGCTGAACGGCCCGGGCTGCCGTGTTTCTGGTGCCTGACCGCCAAGATGGTCGGAGCGACGTTCGGGTCTCCTGAACCCGCTCAGCCCCAGCGGAGTATGCCCGCGACAAAAGGGTGGTCGGCACGCCGGAAGCACTCGGCCGTGACGCTACGTCGGAGGTGACAGAGCTGTCGCGTCCCACAATCACGGATGGCGGAGTCCATACCGGATCATCGAAATGGGCACCGGACCGGCCTTGCGGCCGGTCCGTCCCGCGTTCGGCGAGCCATCGCCTGCTTGTCGGCGGCCGCGGGCGGGCGCTTACACTTCGGCGATGACGTTCACCGGTTGGCCGGCCGAGGCGATCGACTTTTACGAGGGCCTCGAGGCCGACAATTCGAAGGCCTACTGGCAGGCGAACAAGGCGGTCTACGACGAGGCCGTTCACGCCCCGATGGTTGCTCTCCTCGGCGACCTTGCCGCCGAGTTCGGAGACGGAAGGATCTTCCGGCCGTTTCGGGACGTTCGATTCAGCCGGGACAAGTCGCCCTACAAGACGGCGATCGCGGCCACGCTGGCGGCTGGCGGCTACATCCAATTCTCGGCTCGAGGGCTCGGCGCCGGCAGCGGCATGTACATGATGGCGCCCGACCAACTCGAGCGCTACCGGGCGGCCGTGGCCGACGACGCCTCCGGAGGCGCGCTGGAGGACCTCATCGCCCGTCTCGCCCGAAAGGGCGTCGAGGTCAGCGGCCACGACGCCCTGAAGACCGCTCCGAAGGGGTATCCGAAGGATCACGTCCGTATCGAGCTGCTGCGCAACAAGGGCCTGGTCGCTTGGCGGCAGTGGCCTCCGGACCAACGCCTCGGCACGGCGAAGGCCAAGACGGACGTGCGCGACTTTCTCCGCTCTTGCGAGCCGATGAACGAGTGGTTGGCCTCACACGTCGGGCCGACCACCTTGGAGATGACGCGCTGGGGCTGAGCCGGCGTCAGGCGCCGCCGGCCGCCCCGTGCCCGGACGTCGCCCTTCCCTGCACGACCCAGCTGTCGAGCAGTCGGGAGGTGGCGCCGGCGATGTCGGCGATGGCGCGGTCAAAGGCCTCCTGGTTGGCCCGGGAGGGGGCTTTCGCCTTCGTCCCGGAGATCTTGCGGACGAACTGACGGGCGGCGGCCTCCACTTCGCCCGGCGTCAGATCGGGCACATCACGAAGGCTGACGATGCTTCGGCACATGCACCGATGGTAGGCGGGAGCGGTGTGCCCGGCGTCAGCGGATCCGCCGCCCGGTCTCCGCGCAGTCGTCCGCCCCGGAAGTCTCCACCGCCAGGAAGGCGACGGTATCGCCGGCCACCAGCGGAAGCTGTGGATCGCGGGTGATCTCGCGGCCGTTGAGCGCTGCCATGACGTAGGGGTCCAGTGCGAGCCCGACGGCGGCGGCGGCACCACCGAGGGTGGCTGCCCGCACCTGGCGCGGGCGGCGGCCGCCTGCGGCGAGCGCCCCGAGGCACTCCACGACGATTTCCGGGCAGGGTCGTCGCCGCGCCGCCACGTAGTCGTCCGGGGCGTTGACATTGAGGACAGAGTCCAGCTCGGGGTCGAGTCGCGCCAGATCGGGGTCGGCGAGCAGCTGGGCATCGCCCAGCTCCTCTACGCGGCAGCGCGTGTACAGCGTCCCGAGACGGAGGGTGCCGTCCGCCGCGAGGCCCTCCATGAGGGCGGCCAAGGCGCACCGGTAGCCGGCGGCGAGCGGCTGGCGGAAGCCACGCGCCACCGGCAACACGAGGTCGGTCTCCCCCGCGTCGAACCCGCGCAGCACCTGGCGGAGGAAGGCGGGGTGCAGGAACGGCATGTCCGTGGAGCAGACGAAGGCCGTCGGGGCGCGGTCGGCGACCGCCCTCAGCCCGGCGGCGATGCCCTGCATCGGGCCGAGGCCCTCGACGGGGTCCTCGACCACGTGCACTCCGGGTGGCAGCTCGGGCAGCTCCTGCTCGGGGGCGGCGACCACGACGACGGGGCCGGTCAGTGTGCGGGCCAGCACGGCCGTCGTGCGGTACAGCAGCGTGGAGCCGTGCCACTCCAGCGCCGCCTTGGGTGTGCCCATGCGGGAGGACCGCCCACCGGCGAGCACGACGCCCGCCGTGCTGTCGTCGCTGACCTGCACTCAGACGACGTTACTGGCGGGAGGGCTCGGCGAGGTGCTCGCTCCGCCGTCGCCAACAGCAAGAATGGCTCCAGGGGGGAGGAGCCGAGCTGCACACCCACTTGACACTTGTCGTCCTTTTCGTCGTTCTCGGCGCCGGCGTGCTGCACGCCAGCTGGAACGCCATGACGAAGTCGATCGAGAACCGCTTCTTCGCCTTCGCCCTCATCGGAATGGCGTCGACGGTAGCTGGCGGCCTCGCCCTTGTCGTCACAGGGCTGCCGGCCCGAGCTGCCATTGCTTTCGCCTGTGGATCGGCCGTCATCCACGTCCTGTACGAGGTCGGCTTGATCAACTCGTACCGGCTCGGGGCGTTCAACCAGACCTACCCGATCGCCCGAGGGACGTCTCCGTTGGTGGTGGCGGTCGGGGCGTGGTGGCTCGCCGACGAGCATCTCAGCGTGCTGGCGTGGTCGGGCATCGCGATCTTGGCTGCCGGCCTCATGAGCTTGGCGTTGTCGTCCGGGAAGCTCACTCGGGCGGAGCTGCCGGCCATTGGCGCCGCCGTGGCGACCGGCCTCACGATCGCCGCCTACACGCTCGTCGACGGCCTGGGCGTCCGCCGGTCCGGCGACCCGTACGCCTACGCCGCGCTGCTGTTCCTGCTACAAGGCCCGGTGTTCCCCGTCGTCTACCTGCTGCGCCGGCGGCCGGTGCCCTGGAGAGACGTGCCCATCGTCTGCCGGGGCCTCCTCGCCGGAGTCATCTCGGTGATCGCCTACTCGCTCGTACTGTGGGCACAGACGAAGGCACCCCTCGCCGAAGTGGCGGCGCTGCGCGAGACGAGCGTCATCGCCGCTGCCCTCATCGGCGCCCTCTTCTTTCGAGAGGATTTCGGCGGTCGGCGCGTGGCGGCGGCCGCCCTGGTGGCGGCGGGCATCTTGCTGATCGCTGCCTGAGGGACCACTCGGAGGGCGTCACCGATGAGGTCGGTCCGAGGGGAGCGACGGATCACCTGCGAGAGTTGCCTCCGCTGCCGAGAGCGCCTGCCGCCCCGGATCCGCCCGACCCGCCGGATCCGCCCGAACCGGCGGCGCCGGACCCGGCCGCATCGAGCACGCTCTTCAACATCTGGGATGCTCCCATGAGCCCGGCCGACTCGTAGGGCACGACGATCTTGGAGTTGTCGCTCTCCACCAAGCGCGAGAGCGTGTCGAGCTGCAGGACGGCGAGCAGCTCGGGTGTGGGATGCGACTCGAGGATGGCCGTGTACACCTGCCGAACGGCCTCCGCCCGCCCCTCGGCTTCCTGGATGAGGGCGGCTTTGCGACCCTCCGCCCGCAGGCGGAGCGCCTCTCTCTCACCTTCGGCCTGGCGCACCTGCGCC
The DNA here is from genome assembly GCA_963735115.1 of uncultured Actinomycetota bacterium. Lineage (GTDB taxonomy): Bacteria > Actinomycetota > Acidimicrobiia > Acidimicrobiales > Bog-793 > JAKACA01. The sequence continues at coordinate 1,461,778 of CAVTJR010000003.1, read as the reverse complement.
TGCTTTTGACCTTCGGAGGCGAGGATGGCTGCCTGCTTCTTGCCTTCGGCTTCGTTGATGGCGGCCTGTCGCTCGCCTTCGGCCTTCAAGATGAGCGCACGCTTTTGCTGCTCTGCTTCCTTCTGGAGGCTCATCGCCTGCAAGACGTTGGTGGGCGGGACGATGTCGACGATCTCGATGCGGTTGATCCGGACGCCCCATTTGTCAGTGACCGGCTCCATGTGACCCTGCAGCTCGGCGTTGATCCGCTCCCGCTCCGTGAGGGCCTCGTCGAGCGTCAGCCCGCCGAAGACCGCACGCAACGCCGTGCGAGCCAGCTGGAAGATCGCCACTTCGTAGTTGCTGACCGAGAAGAGGGCGGCCTTCGGATCGACCACCTGGCTGAAGATCGTGGCCGAGACCAGCACGCTCACGTTGTCCTTCGTGATGACGTCCTGCTGGTCTCCCGTGCGTGGCACCTCGCGGACGTCGACGGTCTGCACCTGGTCGATGAAGGGCACGAGGAGGGCGACGCCGGGGTTGCGGACGCTGTGGAACTGACCGAGGCGTTTCTGCACGCCGACCGTGCCCTGCTGGATCAATTTGATGGACCGGTAGAAGGTCGAGAGCACGATGATGGCGACGACGACGAGGACGACGGCCAAAACGATCTCGGTGCCCGAGGTGGCAAGGATCATTGCATTCTCCTTAGGTGTCTTCGGGTAGCTCGAGTGGAGCCAGACCGATGGTTGGCAGGTCCTGCACGATGAAGGTGGTGTTCTCGAGATCGAGGATCATGACGACGGTTCCGGCGGGAATCGGCTTGCCGTCTTGGGAGACAGCCTTCCAGAGTTCGCCGTCGATCTTGATCCGCCCCGGGTGGGACGAGTCGCCGGTTGCCTCCGCCACGACCGCCTCGTGGCCGACGCGACCCTTCATGCCGGAGACGAGGCGGTACTGGCCGGAAGACATCGCCTTGACGAGAGACGGCCGCAGGAAGAACAGCCCGAGCACGGCCGCCCCTACGAAGGCGGGGATCTGCACGAGGACGCCCAGGCCGGCGAGCGCGAGGACGGCGGCCACGATGGCTCCGAGGCCGATGAAGAGGGCGTAGAAGGCGCGGTGCCCGAACTCGGCGATGACGAAGATGGCGGCGATGAGGAACCACCAGAGGGCCTCACCCATCGCTTGACCTCATGACAACCCCTTCGTGGCTACGACCGACGCAAGTGTGAACCCGCATCTGCGTGCGTCACGAGGCTATCGCCGAGGTGACGATCGTGTGACTCTTCACACTCGCCTGCTCCGCCCTCAGGTCTGGCCGGCGGGGGTCTGGCTGGCGGGGGTCTGGCCGGCGGGGGTCTGGCCGGCGGGGGTCTGGCCGGCAGGGGTCTCGCCAGCAGCCGACCGGGTGGCTGCATCCTCGGTCCCCGTCTGGCCTGGCGGGGGGGCGTTCGATGTGACGGCAGTGCCGGCAGTTGACGGCGCCGTCGCCACGAGGACACCCTCGGTATGCACCGCCTCGAGTGGGGCACCGACCACGACGAGGGGTGCCTGCGCCGGAAGCGGCCGCGGGGAGCGCACGATCCCAGATGCCAGCAGCGTCAGGTTGGGCACGAGCGTCGTTCCTTCCTCGGTTGTGAACACGACGTAGATGAGCCCCATCGACACGACGTGGCCCTCGAGTGGCCCGCCGAGCGAGCCCGTCCTGACTCGCACGAGGTCGCCTGCCCGGAACGGCCGGGCCACGAGCAGGACGATGCCGGCAAAGACGTTGCCGAGACTCTGCTGAGCGGCGATACCGAGCACGACACCGGTGATGGCCCCGCCGAGCAGCAGCTGCGACACCCCGATGCGCAAGATGGCGAGCGCCATGAGGACCACGAAGAGGAGGCCGACGATCGTGAGGATGAGGCGCACCGAGGCGGCCGTCGCCTTGTCGGCGAGGGCGATCGCCCGCCCGAGATGGTTGGCCAGCTGGCGGACGCTGTAGCTCGCGAGCAGGAGCCATGCGCCCGCGGCGATGTAGGCGATGAGCCGGTGGAGATGGTTGGATTGGGCGACGTCCGCCGCCGTCTGGGTGCCGGTTGGGACGGCATGAGTCTCGGCGGTGCTGCCGAAGTGCAAGCCGACTCCGAAGGCGGCGATGGCGCCGGCGGCCACGACGATCTCGATAACCACCTGCCGTTTTGCCACGGGGTCAATGTAGGTCGTGGCGACGAGCGTCACTGGCCTCGCCCTGCGCGGGTGGCTCCGGCGCCGAGAGAGGGGGTCCGACGGCTGGGTTCGGTGCTGTCAGGTTGCGGGCGTCGCCGTCATGTGCCCGCCTGTCCGCCTGTCCGCCCGCACGCACAGGTCGAGACTCGTCGCCCGGTCTAGTACCGCCGCCTCCGGTGGCGGCGTCCCGACCGGGTCATGGCGACGGAGATGACGAGAAGGATGGCTCCGAGGGCGACGCCGGCGATGCCTCGGTCCGTATGGGCGTGCGTGTCACCTTTCAAGTAGCCGGGCACGAAGTGTGGAAGCGAATGCGCCGGGATCGCCATGTAGACGGCTCCAGCAGCGATGGCGAGAATGGCGATGATGCCGATGAGAATCCCGAGAGGGCGCATTGCCACAGGATACGAGCTACCGCTCGGGAACAGGAGCGCCAGGTCTCCGACGGCGGATCGGTCGGCGGACGACGATCGGGCTGCGCCGCGAGGGACGGTGCAGCCCGGAGGCGACGTAACGCGGCGCCGGGATGGGATTCCAGGCGCGAGCTTCTATGAGAGCTGACCGAGGTAGAAGCGTGTTCCCTGGTCGTCCGTGCAGAGCGCCGTGCTCCCATAGGGCTGGCTGTCGGGCTCTGTGGCGGAGCCGCCAGCCGCCCGCACGCGGCCCACGGCGGCGACGATGTCGCTCACCCGATACATCGGGACACTCGTCGGCACCTCGTGCCCGGAGGCGACCCCCACCATGGGCGCGACGTCGTCGACCTGCCAACCGTCCTCGACCCGCCCGGGCGTGAAGCGCCAGCCGAGCACGTCGCCGTAGAAGGCTCGTGCTGCCGCCGATGAGCGGGTTTCCATCGTCACGTAGGCGAGGTCGCCCTCGGTAGCGTCGTGGGGCGGGGGCGCCTGAGGCGGGCCCGCCGGCAGCTCGAAGACGGCGAAGGCCACACCGTCGTCGTCAACGCACGCCGAAGCCATCCCGTATGGCTCTTGCACCGGGTCGCCGGCCGTTCCACCGGCGTCCCGCACCCGCCGCACGGCCGCCTCGACGTCGTCGACGGCGAAGCACAGGAACAGTGTGCTCCGCTCCTGCCCGCCCCAGAGGCCGTGGTGGATGTTGAGACCCTGCACCTGGCGTCCCTGTGGCCCGCTGCCCGGTTCGTACTGCCAGCCGAGCACTGAGGAGAAGAAGCGAGCGGCCCGCTCGACGTCGGGAACAAAGAGCGACACGTAGCCGATGTCGCCATGGCGGAGGCCCTCTGAAGCGGTCGCATCGGTGGCGCGGCCGGCGGCGGACACTCCGGGGGTGGTCGAAGCGGTCGGGCGGGCAGCCGGCGGTGGGGACGAGATCATCCAACGGTGACCGAACGGATCGCGGATCACGCCGACGCGCCCGTACTCGTAGTCGGCCGCCGCCCGGGCGAGCTCGGCGCCCGCTTCGACCGCCCGAGCGATGACAGCGTCAACCTCGCCGACGGTCAACACGAGCGTCACCGAGGCTCCCGCCCCCGGCGCTGTCACGCCGATCTCGGGGTACTCGTCGGACAGCATGATCGTGGCGCCGCCGATGTCGAGCTCGGCATGCCCGATTCGTCCGCCCGGCATGACGATCGTCTCTCCCCGGGTGCGGGCCCCGAACGCCTCCGCGTACCAGCGAAGTGCCCGCTCGGCGCCGGCCACGGCCAGGTAGGGCGTGAGGATGGCGGGCGCACGTTGGGGGGCCGCATCCGAGACCGGCCCTTGCGAGGAGGCGGCGCCCTCGGTTGTTTCATCGATGGTCAGGTTCGACACGGTGACTCCTTTCGGTAGTTGAAGGGCTCTCTGAAGGCGCCAGCGGAGCTGAGCGGCGAAGCCATCGTCCGGTTGAACCGGCACGAGCTCGGAATGCATCGACTCGAACGGGTCAGCCATCGGACGCCCCTTGGTCTTCGTAGGCCTGACGGAAGGCGAGACGGGCGCGCACGAGCAGCGCCTCGGTGGCGTGCAGCGTCCGGCCGAGGAGGGCGGCCACATCGGCGACGGCGAGGTCGTCCAAGTAGCGCAGTGTCAGGGCGGCGCGGTACTGGGCGGGCAGGGCGTGCAGCACTGCCCGGGCGGTGGCGGCGTCGAGCTCGGCCTCCCAGGGGTCCTCGACGGGCGTGTCTGCCCCCGTGAGGAGCCGGAAGCGGCGTTCTTCGCGAGCCTCCCGGCGCCAGTGATCGATGAGCTTGTGGCGGGCCACGCCGATCACCCAGGGCAGCGTCATCGGCGTCGGCTGCGGGCGCCGGGCGGCGTCGACGGCCGCGAGAAACGTCTCCGCCGTCAGATCCTCGGCCACGGCGACGCCGCCGCAGCGGGCCGACAAGTAGCCGTAGACCTGCGGGAGCGCATCGTCGTAGAAGGCCAGGAAGGCGGCAGCCTCAGCTGCATTCTCGCCAGACCGGCCTGCACCTGCGCTCGGCCCGCTGCCGGGGCCGGCGCCGGCATGACGACCCGGGCCGCTGGCGGCGGCCGATTGCTCGTTCACACCCCTATCGTCGCTCCGGTCACCCCGGATCCGACGGAGCTTTTGGGATTTCTCTCGAGACCGGCGCCATGCGGCCACCCTGAGCGTGCCGGGCGAGCCACGTCGTGCTCGTCCTGACCGCCTATCCTGAAACCGTCCCGCAAGACGCCGGCGCCCGGGCCGGCGAGGCGGAGGAGCATCTCGGATGTGGAGAGATCATGAGTGCAGGTGACCGCGTCACCCGCTGGTCGAGGCGAGATCCGACCCCGGCGGTGAGCGAGTCGACTGGCCGCTACGGCACGTTCTGGCGACCGCCAGATATCTCGGGAGCGATGAAGTCGATCTTCAACGGCGACGACGCCGACGTCTTCGATCGCACCGGGCGGGAGCAGGCAGAGTTGCTCGCCCCCTACCTCCCCTCCGATGAGGCCGTCGTCGTCGACATCGGATGCGGCATCGGACGAGTCGCCAAGCACATGGCTCCGCTATGCAAGCTCCTCTGGGCGGTCGATGTCTCCGACGAGATGCTCGCGATGGCGGCCGAGCGTCTCGCCGAGCTGCCGAACGTCCGGTTCGCACGCTGCGCCGACACCCGCATACCCGACATCGCCGACGGCAGCGTCGATCTCGTGTACTCCGTCCTCGTTCTGCAGCACCTCGAGCGAGAGGACGCCTTCCTCATGTTGCGGGAGATCCACCGGATCCTGCGGCCGGGCGCAACGGCCTACCTGACGTTCCCGAACCTGCTGTCGGACGTCTACTTGAGCTCGTTCGTGACCTATGCCGAGTCCGGCGAAGCCGCGACCAACCCTGTCCGCGCCCGCGTCTACACCCCGCAGGAGGTGGAACGGCTCCTGCCGGCAGCTGGCTTGACGGTCACGAGCCTCGAGGCCGACGTGGAGATCATCGTGCTGGCGCAGAAGGTGCCGGACCCGCCGCGGGTCTGACGCCTCTGGCCCCGATGGCGCCGCCGGGCGCCAGATCCCCGCCGACGGCGCCGGGGTGGAAAGCTCGTGTTGATGGACGATCAGCCCGGCGCGGCCGACCAGCCTGGCGCGGCCGACCGGACGGGCTCGGCCGGCCGGTCGGAGGCGGGCGCAGTCGACCCGTCGCGGCTCCGGCTGCGCGGCTGGCGCGACCCGCAGGTCGTGGCGTTGGCCCTCCTGGCGATGTCGGCCGGCTTCGGGCAGTTCGGCGTCGTCGCAGCCCTCGGGGACGTCGCGAAGGCGTTCGGTCACGTGAGCTCAGGCGCCACGATCGCCGACCAAGCCGGCCTTTCCGGCACCAAGCTCGGCCTTGGGCTGGCCATCATCCGTCTGGCATCGCTCGGCGGCCTCCCCCTGGCGGGTCTGGCCGATCGGCTCGGCCGGCGCAAGACGCTCCTCATGTCGTGTGCGCTCGGACTGGCCATCACCGTGGTGTCGGCCGCCAGCCCCGGCTACTGGTGGTTCGTCATCGTCTTTGCTCTTGGGCGGCCGATGCTCAGTGCCACGAACGCTCTCGCCGGAGTATCTGCAGCAGAAGAAACGGGCTCCAGCGACAGGGCCAAAGCCATCGCCCTCATCGCTGCCGGGTACGGGATCGGCACCGGCCTCGTGGCTTTCATCCACGGATTGCTGGGAACGCAGCTCACCTTTCGCGGCATCGTCGGCCTTTCGGTGGTGCCGCTCGTGCTCCTGCCTCTCGTAGGCCGGCGGGTGGAAGAGCCCGACCGCTTCGCCCGTCAAGCCATCGCCGGCGAGCACCAGCTGCCGGTCCTGTCTGCCGTTGCCCCTCAGTTCCGCAAGCGGCTCCTGATCGTCTCCGTGATGACCTTTGCGCTGTCCGTCATCACCGGTCCTGCCAACAGCTTCGTCTACCTGTACGCCGAGAACGTCGTCCACGTGCGCGGGGTGATCACGTCCGCCATGGTGGCAGCGGCGGGTGTGACGGGCCTGGGTGGGTTACTGCTCGGTCGTTACCTGGCCGACCACCTTGGTCGACGACCGACGACCGCTCTCGCCATGGCGGCGATGGCGTCGCTCGGCATCCTCACCTACTCCGGGTCGACCGCCGGCGTGCTGGTCGGCTACGTGTTCGGCGTCCTGGCGGCAGCGACGATCGCTCCGGCGGCCGGAGCCTTCGTGAACGAGCTCTTCCCGACGTCCGTGCGGGCTTCGGTGGCCGGCTGGCAGGTGGCGGTCGGCGTGCTCGGGGCGAGCGCGGGGTTGCTCGCCTTCGGAGCGATCGCCGACGTGGGCAACCGATTCGGCATCGCCGCCACCGCCACGTTTCTGCCCGCTCTGGCGGGCACGTTCCTCTTGCTGCTGCTTCCGGAGACCCGCGGTCGCGAGCTCGAGGACCTCTGGCCGGAGGCAGGCGGGAGCTGAGTCGGTCGCCTGTGGCGCCAGCCCGCGACGGCGCCCCCGTGGCCCTCGTCCATGACGTATGCGTCCTCGGTCGGGATGCGAGCCACTGGCTCTCTATACCATGCGCCGTGTGGCTGCACGTGCAGCTGGCGACCTGGAGCAGCGGGTCGCGGCCGGCAACGAGAGGGAGGACGACGTGATGGAGACTTGCACTCATCTCGACGCCATCAAGACGACCGAGGCGAGCGGCAACGGCTGCGTCGAATGCCTCGCTGCCGGCGGACGGTGGGTGCACCTGCGCCGCTGCACGTCGTGCGGGCACGTCGGCTGCTGCGACAGCTCGCCGGGTCGGCACGCCACGGCTCACTTTCGCGACGTCAGCCATCCCCTGATCCAGTCGTTCGAGCCGGGCGAGGACTGGTACTGGTGCTTCATCGATGACGTCGCCTTCGAGGGGGAGGGCGAGGGCGCGAGCCCATCGCACGCCTGAGTTCCCGGCGCCCGAGCACCTGATCATGGATGGTCGCGACGTTGCAGAGGCCGAAGAACCCGCAGACGTCGACCAAGGTGCGGTGTCTTGGGTTGGGGAGGCAGGGGAGCGAGCTCAGGTTTGCCTAGGCCGTGCCTGGGCAAAGGTCCACCGGTGACCCTCGAGGTCCTCAGCGACGTAGGCGCGGTAGCCCGTGTGGCGGATCCCGCTGACGATCGTCGCCCCTTCCGCCGCCGCGCGGGCGAAGTGCGCCTCGAGGTCGTCCACGAACACCCACGGCTCATGAGAGGGCGAGGCGTTACCGCCGGCCCGACCGTCTCGCCGGAACACCATGAGCGAGCAGTTACCAACCCGGAATTCGATCCACCCATGGCCGTCGTCTTCCTCCGCCAAGGGCTCGGAGGCGTCGGGCAGCGGATCGGGGGATTCCAAACCGAACGCAGCTGCCAGCCACCGAGCGGCCGCGGTCGGTTCGGCGTAGTACACGCCCAACGCCAGCCGAGCGAGCTCAGGCTGCGTGCGGCCCGCTGAGTCACGTCGGGCGCACCACGATGGGAACCACTGCGGGACGACGCGAACCCACGCCGACCCTCCCCGATCGGCCCTGCCCGCGGGTACCGTCGCCTCCACGGTCACGTCCGTACCGGCCTCGGTCGCTTCGAAACTGATGGCGATCTCGACATCGTCTACGGCGCTCTTCCACGCCAGGCGGGCACCCGGCTCCCACACCTTGATGCGGCCAAGCTCGAGGCCTGCGCCGGTGGCGTCGTCGTAGACCTCCACCAACCTCCCGCCGAGGCCCGGCTCGCACTGCATTCGAATGGCGCGGGCGGAGTCGAAGTAGTTGATCGGCCCACGCACCCACCACGAGTCGAGCTCCTCGGTGAAGGCTCTGAATGCCGTCGTGGGGTCGACCGCCACCGAGACTGACACGGTCGTACTCGTCATCAAGAGCCCCTTTCCACATGGCGTTTGAACGCCTGCAGCTGTTCGGCCCAGTGCGCCTGAAGTTGGTCGAGCCAGGCCTGGACGGCGACGATCGAGTTGGGTCTCAGGTGGAACACGCGGATACGGGCGTCGCTCGCCGGTCGCTCGTCGGCGACGATCCCGGCCTCGAGAAGAACGCGCAGATGGCGACTCATCGCCGGTCCGGACATCCCGGCGGCGTCGGCGATCTCTCCTGCCCGTCGAGGTCCATGGCTGAGCAGCTGCACGACCTGGCGTCTCGTCGGATCAGCCAGCGCCTCGAACAGCCCCTCGACATCAGTAACGTCCACGACAATAATTAATCGAAATGTGATCTATCTGTCAAGACCGCAACTCACCGACGCCGATCGGTGCGGTCGAGCGCCTGGCTCCGTAGGCACACGGGCGAGCGAGCCGGATGAGAATCGCTTGGCCCTCGGGGAATGTCAGGTTCTCGGTTGCAGGACCGTCTGCAGCTCGGTCACCCAGGTGTCCCTGGGGCCGTCGCAGTCGATGTAAAGCTCTCGATCGAAGGGAGTCGCCTGTTCGCCGCTCCGCTCGATCCACTCGTGGAGGGCGCGGAAGGCGTCGTGGAACTTTTCCTCGGGGGCGCCGCGCACGACGGTCGTGGCCGCCCGCTCGACGGCGGGCAGCTCGATCGTGTTGAGCTCGTCATCGTCGATTGTCACTCCGCTCGGGAGCGGGAGCGCAGTAGTGAGTCGAAGGGGTCGGTCTTCGTGATCGACGTCTTCGTAAAGGGCTAGGGACAGACCGCCGAAGGACACGCCGTGCCGCCCCAGGGCGGCGTGCAGTTGCGGGTACATGCGTCCACACGCCTCGCCGATCTCGTCGACTCCAGCGAGAAGCTCGCTCAAGGCGACGACCCGCATCGGCTCCAGCCGTTTGACGATCACTTCATAGGCGGCCATGGACTTCTCCTCTAGTTGTGCGAGCCGGATCTCGACCCGGACGAGCTGTTCGGTCTGTGCGGCGAGCCGGGCACGGGCTTCGGCCTGTCGCAGATGCAGGAGTCCCCGTAGCTGCTCCACGGTGACGTCGTCGTCGAGCAGCTGAACGACCTCCGACAAGGGCACGCCCAGGTCGCGCAAGACGAGGATGCGGTGCAGCCGCAGCACCTGGTCGGGCGTGTAGTACCGATAGCCGGTGATCGGATCCACCTGGGCCGGCTTGAGCAGACCGAGGTCGTCATAGTGCCGCAAGGTGCGTACCGACACCTGCGCCAGGCGGGCAACCGTGCCGATTCCGTACATGAGGGTCAGTCAACCAGCTGACGCGACGGAAGAGTCAAGAGGACACTCGGCCGACGACTCGGCGAGGGCGGCGGACGTCTCTCGCGGAAACGCCAGAAGTGACCCAGCGCCCGAGTGACTCAGAGAGGAACCGCCGAGTACTCGGGCGGCAGTAACCAGGCTGATCAGGGCACAGGTCGAGAAACGAAGTGGAGCTGATGAGACTATGTTCGAACCCGTCAGCACCGCCCCGCTCCCGGCGTTGGACGGTCAATCCGCACCGGTCGAATTCTACGATCACGCTTGTGCCACCATCTGTACCCACCGGGAGGGAAAGTGACCAAGTACACGGAGGACAGCTCAAACTTTGGCGCTGACGGACCCTTCTTCCACGTCATTCAAGAGGGGCTCAGGGGTCTCGCCAAGGGTGAGGACTTCTTCGACCTGCTTGCTGAGGATGTCGTTTTCGAGTACGTCGTTTCCGTGCCGGGATATCCCAGGCGTGTTCAGGGTCGGCAGAACATCATCGACCTATACAGCGACTACGACAGCTTCATGAACGTGCAGAGCGCCGACAATCTCCGTGTGTATCGAGATCCCGCAGCGTCGGTCATGGTCCTTGAGTATGAGGTGCACGGAGAATCAGTGCAGACAGGTAGTCCGTACGACAATCGATTCGTCTCCATCGTCACGATCAAGGACGGCAAAGTGACGCTGTGGCGGGACTACCTTGACCCGGTCGCAGTGTTCGATGCCGCAGGCTGGCCGACAGGTCTCGACTAAGCAGAAGGTGTGCACTCGCCTTCGGCAAGTGGGGTAACCGGCGTGGGTGCCTCACCGACCCGGCGATCGCGGTGACCCTAATCGTCGTTCCCAGTCTGGCACTCTCGCTCGTACGCGAATGAGCCAATACCCGATGGCCCTAGATGGCACGATCAGCAGCGTTTTGTGTCACTGAGCCGGCGATGAGGGGCAGTGTGGGTCCCGGGTCTCAGCTCGATCTGCGGTTCAATCGAAGCTGAGCCGAGCCACCCTGGCTGTCATGATGGCTGCGTGATCGAGTGGCGAGGCTGGGCGACCATCTTCACCGCGTCAGACGCGGTCGAGCAACGAAGTGGTCGAGCTGAACCGGGCCAACTACCTGATGGATCTTTGGCTTGCCGGCAGCCACAACCACGGCGCCGACGTCGTCGACTTCTATGAGCGGGTGGCCAGTGCTGCTCCGGGATCGTACGGGGTGCCGTACGTCCACGACGGCGAGATGTCAGTCGGAGATCGCGACAAGTGGCAGGTGTAGGTGATGCGTCGCGGTGAGGTGACGGAGCACGCCGATCCGTTCCCAGCCCTCATGTTGGGTTAGTCGAAGACGGTTGTTGAGCGCTGGCCGCGTGTGCACCCTGTGCCGTTCGACCGCGATCGCGAACGCCGCCGACTCGGCAGTAGGGGACGCGGCCATGCAAGCCGTCATCTTGGAACAAGAGGCGCCTCATGTTAGAAACCGTGCATGGCGAAGTCGTCGGCGCGGCTCGTACTGATCTGCGGGCTTCCAGCCTCGGGCAAGTCGACGCTCGCCCGTCAGCTCGCACCCAAGATCCCTGCCATCAGGCTGGACAAGGACGGGTGGGTGACGACACTAGGCACTGACGTGTGGGATGACGAGTTCCGCGTCCGTCTCGAACGCCAGCTGTGGGTCCTCACCCTGGATCTCCTCGCCCAAGGTCAGAGCGTGATTCTCGAGTGGGGCCACTGGGCGCGCGTTGAGCGTGATGAGAAGCGACTCGGGGCGCGATCGTTAGGGGCGGGAGTCGAGCTGCACTACCTCCATGCGCCCCTTGAGGAGCTGTTTGAACGAGCTGAACGTCGCAGTGCGTCGGGCGAGTGGACGGCCTCGCCTATAACGCGAGCTCACTTTGAAGAGTGGGCAACGATCTTTCAACCTCCCGACGAAGAGGAGATCCTGTTGTTCGACAAGCCCATTGTCGAAGGATGATCGCGCCGAACTCGCCTAGCCCGCTATCAGCGGCGTTGTCGAAGTCTCGGGCTGCGTCACCCAGCGGGCGAACTGGGGCACCCTACCTCGGTCCGGCGAGTTTTCGATTCCCGGGTGCGGTGACCCGCAGGCCGGCGTCACCGCACGCATGTAACGCTTGGCTCCCTGCGACCAATACATGACATGGGCTCGATGAGTTGCGACGGGGCGCACGACCACCACCGATGACCGGCATGGACCGCCCAGCCCACACCGGCCGGCGAAACCCAGATTGCGGCAGCCGAGAACAACTGTGCTGCCAATTTCGGTCAGGCCGGGGCCTCCCAGCCAGCGCCAGGGCAGAAGGTGGGACCATCCGAGCCTGGAGGTCCATGGAGCCTTGATCTGGTCGACACCAGGGGCGACCTCACCCTGACGCTCTACAGCGACGCGACCGAGACGATGGCCTGCCTCGACAGCCCCTCATTCGTCCAGATCATCACAGTCTCGGGCACGGGTGCGCCCGCCGTCGCGGACAACTCCGCCACGTTGGACTACCTGAGGATTCGGGAGGCGTCCGGTGACATGTACACGGTGGCGATGGGTCGGCGCGGCTCGGCGGTCAGCGGAGTAGGGCTGCAACGTGTCGATGGCTCAGACGTGGCCGCGACGGTCGGCGACGGCCATTTCGTAGCCTGGTGGCCCGAAGCTGAAGGGGTCAGCGCTCTCTCGGTGACCACGGCCTCCGGAACACAGAGCTACCCGGTCGACCGGCGCTTTGCGCAGTCAAGCCCTCAGCCGACCAACAAGGCGGTTCGCAAGCTGTCGCGTGTCCCGGGCAAGTAACCGATCGGTTCAAACGTCCCGTTGGCCCCTGTCCCCGGGGTGCCGGGTCCCGGGCACCCATCGGCGTCCTCGCCTCCAGTCCTCCTCGGCCGGGTCCCAGGCGCCTGCGGTTGATCTGGCCGATCTCGGGGGTTCGAACATCGCCATTTGCCTCAGTCGACGAACGGTCGCGGGAAGCCTGTATCTACCAGGGCATACGTTGTGATTCCTACAACGGAGTGGGGTGATCACAAAAGTCGCTGACGAGGGAGTGGTGGTCCACTCGGGCGGACTCTCCACGGGTTCAACAGACGAGGCTCCCACGTTCGTGAGGGTCGGTGCCACGTTGGCAATGGGCGACGATCCGAGCTATCGATGTGGCGACTACGAGGCAGCCTGAAAGCGAGTCCAGCGAATATCAAGAAGGTCTCGGTCGGGTCTCGCCGTTCGCCTGCGCGGGACCTCGATGTCTTGGCCGTGAATCCCTTGCAAGGCATAACGAAGCGTTGGACCGTCGATCTCTTCCATTACGTCCCGGCGCACGCCCACTCGGTAGGAGGGAGCGATGCCGAAGATGTCGGCGTCATAGGCGGCGTGATGGATCTTGCACATGGCGATGCCGTTCGTGACGACCGGTTCGCCGCCCTCGGCGTCGCCGATGACGTGGGCGGCATCCAAGAGCTCGATGTGTCGCAGCCGACAGATGGCGCAACGGTTCTCGTACGCGAGCAACACCCGCTCTCGGAACATCGGCTGGTGGAGACGTTCGGTAACCACTCGCGTGGCGTACGAGCGTACGAGCAGTGGATCGTCGAGTTCGAGGTCCCGACGAAGCTGCAGTGACTGATCGTCGAGCGCCACGACGAATTGCTGAGCTGTTGGCTCTTCATCGGCGAGATGCACGGGGTAGACGGGAAGGTAGAGGCCGGAGGCGACTCCCTGGAACCAGATGAGCGGCAAGCGCTGACTGAGGGCGGCGCGCATGGCTCGGTTGTCGGAGCGCTCGTAGTTGCTGGGATCCGACACATCGGCAAAGCGCCACTTGTAGCGCAGATAGCCATCGGAGCCGACTTCGTCATCGTAGGGACGACGAGACGGGTCGCTTGCGTAGACCGTGCGGAAGCTGAGAGCGGCTCTCAGCTGTCGTGGCTTCCAGATCCCCGTCTGTGTAGCCATGAGCCGGACGGGCCGTCCTTCGAAGCGAAAGTCTGCCAGGTCCTGCTGTCGAACGAGCGGCGTCCCTGACCGCTCGGAAAGCGCCCGGAGGTAGGAGAAGGCAGCTTGTCTTAGGCGATGCTCGTAATCGAGCCCGAGAAGCCCCACGACGCCAAGGTAGCCCTGCCGTCGGGCGGCATGGTTGGCCACCCCATGAAAGCGGGTCTACGAACAGACGTTCGCTATATTGGGTGTGTCTCGGTGCAATCGCACCCCATGAAGCTCCTCGGCAACCAAGTGAGCGGAACGTGGCGAGCTCGAGCCGCAGGCCGGACGACCAGACCCCCGTCGGACGCTTTGTCGCTGACATGGCGAGGGACCTGACCCTTAGCCACAATGCCGCCGACGAGCGGACTCGTCGCCAGCTGCAACGCCTCGTTGAGTGGGCGACAAATGAAGGCGTTGCCCTCAATCGAGAGCTGATCCTCGACCCCGACACGATTGAGCGCTTCGTTGAGGTTGCCCTTGTCGAGGATCGCTCCCAAGCAACGTACCGGGCAGTCCTGCGCCGAGTCGGCCCGAGACTGACCCGCAAGGCTCCGTGGGAACCGCGGCCTGAGGCGATCCCGCGCCGTTCCCTTGTGGCGCCCTACACCGATGCGGAGATCGAGCTCTTGCGCGACGACGCAGGTGAGCAGCCGACGAAGAGCCGCCGTCGAGCGGCCGCCGCCTTCCTCGCCCTCGGGCTCGGCGCCGGGCTCGACGGCCGCTGGGTCTCCCGGGTGACGGCCGGCGACGTCATTCGACATGGCAGGGCGGTGCTCGTTTCCGTCGGCCACCCGGCCGCCCGCCGTGTCGTGGTGCGTGCGGACTGGGAAGACGACGTGCTGCAGCTGGCAGCGACGGCGCGTTCACAGTTTCTCGTTGGTGGCACCTCCGCCTCGCGCCATCGCACGGCTCATCTCACCGAGAACCTCGTCGTTCCGACCGATCACCCTCGACTTCTCCCGGCACGACTCCGTTCGACGTGGCTGCTGTGGCATGTGGCGACCGGTACTCGCCTCCCTGAACTCTGCCGCGCGGCGGGGCTCAAGGGCCCGGGAGCGCTCACGGACCTCCTCGAGTACATCCCCCCGTTGGACGATCCCGAGGCGGTGAGGATGCTGCGGGGGCGCGGGTGACCGGCCGAGCGGCGGTGAGCGCTGACGGCGGGCGTCCGACCACGACCGAGGAGTTCTCGACCGCTCGCCAGGTCGTGCAGCGAAGCGGCCTCGTAGCGGCGCTCGCACCGCTGCTCGACTCGGACAACGGGCGGCCCCGGCATCTGAGCCTCGAAGGTCTGCTCGTCGCCATGCAGGTCAACGCGCTGCACCGCCATCACCAGGGCCACATCATCGAGGTCGCCCGCGTCCTCAACGCCATGACTCCCGAGCAGCGGGGGGCGCTCGGGATCGTGCAATGGGACGCGGACGAGGCCTACCCGCGGGTCGACTGGCTGTTCGGCCGGCTCTGCCGAGTGCTCGAGGAGAACGAGCACGGGCTCGACGCGAGCTGGTTCGCCAACGAGCTCGCCCGAGCCGCCATCCCAGCCGACTTCCTCAGGAGCCGATCAGTGGCAGTCGATGGCACCGACGTCGAGACGTGGGGGAAGCTGCATGGCAACTCATTCACGATCGAGCTCGACGGGGAGGCTGCCGACTCCCAGCTCATCGAGCAAGAGCAGCCTCCTCCCCGGGTGAAGGTGCGGACCGCCAAGGTCTTCAGCATCGGGCCCGACGGGCGGAAGGTCTACACGAGGGATCGCGACGCCAGGGCTGGGCACCGCTCGGCGACCAGCCAGCGCCTCGCCGGGCCGTACGTCGGCTACGAGCTCCACCTGGCTGTGCAGACGCGAGACCTGCGCTGGACGAACTACGTCGACAAGACGACGCTGCGTGCCGAAGTGCCGAATCTGATCACGACCCTGAAGCTCGTCCCAGCAGGGTCGCACCGTGGGGCGTCGATTGTGGAGGACCTCATCGAGTACTCGCGATCACGCCACGAGCTCGCGGACGTCGTGTGGGACCCCGGGTACTCCCTCTGCCAGCCCGAGACGACCGGCTTTCCGCTCGCAGCAGCCGGCATCGAGCAGACGATGCAGCTCGTGACGCACCAGCGCGGCATCCGGCCCTTTGCCAAGGACGCCCTGCTGCTCGACGGCCAGCTCTACTCGCGCTTTCTCCCCGCCGAGCTGCGCGACCTCGCCATGCCGCCGCGGGGTGCGCGGGGCGCGTACCGGCGAGCGTACGAGGACAAGTTCAATCGGCGAGCCCGCTGGCGCCTCGTGCGCCACTCCCGGCCGGATGCGGACGGGTTCACCCGCTGGCGGTGTCCGTTCTGTGCCGGTCTTTTGCGCAGCCGCAAGGTTCCGACCACGATGCGCCGGCCGCGGCGGGTTCCCCTCGTCGATCTCCCCGAGGGGGAGACGTGCTGCTGTGATGGGACGCTCACGGCGCCGGCAGTCGAGCTACCGCTCACCCAGCGCATCCCCTTCGGGACGACCGCATGGCGCATCTCGATGGATCGCCGCCAGGTCGTGGAGTCGGCGAATGCAGCGCTGAAGGGTTCGTTCGTCGACATCTCCCGTGGCTTCATTCGTGTCTTCGGGCGGGTGAAAATGTCGGTGCTGCTCGGCTTCACCGCCGCGGCGTACAACCTCGACCGGATCCGGAGTTTCCGAGCTAAGCAGGCTGAGCTCGCTGGAGCGCCCAAGCGTCAGCCGAAACGGCGACGGGGGACCTGGGGCGTTGTCCAGAGTCACCAGTCGAGACCCCCGGACGAGATGTCGACCAGCCCGCCAGCCTGAGCCCATCTGCGTGCGTCGAATCGGCCTTCGGGCCGATTCTGCGCGCCCGGAGACTTTCCGGCCGTGCCGTCAACAGCAGCACGCCGATCCCGGACCGCTCTTCAGCACCGCGAATTCGACGTGCGATACGACAAACCCCCGCCGAGGAGATCCTCGACGGGGGTTTTGTGATGTCAAACGGTGTTCTTTTGTGAACACCTCGGAGTGGAGGTGGCGGGAGTCGAACCCGCGTCCTCCGGCTTCTTGATGGGACTTCTCCGAGCGCAGCCGGCAGTGAGGTCTCGAAGCCCGTCCCGCCACCGGCGTCCGGACGGGCCTCCAGCTGACGAAGATTTCCTCGTGCGGCGTGTCAGCACCACTGCTCGAGTAAGCCCCACTTCATGACGCCTGCTACCGGTCCGTGGGGCTGGGACCGGACAGACGTTGCCGTTATTTAGGCGGCAAGCGCGAGCTGAGGCTCGGCGTTTGTGTTGGTTTCCGGCTCTTTAACGTGGCTCCGGAGACCACGGCTCGCTTCTCCCACCTCGACGACCGGAGTCGAAGCCTGTCACCCCCAAGGTGAACTCGTCTGGGTGCGCCGACTGGAGTGGCCCCGGGCGACTCGCACCGCTATCGCCTGGGTTTCTTCATCCTACCGTCAGAGGGAGGGTCGCCGGGACGGACCTGGCTGCATGCCAGGCGAATCGTGTGCCTGTACTGACCAGAATCGGCTTGTGCGGTCACTCTCGGCTCAAGGTTCAGATCCCCCGATGTCGCGAGGCTCGAACCTCGTGCCGCCTGTGAGCAGAATTGACGTTTGCGGTCGCGTCAGGCACACGATTCGAGAAACCCGCCGGCCTTCGAGACCGCAGGCGCGCCAGACCGCTCACGTTCGCCGTGCCTCAGGCGCGTGGCGCCCGAGCGTCGTTCAGCCGGCGACGACCTTGCCCGAAGCCAGGTTGATCGTCGTGAGGCCCTTGCTCGATTCGCAGGCGGTTTCCAGCTGTGTCGTCGATTGCTTGACCTTCGCCGAGACGCTCCCTTTGCCCGAGAACGACCCCTTCTGCTTCGAGGAGTACGTCTCCACGCCCGTCGTCGAGTCCAAGGATCCCTTTGACAGCGTGAACGTCGTGCTCGCGGCGGGGAGGCCCTTGGTCTTCCACACGATCGTGCCCTTCGTCGTGGGAAGGGGCGGAGTGAGCAGGCCAACGCAGGTCGTATTGGCGGTGCCTTTGCCACTGACTTTGCCGGAGAGGATCGTGGAGCCACCCTCCGATGTCTTGCCCGTGCACTTCGCCAAATTGATGGTCGTGGTGAAGGTTTCGCCGTGGGGGCGCTTCGCTGTCAGTAAGAGACCTGGCTTCACCGTGATCGTTGAGCCCTTGGAAACGATCTTGCAGGTGATCTTGCCGGTGAAGGTCACGGCGGTGGTCTTGCGTGGGCCGACGGAGGCATTGGCGGCGGCGCTGCTGACCACAACCGTACCGAGGGCCATTACGAGCAGCGAGAGCGCCAGGACTGTCTTGCGGATCACTTGGATTCCCCCTTCTTGCGGCGTGCACCCACCGCCCACGCCTGGGGCGATTCTGGCGGGCAAGTTACCTGGTAGTCAAGTCGCCGCACCTCAACCAACACCGCTTGGGGGCACTGCCAGCCCTCGCTAGCGCCGGGACTCGTACTCCTTGATGGTCCGCTGAGTGTCCCGGGCGGCGTCACGCTCAGCGATGGCGTGCCGCTTGTCGTAGAGGCGGCGGCCACGGGCAAGAGCGATCTCCACTTTTGCGCGCCCCTCCTTGAAGTAGACCGACAGGGGCACGAGCGTGAGGGCCTTCTGGGCGACCTTGCCCGAGAGCTCGTCGATCTCCTCGCGGTGCAGGAGCAACTTGCGCGCCCGATCCGGGTCGAAGCGCCCGTAGCCGGTGGCGTACTCGTACGGAGCTACGTGCGCGCCGATGAGCCAGGCCTCGCCGTGATCGATGCGGGCGTAGGCGTCCTGCAAGGCGACGTGCCCCGCCCGCAGCGACTTCACCTCCGCCCCCGTGAGCGACAGGCCCGCCTCGAAGGTCTCGAGGATCTCGTAGTCGTGGCGGGCGCGCCGGTTGGAGGCGACGCGATGGATCCCCCGCTCCTGGTCGGAGCGAGCCCGCGCCTTGCGTGAGGATCCTTTCTTTGGCACAGGTGGACGCTACTTGCCATCGGCGACGCCACCGGTAGGGCGTCATCTCCGGCGAGCTGCCGCCCTAGCGGTCATGATCTCTCGGTGCTCGGGCCGCCAGCAGGAAACCCAGCAGCTCCGGAACCCACGAGTCTGCAGATCACAGAGGACCAGCTGGCGGAGATGATCGCCCACTGCATCTGCTGTGTGCCCGAGGAGGGTTGCGGGTTGCTCGTGGGCGACGGGAGCGGCCTCGTCGCCTCCGTGCAGCCGGCTCGCAACGCCGCCGCCTCCGCCCAGATCTACACCGTCGATCCCCGTGACTACCTGCGGATCGACCGGCAGGCTGAAGCCGACGGGCGGGAGGTGATCGGTGTCTTCCACTCCCACACGCACACCGATCCATGGCCCTCGCCGACCGATGTCCAGCAGGCGCCCGACCCCAGCTGGCACTACGTCCTCGTCGGCCTTCGCCACGAGCTGCCCTCGACCCGGTCGTTCCGGATCGTCGACGGGAACATCCGCGAAGAAACGGTGGTTGTCCTGGATAGATATAATCCGACCTAACAAGTCAACTTTCGGAGGCCCCGTGTCCGTTGCAATCCGCCTTCCCACCCTGCTCCGCCCCGCCGCCAGCGGCCAGTCGGTCGTGAACGTCGACGGCGAGACCATCGGCGAGGTCCTGGAGACGCTGCAGCAGACCTACCCCGCCATCGCGGGCCAGGTGCTCACTCAAGAGGGCAGCCTGCATCGCTTTGTCAACGTCTACGTCAACGACGATGACGTGCGTTACCTGGACAAGCTGGATACAAAGGTCGCTCCCGACGACGTCGTGTCCATACTGCCGGCCGTGGCCGGCGGGTCTCGCTGAGGCGCTAGTCCCACTCGCCAGGCGGCGGTTTCAGTCCCGACGTCTTCGATGACGGCCTACCGCAGCATCCTCGACCTGATCGGTAATACGCCGCTCGTCGACGTGTCGGCGCTCAGCCCGAACCCGGACGCCTCGATCTTCGTCAAGCTCGAGGGTCAGAACCCGGGCGGCTCGGTGAAGGACCGCCCGGCGCTGGCGATGATCGAAGACGCCGAGCGGTCTGGCCTCCTCGCCGCCGGAGCCACGCTCCTCGAACCGACGTCGGGCAACACCGGCATCGGCCTTGCCATGGTGTGCCGTGTGAAGGGGTACCACCTGAAGGTCGTGCTCCCGAGCAACGTTTCCGTCGAGCGCCGCCAGCTCCTCGAGCTCTGGGGCGCCGAGATCATCGAGAGTCCGGGTTCCGAGGGCTCAAACGGTGCCGTGCGCATGGCGCGCGCACTCGCTCAGGAGCACCCGGAGTGGGTCTTCCTCTATCAGTACGGCAACCCGGCAAACCCGCGGGCGCACTACGGGGGCACGGGTCCCGAGATCTGGCGCGACCGCCCGGACATCAGCCATTTCGTCGCCGGGCTGGGGACGAGCGGGACGCTCCTCGGTGTCGGGCGCTTCCTCAAGGAGAGGAACCCGGCCATTCAGATCTGGGCGGTTGAACCCCCTGCAGGTGAGATGGTCGACGGTTTACGCAACCTCGACGACGGCTACATCCCGCCGATCTTCTCCGACCTCGGCGGCGAGGAGCTGCTGGACCGGAAGACCATCGTGGGCCCGAAGGACTCGATTCTCTGGACCAGGCGTCTCACCGAGCTCGGCATCTTCGCCGGCATCTCGGCGGGCGCCGCTCTGGCGGGCGCCGTCAAGTGCGCCGCCAGCATCGAGCGAGGCGTCATCGTCTTCATCGCCGCCGATGGAGGCTGGAAGTACCTTTCCACGGGCGCCTGGACGGGCGACATCGACGAGGTCGTCGAGCGCGCCAAGAAGATCATCTATTTCTGAGCAACCTGGCGGCGGGGGGCCGCCCACAGCGGGCGGAGGAGGAGCGCCCTCGACGCTGCCGGTAGCCTGCGGGAATGCCTAACGAGCCGCTGAAGCGCACTGACGGGCGAGCCCCCGACGAGCTACGCCCCGTGGAGCTGATCCGCGATTACACCGAATTCGCTGCTGGCTCCGTGCTCGCCATCATGGGCAAGACCCGCGTGCTTTGCACCGCCTCGCTCGACGAGGACGTTCCCCGCTGGATGCGCGGCACCGGCAAGGGCTGGGTGACGGCGGAGTACTCGCTCCTGCCCGGCTCGTCTCGGGAGCGAGTCTCCCGCGAGGCGGCCAAAGGCAAGCAGTCGGGCCGTACCCAGGAGATCCAGCGCCTGATCGGGCGCTCGCTCCGGGCGGTCTGCGACATGGTCGCACTCGGGGAGCGCCAGATCATCCTCGACTGCGACGTGCTGCAGGCCGACGGCGGCACTCGGACGGCGGCCGTCACGGGCGCATATGTGGCGCTGCACGACGCCTGCGCCCGTCTCCTCGCCAGTCGGGCGATCACGAAGCACCCGCTGGGCGAGCACCTCGCCGCCGTGTCGGTCGGCGTCGTCGACGCCGTCGCCATGCTCGACCTCGACTACTCGGAAGATTCGCGGGCGGACGTCGACATGAACGTCGTCATGACGGCCTCCGGGCGCTTTGTCGAGGTGCAGGGAACGGCGGAAGGCTTACCGTTCTCGCGCGGCGAGCTCGAGAGCATGCTCGCCCTCGCCGAGGACGGTATCCGGAGCTTGCACGCCGCCCAGGCCGAGGTCTTGTCGGTTCCGCCGCCGCCCCGGCAGTGAGGCGACGCTACGTCCTCGCCACGGCCAACCGCGACAAAGCCGCTGAGGTGCGTCAGATCCTCGCCGATGCCCTCGGCGAGGTCGAGCTCCTGCCGAGGCCGCCTGGGGTCCCCGAGGTGGAAGAGAACGGCGACACGCTCGAGGAGAACGCTCGCCTGAAGGCTGTCGCCCTTGTGGAGGCGACGGGTGAGGCTGCCATCGCCGACGACACCGGTCTCGAGGTCGACGCCCTCGGGGGGGCCCCGGGAGTCCTCGCGGCGCGTTTTGCCGGTGAGAGCGCCACCTATGCCGACAACGTCGCCAAGCTGCTCGCCGAGCTTGCCGGCCTCGAGGCGGGGCGGCGCAGCGCCCGCTTTCGCACTGTCGCCCTCGCCCGCTTCCCCGACGGCTCCGAAGTGGTCGCCAGCGGCCTTGTGGACGGACGGATCAGCACCGAGGCCCGCGGGTGCAACGGCTTCGGCTACGACCCGGTCTTCGTGCCCGATGGCGGCGGGGAGCGGACCTTCGCCGAGATGTCCGCGGACGACAAGCACGCCATCTCGCACCGCGGGCGTGCTTTCCGAGCGCTGGCAGCGGCGCTGGCCGGTCGGGGCGGCTGAGCCCTACCAGCCTCGCAGGTCGACCGGCCAGGTCTCGAGGATTTCGCCAGAGGCGAGGTCGGCGAGGTGCATCCGTTCGTGGTAGGCGATCGTCGGGTCGACGTGCGCTGGGGCGACCAGGACGCGGTCACCGACGCGACGAGGAGGATCGAAGACGAGGTGCTCGTCGGAGCAGTACCACACGGTGGAGCCGGTGATCGCCGGAAGGCCGTGGTCCATGCCGAACGCCTTCAGGCCGGCATCGGCCACCGACCACCCGCCCGAGGTCGGAACCGATGTCGAGATCACGGTGGCGAGCACGTAGACCGCCTGGTGAAACGGCAGCCCGAGCCGTCCGTAAGCCGTGTCCATGAGGACGTAGGAGCCTGCCTGGATCTCGCTCGCCCAGGTGTTGATTTCGTACGTGCCGGTGCCGCCGGCGGAGACGAGCTCGCCGCCGACGGCTGCGTGCGCCGCCAGGAGAACCTCCATGGATTCCTTGCACTTCTCGCTACGGATGGCGGCACTCTCGAGGCCGACGACGTGACCCTCGTAGCCCTGCACGCCGCGGACGGACAGACCTAGAGCGCGGCGCCATCTCGGCGAAGACCCCGGCATCCTCCTGAGCGCATCCACAGCGCGGCAGCCCGACGTTGACGTCGATGACCACCTCACGCACGCCGCCCGCCACGGCCGCTTCGATCGTTTCGGCCGAGTCGACGCAGACGGTCACGCGGTGTCCGCCCTCGACGAGGGTGCCGATGCGGTGCGTGTCAAGGACCTCGTTCGCCAGCAGCAGATCCTGACCGAGGCCGGCCGCCGCCAGCCCCTCGCACTCGCGGATGGTGGCGCAGGTGAAGCCTTCGTGGCCGCTGGCCGCCTGTCGCTTTGCCAGCGATGTGCACTTGTGAGCCTTGATATGCGGGCGCAGCCGCCCTCCCGGCAGCGCCGCCGCCATCGTCGCGAGGTTGTGGTCAAGGGCGGCCTCATCGACGACCAGTGCCGGCGTTACGAGCTCGGAGAGGTGCATCTGCGGAGCGTACCGGTGGGCCATGACGAAGCTCGCTACGCAGACGGCCAACGTGTCGCAGTCGTCGAGCTGTCACCGGTTGCCGGCGGCCGGTAGCGTCAAGGAGCGCGCAACGGGACGGCCCCCTCGGGCCGGCCGTGCGCCAGTGTCTACGGAAAGGGAATCCGTGCCGGTCGATCGAAGCGTCATCGGGAAGTCCACGGGTCGCTCGAAGGTCGTCATCGAGCGCGGCCCGGTGGCGGTGTTCGCCGACGCAGTGAAGGACGCCAGCCCGATCTATCGGGATCCGGCAGCCGCCGCCGCTGGTCTGCCGGCAATCCCCGTGCCTCCGACGTATCCCTTCGTCATGGGGCACTGGGGCACCTTTCCCGAGATGCAGCCGGCAGCAGATGAGGAGGCCGCATCCGGCATCGGCGAGGTGCTCGGACCGTTGCTCGCCGGCGGTGGCCTCCTCCTGCACGGCGAGCAGGAGTTCGAGTATCACCGCGCCGTCGTAGTGGGCGACGTGCTCGTGGGCGAGGGGAGGATCGCCGATGCCTATGAGAAGCAGTCCGGTACGAATACCTTGACGTTCGTCGTCCTCGAGACGACCTGGAGGGACGACGCCACGGGCGAGCCTGTCGTCACCTCGCGCACGAACCTGCTCGTGAGGACGTGATCGACATGGTGGTGCTGAGCTATGACGGCGTCGAGGTGGGAGCGGAGGCGCCAGAGCGCCGCCACACGCTGACTCGCACCGATCTCGTGAAGTACGCCGGCGCATCCGGCGACTTCAACCCCATGCACCACGACGAGATACTGGCGGCCGCCGCCGGCATGCCGTCAGTCTTCGGGCATGGGATGTTCTCGATGGGTTTGCTGTGCACCGCATTGACCGACTGGGCGGGCCCGGGGCATGTCCGGAAGGTGGCGGCACGCTTCTCGAAGCAGACGTGGCCGGGCGAGACCCTCGTCACACGCATCGCGGTCACCGGCAAGCGCACCGAAGGCGGACGTCGCCTCGTCGACGTCGAGTGCACGCTCGCCAACGCCGAGGGTGAGCGTAAGGTCATCGCGACGGCGACCGTGGAGGCCGCCTGAAGAAGTGAGGAGGCTTAGGAGCCGAGGATGTCGCCCATCGTCCCGAGGGGCGGCCCACCGAGGCTGAGGAGAGCCTCGTGGAAGCGGCGGAGAGAGAACTTGCTGCCCCAGGCGGCGATGGCCTCGTCACGCAGCCGCATGATCTCGAGCTTTCCCCAGGTGTAACGACCGTACGTCGGATCGAAGGTCGCCCGGGTGGCTTCCGTGCGGGCGGCAGGCCCGAGGAGGTAGGCGTCCGACTCGAAGCGCCTCGTCGCCTCCTCCACGGTCATGGTCCCCCGGTGAACGCCGAGGGCGGCGGCGAGCCGCGTGACTCGCAACAGCCCTTCGATCCACACGCCGAGGGCAAAGCGCCGGTCGTCAGCGCGAAAGCCCGCCTCCACCATGAGCTCCTCGCTGTAGTGCGCCCACCCTTCGACGAAAGCGGCCGAGCACAGGCTGCGCCGGACATCTCCCTTGGCGAGGTCCCGCAGCATGCGGCCATGGGCGAAATGGCCGGGCGTCACCTCGTGCACCGTGATCGCAGGAAGCGTCGTGGCGCTGAACATCGAGAGCCATTCGCCCCGGACTTCCTCGTCCCAGGATTCCTCCGGCGGGTTCACGTAGTACCAGGCCGGCGCGTCGGCCTCGTAGGCACCGGTCCAGGACATCATGGCTACGGCGAAGCGACGCGATGGGGGCGCCGGGCCCACCCGACACTCGCCGCCGAGCTCCGGAAGCAGATCGTGCTCGAGGGTGAAGGCCGTGGCCTCGTCGATGAGGGCGCGGGCGGCGGCGTAGATGCCTTCCGGCTCCGGGTGGTCGCGCATGAGCTCACGGATGAGGGCGGTCGGCGCCGTGCCTGGAGAGATGCGGGCGCACTCCTCCTCCAGCCTCGACCGGAGGCGCTCGCGCTCGGAGTCCGCCCGCAACTCGAGGCGGCCGAGATCGACGGGCATTCCTTCGCCGTCACCGAGGAGGCGGGCCAGGGTTGTCGGCCCGAGGGACGCCTCCGGGTCGCCATGGTCGGCGGCGTGCTGAACGCGTTCGAGGAGGCGGGCATGAGCCGCCAGGGCGCCGGTCTCGTCCGCCTCGACGCCGTCCGCCAGGCCGGCGACCGGACCGGCGAGCGCGGCGGCTACCGGAGCCGGGATGGCATCGAGCGATTCGAGCGAGGCATCGACCGCCTCGGGCCAGCGGGAAAGGTGTGCTCGCCTCGCAGCGCGGCGGTCGGCCTCGGGAGCGTACTCTCGGTCATAACAGGACACGTCGAGGTTGAACAGGTGCGGTAACGGGTTCCAGCGGTGCGTTTCGGCGACCGCGGCTGAGGTCAGCAACCCCTGTTCGAAGGCTTGTAAGTGGCTCTCGTCATGCGGGTCGCTCAAGCGCTCCTCGACTCCACTGGGACCGAGCTGCTCGAGTGCCCTCGTGACGCCGCTCGGTGAGAGGTCCATGACGGCGCCGTCGTAGTCGTGCACTCCCGCGTACTCCCTGATCTCGGGGATGTCGAGATCCCAGACGGCCTTCAGGCGGCGGCTCACCATGACGGGCAAGCTACTGCCCGACGAGTCCCGGCGCGATCCCGAAGCACTAGCCTCCCTTCGATGATGAATCGGTACCGGTGTGGTGCTTGCGGGAACCTGACCCGCTTTGACGTCGTCGCAACCCGGCGGACGCGGTCGTTCCACCACTTCAGCATCGGAGGCGAGCTCTCCGTGGACGAGACCGAAGTGCTCTCGGAAACGATCGAGCAGGTGACGTGTCGCTGGTGCGGGAGTTCGAAGTCGATCGAGCGCCTTGACGACCAACAGGCGGGTCCCTCGTTGGCACCGGCGGCGACCGGCTGAGGCGGGCCGCCCTGTCCCAACCCATGCAGGCCGGAGCGAGGCGAGGCGAGCGTTCGACGAGCTTGGCAGGTCAGGCCGTTGTGACACACCCTCCTGCGATCATGTCCACACGGTCGCCCGTGAGCAGGAGAGCTCACGAGCTTGGCGAAGAGGACATGCGCGATGGAGCCCTTGACGATCAGCTGCGAAGAGTGCCGGCTCGATGGAACCTCGGCCTGCGACGACTGCGTGGTGTCCTTCCTCTTCGCCGACGACTTCGGATCGGGGTCGATGGCCGAACGGCCTTCGAACGGCGCCGTCATCGTCGACGCGGCCGAAGCTCGGGCGATGAGGTTGCTCCATTCGGCCGGCCTCGTGCCGACGCTGCGTTTCGAGCGACGGGTGGGCTGAGCGGCCTGAGGCCGGTGCTCGCACTGCTTCCGGTGCCGGCCGCCCCCTCGAGACCGCCGAGCCCTCGATGATCGACGCCGAGAGCTGGAACGGTCGGCGGGCGTGAACCACCTCCTCGTCACGAACGACTTCCCACCGAAGATCGGCGGTATCCAGAACTACCTCTACGAGCTCTGGCGGCGCCTGCCGCCGGAGGAGGTGACGGTCCTGACGACTCGCTACGAGGGGTCGGCACGATTCGACCGCCAGCAAACCTTTCGCCTGGTGCGATCGTCGTCGTCCGTGCTGCTGCCGACACCTGAGCTGACCCGCCAGATCCGGCAGTTGGCAAGCGAAGTGCGTGCCAGCTTCATCGTGCTCGATCCGGCTCTGCCACTCGGACTGGTGGCTCCCCGCCTCGGACTGCCGTATGGGGTCGTGCTGCACGGGGCGGAGGTGACCGTGCCCGGCCGTCTGCCGCTCGCGAGCGGGTTGCTCGCCTCCGTGCTGGCACCAGCGACGCTCGTCATCGCCGCCGGCGGCTACGCCGCCGAGGAAGCTCGCCGGGTGCTGCCGGGGCGCATGCCGCCGGCGGTGTTCGTCCCGCCGGGAGTGGACACGGAGCGCTTCCGGCCGCTGACGCCTGCCGAGCGCAGTGCTGCACGCGCCGCTCTCGGCCTTCCGGCCGCCGGCCGGCTCGTCGTGAGCGTCAGCCGCCTTGTCCCCCGTAAGGGCATGGACGTCCTCATCAAGGCGGTCGGCCTGCTGCGTCCGTCGATGCCCGACCTCTGCCTTGCCATAGGCGGCCAGGGACGAGAGCGCGGCCGGTTGGACCGGCTGATCGAGAGCGAAGGTCTCGATGACGCCGTGCGGATGCTCGGCAGGGTCGCTGACGATGACCTACCACGGCTCGATGGCGCCGCCGACGTCTGGGCGATGCTGTGCCGCGACCGGTGGCTCGGTCTCGAGCAGGAAGGCTTCGGGATCGTCTTCCTGGAGGCGGCCGCAGCGGGGGTGCCCCAGGTCGCTGGCCGGAGCGGTGGTGCCCATGAGGCGGTCGTGCACGGAGAGACCGGCCTCGTCGTGGACGACCCGACCGATCCGGCCGCCGCCGCCGCCGCCCTGCGAAGCCTGCTCGAGGATCCCGAGCGCCGCCATCGCTTGGGCGAGGCAGCCCGCAAGCGAGCAGAGGCGGAGTTCGACTACAGCCTCCTGGCCCTCCGCCTGCGGGCGGCCCTCGAGGAGGCCGCGGCATGACGCCGCCGCCGCCCTCGCTCGGTATCAGGCGCACGGCCGTCTGGGACGGGTACTGTCCTGCGTCGGTACGGCACCATCCGCAGTCGGCCACGTCGAGCGCCTGAGAAGGGAGGACCTGTGGCGGAGCAGACCAGCGAGCGCATGGTCGTGGACGCATCCCCCGCGCAGTGCTTCCAGGCGGTGGCCGATATCGAGCACTACCCGGAGTGGGTGGCGGACCTGAAGGAGGTCCACGTCCTCGAACGAGACGACGAGGGCCGTCCCGTCGTAGTGGCCTTCCGGGCGGCCGCGTTCGGCCGCTCGACCAACTACACGCTCGTCTACGACTACTCGAAAGTGCCCGAGCAGTTCGGCTGGGTACAGCGCAGCGGCGATCTCACCGACCGTCTCGATGGCTTCTACCGGTTCGCCGAAGCCCCCGGTGGGAGGACGGAAATCACCTACAAGCTGGTCGTGGAGCTTCGGGTGCCGCTGCCCGGGTTCATCAAGCGGCGTGCCGAGGGCAACATCCTGCATGCCGCCATTCGGGATCTGAAGGCCCGCGTCGAGACCGAGGGCTGACGACGCCGGCGGCTATCGGCATCGACGTCGGGGGGACCAAGGTCCTCGGCGTCATCGTCGACGACCGTGGGCACGTGCTGGTCGAGGAACGGCGAGATACCCGCGACCAGGGTGAGGCGATCGTCGACGACCTGGCATCGGTGTGCGAGCACCTCTTCAGGACGATCGAGTCCGATGAGGTCGTGGGCGAGGCACGGGCGGTCGACGCAGGAGCGGTGTGTGTGGGCGTCGGCATCCCGGGCATCGTCGACCGCGACGGCCTCCTCCGGTTCGCCCCGAACCTGCTCGGGGCGAACGGCACGCACATCCGGGCCGGGCTGCAGAAGCGCCTCGGCACCCGGGCGGGCGTGTACGTGGACAATGACGCCACCTGCGCCGTGGTGGGCGAGTGCAGCTTCGGCGCAGGCGTCGGGCGGGACGATGTCCTGTTCATCACCGTTGGCACGGGCATCGGAGGCGGCATCCTCTCCGGGGGTCGTTTGCTTCGCGGGGCGGCCAACTTCGCGGCCGAAGTCGGCCACGTGGTGGTCGACCCGCACGGGCCGCCCTGCGGGTGCGGGCGTCGCGGCTGTTGGGAGCGGTATGCCTCCGGCTCGGGCCTCGGCCACATCGCCCGCGACGCCGCCCTCGCCGGCCGGGCAGACCGAGTGCGCCAGCTGGCAGGCGGAGACTCCGATGACGTCCGCGGCGAGCACGTCGTGCTGGCCGCCGCCGAAGGCGACGCCGAGGCCGTCGCCATCTTGGAGGAGTTCGCCTGGTGGCTGGCCCTCGGTCTCGGCAACCTGGCCAACATCCTCGATCCGGAGATCATCGTGATCGGAGGCGGCCTCGTTCGCGCTGGGCAGGCGTTGTTCGAGCCCGTGCGAGCTGCCTTCGCTGATCAGCTCGAGGGCCACGCCTTGCGGCCGGCCATCGAGATCGTGCCCGCCGCTCTCGGAGAGCGGGGGGGCGCCATCGGTGCAGCGAGTCTCGCCAGGCAGGCGGCCGCCCAGCTGGACTGCGCCCGGTCGGGCGAGATCCAGCAGGCGGCCATCAAGCCGGTCAAGTAGCCGATGCAGATCGGTATCACCTTGCCGACGTTCAGCCCGGACGCTGACGGCGTCGTCGAGGCCGCCCGGGCAGCCGAAGAGGCCGGGCTCCACGGGGTGTTCGCCTTCGATCACCTCTGGCCGATGGGCAGCCCGAGCCGCCCGGCTCTGGCCCTCTATCCGGTGCTCGGGGCGGTACTCGCGAGCACTCGGCGGATCCGTGTCGGGACGCTGGTCGCCCGCATCGGCCTGCTCCCCGACGAGGTCGTCCTCGCCTCGCTCGGCAGTCTCGCCCAGATGGCCGAGGGCCGACTGATCGCCGCCATCGGGACGGGAGACTCCGCCAGCGCCGACGAGAACGAGCGGCTCGGCATCCCGTATCCCTCTGCCCGCTGGCGGCGAGACCGACTTCGACACGTGGCCGAAGCGCTGCAGGCGGCGGGTATCGACACCTGGATCGGGGCGGGTCATCGAGCCACGAGCGAGATCGCCCGAGCCACCGGCTCCACTCTCAACCTCTGGGACGCTGAGCCGGAGGAGCTGCGGGCCGAAAGGACGGCGGGCACCGCGGTGAGCTGGGCAGGTCCACTGCCGACGGACGGCTCGGCCGCCGGCCGGCTGCGGGCCATCGAAGCCGCCGGTGCCACCTGGGCCGTCTGGGGCTGGCCACAGTCCCTCGAGCTCGTGGTCGCCGCGGCCGCCGAGGCCGGGATCGCGCTCGCCTGATGCCGGAGTAGCCTCGACCGATGGAACTGCGCCGTGTCACCGGGCTCCCGCCGTACGTCTTCGCGGAGATCAACGAGCTCAAGCTGGCGGCGCGTCGAGACGGTGAGGACATCATCGACCTCGGATTCGGCAACCCGGACATCCCCTCGCCGGACGTCGCCGTCGAGAAGCTCGTCGAAGCCGCCCGCAACCCTCGCAACCATCGGTACTCGGCCAGCCGGGGGATTCCCAAGCTGCGCTCGGCCATCGCCGACCTCTACCTGCGGCGCTTCGGCGTCGAGATCGACCCCGACCGTGAGGTCGTGACGACGATCGGGGCGAAGGAAGGCCTCTCCCATCTCATGTGGGTGCTCCTCGGGCCAGGCGACACGGCTCTCGTGCCCTCGCCCTCGTACCCGATCCACATCTATGCGCCGTTGTTCGCCGGTGCGGACATCCGCATGATCCGCCTGGAAGGGCTCGGGCGCGACGAGGTGGGAGCGGGCGAGGCTTTCTTCGCCAACCTGGTGGAGGCGTGGGAGTCAGCCTGGCCGAAGCCGCGCGTCGCTATCCTCTCGTTCCCCCACAACCCGACGACCACCTGCATCGACCTCGCCACCATGGCCCGGCTCGTCGAATGGGCACGGGAGCACAGCGTCGTCCTCGTGCACGACTTCGCCTACTCCGACACGGCCTTTGACGGCTACCGACCTCCCTCCATCCTGGAGGTTCCCGGAGCCAAGGACGTGGCCGTCGAGCTGTACACCTTGACGAAGTCGTTCTCCATGGCCGGTTGGCGGGTGGCGTTCCTCGTCGGGAACGCCGAGCTCGTGCAAGCGCTCACGAAACTGAAGAGCTACCTCGACTACGGCACGTTCCAGCCGATCCAGATCGCCGCCATCGTGGCCATGAACGAAGCCCCTGACTACCCCCTCGAAGTCAACGAGATCTACCGGGGGCGCCGCAACGCCCTCTGCGACGGGCTGTGCCGCATCGGCTGGGAGGTCGAGCGTCCGAAAGGGACGATGTTCGTGTGGGCGCCGATCCCGGAGCCCTATGCCGAGATGGGCTCGCTCGAGTTCTCCCGTTATCTCGTGTCGGAAGGAAAGGTGGCCACCTCTCCGGGCGTGGGGTTCGGCGTGGGAGGCGATGGGTACGTTCGATTCGCCCTCATCGAGAACGAGCAGCGCATCGGCCAGGGCGTGCGCTCGCTCCGGAAGGCCTTGCCAAAGCTCTGACGAGCTCAGGAGACCGTGAGGACGGCCACGCCGGCGGTGCGCACGTGCCTCGGTTCTGACGTCCAGCGGCCGTTGAGGCCGCCATCCTTGGCCTCGAAGTGGCCCCGCACGACAGCTGCGATGATCGGGAAACCCGCCGGGCTCTCCGACGCACTCACCGATATCGCTGTCACGCGGGTGGCCTGCAAGCTGAAACCCCTCTCGCTCGCCAGACCGAGTCGAACCTCGAGCCTGCCGGCCGAGAGATAGGCGAGCAGGGGCGTGGCGCCCGTCCCGACCGTCGTGACGGCGATGGCGGCGACGTACCTCGCCTCCTCGGTGAAGGCGGCGCCCAGGCCCTCGCGGGCGTAGAAGGTGCCGTGACTCGTGTAGGCCTCGACGACGTCGCTCGGGGGACGGCTGCCACCGCCGAGAGCGATGGCGCTCACCCCTGTCGCCACCTGGCTCCAGGGCCGGCCCTTTCTCGGAACGGCGGGGCCGAGGCGGGCGTAGAACGTGCCGCCGCTAGACAGGTAGCCGATGAAGGCATCGCCCGGGCCCGAGCCGGCGGCGACGTCGACGGCGGTTGCGCCCGTCGCCTCTTTGACCGGCCTTCTCAGGCCACCGGCGGCGACCTCGAGGTTGCCAGCCGTGGTCACCCAGGCGAGCACCGGCCGGCCGCTCGGACCGGGCCGGGCCGAGAGGCTGAACGACCGAACGCCGGCGGCGATCGGTCCGAGCCATTTGTTGCGGAGGCCGGGCAGGTAGTAACCGCCTACGAGCTCGCCCGCAGCGGTGAGGGCGACGACGATCGGGGCGGGGGAGTAACCGTCGCCTCCGACGACCTCGGCCGATGCGATATGGGTGGCGACGGTGGCGAAGGAGCCTCCGAGGCCCCCGCTGTCGTCGATCTGGAGCCTTCCCGCCGCCGTCACATCCCAGAGCACGGGCTGGTCGAGCGTCCAGTTCGGGTTGTGGAGCCAACCGATGACTGGGCCGTCGATGTCCGAGACGACCCAATGCGAGACCGAGAGCCGGTCCCAGCCGTTGCTGCTGCTGCCGTTGTTCTGCGTGATGGCGGTGACGAAACCGTTGCCGTGGGGGTCCACGGAGGAGGATGCCACGACCTCGGCGTGCCCGGATCCGTCTCCGTCGTACATCGAGATGACGTCGCCGGGCTGCGGTGGCCTTCCAGGTGTGCCGTTTCGCACGACCGAGAGCCTCGGGTAACCCCGCCGATCGTTGGGATAGTTGGCCACGACCGAGTCACCGTCGGCGCCGTAGGGATGCACCCCCCAGGCCAGGTACATCCAGCGCATGGCGAGCTCCACGCACTCCCATTCGTACTCACCCCAGGCACCGTTGAAGAAATTCACGGCGAAGTCCTCCCCGCTCTGGTCCGAGCCGGGACCGCAGGCCTGCAGGCCGTCGAACTCTGCCTTCAGCGGGAAGGAGATGCCGTTCACCCTGTCATCGCAGGGCCCGACCCACCATGAGGGCTGTGGCAGGGCCTCGTCAGGCTCGAGCCGGGCTCGGTGAGGACTTACGCCGGCGAGGGCGTCGTGACGTCGGGCGAGGTACGCGGCGCTGCGAGAGGCGGCGACGGCGGAGGCCGCGGCGAGAGGGGAGGCGGTGGCTCCGCCGGCCGCTTCTGAGGGAGACGAGCTGGCGACGGCCACGACCAAGACCGCCGCCATGGCGACGGCAGGGGCGAGGAGGTACCCGCGAGCAACGACGCCATGGCGGCGGGCGGCATGCAGCCGGGCGCCATGGCGCCGGACGCGATGCCGGCGCGCGGCCCCAAGTCCGAAGTCGTGTCTGCGCATCGCCCACTCCCCGGCAAGCCGGTCGGACGGGAACCGTCCCCGCAATGGTCGGACGGGAACCCGTGATGGTCAGACGGGAACCCAGCCCGTCGATGGTGCGAGCACACACCGTAGCCCGCGGAGCCGGTTGTGGTCAAAGTGGCAGCCGTGCAACCTGATGCGAGCGAGTCGGAGACGGCGACCTGCTCCGGGGTTACTGTGGCCCATGTTCTACGGGTTGATCAAGGCGATCCTGTCGCCGATCTTCCGTGTGATGTTCCGCATCCGGGTGAGCGGCCTGGAGCACGTTCCGACGTCAGGCGGGCTCATCATCGCCTGCAACCACCAAGCTTTCTGTGACTCGCTCTTCCTTCCCTTCGCCGTACCTCGGCGAGTCACCTTCGTGGCGAAAGCGGAGTACTTCCAATCTTGGAAGACGCGGTGGTTCTTCCGTGCAGTAGGCCAGATCCCGATGGAGCGCTCTGGCGGGTCGGCCTCGCAAAAGGCACTCGGCGAGGCGCTCGACGTGCTCGCCTCAGGCGGCTGCATCGGCATCTACCCCGAAGGCACCCGCTCGCCCGACGAGCGGCTGCATCGCGGCCGCACCGGCGTTGCTCGCCTTGCCCTGGCGGCGAGATGCCCGGTCCTCCCCGCCGGAATCCGAGGCACCCGTGCCATCCAGCCCATCGGCGCCCGCATGCTGAGGCCCTTCAAGCCCGTCGACATCGCCTTCGGCAAGCCGATCGATCTGACCGCCCGCTACGGTGACCGGCTGGAGGACCCGCTCGTGTCGCGCCAGGCGACGGACGAGATCATGTGGGAGATCCGCCAGCTGTCCGGGCAGCAGTACGTCGACCGTTACGCCTCCCGCTCGGCCCAGATGGCTGCGGAAGCCAGCCTGGCGACTGTCGGCTCGCCGAGCGGATCGGGCGCTGGCGCGCTACCGAGCACTGTCGGCGTTCCCTCCGGCACGGGCTGAGGGCCGGCTGCCGGGCGGCCCGACAGTGACCGGCGCCGCCCCTTCGTCACCCGAGGCCGGCCCAGCGGCGTGAACGCTCGAGGGCACGGCTCCACTGGTCATGGTCCCGGTCGGCTCGCGCCGGCGTCGCCGACGGGCTGGAACGAAGCCTCCACCGGGGACAGCTGGACGAGATCGTCGAGCGAGCCCCACACGCCCTCGGCGAGCCCGGCGAGCATGGCTGCTCCGAGGGCGGTGACCTCCGTCGTGCGAGGGCGGATGACCTCGACTCGCGACTGGTCTGCCTGCAGCTGTAAAAGGAGATCCATGGCTGCAGCCCCTCCGTCGGCCCGCAACACCGTCACCGCCTGCCCGCCAGCCGATGCCATGACGTCGAGAACGTCCCGTGTCTGATAGGCGATGGCCTCGACGGCGGCGCGGGCGAGATGCGCCCGCCCCGTACCCCGCGTCAGGCCGACGATCGTGGCGCGGGCGTCCGGATCCCACCACGGGCTGCCGAGCCCGGCGAAGGCCGGCACGAGAACGACCCCTTCGCTCGACTCGATCGAGGCGGCGAGTGGCTCCGTCTCCTCGGCGCGGGCGATGATCCCGAGGCCGTCGCGCAACCATTGGATGGTGGCGCCGGAGGAGAAGATGGCGCCTTCGAGGGCGTAGCTGACGGCACCGCCGACCTGCCAGGCCACGGTCGTGAGCAGGCCGTCGGTCGGCGGCGGGCAGATGGTTCCGAGGTTCATCAGCACGAAGCTGCCCGTGCCGTAGGTGACCTTCGTCATCCCCAGCTCGTAGCAGCACTGGCCGAAGAGCGCCGCCTGCTGGTCACCGGCGATCCCGCTGAGAGGAACACCGTTGAGAGCCCCCCCGGCGACGGTGCCGCTCACCAGCCCGAAGCGGCCCGAGGATGCACGCACCTCCCCGAGCGCCTGCGCCGGGATGTCGAAGAGGTTGCAGAGGTCGTCGGACCATCGTCTTTGCACGATGTCGAAGCACAACGTTCGCGAGGCGTTCGAGACGTCGGTGGCGTGCACGCCGCCGTTTGGCCCGCCAGTGAGGTTCCAGCAGATCCAATCGTCCACCGTGCCGAGCATGAGGTCGGGAGTCGCCTCGACGCCGCCGCGTCGCAGCATCCACTCCCACTTTGTCGCCGAGAAGTAGCTGTCGAGCACGAGTCCTGTCTTCTGGCGGACGAGCGGCAGGTGACCGGCGGCTTCGAGCTCCTCGCAACGCCGGGCCGTCCGCCGGTCCTGCCAGACGATCGCCCGGTGGAGGGGTTGGCCGGTGCGCCGATCCCAGGCGACAGCGGTTTCGCGCTGGTTCGTGATGCCGATGGCGGCGATGGTGTTGTCGGCGCCAGCAGCGAGCCGGCTGGCGAGATCGGCCAGCGTGGCCGTCACGAGCTGCCAGATCTCGGCGGCGTCATGCTCGACGAGGCCGGGAGCAGGGAAGTACTGGGTGAGCTCCCGGTAGGAGACGTCAACGATGCGGCCGTCGAGACCGACGGCGAGCGCCCGTACGCCTGTCGTCCCGGCGTCGATGGCTACGACGACGGCCATGGGGCCGCACCGTAGTAGGTGCGGCTGGCGGACTGCCGGGGTATCGATGACACACCCTCGGCGTAGGTTTCTCGTCACGGGCAGCCGTGCCGGATATCGAGGTGCTCGCGAGTGCAAACCTTCGCGAGCACCCCCTGACCTGGACCGCAAGCAGAGCGATCCCGTTGACAAGGACGTAACTACGGTGCTGTAATTACCCCTCACCTGGTGGTACTACAAGGGGACACCACAATATCTTGTGGCGATACGATCGAAACCGGTGAAACCGGTCAAGGAGGGGACCAGAATCATGGCTGTCGCAGGAGAGCGCCTCGGGATCGGCATCCGTCGCTACTTCACCCAAGAGGGAAAGCACCCCTACGACCAGGTCACCTGGGAGCGGCGGGAATCAAGGATCTCGGATTACCGCACCGGGGCGGTCGCTTTCGAGCAGCTCGGCGTCGAGGTGCCGACTACCTGGAGCATGAACGCCACGAACATCCTCGCCCAGAAGTACTTCCGCGGCACCCTCGGCATGCCCGAGCGGGAGACTTCGCTCCGCCAGGTGATCGACCGCGTCGTCGACACGATCACGGCTTGGGGTACGAAGGACGGCTACTTCGTCGACGCCGGCGAGGCGGCTGCGTTCAGCGACGAGCTGAAGCACCTCATCGTCGAGCAGAAGGCGGCCTTCAACTCTCCGGTGTGGTTCAACATCGGCGTGCAAGGCGTTCCTCAGCAGGCGAGTGCATGTCAGCCGTACGACGCGCTCGTGTCAACACCGGAGGGGCTCGTCCCGATTGGTGAGCTCGTTGAGACTGACGCCGTCGGCCGCAAAGTGTTCGACGCCAGCGGTCTGACGGCAATCGTCGCTGTGAAGCACAACGGTCGCAAGCATGTGCTTCGAATCACCACGAAGTCCGGTCATCAGCTGGACGTGACGGCGGACCATTTGGTCTGGCGTGCGAGCGGAGACGGAACGGGGAGCTTCGTCCCCGCCGGCGAGCTCCGACCAGGAGACGCCTTGAGCTGGCACCGTACGGAAGCTGGAGGAGGCGACGACAGCAAGCAGCTCCCGATCGAGACGATCAACGAGATCGGCGAAATGGATGTCTATGACATCCAGACAGAAAGTGGTGAATATCTCAGCGAGAGTCTGAGAGTCCACAACTGTTTCATCCTCGCCGTCGAGGACAACATGTCCTCGATCCTCAACTGGTACGTCGAGGAGGGAACGATCTTCAAGGGCGGCTCGGGCTCGGGCGTCAACCTCTCGAGGATCCGCTCGTCGAGGGAACTCCTGCAGGGCGGGGGAACGGCATCGGGTCCCGTCAGCTTCATGCGGGGTGCCGACGCCTCAGCCGGCACGATCAAGTCGGGGGGCAAGACCCGGCGCGCCGCCAAGATGGTCATTCTCGACGCCGACCACCCTGACATCCGCGAGTTCATCTGGTGCAAGGCGAAGGAAGAGCGCAAGGCCCGGGTGCTGTCAAAAGCCGGCTTCGACATGGATCTCGATGGCGAGGACAGCCACTCCACCCAGTACCAGAACGCCAACAACTCTGTTCGCGTGACCGACGAGTTCATGAAGGCTGTACTGGAGGATGACGACTGGGATCTCGTCGCCCGCACGACAGGTCAGACGGTCGAGACCATCAAGGCACGCGATCTCTTCCGCCAGATCTCCGAGGCTGCCTGGGAGTGTGCCGACCCCGGACTGCAGTACGACACGACGATCAACAAGTGGCATACGGCGCCAAATACAGGGCGAATAACTGGAAGTAATCCATGTTCGGAATATGTACATCTTGAAAATAGCAGCTGCAATCTCGCCAGCCTCAATCTGCTCCGCTTTATGGAAGAAGGTGGGCACTTCGACGTCGACGGATTTCGTGCCGCAACGGAGGTCGTCTTCACCGCCCAGGAGATCCTCGTCGGCAATGCCGACTACCCGACGGAGAAGATCGGCGACACGACGCGCAAGTTCCGCGAGCTCGGTCTCGGCTATGCCAACCTCGGCGCCCTGTTGATGTCCGAGGGCCTGCCCTACGACTCAGAGGAGGGGCGGGCGTGGGCCGGCGCCATCACGGCGCTCATGACCGGCGCTGCCTACGAGACCTCTGCCCGGACTGCCGGGCGAATGGGCCCCTTCGCCGGCTTCCACGAGAACACCGAGCCGATGCTAAACGTGCTGCGGATGCACCGGGCCGAGGTGGCCAAGATCGACGAGGAGCTCGTGCCGACCGATCTGCTCTCGGCAGCCCAGGAAGCCTGGGATCACGCCGTCGAGCTGGCAGAGCAGTACGGCGTCCGCAACTCACAGGCGACCGTGCTCGCTCCGACGGGAACGATCTCGTTCCTCATGGACTGCGACACGACCGGCATCGAGCCCGACCTCGGTCTCGTCAAGACGAAGAAGCTCGTCGGCGGGGGAACGATGTCGATCGTCAACCAGACGGTTCCTCGGGCTCTGCGCAAGCTTGGCTACGGTGACGCCGAGATTGTCGACATTGTCGCCTACATCGACGAGCACAAGTCGATCGTCGGGGCTCCGAAGCTGAAAGCGGAGCACCTGCCGGTGTTCGCGTGCTCCATGGGTGACAACGTCATCCACTACGTCGGGCACGTGAAGATGATGGCGGCGGCTCAGCCATTCGTGTCGGGCGCAATCTCGAAGTGCGTGACCGGCGACACCCTCCTCGCGACCGAGGACGGCCTCGTTCGGATTGGCAGTCTCCACCGTGACGAACGCCCCGACAGCTTCCGGGACGAGGTCATGGCGATCGCTTCCTTGGGCGGCGTTCAGAAGACTGACGCCTTCTACTACGGCGGTGAGCGCGACGTCATCGACGTCGAGCTCCGGTCGGGGCAACGCGTCAGCGGAACCAGGAACCACCGGTTGCTCGTGGCGACCGATGGGGGTCTCGATTGGCGTCGGCTTGATGAGCTGACGGAAGGCGATGCCGTGGCCACCCGCCTCGGGGCTGATATGTGGTCCGTCTTGCCGTCACGATTCGAGGGATTTCAGCCGTCGGTCCCATACGGGGGCCAGAAGCCGGTCCGGATCCCTGAGGAGATGACGGAGGAACTGGCCTTCCTACTCGGCGCGTATGCATCCGAGGGGCACACCTCGCGTTCGACGTGGACGATCTGCATCACCAACTCGGTCGATGCTGTCCTCGAGCGAGTGGCGGAGGCAGTTAGAGCGACCTTCGGCATCAACGCCGCCGTCCGCCGGCCTGCTGACCGCTGTTCACAGGTCGAATTCAGCTCGAAGACGCTCGTAGAGTTCTTCGAGCACCTCGGATGCGGCAGCCGTGCCTCGAAGAAGCGGATTCCGGACGCCGTGTTGCAGTCTCCGCGAGAGATGGTGTTGGCATTCCTGCAAGGCCTCTCGCTGGATGCCTACGTCACGACGTCGACCGCTCCGAAATGGGCGATCTGCCTGGACTCCCCAGAGCTGTTGCACGACCTGCAGGCTGTGCTCGCCAACCTGGGCATCCTGCACGGGCGAGTGTCGAAGTTCAACCCGCGCTACGGAAAGTCCTACGACGAGGTGTACGCCACGGGCACGCACGCACAGGCGTTGGTAGCGCTGGTGCCATTCCTCGAGCCCGACAAGGCCCGTCGTGCGACCGAGCTCGCCCAGATCGAGTTCGGGAACCACAACACCGCTGACGTCGTGCCGGGGATCTCTCCTGCTGAGTTGTATCGCCTCGTTCCTTATGGCCGGAGCGGAGCAGGGTCACTCTGGCGCACCCAGTTCAAGTTCTTGGCCGACCAGCGAACCAAGCACGTCTCCCGTCGTACCCTCGAGCGCGTGGCGGAGATCCCTGGCGTGACAATGCCGGCCTGGCTGAGCCAGGTGCTCTCGGACAACCTCCATTTCAGCCCGGTCAAGACCGTGCGACCTGGCGGTGTGCACGATGTGTTCGACGTGTCGGTGCCCTCTTCACACGCCTTCATCGGAAACGGGATCGTCAACCACAACACGATCAACATGCCCGAGTACGCAACGGTCGAAGAGGTCGAGCAGCTCCACATCGATGCGTGGAAGATGGGCCTGAAGGCTGTCGCCATCTACCGGGACAACTGCAAGGTCGCCCAACCGCTCTCGACCACGAAGAAGGGTGAGGGCGGCGTACAGAGCGATGAGGACCCGGGGGTTCTCGACGAGCTCCGCTCGACTGCCCTTGTCGCCAAGGAGGCGGAGCTGACGGCGAAGATCGCCGACCTCGAGGCCGCCCTGCAGCACTCGCACGTCACGGCGCCCGCAACCACGACCCGGACGCGGCTGCCCCGCAAGCGCCGGTCGAACACCTTCGCCTTCCGGGTGGCCGACTGTGAGGGCTACGTCACGGTGGGCGAGTACGAGGACGGCCGCCCCGGCGAGGTCTTCATGAAGGTCTCCAAGCAGGGCTCGACCTTGTCCGGTGTCATGGACGCCTTCTCCATCTCGGTCAGCCTCGGCCTCCAGCACGGTGTGCCGCTGTCGACGTTCGTGCGCAAGTACACCAACATGCGCTTTGAGCCGGCCGGTATCACGGACGACTCCGAGCTGCGCCTTGCGTCCAGCCTCGTCGACTACATCTTCCGCCGCTTGGCGCTCGACTACCTGAGCTTCGACGAGCGGATCGAGCTCGGCGTGCTCTCGACGAACGAGCGGACCCAGCCGACGCTGCCGGGCCTCGAGGACGTCGATGCCGGTGACGCCAGTCGCCGCGACCGTGACCGCTTTGGTGCGGGCGGGGACACCGCTGCCGCCAGCACGTTCGACGACGGCGGCGCCGTGACGGGTCATCCGGCCGCCGGTAGGTCGATGCAGTTCGAGAACCGGGATGCGCCCTTTTGCTACGCCTGCGGCAACGTCATGCAGCGAGCAGGCTCGTGCTATGCCTGCCCGAGCTGCGGGGCGACGAGCGGCTGCTCCTGAGCGAGCCGGCCAGAACTGAACGGTACGACGGCGACCGGGCGGACAAGGGCCCGGTCGTCCCTGCCGTGTCGGCGGCTCATCGGCGGCCCCCTCGGCCGGTCTTCGGCGCCATTGGCGGGTGCCGGGCTAGAGGCGCTCGAGTATCTCGGCAGCGGCGCGTTCCCCTGAGCGCACGGCGCCGTCCATGGCGCCGTGCGACGTCGTCGAGGTTTCGGTTCCCGCCCAGTGCACGCGCTCGAAGGGCTGACGCAGCAGGTGACCGTGCCGCGTGAGAATCCCGGGTGGGAAATGTGCCATCGAGCAACCCCGGGTCCATTCCTCAGTCCACCAGGCCGTCTCGATGACTTCGCTCGGTGACGCCGCCCGCGGGCCGAGCCTGGCGGTGATGGCATCGAGAACCGCCCGCCTCCGCTCGGCGGGCGCGAGGGCGTCGTTTCGCTCGGCGACGCGTCCGAATGTGAATGAGGCGATGACGCCTGGGTTGCCCGATGCCGGCGTAGCGTCGAGCGTGACCTCGGCGGCCGAGCCAGGTTCGGCCGTCT
This sequence comes from uncultured Actinomycetota bacterium, assembly GCA_963735115.1. GTDB lineage: Bacteria > Actinomycetota > Acidimicrobiia > Acidimicrobiales > Bog-793 > JAKACA01. The sequence continues at coordinate 1,420,986 of CAVTJR010000003.1, read as the reverse complement.
GCCCGCTGAAGCCATCCCGTCGCCAGAAGGGCTCGTCGTAGACGAGCATCGTCTTCGTCTCGGAACCGGCGACGGCGTTGCGGTACAGCGTCCGCCGGTCTTCTGGCAGCGCCGGGTCAAAGGCGATCTCAAGGGCGAGCGCCGGCGGCACGGCGACGACGGCGTGGCGAGCCGACACCGTAAGGCCGTCCGCCTCGACGACAACGCCGTCCTGGCGTTGTGCGATCGAACGGACGGGCGTCTTCAGACGGACGGCGTCGCCCAAGGCGTCGCTCATTCGCTGGGCGATCGAGCAGGCACCACCTTCGACGAGGTTCTCCTGGCTGCCACCTTCGATCGAGAACAGCGTGTTGATGCTGCCGTGCGCTCGCACGAGGAAGAGGAGATCAAGGAACGAGACCTCCTTCAAGTCGGTCGCGAACAGGCCTCTCACTGCCATCTCGTAGAGATCGCGGGCGATCGTGGTGCGGATGCCGGTGCGATCGAGGTACGAGGCGACCGATTGCGAGTCCCATTCGTCCGCACGATTGCCTGTCCAAGGCGATTCCAGTGGAACCCGTTTCGCCATCCGATCGAGCTTTGCCTGCGCCAGGGCGATCGTGATGACCGCCAGCGGGCTGATCTTCGGGATCAAACCCGTGTAGCGCCGCGTGCGTCCCTCGCCGATGAGGAGGTGGGCCCCCTTCACCCATGTCTTGTACGTGGACACGCCGAGCTCTCGGGCGAGCCCGAAAATGGCGTCGTGTCGCGGAGCCAGCCAGGCGCCGCCCCGGTCGATGGGCGAGCCGTCCGCCTGGAGGTGCGTCCAGACGCGGCCGCCGATGCGCTCACGCGCCTCGAGGACGACAACCGCCTTCCCACCCTCGCTCAACCGCCGTGCTGCCGTCAGCCCCGCGTAGCCGGCGCCCACGACGCAGACGTCTGCGTCGATCTGCTCAGGCATCGGAATCGCACGGTACTCGTTGCCGTCGGCGGGTGAGCAGCGACGTCTGGGCCACGATGCTCAATCTCTTCAAGCCACTTGCGGCTGGCCCCAATCCTCCAGGAGTGTTCCGTCGCTTTGATGGCGAAAGAGCGGAATGGCGCCAAGAGCGTGCACGATGGCGGCGTCCTCGCCGAGGGCAGTTCGCCACAGCCCACCCTCGGTCAGAAGTGCGCCGAAGGCGACCGGTTCGCCGCCGATCTTGCGGATGAGTTTGAGGGCTGCCCGGCTGGATCCGCCCGTGGAGATGACGTCGTCGACGATGGCCACGCGGCGGCCCTCGATCACCTGGCGTCTCGCCCGATCGAACAGCAACCGCTGGTCGCGATCGGTCGTGATGGACCGGACCGGCTCGTCGATGGCGTCTGCCAGATGGATCTTGGGCGTCTTGTGCAAGATGGCGTAGTCGTCGAGCCCGAGCGAGCGGGTCACTTCGATGGCGAGGGGGATGCCCATCGTGGCGACGGAGGCGACGATCTCGATGTCGAACGGTGCCAGCTGGGCGGCGAGCTCGCCACCGGCTCGCTCGGCGAAGTGCACGCCGTGATCCACACAGATGAGCAAGGCAATCGAGACCTCGGGTGCCACCTGCACGAGAGGGAGGTCGATGAGCTGGGAGCCGACAGTGGCTCGGTAGATACGATCGGCGGTCACCTCACCGACTCTGGCCGGTGAGCGGGCTGCACGCAAGAGGACCGTCGAAGGAAGGCAGGTACGGCCGATGACGACGCCGGCAAACCCCCGGCCCTCGCTCGCCCGCGGGCTGGCGACGCGTTGGATGGACGTTGCCCTCGAAGAGGCATCTGCGGGACTGGCCGAAGGTGGTATCCCGATCGGGGCTGCGCTGTTCCACCGCGGTGGAACGCTGCTCGGCAGGGGCCACAACCGGCGCGTGCAGGATGACGACCCATCGCTTCACGCCGAGACGGCCGCCTTCCGAAACGCCGGCCGACGACGGCACTACGGCGACTGCGTCATGGTCACGACGTTGTCGCCATGCTGGTATTGCAGCGGCCTCGTGCGCCAGTTCGGCATCGGGGGCGTCGTCCTCGGCGAGTCGCGCAACTTCACCGGCGGGCACGACTGGCTCGCGGAGAACGGGGTGGAGGTTGTCGACCTCGATGATGAGCGGTGCGTGAGACTCCTTGGCGGCTTCGTTGCTGCCAACCCTGCCCTCTGGGAGGAGGACATCGGCCTTTGAGCTCACTCGGCGATCAATCGGGCGGACCGAAGAGGCGATCGCCGGCGTCGCCCAGCCCGGGGACGATGTAGGCGCGGCTGTCGAGCTCGGGGTCGACGGCCGCGCAGGCGACGGGGACGCTCGGGTGCACGGAGCGGAAGAACTCGAGGCCGGGCATGGAGGCGATGAGGCAGAGCGCCGTGATGTTCGTCGCCCCCCGGTCGGCGGCGAGGGTGCAGACCTGGGCGAGGGATCCGCCCGTGGCGAGCATCGGATCGCAGACGACGACCCTGCGGCCGGCGAGGTCGCTCGGTAACCGATTCAGGTAGACATCCGACTGGTGGGTGATCTCGTCGCGACGCAGCCCGACGTGAGCCACACGGGTGAGCGGCAGCAGCTCCTGGATCGACTGCACCATGCCGAGACCCGCGCGCAGAATCGGAACGAGGAGTACCGTTTCGTCGATACGGGGAAAGCTCACGCCCACGGCTACCGGTGTGTTGAGGTTCACCTCGCTCATGGCGAGATCACGGAGGGCCTCATAGGCGACGAAGGCCGAGACCTCGGAGACGAGCTGGCGGAAGACGTTGCTGGGCGTCGCAACATCTCGCAACAGCGTCACGCGGTCGACCACTGCCGGGTGGTCAACGAGCAGCACGCCGGGGTCGGCGGTGCGAGGCGATGGTTGCGGGGTCGGCGGTTGAGGCATGCGGAGGTTTCTAGTCGGTCCGCACCTCACCATGGAGCTGCAAGGGCGCGGCCACGGCGGGCGTCTCGACAGAGGTGAACCGACGTCGATTCATGCGCCTGGCCGGCGGCGTTCTCGCGTCCGCAGTCACGGGAGGGACGGTGTCGGGTTGCTCGACGTCCCGGTCGAGCGCCGGCTCGACCGGGACGGGCACGACGGCAGCGGCGCCTGCCACCACGGCGCCGGCCACCACGTCACCGGCTACCACGACGACGGCCACCACGTCACCGGCCACCACGACGACGGGCGTGCGGCGCCCACCTTCGAGAGCCGACTGGGCCTCGTTCGCACGCTCCCTCCAGGGCGATCTCGTGCTGCCCGGATCGTCCGACTACGTCACGGCCGCGCAGAGCTACAACCCGGTCTTCGACGGGGCCCGGCCGCAGGCCATCGCCTACGTGGCTTCGGGGGCGGACGTCGCCAAGGCGATCGCCATCGGGCGCCAGCACGGCGTGCCGCTCTCCATCCGTTCTGGCGGCCACTGCTACGGCGGATGGTCGACCGGCTCCGGCCTCGTCATCGATGTCTCCCGGCTGAACGAGGTGAGCGTCGACGAGCCCGCCGCCACGGCCTCCGTCGGTGCCGGTGCCCGTCTCATCGACGTCTACGCCGGAATCGCCCCCCACTCGGTGGCCGTTCCGGGTGGCTCCTGTCCGACGGTGGGCATCGCCGGGCTGACCCTCGGAGGCGGTCTCGGGGTGCTGGGGCGCCGCTTCGGCCTCACCTGCGACAACCTCCTCGAGGCCGAGGTCGTGCTGGCGTCGGGCGATGTCGTGACGGCGAGTGCGACGTCGAACCCTGACCTGTTCTGGGCGCTGCGAGGTGGGGGAGGGGGCAACTTCGGGGTCGTAACGCAGTTCCGCTTCGCAACCCACCCCATCGGAGCCCTCGGCCTGTTCACCTTCGTCTGGCCGTGGACCGCGGCCGCCCGGGTCATCACCGCCTGGCAGGACTGGGCGCCGTCGGGGCCAGACGAGCTGTGGTCGAATTGCCTGCTCTTCGCAGGGCAGGCAACCCCGTCCGGCTACCTACCTGTCGCCCGCGTCACCGGTGTGTACGTCGGGAGCCAGGTCGCCCTCGAGGCCGAGCTGCAGCCGCTCTTGAACGCGGTCGGGACGGCGCCGTTCACTCGTTTCGTGGGTGCGGCCGCCTACCTCGACACGATGATGATCGAGGCCGGCTGCGAGGGTGACAGCGTCGCCGAATGCCACCTACCGAGCGAGAACCCTGCCGGCGTGCTCCAGAGGGCACCCTCTGCGGCCAAGTCGGACATCCTCATGGACAGGGCCGGTCCGGCGGCCATCGCCGCCATGATGGCGGCTGTGGAGGCCCGTCAGACCTCTCCCGTGCTTGCAGGGGGAGGGATCGCCCTCGACGCCTTGGGAGGGGCCATCAACCGCGTTGCTCCGGAGGCGACAGCGTTCGTTCACCGCCGGGCCCGCTGCACCCTGCAGTACAGCGCCGGCTGGCCGGAAGGCGCACCACCCTCGACGGTGCGGCAAAATCGCCGCTGGTTGCGATCGTCCTGGGAGTCGATGCGGCCCTACGTCAGCGGCCAGGCGTATCAGAACTACCCGGACCCGGAGCTGACGGACTGGGCCAACGCCTACTACGGCTCCAACCTGCGGCGTCTCGAGACGGTGAAGGGCACCTACGACCCTGACGACGTGTTCAGGTTCCCTCAGTCGGTGCCGCTCGGTTGATGGCTACTCGAGGAGGCGGAGGCAGAGCACTGGCGGAAGCCCCCAGGCGAACAGTCGCCAGCTGTCGCCATGGTCGAGGGAGGCGAACAGCTGCCCTGCCTTCGTGCCGAACACGAGGGGGTACGGAGAGCTCTGGCCGATCGTGAAGGCATCGGGAAGGACTGTCACGTGGGCATTCTCACGCGGCAGACCGTCGTCGAGCATCCCCCAGTGGGCACCGCCGTCGGTCGTACGGTAGACGCGGGGGCGACCCTCGGGACTGCAGGGGTACGACTCAGACTCGAGCGGGAACACGAAGGCCGTGCCCGGCTCCACCGGGTGGGCAACGACGGGAAACCCAAAGTCCGAGGCGAGGCCATCCTCCTCCTCGACTCGACCTACTCGGGTCCAGCTGTCGCCGGCGTTGTCGGAGTGATAGGTGCCGGTATTAGTCTGCGCGAAGAGCGAGTCCGGGCTTGCAGCGTCCAAGGCCAGCTTGTGAACACGCCGCCGGGGGCCGCTCCACACGTCAGCCGGGCGCACGGCGATGCCACCATTTCGCGCCAGCCAGGTCTGCCCGTCGTCGTCGGAGCGGTAGACACCTCCGGCGGCGATGGCGACGATGATCCTGCCTGGCCGATCTTGATGGGTCAGCACCGTGTCGAGTCCACCGCCAGCTTCCGCCTGCCAGACCGGGCGATCCGGATGGTTCCAGAGGCCGCGTAGGAGCTCGAAGCTCGTGCCGTCGCTGGAGCGGAAGAGTGCCGCCGGCTCGACGCCCACGAGGAGGGCGGATCTGCCCGCCGAGGGCGGTGAGGCGTGGTCGGGTTGAATTTGGCATATCTGCGCCACGGTGGCGCCGATATCGTCCGGGAAGGTGACCGACGTGCCCTGGGTGCTCCAGCTCTGCCCGTCGTCGTCGCTCGTCTGCAAGGCCGACCGCCCGCCCGGGTCGACGGTAGCGGCGTAGTAGCGAACCCCCACCTGTAAGAAGGCCGGCACCCGGCTGCCCTTGAAGAACGGGCCGTCGGCGATGCCGTCACTCACGAAGAAGAGCCCATGGGTCGTGCCGACGGCTATGGGGAGGTGGTCGGTCATGCGGGCCCGGAAGCTCGACCGCTCTTGCTCCAATCCACCTGCTCCTTCACGAGGCCGACACGTCTCGATGCGGAAGAGACCGGCGGCTCATCGCACCCTGCAAATCGAGGTTAACGCCGCTCGGTCGCCATGTGGCGGATGCTGAACCGGACCCGAGCCCGAGCGCCGTCAGTCCTCCGGCGTGACGGCGGGCGTGACAAGCTGCGTGCGCGGGCCGACGGCCGAGACCCTGCTCGGCACGGGGTGACCCACGAGGGCGGCGACCAAGCGGGCGGCGGCGATCATGCCGTCGAGATCGATGCCCGAGGCGACCCCGAGGTCGTCGAGGAGGGCAACGAGGTCCTCGGTGGCGAGGTTGCCTGCCGCCCCTGCCGCGAATGGGGAGCCACCCAGACCACCGACAGCGGTGTCGAAGCGGCGCACGCCCTCCTGTAGGCCGGCGTAGGCGTTGAGGAGGCCGGTCCCACGGGTCTCGTGGAGATGGAGACCCACGTCGCTCCCGGTGAGGGCGAGTAGTTCGGCGAGGAGGCGCGGTGTCGCCATTCCGGTCGTGTCGGCGAGCGTGATGGCGGTGCAGCCGGCGTCCCCGAGGCGATGGCACAGCTCGTGCACGTCTCGGGCGCCGATGTCGCCCTCGTAGGGAGAGCCGAAGGCGCAGGACACGACGGCGTCGACGGGCACGTCCGCCTCGCTCGCCCGCTCGCACACCCTCGCAACCTCCTGCAGCGACTCGGCGACGGGGCGGTGAACGTTGCGCTCGTTGTACGTCGGCGAAACCGAGATCGTGACGGTGATCTCGTCCACTCGGGCGGCGAGGGCCGACTCCGCACCGCGGAGGTTGGCCGCGAGAGCCGTGAGGCGGAACGTCCCGCGCGTCGTGAGCGCTGCCAGTACCTCGGCAGCGCCCGCCATCGCGGGCACGATCCGCTCGGAGACGAAGCTGACGGCCTCGATGCGCTTGCACCCGGCGCCGGCGAGCCGGTCGATGATGGCCGCACGATCCTGAGCTGACAGGGGCGGCTCGGACTGGAGCCCGTCTCGAGGTCCGACCTCTCGGATGACGACGGTCTCGGGCAGGGAACCGAGGTCTCGATCATGTGACAGTGGTCGGCTCCCGGGCACGGTCGGGACGATAGCGGGCAGTCGAGGGACGGTAGCCTCGAAGGCGGTGCTCGACGGTGAGGAGCTCGTGCTCGAAGGTGTGGTCGTGCACGGCGACGGGCGGGGGAGGGAGCTCGGCTTCCCGACGGCGAACGTCGAAGTGCCCGGCACCAGCGTGCTCCCGGCCGATGGCGTCTACGCCGGCTGGTTCGAGCGGGCGGACGGCAGTCGTTTCGTGGCGGCCATCTCGGTGGGTACGCGGCCTACGTACTATGGCGAAGGGGGCGCCCGGCTCGTTGAGGCGTACCTGCTCGACTTCGACGGTGATCTCTACGGGGAGCGCGTGCGGCTGGGTGTAGGGCACATCGTGCGGGGCCAGGGGCGTTTTGACGACAGCCAGCAGCTGATCGAGCAGATGCACCGCGACGTGGAGGCCGTGCGGGCGGCCGTCGCCTCGGGTTGAGCCGGCCGACTACGGGGCGCCGGCGGGGGATGCCTGGAACGTTGCCTGCAGCCCGGTGCTGGTGACGAAGTAGTAGGAGATGCCGTCGCGGGGCGTGTAGTGCCACGTCCCGCCGGGCGGGATAGCGGGTGAGCGCCAGTTGCCGTCGTTCACGAAACGCAGCCGCTGGGGAGCCGACGTCAGGTTCGTGAACGTCAGTCGGTAGTCGACCTGGGCGAAGAGGAGGTGTGGCTCGATGCGGCTCGGCGTGATGATGATCTGCTCGCCGACGTTCTCGACCAGGCTGATCGGAGTCGTGCCTTCCTCCGGGATGCCGACCTTCTTGCCCTTGATGGTCACGTATCCCGAATAGCGCACCGTTGTCATAGTGACGGTCGAGCTCGAGGGCACCCTCGAGGAGGTCGTGCTCTCGTGGGGCGACGAAGCAGCCCTCGAGCCGGAGGAGCAGGCACCGGTGCCGAAGCACACCGCGGCGATGGCCGCGGCGAGCGCCAGGCGCCGCCGCCCGTGCGAGCGGCTGGGCGCGCCGCCGAAGGCGGGGTTCACAACGTCGCAGGCAACAGCGCCGCCACGTTGGCGTAGCAGAGGATCGCAGCGGCGATCACGATCGGGGTTGCCAGTCCGTAGACGAGCCACGTCTTTCTCGACCTGCGCAACAGGTACCAGGCACAGAGAAGAACGCCGATGAGGGCACCGCCCCAGCCGATGGCCGGAGCCACGGCGGCGCCGTCGCCCGCCAGACCGAATTGCGTGGAGGGAAGCGCCGCGTCGCTGAGCGGCACGGAGGCGACGGGCTTGCCGGCGAGATCGGCCGTAACGACGAGGAGGGACGACGCCTCCACAGCCGGTGTCGAGGTGACGAGCGTCAACCGGCCGGCGCTGGTCGGGCTCGCCGGCAGTGGGGACCCGGGACGGACGACCCGCGTCGTCGACACCGTGTAGCGGAATTCCCCGAGCGCACCCGTGAGGATGACCGTGTCGCCGTTCTTCAGCCGGTCGAGGCGCGCGAAGGGGGAGCCGTAGGTCGTGCGCCGCCCGGCGATGACGACGTCGCCGCCCGTCCCCGGCGGCGCGGAACCGATCAAGAGGCCGGGGCCCGCTTCCAGATCCTCTGACGACGTACCCTCCACCACGACTTGGCGGATCCCGATCGTGGGGATGTCGAGGATGGCGACAGCCTCGCCTTCGGGCGGTGTCGTGCCATTGAGGGCGGCCAGGCCGGCCGAGCCGGCCAACTGCTCAGCGAGGCGATGCTGGGCGTGGAAGGCCTCCAGGCTCGTGAAGCCGAACAGGTAGACGGCGAAGCCCGCCACGAGAAGGCCCATGCCGGCGGTGATGACCGCAGCCGTGAAGACGATGGAGCCTGGCTGGTGGCGTCGGCGCCCCCTGCGGGAGTCCGTCCCCGCCGGCACGCTGGAGCTGGTCGTAACCGGTTCGCCGTCATCAGTGGCTTCCTCGGCAGGAAGGGCGTCAGGCACGTCTTCTACGAGTGGCGACTCTTTGGTGAGCCTCGCGTCAGGCACCCTCGGTACGACCTGCGTGGCGACGTCGAAGGACTCCGACGAAGGACAGTCCGAGACTGAGTGCGATCAAGGCCCCTCCCGCCGCGAGCGCAATCGGGAGGGCGACGCTGTCGGCTGCGGCCGCCAGCCTGACGTCGGCGACCGACAGCGTGCTCGGGCCGGACCCCTTGGCCTTGGACGGCACCGTCGAGGGCACGGTCGAGCGCACCGTCGTCGTCGTGGTGGTCGTCCGCGAACGCGGCGGCATCGTGGTGACCGTCACGACGGTCGTAGGCGGCGGGGGAGGGGCCGAGACGTCGAGCGTGGCCGTGGCCACCGAAGGACCGAAACTGACGGTACCTGCGTAGCTTGCCGTCACGTTGTCGAAGCCGACCGGGGCGTCCGAGGCCGTGCACGCCGCCCTCCCCCTTGTCAGCTGGGCGCTGCAGAGCGTTGTCGCTCCCGTCGTGAACGTCACGTTCCCCGTCGGGCTGCGGCGGGCTGACGACACCTTCGCCACGTATCTGACGGGGTGTCCCTGCGTCACCGACGTCGGCCGGATCAAGGCGCGCGTCCTCGTCACCGCCCCCGTCTCAGCTTCCAGGGCGTTCGTGAGCTCCCGGTGGGCGAGGGCCCTCAGCTTTGCCGGCAGCCGGACATAGCCGTCGGGTAGGGGCGCCGTCGTCGTGTAGTCGAGGAGATCGGTCATCATCTGGGCGATGGGTTTCGATTGGGTAGCTGGGAGCGGGCCTTCCGGCACGAGTGCGTCGATGACCGTCGACATCGGGTAGCCGCCCCTCACGCGCAGCTTGGCGTCCGGAAGGGGGTAGCCGGCGTTCGAGAGAGGCTCGGCCGCTATCTCGGCCTGCACCGAGGCCGTGCTGGGGGCGATGAACTGTCCGGCGGCGTTCTGCAAGGCAGCAGCGTCGAGGCCGTAGTAACGGGCGTCTCCCCAGTCGATGGGTGCGAACCCTGCCACGGGCGAGGGCTGGAACTGGGGCGGGACGGCGAAGGTGCGGAGGTACTTCACGGCATGGATCGGGTCGGCCGCCTGCTCGAACAAGGTCGCAAAGGGCTTGAGCGCCGGGAATTGGTCGAAGGTCGTGCATCTGGTGATCGGCCACGGGCGCTGGTTGACCGAGGTCGTGAACGTCTTCTGGGCGCTGTTCGGGTCCGTGATGAGCTTGCCGTTCAGCACGAAGGGAACGTTTGGGGCGTTGCACACCCAGTTCGTGATTGTCTCGGTGACACTTGTTGTCTCCGAGGGGATGAATACCCCGTACTGGCCGGCGCCCACGAAGCCCCGGACGGAGTTCAGGCCCTGCAGGGCGGAGCACGGACCGCCCTTGCATTTCACGAGGTCGCCGTCGTAAGGGCCCTGATAGGCATAGGTGACAAGTCCGGCCACTTCGTTGGGCGTCAGGCGGAAGTCGTTGAACGGGTAGCTGAGGCCTTGCTGTTCCATGGCGGCGACGTATCCCATGACGACGGCAGAGGCCACGACCGGTACGACGGCGTAATGGACCTTGGAGAGCGCCGCCCGCACATCGGCCGCCTGCGGATCGTCCAGGAACACGACGTTGCCGTTTTGCAGCGAGCCCAGGATCAACGACGTGCTCGTGGAGGTGTTCAGTGCGACGGCGGCATGCTGTTGTTTGCACACGACCGGCGACTCGTGCGGGATGAGCCATTCGATGCTGTTGTCGCTGAAGGTCGACACCAACGTCGCCTGCTGGCAGCCGTTGCTCTGTGGGGCGAATCCGAGCGGGATGACGGCCGTGTCAGACGGCAGTGGGATGGCGATGTTGCTCGGACGCGGCGAGCTCAGGAGCGACCAGTCGACGACGTCGACCGAGCACTGGTCGGCGGTGTCGCCGCAATAGAAGTTCTGCGGCGGCGCCGTCGTGTCGCCCGGGATCTGACCGACGAGGGCGGTGTCACCCGCCACGTTGGGGTCGTCGAGCGTCTGGAAGCTCATCGCCCCGCTGCCGTTCGCCGAGATCGGGAGCTCCTGGTTGGGGTAGGTGAAGGTGGGCGTGCCCTCGAGGACGCAGTAGGGCGGGCTGGTGGCGGTGAGCGGCGTCTGGTTCTCGCAGTAGTAAATCTGGGCGACGCTTCCGGCGGCGAAGTCGGAGAAATTCAGGTAGATCCACTGGTTCTGGCCGAGGCCGTTCGACGGCTCTACGGACACCGTCGGGCACCTCGACCCGGACGGACACGGGGAGGGGATCGTCACGCAGGTGGCGCCGGGGGCACACGCCCGCTTCGGCGTCGCCCCAGATCGGGCGCCGGCAGCACCGCCCATCGGGGTTGCCCGCGCCGCTGTCGCCCCGAGCGTCAGTCCTGCGATCGCGAGCGTTGCCAGGCCGGCAGCGGCAAGCAGGCGCGCCAGCCGGCTCATTGTCGAGCTCCACGAGAGTCCGTCGTGGCCAAGCGACCGAGCTTCCGGCGCCTGCGCACGCGGGCCAGGGTGGGCGGGACGGCGAGAAGGAGGATCAGCAAGGCGACCGAGCCCCACATCGTCGCGGGCGAGACTCTCACACCGAGCAACGTGAAGTCCTCTGTGGCGAGCTCATTGCCGAGGGTCTGCCCATTCGGCAGGTTGGCACCCGGCTGCGCCCCAGGGACGATCTTCTTGCCCGGCCATTGTCCGTTGGCGAGCGACGGAGACCCGGGCTTCGTCGTCCCGCCGCCCCCGCTGCCGCTGCTCCCGCCCCCGCCGTAGTGCTGACCTGAGCGAGCTGGCTTGGTGTGGCCGGCGTTGTGGCGCTTGGAGCCGCCCGATTTGTGGTGAGGGACACCGCTGGTGGGCGCCGTCGTGGTCGTCGTGATGGTGGCGGTGGGCAACGTGGTCGGAGGCGTCGTGCCGCCGCCCGAGGAGTGGCAGGGCTGCCCGACGATGCAGGGTTCGCCCGGGAGGACGGTTTGGCCGTCGACATATGGATCCGGACAGTTCGCCGCCGTGGCGGCGGCCGGCGCTCTGGCTGCGCCGGGGATGCGGTTGATGGCGGCGAAGTCGGCGTCAACGAGGTTGGGCGGAAGAGGCGAGTACCCGAGCGTTCCGGCCGATTGCTGACCCGTGCAGGCGAAGAAGCGGATGTACTGGCCGAGGACGGCCCCTTCCGCCGGCGACATCGAACCAGGGCCCTTGGGCGTGATGAGGTAGCTGTAGGCGGAGATCGGGTAGGCGCTCGGGAGCGGGTTCGAGTAGACGCCTTGCAGCTTCTGCTCGAGGTCGGGGAGCAGCTCGGCGCGCTCGAGTCCGACGGCGTCGGTCTCCTCCGAGGGCTGCACCCAGTTGTGGCTGGCGTTCTCCACGTAGGCGCACGGCATGTGGTGCAAGATGGCATAGCCGGTCTCGACATAGGTGACGGCGTCGTTCGTGCTGGCGACGAGGTCAGAGGTGCCGTCCGATCCGCTCTGACCGAAGAAGTTGGAGAGGTGGTACCGGCGGGAGCTGCTGCTGCCCTGCGGGAAGTCGGCGCTCACGGGCGAGCCGGCCTGAAGTGCCTTCACGAAAGGCACCCAGATGGCGGGCTGCAGGTAGTCGAGGTACTGGGAGAAGACGTAATTCTCCCCGGACGCATCGGTGCGAAAGACGGCGATGATGGGCGCGTTCGGCAGGTCGACACCTCGGTTGATGGCGGCGATGGCTGGGTCGTCCCACTTCGTGATCGTGCCCGTCCAGATCTCTGCCAGGACCCGCGAGTCGAGGTTGAGCGATCGAACCTGGTTGCCCAGCCGGCCTTTGACGTTGTACATGAGGCACGTCGCCCCGGCGATGTCGGGCAGGTACTGGTAGGGCGTCGTGGGCGTGTAGTTGGCTTGCCCGGTCGAGTAGCCGATCTCGGAGGCACCGAAGGTCACCTGGTTCTGGGCGAACAGGTTGAGGCCGATGACGGAGGAGGACGTGCTGTAGTCGACGGTGTCTCCGTAGACCGTGGAGATCTGAGCGTCCCAGTTGTTGATGGCGAGCGCGGCGTAGCTCGAGCCTGCGCCGGTGACCTCCGGACCGGCTGCGAGCGCCCGGGTCATGCCGACGCTCTGAGCCGACACGGTCACGAATGCCAGAGCCGCCAGGAGCGAGATCGCAACCGATCCCGCGGGAGAGGCCGCCGGCCGCGGCCGAGCCCTCAGCCGAAGCGCCCATGGACATAGTCCGCCGTCCTCTCGTCGCTCGGGCTCTCGAAGATCTGCTCGGTCGTGCCGGACTCGACGATGCGGCCCGGCTGGTTCTCGGCCGCCAGGAAGAAGGCGCAGGCGTGGCTCACCCGCTGGGCCTGCTGCATGTTGTGGGTGACGATGACGACGGTGACGTCGTCGGCGATCTCGCGGATCGTCTCCTCGATGCGCCGCGTGGAGGTGGGGTCGAGGGCCGAGCAGGGCTCGTCCATCAACAAGACGTTCGGGCGCACCGCCAGGGCCCGCGCGATGCAGAGGCGCTGCTGCTGGCCACCGGAGAGCTCGCCCCCGAGGGCGGAGAGGCGGTTGCGCACCTCGTTCCACAGGCCGGCCTTCACGAGCATCTCCTGCACGAGCTCACGGCGGTCGGCGGCGCGCACCTTCGTGCCGGCAAAGCGCAGGCCGGCGAGCACGTTGTGCTCGATGGTCATGGCGGGGAAGGGGTTGGGCTTCTGGAAGACCATGCCGATTTGCTTGCGCACCTCGGTGGCGCGCATCTGCGGCCCGTAGACGTCTTCGCCCTCCAGGAGCACCCGGCCGCCGAGCTCGGCCCCGGGCACGACCTCGTGCATGCGGTTCAAGATGCGCAAGAACGTCGACTTGCCACAGCCGGAAGGCCCGATGAGGGCCGTCACCTTGGAGCGCTCCATCGAAAGGCTCACCCGCTCCAAGACGAGGTGGCCGCCGAACCAGGCCGAGACGTCCTCGGCCACGAGCTCGGAGGCGTGCGAGGCGGCCGCGGGCGCCGCCGAGTCGTAGGGGGACGAGAGGGTGCCGGAAGAGACGAAGTCTTCGGTCGTGCTCACGATGCCTCCAGACGGCTCGGGCGCAGCCTCGTGACCATGCGGTGGACCGCCCCCGGGCGGATGGAGGCGACGAGACGGGCGAGGACGAACAGGATGAGGACGAGGCCGACGAGGACGAGGCCGGCGGCGAAGGCGCGCTCGATGTCCGCCTGGCGGGGGAGGCCATAGCTCTGCCAGATGAACAAGGGAAGGGCTTCTTGAGCATGCAGAGGGTTCGTCTGCATGAAGGTGCTGCCGAAGATCGTCACGATCAGCGGGGCCGTCTCTCCGACGATGCGGGCGATGCCGAGCAGCACCGCCGTGGCGATGCCGGCGCGCGCCGTCGGCAGAACGACGGACCAGACGGTCCGCCATTGCGGTGCACCGAGAGCCATGGAGGCCTCCCGCAGCGACCCGTGCACGACTTTCAGCACCTCCTCAGTGGTGCGGGTGACGTTCGGGAGCAGCATGATCGACAATGCGAGGGAGCCGGCGAGGCCTGAGAAGCCGTGATGGGTGGCTGAGATGTAGATGACGTAGATGAACAACCCGGCCACGATCGTCGGCAAGGCGCTCATGGCCGTGACGACCGTGCGCACGAGGGAGGTGACGCGGCCGCCGACCTCGTTGATGAAGATGGCGGTGATGATGCCTGCCGGGGCGCCGATGACGACTGCCAGACCGACCTGTTCGAGCGTGCCCACGATCGCGTGGCTGACGCCACCGGCGCTCGCCGGCGCCGTCTGGGTGACGTCACCCTGGTCGTGGGTCAGGAAGTGCAGGCTGATGAGGTGATAGCCGCGCGAGACGAGGAAGACCACGACGAGGGCGAGGGCGATGGTGACTGCGACTGCGCTCGAGGTCACGAGCGCCCCGATCACGCGATTGACGGCCGCCATGTGGCCGAAAAGGCTGCGATTCGCAAGGTAGTAGATGACGAGGAACGACAGCAGGGCACAGATCACGAAGCCGGAGCCGCCGGCCAGCAGCGTCAGCTGGTAGAAGACGATCCACACGAAGCTGATTGCTGCCAGAGCCGAGGAGACGAGCACGACGAGATCCGTGCCGGTGAATTGGCGGGGACGTCGCCGGTGGAGGTCGCGAGGGCTCGGCTGCTCGTTGGGCGGTGTGGCCCCGGCTCTCTCGAGTGTGGCGATCGACATCAGGCGCTCGCTCCGGTGCGCGAGCGGTTCACGATGAAGGACGCAGCCAGGTTCACGAGCAACGTGAAGCAGAAGAGCACGAAGCCGATCCCCATCAGCGCCGACAAGCCAAGCGGTCCGCCTGCTCCGAAGCGCAGCACGATGAAGGCCGCGATCGAGTTGGCGCCCACCTGCAAGATGTGCGGGTTGATGACGAAGATGGTCGAGATGATCGTGGCCACGGCGACGGTCTCTCCCATCGCCCGCCCGATCCCGAGCATGACCGCCCCGATCATGCCGCCGCGTCCGAACGGCAGCACGACGGCCCGGATCATCGATGCCTTGCTGGCGCCGAGTGCGAGCGCCGCCTCTCGCTCTCCTTGCGGCGCGAGGGAGAAGATCTCGCGAGTGATCGAGGTGACGATGGGCACGATCATGATCCCAACGACCGTGCCGGCGATGAATGCCGATCCTTTCAGCACGGCCGAGGTCGTGGCGAAGATGGGGATGAAGCTCAGGTGAGCGGAGAGGAACTGCTCGAAGCCCACCATCCGGGGTTGCAGGAAGAACACTCCCCACAGCCCGAAGATGATCGAGGGAACGACCGCCAGCAGGTCGATTACGGCGATGAGGACGCGTCGGAGCCGCGCCGGGGCGAATTCGACGATGAACAGCGCAGTGCCGACGGCGATGGGGACACCGATCACGGCGGCGATGAGGGCGATGACGACTGTCCAGAAGAGGAGGGCGGCCACGCCGAAGACCGGATGGGCGACGCCGCTCGTAGTGAAGCCGGTCGTCGTGAGAAAGCTGATGAGGCCGTTCTTGTCGAAGGCCGGCATGGACTTCCACAACAGGAAGGCACCGATGGCGAACAAGAGCCCGAAGACAGCAAGTCCGACGCTCCGCGTGCCCCCGCGAAACAGGCGATCGTCCAAGCGGTGCTCGCTCGTGACCGGCCGCGGCATCGCCGCCGTGTCCCGTCCGCTCGACCTGCCATCACCTTCTGGGGTCATCTCAGTGCTCTTGCTCAAGCGTCTCTCGACTGTCGTTTCAACGCGACAGCTCCGGCCGTCCTCGGCCGGAGTGTCGCTCGGTGCAATGTGGCTTTCATCAGTCCGGATTCTCGAGTCCCGCCACCGGCAAAGCCCGCTTTCCTCAGGTTCAGCGGGAGTCCCGCTCGGTTGTAGGCGATTCGAATGTTCGATCCTCCACTTGCTCAGTGCGGTCGCCCGGATTCGGCTCCGAGGGAGAGAGCCGAACCCGGGCGAAGTTGCGCACCTGGTCGCTGTGATGTCGAGATCAGGCGTTCCCGTCCGTCGTGCTCACCTTGCAGTAGCCCCTCGGGTCGCTGCCGGAAGAGTCGTATCCGCTGTAGGGCGAGCCGGGCACTGCGGGGTTCGTGACGAGCCCTTCTGAGCCGATCGGTATCGGGACGAAGCCATCGGCGGCGATGAGGTTGTCGATCTCGGTGCGGTACCACACGCCTGTGAGCGGGTCGAGGATGCGCTTGCCGTGGGACGTTTGCGACTTGCACAAGAAACCGTCTTCGCTCACGTAGTTGAGCGTCGCCTGGTTGGCGGCCGGGATCTTGGAGTTCGAGCCGTCCGAGTACACGTTCGACAGGAAGACCCGGACGGGCCACAAGCCGCTCAAGATGTTGGCGTTGGTGAGTTTGACCCCGTTGATCTCGCCGAGGGCGGTGGTACCACCGCCAGGGATTCGCGAGCCACCACAGGTGCCTTCGTCACAAGTCTGCAGGAAGCGGCCGCGAGAGAAGAAGAAGATGGCGTCAGCCTCGTTGCCGTTCTTGATGATCGAAGCGTCCTCGTTCTGCTCGATGACGTAGGAGGGACCTTCTGTCTCCGGGTACGTCTGGGAGTTGATGTTCCCGAGACTGGTATTCCAGATGGTCAGCAAGCTTGAGCCCGAGTTCGTGACGTACACCTTGATGGGAGCGCTTTTGCCGCCGAGCGACTTCCAGTTGGTGATGTTCCCGAGCCAGATGTTCTCCAGCTGCAAGATCGTGAGCGACTTGATCTTCGCCGACGGGGTCGCCTTCTTGCCCACCTTGGTGAAATGGAACCAGGAGATGGCGTCGTCGGCGTAGTTCACGAAGTTGAGGCCCTGCGGATCAGAGGCGGTTGGGTTTCGCACCGTCGTGGCGAAGCTGATCGGTTCGGTCCCGAGCACGGGAACTTGCCCTTCGAGCTGCTTCAGGCCATTCGAACCGCCGAGAGGCGGCTCCTGCAGGGCGACGTCATTGAGGGGGTTCTCGCCGTTGGCGGCGGGCAAGCCGACCGCGCCGGCAGGACCGGCTGCACAGTTGAAGCTCAACGACTGGACCTCGGAGGTTCCGGCGGCGGCGATCTCGTTGCAGCCTTGCGAGGAGTTGAAGAGGTCGTCGAGGCCGGTCATCAAGCTGTAAGCGGTCTGTGATCCGCTTCCGATGATGACGGTGTTACCTGGCGGCAGGTTGGATGCGCTCGCCGTTACGAGGCCGGTGAGGCTCATGCAGGCAACCGCTGCCAGCACCGAGACCCCCCCGATGAGACCGGCCCGCGCTCGGCGGCGTCGTTGATTCGGCACGCTGTATCTCCTTTGTCGGCGGCCGTCGGGCACGGCCTGATTTGCTACTGAAACTATGAAATTAGGCGAAGCAGGCGAAGCGGTCAAGTTTGGCACGTAGGTAACGAGGGGTGCGGCATACCCGGGATGCTGGGAATTCGGTGCCCACAAGCTGGTTGGGACGCGACCGGCGCCGCAGCCGGTTGCTTTTTTCACCCTCGGTCGATGTGCCATGCTGGAAGGGTCGACGCCGTCGGTGCGCCCGACGGTGCCGGCTCCCATGGTGGTCGTAGCTCAGTTGGCAGAGCGCCAGGTTGTGGTCCTGGAAGTCGGGGGTTCAAGTCCCCTCGGCCACCCGTTTCGATGTCGAGTCGCGCCTCGGTTGCAGTTTGTGGTGCCCGAGTGCGGTTCAGCTCCGTCGTCGGCCGGAGCGACTAGTCTGGCCTGCCGGCAGGCGCCTCTAGCTCAATTTGGCAGAGCAACGGACTCTTAATCCGCAGGTTCTGGGTTCGAGTCCCAGGGGGCGCACCGATCAGCTGTAAGACCACGCCTGATCTGTCACAGATCGATAACGCGTGATGTGGAACGCAGTAACGGGTGATCCGTGACCCTGTAACAGCTGACGCTTGACACCTCGGCCCCACCGTCCTCCGCCTCCGAGTGGGAGGGAGGTGGCCGGAGTGATCAAGGAGCTCACCAAAGTGGAGCAGCGCTACGACGCCGTCGTCGCGGTCATCCGGGACGGAATGACCGTCACCGAGGCGGCAGAGAAGTACGGAGTCAGCCGCCAGACGCTCTACTGATGGATGTCGCGCTACGAGGCCGGCGGCCTCGAAGCCCTCGTCGACCGCTCGCATCGGCCTAAACGCGTCCCGCATCAGATGCCGGCGGTGTTCGAGGCCCGCGTCTTGGAACTGCGTCGGCAACATCCGAGCTGGCGGCCGCTGCGCCTCCGGCACCAGCTGGAGCGGGCCTCCCCGCCCGCCACACCGGCGCGCTTCGTCGTCTCCCGCCTCGCCGCCTTCGCCAGTCGCCGAATACGCGCCGACCCGCGAGTCCGGTGCCTCCGTCGTTCTGTGTCCCCACGATCAGCCACGTCATCTGAGTCTGCTTTCAGTCCACGGCGGCATACCGTCAAACTCTGGTGCTGGACTCGCGGCCCTGGAGTTCGTGTCTCATGTGACGAAAGCCCCTGGATCGAGCCGAGGCTGCGGCAGACAATGCCTCGTATGCGATTCTCATTGCGAGACCGGTCTCTGGCCGTAGCCGGCGTCGTCCTGGTGGTCTCCTTGGTCTTCATGTCGGCCTGTTCGAGTAGCCACAAGCCGACGACAGCTTCTACGTCCACTTCCACGTCCACTTCCACGTCCCGCTTGCCACGAGCAGTTCGACGTCCACTAGTTCGTCGACGAGTGCGCCGACGGTCGCCACGGGCGGCATCAGCTGCTCCGGAACCGGCACGGTGACGTTCGACCCGCCACTGCAAAAGAGTGGCACCAGCCCTGTTGAGACGGTGACGATCACGATCGCAGCTTCCACCTGCACGACGAGCGGGTCGAACGTCTCCAAGGTAACCGGCGCCACCTCCACGCTGACGATTCACCTCGCGTCCAACGCCTGCCGCGTTCTCGGGACGTCGAACTCCGCGTCGGGGCCCCCGACGTGGACGGCGCGGTGGACCCCGAGTTCTGTTGCGAACAGCATGGTCACCTTCTCGGGCCACCGCATCGTGACCAACAGCGCTGGTGACGTCGGGTTCGTGTTCCCCAACAGCGGGGGCACGGCCTCCGTGACGGGTTCCTTTGCAGGCAGTGACCACGGCGCGGGCTCCAGTGCATCCTCCTACACGGACATGACCGAGAAGGGAGTCCTCAGCACCTGCAGGTCGTCGGGTCTGCCCAGCCTGACGGGCACAGGCATGGTCACGCTGTCCTGATCGCTGGGTACCGATCGGGTGAGTCTCGGAAACTGGGCCGGATCCCTGGCGAATGGCAGTGATACACCCCTCGGCGAGGCTGCGGCCATGGATGAGCAAACACAATCCTCGAAGCTCTGGCTCGAGGGTGGACGCCGCGACGAACTGTCGGTGGTGTGCCCGCCCTGTGTGTGAGTGCGCGGGCAACTGCCATCGACGATAAAAGCGGTTGCTACGGAGGTCGCCGCGGCCTCGGCAGCGCGCTCCGCAACCGCTGAAGTGGAGCTTTGACCTGTCATCGGGCACTCCTGACAGGCCCAATCTCCGAAGATCAGCGCCTCGTCAGCGGCTTTGAACGGATACCCGCTGCGTCCGATGGGTTTACGCCGTCATGGGCGTCATTCGTGACGGGTTCAGCGTCACCGAGGTGGCCGGGAAGTTCGGTTGATGCCCGACATTTCGTAGTCGGTTGATCCCGGAGGTGGGCGGTTCGGCCCCGGTTAGCCAGCTTCAGCTCGCTCCGTCTCGGTGCCATTCGATGTACGAAACATTACGGATGCGCTACAGTGCCGCGGGCTGTGGTTTCCCGTAGAAGGGGGACCTGAGCGCGCCGGTGCCAACAGCGTCGTTGAGATCAGGGAGGTAACTGAGCCACATGCAACGGAAACCGAGACTGAGAGCAGCCTGGAAAATAGGAGCAGGGCTCGCCGTAGGCGCGCTCGTGCTGGCGGCCTGCGGAAGCAGCACGTCCTCGTCAACGACCACCACGAGCCCGTCGGCGACCTCGACGCCTTCGAGCCATCTGAAGGGTGGCACGGCCTACTGGGCGATGGCGCCGCAGGTGACACCCGACTGGATCTTCCCGTTCTCGAGTCTGCAGTTCTTCTCGGTGGCGAACGAAGAGCAGTTCGAGTTCCTCCTGTACCGGCCGCTCTACTGGTTCGGCTCCCCCACGAGCACGTCCCCGGACGTGGACTACTCGCTCTCGCCCGGCAACGCACCCGTGTGGTCGAACGGCGACAAGACCATCACGATCACCTTGAAGCCCTGGAAGTTCGCCGACGGCCAGAGCGTCGACGCCCAGAGCGTCATCTTCTGGCTGAACATGATCGAAGCCGAGTCCGCCAACTGGGCCGGCACGGCTCCTGGCCCGAACCAGTGGCCGGGCAACATCAAGAGCTACTCGGCGCCTGACGGACCCACGGGCAACACCGTCGTCATCAACCTCGACGGCACCTTCAGCACGACGTGGTTCCAGTACAACGAGCTCTCGCAGATCTACCCGATGGCCGAAGCCTGGGACATCACCTCCTTGACGGCCGCCCCTGGGTCCGGTGGTTGCGGGGTTGCCACGAAGACCGCCAGCCTCCCGAGCAAGGCAGTGACGAAAGCCTGCGTGGCCGTGTGGACCTTCGACACGGACAACAACGCCACCTCCAAGCACCCGCAGATGTCCGGTGACCTTGCCACCTATGCCTCCAACAAGCTGTGGGCAGACGGCGTCGACGGTCCCTGGAAGCTGAGCGCATTCGATGCCTCCACCGGGCAGTCGACCTTCGTGCCGAACCCGGCCTACAGCGGACCGCAGAAGCCGATCCTCTCCGAGTTCGTCGAGGTGCCCTACACCTCCGACACCGCCGAGTACAACGCCCTCGCCGCCGGAGGCAGCACCGCTCCGGACGTCGGCTACCTGCCTTCGCAGAACCTGCCGCAGAAGGCGGCCAACCTCGGGCCGACAACGGCGGGGGCCAACGCCACCGCCCTTACGAGCACGTACGGGATCACGCAGACCGAGTCCTGGCAGATCAACTACTTCCCGGAGAACTTCAACTCCACGCTGGGAGCGGGCGGTCACGCCGGTGCGGTCTTCAAGCAGCTGTACTTCCGCCAGGTGCTGCAGGAGCTGGTCGACCAGACGGGCATCATCTCGACCTACTTCAAGGGCTACGGCGTGCCCACTTACGGCCCGGCGCCCGTCTACCCACCGAACAACTTCGCCCACGGCGTCGAGCTGAAGACGGGTGGTCCCTACCCCTTCAGCCCCACGACGGCGGCGGCCACGTTGAAGGCCAACGGCTGGAACGTCGTCCCGGGAGGCACGACGACGTGCACGAAGCCCGGGTCAGGCGCCGGTGAGTGCGGCGCAGGCATCCCGAGCGGCACGCCGCTCACCTTCACCGAGGTGTATGCCAGCGGCACGCAGTCGCTCACGCAGGCGGTCGACTACGAGGTGTCCGAGTGGGCCAAGGAGGGCATCAAGGTCAGCCTCAAGGCTGAGCCGTTCGACAACGTCCTCAAGGACGCCGTCTCCTGCTACCCGACCGCCACGGCGGCCTGCCACGCATGGGACATGGCGAACTGGGGCGGCGGTTGGCTCTACTCGCCCGACTACCTGCCCACCGGCGAGGAGATCTTCGCCACCGGTGCCGGCTCGAACCAGGGCGACTACTCGAACGCCCAGAACGACACCTTGATCCGGGAGACGAACGAGAACTCGAGCCTGAGCGTCTTCTACCAGTGGGAGGACTACCTCGCCCAGCAGCTGCCCGTCATCTGGCAGCCACTGGCGGCAACCGCCGTCGAGGTCTCCAACAGGATCGGTGGAGTGCTTCCGGTCAACGCCCTCGACAACCTCAATCCCGAGTACTGGTACTTCAAGTCGTAGACGGGATCTAGCAGTCAAGACTTGACGAGAGAACCCGACTCGGGAGGGCAGTGCCTTCCCGAGTCGGGTTCTTTACTATCCGCGTGGCCCAGTTACCTGCGGTCGCGGCTGGATACGATCGAGGCCGCCCGTCCTACCAGGGCTTCGGTCTCCCTCCGTGACTGGAGCGACCAGACGGTCGCCAAAGCGTTCTCCTGGGCAACCGCGAGCAGGGTGCCGTCACGGGCAAAGGCGAGCCCCGAGAACTTGCCCGACCCGAGTCAGCCCTGAAGTCGAGGACGCCGCTCTGATGGCGGCATAGCGACCTTCAGTTGGACAGAGCAGCTGCCTTCTAAGCACTCCGGGCTGAGCGGCTACTACTTAGTGTTTGACCAGGACAGACGCGAGCGAAGGTCGCACACTTGTCTCCTGTCGTTGAGGTGGACATCACGAGTCGGGCGCACCTGAAGCCCCAAAGCCGGACAGCGTCACAGCCGGCAGGGTGTGCGGTACTACCGGCAGCGTCGTAGCCTTCGAAGAGGA
The DNA here is from genome assembly GCA_963735115.1 of uncultured Actinomycetota bacterium. Classification (GTDB taxonomy): domain Bacteria; phylum Actinomycetota; class Acidimicrobiia; order Acidimicrobiales; family Bog-793; genus JAKACA01. The sequence goes on along the minus strand of CAVTJR010000003.1, from coordinate 1,398,451 downwards.
GGTAGATATGCGCTGCCCAGCTTGTGGAGGCGAGACCCCCGAGGGGAAACGGTTCTGCAAGCACTGCGGCGGCTCGCTCGCCGCCGCCTGCCCGGCCTGTGGGGCACCCCTCGAGGCGGACAACCGCTTCTGTGTTGACTGCGGGGCAGCTGTCTCCGCGCCCGAGGCTGCTGAGGGTCCTGTCGCCGAGCGGCGTCTCTGCTCGGTGCTCTTCGTAGATCTCGTCAGCTTCACACCGCTCGTGGAAAAGCGCGACCCGGAGGAGGTACGCGAGCTGCTCTCGGACTACTTCGGGCGTGCCGAGCGGGTCATCGCCCGCTACGGCGGCACGGTGGAGAAGTTCATCGGTGACGCCGTCATGGCCGTCTGGGGGCTTCTCGGAGGTGGGGGAGCTTCAGCTGAAGGGTAAGTCCGAGCCCGTCACCGCCTGGCGGGCGCTTCGCGTCGTCGCCCAGCGACGAGGCGTAGGGCGCTCGGAAGCGCTCGAAGCCCCCTTCGTCGGCCGGGCCGAGGAGCTCCGGCTCATGAAGGACCTCTTGGCGGCGACCGAACGCGAGCACCGCGCAAGACTGCTGTCGGTCATGGGTGTCCCCGGCATCGGCAAGACCCGGCTCGTGTGGGAGTTCGCCAAGTACACCGACGGACTCGTCGAGCCGGTTCACTGGCATGAGGGACGCTCGCCCGCCTACGGCGACGGCATCACCTTCTGGGCACTTGGCGAGATGGTGCGCATGCGCGCGGGCATCGGCGAGTCAGAAGAGCCCGGCTCCTCGAGGGCCAAGCTCTCGGCTTGTGTGGCCGAGTTCGTCGCTGACGAACGCGACCGCCGCTGGGTGGGGGCGTCCCTCGCCCACCTCCTCGGCATCGGTGAGGCCCCGCCGGGCGACCGCAACGAGCTCTTCTCCGCCTGGCGGAGCTTCTTCGAGGCCGTCGCCGACACGGCGACCACCGTCATGGTCTTCGAGGACTTGCAGTGGGCTGATGCGGGGCTCATCGACTTCGTCGAGTCGATCCTCGAGTGGTCCTCAAACCACCCGATCCTGGTCGTGACCCTCGCCCGACCCGAGCTGCTCGACAGTCGGCCCGCCTGGGGGGCCGGGCAGCACAGCTTCGCCGCCCTTCACCTCGAGCCGCTCTCGGAGACCGAAATGGGCGACCTCCTCCACGGCCTCGTCGAAGGTGTGCCGGACGAGGTGGTCGAAGCCGTGCGGGCACGCTCCGAGGGCGTCCCCCTCTACGGCGTCGAGACGGTGCGCATGCTCGTCGACCGGGGCGTCCTCGTGCGCGAGGACGGCAGCTACCGCCTTGTTGGCGAACTTGGCTCTCTCCAGATCCCAGACACCCTGCACGCCCTTGTCGCCGCCCGCCTCGACGCCCTCTCGCCAGAGGAGCGCTCCCTCCTGCAGGACGCCGCCGTCGTCGGGCGGACCTTTCCGACCGAGGCCCTGGCCGCCCTGCACGGCGGGGAGACCGCCGCCAGCCTCGAGCCTGAGCTGCGGGACCTCGTGCGAAAGGAGTTCCTCTACCTCGAGACCGCCCCCCGCTCACCCCAGCGAGGCCAGCACGGCTTCGTGCAGGGGATCATCGCCGAGGTTGCCGCTGCCACCCTCGCGAGGCACGACCGCAGCGCCAAGCACCTCGCAGTCGCTCGCCACCTTGAATCCCTCGGCGACGAGGAGCTCACCGGCCTCGTGGCCGCCCACTACGTCGAGGCACAGCGGGCCGCCCCGGAAACCGAGGCCACCGAGATCGCCGTCGGTGCCCGTGAGTGGCTCTCGCGGGCAGGAAAGCGCGCCCTCTCCCTCGGCTCGCCCGAGCAGGCGCTCGCCTTCTTCGAACAGGCCCTCGAGATGACACCGGCCGGGCCCGAGCACGCCTTGCTCCTCGAGGCCGCCGGCGAGGCTGGAGGGCGCGCGATGGCCTACGAAAAGGCGATGGCCCGTCTCGAGGAGGCCATTGCCTACTACGACGCGGCCGGCGACCACGATGCCGCCGGTCGTGCCACCGCCGCGCTGGCTCGCGCGCTCGGCGGCTTGGACCGCTACTCGGAGGCCATCGAGCGGGTCGAGCGGGCCTTCGAGGCCCTAGGCGACGAAGGCGAGGAGCGCGTCAGGGCTGGTCTCGCCTGCGAGCTGACGGTCGCTCACGCGAACTCGGGCTCGCCCGCGCGCGCCCTCGAGTGGTCCGAGACCGCCCTCGTCCTCGCCGAGCAGCTCGACGACATTGCCCTCGTGGCACAGACGATCGTCTCCAAGTCGTACGCCTTGTACAACCTCGGTCGCCACCTCGAGGCCGTCATACTCGCTCGAGGGCATGTCGCCCTCGCCGAGGCGGCCGGTTCCCTCCGAGACCTCGCTCTGGCTCAGAGTCTTCTGGGCCTCCTTGTCTTCGAAGAAAACCCCAGAGAGTCGCTGTTCGCCACGATGGAGGCGGCTGATCTGGCGAGGCGGGCTGGGGACCGACTCCTCGAGATGTGGAAGCTGGGCGACACTGCCGAAGGATCGCTTTTCCTAGGCGACTGGGGTCGCGCACGGACCGCCATCGCTGAGCTGGAAGAGCGAGAGCCCACGTCTGTAAGGCGCGTCACGTTGCCCATCCGCAAGGCGATGCTGGCGGCGCTCACCGGAGAGTCCGCCACGGCCGCGGCCGCCCTCAAAGAGGCCGGTGAGCAAGTGGCGGCGTCGAGCGAGTTCCTGGCCGCGCGCACCACGTACTTGGTGGATCGCTCTCTGGTGAGCCTGGCGGCCGGTGACCTCGACGCGGCCCAGCGGGAGGCGGGCGATGCCGTGGCCCTCGAACCGGCTGGGACAAACAGTCGGCATGCTCTAGCGATTCGCGCGCGCGCCTGCCTGTGGCTGCGTGACACCGTCGGTGTGCAAGAGGCTCTTTTGGCGATGAGGCCCTTTCGCGGCCGGTGGATGACGGCCGAGCGCCTGACGATGGAGGCCGGATTGGCTGCGCTCGAAGGTCGAGTGCAGGAGGCGGCCGAGACCTACCGAAAGGCGGTCGAGGCGTGGCGGGCGCTCGACTGTACTCTCGACCTGGCCCTGTGCGAGCTCGACCGCGTCCTGCTCCTCGGTCCCGATCACCCGGACGCCACGATGGCCAAGGAAGCCCGGGACATCTTCACCGAGCTGGGAGCCAAGCCCTTCCTGGAGCGGCTCAACCATGCGGCCAGGCTCGAGCAGGTACCGGACTGAGGGTCGGGGCGCCGCGCTCCTGGCGCCACCAAACTGGCCCTCGTTGGCTCTCTTTCGCAAAGGGCAACCTCTGTCGGAGCGGTGTGCAAGCATGGATCGATCGGGAGATAGCCTGAAACCCGCAGGTCACAAGCTGTATGAATGCCCCCGTAGCTCAGTTGGACAGAGCAGCTGCCTTCTAAGCAGACGGTCGCACGTTCGAGTCGTGCCGGGGGCGCCACTGTGATCTCTCGCGACACCGGAGACGGATGTCGCGAGAGATCGGAGACTGCCGGCAGCGCCGCCGGGCGGCCCGGGCGGACCTGTCACCGAGTTGGTAGTCGGAGATACGCAAGCCGGGTCGCACCTTCCTCGGCAGATACGCTCTATGCGTCCGCGATGGTTCTGGCCAATCACCCCTGCCGTCCGAAGGATCCTGAGGTAAGGCGAGTCGATGAAGACCACCGCAATGCGTGCTCGCCCGTGCGAGCGAGTGGTCGTTCGTCCGGCGCCCGCTGGCGCCGTCTGGGCACGAGGCTGATCGAGACGTGGCCACCGTGCTGCTCGAACGGGAAGAGCCTGCTGCCGCCATTGCCGGGCGGCTGACGGCTGCGTCAGAGGGCCGCGGGTCGCTCGTGCTCGTCGGCGGTGAGGCGGGCGTCGGAAAGAGCGCCCTCGCCGATGTGGCCTCCCGCGATGCGCAGGAACAAGGCATCTCCGTGCTCATTGGAGCCTGCGACGCCTTGGCGACACCGCGGCCACTCGGTCCGTTCCGTGACATTGCCGCCGAGGTCGGCGACGCCAATCTCCTGCAGATCCTCGAAGGAGCACCACGCCGACATGAAGTGTTCGGCGCCTATCTCGAGCTGCTGTCGCGGGCCACTTGCCTCGTCGTGCTCGAGGACTTGCAGTGGGCGGACGCGGCCACACTCGATTTGATCCGCTACCTCGCCCGTCGGATCGGATCGACCCATGCGGTCCTCTTGGGCACGTATCGAAACGACGAACTCGACGAGCACCACCCGCTGCGCGCCCTGCTCGGGGAGCTGTCCGGTGCCGACAGCCTTGTGCGCCTGTCTCTCCACCCCCTCTCCCAGGCGGCCGTCACCGCCCTCGCTGCCGGACACGCTGTTGACGCCGCGGATCTGTGTCGCCGAACGGGAGGCAACCCCTTCTTCGTCACGGAGGTGTTGGCAGCGGGCGGGCAGGAGTTGCCGGAGGCGGTTCGGGACGCCGTGCTCGCTCGGGCGTCACGGCTGTCTCCCGGCGCCCGGGCTGTGCTCGAGGCGGCTGCCGTCGTCCCTCTCCACATCGAGCTCGATCTCCTGCTGACGATGCGACCAGACTCGGAGGCTGCCATCGACGAATGTCAGCGGCGCGGCATGCTCGTCGCCGACGGGTTCGGGCTGCGGTTTCGCCACGAGCTCGCCCGCAGCGCCATCGAATCCGACCTGCCGGCGGCCCGTCGGGCAATGTTGCACCGACAGGCGTTGGCGTGGTTGCGTTCCCGTGGGGACGACCGGGCTTTGCCACGAGTCGTCCACCATGCCATCGGCGCGGGCGACGCTGTTGCCCTGCTCGAGTTCGCCCCATTGGCGGCGCGCCGTGCCGCTGAGCTGGGTGCACACCGAGAAGCCGCCGCCCATTTAGCGGCGGCAGTCGAAGCTGGCGACGGTCGCCTTCTGCCGGCTGAGCTCGCCGGTTTGCTGAGCCGCCAAGCCTATGAGTGCAACGTGAGCGACCAGCACTCGGCGGCGCTGGCGCTCTATCGACGAGCACTGGCCATCTGGGAGGGGCTCCGCGATGCCGCCCAAACCGGTGACACGCTGCAACAGCTTTCTCGCGTGCTGCTGACGTACGGGCACGGAACGGAAGCAAGGCAGGCCGCAGATGCGGCCATCGCCGTGCTCGAGGCTGTTCCGGCCGGGCCGGAGCTCGCCATGGCCCTCAGTACCCGCTCGCGGATCGCCATGAGGGCGAACGAGTACGACGACGTCATCAGTTACGGGGAGCGCGCCGTCGAGCTGGCTGACGAGCTCGGCGAGGAGGCGATCTTGATCTACTCGCTCGTCACTGTCGGGTCGTCGGAATTCGAGCGAACCGGTAACGCCGCCGGACAGCGGCGCCTCGAAGAGGCGATCCTGCGCGCCAAGGTCGCCGGCGAGGAGGAACAGTTCGGCAGGGGCCTGCTCAACCTCGGTGTCGTCCATCTCCTGCACCGTCAGTACACGCTCGCCCGTGCCGCCTTCGACGAAGGCATCGCCTTCTGCGACGAGCGCGGACGGGACGCTTTGGGAATGATGATGCGTGCCGAGCGGGCGCGACTCGATCTCGAGACCGGGAATCTCGAGGTGGCGTCGGCCGCCGCCACTGACTGCCTCCGGCGGACAGAAGCACAGGACACACGTGTGTCAGCGCTCACGGTGCTCGGCCGGGTGAGGACGCTGCGCGGCGACCCCGGCGTGTGGGAGGCGCTCGACGAGGCGTGGGAGTTGGCAGGCCGGCAGGCAGAGGTGCAGTATCTCGGGCCGGTGGCAGTCGCCCGTCTTGAGGCCTGCCTGCTCCTTGGAGTGCGGTCGGAGGACGCCGTACCAGCGGCGGCGGCGACGCTGCGGCTCGCCCAGGAGCGCGCCTCGCCCTGGTTGACCGGCGAGCTCCACGTGTGGCTCGCTCGCGCCGGCGCTCCGATGGAGGTGACGACGCCTGTGGCCGAGCCCTGGCGATTGGAGCTGTGCGGAGACGCCCAGTCGGCGGCGGACGCCTGGCACGCCATTGGTTGTCCTTATGAAGCCGCTGTGGCGCTTGCCTGGAGCGAGGAGGGCGGCGACGCGGAGCGCCGCGGGGCGGTGGAGGAGCTGCAGCGCCTCGGCGCGCGCCTGGCAGCCACCGTGGCGGCAAGACGCCTGCGGGAGCACGGTGTCCGCAGCGTGCCTCGCGGCGCTCGCAAAGAAACCCAGCGCAACCCTTCCCAGCTCACCCGCCGTGAGCTGGAAGTGCTCTACCTCGTTGCAGACGGTTTGACGAACGCGGAGGTAGCCGAGCGGTTGTTCGTCTCCGTGAAGACCGTCGAGCACCACGTGAGTGCGGTGCTGTCGAAGCTCGGGGCCCGCAACCGGACGGCGGCGCTGGCGGAGGCACGCAGGCGCGGGTTTCTCTCGGGCGATGGCGAATCCGAGGGCGGGGCCGGCGGGCGATAGCGCCTCGTGGGTCGAGGACGGGCACGAAACCTAAGGGTAGGCACTCGGAAAAATAGGGGCAGGCCCCGATGTTGCGGGCGCACCGCAATCGTACGGTGACCACTGGCGATTAATGGCTAGGAGGCCCGATGCCCCGTTATCTCATAGAGCGCTCGTTCGACGACGGTCTCCCTCTGCCGGCGGCAGCCGACGGCTACGAAGCCTGTCGAGTCGTCGCCGAGCGCAACGCCCGCGCCGACGTGACCTGGCTGCATTCCTACGTGAGCGCCGACCGTCGCAAGTCGTTTTGCATCTACGACGGTCCTTCGCCGGAGGCCGTGCGCCAGGCGGCAGCCCTCAACCATCTGCCCGTCGACCAGATCACCGAGATCCGCGTTCTCGACCCCTACTTCTACTCGGCGCCATGAACGCGGCGATGACGACGAAGGGCCGAGGCCCGTTGAGCGCTCGAGAGTGCTCCAAAACCGAAGTACGGATGGCGGCACTCCGTCGCCCCAGCAAAGGAGAAACGGTGCAACAGGACAGAGCAACCAAGGTGCCGCCGCGGCTGCGGCCACGAGGAGCCGGTAGGTACGGCGTCCGGGCGGCGAGGGTGGCAACGGCCTCCCTCGCCTGCGTGCTGGTCGTCGCCCTGACGGCCGGTCCGGCGGTGGCCGGCGTCCCGCGCAGCTCGCTCGTGCCGGCGGAGCCGACGGCATGGACGTTGTGGAGCCCGGGGGGTTCCACCGAGCTCGTGGGGATCGACGTCGCGACGGACGCAATCGTCGCGAGCATCCTGATCCCGGACTCCATCGGAGACAACGTCGGCGGGACGGCCGGTGAGCTGGCGATCACCCCGAACGGGCAGACGGCCTACCTCGCCGTCGAGTGGGCGCGCGAGGTGCTGCCCATCGACTTGACGAACCAAACCCTCGGCAACCCGATCAAGGTCGGCAACGAGCCGGTCTCGGTGGCGGTCACGCCGAACGGGTCGCACGCCTACGTGCTCGGTTTTGTGAACCTTCAGCACGCCAGCGTCGTGGCGATCAACACCTCGAACCGCAGCACCGGCAAGGCGGTCCGCGTCGGCCCGCTCGAAAGCGCCGGCGCAGGAGGGCTCGCGATCACCCCCGACGGGCGCACCGTGTGGGTCAGCAGCGCCGAGAACGGCACCGTCACCCCGATCTCGGCGAGGACCGGCAAGGCCGGCAAGCCGATCAGCGTCGGTGCCTTTCCGACGTCGCTGGCGGTGACGCCGAACGGCACAACCCTCTGGGTCGCCAACAGCCTGGACGACGACCTCGTCCCCGTCGATCTGGCGACATCGAAGGTGGGCAAGAAGGTGAGGCTGGGCGCATCGCCGATCGACCTGTCGATCGCGCCGAACGGTGCCTACGCCTTCGCCGCGCTCGGATCGCCAGCCAACGGAGCGGACCGCGTCACGCTCAGCGGCTCCCATGCCGTCACCAGGATCCCACTGGTCGACCCCACTGACGTACCGTTGCAGGTCGACGCGGGCGCCGTTGAGCCCGCCGGCGGAACCGCCTTCTTCTGTGGCGCTTCCGAGGCGGTCATCGCGCCCGCGGTCGTCGCCACGGCGTCGCCGTCCGCACCGATCGTGCTGGCCGACGGCGTCTCACAGATCTCCGCCATTGCCATCACACCGGATCAGGCACCCAGGGCGGAATTCACCGTGGGAGTCTCCGGCCTCACCGTCAGTCTCAACGCCAGCTCTTCCTCGGCCTGGTTCGGCACGATCGCCCGCTACAGCTGGAGGTTCGGCGACGGGGCGACGTCCCGCCAAGGCCCGACAACCAGCCACACCTATGCCAAGAAGGGCAAGTACACGATCACCCTCGTCGTGACGGACTCGCTCGGCACTTCGACCTCGGTCGTGTTCACGGGTCAGACGGTCAGCCGCAACGGCGGACGCAGGGCGCTGAAGTCCACCGTGATCGACATCGGCTGACCGCCTTCGGAAAAGCTCATCTGCAGGTTCAGTCGGCCCTCAGCCCGTCGTCTCCGCCAGGCGACGGGCGAGGTAGCGGCGTTCCGCCGCCGTCGGCGCCTGCTCGAGCGCTTGGCGATACGCCTCGGCCGCCTCGACAGGGCGGTCGAGGCGACGGAGCAGGTCGGCCCGCGTGGCGGGAAGCAGATGGTATCCGGCGAGCGCACCGGAGACCTCCAGCGACTCGAGGAGGACCAACCCGGCGCGAGGTCCCTCTGCCATGGCGACGGCGACGGCGCGGTTCAACTCGACCACGGGGGAGGGCACCATGACCGCCAGCCGGTCATACAGGGCCGCAATCTCCACCCAGTCGGTCTCGTCCGCTCGTGCGGCGGTGGCGTGGCAGGCGGCGATGGCGGCCTGCACCTGGTACGGACCCGGACGGGCGCGACGGAGCGCCCCGGCCAGCACGGCTAGTCCTTCGTCGATCGAAGCCCGGTCCCAGCGGCTGCGGTCCTGTTCCTCGAGGGGGATGAGATCGCCGGCCGCGTCCACGCGCGAGTTGCGTCGGCCGTCGTGGAGGAGCATGAGAGCGAGCAGGCCGAGCGCCTCCGGTTCGTCCGGCATGAGGCGGGCGAGAACGCGGCCAAGCCGGACGGCTTCGCCCGAGAGGTTCTGGCGCATGAGGTCGGTGCCCGCAGTGGCTGAATAACCCTCGTTGAACAGCAGGTAGAGGACGCCGAGAACGGCTCCGGTGCGTTCAGGCAGCATGTGGCCAGGCGGCACCCGGTAGGGGATGCCGGCGTTGCGGATCTTTCGCTTCGCCCTCACGAGGCGCTGGGCCATCGTGGCCTCGGGCACGAGGAACGCTCGTGCGATCTCGGCGGTGGTCAGCCCCGCGAGGGTTCGAAGTGTGAGGGCGACCTGCGCCTCGATCGACAGGGCCGGGTGACAGCAGGTGAAGATCAGCCGGAGCCGGTCGTCTGCGACACCGCTGTCCTCATCGTCCGGCGCGTCGTTACGAGACGACAAGACCGCCACCTCCTGCAGCTTGGCCGCACCGGTGGCCGCCCTGCGCGCCCGGTCGATGGCGCGGTTGCGGGCTGCGGTTGTGAGCCATGCACCCGTGTTGCGCGGGATGCCGTCGCGCGGCCATCGCTCCAGCGCCAGCGCGAAGGCATCCTGCGTGCACTCCTCGGCCACGTCCCAGTCGCCCGTAGCGCGGATCAGGGTGGCAACCACCCGTCCCCATTCGCCGCTGAAGGCATCGGCAACGGCCGTAGCGACGTCGGCTGCTACGTCATCTCCCAGATAGGCCTCACTTCGATCGATCCCGATTGTGCCCCGGGGATTCTTGGACGCCACCTCGATGGCCTCGTCGAGATCCTTGCAGTCCACGACGAAGTAACCACCGACTTGCTCCTTCGTCTCGGCGAATGGGCCGTCGGACGTGATGATGTCGCCATTGCGCACGCGCACCGTCGTGGCGTCGGTTGAAGGCCGCAGGCGCTCGCCACCCTGCAGGACGCCGCGCTGAGCCATCTCCTTGCCGAAGTCCTCGTACCCGCTCGACATGCGGGAGTCGTCCTCCGGGCTCAAGCTCGCCAGGCCGGCCTCGTCGCCACAGATCATCAGTAGGTATCGCATGGATCCTCCTCTAGTCGCTCGTTGCCATCACGACGAACGAGGCGAGGCGATATCGACACCTCGAGAGAAAGACGATCCGAGGCTGGCGCCCGAGGGCTCCTGACTACGAGCTAAGAGATCGTCCGGATCAAGGCCCCGGAACTGGCGTTCATCTCCGTCAGAGACGGGCCGTAGGGCGCATTGAGCCCTCCTTCGTTGACCACCCACAGTGTGCTCCCGGCGACCGCCAAAGCTTGCGGATTGCTGAATTCGTAGGGACCGTTGGTGTTGCACATCATCCAGGGCATCATCACTGTGTTACCTGGTTGGACCCTCGTGATCATGGGGGAGGACCCAGGCGGGCTGGCGGCATAGAAGTTGCCGTCGGCGAAGATGATCGGGCCGGGATTCGGCAGGTTGCCGTCCATGTCCGGAACCACCTTCACGAGTTCGCCGGTGCTGGCGGAGATCACCGTCACCGTCGGGCCCAGGTAGTTGGTGATCCACACGGCTCCGCCGTCAACGGCCATCCCGGTCGGCTCTTCGAACTGATACCTGGAAGCTTTCAGGGTGTTCGACGTCATGGTGGTGGCGTCGATCTCGGTGACGGAGTTGCCCCTGCTGTTCGTCACGAACAGCTCGGTGCCAACCGAGACGATTGCTGTCGGCACATCGAACCGGAACTTGGCCACGCTCATCTTCCCGGTGCCCGCGGCGAGCTTGGTGACCGAGCCCGACCCGCCGGCATTAAGGACGTACACGTTGGAGCCGTCCGTGGCGAGGGCGACCGCGCCCGAGAAGTACCTGGCGCCCCGGAATGTTCGCACGAGAGCACCGTTGCTGATGGCGAGCTCGGTCACGCCAGCCTTCGCGTTCGCCACGAAGAGGTCCTTGCCGAGCACGAGCAGGGCGCTTGGTTCGTCAAAGCGGTATCTCGAGCCTTCGATGAGCCTGACGAAGGCTCCGTTGGAGGCCCTCACCTCGGTGATGGAGTTACCCATCCTGTTGGCGACGAACAGGTCCGCGCCGGCGACTGCGGCTGCGTCAGGGGCGTTGAAGCGGTAGTCGCCTGGCCTCTTCGAGCTGGGATGGGTGCTTCGAAGCGCCGCGCCGGCGGGACTCGCCGCCACGAGCGCACCGAGGAGCAAGCCCGCAGTCAGGGTCGACGCCGCCACCGACTGCCTCTTGCGCCGCCGTGCCCGTTCCGAACGGCTCGTCGTTGCATGCGACATCGGTACCGCCTCCTTTTGCGCCAACACTCGACCCGAGGAAGGCCGAGGCGCTCCCAAACGGTAGCTCAGTCAGATCATCAAGCTGTTGCGGTCGCCCGGAGCCGGAACCGACGTCCTCGCCGCCCGCTCGTCAGTGGCCATTGACATGGTCCCGCCCGCTTGACAGTGTCCAGGTCAACAGGGCCCAGGAAACGTCCGCCTCGGGCTCTTCCCACCTCGAGGAAGAGGAGCACCGGATGAGCGACACGATCGAAGCCGCCTATGCCCCGTTCATCGCGAGCCTGCGAGCGGGCTCCTTCAACACGCCGGAGGAGGGCTGGCCCGCAGGGCTCATCGCCGCCCACGTGGCTGTGAACAACGACCTCATCGCCGAGGTGGCCGAGCGGGTGATGGCAGGGGAGCATCCGAGCTACGACAACGCCCCAGCGGTCGACGACGACCGACTGCAGGCACTGGCTTCCGGCGGGCTCGGCGAGCTGGCCGACGCTGTCGAGCGCTCCGCCGCCCGCCTGGCCGCCGCCCACACCGCCCTCGGCGCGAAGGCGACGACGCCAGTGCCGGCGATGATTCGGGACGGGGGAGTGGTCGTGGTCGATCAGCCGACGCCGATCGGGTCTCTCTGCGAGGGCAACGCAAGCTTCCACCTGGATCTTCACCGGGAGCAGCTTCGCGCGCTGGAAGTGCTGCAGCCCGGGGAGCCGCCCGCCGAGTTCGACCGCTATGAGCTCGTCCTTCTCATCCGCCCCGACGATCTCCCCGACGAGTCCGAGGAGGAGCTGGCATCGTTGCAGAGCCTGCACCTAGGGCATCTCGCCAAGATGCGAGCGGCTGGCTACCTGCGTGTGGCCGGCCCACTTGCGGGCGAAGACGGCGAGTCCATGCGCGGTATCGGCCTGTACGAGACCGGATCGCGGGAAACGGCCCGCCTGCTGGCGGAGGACGATCCGGCCGTTCGGGCGGGAAGGCTCGTCGTGAAGGTGCTCGACTGGTACACCAGCAAAGGAGCCGTAATCTTCGGAGCGTGACCCTCCCGGCGGCGATGCCCGACAGCGTGCCGGGAAGCGGCGACCAGGAGCGACGGTGCGGAGTCGACAGCGTGCCTTCCTCCCCCGGTACTCTTGCGCCCGTGGGCATACCGGCGCCCGAGAGCGAAGGCTCGGGCGGCTCCTCTGTGCAAATGGCTCAGCTTGACGCCGCGCGCCCGCATTCAGGCAGCTCGGAGGGCAATCAGCTACTGAAACAGGGCATCGCTCTGCAGCCGCTGCTGGAGATCGGCGACCGGAGCGCCGTCGGCTACGAGGTGCTGCGCCGACCTCTGCACGGCCCGTCGCAGCCCGTCGAGGACTTCGCCCGGGCGCTCGAGCTCGTGCCGATCGTGAACCCGGCCGTCCTGGTGGTGCCGGCGGACGAGCGGCTGTTCTTGGACGTGGGAGAGGACCTGCCTGCCATGACGGCGGCTGCGGGCGTCATGCCGGCTGAGCTCGTGTGGCTGCTGCCGGCGAGGCGGCCCGATGAGTCGCCTGCTCGGAGCCTCGAGCGGGCGCACTGGCTCTCGAAGATGGGTTTCGCCTTGGCCCTCGACGAGATCGACGTGTCGTCGCTCGCCAGTGCCGAGGTGGCGGAATTGCAGCCGGCCTTTGCCATGCTGCAGGGCAGCTTTGCTGACCGGATCCGCGCCGAGCCGCGGGCACGAGCCGAGGTGGCGGCGCTCATGTCGTATTTCGGCCGGCTCGGGACGAGGATCGTCGTGCGCAAGGTGGACGACGAGCACGCCGCCCAGCTCTGGATCGAGCTGGGCCAGCAAGTCGGCATCGGCACCTACCTGCACCCACCTGTGGTGCTCGATCCGTGGCTCGCCGAGGCTGGCGACCAGGTCGTCAATCGATCGTGGTTCCGTGAGCGTTCGGTGCGCGTGCTCGGGCGGCACGACCGGGAGCGGATTCCCGTCTCCTACTCCCCCCTGTCGAGCTCGAAGGTTGCCGCCGACGATCGTGAGTTCGCCCGCGCCCTTGGCAATGCGGCGCGGACCTTGCAAGCCGAGCACGATCCGCTCCACATTCTCGAGACCGTCGCCGAATTGCTGCCCCGCGTGCTGCCCGTCGACCGCTTGGCGATCTTCGAGGCTGACTGGAACCACTACACGCTGCGCCCCCTCGTTGTGAAAGGCGAGGGGTTGGAGGGGCTCGCCGACGTCGACGACCTCATGGATACGGGCATCACGGGCTGGGCGTTTCTCCGGGGCGAGCCCTACAACTGCGGCGACACGTTCACCCATGCGGAGGCCGCCCACATCCCCGGCAGCACCGGCGGACGTTATGACGAGTCGATCGTGGTCATCCCGTTGATCGCCGGCGACCAGCGGCTCGGAGCGCTCGACGTCTGGCGCGACGGCCTCGACCGCTTCAGCGAGGAAGAGGTCGAGCGCTGCGCTCTCATCGGATACTTGGCCGCAGCCGCGTGGCGGAATGCCCAGCTCTACTCCGAGCTCGAGCAGCGAGTCCTCACCGACAAGCTGACGGGCCTCCTCAACAAGCGCTGGTGGGACGAGCTGGCGCCCAGAGAAGCCGCCCAGGCGCTGCGCATGGGCTCCGAGCTGGCCATCCTCCTCGTGGATCTCGATCACTTCAAGCGCGTGAACGACACCTGCGGGCACGCCGTGGGAGACGTGACGCTGCGCAACGCCGCCCGCGTGCTGGCCGGCGCCGTGCGGTCGGGTGATGCTGCCGTGCGCTTCGGCGGCGACGAGTTCCTGCTCGTGTTGCACGGCGCTGATGCCCGCGGGGCTGAGCGCGTGGCCGAAATGGTACGCAAGACCTTGGCTGCCCTCCCGCCCACCTGCGCGGGGCTTGGGAGCGTGACCGCCTCGATCGGCGTGGCGCTCTTCCCGACGCACGGTCCGTCGCTGGAGGAAGTCGTGCACGAGGCGGACCTGGCGATGTACCGCGCCAAGGCGCGGGGTCGCGACCAGGTCGTCGTCTTCAGGCCTGACTGATCCGAGCGGCGGCCTGGCCTGCCGGAGCAGACGACGGACGCTCTCACCGGCCGAGAGCGGGCTCCGGGCGGGGAGATGGCGACACTGACAGCCCGCACGCGGCAACATGGGGCAATGGAAGTACTCGTGATCGCAGGTCAGGCGACGGTGCCCGACTTCCTTATCGCCCGCAACACCCGCGTCGTCGATCTGCCCGACGCCGAGGTGTCGCCGCTCGTCATGACGGACCTGCGGGCACGCCTGCCAAAGCGCGTCACTGTCGTGGGTCCCTTCGCCCCGGAGGTGGCGGCTCGTCTGCACCGCGCCGGGCTGCCGGTACGCCTGCATACCGACGAGGACGTCACCGGCCGGCCGAGCCTCGCCGGCGTCGAGGTGCTCCCGCTCAGCGACCGCGGGGCGCCCATGGACGTGGTCGGCTCGTTGCTCGAGCTGGTCGGCAACACGCCGCTCGTCCGACTCGATCGCATCGGCAAGGACCTCCCGTGCCCGCTCCTGGCCAAGCTCGAGCACCTCAACCCCGGGGGAAGCGTGAAAGACCGGCCCGCCCTGGCGATGATCGATCAAGCCGAGCGCGACGGCCTCCTCAAGCCGGGGGGGACCATCATCGAGGGCACCTCGGGCAACACCGGCGTCGGCCTTGCCATCGTGGCAGCACGCCGTCGTTACCACTGCATCTTCGTGATGCCGGACAAGATGTCGGCGGAGAAGATCACCCTCTTGCGCGCCTACGGCGCACAGGTGGTCGTGTGCCCGAGCGCCGTGCCGCCGGACCACCCGGAGTCGTACTACTCGGTGACGGCTCGCCTTGCTGAGGAGATCCCGGGTGCCTATCACCCGGACCAGTACCACAACCCGGAGAACCCGAACTCACATGTACGCACGACCGGCCCGGAGATCTGGCGCCAGACAGCCGGCCGGGTGACGCACTTCGTCGCCGGAATCGGCACGGGCGGCACGATCTGCGGGATCGGCCGCTATCTCAAGTCGGAGAACCCGGACGTGCAGATCATCGGCGCGGACCCGGAGGGCTCGGTCTACTCCGGCGGTTCGGGCCGGCCCTACCTTGTCGAGGGGATCGGCGAGGACTTCTGGCCGACGACCTACGACCCGGACGTCGTCGACCGGGTGATCATGGTGAGGGACACGGACTCCTTCCTGATGGCGAGGCGGGTCGGTGTGGAGGAAGGGATCCTCGTCGGCGGCTCGACGGGCACCGCGCTCTGGGCTGCGTTGCATCTCGCACCCGAGCTGCACGCAGACGACGTCGTCGTCACGTTGATCCCCGACTCCGGCCGCGGCTACCTGTCGAAGCTCTACAACGACGAGTGGATGGCCGACCACGGCTTCCTTCGCGAGATCGGGCAGACGGTGGCAGATCTGTTGGAGCGCAAAGGGGCGACGCTGCCGGAGCTGATCCATGTCCACCCGGACGACTCGGCTAGGGAGGCGATCGGCATCATGCAGGAGTTCGGGGTCTCGCAGTTGGCGGTCGTGCAGGCGGAGCCACCGCTCGCCGAGGCGGAGGTCATCGGGGCCGTGCACGAACGCGAGCTCATGCAGCGTGCCTTCGAGGACGCTTCCCTCCTCGACCGGTCGGTACGCGAGGTCATGAGCGTGCCACTGCCGACCGTCGGCAGTGGCGAGAGCGTCGAGTTGGCCATCCACCGCCTCGAGGAGGCGCCGGCCGTGCTCGTGATCGACCACGGGCACCCGGTCGGGGTGTTGACGAGAACGGACGCCCTTGGGTTTCTTGCCCAGGCGAACCGGACGGGGGAGAAGGGCAGATGACTGCAGAGCTCGGGTTCGAGACCTTGGCGATCCACGCCGCCCAACCTCCCGATGCAGCCACCGGGGCCGTCATCCCGGCGGTGCATCTGGCGACGACCTATGCCCAGCGTGCCGTCGGCGAGCACAAGGGCTTCGACTACAGCCGGACGGCCAACCCGACGCGCGCCACGCTGGAGGGAACGCTGGCGGCGCTCGAGGGGGCGGCGCACGGCTTCTGCTTCGCGAGCGGGATGGCGGCCGAGGACGCTCTTTTGCGGCGCCTGCGGCCCGGGGACAACCTGCTGATTCCGGAGGACGCCTACGGGGGGACCTGGCGCCTCATTGCCCGCGTCTTTGGCGAGTACGGCATCTCGCACACGCCGGTCGATGTCACCGACCCGGATGCCGTGGCATCCGCCTGGCAGCCGTCGACGAAGCTCGTATGGATCGAGTCCCCTAGCAACCCGACGCTTCGGATCGCCGACATCGAGGCGCTCGCCCACGTCGCTCATTCTCGTCAGGGTTGGTGCGTGGTCGACAACACCTTCGCGACTCCCTACCTCCAGCAGCCGCTCGCGCTCGGGGCTGATGCCGTCGTGCACTCGGCCACGAAGTATCTCGGCGGCCACTCCGACGTCGTCGGTGGGGCCGTGCTCACCAGTGACGCAGCCCTGGCGGAGCACGTGGCGTTCATCCAAAACTCCGCCGGGGCGGTGCCGAGCCCCTTCGACTGTTATCTCGTGCAACGCGGCCTCAAAACCCTCGCCGTCCGCATGGACCGGCAGTGCGCCAACGCTCGTGTCGTGGCTGAGTTCCTCGTCGAGCACCCGGCCGTCTCACGAGTCTGCTACCCGGGTCTCGCCTCCCACCCCGGACACGACGTCGCCAAGCGCCAGATGCGGGACTTCGGCGCCATGGTGTCGTTCGTACTCGCCGGCGGCGAGGTGACGGCCCTCGAGGTGGCCGCCAGGACGAAGCTGTTCACGCTCGCCGAATCGCTCGGAGCGGTCGAATCCCTCATCGAGCACCCGGCGCGCATGACGCACGCCTCCGTTGCGAGCTCACCGCTCGCCGTCGATGCCGGCCTGCTTCGCTTGTCCGTCGGTCTCGAGTCCGTCGGCGACCTCGTAGCCGATCTCGCGCAGGCGCTCGCCTGAGCGGCCGGCGCTCGGCGGCCGACGCCTGGTCGGTGCGCGCCCGTTCCCCACTCAGCGGCCGACGCCGCCTCCCGAAGCTGGCGCGGGGAGAGTTCTGGTAGTGGGTTTCGGTCGAAATTGGTACCTAACTCACTACCAGGTTGGGTAGGACGGCAGGTTCGCTGGCTCGGTTGCCGTGAGCTACTGCTCTGGGGCGCCCTGTCTGGCGAGGAAGTCTTCCGTAACGAGGGTCGCCGAGTCCCGGTTGAGCGTCTCGCCGCGGAAGAAGGCCGGGGCGATGGCCTTGTAAACGAACATCAGGATGATCCCGACGACGATCGTGAGAACGTCGATCACGAAGACGCCGCTCACCTGTTCGTGTGGCGGGAACGGAAGCGTGAACGACGTGTAGCTGCCGCTACGAGAGGCGCTCCAGTAGTACCAGAAGCTCCAACCGAGGATGAAGAACAGCACCACGCCACCGAAGGCGGGGACGATTCCTCTCATGAAGAGGTTGCGGGTGCTTTCACGCAGCGTCGATCGGTAGTACCAGACGCAAGAGAAGCCGGTGAGTCCGTAGTAGAAGGCGATCCACACGCCGATCGCCGAGACGGCGTCGCCGATGACCCGCCCTTGGGAGAGGTAGTTCATGATGACATAGAGCACGATCGAAACCAGGCCCATGACCAGCGTCGAGAACGTGGGTGTGAGAAAGCGCTTGTGCATCTGGGCGAACTTCGACGGGATGGACCTGTACACCGCCATCGACAACGTCGTGCGTGCCGTGGGCAGGATCGTGGTCTGTGTGGACGCTGCCGCTGAAGACAGAATCATCAGGTACAGCAAGTGGACGGGGATGGAGGCCAGGTGGGAGTGGCCGAAGATGGCCGGCCCGAGGACGGAGAGGACGTCGTTGACATTGTTCGGGTTGCTGAGACCGATTCCCGTCGTACCGAGCCCGGCGAAGGACTGCACCGAGAGGACGACAAGGGCGTAGATGGCGAGCAGTATGAACGTCGAGAGGACGGCAGCCTTGCCGGGCACAGTCTCTGCGTCGGCTGTCTCCTCGTTGCAGGCGACAGCCGTGTCCCACCCCCAGTAGATGAACAGCATGAGCGAGAAGCCGACGATCAGGTTGCTGACGTGGTCGTCGAGCGGGTTGAACCAGCTCCAGGCGGGCGTGAGGTGCCCGACCGGGGCAGAGCCGTTACCTACTTTGACAAGGGCGAACACCGACATCAGCGTCAACATCGTCAGCTCGATGCCGAGGAGAGCCTTCTGGAAGTTGGCCGACACTTCGATTCCGACGTAGCAGATCGCCGTCATGAGGACGATCCAGAGGATGCCGACGAGTAGCACCCAGCCGCTCGAGGGGACGTCGCCGATGCTCGTGGTGTTGAAGAGGTCGAAGACGTACTGACCGGCGATCTGAGCGAGGCTGGCCATGACGATGACGTCGGCAGCGATGATGCCCCAACCGCCCCACCAGCCCGTCTTCGGCCCGAAGGCTCTCGTCGCCCACGTGAAGGTCGTACCGCAGTCCGGGTCGGCCTTGTTGAGCTCGTTGTAGCCGACCGAGATGCACCACATCGGGATGAAGGCCAGGATCGTGACGATGGGCGCCTGGAAGCCGATGACGGCCACGACGAATCCGAGCGTGGCCGCCAGGCTGTACGCCGGGGCCGTCGAGGCGACGCCGATGACGACGCTCGAGATGAGCCCGAGCGCTCCGCCCTTCAGGCCCTTCTTCGGTGCTTCACTGGCGGGTTCCACCACAACTGAAGCCACTTCGCCCCTCCCCCTGCGACGCGAGATCAGGTGTGACTCGGCCGTGCCACGGCACGCTCGTTCCGCTCACCCCTGGAGTTCCGGGAAACCATAGCCCGCCCGACCGGCGCCGTCACGTGAAAAACGCAGAGAAGTGCGCGCCGGGCCTTCGGATTCCGTTGAATTGCACATTGCGGACGACTGATTCGGCAATCGCAGCCGTCGCAGCCGTTCGAGCCCGTCCTTGCCAGTGCGGGCGATCGGTCTGAGGTCCTATCGTCACGGTGTGCCACAGGCCTCGAGGATGATCCGGTTGCTCGGTCGGCGCCTTCGCGGCGGAACCGTCGTGGTCGAGGACGGCCGCGATCACTGGAAACTCGGGGACGGCGAACCAGTCGTCAACGTCACCATCCACGACGAACGGGCGTGGTCGGGTCTGCTCAGGAAGGGCTCCGTCGGGCTTGGAGAGGGCTACGTAGAGGGCTGGTGGGATGCCGATGACCTCACCGATCTCGTGCGAATCCTCATCGTCAACACCTCGACGCTCCGGTCGGCCCTCGACGGTCTCGGGCAGGCGGCCACGCCGCTCGTGGATCAGCTGGCGAAGCTGCGCCCGCGGACGGCCGCCCAGGACCGCAGCAACGTGCAGGCTCACTACGACCTCCCGGGCGAACTGTTCGAAGTCATGCTCGACGAGACGATGGCGTACTCGTGTGCCGTTTTCGAACGACCGGGCGTCACCTTGGCCGAGGCCCAGCGGGCGAAGTTCGACCGGCTCTGCCGCAAGCTGCGACTCCGCCCGGAGGACGATGTCGTCGAGATCGGAACGGGATGGGGTGGTTTCGCCATCCACGCGGCCGAGCGCTACGGCTGCCGGGTGACGACGACGACCATCTCCGACGCCCAGCGGGAGGTGGCCGCCAAGAAGGTGGCAGAAGCGGGGCTAGCGGACCGTGTGACGGTGCTCGGACGCGACTACCGGGAGCTCGAAGGGCGATACGACAAGCTCGTCTCCATCGAGATGATCGAGGCTGTCGACTGGCGCGCGCACGACGCGTTCTTCGGAGCCTGCTCGCGACTGCTGCGCCCGCAGGGGTTGATGGCACTGCAGGCCATCACGATCGCTGACCGTAGCTACGAGCGCGCCAAGCTCCACGACGACTTCATCCGCAAGATGATCTTCCCTGGCGGGTGCATCCCGTCGATCGAGGCGATCGTCCGCTCTGCACGTCGCGCCACGGACCTCATCGTCATCGACCTCGAGGACATCGGCCGCCACTACGCAGAAACCCTCCGCCGTTGGGACATCGCCCTTCGAGCCGGCCGGTCTCGCCTGCGGGATGCTGGGCTCGATGAGCGCTTCCAGCGCCTCTGGGATCTGTACCTGTGCTACTGCGAAGCAGCCTTCCTGGAGCGCCACATCAGCGACGTGCAGATCGTGCTTGCCAAGCCGGGTTGGCGAAGCGAGCCGGCGTTCGAACTGCGCGCGGTCTGAGCGTCTCGCCGCCGGGCGGCAGTGCTGCAAGACGGCTCAGCGGGGGTCCCAGGCGTCCGGTTGGGCGAGCATCTTGCGCACGTGTTCCGGCAGGTCGCCAGTCACCACTTGCTCGAGGCTGACTTCGTCGAGGACGTTACGCAGGCAGGCTCGCACGGCCACCCAGACGGACTGCAGGTGCTCGGCGGCCGCTTCGTAGGTGGTCGCTTCCGGGCGGACTCCGCGCACTTCGGCGAGAGGACCCTCCAGGCGACGAAAGACCTCGCCTATCGTGATCTCCGACGCCGGCCGAGCGAGCTGGTAGCCGCCCTCGTTGCCCCGCTGGCTGGTGACGATGCCGACGCGACGAAGCTCGTTCAGAATGGCTCGCAGGAAGCGTACGGGGAGGCCTTGAGCATTGGCGAGCTCCTCTGCGGTGAGCGGTTCACCGTTTCGGGCAGCGAGGGTACAGAGGGCTCGAAGGGCATATTCGACCCGGGCAGAGATGTGCACACCAGCATTCAACCCGAATTATGTGCACTTGTGCGAGTGGGCGGAGTTGAAGTCTCCTCAGTCGTCGACCATGAGGTGCGAATCGACCATCTCGAGGTAGTTGCCCCAAGCACCCCGCACGGCCTCGCGGTGGGCGTCCAGCTCACCATCGACGGCCGCCCGGTAGGTGTTGCGGGCGTCGTTCACGTTGCGTAGGTAGTCGTCCCTGGCGATCGCCATGTTCTCGTTGTAGGTCTTGCGAACCTGCGCCGCCGTCTCGTTGTAGGTCGCTCTCGCCTGGGCCACGATGTCACGGCGCATGGTCGATGGGGCGTTGGCGACGGCCTGCTTGTACAACGCCCATGCTTCGTCGATCTGCTGGCCGTGCGTGCTCTCGGCCGTCGACTGCATCTGCTCGTAGGCGACTCGGGCGGGATCGAGGGCGGTCTCGAATGCATCCCAGGCCCGCTCGACGGCTTCCCGGTAGATCTCCCAGGCGTCGTCGATGATTCCCAGGTACTGGTTGCGCGCCTCAAGGTCTGCCGCTCTCGTGTCAGCATTCGCCATCCGGCATCCTCCTCCCGATCCCCAACGCTAGCGCGCCACTTGGAGGTCGACCATACGACGCCTCATGCGAGCCCGCCGTACACTCACACATCTACGGCTCTGAGTAGCCGAGCCGTCACTTCGCGTGAACAGCCTACAACCGCCGGACACCCCCGCGGAGAACAATGGGCTGAAGACGCCGGCAAGTGCGCTCGACCGATATCGACGGCGATGCGTCACGCTCCCTCGAGGGCGCGCCGGCTGTCGGCCAGGGCCCGTCGGGCCGCCTCTGGGGCAGCTCTGCGCAAACGCTGCAGATCCCGGTGAGCGGCTTCGATTGCGCAGAGCCAGGGCGAGGGAACACGCGGGATCGGCCCGCTCGAGGCGAAGGAGCGCTCGGCCGCCCACGAGCAATGCAGCTCCTCCTCAGCGCGTGTGCAGGCGACGTACAGCAGCCTGCGCTCTTCGGCGAGGGCGTCAGGATCACGGGCGTGGGCGATGGGGACATAACCGTCCTCGAGGCCGGTGACGAAGACGATGGCCCATTCGAGTCCTTTGGCGCGGTGGAATGTCGTGAGCTCGACGGCATCGCGGCGCACGGGATCCTGCTCGCGCCCGTGGGCGGCCTCGAGCCAATTCCTGAAACCCGCCCCGTTCGCAAAGACATCCTCCGCCAAGTACTCGCCGGCGAGGCGGACCAACGCCGACAGATCGAGCCGAGCGTCGTCTTGAACGGCCTCCTCCTCGTCCGATTGCTCGTCGTCGTGCCCTGCCCTCACGCTCGAGGCGAGGTCGGCGGTCCAGGCGGCGAGCGCAGCCGTGTCCGGCGTATGAGCGGCCGCTCTCACCGCTTCCTGCACCCACGGCTTTCCGAGCAGACCGGCCGCACTGACGACATGGCAGGGAACACCGCGAGAGGAGAACGCCTCCTCGAAGGCGCCCAGTTGGGCGTTCGTGCGCGCCAACACGGCGATCTGCGACCAGGACCGCCCGGGTCGCTTGGCGCGCCGGGCAACCTCGGCCACCCCGGCTGCTTCCGCCCTCTCGTCGGCATAGGAAACGACCGTCGGGATCGGCCCCTCGGGGCGCACCCCTCCCGCCTGCGCCGCCCGTGTCTGCCCGAGGACGGCGCCGGCAACCGTCAGCACCTCGTGTGTGGAGCGGTAGTTGATCGACAGCCGCAGGATCGAGGCCGCCGGGTAGTCCTCGCCGAAATCGGTGATGGCGCGCGGGTTCGACCCGTTCCACGAGTAGATCGCCTGATGTGGATCGCCCACGACGCAGAGATCGTCGTTGGAGCCGAGCCAGGCGCGCAGGAGGCGTTGTTGAGCGTCGTTGACGTCCTGATACTCGTCGACGAACAGGTGCCGGAAGCGCCAGCGAGCGGACGCGGCGAACTCGTGATCGCTCAGCAGCTGCTGGGTGCAGCGATCGAGCAGGTCCTCGAAATCGAGCACGCCGCGGCGGTGCTTGTGGAGCTCATAGCGCTCCCACACCTCTGCCACCTCCGTGGGGTCCCAGGTGCCCCGTCGACCGGCAAAGGCGGACGCCCGCACGAGCTCGTCGGGACGCAGGCAGCGCGACTTCGCCCATTCGATCTCGGAGGCGAGAATCCGCCACGGACCTCTGAGCGCCCCGAGCCGGCGCGCTCCCGGCCGCTCGCCGCTTGGGTGATATGCGGGCAGGCATGCCGGCGTCGTCGAGCACGTTCATCAACATGCGCACCTTGGAGCTGAGCACGACCGGCGGACGCCGCCCCTGCTCGGCGGCGAGGCGCTTCAGCTCGGAGAGCGCGACGGAGTGGAACGTCCCGGCCGTGACGGCCTCCGGAAGCCCGAGTGTCGCCAGCCGCGATCGCAGCTCGGTGGCTGCCTTGCGGGTGAAGGTGAGGGCGAGGACATGAGCGGCGGTGGCAGAGCCGTTCGTCACCCGCCAGGCGATCCGTCGGGTGAGCACCCGCGTCTTGCCCGAGCCGGCTCCCGCCAGCACGCACAGCGGCGTCGCCGTGGTGGTGATCGCCTCGATCTGCTCGGGGTCGCATCCGGCGAGGAGGTCGCCCGCCGGGCGCGTCCAGTCGCGAGTGCTCCGATCGTCGGCCACATGATGACGGTACCGCGGGACTGTGTCACCGGGGCGAGGCCTCGCCTCAGGTATGTTCCAAGCGGTGCTGACCTCCTTTGCCGGCGCACAGCTGTTTGGTGAGTCCTACGGGGCCGGTACCCCCGTTGTGCTAGCGCTGCACGGCTGGCGTCGAGACCATCAGGACTTCGTCGCCACGCTCACCGAACCCGAGCCGGCGCTCGACGCTATCGCCCTCGACCTGCCCGGCTTCGGGGGAACGCCACCTCCGGCGGAGGTGTGGGGGTCACCCCGCTACGCAGAGGCGCTCTTGCCGCTGCTCGAGGAGATGCAGGCCCGGGTGGTCGTGATCGGCCATTCGTTCGGCGGGCGGGTGGGTGTCCACCTGGCAGCCATCGCCCCGGAGCGCATCGGCGGCCTCGTGCTCACGGGAGTCCCGCTGTTCCGCTCGGCGGCTGCCCGCCGTTCGCCCCTCCGCTTCAGGGTCGTCAAAAGATTGGCAGGTGTCGGCCTCGTCTCGGAAGGGCGCCTCGAGCAGCATCGCCAGCGGTACGGCTCGGCCGACTACAAAGCGGCCAGCGGTGTGATGCGGGACGTCTTCGTGACCCTCGTGCAGGAGGACTACACCGAGGCGCTCTCGCAGATCGCATGTCCCGTCGAGCTCGTGTGGGGTGACGACGACACGGCTGTGCCGCTCGCGGTCGCCCACAAGATCCAAGCCGCCATTCCGGGCGGTGCCCATCTCGTCGTGTGCGAAGGTGCCGGACACATGACGCCGATGAGCGTGCCCGGTGAGCTACGGGCTGCCATCGAACGCCTGCTTCCGTGACGGCGATCACCAGCGTCAGCCTGGCGGTCGCCCTGGCGGGCACCATCGTCGGCTCGCTGAAGTGGCTGCGGGTGGCCCAGCGGGAGCACTACTTGGCGGGGTCCGCCACACGTTTCGCCCTCCGCTGGTGGCAGAGCACGCCGGTTGACGCCATCCTCTCGCTCGCCGGCGTCCTCGGCATCGTCGCTTCGGCCTTCGTCGCACCGGCCGCCGTCCTCCCCGCCGCCGTGGCCATCGCCGCACCCCGGCGCCTTGGCGTCCGCGGGCGGACGTCGAGGCTCGTCTGGACGCGTCGGCTCACGGCGCTCGCGTTGGCCGTGGGCCTCCTCGAGGGGTTGGCCGTCGCCCTCGGCGCCGCCATCGCCGGCCTGCACGGAGCGGTCGTTGCGGCCGCATGCCTGTGCCTGCTGGCGCCAGTCGCGCTCGACCTGTGTCTCGCCGTCACGCGCCCGATCGAAACCCGCCTCGCCACGTCCTACGTTCGTCAGGCAACCGCTCGGCTGGAGCGGGTGCACCCGGTCGTCGTCGCCGTCACCGGTTCGTACGGCAAGACGACCACGAAGGGCTACATCGCCCATCTCGTGAGCGCCGCCAAGGACACGCTGGCCAGCCCGCAGAGCTACAACAACCGCGCCGGCTTGTCGCGTACCATCAATGAGCACCTCGGACCGGCCACGGAGGTGCTCGTGGCCGAGATGGGCGCCTACGGGCCAGGTGAGATCGCCGAGCTCTGCACCTGGATGCCGCCGGAGATCGCCGTCATCACGGCGATCGGTCCTGCTCACCTCGAGCGCTTCAAGAGCCTCGATCGCACGCTGAAGGCGAAGGCGGAGATCACCGAGAGGGCACGCGTTGTCGTGCTCAACATCGACGACGAACGGCTCGCCGGCCTGGCCAAGCAGCTCGTGAGCGCCGGCAAGCACGTCGTGGGCGCCTCCGGCTGCAGCTCGGAAGCCGACGTCGCCGTGCTGGCGGTGCCGGACGGCATCGAGCTTCGCGTTGGCGGGCGGCGCCTCGGGACGGCCATGACAGCGGTGGCGGACCGGCCTACGGCCCTTTCGAACGCCGCCTGCGCCGCCGGCGTCGCTCTGGAGCTGGGTGTCGAGGCGGAGACGCTGTTGCCGAGGCTGGCCACCCTGCCCGTGCCGGCCAACCGGCTGCAGCGCTACGTCGCCGAGGCCGGCTATGTCGTGCTCGATGACACCTTCAACTCGAATCCGGCGGGCGCCCGCCTCGCTCTTGCCCGCTTGCAGCTCGAGGCACCGCGGGGCCGCCGAGTGCTCGTGACGCCCGGCATGGTGGAGCTCGGCAGGCAGCAGGCCTACGAGAATGCCGCC
The DNA here is from genome assembly GCA_963735115.1 of uncultured Actinomycetota bacterium. GTDB lineage: Bacteria > Actinomycetota > Acidimicrobiia > Acidimicrobiales > Bog-793 > JAKACA01. The sequence goes on along the minus strand of CAVTJR010000003.1, from coordinate 1,372,871 downwards.
CTGGCCGAGGCCGCCGCCGCTGTCGTCTCCGACCTTGTCGTCGTGGCACGCACGAACCGCCGGGCGCTGTCCGAAGGGGCACGCCGCCGAGCCGATGGCGCCTCGGTGCTTCTTGTCGATCGACTCGACGAAGCGGTCGCCTGGGCCCGCCAGAATCTCGGCCCTGGAGACGCCGTCCTTTACGAGAACGATCTGCCCGATCACTTCCCCTGATCGCCCTCGTCAGCCCGCATCTCGTCGTCCGTCCGAAACCCCCCGAGACGCCCTTTCGATCCCCTTACAACCTGCTAGCTGCCGCTAGAGTGAGCGCCGCAATGGGTTTGAACAGGGGCCGCCGGCTCACCTTCGACGAACGCGGCGCGCTCGGGATCACGGGGGCGGTCGGGCTTCGCAGCGGAGGGGCGCTCGCTCGGATCGCCGTCGTCTTCGGCGGGCCGTCCCCGGAGCACGACGTCTCGATCCTGACGGGCCTGCAGGTGTTGCGGGGCTTCAACCAGGTGCCCAACATCGGTGAGCTGCACTCTTTCTACTGGTCGAAGACGGGCGAGTGGTTCGAGGTGCCCACGAACCTCGAGGCGTCTGCCTTCGTTCAGGGCGTACCCGCCGGTGCCGGGCCGTTGCGGCTGGTGGTGGGGGCGGGTGGGGGTTTCTTCGCTCAGCGGGGAGGACGCTTCGGATCGAAGGAGCAGCTCATCGAAGTCGACGCCGTGCTGGTCTGCTGCCACGGGGGACCCGGTGAGGATGGCTCGTTGCAGGGGGCGCTCGACATGATCGGCCTGCCGTACACGGGCCCAAACATGGCCGGGGCCCTCATCGGGATGGACAAGCTCGTGTTCAGCGCCATGGCCGCCTCCGCCTGGATGCAGATGCTTCCCAGGGTCCCGTTGTCCGAGGCCGTCCCCCCGCCCAGCTTTCCCGGGCCTTACATCGTGAAGCCCCGCTTCGGTGGCTCGTCGATCGGCGTCGAGGTCGTGGCGGACTACGAGACGGCCCGTGCACGCCTGCGGGTGAACCCGCACTTGAAACGCGGGGCGGTCCTCGAGCCGTACCAACCGGAGCTGTTCGACCTGCAGATCGGAGTGCGCCTCTGGCCCGAAGTGCAGCTCTCGGCGATCGAGAAGCCGTTGCGGACGCGAGCCGGCGAGATCCTCGCCTACTCGGACAAGTACGTCGGGCCGGAGGGGATGACGACGGCGCCGCGCGAGCTACCCGCGCGCATCAGCCCCGAGCTCGAACGAGAGCTCCGTACCATCGCGCCCGAGGTGGCGCATCTTGTCGGCGTGCGCGGTGTCGCCCGCATCGACTTCCTGTCCGACGGCGAGGCGGTCTTCGTGAACGAGGTGAACACGATCCCGGGCTCGCTCGCCCGCTATCTCTGGATCGACCCGCCCGTGCCGTTCGCCAGGTTGCTGCTCGATCTGCTGGGGGAGGCGATCGCAAGGCCGTCGGTGAGTTTCTCGGTCGCAGGGGCCGACGGGACGGTGCTGCGGGGCGCCGGTGCGATCTCCGGCAAGCTCGGCTGAGCGAAGAGACAGCCCAATGGCCTTTCCTCGCAAGCTCCTCGCCCCGGGCGAGGACATCGTCCTTGAGGCGCACCCGAACTGGTCGATCCTCGTCCCTCGCGTGTCGCTGTTCCTGCTGGTCGTCGCCGCCTCTGTCACCGTCGTGGTGGAGTGGACACATGCTCCACTGTGGGTGGGCTGGGTGCTTCTCGGCATCGCCGGTGTGTTCTTCCTCTGGGTGCTCGGCAAGATCGGCGTGTGGCGCTCCACCACGCTCGTGCTCACGAACCGGCGGGTCGTGTATCGAACGGGTGTCCTGCGCCGTCTCGGTCGTGAGATCCCCCTCGACCGCGTGCAAGACGTGACGTACTCGCAGAGCATCGTCGAGCGCCTCGTGGGTGCCGGCAGCCTGACGATTCAGTCAGCCGGCGCCGGAGGCGAGGAGCCGTTCCCGGACATACGGCATCCCGCCGCCGTTCAGTCGCTGATGAACCGGCTGATCTCGCCCCCAGCGGCGGGCTACGGCGCTGGCGCGTACCCACCCCAGGGCGCCTACGAGCAGCCCCAGTACGCCCCGCCCAACCCGCAACCCCAGTACCAGCCGGCGCAGAACCAGCCTCCACCCCAGTACGCCCAGCCGAACCCGCAACCCCAGTACCAGCCGGCACAGTACCAGCCGCCCCAGTACCAACCACCCCGGTACGAGCCAGCGCAGCACCCGGTGCAACCGCAACCTCCGACCTACCCGACGCCGTCACCGCTACCCGAGCAACCCTCGCCCCAGTACCCGCAGCAGCAGGTGTCCCAGCAGTACGCCCCGCCTCCGGTCGCGCCTCCAGCCGCCCAGCCGGTTCCGGCGCCGGCTGACTCGCTGCCGTCATCGTCGAGTGAGGAGCTGACGCGGCTCGACGAGCTGCTCCGGCTAGGGGTGATCACGAACGCCGAGTACGAAACCAAGCGGCGGGAGCTGCTCGAAGGTCGCTGACGGGCGAGTCCTCCCGCCTTGGTCTACGAGCGTCGCCGCGCAGCCTCGGACGGAAGAGTCCGCCACGCCTGCACGCCTCGCAGCGGCAGCCGGACAGAGCCGCGCTCGGCCAGGGCGACGACACAGCCGCCGAATCCGGCCCCGGTCATCCTCGCCCCGAACACCCCACTCATCGACCGGAGTCGCTCGGCCAACCCGTCGAGCTCCGGGATCGATGCCTCGAAGTCGGCGGCGAGGCTGGCGTGGCTGTCGTTCATGAGCTGGCCGGCAGCGCGGAGGTCGTTCCGCTGGAGGGCTGCGACGAACTGGCGCACGCGGGCGTTCTCGCTCACGACGTGGCGCGCACGGCGCCGGAGGACGGGGTCGGACAGCCGGTCCACCTCCCACGGCGTCGCCGAGCGGAGCGGTCCGACCAGGCGCTCGGCCGCCTCGCACTCCGCCCTGCGTTCGGCGTAGGCCGATGCGACGATGGATCGCACGACGCCGCAATGGGCGACGATGACCTCGACTTCCTCGGGGATCGCCACCGCCGTCGCCCGCAGCGTGGAGCAGTCGAGCAGCATGGCGTGACCCGCCTCCGCCAGGGTGATCGCCAGCTGATCGACGATGCCAGTGCGGACACCCGAAGCTACCTGCTGGGCGAGTTGGCAAGCTTGCGCGAGGGAGAGGGCGTCGCCCGCATAACCGAGCGCCAGCGCTACGGCGATCTCGAGGGCGGCGCTCGAGGAGAGGCCCGCCCCGACCGGCAGCGTCGTGGTGATCGTGCCCTTGCCGCCGTACCGCGGGCGCACGATCGAAGCGATCGCGCCGACGTGGCGACCCCACTCCGGCAGGATCATCCCCAGATCCCAAGGGTTGGCAGGGACGGCGAGCGGGATGCGGGCGCTCTCCGGCTCGAGGGAGGAGGAGAGCTCGATGCAGTCGGCGGTGGCATCCGGGTGGAAGACGACCTCGGTGCCGAGGTTGATCGCGATCGGCAGGGCGAGACCACCGGTGTAGTCGGTGTGATCGCCGATGAGGGTGACCCGCCCGGGTGCGAACGCCGTCACGGCCTCGATCGGGCCGTCGCCGCGACCGTCTGACCTCGGCTCGCGTGCCTGCATCGCCGGGCTACCGGTCGCTGAGCACGGAGGTATCGCCGGCTCGCAGTCCCTCGATGATCCGCCGGTACGCACCGGCCGAGTCCTTACCCATCGAATCAAGTTCGTCCCATCGGCAGGACCGTTCCCGGTCGATGCCATATATGCCGAATCGGGGCTCGTAGCTACCCCACTCGTAGTTATCGGCCAAACACCAGTGCCAATAACCAGAAATTGGGATCCCGGCGGAAATTGATGTCAGAACAGCCGCCAGGTTCTCCCGGAGATAGCGGGGACGGTCCCATCCGTCGAGGCGGGGAAAAGCGCGGCCACGGCGCACGCGGTTGCAGAGACCGTTCTCGACGATCCAGAGGTCGAGGTCAGTTTCGGTGTTGACGGCGCAGTAGGCCGACAGCCCGGGCGGGTTGGCAGGGTCGTCCCAGAGGGGGCGCTGCGGCAGAGGCCATCGCCCGCCCGCCGTCGGCATGAAGGGGGGCTGCAGATGGCTCGCGGTCTCGGGGTCGTAATAGTCGAGCTGGGTGACGTCGAGCGTGCGCTCGTGTGGGCTGGCGTAGACAGCTTCGATCGTCCGGGCGAAGGCCTGCACCGGGTGCACGAGCTGCCGGGCGAGACGTCGGAGCGCCTCCTCGCCCGTCGCCCAGCGGCGCGTGCTCCCGCTCGGGCCGGGTACTCCCTTGCCGGCATCGCTGGCGTAGAAGTCGGTGCGGCGCTCGGCGAGGTGGGCATCGAGGTCGTCGCGGTCGACCCCGCGTGAGCGAGCGAGCAGCAGGTCGATGAGGAGTCGGTCGAGCTCGTAGATCGAGAAGCTGCAGTTGTTCGTGCTCACGACGCCGGCGGGTTGCAGCCGCTTGATGCGCTCGTAGGCGAGGACGTGGGCCGACAAGAGGAGGTCGGCCGCCTTGAGGGTGGTCGGTCCGTCGAGGCGCCTCCCGGGCGGGAAACCACCGAGGAAGAAGCTCATGAGGGCGAGGACGTTGATCTCGTTCAGGGTCACCCAGTTCTGGCACTCCGACGACAGCCGTGTCACCGCCTCGGCTGCGAAGCCCGCGTAGCGTTCCGCAGAATCGGCCCTCGACCAGAAGTCCACGCCTAGCCAGGCCGGATGGGTGAAGTGCAGCAGTGTCAATAGCGGTTCCATCCCGCGCTCCCGGCAGGCGGTGAGGATGCTGCGGTAGCGCTCGAAGGCATCGTCGTCGTAGCGGCCCTCGCTCGGCTCACACCTTGCCCACTCGAGCGACAGCCGAAACGAGTCGATGCCGAGGGCGGCGGCCTTATCGAGGTGGTGCTCGAACTGGTTCCAGAAGTCGAGAGCGATCCCCGACACCTCGACGCGTCCTTCGGTCTCCCACTCGTACCAGTTGTTGCGCGGTTCGCCTGGACCGTTGAAACCGCCCTCGACCTGAAAGCCCGCCGTGGCCACCCCGAAACGGAACGAATCGCCGAGCAAGCCGGGCATCGACACATCGTGCCACGGTCGGTCGATCTTGCCGGGCGCCCAAGCGGGCGGCCGCCAGCTTGACCGCTTCGCCGCTGCAGGGAAGCATTCCGTCATGCCGACTGCCCACGTGAACGGGATCGATCTCTACTACGAGACCGCCGGAGACGAGTCTCATCCACCGCTGCTGTTGATCTGTGGTCTCGGCATGCAGATGGTCAGTTGGGGCTCCGATTGGATCAGTAACGTGGCCGCCAAGGGCTACTTCGTCGTCGCCTTCGACAATCGCGACGCTGGCCTGTCCACCCACCTCGTCGAGTGCGGCGTGCCCGACCTGCTGGCGCTGCTGAGGGGCGAGGACCCCAACATCGCTTACCTCTTGAGCGACATGGCCGACGACGTCGCCGGACTGCTCGACGCGCTTGGGATCGAGTCGATCCACGTCCTTGGGATCTCGATGGGTGGCATGATCGCTCAGCAGCTCGCCATCGATCACCCGGCGAAGGTGCGCAGCCTCACCTCGATCATGTCGACCACAGGCAACCCCCACGTCGGGCAGCCCTCCCAAGCCGCCGCCGAAGCCCTCCTCTCCCTCAACCCAACTTCGAGGGAGGAATCGATCGATCTCGCCACGAAGGTGTTCGAGATCATCGGATCACCCGGCTTCCCTCCCGACGAGGACCGACTGCGTCGCTTGGCGGCGGAGGCCTACGACCGTTCGAGCGAGCCGACCGGCATCTCCCGGCAGATGGGTGCGATCCTGGGCTCGCCCGACCGCACTCATGGCCTCGCTACGGTGTCGGTGCCGACAGTCGTCATTCACGGAACCGCCGATCCTCTCGTCAACCCGTCCGGCGGCGAGGCGACGGCGAAGGCCATTGCGGGCGCCAAGCTCGTGATGATCGAAGGTATGGGGCACGACCTTCCTGAGCAGGTCTGGGATCAGATTCTCGATGAGGTCGACGGCAACGCCCGCAAGGGGGAGGCGCAGCGGTCGGGCCCCGTCGCTGCGCCCTCGTGAGCGGACCGCTGAGCGGGCTGCGCGTCGTCGAGCTCGCCGGGATCGGACCGTGCCCCTTCGGGGCGATGGTGCTCGCCGACCTCGGCGCGGACGTGCTGCGGATCGAACGCTCCGGTGCCGTGCCGGCGGCCCGACCGGAAGGAAGCTCCTGGGATCTACTCCAGCGGGGGAAGCGTTCGATCGGGGCGGATCTGAAGCAGGGTGACGGCGTCGAGCTCGTGCTCGCATTGGCGGAGCAGGCGGACGCGCTCGTGGAGGGGTTTCGGCCGGGCGTGACCGAACGTCTCGGGCTCGGCCCGGACGCCTGCCTGGCTCGAAACCCGCGGCTCGTCTACGGGCGCATGACCGGTTGGGGGCAAGCCGGGCCCTTGGCCGATCGCGCCGGGCACGACATCGACTACATCTCCGTGGGCGGCGTGCTCGAGTCGATCGGCCGCACCGGCGAGCGACCGGTGCCTCCGCTCAACCTCGTTGGGGATTTCGGCGGCGGCGGCATGCTGCTGGCGCTCGGGGTCATGGCAGGCGTCTGGTCGGCCCAGCGGACGGGGAAGGGGGACGTCATCGACGTCGCCATGGTGGACGGGGCGGCGCTGCTCATGACGATGACCTGGGCGTTCCGGGCTCTCGGGGTCTGGCGGGACGAGCGCGGCAGCAACCTGTTGGACACTGGGGCGCCCTTCTACGACACCTACGAGTGCGCGGACGGGAAGATGGTCGCAGTCGGCGCTCTCGAACCGCAGTTCTTCGCCCAGCTGCTCGCGGTCATGGGCCTTCCGGCCGACGCTGAGCCGCCCCAGATGGACCGTTCGCACTGGCCGGAGACGAAGCGGCGCTACGCCGAGGTCTTCCGCCGCAAGACGCGCGACGAGTGGGCGGAATTGGCGGCCGGCAAGGACGCATGCCTGGCGCCCGTCCTGTCCATGACGGAGGCGGCCGCCTACCCCCACAACCTCGCCCGCGGCACCTTTGTCGACGTCGACGGCGTCGTGCAGCCGGCGCCGGCGCCCCGCTTCCGGCGGCAACCGGCGACGGTCCCCGCCGGTCCCGGCTGGCCCGGGGAAGGCGGTGTCGCCGCCCTCCTCGACTGGGGTGTGCCAGAGAGCCGGGTCGAGTCGCTGCGCCACAGCGGGGTCATCGCCACGCTCTGAGCGGCGCGTGCGGACCCTGAGGTGGCGGCTGGTCGGCGGGGGCATCGGGTGGCCCGGCCAGGGGGGTAGCCTCGTGCAGTGGCCCAACGCTTCTTCATCGCGACCTTGGGCTGCCCGAAGAACGACGTCGACTCGGACAAGCTCGTCGGGCTGCTCGAGTCCGAGGGGTACCTCGAGACGTCCCAGCCCGGTGACGCCGATCTCGTCGTCGTCAACACGTGCGCCTTCATCGAGCCTGCACGAGAGGAGTCGATCAACACGATCCTCGAGCTCAGCCAGATCCGGCGACCTGGGGCGCGCCTGGCGGTGACGGGCTGCCTGGCAGAGCGGAGCGGGCCCGAGCTGGCTGCAGCCCTGCCCGAGGTCGACGTCGTGGCCGGATTCGGCGTGGACTTCCTCCAGCGTCCGGCTCGGGGGCCTTCGCCGACCCGCCTGCACGAGACCACGAAACGCCAACCGGTGCGCCTCCTTCGCCGCGGCGAAGTACCCTCGTTCGACCTCCTCGAGCTGCCCCGCCCGCCGGCGACGGCGCCATGGGCGTACGTCAAGGTGGCCGAAGGGTGTGACCGCAAGTGCGGCTTCTGCGCCATTCCATCGTTTCGAGGCAAGCAGCGTTCCCGCACGATGGCATCGATCCTTTCGGAGGTCGAGTCCCTGCGAGCACGCGAGATCGTCCTTGTCGCGCAGGATCTCGCATCGTTCGGTCGCGATCAGTCGAGGGCGGTCGGCACGTCGGTTGACAGCGACATCGTGCAGCTCGTGGAAGCGGTCTCGGCCCGCACCGAGCGAGTACGTCTGCTCTATCTCTACCCGTCGTCGCTCAGTGACAGGTTGATCGACACGATCCTCGGCACCGGCGTGCCCTACTTCGACCTCTCCCTCCAGCACGTCTCCGTCCCATTGCTGCGGAGGATGCGCCGCTGGGGGAACGGGGAGCGCTTTCTCGAGCGGATCGGGAGGATTCGGGCGATGGCCCCCGAGGCGGCCCTGCGCTCCTCGTTCATTCTCGGCTACCCGGGCGAGACCGAGGAGGATCACGACGAGTTGCTCGCCTTCCTGGGGGAGGCGGAGCTGGACTGGGCGGGTTTCTTCACGTTCTCGAGGGAGGCCGGAACCTACGCCGCCGGTCTCGACCGGCAGATCGCACCCGAGCTCGCCCTCGAGCGCATGCGGGAGTGCTCCGAGTTGCAGGACTTCGTCACGGCCCGGCGGCGGCGCCGGCTCGTGGGCTCGACCGTGTCCGTGCTCGTCGACCGCCCGGGCGTCGGCCGCAGCTTCCGGGAGGCGCCGGAGATCGACGGGATCGTCCGTGTGCCGGAGCACCTCGCCGTCGGCGGTTTCGTCGACGTGGTCGTCACCGCGGCGGAAGGCCCCGATCTGATCGGCGATCGGCCCACGCTCGACATGGGACGCCTGAGTCCTGTCACGATGGTGGTGTCGTGAGCACCGCCGAGAAGCCAACGTCGACCTTCGGCCCGTCCGCCCTCGCCACGCCGGCGAACGTACTGACGCTCGCGCGCCTGCTGGCAACCCCGGTGCTGGTGGCCATGGTCGTGTTGACCGGCCCGGCGACGTGGACCCTGTTCGGGGTGTGGTTCGTGTGCGCCAGCTCCGACGGCCTCGACGGTTACGTGGCGCGGCGGCAGGGGACGACGAGGTCGGGGGCGTTTCTCGACCCGTTGGCAGACAAGTTCCTCGTCCTCGGAGTGCTCGCGGCGCTCGCCTCGATTCATGAGCTCTCCTGGCTCCCGGTCATTCTGATCGGCATCCGGGAAGTCGCCATGAGCGTCTTCCGGGCGTACGCGGCGAGACGAGGCGTGTCGATCCCGGCTCGCCAGACGGCGAAGGTGAAGACGCTGCTGCAGGACATCGTCGTCGGGCTCGCCCTCATGCCGCTCGTAGGCGAGCACCACATCGCCCTCGTGAGGGGGTTGCTCTGGGTCGCGGTGGCAATCACGCTGTACACCGGTCTCGAGTACCTCCACGATGGGCGGCGCTTGCTCGCCGGGGCCGCCGGCCCCGCCGGCGCCGCCTGATCCACCGCCACTGCCGGCCGAGTGCGCACCGAGATCGTCGCTGTCGGGACCGAGCTCTTGCTCGGACAGATCGTCGATACGAACTCCGCCTACATCGCCGAGCAACTGGCGGCCTCGGGCCTCGACTGCCACTTCCAGACGTCAGTCGGAGACAACCTCTCCCGCATCGTGCTGGCGTTGCGGACAGCGCTTGCCCGCAGTGAGGCCGTCATCGTGTGCGGGGGCCTCGGCCCCACGCAAGACGACATCACCCGGGAGGCGATCGCCGAGGTCATGAACGTCCCCCTCCGGCGCGATCCGGAGGTGCTCGAGCGCATCCGGGCGATGTTCGCCTCGCGGCGGCGGGAGATGCCGGCCAACAACGGCCGGCAGGCCGACGTGCCCGAAGGGGCGACTCTCATCCCCCAGACGATGGGCACGGCGCCGGGTCTCATCTGTCCGGTCGGCCTGAAGGTCGTCTATGCCATGCCGGGCGTTCCCTACGAGATGCACGAGATGCTGGAGCGGGCGGTCCTGCCGGATCTGCGTGCACGGGCCGGCGAGACCGCCGTCATCGCCAGCCGCACGCTGCGTACCTGGGGGATGTCGGAGTCGGGCCTGGCCGAGGTGCTCGGCCCCCGCATCGAGAAGCTCGGCGAGGGTGCGATCGGCGTGCCCACGATCGCCTTTCTCGCCAGCGGCATCGAGGGTCTGAAGGTCCGCCTCACGGTGAAGGCAGCCGATGCAGCGAGCGCCTCGGCGGCGCTCGACGCCGAAGCCGCCGAGATCAAGTCGTTGCTCGGCCGCACGGTCTTCGGTGTCGACGGCGACACGATGGAGTCGGTCGTGGGTCAGCTGCTGGTCGATCGCGGTTGGACGATCGGGCTCGCCGAGTCGCTGACGGGTGGGCTCGTCGCCTCCCGCATCGTGTCGGTGCCTGGGGCCTCGGTGTGGTTCCGCGGTTCGGCCGTGACCTACGCGACCGAAGTGAAGCGGTCGCTCCTCGGCGTCAGCGAGGGCCCCGTCGTCTCCGAGTCCGCCGCTCGCGAGATGGCCTCGGCGGCGTGCCGGGTACTCGGGGCTGACGTTGGGCTGGCGGTGACCGGCGTGGCCGGGCCGACCTCCCAGGACGACCAGCCCCCGGGGACGGTGTACGCCGGCGTGGCGCTGCCGGGGCGCGAGCCGGAGGCGGTCCTGTTGCGGGTGCCGGGCGATCGTGACCGGATACGGCAGATGGCGACGATCTCGGTGCTCGACGTCGTGCGCCAGCGGCTGCTCGACCTCGACTGAGCGCCGCCGCGGCCGCGCCGCCGCCGCCGGCCGGGCCGCCGCGCCGCCGCCGCCTCCTTCTGGACGCAGTTAGGGACGCTATGTGTCCCTTTCACCCACCCAGAAGCGGCGTGACACAGCCATGCGGGATGATGCCGGCGTGGACGAAGCGCAGTCGGTTCGGCAACCGTTGAAGCTGCTCGCGGACGCGGCCGGCGGTTCACGAGGCATTGTCACGACGACCGCCGCCTCCGCCCTCGGTATCAGTCGGAAGCGACTTCAGCGACTCGTGACCAAGGGAGCGCTGATTAGAGAGGCCCACGGTGTCTACCGCCTCGTCGGTTCCGAGGTGGGGCTCGCCGAACGCGCGCTCGTCGCGACGACCCACACCAGCGGGGTCATCTCCCACCAGACTGCCGCCCAGCTGTGGGGATACCGCGGGGCGGGTTTCGAAGGCGAGGCGATTCACGTGACCGTACGACACGGATGCCACCCGTGCCGGCGGCCGGGCATGATCGTTCACCTGACGCGCCGCACCCTCGAAGGGCTTACGACGAGACGCGCTGGAGTTGAGGTCACGCGACCCCTGCGCACAATGCTCGACATCGCCGGCGAGGCACTCGACGACAAGCAGTTACAGGGGTTCCTCGACTATTGCGTGGCCGAGCACTTGCTGAGCATTCGCAGCCTCGAGAGGTACGTGTCATCTACGGGACGGGGCATAAAGGGGCTCGCCCGTCTTCGGCGAGTGGTCGAACGTCTGTGTGAGGTCGACAGCGTGGCGGAAGCCAGGCTGGTCGACCTGCTTGTGACCGCCGGCGTCGAGCGTCCGGAGACGCAGTACTCGATCCGCCTCGGCGGGCGTTTCTTGGGCCGCGTCGACCTGGCGTGGCCCGACCGGCGGGTAGCGCTCGAGCTCGACGGCTATCGCTACCACTCAGACTCACGGACATTTGTCAACGACCGAGAGCGGGGCAACCGGATCGTGGCGAGCGGATGGATACTGCTCCGGACCACGCCAGCTTCGGTTCACGAAGCACCGCATCTGGTCGTCTCGGATCTGAAGGCGGTACTCGGTCGGTCGAGCACCGTGGCCTGAGGAGTCATCGCCAGCCTTCTGGACGCACTTTGGGACAGCGACGGTCCCTTTCACCCACCCAGAATCGAGCGAAACGGTCTGAGCTTCCCGGCTCAGCCGTCCGGCCCCGGCCCCGGCCCCGGCTCCGGCTCGTCCCAATCGTCGGGTCGGACACGGGGTGCGTCCCGAACAGGAGCGTCGTGCTCGTGAAAGAGCGGCGAGCGCCGCGTCGACCCCTGGTTGATCCCGCCGTAGCCGGAGAGGATGCCCCGCGGCCGTGGCGCCAGCTCGGAGCCGAGCAAGGGTGCGTCGCCCGCTGCCCCGTCCGATTTGAGAGCAGCGCCGGCCGCCTCGAACGCCGCCACCGTGGGCGAGGGGACCGAGCCCTCGCCGGCAAGATCGAGCTCCTCCAAGGGAGCGAGCTGCTCGGCGACGTTGTGAGGCCGCCCCGGGTTGCCAGGCACACCCGTGCGGCGAAGGAGCTTGCGACCCGCGGGCGTGAGCCCGAGGCACCCTTCGACGAACTCCACGAGCCCCGCCTCGCACAACAAGGCGCAGGACTGCGCGTAGGCCTCCGGCTCCATCTGCCGGTCGAACAAAGTCTCGAAAGCGACGAGCACCTGTTCGAGACCGGACAGCTCGCCACCGTTGGCACCCTCGACGGCGAGCAGCATGGCCGCCTCCGGGCGGCCGAGCAGGGGAGCGGTCACGATGGCGCCGGGTGTCAGGTTCCCGGGTCCTGCGGCTCGCGCCGCATCGTCCACAGCGGCGGGCCGTTCTTGACAGGTCTCAGCTCCTCCACGACCTCGTAGCCGAAGCGCCGGTAGTACGGCAGGTTGTCCGGGTTCTGGGTTTCGACGTAGCACGCCAGGCCGTCCTCGTCGGCTCGCGCCAGCCCTGGGCGTTGCAAGAGGGAGCCAAGGCCATGCCGCTGGAATGGTGGATCGACCACGAGGAGCTGCAGGTACCAGAGCCGCTCCTTCGGATGGACCTTGTCGATCGCCCGCAGGTACTTCGTCCCATCGACGAGCGCCCTCGGCCGGCTGGAGAGCGCCCAGACGGCAGTTCCCATCTGCCGAAGCTGGGCCGAAACCGGGACGGGGTAGTGACCCGGCCGCACCCACGCCGCCACACCGACGAGCCGCCCGCCAGCCTGCCGGGCGCCGAGCACGTAGCCGGCATCACCGAGCACCGAGACGTAGGCCCGGCAGAACAACGAAAGGCCGCGCGCCCGCTGCACCGGCCGGGGACCGAGGAACACGAAGAACGGGTCGTGGTGGAACGCGTGTGCCCCGACGATGCCGGCATCGTCGTAGTCCTTGCGGGTCTGGCCGAGCAGGTCGATCTCGATACCAGACAAGGTCATGCGAGCAGCCTTTCGTAGAGTGCGAAGGTCTCCGAGTCAAAGGCGACGAGACGAGCAAGCCTGACGTTCGTCGGCGTCGAGCGCAAGGTGTCGACGGCGATGCGAGCCGCCTCGCGCGGCGGGTAACCGAAGGCGCCTGTCGAGATGGCCGGGAAAGCGATCGAAACCGCCCTGACCTCGTCGGCCAGCTCGAGGCTGCGCCGGTAGCAGCTGGCGAGGAGCTCGGCCTCACCCCGGTCCCCGCCCCGCCACACGGGGCCGACGGCATGAGCGATCCACGTCGCCTTCAAGGCGAAACCCCCCGTCAGTTTCACCTCACCCGTCGCGCACCCACCGAGGGCCGCGCAGGCGGCATGCAGTTGAGCGGCGCCGGCCGCGCGGTGGATGGCTCCGTCCACGCCGCCGCCCCCCATGAGCGACGAGTTAGCGGCGTTGACGACGACGTCGGTCTCCTCGGCGGTGATGTCGCCCCGGACAGGGACGATCAGGAGCGAGTTCTCCGGCGACGTCACGGCCGTCATTCTGCCCGAAGGCTCGATCCAGCCGAGCACCCGATCCCCAGGACAATCGGCTTGCCCTGCTCAGCACAGGTATGAGGGGTGTCGGGGGGAATCCACCACCGAACAGGTGTTTGGAACTACAGTGCTGTGAGCACCGTTCGAGGAGCTGCCAGAGGGCAATGACACACCCCATACGTATGGTTCCGGACATCGGATCGCCCGGAGCCGAACAGAGCGGGACCGGACCGAGACCACACGTAGAGCACAGAGGAGAACTGACGGCGATGGAGCGTGACAAAGCACTCGACATGGCACTCGGCCAGATCGAAAAGCAGTTCGGTAAGGGGTCCATCATGCGGATGGGTGAGCACGCCGGAGTTGGTGTGGCGGCAATCTCGACCGGGGCGATGGCACTGGACCTGGCCCTCGGGATCGGAGGCTTGCCTCGCGGCCGGATCGTCGAGATCTTCGGCCCGGAGTCATCAGGCAAGTCCACTCTCGCCCTCCACGTCGTCGCCGAGGCGCAGCGGAACGGTGGCATCTGCGCCTACATCGATGCAGAGCACGCCATGGATCCCGTCTATGCCAAGGCACTCGGCGTCGACATCGACGAGCTCCTGATCTCTCAGCCGGACACGGGCGAGCAAGGCCTGGAGATCACCGACATGCTCATCCGATCGGGTGCGATCGACGTCGTGGTGATCGACTCGGTCGCAGCCCTGACGCCTCGGGCAGAGATCGAAGGCGAAATGGGTGACACCCACGTCGGCCTGCAGGCGCGCCTCATGTCCCAAGCTCTGCGGAAGCTGACCGGAACGCTGTCGAAGTCGAACACGATCGCCATCTTCATCAACCAGCTGCGAGAGAAGATCGGCATCTCCTACGGGTCGCCCGAAGTCACGACAGGCGGCCGCGCGCTCAAGTTCTACTCGTCCATCCGCCTCGAGATCCGCCGGGTGGAGTCCATCAAGGACGGTGCCGAGATGACCGGCAACCGCACGCGGGTGAAGGTCGTGAAGAACAAGTGCGCTCCGCCGTTCCGTTCGGCAGAGTTCGACATCATGTACGGCAAGGGCATCAGCCGGGAAGGTTCGATTCTCGACGTTTCGGTCGACTTCGGCATCGTGAAGAAGTCGGGCGCTTGGTACACCTACGAGGGTGAGCAGCTCGGCCAGGGCAGGGAGAACGCCAAGCAGTTCCTCTGCTCGACGCCCGAAATGATGATCGAGCTCGATCAGCGGGTTCGGGAGATGGTGGGCGTGCAGGGCGAGCCGGCCATTATCTCGGCCGACGAGGAGTTCAACGGTGAGCTCGACGAGGACGCACCCATCTCGTTGGGCTAGTCGTGGGATCTGGTGGGGACCCGGCTGTCGGTGAGGGCCAACGGGCAGGAGGCCGTGCCTGTTTGGCCTCACCGCCTTCCGGGTGACCGCCGCACAAACGCCGACTGCACGAGACGAAGGTTGTAGCTCGCTCTGACGCGGCGACGCGGAGGAGAGCACCTGGGGAGCAAGCGGCGCAATCTCCCTACCAATTATGGGGACACGAGCGCATAATGTTACGGTTGCATGACGACCGGCGGCGGGAGTCAGCCTCGGGCGGCCTCAGGATGGCACCGGACGGTCGAGTCTGAGACCGCCGCCGTCGTCACTGCAGAGGTAGCAGGGTAGCGCCGGATCGCCGCCACGTAGACCGGACGTAGATCCGCCTGAGATCAGGGCCACGGGCTTTTACGCGGGAGCCAGGCATTGATGGTTGCGTTGGACAGAAGAAAGGCGTCCGTGTCCGAGCGCGTCCCATTCGAGACGGTCACCGTGGGCCGGGGCGGCACACGCGATCTCTGCGCTGACCTGTACCGTCCGCCCGCGCCCAAGGGCGCCGGCGTGCTGCTCATTCATGGAGGCGGTTTCGCGCAGGGCGACCGACGCCAGCTTCGTGGCTACTGCATCGCCCTTGGGCGAAGTGGATATACCTGCCTGGCGTGCGAGTATCGGCTGGCCGATGAGGCCAAGTGGCCGGCGCAGATCGACGACGTCCACACCGCCCTCGGCTACCTTCACGACCAGGCGCCTGCGGAGATCCATATCTTCGACGGCCCGCCCCACGCTTTTGACCTCGTTCCGGAATACGGACGCCAATGCGCGGGCATACTGACGCTGTTTCTGGACTCGCACGTAGCCGACCGCCAGCCGCCTCCGGTGAGCTAACGCTCAGCGTCCGGAAAGGCCTGCCGTAGGCGCACGGCAAGAAGCTTCTCGACGAGCGCCTTCGGTAAGGGACGATCAATCGGGAACTGAAGGGTCCCCTTCGACGTCGCGTAACCAGCAACGTCATCGTGGAGTAGCGGGATCACGGACCCGCTATGAGGGAAGTAGCTCAGGTGGTTCTTGAACGCTGCGAACCCGGCAATCACTTTGCCTCGAAACCTGAAGGCGGGCATGCCGTATGAGATGCACTCTTCAGCCTCTGGAACGATCTCGACGATGATCTGACGCAGGGCGCGCAACGTCGACTGCCCTGGCTCGTCGAGCGCCGCCAGGTACCCCTCCACCTCCTCCTGCGACACGGTCGAGCCCTCGCCGGCTCAGTTCGGGATGGACGTGTGCTTCAGCTCGTTCAGCTCGGGGAACTCCTCGAGCATGCCGAGGATGCGGTCGATCGTGCGCCGCGCAGTCGCGGCCTCACCGTTTGGTCTCGTCATGATTCGGACGAAAGCCGCCTGATTGCCGACGATGAACGTAGGTACACCCCAGACAGCATGCTCGCGTTCGGCGGCGTCGTGCTCCTTGCGGAAGGTGTCGAGCGGCCACCCGCTGGCGATCTCCCCGAAGACGGAGTCGGCGTCGACACCGTTGCTCTCGAGGACGGAGCGAAGCTCCGGCTCCTCGCGGAGGTCACGTCCTTCGTCGTGGCGGAGGGCGAAGAGCCCCCGGTGGACCGCAAGCCATTGCTCCGGTCGGCGGTCACGTACGACGATCCCGACGAGCATGGCGAGGAGATCCCGGTGCCGCGTCGGGTCGTCGAACACAGGTGGTGCTCCCTCTTCGAGATGCATCTGGTTGAGGGAGAAGGGAACGAATGTGACGTCGTAAGGGGCCCCGGCTTCGATGGCGGTGAGCAGATGCTCGTGGGCGTTACGGGCGAACGGGCAGCGGTAGTCCCACGTCACGGAGAACTCTCGGGCGATGGATGGCAAAGTATCGGTCACGTCGAGGTCAACGCCACGCCGGGCCAAGGGATTCCAAGCCGGCGTCCGGATCGGACGATTCGTGCTGCCCTCCAACGGCGGCCGACAGCCGGACAGAGTCGCCCCGTCGGAGGGCCGACGGCGCTCCCGGCACCGGACGGTACTCAATTCGGTTCGGAGTGGGCAGGCCACTACGATCCGGCTGGTGGCTGAGCGCCCCGCTACCGGTGTCGAGGTGCGTCCGGTCCTGCCGGCTGACATCTCGAAGCTGAGCGAGTCGCTGGCGCGGGCCTTTTACGACGACCCGGTGTCGCGCTATCTCTTCCCGGAAGATCACCGCCGCATCAAGCGCCTCGAGCGTTATTTCCGCTTTCAGATCCGGACCATGTTCCTTCCGAGGGGGGAGGCGTGGACGACGCCGAGCCTTGACGCAGCTTCGCTGTGGGTGCCGCCCAACCAATGGCCGCCCTCGATGGCAGAAGGCGTGTCACAACTTCCGGTGGTTGTCATCCTCGGTCGCCGAACCGGCAGGGCGCTCCGCCTCATGCAGGTGCTCGAATCCCACCATCCGCGCGTGCCGCATTTCTACCTCGGCACCGTCGGGACAGATCCAGCCGTGCAACGGAAGGGCTACGGATCTGCGCTGTTGCGGGTCGTTCTCAGCCGATGCGACAACGAGTCGATCCCGAGCTATCTCGAATCGTCCAAGCAAGAGAACCTTGCCTTCTACCACGAGCACGGCTACGAGATCGTCGAGGAGGTTCTCGTCCCTCGGACCGAGACGAAACTCTGGCTCATGTGGCGGGAGCCGGGCGGGGGCTGACCGAGCCGGGCCTGACCCGATCCGGCGGCACAGGGCGCAGCCCCCAGGGCAGCACCCCGATGTCGAAGACGAGCTCGGTGAGCATGTCGAGGGCGGCTCGTACGGGTGCCGAAGGCAGGGTGCGGGGACGCTGGGCCACGCCGACGATCCGCGGGGGGATTCCGCGAATCCGCACCGTCGCCCAGCGATCCTCCAAGTACTTGGGCACCGCCGTCGCCGGCAGGATCGCCGGGCCATAGCCTTCGAAGGTGAGCGAGGCGATGAGCCGCGTGGAGTCGACCTCGGCGCGAGGAACGAGCGTCATGCCGAGCGGGGCGACGGCATCGTCGAGCTCCTGGCGGAAGGCCGTTCCTCGATAAGGCAGCAGGATGGGAATGTCGCGCAGTTGGCGGACGCTGATCTCCTTGGCCGCAGCCAGTGGGTGGTCGAGAGACGTCACGAGCACGAGCTCCTCCTCGAACAGCGGCGTGAGCAACAGATCGTGGGAGGTATGGGGCAGGTTGAGGACGGCGATGTCGACGTAACCGCTGTCGAGCTGGGACTCGAGGGTCGTCGTCGTCGACTCGACGAAGATGAGCCGAAGGTCTGGAAACCTCGCGGGGGCGACATCGAGCAGTTGCGGGACGAGCCAGCGGGCGGTGGTCCCGATGATGCCGATGCGAACGGTGCCGGCGACCTCATGCTGAAGGGCTCGGACGTCGGCCTCGAGGGCGTCGATCTCGGCCTGGATCCGCCTCGCCCGGGCAACGGCGAGGTCACCGGTGCTCGTCAGGCTTCCTGTCGAGCGGTCGATGAGGGTCGTGTTGAGCTCGCGCTCCAACTTCTTGATGTGAGCCGAGACATTCGACTGCACGGTGAGCAAGGCGTCCGCGGCGGCGGAGAAAGAACCGTGGTCGGCGATTGCGACGAGGGCGTTGAGTTGGCGAAGTTCCATCGGAAAAAACGATACTCGATATCGCCCTCATATCCTTGACGGATTGTGAAGGAAAGCGCAAACTAGTTGGCGTACAGACCACAGGATCACGTCGGACCCCCCCTCCGACCCTGCTGAGTCTTGAGAAGGGGTCGGCACCCCCCCCGCCGGCCCCTTCTTCGCGTCCGGGCTCGATCAGGAGCGGGTATCCAGCAGCTTGACCAGGCGTTTTGGAGCCACTAAGCGGTAGCTCTCCTCGATCCAGTCGCTCAGCACGGAAATGGGCGGACCACCGGGGCTCGAGTAGGGCACGGATACCCAACCATGCTTGCCGAGGCCGTAATGCGTCGGCTCGGCTCCCTCCACCGCCAGCGCCGCTTCGCGGGACTCGTCGAGCTTGAGGCTCATGCAGGAAAGCGCGGGTGTATCCGGCGTTCCCGGCTCGGCTCCGAGGAAGACAAATACCTTCTTGTTGACCTTGGCGACGACCTCGCCCCAGGGGAACTCCTCGTAGCTCTCCGGCAAAGAGCGGGCGAACCGGCGAAGCTCCTGGCGGGCGGAAGCGGCCTCGTCCTTCTCGGGTAATTGCCGTGCCATGGCCACATTGTGTCGCGGCGTCGGCCACTACTGTCGTGATCATGGGCCGTACCGCCGCCATCTTCGACCTCGATCGCACGCTGTTGCGCGGCGCGAGCGGACCGCTCATCAACGAGGCTCTCACCGAGCTCGGGCTCCGCAGCACCAAGGTCCCCGGAGAGGGGCTGCTCTACAAGTCCTACGAATTGTTCGGGGAGAACCCGCTCGGCATGGCGTTCGTCCGGGCGGCGGCGCTCGCCGTGCGGGGCTGGCCGGTGGACCGCTTGCGGGCGGCGGGACGCAAGGCTGCCGAGCTGCTCATCAATGACCTGGCCGCTTACGTACCCGGGCTGCTAGAGGAGCACCGGCGAGCGGGTCACGTCCTCGTGCTCGCCACGACGACACCCGAGGACCTGGTTCGGCCCCTCGCCGAGCAGCTCGGCATGGACGACGTCGTCGCCACCCGCTATGCGTGGACCGACGGTGTCTACACGGGGAGGCTGGACGGCGGGTTCGTGTGGGGTTTCGGGAAACTGACTGCGCTGCGGAAGTGGGCTGAGCGCAACGACGTCGACCTCTCAGAGAGCTTCGCCTACTCCGACAGCATCAACGACCTCCCAATGCTGTCAGCCGTCGGACACCCCTCTGCTGTCAACCCCGATCTTGCCCTGCACGCCCTCGCCACCTTGCGGCGCTGGCCCGTGCTTCACCTCGACGTCCCGCCGGGCGTGGCGACGCTCGCCGGGATGGAGGCATTCGACGCCGCCAAGGTGGTCGTTCGCCCCGAGCTGTTCCCCTACGCCCGCTTCGACATCGACGGTGTCGAGAACATCCCCGACACAGGGGGGTTCATCCTCGTCGCCAACCATCGCAGCTATTTCGACGTCGCTGCAGTAGCCCTCGTCGTTCAGAAGAAGGGCCGGCCGACGAGGTTCCTCGGCAAGAAGGAGGTGTTCGACGCCCCGATCGTCGGCCAGATCGCCCGGGCGCTCGGAGGCATCTCGGTCGAGCGAGCCGGCGACCCTGCCAGCTCGCTCGGGCCGGCCGAGCGCGTACTGCGAGCGGGCGAGGGCATCGTCGTGCTCCCGCAGGGGACGATCCCGCGAGGAAAGGCCTTCTTCGAACCCGAGCTGAAGGGAAAGACGGGAGCGGCCCGTTTGGCCGCCAGCACGGGTGCCGCCGTCATCCCCGTCGGGCTCTGGAACACCGAAGCGGTCTGGCCACGCTCCTCGACCCTCCCCCGACTCACCAATGTGCTCTCGCCACCGACGGTGCGTATCCGAGTCGGGCCTGCCGTTGCCGGCCTTGGCCTCGGCCCGAGCGACGCCGTCGCCGACACCGAGAAGATCATGGCGGCCATCGCCGCCCTGCTGCCGGACGAGGCCCGCGAGCTCCACGAGCCGACGGAGGACGAGCTCGCCAGGACCTACCCGAAGGGCAAGGTGGGCGAGGAGCGAGCCGTCGGGCTCGCCCCGGCAGCCTCGCCACGGCACACGGCGCCCGCCGCCAAGCGACCAGCCGCCAAGCGACCCGCCGCCAAGAAGGCAGGTGCGGTGAGCCGGACCGATGCCGCCGCCACCGTGCCCGCCGAGGCGCCGAGACCGCCGAAGCAGGCGCCAGCGAAGACGACTCCAGCGAAGAAGACATCAGGCAGGACGCAGCCAGCGAAGACGGCGCCAGCGAAGAAGACATCAGGCAAAACGCAGCCGGCGAAGAAGGCATCAGCGAAGACGGAGGCGGCCGGACGGGCAACGACCGCGCGGGCGGCCACGCTCGGGCCTGCAGCCCGCAAGCAACAGCCCGCCCGCGTGCCCGCAGCTCGCCGGCCTCGCTGAGCGCTTCGCTCCGTGTGTGGTATCGCCGGTTTCATCGGCCCGCCGGATCATGATCTCCTCACGGCGATGTGCGAGCGGATCGAGCACCGCGGTCCGGACGACGAGGGCTACCTGGAACGGGAGGATGTCAGCCTCGGTCACCGCCGCCTCGCCATCATCGACCTCGAGCACGGCCACGAACCCATGTCGAACGCGGCGGGTTCCGTCCACCTCGTCTACAACGGCGAGGTCTACAACTTCCGCCAGCTTCGAACCGAGCTCGAAGGGCTCGGGCACAGGTTCACGACGTCATGTGACGCCGAGGTAGTCCTCGCCGCCTACGAGCGCTGGGGAGTCGAGTGCTTCCCGCGTTTCAACGGCATGTGGGCCCTCGCCATCCTCGACGAGCGGGAGGCGGAGGCGCGCCTCGTGCTCTGCCGCGACCACCTCGGGATCAAGCCGCTGTACGTCGCCGAGGCGGGCGGCCGCCACCTGTTCGCCTCCGAGATCAAGGCTCTCCTGGCGGCACCGGAGCTGGAGCCGGCGGTCGACACTCGTCGCCTTGCGGAGTACCTCGCTCGGGGCCTGCACGACCACGACGACCGGACCTTCTTCGAAGGCGTCCGGCAGATCCTGCCCGCCACCGTCGTGAGCATCCCCATCGCCGGCGGGCCCCCCAGCGAGCACACCTACTGGCACCCGGCACTCAGCACGGATGCGCCCGCTGACCCGGCCAGGTTCGCCGACGTCTTCACGCGGGCCGTCGAGCGCCGGCTTGTAGCCGATGTCACGGTCGGGACGTGCCTATCGGGCGGACTCGACTCTTCCTCGATCGTGTGCGTCATGAGCAAGCTCCTGGCCGACGGCGTCCCTGACGCCGGCAGCATGGGGGAGCATCTGCGCACCTTCTCTGCCGTGTTCGATGGCGATCCGATCGACGAGCAGGAGTACATCGAGCCTGTCCTCGCCGCCTCCGGTGCGGACAGCGACTTCGTCCGCCCGCAGTCGAGGGATCTCTTCGCCGACCTCCCCCTTCTCGTCTGGCACCAGGACGAGCCGATGGTCTCTTCAGGCCCGTATGCCCAATACCGCGTCATGGAGCTCGCGAAGGGCAAGGCCAAGGTGCTTCTCGACGGCCAAGGAGGCGACGAGCTGTTGGCCGGCTATGTGCCGTACCAGTACGTCTACCTTCGGCAGCTCGCCAAGTCGCGTCACCCCGCCGACATGCGGACGCTTTCGAAGGAAACCCTCCCCACTCGCGACCTACTCACCCCAATTGCCCGGCAGCGCTTCGCCGACCGGCGGCGGTCGGTCGACCCCGCCACCTACTGCCCGTCCCTCCTCGGTGATCCGGCACGAGCGGCTGCCATCGCGGCGGCGGACCACCGCGTGCGCGACGACCTCAAGCAACGTCTGTTGCAGGACCTCACCCAGTACAGCCTGCCGTCTCTATTGCGCTACGAGGACCGCAACTCGATGGCACATTCCATCGAGTCGAGGCCGCCGTTTCTCGATCAGGAGCTCGTCGAGCTCGTGCTGTCGTTGCCGGCGGACGCCATCGTGCGCGACGGGTGGAGCCGTTGGATCTTCCGGGAAGCCATGCGGGGTGTCTTGCCGGAGAAGATTCGCCTCCGGCGGAAGAAGATCGGTTTCACCACGCCGGAGATGCGCTGGCTGCGGGCGCAGCGTGCCACCGTGCAGGGCATCTTCCGGTCACCCTCGTTCTGCTCGCGCCCGTACTGGGATGCTCCGGCTGTCGCGCGGGCGTTCAAGGCCGCCTGCGAAGGCAAGCTGGAAGAGTCCCCGTTGTTCTGGCGGATCCTGAACATCGAGGCGTGGTTGCGGGTGTTCCACGGCCAAGCCCCGATGGCGCCCTGCGGTCGCCGCCCCGTCATCGGCCGCTCCCTCGAGGCCGCTGGGGACGCCGAGTGCGCCCAGATGCTCGGTGGCGAGGCGGCCGCCTGGGCGACCATCGCGGTCAACATCGGCCGCCACGTCTTCTGCTGCGGTCCGGACGGTCGCAACGTTTACGGTCGGGCCCCCGTGCGGACGCCTCGCATCGAAGCAGGCGACGATCTCGATCGCGTCGTGGTGGACTCGATCCTGGCCGTGGAGGGCGGCCGCCTCGGATTGGAGGAGGGCGACATCATCGCTGTCTCCGAAAAGGCCGTTGCCGTGAGCCAGGGCCGGTCGTACCCGGTGTCGTCCATTCGGCCGACTTTGCTCGCCCGGACGTTGTGCCGTTTCGTCGCGAAGGGCCCGGCTGGCATCGGTCTCGGCATCCCTGCGACGATGCAGCTGGCGCTCGATGAGGCGGGTGCAGGTCGCATCCTGCTGGCGACGGCGGCCGCCGGTATGACGCGTCTCGTCGGCCGCCACGGCACCTTCTACCGGGTCGCCGGCGCCCGCGTGGCGGCCATCGACGGGCCCACGAACGGGACGCTGCCGCCTTTCGACACTCATGCCAAGCTGCCTCCGGCGGATCCGGACGGCGTGGCCGATCGGCTCGCTCGCCGCCTGGCTGAGGAGGCCGGGGGTCCCGTGCACGTGGCCGTCGTCGATGCCAACGATCGAGGCGTCGTCGTGCTCGGCGGCAGCCGGGGACTCGACCGGCGTCTCATCGCCTGGCTGTTCGGGGACAACCCCTTGGGTCAAGGTGCCGAGCAGACCCCTGTGGCGCTGATCCGCTACGTCGGCCGTGTCATCCCGCAGCACTTGAGCCGGTAGTAGAGCGCTACGGCTTGTACCTGAACCTCACGGCGTTCGAGCGCCCGCCGAGTCCGAGAGCGCTGATCCCCCCACGCAGGTACCTGGTGCCGGCGTCGAGGGCCGGCAAGGTGGCGAACAGCGTGATCCGTGTGTCTGTCAGGGTGCTGAAGGTCGAGTAGTTGTCGGCGGCTAGCGAGCCCAGGCCGACGTTGACCCAGTCGAGGGTGAGCACGTTGAATCCGGTGCCTTTGATCACGATAGGACCCGAGCCGGACTCGCTGTAGGGCTGCGGGCCGACCGAGGTGATCTTCGGGCGGGGGGCGTAGTCGTACTCGCTCGGGGCCGGATCGATCTCGGTCCCGGCCGTCGGCACGACGATGCCCTCGTTGTTGGCGACGAGACTGCCGACATAGGGCGCCAGGATCTTCGAGCTCGGGCTCTTTCCTTTGTTGTTCGTGACGACGACCTGTACCTGGCAGGTGTTGGCGGGGTGAAAGCCCTTGCCTGTGGTGCACGCGGTCGCCTTCGTCTCCGCCGGCACGGTCACCTGCAGCTCAGAGGCGCTGAGGGCCGTCCATTTGGTGGCCGCCACACCGCCGAAAGTGATCGAGGAGACGGCGAACTTCGGCAGCAGGAAGCCGGAGCCGAAGACGTCCACGACGTTGCCGCCGCTCGTCGGTCCGCCGGAGGGGCCGACTCCGCTCACCGACGGTAGCGGCGATGTGCTCGAGCCGGCCGTGTAGATGTAACGGCTCGTGCTGGGGAGCGGTGGCGTGGTCGTGATGCCGGAGGCGGTTTCGACGGTGACGGTGACGTCGACGGGTGTGGGTGTGGCGCTCGTCTCACCGGCGGTGCCGGGCTGCGGCGCCTCCGGCGGGGCGGTGACCGTGATCGAATCGCCCGACTGCGAGACGACTGAGGCCGCCGTCGCCCCGAAGCTGACGGCCTTGACCGTGACACCTGGCCCGGAGAAACCCGTCCCGGTGACCGTGACCGTGTTGCCTCCCTTGACCGACCCGTACTCAGGGCTGAGGCCGGTGATGGCGGGCTGCGGCGTCGAGGGAGTGAGGAGGGCGCAGAGCGATGTCGCCAGCCCGGTGGCGACGGGCGAGCCGAGCCCGGAGGCGAGATCGTATCCCGCCGTCGCCGGGTAGCCGTCGCTGAGCCCGAAGATGTCGTTGTTGCCTGTCGTGATGTCGTTGAAGTCCGCCCCGGGTGCCGCCGTGGCGGCTGCTTCGTAGAGGGCCGGTGCCACGAAACCGAGGTCACGTTCGTGGTTCTGGCTGTTGAGGGCGAGATCGGCGCAGCTCGTGGAGGAGGCGATGTCGGTCGTGATGGCCGCCCACATCGGAGCGGCCGTCGAGGTTCCCCCGATCGTGCCCCAGCCGCCGCCGCTCGCCTGGTAGAAGGACGTCCCCGTGTCCTCGTCGGCATCGATGGTGACGTCGGGCACCTCACGGCACGGAGGCGCCGTGGGCGCTGCAGACGGGTCGCTCTCGCAGAAGCCGTAGGAGGCCTGCTGCGAGTACGAGTTGAGAACGCCGGCGACACCGGAGTCGGCCTGCCAAGCGGGGCTCGGCCAGGTGTCGGAGATGCCTCCGCCACCGCCGCCGCCGAGCGGCCCGTCGTTCCAGACGGTCTCGAGTGGTGGCAGCGAGTCGGAGGTGAGGGTCGTGCCGCCGACGCCCACGACGAACACCTGGCTGGCGGGATCATCGACTTGCACCGGCGAGGGCGAGACGATCGCAGTGGATCCGAAGGCACAGTCGTTCGAGCCGGAGTCGCCGGCAGCGGCGAAGACGGACTGGCCCTGTGCGGCCGCCTCTTCGAAGATCGTGTTCTCGACCTCCTGGGCGCCGGGGGAGGCGACCTGGAAGGCGGGCTCGCACAGACCCCAGCTCGTGGAGATGACGTTGGCGGTGTCCGCGTTCACGATGGAGTTGTAGATGTCGTCGGCGGCGTACTGCGTACCGATGGTGGCGCTCGGCGCCTCGTAGACATCGATGGTGGCGTGGGGTGCGAGGGCGGAGATGTCTTCGACGTCGAGGGCGGCCTCGCCGGTTCCCGGGCCTGACGGGATGCCGCCGTTGACGGCAACGACGTGCAGGCGCTGCAGCATGCCGGCGGCGACGCCGGCTCCGAAGTAGCAGGTGTCGAACGTCTTGATGTCGCCTCTGGAGAACGGCTCGAGCTCGAAGATCGCCACCGTCTCGCCCTGGCCGAGGGCGCCACCTTTGTACAGCCCGGAGACCCCGTAGGCCTTTGCGAGCGCGTTGAAGGTCCAGCCGGTGTCCTTCTCGGCCTTGCTGGCCGCTTGCGCGCAGGCGTTCGGCCCGCCGTTGGGCGTTCGCGGCTGGATGCGGTCGGCGACGTTGCCCTTGCCGGCTGCGGTTGCCCGCGCCCGTGGGCGCTCGATGGTGTCGTGCGGACCGGCGAGGTCGTCGAGGCCGAGGATGGCGGTGACGTCGTCGGCGATGGGGCTCTGGAGCTCGGGTGGCGTGCCTGCCGCCCATCCGGCGGTGTCGCCCGGGAGGCGGTACGCCCGCATGCTCACGTGCAGCGCCCGCTGCACGACGGCGACGCTCGCCGTCACCGGAATGATGAGCCCGTTCGCCGAGGGCGCCGAGACCGAGAAGCCCTCTGCGCGGAGGACCTCTTTTACGGCGGCGATGGTCGCCGGCGTCGGTCCGAATTCACTCCGGAACTGCTGCGGGGTGATGAAGTGGCCGAGGGTCCTCGAACCCGGTGTGTTGACGGCGGTGGCGTATGCCTCGAGCGCCTGCGGGTCGCGGGGAGACAGGGCGATCCCGAGGTGCATGAGGCGGGTCGGGGCAAGGGAACCAAGCGCCCTCGAGCCAGGCGGCGGCACAGCCCGCTTGCCGAGGGCGACAAGGGGGGACTCGAGCAGGGCCGAGAGTGAGAGGTGGTTGGTTTCGGAGGTTGCCGCTGCGCTCGCCAGCGAGCTACCGGAGACGACGCTGAGCACGAGCCCGATGCCGACACATGCCGCCACAACTGTACGAGCCCGTCTCATGGATACCTGCAATGCCTCTTCTCCTTCGTCCACAGGCGCGCTCGATCAGCGGCAGTGGCGACGAACCTGTTCCAGCCTCGCACCGGAGTTACGAGCCTACCTGGCGCCACCGGTCAGCTGGAAACGGCCCTTCGTGGGTAGTGTGCCGGTCGTGGCCGCGCCCGGGGATCTCGCCGTCGTGACGACCAAAGGCGGCGACGAGATCGCCCTCGGCCCGCTGCTCGGCCACGAGAGCGAGCAGCTGTTCAGTTTGTTCGCCGCTGTCGTCGCCAGCGGAGACGGCTTCCCGCAGGCGCCTCCACTCACGCGGGACGTCTTCGAAGCCACATGGATCCGGCCCGTGACGGCCGTGATCGGTGCCCGCCTTGCCGCCGGCGGCCCTCTTCTCGGCGCTTACTACCTGAAGCCGAACTTCGCTGCCCGCGCGGCCCACATCGCCAACGCCGGCTACGTCGCCGCCGCGTCGGCCCGCGGTCGTGGGGTGGGCAGGGCGCTCGTGGAGGATTCCCTCTGGCGGGCGCCGTTGCTCGGCTTCGACGCCATCCAGTTCAATCTCGTCTTCGTCTCCAACCCCGCTCGGGCACTCTACGAAGAGCTCGGGTGGCGAGAGATCGGCCGTATCCCAAACGCCGTCGACGGAGAGGATGCGATCATCTACTGGCGGCGCGTGGGGGAATGAGCCGGCGGCCATGACGGCGCCGGTGCCGGGGGATCTCCCACACGCCATAGCCAGGGTGCTGGCGGAGACGGCGGGCGGTGACCTTGCCGAGGCGGCGAAGGCACTCTCGGAGCGCTACCGGGCTGGCTCCGGACCGTACGTGGCCACCATGAAGGACGCTCTCGCCTACGTGGCGACGCGCCTCCCGGCGACGTACGCGGCGACGCGTTCGGCCGGCGAGCACGTCGCCGAGCTGTGGCCCGCTTTTGCACCCGGCTCACAGCTCGACCTCGGGGCCGGCCCGGGGGCGGCCGCCTGGGCCGCAGCCGCCCTATGGCCGAGCATCCGGGCAGTCATGCTGGCGGACCGGGACGAGCACATGCTCGCGGTGGGAGAGCGCCTTGCCGCCGGCGCCTTTGCGGGCTGGGCATGGCAGCAGATCGACGTGACGAGCGAGCTTGCCGAAGCCGAGCTCGTGACGGCCTGCTATGTGCTCGGAGAGCTCGATCCGGCAGCGGCTCGCGAGGTCGCTCTCAAGGCGTGGCAGGCCGCCAGGCGCTGTCTGCTGGTCGTCGAGCCGGGTACGCCGGCAGGCTTTCGACTCATTCGCGAGCTTCGCCGCCATCTCCTCGAGGAGGGTGCCAGCCTGCTCGCCCCCTGTCCGGATGAAGGTGCCTGCCCGATCACGGAGGGCGACTGGTGCCACTTCTCCGCCCGCGTCGGCCGTTCCGCCCTCCACCGCAGCCTCAAGGGGGCGGAGCGCTCCTTCGAGGACGAGAAGTTCAGCTACGTGGCCTTCGCCCGAACCGATGCGGCTCGCGCCGGCGGCCGCCTCGTGCGGCGGCCGCTACAGCGGCGCCGCTTCGTCGAGCTGTCGGTCTGTGCCGACGGCGCGATTCGGCGGGCGGGCGTTGGCCAGTCGCAACCCGCCTACCGTGCGGCCTCGAAACTCGCCTGGGGCGCCGCCGTCCCGCCCGAGGTGCTCGAGCTCGTCCGCCGCACGGCGCCGCCGGCCGATCAGTCCTGACCCTTAGGGCGCTGCGTCGGCTGCGGGGCGATCCCGGGAGCGATTACTTGAGCAGGCGGGAGAGGCGACGGTCGGCGAGCGGCTTCCCGCCGGTTTGGCAGGTGGGGCAGTACTGCAGCGATCTCGTGGCGAAGGAGACCTCGCGGACGGTGTCGCCGCAGACTGGGCAGGGAAGGCCCGTGCGGGCGTGCACGCGCATGCCGGCTCGTTTGTCGTCCTTCAGCTCGTCCATCTGCAGTGTCTCGGCCCGCCCGATCGCTTCCCGAAGAACGCCGACGAGGGCCGCGTACAGGCGGGAGACCTCGTCGGGGGAGAGTTTGGCGGCAGGCTTGAAGGGCGAGAGCCGAGCGGCGTGCAGGGCTTCGTCCGAGTAGGCGTTGCCGACGCCGGCGATGACGGACTGGCGGGACAGGCAGCGCTTCAGGTCGCCCTTCTCGGCCGCCAGGATCAGGGCGAAGCGTTCCTGGCTGAACTCGGGATCGAGCGGTTCGGGGCCGAGGGTGGCCACCGCTTCGATGTCGGTCGGACAGTGCGTCGTCCAGATGGCGAGGCGGCGCTCGTGGCCCATCTCGGTGACGTCGAAGCCGCCGCCACCCTCGAAGCCAACTCGCAGCACCAGCGGGCCCCGCCCGATCTTGACGGGGGTAGGGGCGAGCTTGTCGCGCCACTTGATCCAGCCGGCGCGGCCGAGGTGCATGACGAGCCACTCGGGCGGCCTCTCGGCGCCTCCGAGGCGCATGCAGAGGTACTTCCCCCGCCGCCCGCAGCTCTCGAAGGTCCGCCCGAGGAGGGAGCGCAGGGGCGGGTCGAAGGTCTTCAGTGCCGAGATGGAGGCAAGGTCGAGCCGCGTCACCGTTCGCCCGGCGCAGCGCTCGTCGAGTCGGCGGCACAGCAGTTCCACTTCAGGCAGCTCAGGCACCGCATCGGAACGCTAGTGGGCCGGTGCGGGTCAGCTGGCAGGGGCCTGTCGCCCCCCACGAGTGTTGTACTGATGTTCGATTGTCCGTACAACTGCTATCATGGGAGGCGTGCGCAACGGTGAGCTCCTGTGACCCCCCTCGAGCTCGCCGGTCTCCTGTTTGCCGCCTCGGTCTGCGCGGGCCTGTTGGGCTCGCTGCTCGGCCTCGGAGGCGGCTTCGTCGTCATCCCCGTGCTGACGCTCCTGTTCGGCGTCGACATCCGGCTCGCCATCGGCGCCTCCGTCATCGCCGTCGTGGCGACCTCCGTGGCGGCCGCACCCGGGAACCTCGCCAGCGGCTTGTCGAACATCCGAGTAGCCATCTTCCTGGCGATGGCGACCACCGTCGGGGCGCTCAGCGGCGCCTGGATCTCCGGCTGGGTCGACCCACGCGTGCTCTACGTCGTCTTCGGCGCCGTCCTCGTCTTCGCCGGCTACCAGATGGCGCGAAAGCTCGTGAAGACGCGAGCGCTCGCCGCCGGCGGCCACGACGGACGCCCTGGCCTCGAAGGCGAGGACCGGCTCGGCCTGAGTGGTTCGTACCCCGACCTTGAGAGCGGTCGGGACATCGCCTACCAGGTCGTCCACCCTGTCGTCGGACTTGGTCTGATGTATGTCGCCGGGACCGTGGGAGGGCTTCTCGGGATCGGCTCCGGCGTGTTGAAGGTTCCGGCGATGGACGTCGCCATGCGGCTGCCGCTCAAGGTCTCGATGGCGACGAGCAACCTCCTCATCGGCGTGACGGCAGCGAGTGCCTCGCTCGTCTACCTGCTACGGGGCGACGTCGACCCGTTCCTGGCCGGACCGGTCGCCGCCGGCGTCCTCCTCGGTGCCTGGTCGGGCGGACGGTTGCTCCCGCGGTTGCGGGTGGCCGCGCTGACGTGGGGGTTTCTCGTCGTGATGGCTGTCGTCGCCATCGAGATGCTGTGGAAGGGACTCGCGTGAGCGCCCCTGCCGTCGAATCCGTCGTCGCCCGCGTGCTGAAGGTCGGCCTCGCCGTCAGCGCCGTTGTCATCGCTGCCGGCTTGGGAATGCAGGAGTTCGGTATCCGTCATCTGCCGGCAGCCGGCAAGGCCTCCGTCGGCGCTTCCGGCCGCTATCCCCGCGGCGTCGCCGGCGTGGTCTCCGGGCTCGGGCACGGATCGGGCTCGTCCGTGCTGGAGATCGGGTTGGCGCTGCTCGTGTGCACGCCCGTAGCCGCCGTGGCGGCCGCCGCCATCTCCTATCGGCGTCGGGGAGAGGGTCGTTTCGCCCTCGTGGGCGGGATCGTCCTGCTCGTCCTCGCCGTCTCCAGCCTCGTCGGCCTCGGGCTCTTCTGAGCGCCCTCAGCCGCCGCCGTGTCGGCCGCTCGGGGGGAAGAGATCGTTCGGCAGGAAGGCCGACACCACCCAGTTCGGGGCGTCGACCACCTCGCTGATGCGGAGGTCGACGGCGACCGAGCACAAGGCGTACGCCTGCTCGCTGCTCAGTGCGCGGCGACGCTCCAGATGGGCGATCATCGCCTGCACGCTCTGGCGGACCGCTCCCATGAGGTCAGGCCCGATGCCCGTGGTGGCGTGATAACCCGCCGCCGCCGCTCCCGGCCGCTCGAGCGGGCGCCTCACCTCGAACTCCGGTGCGTCGAGACGAAGGTCGCGACGGACGCTGAGCCGGAGGGCGACGCTCATGGCGCCCTCGATGGCTGTGCCGCACACCTCGCCGTCGCCCTGGGCGGCGTGGGTGTCTCCGACTCCGAAGAGGGCGCCTTCGACCTCGACCGGCAGGTAGAGGGTGGCGCCTGGGCCGAGCTGACGGGTGTCGAGGTTGCCGCCGACGCGACGCGGGGGCACGACGCTGTGCAAGCCCGCCTCGGCCGGGGCGACCCCGAGGACGCCGCAGAAGGGCTGCAGGGGCACGCGCACCTGATCGGTGAAGGTGGCGTAACCGCCCTCGAACTCCCAGACATGCAGCCACGGATCGGGGAAGCGGTCGGCAAGCAGGCCGAAACCGGGGATGATCCCGGTCCAACCGTAGGAGCCCGGCTCGACGGCGAGGATGTCGATCTGCAGGGTGTCGCCTGGGTGGGCGCCCTCGACGAAGACCGGGCCGCACACGGGGTTGACGCGCTCGAAGTCGAGCGCTCGCACCGATTCGTGCGTCGAGCCTGGGCGGAGCTGTCCGCCGGAGGCATCCTGGGTCTCGAAGGTCACTTCCGAACCGGAGGCAACCGTCAGCAAGGGGACGTGGTCTCTGCTCCAGCCGTAATGGATTCTGTTCTCGCAGCAGGTGGAGCGACGTCGTCGTCATGGGCGGCTCCTTCTCCGGCCGGCTCGTCCCGGCCCCCTGGTCCGCTTGAGATCATGCCCCGCCGGGGAGCGCGGCGGAGCTCAAACCCGTCGGCGCAGGCCGTGGCGGTAGCGTCGGCACGGTGGTGACCACCGTGCTCGACCCGCGGCACCCGACACCGCTGTGGGCGCAGCTGGCTGCGGCCCTGCGGGAGCGGTTGAGCCTCGGCGAGTACGGGGAGCGGTTCCCGACCGAGCTCGAGCTCACGAGCGAGTTCGATGTCAGCCGAGCGACGGTGCGGGCGGCCGTCCGGCGTCTCCGCGAAGAGGGCCTGCTCGACGCCCGGCGCGGCAGCGGGACCTTCGTCGTCCGCCGCGAGCTCGACGAACCCGTTCTCGGCACTCCGGAGCTCGCTCGCGCCATCATCGGCGCCGGCCTCAAGGAGGAGAGTCGCGTACGGCATTTCGCCGAAGGGCCCGCCGGTCCGGCCGCCGCCGCTGCTCTCCAAGTGGCCGCCGACGCGATCGTCGTGTGGATCGAGCGGCTCCGAGTCGCCGGCGGACACCCCCTCGCACTCGACCGCTCCGCCGTCACCCTCTCGGCCACATGCCGACGCGCCCTGCTGCGCGCCGATCTGGCGAGCGGGTCGCTCTACGAGGCGCTGGCGGAGGGTTGCGGCGTCCGCGTCACCGGCGGACGCGAGCTGGTGCGAGCGGTCGAGTGCTCAGCCGACGACCGTCAGACGCTGGAGCTCGCCAGCGGGGAGGGCGTCCTCGAGGTGGAACGGCTCGCCTACGCCGGCCAGCGCCCCGTCGAGTGGCGGCGCAGCCTGCTGCGGGGCACGGCCTACGAGCTCACGGCCGGCTGGGGCACCGTTCCGCAGCGCTGACCGCCCGCAGCACTGACTGCCCATAGCGCTGACCGCCCGTAGCCCTGACGGGTCCTGGAGCAGAGCGAACGACGCTCAGTCAGCCGTTCGTTGCGGCCATGACGTCGGGGATCGTTTCGGGCGCCACCGTCTCGGCGCCGACGATTCGTCCGGCTCGGCGGTCGACGGTACCCGGCGAGGCGTCGGATCGGCCGACGGCGGCAGCCCCCACGAGCGCCGCCACGGCGATGCCTGCGGGCCCCGGAAGGGCGGTGTCGTGCCTGCGGCCGCCCGGCGGCGCGCCGACCACCAGTCCGTCTCCGCCTCGTCGGCCAACAGGGCGACGGCGCGTTCGATGCGGGCGGCAAAGCGGCGGGCGTCCTCGTCCGTCTCCGGCCAGAGCGGGTCGCCGAAACGCACCTCGGTCGGCCCCGGCCGCAGCGTCGAGGAGCCCTTGGCGATGATCGCCCGTGTGCCGCGGATGTGGACGGGCACGACGGGCACGAGGCAACGCTTGGCGAGGTAAGCGGCTCCGCCCTTGAACTCCTGCCCCCAGCCGTCGGGGGTACGCCCGCCTTCGGGAAAGATGACGAGGCTCCACCCCTCCTCGATCAGCCCGGCGGCGAGATCGGCTGAGCGCCGGTTGACCTTCGTGCGTTCCATCGGGATGGCACCGAGCACGAACGCCCAGGCGGTCGCTTTGAGGCGCCGATCGAAGAAGTAGTCGGCGGCGGCGGCGACGACGGTGTGGTGGCGGATCCGTGTGGGCAGGCAGGAGAGCAGCAGGGCGGTATCGAGATGGCTCGAGTGGTTGGCGGCGAGGATGACGGGCAGCTCGAGAGGGTCGAGGTGGTCCAGGCCGAACACGGTCGGCGCACAGCCGGCACGCAGGAGTGGCCGCGTGACGTCGTCGAGCAGCATCGCCCGCGCCATGCGCACGGGGTAGCGCCGAGCCCAGGCCGTGTCGTAGCTGGTGCCGAGGCCCCCTTTGACGGGTAAGGGGTCGGCCCCGAGGGGCCGGGTGGGTTTGCGGAGGAGAAAGCGGCTGGGCGGTACGGAGCCGTCCGGGCGAGGGCGCGACGGCAGGGTGGGAGCGCTCACTGCACGTCGGCGAGCAAGAGCGGGGGTGTGTGCAGGTGGGTGATCGACGGGTCGCGGCCGACGACGTCCGATGCCATCTCGAGAGCATCGGCCAAGGTGGACGCCGGCGAGAAGCCCAGCCGCCGCACGGCCGCACGGTCGCCGCCCACGATGATCACCTTGCTGACGTGCTCGAGGGCGTGGGCGCACCAGTACCACATGTAGAACGGGTGGACACCGTGGTAGGCGTAGCTCGTCCGGTAGAGGTGGATGTACCACGGGTCGGTGGCGAAAGCGGTCTCGTACTTCGACTCGACCTCGAGCATGTCGGTCGTTTCCGAGAGGACCTGCTCGAAGAAGTCGATGTAGCTCGGGTGGTGCACGGGGTTGAACGCCCAGGGCGTCGGGTGGGACATGATGACGACCCCGCCCTCGCGGACGAGCGGCCGCCCTCGGTAGAGGTTGAAGAAGTAGCCGAGCCCGAGGCAGGCCACGAGGATCGGGTTCATGATGGAGTTGACGTTGTATGGGCAGATGTAGGGAAGCCCCATCGTCAAGATGTCCGTCTGGCCCTCGACGGGGACGATCTGCTGGCGGAAGACGTTCTCGAGCGTGCGATCGTGCACGGCATCGACTTCGCCCGCCTGCACCGACGTGAGATCGTGGGGTGCCTTCACGGAGTGGAAGATGCGCCTCGCCAGCTCGGGGGGTGTCCGCTCGAGTGCCTTCGAGGTGGCGAAGAAGCTCGCCCGGTCGCGGGCGGTCCACTCCCACTCCCGCCGCTGCAGGAAGCGCATCTCGGGCGGGAACGTGTCGGTGTTCAACGTCGTCTCGATCTGGAAGATCTTCACGCCGGCCTCGGCGATGAGCTTGCCCATCCGCCAATTCGACGTGTGCAGCTGGGAGTGGTGGCGGTCCATGAAGGACTTGCTGGCACGCATCGTGCGGACGTTGTGGTGGTGCTTGAGGCTCTTGTAGGAGGCCAAGCCGGTGGCGACGGACTTGTGCCCGCCGTCCATGGCGACGAGGTTGATGTTCACGTAGACGAGGAGGTCGCTCTCGACGGCACGTTTGTTGAGCTCGACATCCTCGCCCTCGTCGGTCTGACCGAGGTCGACGAGGTTGGCGGGGTCCTCCGCATCGTGCTGCACGAGGAGGCCGTGAGGGGCGAAGGCGTCGAAGACGCGTGTCCCGAGGGCATGGCGGAGCTCGTCGTCGGTCATGCGCCGGTGGAGGGCGAGGGCGGCGATGAGGACGACGTCGTCGACGCCTGCCTCCGCCGCCAGGTCGAGCACCGCCTCGATCACCCGCTGGCGGACGTCGGGGGATTTCATGGGCGGCAGCGGCAGGGAGATGTCGTCGAAGGCGATGGTGAGCTTCATGCCGGCATGCAGGAGCGAGCGCAACGGGGCGCTGTCGCCGAGCGGGTGGTCGAGGGCGTGACGGATGGCGGCATCGGGGTCCCTCAGTGCCGCCAGCGGCTCGGGCCCGTAGAGGACACGGCTGCCCGCCGGTAACCGCTCCAGGCCGAAACCCTCCCCCCGCCAGAACAAGGTCTGCGGGGTCGATCGATCCACCTCGAGGACGAAACCAGGCCGCGGGCTCACTCTGCCTCCTCACTGGGCGTGCGACTGCGTGACTTGCGGCGGAGGTCGAAGACGATCTTCACCGATCCGCGGCGGCCGGCGGCGGCGGCGTGCGCCACCGCCTCCTCGTAGCGCTCGAGCGGGTAGGCGGCCGAGACGAGGCGCTCGAGCCGGGCGGAGGCCACGAGCTCGAAGGCGAGCTCGAACGTGGAGCGGGTGCCCTCGGGTCGAGCTTCGGCGCCGTAGGCGTAGGCGCCTCGGAGTCGGACCTCCCGTTGCCAGAGGGGGGCGAGATCCACCCTCGTCACCCCCGGCATGCCGACGAGCACGATGTCGCCGCCGGGGTGGGCAATGGCGAGCGACTGCTCGAGCGACTCGGGGCTGCCGACGCAGTCGTAGACGATGTCGACGCCGCCGGCCAGTCGCTCGATGCGGCCGGCGTCACTGACGAGGGCGAGGGTGCCGGAAAGGCGGCGCGCGGCGCGCACGACCTCGCCGGGCTCGACGACCTGATCAGCGCCGAGATCAGCGGCGAGCTGTCGCTGCGTCGGATGTTTGGCTGCGGCCACGAGGGTCCCGGGTAGGCAGAAGTGTCGGAGGGCAGCAATCGTGCACAGGCCGAGCGTGCCGGCGCCGAGCACGACGACGCTGGCTCCGCTCGGCGGTTCTGTCGAGCAGGCAGCGTGCACGGCGCAGGCCGTCGGCTCGACCATGACGGCGGCCTCGTCCGAGAGCGCCTCCGGGACCTCGTGCAGCTGGCTCTCGTGCGCCACGAGGCCGGCGGACCAGCCCCCGCCGGTGTCGGCGCAGTAGCCCGTCTGGAGGCCGGGGGCGAGAGAGCCGAACGCGATGCGCTCGCAGGCGCCCTTGTGGCCGCCGGCACAGGCCGGGCACGGTGGGTCGATGCCTCGTGCCTCGCAGCCGAGGACGGGTTCGAGCACGGCGCGCCGGCCATCGAGCCGGCCGCCCTTCACATCGCCCACGATCTCGTGGCCCGGCACGAAGGGAAAGCTGACGAGGTGCTCGAAGTACCGGGAGGAGCGACCGTCGAGCGTCGCCAGATCGGATCCGCAGATACCGGCGAGGCGCGGTTCGAGGCGCACCCATCCCGGAGCCGGCAGGCTGGGGGGGTCGACCTCCAGCAGCTCCAGTGGGCCGACGCCGACGCCATGGCCGGATCCCGCCACAACCGAGGCCAGGCGGGCGGCGGCGAAACGAGGCAGGTTCCGCTCGAAGACGAGTGCTTTCATGCCGGCCGCCCTGCGCCCACGGTGCGGAGCCCGGGCTGCATCGTCGAGGTGGCGAGGATGCGCCGGGGCCCTCCGGGCGTGCGGCTCCAGTGCTCGATCGACCAACCGCGGCGGCGGGCGATAGCGGCCAACTTCGCTTCCGGGTTGACAGCCACGGGGAGGCCCGCGGCCTCCAGCATCGGCAGGTCGCTCGTCGAGTCGGCATACGCCACGATCTGGTCTCTCTCCACCCCGGCGGTTCGTGCGAGGTCTTCCATCAACAGCGCCCGCGCTTCGCCTGTTGGCGGGGAAGCCACCATCTCGCCGGTGAACTTGCCCCCGCGTTCCCCCAGGCGTCCGCAGACGATCTCGTCGAAGAGGGGCCGCAGGGGCTCGACGACGAAGTCGAGCGCACCCGTGATGAGGACCGTGCGGTGACCGAGCGTGCGGTGCTGACGGAGGCGGGCGAGGCCGTCGGGAAACGCTCGCAGAGCGAGCAGGTCGCTCCACAGCTCGAACCCGTCGAGGCGGAGGCGGTCCACGGGGGCACCCTCGTAGCGCCGGTAGAACGAGCGCAGGAAGTCGCTCCGATCGCGGCGGTCGAGCGCCAGCAGTCGGGGTGCCTCTGCGAGCAGCCCTCCGATGATCTTGGCTCGTTCGGCCCGGTCGAGGTGACGTGTCGCCAGCCAGGCGTAGCTCTCGACGACGTTGGAGGCGATGAGCGTGTTCTCGAGGTCGAACACGGCGATTCGCGGCTCGGATGACAGGATGGCCGCCCGCGAGCGCGACTCACGCGTCCCCAGCACCCGCTTGCCCGGCGAGGTGCGCACGCGGGCGTGCTCGACGACGGAGGGAAGGTGGACGTCTTCGACGTAGTGCCGCCAGTCGATGACGCCGGGATCGAAGCAGAACGCCTTCTGGTCCTCGGCGCTCAGGCCGGCGAAGAGCTCGAGTGTGCGGTCGATGCGAAAGCGCGCTTCGGTCTCGGCGTAAGCGCCATAGAGCTCCACGTAGTCGAGGGCGCGCTCGGCCTGCGAGCGACGATCCTCGATGCGGCCGGCGACCTCGGCGCGCTCACCCCTCACCGGCAGCATGTTGACGATGCGCTCCGCCGTCTTGAGCACGCTGGTCGCCCGCCGGAGCTCCCCTTGCACCTTGCCTCGTCCTGGGAAGGACCACTTCGGGACGACGATCGGCTGTCCGCGGTTGTCGTAGAGCGGTCGGGCGGTGAACCAGAGCTCCGTGAGGTGGACGAGCGTGCCGTAGAGGAGGGGGTTTCTCGTGCCGGAAGCGACCTGGTAGACGGTCGGGCCCTGCGGGTCGGGCCCACGGGCGGCGACGGCGATGATGGCGGCGACGACGAGGTCGACCGGGACGACGTCGACGACCCCCTCCGGCACGCCGGGGAACTGGCGGAGCAGCCCGCGGGCATAGGAGATGATGACCGGCTCGGCCATGCGGAACCCTCGGATCCAGCCTGGGCGGGGCTCGGCGAGGGCGGACTCCACGATGGAGGGGCGGACGAAGGTGACGGCAAGGTCGCCGCGGGTCTCGAGCAGCGCCCGCTCACCGAGCGACTTCGTGTAGGCATAGGCGTCCGGCCAGCCGAGGGCCTGGGCGCGTGCCCGACCGGCCGAGACCATGCGGTCGCGCACCCACTCCTCCCGCAGGTGTTCCGTCTTCTCCGCCAGGAGGGACGTTCCGGCGGCCCCGAGCTCGGCGCGGGCGCCTTTGTGGAAGCCGGTGAGGCGTTCTGGCTTGCGGCTCTCGGCGTCGGCGTCGTCGCGCGTGCGCCGGGCGGCTCTCACCTCCGCTCGCCAGTTCGTCTCGGTGAGCCAGCGGCTGGAGGTGATGAGCTCCTCGAAGGCGTCGCCTTTGTGTCCGCTGTTGACGTACGCCGTCGAGACGGCGATGAGGTGGGGGAGAGGGCTGCCGTGCTCTTCGCTCACCGCCCGCAGCGTCTCTGCCACGCGGCTCGGGCCGAGCAGGTTCACCTCGACGGCACCGTCGAGCGGGGCGTCGAAGCTCACCGTGGCCGCCGAGTGGATGACGACGTCGCAGCTGGCGAGCGCCTGGCGGCCGGCGTCGTCGAGTCCGAGCCCGTCGCGGCCGACGTCTCCGGCGATGGTGGTGAGGCGCCGGCCGACCTCCCCCTCGAAGGAGTCACCCAGCTCGGACCGCAGGCGGTCGAAGCAGTCGTTGCGAAGAACCTCCCGCCCGGTGCGGTCGGCCGCCGAGAGCCGCTGGCCGGGGCGGACGAGGACCACGATCTCGCAGCCAGGGACGCAGCGCAGGAGACGCTCGACGAGGGCGGTGCCTAGGAAACCTGTCGCCCCCGTAACCGCAACCCGGTTCCCGGCGAGATCGTCTGTGATCACAGGCAGGATTACTTCTTCAACCAGGCACTGAGTCGGTTGGTCGGCTCCGGTTCGGGCTGCACGGTCGGTGGGGCGTTTCGCACCGGCTTTGGCGGCGTGTAGCGGCCGGTGGCGTTGCTGCTTGCGAGGCGGCCGTTCCGGCCGATCGTGCGGCCGGGGGCTGTTTTCGACGGCGTGCTCCGGGTCGTGCTCCTGGTCGTGCTCCGCGTGGAGGTCGTTGTGGTGGCGCTCGACCGCCCGCTCGTGGTCGAGCGGGCAGCAGGGCGAGTGCCCGCCCTGCCCGCACCTGCAGCGGCGTTGCGGGGTGACCGTCTCATGGAGCGGAAGATCAGCCAGAAGCCGGTTCCGAGGTAGATGATGCCGACGAGGAAGTCACTGTTGAACAGGGCGACGCCCGCCAACAGGAGCGTGAATCCGACGGCGGCCCGGCGCTTGAAGTACGTCGCCAGGAGGATCAGGAGAGCCAGTACGAGTGTGATCACGAGGATCCAGGGCGCCTCGCGGTGTATCTGGGCCTGCAGCTTCAGGTTCGTCTTGTCGATGTAGTGGCGGTCGACGAAGTAGGAAACGACGGCGAGCGCCATGAGCATGGCGCCGAGGAAGTAACCGATGAGCCGCTCGCGCTTGTCGATGAAGTTGACTTTCTTGGCGTCCTCCGCCGTACCGGTGGCCGGCTGCGCCTTGGTGCGGGAGGACATCCAGGAGCGCCTTACGGCTGCGGCAGCCGAGGGCGGAGTGAACTCCTCGTCTTCCTCCTCCTCGTCCTCGTACTCATCGTCCTCGTCGTACTCGTCCTCGTCGTACTCGGCGTCCTCGTCGTCCTCGGCGTCCTCGTCGTACTCCTCGTACTCGGCGTCCTCGTACTCGGCGTCCTCCTCCGCCTCCTCGTCATCTCCGTCGGCGTCCGTGTCACTCGTGCCGTAGTCGTCCAGCCCATAGGAGATCCCGTCGGAGTCCTCTTCGGACGCGTCGTCAGCGGTGTCGGTCGTTGAACCGGCGGCCTGATTCCGTTTGCGCAGCATCATTGTCAAGGGTAGTAGCCGCGGGACGCATTACGTAGTTGGCGACCTTGCCGAGGCGTCCCGCCTCCATGTGGCGCACGCGCCCAAAGAAGGCAGGCCGCGACCGCGACTCACGCCAGCGTCCTCAGAACGTGGGATCGCCAGCGGTGCGAGTGGTCGGAGCTCAGACACCATCCCAACTCGTGGCAGCTCTTGCAAACTCGCCCACTAGCCCGGGGATGGGAGCCGCCCGGGTCCAGTACGCTTCCGAGAACGGGCGCTTGGCTCAGTTGGTTAGAGCGCAGCCTTCACACGGCTGAGGTCACAGGTTCGAGTCCTGTAGCGCCCACCAGGAAAGGCCCAGCTCGGAGCATCCTCTCGGAAGTGTCGCTTGCGCTGCCGGGTCCTCTGACCCACGGTGTTCCCGCGCCGTCGCGCTCTTGACATTGTGCGAGCCCGGTTCATGCTTGACACCGTGGCTCCGGTACCTGTTTGACAGTTTCAGGACGCGGTTCCGGTACCTGGGCGACACTGGCTCCGGTACCTGCTTTACACCTCGGGTGTCCTGAGCATCCACCAGTTCGCCGTCGCCACCTTCTTCGCTGTCGGCATCACCTGCCGACAGATGCGAAGGAGGCCCTGTGCTCGTGGAGCTCGGTGTCGTGGAACAGCGGACGAAGGCGGTCTACGAGGTGCTCGACGGGGCGACCGTCACTGATGTCGCCCGAAGGTACGGAGTCACTCGCCAGACGGTGCACAACTGGCTCCGGCGGTACGCCAACAAAGGGTTCTCGGCCCTTGTCGACAAGCCCTCGAGACCGGGGAGCTGCCCGCACCAGATGGCGCCTGAGGTGGAGGCCCGCCTCGTCACGATGCGCCGTGAACACCCGTCCTGGGGTCCGAGGACGATCCTGTACTGGCTCGGCCGCGAGGGCGTCGACCCCCTCCCCGGGCGCTCGTCGGTCTACCGGGCCCTCGTCCGCCACCGCCTCATCGAGCCGAAGAAGCGCAGGCGCCGCCGGGAGGACTACAAGCGCTGGGAGCGCTCCAAGTCGATGGAGCTCTGGCAGATGGACATCGTCGGCAGGTTCCATCTGAGAGACGGCACCGAGCTGAAGGCGGTCACCGGCGTCGACGACCACTCCCGCTTCTGTGTCTCGGCTCGCCTCGTCGTGCGAGCGACGGCAAGGCCGGTCTGTGAGGCGCTCCGCCTCGCCATGCGCACCCACGGGGTCCCTCGCCAGATTTTGACGGACAACGGCAAGGTCTTCACCGCCCGTTTCGGGACCGGCCCTGGGCCCGTGCTCTTCGACCGCATCTGCCATGACAACGGCGTCGACCACCTCCTCACTGCCCCGTTCTCGCCGACGACGACCGGCAAGGTGGAGCGGTTCCACAAGACGCTTCGCAAAGACTTCTTCACCCCGAACGACCACCGCTTCGAGACCCTCGAGGAAGCCCAGAGGGCTCTCGACGAGTGGGTGGTCACCTACAACACGATCCGCCCGCACCAGTCGGTCGGAGACCGTCCTCCGGCCGAGCGCTTCGCACTCGCCTCCATGCCCGAGCTCGAGATCGTGGAAGGCGAGGACGACGAGCCGATGGGCGAGGACGACGACGTGGTGATCCCGTCCATCACCCGGCGGGTCGGGACTGACGGCAGGATCGCTCTGGCGGGCTTCAGCTACTCGACGGGGCGCTGGCTCGCCGGCGAAGTCGTCGAGGTCGTCGCCTCAGCCTCTCTCATCGAGGTCTCCCATCGTGGCGTCGTCGTCGCCACCCACGCCCGCCGTCATCGCCAG
Organism: uncultured Actinomycetota bacterium; assembly: GCA_963735115.1. GTDB lineage: Bacteria > Actinomycetota > Acidimicrobiia > Acidimicrobiales > Bog-793 > JAKACA01. The sequence continues at coordinate 1,331,544 of CAVTJR010000003.1, read as the reverse complement.
GGCAGCGACCCGAGGATCACCAACGAGCCACGGCACCGAAAGCCGAGGCAGCCGACCGTCGGCACGAGCGTGACCCGAGTGGTCGACGGCTCCGGTCAGGTGAGCTTCGCCGCCCACACCTACCGCGTCGGCAATCCCTATCGGCGTCTCCAGGTCGAAGTCGCCATCGTCAACAACACCGTCCAGATCTCCTACGAGGGTGCCGTCGTGAAGACCCACCCGATCCGCCACGACCGCTCAAAGGAGTTCGGGGCCTTCTCGACCCCGAACGGCCGGCCGCGCAACAGGAGACCGCGGGCCGCGAGCTAGGAGTGTCAAAGAGGTACCGGAGCCAAAGTGTCGTGCGGGTACCGGGACTTGACACGCGCTCTTGACATCGCGCTCTTGACTGCGAACGGCGTCAGGCGGCCTGGCGGCGCTCGACGATGCCTCGGAGGCAGTCACTCCGCGTCAGGCGCTCCCCCCAGGCGCGGGCCCGCTCCAGTTCGCCCTCGACCAAGGCCCCTGTCAGGCCCTCGACGAGGAAGCTCTCGGGTGACGCCGCGATGCGGGCCCCTTGGTGGGCGAGGTGCCGGCGGATGGACTTCGACGCTCGACCAGTGAACGCCGGCAATCCCTGGAGCCGGGTATCGAAAGCGGCGCCGGCGACCTCCAGTCGGCCGAGCGATGCGAGCCACTCGCGCACTCCCGGGCCGCTGTCCGCGCCCGGTACCAGCTCAACCTCGCTCGCCGACTTCCTCGCCCGCTTCCCGGCCATCTTCCGAGTACTCGGCCTGGACATCCCGTGGGTGTGGGTGGGACCGCCCACTACCACGAGATCCGCGCCGTCGAGGATGTGCGCATCGGCCGAAGTGACCGGCACCACCGAGACCTCTGCGCAATCGGCCAGCCCCTCGGCGATGGCCTCGGCCACCTTCTTGGTACTCCCGAACATCGATTCGTAGACGATGACTGCTCGCATGACAGCACCTCCTGCTCGCGTGCCTCCAAGTACAGGGTTTGCCCAACTTCGCCCCCGGGGTAGGGCCGAAAGACCGCTCGTCCGCTTCTCGACCACTTTTCGTCGCTGGCCCGACGGGGCGAGGCGGCCGATGATGGTGACCGCCCTGCATGCGCGCTTGCGAGCCGTTAGCGCCTCCACCTGACCGCTGCTCGAGGGGTAGAGCAGGTCTTCTGCCTGCGGAGCCAGATTATGGCCGTCCCGGGTGCCTAATGATCCCTCGCGCTGGACCGATCAGGAAACCAGAAGGCCCACCGTATTCAGCGGGCGGGCGTTACTGTTGGCCATGGGTGAGACGGTCGCCGCGGTTGGCGTACCCGTGGTCGGCCGGCATCGGCGTCGCGGAGGGGTCCGGGCGCTGAGGAGCTGCCCTCGACCCACAACCGATCGTCGGCCGCATCGTCGGACCGTGTTTGCCCTTTCGTCGGGCTGGCCCTGGTCGCGGCGTGCTCCAGCCCGAGCGGGGCTGCTCGATCAGCGTCTCGTTCGTCTTCGGACCAAGCTTTGCTCGCTCAACCAGCGCCGCCGAGCCACGCCGGACCGCTCGCTCCCATCGCCTCGCTCGTGGCTGCGACGGGCATCACGAGCAACGGCAGTCCCGTCGGAGCGTCGGCCGACTTCGCGGCAACGATCCCCGACATTGTCGCCGTCGTCGACGTGGGCTATCTCTCCGGTGCAGCGCCCCGGGCGTCGACAGTCACCTGGTCAAAGGTGCCGTCACCGGGCACCGCCCAGCTGCTGTTCTCGCAGCGACTCAACCTGGCGTCCGGTGACGTCGCCTATGCCACCGCTGTCAACCCGGGCCGCCTGTTCCTAGGCCTCTACCGAGTCGAGGCCAGCCTCGCTGGCATGCAGCGCTCGGCGTGGTTCGAGGTCGAGGACCCCTATGGGCCGCTCGGAGCGCCTACGCCGGCGCCTGTGCGAGCAGCGCGCCGCGAAGGTGGCGACCGCCGGCGATGTGACCGAAGGGGCGCCTCCGACGACCGAGGCGGGAGTGAAAACACCCGGTATGGGCGGCGCATCCGCGCCCGCTGCCGGGGCCACAGGCACCGTCGCCCCACCACCGCCCCCCGTTGGAACGGGGTGCGAACTGGCGATCAACTGGGACGCCAGCGCGACCGCTTTTGTTGAATGGTCGGGCTGCAGCGACGATGACGTGGCGGTGTCAGCCACCGTCGGCGGCCAGACCCAGCTGCTGCAGACGTCGCATGCTCCGCAGGCCTCTGTTCCTGTCCGGGTCGACCCGTGTTCCCTCGACCCTTCTGTCAGCTACGGCGCCACGAAGGTCACCTACACCGCCACGGTCACCTCCGGTCCCGACAAGGGCAAGAGCGCCGTCCTGAGCGGGACCCAGACCCTGGAGGCGCCGACCGGCCCGGTGAGCCTCGTCGTCGACGACAACACACCCGACGTGGGGTCCCAGGTCAGTGAGGGCGACGAGATCCTCCTTACCTTTGAGGCCCACTCGCCGGCGGGGATCCGTTCCGTCACGGTGACCGCCGATCCCGGCGGCACGCTCAAGAATGAGACCTACGGCCAGCATCCGACTCGGTGCACGACCACCGGCACCGACCAGGTCGTCGTCGTCCCGCCGTACACAGTGCCGGCCGACGCTCCCTCGCTCATCACCATCACCGCCGTGGCCACCGACTTCGCCGGGAAAGCCGAGAGGCTGGTCCTGACCTACCCCACCGAGGCGGTGTGGCTGGGTATCGCCCAAGGAGACGGTGTGAGCAAGTACGGCGATCGCGTAACCGGGGTGTACTCGGGTTTCGACTGCTCGACACATTGGTACATGGCGCTCCAAGTCAACGTGCCAGCAACCAAGGCGATATCTGGTGCGGCGCAAGGGAGCACGGCCCTCATCCCGTGTACCCCCTTCGGTCTCTATAGTGGTGTGACCAGCTTCCCGGCCGGCACCGCAACCTTCAAGGTGACCGGCAGCTATGACGGCACCGTGTTCAAGCTCATGTTCTCGACGGTGCATTCCAACCAGGCGTACGCCGTTGGGGTCCTGTACCTCCTCACCCTGAGACAGGGCGCAGGCGCGGAGCCGACGCTCGTCCTGGCCCGCACGAGCAGCACCAGAGCTGATGGCGATTTCGATCGGTCCGTGAGTTCCGAGGAAGCTCTCGGCGGAATCGTGGGCTCGTTGAAGCTCGCCGCATCGCTCTACTGCTGTTACCCCGACGCCGGCCCCACCCGCCCGGCCACCAAGACCCCGCCCATCTTCATCCACCAGTGCTCAGCTCGGTTCTCCGAGCCTAGGACAACACGTCCTCGACGCCGCCCCCACCTAGGTTTGTCGGAACCACGCGTGCTCACCCAGCGGCCGGAGGCTTCACGACGCGCTCACGGCCGGCGTTCGGTGTCGCCGCCATCAGTCACGGCTTTTCGTTGTTTGCCTGACACGTTGATTTGGAAACTTCCTCATGTGCGCGCGCGAGCCCGCGTGTCGTGGGCCGCTGATCTGTACGCGGGCAAACACGCCGCCTTGGAGGGGTCCGTCATCGCGAGTGCCTGGACGCACTGAACGTTCTGCCGACCGACCTCCTGGGCAGGATCGCAGGACCGGGCCAGCCACCGTCGCCACTCCCGCAGGGCGAGTTGTTGGACGGCTTCCGCGTGCCGCTGTTCCGCCGTTCCCACCCGCGCCGAACCTCGGCAGCCGTTAGTGACGGATCCCCATTCGATGAAACAACTAACGGCGTGACAACGGCGTTCAGCAGGCCTAATGTGCGCTCGACGAGGGGGAGGCGACTATGCGCAGGTTCAAGCTGACTACGTTGCTGGCGGTGGGTGCGGTGTCGAGCGTCGGGCTCGCGATGACAGTGCCCGCTTCGACAGCTGGCGCGGCGGCTACAGCCCAGTCCGCCGCTCATGCCTGGACGATGCCGAAAGCTGTTGGGCCGACCACGACGGTCATCGTGATGCTCCGCGACCGGGGCTCCGGGCTGGCGCCGCGCTCGGCAGGTCGCCTGCACGCGCTTCGTCTGGAGCAGTCCCCGATTGTCGCCGCGCTCAGGGCGGCCCGCGCCAAGGACGTGACTGCCGCCGCCTCACTCCCGATCGTCATTGCTTCGGTGACGCCAGCGCAGGGGGCGGCCCTGGCCAAGAACCCGCTCGTAGAAGCCGTCGAGCCCAACAGCGTTATCCCCTATCCCACGCCGGACCTCGGTACGACCACGCCTACGTCCACCCCGTCCGGCAGCTCCGTGGAAGGGACGGCCACACCAGCGTCGATTTGCGGTACGGCCGCCTCGCCCGAGGTCGACCCCGAGGCGATCAACGTAATCAACGCCCCCGAGTCCGCCGCGCTCGGCTACGACGGTGCCGGCGTCACAGTCGCCTACATCGCCGACGGCGTGAACCCGTCTGATCCAGACTTCTCGCGCAACGCGGCGTACGCCTCGGGAGGATCACCGACCGGCTCGCCGGTTCTCACGCAGGAGAACTTCACGGGCGACCCGGCCGGCACCCCAACCGCGGGCGCCGAGGCCTTCCTCGACTCGAGCTCGATCGCCGCACAGGGCAACACCGTCTACAACCTCGACAACTTTGTGAACTCCACGCACCCATTGCCGAGCCCGTGCGACATCAAGATCACGGGTGCCGCCCCGGGCGCCAACGTCCTCGGCCTCGATGTGTTCTCCACGGATCACGACACGACGGAGTCCAACTTCATCCAGGCGATCGACTACGCCGTAGCCCACGGGGTGAAGGTCATCAATGAGTCGTTCGGGTCCAACAACATCCCGGACACGGCCCTCGACATCACTCGCTTAGCCGACGACGACGCCGTCGCGGCGGGCGTCACGGTCGTTGTCAGCTCCGGTGACGCCGGCGTCACGAGCACGATCGGCTCGCCTGCCACGGATCCCAACCTGATCAGCGTTGGGGCGTCGACCACCTTCCGTGCCTACCAGCAGCTCACCTACGGCGGCATCAACGCCACGACGCCCAACGCGACGAACGGCGCGTGGATCGACAACAACGTCTCGAGCCTCTCGTCCGGTGGCTTCTCCCAGAGCGGTGGCAACACCGTCGACCTCCTCGCGCCCGGCGACCTCAACTGGGCGCTCTGCGATGCCGACAATGCGCTCTTCAGCGACTGCACGAACGAGCACAGCCCGGTGACAGGTTCGGACATCGAGCTGAGCGGTGGCACGAGCGAGTCCTCGCCGCTCACGGCGGGTGCCGCCGCCGACGTCATTCAGGCCTACGCTTCAACGCACGGCGGTGCCGACCCGACACCCGCGCTCGTGAAGCAGATCCTCATGAGCACCGCGACCGACACCGATGCACCCGCGGAGCAGCAGGGCGCCGGCCTCTTGAACGTGCTCGCCGCCGTCAAGGAGGCCGCGTCCGTCAAGGGCACGAGCGGGACGCCACAGGGCGGCCTGCTCATCAGTCCGAACCAGGTCAACATCGTCCAGGCTCCCCATGCGCGCACGTTCAGGACGATCAGGGTCACGAACACCGGCAACAGCCCGGTGACCGTCCACCTTGCGACGAGGAAGCTCACGCACCAGGTCGCCAACCAGACCGGCTCGTTCTGCCTGAACCCTTCGTCCTCGTCGATCTCGTGCGGCCCGCCGACGACCAACACCTTCCCGATCTGGAGCGGCGTTACCGAGGTGTACCAGGAGGAGACCTTCACGGTCCCAACGACGAGGGCTCCGTCGCGGCTCAACTTCTCGGCCGACTACCCCTACACCGGACAGAGCTCGCTGCTGCACGTGGCGCTCATCGACCCGACCGGGGCGTACGCCGGCTACAGCCTCCCGCAGGGACTCGCCGACTACGCCAACGTCCAGGTGGCAAACCCGGCGGCCGGAACGTGGACCGCCGTGTTCTTCACGGAGCAGGACGGGGCGACGGGTACCGGAAGCATCGGCACGAGCGGCACAATCCAGTGGCAGGCGACGACATCCGAGTTTGCGCAGGCCGGCAGGATCTGGCCGGCGTCGCTGAGGATCGCCCCTGGAGCCACCTCGACCGCGACCTTCATCGCGCGGAGCGGGTTCGACTCAGGCGACACAGCCCAGTCCATTGTGCTCAGCACGGTTGGCGGCGCGACGAACACGATCCCGGTCACGGTCCGCACGGTTGTGCGCATCGGGCCGAACGGAGGCACGTTCGCCGGCGTGCTCACTGGCGGCAACGGGCGGGCGGGCGTTGGAGCCCAGACGAACACGTACGTGTTCAAGGTTCCGGCCGGGCTACGCGACCTCGACGTGAGCGCCTCGTTCGCCGACACCAACGACGGTGTCGTGGCGCTCCTCCTCGACCCGGAGGGCCAGGCTGTCGGCTCGTCCTCGAGCGTCACCCTCGACAGCACGGGCGCCGTCATCGCGACAGGAGACGTCAACGTCTACAAGGACTCGCCTGAAGCGGGAACCTGGAGCCTCGTGCTCGACTGGCTGCAGCCAGTATCGGGGTCCGAGCTCTCGGAACCTTTCACCGGCGCGGTCCGATTCAACCAGGTGAGCGTCACCTCGAACCTGCCACGGGGCCGGTTCGCCCATCTCAGGGCGGGACAGAGCTACACATTCGACGTCACGGTGACGAACACCGGGTTGTCGCCCGAGGCGCTCTTCCTCGACCCGCGGACCAAGGGCATCGAAAGCGTCCGGCTCGCCGACTTCAACGGCAGCGATCAGGACATGACGCTGCCGCTCCCGCCAGGGGTCACCTTCCCGCTTTACGTCGTCCCCACAGACACGAGCGGCATCGCCGCGAGCATCACCGGCACGGCACCGGTGACCTTCGACGTCGAGCCTTTCACGGGGGACCCGGACCTATCGCCAGCCGTCCCGGCTCCGGGCGTGACCGAGACTCAGACGGGCGACTCGGCCAGCCTCGACTTCTCGACGGCGGGCGAGGTGATGCCCGGCATCTGGTACCTCAACCCCAGTGAGATCGGGCCGTACCCGTCCACGGGCGCGCCCTCGGCCACCGCGAGTGCGACCTTCGACGCGATCACCCAGGCGTTCGACCCAACGGTGACACCATCGACCGGGGACCTGTGGACGGCGTACAACGGACTGACGTTGGGCTTCGCGCCGGCGTATGTCGAGCCCGGAGCGACCGCCACGATCCCGTTGACGATCACGCCGACGGCGGCGCCCGGGACCCGAGTGTCCGGTTTCATCAACGTGGACGACACCTTCCAGGCGAACGAGCTGATCGGTGTCACGGATACCGGCGGTGACGAGCTCGCCTCGCTGCCGTTCAGCTACGAGGTGTCTCACTAGAGTCGCAGGATCACGCCGTCGCCGGTCTCCCGACGGCAATGTGGCCCACTTTGGCTCGGGGCTGTTCTTGGGCTCGACTGCGGAGAGACGAACACGGGCGACGAATCGAAAGATTGCCTGCCGGCGGCGAGCACCTGGAACTTTCGCGCCGGCGTGGGCGCCTAACTCCCATGAGGGTCGTGCTTCCGTAAGGAAAGTCTTGGTGCCGCGGCTGGTGGGCGTGCTCCTACTGGACATCCCGAGGGATGACATCTCGGGGCCGTAGCCACGGTTGGCTGGCTCAGCCGTTGGGACCCGTTCGGCCGCCCTGTGTCGTCTCGGTCGGAGCGACGGTGGCGAGCCGGCGGGGTCGTGGGTCGGCCCTCGCGACGCAACCTTCGTCCTTTTGGAGGAACAGCTCGTGGAGCCGGTGGTCTCGCTCAGCCCGCGCGGCCCGGCGCTCGCACAGGCTGCCGATCGAACTGGAGCTGTCCTGAGGACGCGGCAGATGACGAGACGAGGGGCACCCGCCCCCGGCCGGCGGCTCCGCGACCAAAGTCGAGCGGCTGGGCGGCGGGGCAGCCTCGGCGCCGATTAGCACCGTCCAGTGGGCTTGATCACCACCGGCGGACCGTCGTGGCCGTCAATGTCGTCGTACACGCCAGGGTAGGTTTGGAACTCGCCACTGCGGTTGTTGGCGAGGTGCGACTCGTCCAGGGTGAGGCGACCCCACCCGGCGTCTACGACGTAGAAGATGGCGCCGCCTCCCTCCCGCGCGCTGTTGTTGCACATGAGCGTCCCGCCGACGAGGGTGTTGTAGTCCGTGCCGTCGTTGTAGATGGCGCCACCGCTACCGCCGCCTGCCGCGCCCGGCCCTGCTGGGTTCGCGCCCCATCCCACGGCGGTGTTGTCGGTGAAGAGACTATTCAGTACGTCCCACTGCACGCTGATGCTGCTCAGAGCCGCTCCATTGGAGCAGTGCCCGCCGATGAAGCTGTCGCTCGTGATGTACACCGGCCGATTCTCGTACTGGGCCAGGACGCGGATCGCCCCACCCCCGAGGTCAGGTCCGTGGCGGTAACAGCCGTTGTCGATGAACCTCGAGTTGACCGCCTTGAACTGGCCGCCCTCGGCGTAGATGGCGCCTCCGCCGTCGACACCGCCGTACCAGCACCGCGGCACGTTCTGTGTGCAAGTGGCCTGGTGCGTGCCGTTGAAGCCGTCTTCAAACGTGATGTTCTGAACCACGACCTGGGGGTATGGCTGATTGACGCAGTCATCAGTCGACCACTTGCCAGCGCAAGTGTCGGAGAAGAGTATCCGGTGCTTGTCACCGCCGCTCAGAGTCACAAGACCACGGCCATCCAACACAACCGAGTGCAGCGTCTTAGGCACGCTCGCGGTGGCGGTCATCAAGATCGTGATCGGCTTCTTGCCGCAATTGAAGGTGATGATCCCGCCCGCTCTGACGGCCGCTTCGACGGCTGCGGATGTGCAACCTGCAGGACTCCCATCGCCGATCACATGGTTGGGGTGTCTGGTGTTGACTGCCCGCCCCGCGGGTGGCACTGGGAAATGCCCATCCGGATTGCCAAAGTTCGGAAGAGAGCTGCCATGGACCGCCGGCCGAAGCACACCGCTCAGGCGCGCCGTGAGGGTGGCGAGCCCGTGAGCACCTGAAGGTATCGGGCTGGCCAGTCCTGCTGCGGCCCCCAGCATCGCTCCGGACACGAGCATCACACGGGCGCAAACAACGCCTCTCATGAGGTCCAAGGTAGCAACCAACAGCTCAGCCCGATTGCGAATACTCGCGACGGTCAACCTGTGGTGCCACGACGAGCGTGAGCGTTCGCGACCTCCGCAGTGTGGATGACATCCCGATAGAGAGCGCCTCCTCGCTCGCTGTTCCCGACTCCGTCTAACCCGCGGTCGGCGCGTTCTGGGCGGACGATATGGGACAGGCACCGCCTCGGGGTTACCGCGCCGACCGAGCGCTGACCGTCTGTGCGACCGGGAGATCGTGCGGAGCCGAAGCCCGTGACCGCACGGGCGGACATCGAAAACGTTTGCCCGCCCTGTCGATTCCGGGGGACGCCGTTCGTAGGGAGGGTGAGACGCCGGTACGGTGCCGGCATCCCCGACGAGGAGGCCAGACATGACGCAATATCTGCTTTCAGTCCACAACGTCGACGGCGAGTCGCCGCTCACCGAAGCGGAATTTCAGCAGTCCTTCGAGGACGTCGGCGTCGTCAACGAGGAGCTCAGAGCGGCGGGCGCCTGGGTGTTCGCCGGCGGTCTCCACGCCGACGCCGCCTCGACGGCGACCGTGGTCCGCTCGGTCGACGGCAAGATCGTGATCACGGACGGACCCTTTGCCGAAACGAAGGAGTCCCTCGGCGGCTTCTGGATCATCGAGGTGGACGACCTCGACGCAGCCCTCGCCTGGGCCGCCAAGGGAACGGTCGCCTGCCGCAAGGCGGTCGAGGTGCGTCCCTTCCATGGCGATGTCACGGACCTCTCGGTCCTCTACACCGAAAGCTACTCACTCGACCGGATCCGTCACGCCTGAGCCATGCCGGCGTCCGAGGCGATCGAGCACGTCTTCCGGGATGAAGCGGGACAGGTTGTCGCCACACTGGTCCGCCTTTTCGGCGACATTGACATCGCCGAGGAGGCGGTCCAGGAAGCCTTCGAGGTGGCGATGGAGCGCTGGCCGTCGCAGGGGATGCCGGCCAACCGAGGCGGCTGGATCATGACCACGGCCAAGCGCAGGGCGCTCGATCGCCTTCGGCGCGAGTCGTCGCGTAACGACCGCCACGCGCAGGCCGCCCTCCTCCACGCCTCTCACGAGGAGAGCGAGATGGAAGAAACCCAGCCCGTGCCGGACGATCGCCTCCGCCTCATCTTCACCTGTTGCCACCCGGCGTTGAGCGTGGAGGCGCAACTGGCGCTCACTCTGCGCCTCATCGGAGGGCTGCGCACCGAGGAGATCGCCCGTGCGTTCCTCGTTCCCGAGGCGACGATGGCACAGCGCCTCGTGCGCGCCAAACGCAAGATCTCAGTGGCAAAGATCCCCTACCGCGTCCCCGAGGACTGGGAGCTGCCCGAGCGCTTGCCTCCTGTCCTCGCCGTCATCTACCTGATGTTCAACGAGGGCTACACGGTGTCGGCGGCGCTCAGCCGCGAGGCGCTCCGCCTCGGCGGGGTGCTCGCCCAGCTGATGCCCGACGAGCCGGAAGTGTCCGGCCTGGTGGCGCTGATGCTCTTGCTCGAGGCGCGGCGTGGGGCACGCATCGATCCGGCCGGCCGGATGGTGCCGTTGGACGAGCAGGACCGCAACCTGTGGGACCGGCGACTGCTCGACAATGGTCTCGAGATGGTGCGCGCCTGCTTGCGGCGCAACCTTCCGGGTCCTTACCAGCTGCAGGCGGCGATCAACGCAGTGCACTGCGATGCGGCTACCGGCGCCGCCACGGACTGGGCGCAGATCCTCGCCCTCTACGACCAGCTGCTGGCGGTCATGGCGACACCCGTGGTCGCTCTCAATCGTGCAGTCGCCGTGGCCGAGATCGACGGACCCGTGGCCGCGTTGTCGATCGTGGACTCGCTCGAGCTAAAGGGCTACCAGCCCTTCCACGCCACCCGCGCCGACCTGCTGCGGCGCCTCGGCCGGGACGCAGAGGCCACAGCGGAGTATGACTCCGCCATCGCTCTCTCCACCAGCGCGGCCGAACGTCTCTTTCTCGAGAACCGCCGGGCATCTTTGGAAGGCTCCACATAAGTCCTGGTAGGAATATGCGACGCTGGGTGTGACGGCGCTGGGTCTTCCTCTCGGCATGGTCGTACGCGATTCTCGCCTCATGTCAGGGAGGAAAGCGCACCCCTACGACGAAGCTCCCACCTTGGCGATATTTGCCTGGTCTTCTTCCGGACAGGACACGGTGGGGCGATGAGTTTTGCGGCGGTCGTGCGTCTTTGCCATGGAGCCCCACCCAGAACAGGGAGATGATGTGATGCGTAAGGTTGTCGTCTACGAGTTGTTGTCGCTCGACGGGGTGGCAGAGCAGCCGGAAGATTTCATCATCGACTTCGACGACGTCATGCGGGAGAACCTCGGCCGCGTCATCGCCACCCAGGACTCCGTGCTCCTCGGGCGCCGAACCTACGACGATTGGGCCGCCTTCTGGCCTACAGCTGAGTACGAGCCCTTCGCCAGCTTCATCAACGGCGTCGAGAAGTTCGTGGCGACCTCGACGACACCCGCCCAGACCTGGGTGAACACCACGGTCATCGATGGTGGGCTTTCCGAGTTCGTCTCCGATCTGAAGCGGCGGCCCGGCGGTGATATCGGCGTACACGGGAGCATCGCCCTGGCCCAGTCGCTGCTCGAGCGGGACCAAGTCGACGAATTGCGGCTGGTCATCGCTCCCGCCGTGCACATGCACGGCCGAAAGCTCTTCGACAAGGGGTTGCCGAAGCGGCTGGCGCTAACGCGCGACGTTGCCTCTCCGTCCGGGTACCTCCTGCTCGACTTCCGGGTCGGGAACTGAGTCGGAGCGCGGCCGATGCCGAGGCGTACCGCTGCCCTTCGACCAGCAGCCCGGTTCGTACTGTGGACCCGACTTGCAGGAACAAATCCAAGGTGCCCGCCTGAGTGGGGCCGTATGGCCCTATCGGGCGGCGGCCGGGAGAGCCAGTATGAAGCAACACTGATTAGGAGGGCAGACCGATGGCCCTGTTCATATTGTTGCCTGTACTAGCCCTCCTTGGGGTGGTTCTGCTGGCCCCTCTGATGCTGCCCGGCGCTGTCATCGCTCTCGTCGCTCTGGCTGTGGCCGAGGTCGTCCGCCGTCATCACGCCGACAGGACGGTTCACTCGCACTGACGATCGGTGCTGGTCGGCACCGATGAGACTTGCACCTTCACCTACCTCCCCGAACGAGAGGTCAGGCGCGTACAGCTAGCCGACCGTCTGGCGATGAGACCGGGTCGCAGAGGTCTCAGCCGGTCGTGGCCGCCATGGCCTGGAAAATGCCCGAGTTGTCCTTGTAGTACCCGACGGCGTTGCAGGAGCCTGCTCGAGCGCACGCCACCGCATAGAGGTAGCTGTCCGGGGCGGAGTTCTCGTTCCGTGGCTGGGGGATCTCGGTTACATGGCTCCATTTGCCCTCTGACCACGTGGCAGCCATGTCCTGCAAGTGACCGGCAGTGTCCTTATAGTCGCCGACGGCCACGCAGGAGGCCGAGGGGGCGCACCACAGGCCACCGACGTCGTCGGCAGAGTTGGCGGCTGCGTGTGGCGGCCGGAACCGGACTTCCGTTGCACGCGCCCAACGCCCACCCGACCCGATCAAGGCCATCGCTTCGTCAACATGCGACTTGTCCGTGTAGGAACCCAGCACCAGGCAGCCGCCCACCTTCCAGCACGACACGGAATACGCGCCGGCATCGGGGTCAGCGGCCGCGTTCGACGGCAGCCGCACCTCAACGGCTCGCTGCCAGCGGCCCTTGGATTCGACTGCGACCATCCCTTGGGAATGGATGGACCGGTCTTGGTACTCTCCGACAGCGACGCACGATCGAGCTCCAGTGCAGGTGACGTAGGACATGTAGGTATCGGGCGCCGCGCCACGTTGGCCGGCAACTGCAGCTCCGTTGCGCGCCCCCACTTGCCCTTCGCTTCGGTCACGACCATGGCCTGAAAGTTCCCGGATTGGTCGAGGTACCCGCCGGTGGCGACACAGAACCCAGGGCGTGCGCATGCCACCCATTGCAGGCCGGCTTGAACAACGCTTGCCGAGTTAGCGGGAAGCTGCACATCAGTCGCGCTTCCCCATGTTCCATGCGTCTCTGTGACGAGGAACGCATTGTCGACGTCGGGAAACTCGTAGCTGTAATAGCCGACCGCCACGCACGACCCGACGGCCGCGCAGGCGACGCCGTTGACCTCGGCGTACGGCTGCGACTGGGCATTCGACGGCAGCGTCACCTCAGTCGCCTGACGCCACCTGCCGGAGGACTCGGTGACGACCATCGCATCGCCGCCCTGCGTGCTCTCGTAGGCACCTCCCGCCACGCAGTCGCCCGCCCTCGGGCAGGCAACCGAGTAGAGGCCGGCGCTCTGGTTGGCGGGCTTGGCGTTCATAGGGAGTCTGATCTCGACACCTCGCCGCCACGTTGTCACCGCTGAGGCGACGCCCCTCGTGCGCGGTATGAGCACGGTCGCAGCGCCGACGGCGGTGGACGTGGTCGCGAACACGACAGCAAGGCCGATGGCAACGCACGCAGAGGTGCACAGCGGGAAACGCCGTTTGCGGCCTGCCACGATTTTGGAAGTCGCCGCCAAGCGGGTGACCCGATGAATCGATCGGAACCTCTTCACGGATTGCCCCCTTTGCCACACCGCCAGTGGCAGCGGAGAGAATCCTAGGCCAGAAGGTGGAGGCGCCTCACGAAGCGACGCATCAGAGAGGTGACGTCGTCACCAGTCTTGCGACGACCCCACTCGAGGTTGTGCCGCGGTGTCAGGGCGTGTTTGCGTGTCCGTGGTGAATCCGGTTGTCGCTGAAGGGTCGGACGGTGCTGGGCTTGGTGCTGTTGGCGCTGTCGGCTCATCTTCTGGTCGGATCTGCCGCTTGCGACGGTTGCGGCGGCGACGTTGGTGGCGGCGTTCGCGCCTGCGCGGGCTGAACACCATGCTGGCGGCGATGACGATCAGGACGACACCGGCCACGAGCAAGGCGATGCCACGGTGGTTCTGGAAGGCGATGGCGATATAGCCAAGGAGGGGTATCGACCAGCGAACTCGGTACGCCTCGCTCCCTTGGATGGTGAGCGTCCACGGGTCGCGAACCGTGTTGGCGTCGCCCTGGGTGTTGATGAGCAACTGCCCGGTGCTGCTCTTTCTGATGCGGACGATGCGGTGCACGACCTGCTCGGAGGGGTCGTCCGGTCGTCTGAAGACGATCACGTCGCGCACGGCGAGATCGTCCACCGGGACACGCTCGCTGATGGCGACCCCACCGACCGCCAGGCCGGGTCGCATGCTGCCCGAGAGGACCGGTGTCAACATCCAGGTGCCTCGGACGAGGGCGATGGCGGCGAACCCGGCGGCCACGAGGATGGCCAGGACGAGGACGGAGGCGACAACCGCGTTAACCCGCTGACCCACGGTTCTGTGCTTGGAAGTCGGGGACGTCGAGGCTCTCGGGCCGTCGTCCTCAGCAACAGGCGTTGTCGCCATCATCCCTCCCGCTATGGCCGGGCGCCGTGGCATCAGTGCCCGCCAGTCTGAGCCTTCCTCCCTCGAAGGCAGGCGCGGACCGCGGTGACCTCACTCGCCCAGAAACGACACCGCCGGACGGCAGCCTACCCAAGACGACGTATGGCCTCTTGCATCGGGTGGGTCCTCTCGGGCGGATCCCCCAGTCAGCGCAAGGCTGCTCAGCCGGTGTAGCTGACGGTGACCATGGGGGTGATGGTGGCGCTCTGCGCACCGTTGGTGAGCGCGAGCGCCGCCGAGTTGGCTCCAAGGGTCGGAGCCGCCCCGCGTGTCTCTTCCCCTTGTCTCGGGTTGCTTCTCTTGTTGCTGCCAGGCGACTCTGCTGACGAGCGGCGAAATTCAGCCCGTACCGGAGGGACCCGAAGGTCCCCCCGGTACTGCGGCAGGGACTGGTCAGCCTGTGTACGACACCGTGATGCTGACAGTGTCGCTGCCGCCCTCAGCGTCATTTTGCAGGGTCCCAGCCAAGTTGCTCCACCCTTGGGGCGACCCGGCATTCGCCGTCGGACCTACCGGGTAGGGCGTGAGCGGGTTGCCACCGCCGACTTCGTCAACCGTGCCGTACTGGTAGCCGACGACGTTGCCGCACCCGGTGTCCTCATCGCCCGCGTAGAACGCAGCCGTGTAGCTGTCGGTCGCTGTTGGCTCGATCGTGCCCACCCAATTCATGTTGCCTAGCGCCTCGTCCGCTGCCACGGTCCCGTTGAAGGTGATGTAGCTGTCGCTGTACAGGCACATGTACATCTCCTGCTGCAACGCGCTGCTGCCAGAGTCAGTCACCTGGAGCTTGATCTCGTTTGCCGTGACCGAACCCGTGTTGGTAATGGTGATGAGTTCGGGCGTGGCGAGGAAGGTCGACCCGACATTGGTGACTGGGGTCAAGTTGAGTGTCGTGCAGTTGGCAGCCGCGGTCATACAACCGGGAGCATCCGGCGATGACACAACAACGGCGAGAGTCCCAGCCGAGATGGTCTGGCTGCTCACGGTGTTCTGCGTGAAAGTGGCGTGAGCGCCGACTCCGATCAGACCTAGAGCCGATACGCCCAGTGCGCCTGCCATTGCAATCGTCCGGAATTTCTTCATATCAATCCTCGGTTCCTAGGTTTCTGTTCCTCTCTGCTGCCGGGGACCCCCATGGAGCTACCCCCGGTTCCTGCTTGCTGCCAGGGGACCCCAGTGGAGGAACCCCCTGTTGGTGCGGTCCAGACGGGGCGGAGTGCCAAGCCCACCTGGCAGAACCGCAACACCTTGTCGATCGAGATCCGAGCGCGCTCCAGCGCGAACCCTTCTGGTGGATGAACGTGGGTCCTCTCGGGCGGATCCCCCAGTCAGCGCAAGGCTGCTCAGCCGGTGTAGCTGACGGTGACCATGGGGGTGATGGTGGCGCTCTGCGCACCGTTGGTGAGCGCGAGCGCCGCCGAGTTGGCTCCAAGGGTCGGAGCCGCCCCCGCGTAGGCGATGGCGTGGTAGTAGGCGCCGGGGTAGCCGCCGTAGGGAATGTTTTGCCATCCCGTGTAGGCGCCGCCGCAGCCGGTGTTCTCGGTGGGGCCTGCGTAGTAGACGACCGTGTAGGAGTCCGTGGCGTCAGGGGCGAGGGTCAGGTGCCCGATGGCGGCCTGGCCGTAGCCCTCCACCGTGGTCAACGGCTCGTTGAAGAAGACACCGCCGCCGCTCGAGCCGTCGCTGTAGAGGCAGGTCCACAACTCGGTCTTGAGGGTGGCGTTGTTGTTGGTGTCAGTCAGTTGTAGAGCCACCTCGGTGGCCGGAACGGTGCCGTTGTTCGTGATGGTGATGAGTTCGGGTGCCGTCATGAACGACGACCCGGTCGGACCGAGCGGACCGAGCGTCAGGTTGGGCGTGTTGTTGCCGGTGGCGGCCGGGTCGCCCGTCACCGACAGCACGACGCTGAGTTTGCCGGTCGAGATCGTCTGCTTGCTCGTCGTCTGGGTGGTGAAGCTTGCGTGAGCACCGGCTCCGATCAGGCCCAGGCCTGCGACACTCATAACTCCCGCCAGTCCGATAGTGCGCAGCTTCATGTCCGTGCCTCTCGTTCGAAGTCCTGTTTGTCGCCGCCGTGGTACTCATGCCGAGTACCCGACCGTGACCGCTGCGGTGATGCTCTCTCCTGTAGTGGCGCTGTTGAGAGCTGGTGCCGTACTGGTGCCGGAGACAGCGGGAGTGCCCACGCTGGTTACAGCGCCGCATACCGTCGTCTCGTCACCGGCGTAGATGTTGAGCGTGTAGCTGTACGACCCACCAACAGCGAGGACGCCCACGATGGCCTGGGTATCCAGCGCTTCCGAAAGCGGGCCGTTGAAGATCACGTCGCCCGAGCCGACTTCGCAGATGGAGAGCTGGCTCGCCAGAGCGGAGCCGGGCTGGGTGCTAACGAGCGTCTCTGTGATGTTGCTCGCCGCGAACGTGCCGTTGTTGGCGATGGTGACCACTTCGTCGCCCGTCGTGAACGACGGCCCGGTCGGCGTGATGGTCGTGAGCGTCAGAGCCTTCGTGCCGTTGCCGGAACTCGCGGCCGGAGACGACTGAACCACCTTGGGCGTGCCAGGCGTGCCGATGGTGATCGTCTGGCGGCTCGTCGTCTGGACGGTGAACCCGGCGTGCGCGCCCGAGCCGATGAGGCTCAAGCCTGCGATGCACATTACGCCAACCAGGACAACCGTGCGAAGTTTCATGTGTATCCCTTTTCCCCGAGGCCTGCTTGTCGTAGGAACACCCCTGGAGGAAACCTCAGATGCAGCCCGGAGCGGGGGGACCCGAAGATCCCCCCGCTAGGACAGCAAGGCTGGTCAGCCTTGTAGGTCATGGTGAGGGTCACAGTGTCAGTGCCACCTGATCGCGCCGTTGGGCAGGGCCGGAGCTGTCCCGGCGCCGCGTAGATACGTCGTGGAGGCCCGCAGGCGTCAAGGTCCACACGCGAAGCTGCTGTAGGTGTCACCATGCCCCAGGGAATGGGGGTTCCCAGGGTGAACGGCGTGCCATCGAAGCCACTGTAATTGACCATCAGAGCGTTGTAGATGGGACCACCACCGATGTTTACGCAGAGGCCAAGGTTTTGCTCCAAGTAGTAGTTCGCGGCACCTCCATCTGTGCCAGCTCACACCAAGTGAAGTCACGTCCAGGCGCGATATTGCCGTTGTTCGTGACATTGAGCAGCGCTGGGCGTCGTCGAAACGTTGACCCGACTGTTTGTAGGGGCCAGGTGATCGACTGGCAGTAAGTCGGGTACGTCGTCGCGTTTGCTAGCGAGTTACACGGGTAGGCCGCCGACGTGGACCACTCAACCGCTCCAGGGTGCCTAGCCGTGATCGTCTGGTTTGCCGTTGGTGGATGTGGTGAACACGGCGTGAGCGCCAGCACCGATCAGGCCCAAGCCTGCGATGCTCATCGCTCCTACCGTTGCAATAGTGCGAAGTTTCCTCATGTCAATAGTTCCCCTTCCCTAGCTTTCTGCCCTCTTTGCTGCCAGGGGGTTCCTACGGAGGAGCCTCCCGTTGGTGCGGTCCAGACGGGGCGGGGTGCCAAGCCCACCGGGGGGAACCGCAACACCTTGTACATCGAGACCGAGGCGCGATCAGGTGACGCGTCAACTTTCATGAAGAGTCGCTTCACCGCAGCAGGCGCCCTTGCGGGGGACAAGTCGCTCGTCATGTTCACGTGGCGACCCGGGTTAAGGGCGACCCGTGTCTTCGGCCGTCCTCACAGAACTTGCTGCTCTTGCTGGGAGCAGGAGACCACCGCTTTGCAACGGAGGTCTGGTGAAACTCGAGAACCCTCGCCATTCACGTTCGCCTTGTGTTTTCCTCGGATAAGGATCATCGCATTAAACGGACATAAATGTCAAAAAGGACTGTCGTGTCAGGCCCACCTGATTCTCCATTGGGTGCCCGACCGCCGACAGAGGCGAAGGTCCTAATTGCGAGTTCTAAGGCGGAGGCCTTCCCATTTATGGTCACTGTCCGTATGTGCTCGACCACTCTGTGTGGCGCTACAAGGAAGTGCCCACCGGTGAGCAGTTCGGCTGGGAGGCGAGGAGGCGCGGCGGGTGACGACCCGACCGACGGACGGAGCGTTCGCGCTCCCCGGTCACCGCGGCGCAAGGAAGAGACAAGCCGGGGCGTCCACAATGGAGATGAAACAGATCTGCGTTCGCCTGTCGTTGCTCGGTGTGACGGTCGCACTGCTGGCCGGCTGCACGAGCAGCTCGACGCCCACAACGACCACATCGACCGCGCCGGCGAGCGGTGTCGTCGCCTGGGTTGCGACTCCGGCGCCGCCGACGACTTCGACGACAACGACAACGACGACGCTTGCGGCTGCCCCGTCGTGCACGGCATCCGAGCTCCGCGTGCGGGCCGGCCGGGGCGGCGCCGCCACCGGCAACGTCGCCGCTCCGTTGCTCTTCACCAATGCGGGTGCCTCAACCTGCCGCCTCCAGGGCTATCCCGTCCTTGTCGGCGTCACCTCCGCCGGGGGAGAGGTCGCCATCCAAGCAGGTCACGGGACCTTCTTCGGGAACCTCGTCCCCACGGACCTGCGTCCGGGCAGTTCGGGCAGGCTGCTCCTCGCCGGTAGCGACATGTGTGTCGGGTCGCCGACGACGAGCGGGGCCGGGCAGGGGCTGCGGGCTGCGCCGTATCGATGGCTGATCGTCGAGCTGCCGGACGGCAGCGGTGCCGTGCGTGTGAGGAATCGCCTTCCATGCCTCCCGCTCTTCGAGAGCCAGCTCGGCGTCGAGCCGCCGTTGCCGGGCACGGCGTTGCCCGGAACGCTCCCGTTCCTGCAAGCCGCGGCTCAGACTCCCGCTCAGGTCCGAGCCGGCCTGGTGATGCGCTACGTCATCGTGCTGACGAACCCCGGGACAATGCCCGTGTCGCTCCTGCCATGCCCCGGTTACACCGAATCCCTCTTTGTCGAGATCGGTGGACAAGAGCGAGACGAACAGCGGTCCTACGAGCTCAACTGCAGTCCTCTCGTCCGCCTCGTCGGGCACAAGTCGGCGAGGTTCGCCATGGAGATTCCGGTGCCTGCAGGCGCGCAGGCTGGCGTGGCGAAGCTCGGATGGTCGTTGAACACCGGCAACGGTCCATACGCGGGACGTGGCGTCACGGTGTCCTCGTAGTCGTGCGCTACACCTTGGCGGGCTTCGTCTTGCGGTGGGCAGGTACCCGAGGCGCCTGCGCCGGCTCAGCGGAAGAGCGCATGCCGGGGAGGAAAAGAAAGCCGAGCGTGATGGCCGCGCCCGCCGTGCCCGCCACGACGAGGGTGGTGCGCGCCCCGAGGAGGTTGGCCACCGGCGCCGTGAGCGCGTAGCTGAGGGGCAAGAGGGCGGTGGAGATGCACCAGTCGATGCTGGAGACGCGACCGAGCATCTCGTTGGCGACTCGGTGCTGCTTGACCGTCGCCCAGACGACGGCGCCGACCGCTTCAGCACCGTTGACGACGAAGGCCGCCGCCGCCAAGCCCCAGTCGCTCCTCGCCAGCCCGTAGCCGGCGACCGCCAGCGTGGCGAGCGTCCACCAGCCGTAGATGAAGGTCATCGGTCGCCTCGGCCGGCCCCGACGCCCCGTCGCAGCCGCCCCGATGAGGGCACCGACACCACCGGCAGCCAGGACGGCACCGTAGGTGGAGGCTCCTTCGTGCAGCGAGTTGCGCACGATGTAGGGCAAGAGCACCTGCGTCGGCCCGATGAAGAGCAGGTAGGTGAACGTGGCCGAGAGGAACGTGCCCCAGAGCCAGACGTGCCCGCGGACATATCGCAGGCCTTCCCACACCTCGTGCCGCAGGCTCGACCGCCCGCCACCAGGCGGGATCGCCACCGGCGCCATGCGGCGCACACAGACAGCGGAGAAGGCGAAAGTGGCGGCGTCGAAGGCGAAGGCACCGGCCGGGTGGAGGACGGCGACGGCCACCCCTCCGAGTGCCGGGCCGGCGAGCTGGATGGCAGCGGGGCGGACGAACTGTTCGATGGCGTTTGCCTGCGTGAGCTCGTGCTCGGGCACGAGCTGGGGCACGAGGGCATCGAGCGCCGGCGAGGCGAAGGCGGTTGCTATGCCGATGATGCCGCCCACGACGTACAGCTCCCAGAGCCGGGCGACGTCAGCGGCTACCAGCGCCGCCAGGCCGGCGACGGCGAGCGCCCTGGCGACGTCGGCCCACATGAGCACGGTCCGGCGAGCGACCCGGTCGGAGACGGCGCCGCCCACGAGCAGCATGGCGACCTGGGGGAGGGAGACGGCCAAGCCGACATAGGCGAGGGCGGACGGGCGGTCGGCAATGGCGTAGGCCTGCCAGGCGATGGCGACGATGAAGACGCCGTCGCCGAGGAGGGAGACGCCCATGCCCGTCCACAGCAGGCGGAAGTCCCGTCGCCGCAAGGGCGCAGTCAGCACGAGGTGCCTCCGGCTCAGCCGGGGGTCGGCGTCCGCTGCATCTCGAAGCGCTCGGCGACCTCTCCGAGCACCTCGTTCAGCTGCTCGATCTCGTCGTCGCCGTTGGCCGCCGTCACTTGGATTCGGAAGCCGACCTGAGCCTTCGGGACGAGTGGGTAGGCGGCCAGGGTCACGTAGATGCCCCGCTCGAAGAGAAACTGACCCACCTTGTCGATGTCGTCTTCCGGCCCGAGGGGCAGCTCGATGACGGGGAAGCCGGAGGTGTTGAGGGTGCGCAGGCCGAGCTCGCCGATGTGCGCCAGCACTCGGGTGGTCTTGTGCCACAGGGACCGTCGGATGTCGTCGCCCTCGGCGTCATTGACGCGAAAGCCCGCCAACACCGTCGCAAGGGAGGCGGTCGGCGAAGGCCCGGAGTACAGGTACGGCGGGGCGGCCACCTTGAGGTGGTTCTTGAGAGCGGTCGGCAGTGCCAGGAACGCTGCCAAGGACGAGTACGACTTGGAGAAGCCTGCGACGAGGACGATGTTGTCGTAGCTCTCGCCGAAGTAACGCACGATGCTGTTGCCGCGATACCCGTAGGGCATGTCGGGCGTCGGCGACTCTCCGATGACGCCGAAGCCGTGGGCGTCGTCGACGTACAGCAGGGCGTCGTAGTGGCGGCAGATGCGGGCGTACTCGGGCAGATCCGGGGCGTTGCCGGTCATGCTGTTGACCCCGTCGACGCAGAACATGCGGGGCATGCCGGGCGGCAGCGAGCGGAGGATCTCCTCGAGGTGGGCGGGGTCGCTGGCATGCACCCGGCGAAGGCGGGCGCCGTCTCCGCGGGCGATCTTGGCGCCGTCGTAGATCGTCTTGTGCGCCTGGGCGTCCACGAGGACGGCCCCCTGCCCGGCTAGCACCGGGATGACGGCGGTGTGGATGATGGTGATCGTCGGGAGCACGAGAGTGTCGGGGGCGCCGAGGAGCTCGGTCAGCCGCTCCTCGATCTCGACGTACAGCCGGGGACTGCCCAAGAGCCGCGACCAGCTCGGGTGGGTTCCCCAGCGCTGCAACTCCGGCCCGACCGAGGCGATGATCTCCGGGTGGAGGTCGAAGCCGAGGTAGTTGCAGGAGGCGAAGTCGCAGAGCCACTGGTCACCGACGCGGATCCGGCGTCCCTTCACCTCGTCGATGACGGCGTCCATCATCGGGTGGGAGGCACGTAGCCGCTCGAGATCCGCCCAGCGGGCATCCTTGCGGTCGCGTTCGGAAACCGGCTCGACGGCAGCACCGTTCGGCGGCAGCACCGGGCTCCAGGTGGTGGTCATCCGGCTTCCTGCTCCTCCGGCAGCACGGGGCCGGCCCAGAAGTCGCGGGACGCCAGTTGCGGCAGCAGCTCGTCGATCTGGTCCACCCTGAGCGGTCTCGCAAAGTAGAAGCCCTGCCCGTACTGGCAGCCGAGGGCGCGGAGCTCCTCGACCTGGGCGGACTGCTCGACGCCTTCGGCCACCGTTTCGAGGTGCAGGGTCTTGCCCAGCTGCACGATGGCTTCGGCGAGGGCGCCCTGCTCGATGGAATCGCCGACGTCGTCGACGAAGGACTTGTCGACCTTCAAGATGTCGATGGGGAATCGCTTCAGGTAGCTGAGAGATGAGTAGCCGGTGCCGAAGTCGTCGATGGCGAAGGCCACGCCCAGCATCTTCAGCTCCAGCATCTGGGCGATGACGGACTCGGAATCCTGCACGAGCACGCTCTCGGTGATCTCGAGGACCAGGCAGGACGGATCGAGGTCGGCCGCCCGCACGGCTCTCGAGACGTCGTCGAAAAGGCCCTTGTGCTGGAAGTGGCGGGCGGAGATGTTCACGCTCACCCGCAGGCCCCTGGCGAGAGCGTGGTTTCTCTGCCACTGGGCCGCCTGGGCGCACGCCTGCTCCAGCACCCAGCGCCCGAGCGGGATGACGAGTCCGGTCTCCTCGGCGATGGGGATGAAGTCTTTCGGAAGCAGCAGGCCGAGCTCCGGGTGGTTCCAGCGCACGAGCGCCTCCACGCCGATCGTCTGGCCCCCTTCGAGGTTGACAATGGGCTGGTAGTGGAGAACGAACTGGCGCTCGTCGACCGCTCGTTGCAGCTCAGCGGTCCGCTCCAGCCGCTCGACCATGGCTTCCTGCAGCGCCGGCTTGTAGACCTCGTAACAGTCCTTGCCGCGGGCTTTGGCGGCGTACATGGCCACGTCGGCCGCCTGCAGCAGCTCCGACGGGTCCTCGAAGCCGGCAGTGCTGAGGGCGATTCCGATGCTGCCGTGCACCTGCACCTCGCGGTCCTCGATGGTGAGCGGCGCCTTCAGGTCGGCGATGACGCGCTCGGCCAACAGGCAGGCATCGCTGGGTCCTTCGGTCTCCTCGAGGAGGATGGCGAACTCGTCCCCGCCGAGACGGGCGGCGGTGTCACCGGCCCGGAGCGAGTCGGCGAGCCGTCCGGCCACGGCCACGAGGAGCTCGTCGCCGGCTGCGTGCCCGAGGCTGTCGTTCACGACCTTGAAGTCGTCGAGGTCCAAGAAGAGCACCGCCAGCGACGTCTTCGAGCGGGCCGCCCGCTCGAGGGCGTGCTCGAGGCGGTCGCGGAAGAGCGCGCGGTTGGCGAGCCCGCTGAGGGCGTCATGGAACGCCTGGTGCTTCAGCTCCTCCTCCAGCCCGGTGCGCTCACTGACGTCGCGCATCGTGAGGACGATCCCCTCCACCGTGGGGTCAGAGAGGAGGTTGTTCGCCACGACCTCGACGTGGCGCCAGGAGCCGTCGCGGTGCTGCACCCGCCAGTGGGCCGTGACGGACGCCCCGGGCCGGAACGCCACACCGGTGTAGGCCGCCAGCGCCGCCTCGACGTCGTCGGGATGGATGAGGGTCGTGAAGCGGACGCCGTCGAGCGAGCCGGGGGCGTAGCCGAGGGTCCGCTTGGCCGAAGGGGTCTGGTAGGTGATGGTCGTATCGGGGCGGGCGATGAGGATGACGTCGGACGCGTTCTGCACGAGCGTCTGGAAGCGCGCCTCGCTGCGGCGTGCATGGAAGGTCTCCGTGAGCGTCTCCCGGTCGAGCGCCAGCTCCACCTGGGCTGCGAGGGTCTCGAGCGTGTTGGTCAGCTCCGCCGGCAGCTTGCTGGCGCTGCGGATGGCGATCAGAGCCTTGAGCTGGGTGGACGTCACGATCGGGCAGAGAAACAGCTGGTCGGCGGGGGCGAAATCGGCCGGCGTCGAGAACGCCCGCGCCGGGGCTGGACAGCAGGTCACCTCGCCGGCTTGCAAGCTCGCGCGAACATCGTCTGAGAGGGCGTCCAGGTTGACGGCGGCATCCGGCGGGCCGAGGCGCGAGCGCGCCACCACCTCGAGTGCTCCCGTCACGCCGGCGACGGCGAAGCTGACGTCCAGGAGGTCGGCGTAGTCGCAGGCGAGCTCGCTCACGGCCGTCACGGTCGCCTCGTACATGGCCTCCCTGCCGGGAGCAGCCACGAGCTCGGCGGAGGCCCGCCGCAGCACCTGCTCTCTCGAGACGGCATGTTGATGGGCTTGCACGAGGCCGGACATGCGCAAGAGCACGAGGAGGAACATGACGCCTGCCACAACGCCGATGACGTCGGCGTCTTTGAGGTTGCCGAGCCCCGCCTCGACGAGGAGGACGGCGGGGGCGATGAGGGATACGGTGGCGAGCAAAGCCAGCCGGGCCCGGCTCGTCCGTAGGGGCGAGGCGGCCCTCGGGGCCGACAACTCCCGCATCGAGGGGTGCAGGGCAGCGGCTCCCCAGCAGCTGTAGAAGACGATCCAACCGACGTCGACGGGGTTGCCGTCGAACCAGTTCCACATCGGATGGAGGTTGATGAGGCCGTAGAAGGAGTCGGAGACGAGGGTTCCCACCGTCCCGATGGCGAGGAGGCGGCCAGCGGTGTTCTTGAGGCCACCGGCGTTCCACAGGTGCGCCAGCATGGCCAGCACGAGGATGTCACCGAGGGGGTAGCCGGCTGCGGTCAGGCGAGCGAGGAGACCCCCGGGGGCGCGCACGTTCGGGCCGATCAGGAAGACCCAGGACAGCAGCCCCACCCCGAGAGTGATCGTGACCGAGTCGAGCAGGCTGGCGCGGTCTCCTCCTGGGACGCGCGAGCGGGCGAGAAGCAGCAGGCCAACTGCCAACACCGGGTACATGGTGATGTAGATGGCGTCGATGAACGACGGGAAGGGGACCACTCCCCCGATGAGCTGGTGCCAGACCTTGTAGGTGGTGTCGCCGGTGATGAACAGCAAGACGCCGCCGCCGAGAAACCACCAGGCGATGCGGGCGTCCGGGCGAAATCGATAGGCGCCGTAAGCGATGGCGGCGACGGCCGAGAGCCCGAGCACCGCCCAGGCGGGCACCTGTCCGGGCCACTCCATCCACGGGATCACCCCGATGATGAGCGGCTTGCCGGAGGGCTCGCCGAAGGGGAAGTAGATGAGGGCTACGACGGCTTCCCAGGCAAGGAACCAGCGCCAGGCGTTCGCCGGCATGGTTCTCTCGCTCGTGCGCCCACCTTCCGGGGTCCGGACGCGCGCTTTTGCGGGCTCGTGGTGGGTCGACTCGACCACCTCCGCTGTCGCAAGCCGTGACACGCGTCTCCCTCGGAACTTTTCGGTCCACCATCTATCGGCCTGTGGCGTCATCGACTTGAGTCACAATCGCAACACGATGCACACCTGAGCTGGGCGGACGCTGCGATGACGGGTCCTCGGGCCGCCTGCGGGATGGCGCCCGAACGGCACCGGCCCGCCGACGCCGGCGCCGACGGTCCACAGGGGTCTCTCGGGCGGAGCATTCATAGGATCGAGCCCGGGGCCGCGGGCTTGAGCGACTGGAAACCTTGGCGCCCTTTCCGAGAGCGCCGGCCGGGCCACAGCTGGGACAAAGCCGGTGTCGGTCCTCTGCTGGAAGCGCCCCGTCCACCCGTCCCAGGCGGCTGCCAAAACCATTTGACAAGCCGAAGTGCCAGCGTTAAGCATGGCCGTAGGTGTCCTTGACGGTCCGACCTGCACGCACTCAGTAACAGAGTTGAGGACGTGGGCCGGGAGCGTCACGAGAGCGAGGGGGATGTGGCGATGCGGCACTTTTCGGTACGGGCAGCGGTTGTCGCGGTGACGGTGCTAGGGGCGGCCAGTTTGGCGGTGCCAGCGGGCGCCTCGTCTGTCCATAGCAGCGGCGCACGCTTCTCAGCGATCCCCGGCAGCCTGGCGCCCTCGACCGACGTCAGCACGGGCGCCTTCCACAGCGCCTCGATGACCGTCGAGGTCGTCCTCGCTCCTAGCCACGCCACGCAGCTGCAAGGCCTGCTGCGGAGCCTCTACAACACCCACAGCTCGAGCTATGAGCACTGGCTGAAGGCAGGACAGTTCGACGCGCGCTTTGCTCCCAGCCTGTCGGAGACCTCCGCCGTCGTGAGGTACCTGACAGCGGGCGGCCTCGTCGTGCGGGCATCGTCGTCCCCCTTCCTCGTGCGTGCCACCGGCTCGAGCGCCAGGGTCGCAACGGCGTTCAGGACGAGCCTGCGCATGTACCGCGACCCGCAGGGCAAGAGCTACTACTCCAACGCCTCCGCCGTTCGCCTGCCGTCCAGCTTCGCCGCTGGTGTCCTCGGCGTCGTTGGCCTCACGAACACCGTGCGGATGCACTCCATGATCCAACGTGCCCCCTCCCACGCCACCGCGGCGACGAAGCGCTCCACGAGCCACTCACACTCCACACCGAGCTGTGAGACCCCGTATGTCACAGCGGCGGAGCTGTTCACCTACGTCAACAGCGCCGGCAAAGACGGCTTCCCGTACGGCTACGGGGGCGGACCCGGGTGCAGCGGGCTGACGCCGTCGCAGACGAACTCGATCTATGACGCCCCGAACGTGGGGCCGCGTGGCGAGGGCGCAGGTGTCAACCTCGGCGTCTTCGAGCTCTCGGCCTACCAGCACTCCGACATCGACACCTGGGCGCACAACTTCTACGGGCCCGGCTACAACCCGCGGCTCGTCGACATCACGGTCGACGGCGGCCCGCTGGACCCGGTGTGTCCGATGGGAGACACCTGCCCGCCCTACTACAACGGCTACGCCGGCGACATCGAGGTCGATGCCGACATCGAGACGCAGCTGGCGCTCTCGCCGGACAACAGTCACATCCTCGTCTACAACGCCCCGAACGACTACACGGGACAGACCGAGCTGGACGAGTACACCGCCATCGCCAACCAGGACCGCGCCGACGTCGTCAGCTCCAGCTGGTCCGTGTGTGAGAACGACGTCACCGCCGGCTATGTCGAGGCGG
Organism: uncultured Actinomycetota bacterium; assembly: GCA_963735115.1. GTDB lineage: Bacteria > Actinomycetota > Acidimicrobiia > Acidimicrobiales > Bog-793 > JAKACA01. The sequence continues at coordinate 1,304,314 of CAVTJR010000003.1, read as the reverse complement.
AGAACGAGGTCTTCGAGCAGATGGCTCTGCAGGGACAGAGCATGTTCGGCGCCGAGGGCGACACGGGTGCCTTCGAGTGCCTCCGGAGTGACGGCACGACGATCGTGAACGTCCTCGACCCTCCGGCGCAGCCGTGGGTCACGAGCGTGGGCGGGACATCGCTGCCGGTCAACCCGGGGACGAACCCGCACCCGTCGTACCCGAACGGTGCCGAGACGGTCTGGAACGTCGACAACCTCTGCAACAACGGCGCCCCCAGCGCCGCCAATGATGACCTGGGCGGGTTGTTCTGGTGCGACGAGACCGGCGCGGGCGGCGGCGGCAGCAGTCAGTACTGGGGCCGCCCCTTCTACCAGGTCGGCCCGGGCATCAACAACCCCTACACGACCCACGGCAACGGCACGACCCAGTGCGCCTTGGCGAGAACGGGCACGCCCTGCCGGGAGGTTCCCGACATCTCGGCCAACGCCGACGAGTACACGCCGTACGCCGAGTACTGCACCGCCAATGCCGGCACGCCGTTCAGCGCCTGTGGCTTCAGCGCCTCCGAGCCGGTGGCCGGGTGGTTCGGCATCGGCGGCACGAGCCTCTCCTCGCCGTTGTGGTCGGCCATCATCGCCGACCGGGACAGCTTCCAGGGTCGCCGCAGCGGCAACGTCAACCCGCTGCTCTACCTGCTCTACAACATCGCCCCCCACCAGTACTTCCACGACATCACGGGGATCGGCCAGACCACCAACAACAACGGTCTGTTCCCGACCACCCCTGGATACGACCTGGCGACGGGCATCGGGACGCCGATCATGGCGGCCATCATCACCCGGAGTTTCTGATCCAGGTGACATAGCGGGATGGGGTTGCGACCCCTCCGGCGGCGGCTGCTCGGCAGCCTTCGCCACGACGTCACCGTACGTCCGCCGATTGACTGGCGGCCATGACGGACCAGCGCCTGCGGCAGCTCTACGAAGATCCGGGCACTCCGCTGAGCTCGGGGTTGGAGCGAGCACAGCTGCAAGCGGCCATGCTGGCTCGTTTCGTGGCGGCGGCTGATCGGCCGCTGCGGGGCATCGACATCGGTTGCGGGGACGGCATGGCCACCTCGTTGGCGATCGCCACCTGCGAACGGAGCTCGCCAGGAGGCATCAAGCTCGTCGGCTTCGACTGGTCCGTGACGGCCTTACGTCGAGCCGCCGCCCGCGGGGTCCCCGTTGCGCGAGCCTCCGCCGAGTCGCCTGGGTTGCCGCTCGCCCCGGCCAGCGTCGACGTCGTCATCATGAGCGAGCTCATCGAACACCTCGTTGACACCGATGCCGCCCTGGCCGAGGCCTGGCGGGTACTCGCCCGTGATGGGACGCTCCTGCTCTCGACCCCCAACCTGGCGGCTTGGTACAACCGGGTGCTGCTGGCCGTCGGCGTGCAGCCGCTCTTCACCGAAGTGAGCCTGCATGGGATCTACGGTCGCCCCGGCAGCGAGGTCGTCGGCCACCTGCGCATCTTCACGCGGAGGGCGCTGGCGGGCCTGCTCGAAGCAAGCGGCTTTGTCGATGTCGACATCAGCGGCGCCCCATATCACGACGTTCCCCGCCCCTTCAGACCGCTTGACCGGCTGATGTGCCGGGCTCCCAGCTTGGCGTCGATCCTGCTGGCCTCTGCGAGAAAGCCGGCCTGAGCCCGACCTGGCGCCCTCAGCCCGCGTCTCTCAGCAGCTGCTGGCCCTCATGTCGCCGAGGCGCCACCTGCGTCCTCTCGCGCCATCGCCGCGCGAAGCGGTCCGGCCTCCGCTGCAGCAGCAGCTCGAGGTTCCACGTGACGACCTCGCGGACGCCGGGCACGTGCACGACGCCGCGGGCGAACCAGGGGTGATAGCGCGGCCCGGCCTCGATCACGTCGAGCTGCGGGTGCTGTCGGACGTAGCGCAGGGTCGGCCCGACGTGCACGGCGAACAGGCTTGTGCCGAAGACGTTCTTCGGGGCCCGCCCGGTGCGGCTCTCGAAGTGGCGGGCGGCGCGCTCCCCGCCGAGATAGTGCCAGGGGGAGGTCTCGTGGCCACCCCAAGGCCCGTACCAGTTCGTGAACGAGATCCAGACGTGCCCACCCGGGCGGGCAACCCGCGTCAGCTCGTCGATCATCTCCAAGGGACGCGGAACGTGCTCGAGCACGTTCGAGGACACGACAAGGTCGGCGCAGGCGTCCTGAAACGGCAACTCATACCCGTCGCCGATGACCGCGCCGCTCGGCCGCGCCCCCCGCCAGGACAGCTCGGCGATGCTCGGTTCGGCCACGAAGCAGGAGGCGCCCGCCGCCCGGAAGGCCTTCGTGAAGTAGCCCGCCCCTCCACCGACGTCCAACACACATGCGCCGTCGAGACGGAGATGCTCGCCGAGGAGCTTCGTTGTGTCAGCGGCCATGAGGTCGTAGAAGCTGTCCGGATCGGTCTGCTCCAACCGGAAGGCTTTGAAGAGCTCGACGGACCGCCGCAGCGTTCGTTTCGAACTGGGGCGTCCTTCCCGCCGGGCAGCCTCGGCGCGGACGCTCGGGGCGCTCTGGATGCTCGAGGGACTGCGGGCCTCATCGAGGCGTGTGAGCATGAGACATTCTCGCGCATCGACCCGAAAACCCTGCGGTTATGTCGGCTTGCCGCTCGCAAGATGAGTTGGCGCCGCAGCCGGCTGCGGCACCTCGTCGGAGAGGTACCTGAGTACTTGGCTGTCGGCCGTCGTGGGGTTGCCGCTGACGAGGCTGCGCGGCCACAGGTGGCGTGCGAGCACCGAGTTGAGCTCGGCGCCGTACAGGCTGATCTTGGCGAGCAGGAAGAGAAAGCCGACGAGTCCGATCACGACTCCGAATTGACCGTAGGTGGCTGAGCTGTGGCGCACCTGGTGCTGGATCAGACCGGAGCCGACCGTGATCAACAAGGTGAACCCGATCGCTCCAAGGACCGCCCCAGGCAGGAGCAGCCGTGTCGCCACGGCGCTCGGCGTGAGCGTCCGGAAGCTCGCGAAAAAGAGCGCCGAGTTCAACGCGAGCATGCCGGCGATCACGAGGATCCGAAGCAGCCATGACTGGCCGTGACCGGTGGCGATGGCGGCTACGGCGGCGTTGACGACGAACGAGCCGCCGATGATCAAGAGGCCGAGCAGGCTGCGGGTCAACCTGGGCAGCCAGCCGGGGCGATCCCCTCGGTGCAGGTTCCAGGGCTGCGCCATGGCCCGCTGGGCCGACAACATCACGCCTCGCGTCCCGTAGAGGAGACCTAGGAGCCCGATCACGAGGCCGATCGTGCTCCCATGCAGGTCGTGAGACGGCTGCGCCGGGTTGAAGTTCGACCCGACGACGGGGAACTCGTGCAGGGTCGAGACGATCGTGCCGCCGAGGGATGCCGCTCCGATGAAGCCGAGGACGGTCGTGACGACGAGTAGGAGCGGATAGATGGACACGAAGCCGTACCAGCCGAGGGCGACGACGAACTGACCGAGCCGGTCGTCGTTGAACTTCTTCTGCACGGCGAACGCGGGAGCGACGACGGGGGTGCGCCGCTGCCACCGGTCGACGGCGCCGAGAACGCGACGCAAGAGCTTCATTTCAAAGAGGACTCTTCCCGGTGCGGCCTCACCGCAACCCATCTTCGCAGACGGATCCCACCGCCTGCTCCCTGGCGGGACCACTGCCAAACGGCGGGATCATTAGGGTTCGCCTATGCGCGTGGGCGACATCGACCTGATCCCGCTCAGCGACGGGACGTGCAAAATGCCACAGGACTTCTACGTCGGGCTCGATTTCCGGGCACATCAGGAGTTGCTCGCCCCTGATGGCCGCGTGCACATCCCGATCGGGTGCTTTCTCCTGCAAAGCGGAGGGCGCACCGTCCTCGTCGATGCGGGCCTCGGAGACGTCGACGTCGGATGGGCGGCGGGCGGTCACTTGCCGGCGGCCCTCCGCGCCGCTGGGGTGGCGCCTGCGGACATCGACATCGTCGTCTGCAGCCACCTCCACATCGATCACATCGGCTGGCTCACCGTCGACGAGGTTCCCTACTTCCCGAACGCCGTCGTGCGCTACGGGGCGGCCGACTGGCAGCAATTCGTCGCCGGCGCCGAGGAGGACAGCCGCGGGCGCCAGATCATGGAGGTGCTGGCGGACGCCGGCCGCCTCGATCCGCTCGACGGAGACATGCAAGCCATCGCTCCCGGCCTGACGGCGCGCCACACGCCGGGGCACACGCTCGGGCACTACGGCCTCGTGGTGTCCTCCGGGGAGGCTCGCGCCGTCATCCTCGGCGACGCCGTCGAGTGCCCGTTGCAGCTGGAGGAGCCGGACTTCTCCGCTCTCTCGGACGTGGACCCGGCCATGGCCGCCCGCACACGCGAGGTCCTCTGGCGGGAGCTCGAGGGCACCGGCACGGCCGTGACCGGTGCCCACTTCCCGGGTCTCGAGTTCGGTCGCGTGCTGGCCGCTCGCGGGCGCCGGCTCTTTGCGCCCCTCACGTGACCTTGTCGCCCGCGGCGCCGCGCCGGCGTCGTCGGATCAGCCCGCTGGCCGCCGGAGCACCCAGACGTCGATCGTTCCGAACGTGAGCGGCCCTCTCCCGAGGACCTGTGTGGTGACCTCGACGACGGAAGCGGCTCCAGGGCTGGTTCGGAGCACGAGCACGACGCCGATCGAGCGGGTGTCGAGCAGCTCGGCCATGGCCGCTCGGGTGGCGGCGTCGTCAGGCGGATCCGGTCCCTTGTAGCGGCTCGAGTCCTCCAGCAGGAGCTGGCGGACGGCTCTCGGGCCGGGCGGCGGGATGAAGGCCGAGGACGTCCCGTGCGGGCCGGGCACGAAGACGTCGCCGCTCACGAGCTTGAACCGCATCCCGGAGGCAACCTGCCAGAGCATGCCATCGTCGTCGGGACGGACGTTCCAGGGGAAGGTGACGGTGACGGCACCGGCTGGAATGACGCTCGCCGCCGGGGAGCCGAAGAACGCCGGTATCTGCGTGCTGACGGAGTGGTACGGCAGGCGTGGGACGAGCGGCACGAGCGCGACGGCGGCAAGGGCGAGCACGAGCCGGGGGGCATGGCGGCTGGTCGGTCGCGCACGGCTCGGGCGCGGCCCCTGCGAAAGAGGAGGCGCCGACGGGCCGTCGGGCGGCGTCCCGGCCGCCGGCACGCGGAGGCCTTCAGTGCGCAGGCGATCGAGCCCGACGCCAAGGATGACGGCGGCGGCCAGTTGGACGAACAGCGAGAAGCGCGCCGGCTCGATGGACTTCAGCAGCGGCAGGTGCGTGAGGACGGCAAAGGGCAGACGGAGCGGAGAGGCGTGGCGGGCCAGCTCGAGGCGCGAGCCGAACGAGAGCACGAGCGAGACGGCGCCGGCGATGGCCGCAGCCATGGCGATCCCTATGCGACGGCACCGCACGACAAGGCCAGCGAGCAACACGACGAGTGGAAAGCCCAGGTAGACACCGTTCTCGGCCGGGTCGTGGAGAAGGTACGGGTTCGTGAAGCGGGCGGACACCGGCGGGTTGATCACCTGATTCGACGTCGGCAAGATCACCCCGAACACGGTGTTGCGGTAGACCGAGAGCAGATGGACGCTGTGGGCCGGACCGGTGACGTGGCGCGGCCCGGCGAGCAGCATCCAGATCGGGTAGCCGGCAAGCAGGGCGAAGACGCCGGCGGCGGCGACCGCACCCGACAAGAAGGTGGACAGGCGCTCCCTCACCATTGCTCGGTAGCGGAGGCAGAGGGCGAGCAGTCCGACGCCGAGGCTGATGACCGTCATGGCGAGGACTTCGGGGGAGATGAGGTACTGCAAGCCGGCGGCGGCGCCGAGGAGGGCGCCTGAGGGTGCTCCCGGGCGCCGCCGTCGCACAAGCCAGTCGTCGAGGAGGGCGACCATGAGCGGCGGGATCGGCACAAAGGTCAGGAAGAGGTGGCCGCGGCCCTGCCCGATCATGTAGGCGGAGAACCCGTACAGGACCCCTCCGAGGAAGGCCGCCGGCCACCAGCTGGTGTAGCGCCGGAGGAGGAGGTACATCGAGAAACCCGAGGCCGCCAACGCCAACCGCAACAGGATGTTGTAGGTCGCCACGGCGCCGGCGGTGGCCGTCACGGGCAGGCCGAGAAAGCCCAGCAAGGGCATGGCGGTATCGAGGCCGAGGTTGGCGCCGGCGGGTGCCGCCAGGTAGGCCGTGAAGAAGGGGTTGTGGCCGTGCAGGACGGCGAACGCCGTCCAGTTGAGGTACCAGACCTCCTGCGCCTCGTCGGAGCACGGACAGCCGACGATGTGGCTGGCGTTGAGAGGGGCAACCGGCCAGTAGGCAAGGCAGGCGAGCAGCACGAACAACGCCGCGGCCGTGAGGCCGAGCAACAGCCTGCGTCGAGCCGCCGCCCGCGCCTGCGCATCCTCGGCGATCTCGTCGTGGACGCCGGCGGGTGCCTCCATCGGGCCGTCGGCGGACGACGACCCGTTGCTCACCGCCGACGAATGTACCGGCCCTGGTCGCCCGGGTGGGGGAGCCGCCTCGGGAGGGGTCAGGCGCCGTCCTCGGCATTCCTCCGGGAGTGCCGCCCGAGCGAGAGGAGGCCGAGGCCGACGATGAGGGCGGCGCCGCCCAGCAGGGCCCACTGCGTTGCGCCCGTCATGAACGAGCCGTGCACGAGCCCGACGCCCTGGCCGATCCAGACGACACCGGTCAGGCACAGGAGGCCGCCGACGACGACTCGCAGCACCCTCACGACTGTCCACCCGCGCTGATGGCCCTCTGCAGGGTGGCGATGGCGCTCGTGGCGGCGAGCACGCGGCTCTGGCAGGCAACGCGCGAGCCGAAGCAGAGGGCGGAGCCCCCACCGGCCGTCAGGTTGAAGAGGTCGCCTGCGTAGCGGTACGCCAGCAGGAACGTAGCCGAGGCGTCCGTCGTGCCCGCGCCCGTCGAGTTCGTGAGCCAGACGATGAAGTCGTCCGCCTGGGCTGCCTTGCCGGAGACGGCCGTGCCGACGATCGACCCGTAGGGCGTGCTCGTCTGCTTGCTGACGCCGAGGACGCGCGGGAGGGGATAGCCGGCGACGGCCACGGGCTCTAGGCCGACGACGTCGACCCGCCCGGCGCGATTCCAGGTGATGGTGAGGGGGATTCCGACCGTGACCTTGCCGGCGGCAGAGTCGGTTCCGATCGGTCCGATGCTGCCGGACAAGGCGGGGTGGGGACCGACGAGGGCGATCACGGCCACACCGATCGCGATGGTGACGATGACCGCCACCACGACGGCCAGGAAACCCTTCACGCTTTGGAATCGTAGTTGGCAGACCGATCCCCGACTCGGGCGCAGCACACCGCCCGCTCGGGTGCTAAGGATTCCGCCGTGAAGTCATGGCCGATCCTGCCGACACTGCGGGGCTACCAGGTTTCCTGGCTCGGGCCTGACGTGCTCGCAGGCCTGACGCTCGTCGCCATCGCGGTGCCCGAGCAGATGGCGACGGCGCGACTGGCGGGCATGCCTACGGTGGCAGGCCTCTACGCCTTCGTCGCCGGGTCACTCGTCTTCGCCCTGCTCGGCCGTGGCCGACAAATCTCCGTCGGTGCCGACTCCACCATCGCCCCGATCATCGCCGCCGGCGTCGCCGGCGTCGCCGTCGTGGGAACGTCCCAGTACACGCACCTCGTCTCCTTCTTGGCGCTCATGGTCGGGGTGCTCGTCCTCGCCGTCGGCCTGCTGCGCCTCGGCTGGATATCCGAGCTCTTCTCGACACCGGTGATCACCGGTGTGCTGGCGGGCATCGCTGTCGAGATCGTCGTCCGCGAGCTGCCGGCGATCCTCGGCTTGGCCGGGGGCGGCACGACCACGATCGGTCGCGTCACCAAGGTGGTCGACCAGCTCGGGCACACGAACGGCTGGTCGGTCGCCATCGCCGTCGTCGTCCTGGCCGTGATCGTGGTGGCCGAGCTGGTCGACCACCGCATCCCGGGAGCCCTCATCGGGCTCGTGGCCTCCATCCTCGTCGTCGCGGGCGCCGGGCTCGTCACCCATGGCGTGCAGGTCGTTGGCTCGATCCATGGTGGGCTGCCGTCCTTCGCCCTCCCCTCCGCCTCCTTCTTGCAGGCCCGCCACCTGCTCGTACCCGCACTGACGATCGCTTTCATCGTGGTGGCGCAGACGGCCGCCACGGTCCGCAGCTCGAGTGCCGGCGCACCTGCCACGCAGGACTTCAACGTCGATCTCGTCGGGATCGGCGCCGGCAACGTCGTGGCAGGGGTGAGCGGCGCTTTCCCCCTCAACTCCAGCCCTCCTCGCACCGCCGTCGTGACCGCTTCGGGGGGCCGCTCACAGATGGCGAGCATCTTGGCGGCCGCTGTCGTCCTCGGGGTCGTCCTGCTGGCAACCGGGCTCTTGAAGGATCTGCCGAAGGCGACCCTCGGCGCCATCCTCCTTTTCGTCGCGACGCGGCTCTTCCGCCTGAAGGCTCTGAAGCAGATCCTTGCCTTTTCTCGCTGGGAGTTCGGCGTGGCTCTCCTCACCGGCTTGATGGTTGCCTTCGTCGGTATCGAGCAGGGCGTCGTGGTCGCCATGGTGCTCTCGCTGGCCGATCGCACTCGGCGGGCGGCTCGGCCGGCCCATGCCGTCCTCGGTCGGGAGGTCGGCACCGATCATTGGATCCCAACCGACATCGGCCGGCCAACCGAGCAAGTGGCGGGTGTGCTCGTCTACCTCGTCTACGGAGCCCTCTGGTACGGCAACGCCGACTACGTGCGGCTTGCCGTCCCGGCTGCCATCAAGGAGGCGGCTGGGCCGATTCACGGTCTCGTGCTGGACGCCAACGCCATGTCGGACATCGACTTCACGGGAGCACAGGCGCTCGGTGCCCTCGTCGCCGAGCTGAAGGACGGCGGGGTGAGGACCGTGATCGCCCGGTCCTCCCACCTCGTCCACCACGACCTCAAGCGCGGCGGGCTGCTGGCGATCTTCGGCCCGGACGGCCTCTGCGGCTCGGTCGAGGATGCCGTCGACGAGCTGACGCCGAAGTGACCATGGAGCAGGCGCTCAGCCCTCGGTGCGGTGGCGAAACGTCAGCAGCAGACCGGGTCCACCGCTCGTGAGCACCGAGATGACCATGATGCGCTCGGCGGCCGCCTCCTCGAGGTTGATGCCGAAGGGTGCGACGAGCTCGGCCAGCGCCCCGTAGGCCTCGTCGAAGACGGCCGGGTTCCTCCCCGCCCGCACGACCCGGGCCGTCCAGTGGTCACCGATCGGCTCGGGAGCGAAGGTGCCTTCCTCCATGGTGAGATCGGAGAGGTCGTCGCGCTCGCCGGCCGGGCGAGCCGCAGGAGCACCCGGCCCCTGATACCCGCTGAGCAACTTGATGACCTCCTGGCGGACGCCGGCGAGATCGGCCCCCAGCGAGACGAGCACCTTGGCGGCGATGCCCTCGCCTTCGCGAACAAGGCCGAGGAGGATGTGCTCGGTGCCGATGTAGTTGTGCCCGAGTTGCAGCGCCTCTCGCAGCGATAGCTCGAGCACCTTCTTCGCCCGCGGCGTGAAGGGTGGCGACCCTGCGGCGGGGGATCCGGCCGGGCCGACGACTTTTTCGACCTCGGCCCGGACGGCCGCGAGGGAGATGTCGAGGGACCGGAGCGCCTTGGAGGCAAGCCCGTCCTCCTCGTGGACGAGACCGAGGAGGAGGTGCTCGGTTCCGATGTAGGAATGTCCGAGGAGGCGCGCTTCCTCCTGTGCCAGCACGAGGACCCGCCGTGAGCGATCAGTGAAGCGTTCGAACGTAGGCTCAGTCTTCCATGCTCCGGCGGCGGCGCCAATGCGCCGGTTGCCGGCAGGGCGGCAAGATGGTCGCCATGGTCGACCGTGCCCACCTCGCAGATCTGCTCGAGCGGGAGCGAACCTCCTACCGCAAGCTGCACCCGCGCTCGCTGCAAGCAAGCGAGCGCGAGACGAACCTTCTCGCCGGGGTGCCGATGACCTGGATGGCGAAGTGGCACGGAGGCTTTCCTCTCGTGTTGGCGGGCGCAAGGGGAGCGACGGTCACCGACATCGACGGCCGCGACTACGCCGACTTCTGCCTCGGGGACACCGGTGCCATGGCCGGCCACTCGCCGCCGGCGACGCTTGCCGCCATCCGCCGGCGGGTCGAAGAGCAGGGCGGGCTGACGACGATGCTGCCCTCGGAGGACGCGGCCGCCGCCGGGGCTCTCCTCGCCTGGCGCTTCGGCCTTCCGGCTTGGAGCTTCACGCTCTCGGCGACCGACGCGAACCGGTGGGCGATCCGCATCGCCCGCCACCTCACCCGCCGCCCGAAGATCCTCGTCTTCAACCACTGCTACCACGGAAGCGTCGACGAGACGATCGCCACGCTCGAGGCTGGGCGTGTGCGGGCCTCGGCGGGCAACGTCGGCCCGCCCGTCGACCCCTCCCTCACGACGCGGGTGGTCGAATTCAACGATCTCGAGGGCGTCGAGCAGGCGCTCGCCGCCGGCGACGTCGCCGCCGTCCTGACAGAGCCGGCGCTCACCAACATCGGCATCGTGCTCCCGGACGCCGGCTTTCATGACACCCTGCGCCAGCTGGCCAGCGGAGCGGGCTCCCTGCTGATCATCGACGAGACCCACACCCTCTCCGCCGGGCCGGGCGGGTGCACGCAAGCCTGGCAGCTGGCGCCTGACGTCGTGACCGTGGGCAAGGCGATTGCAGGCGGCATCCCGGCGGGTGCCTACGGGTTGTCGGAAGACGTCGCCCGCAGGCTGCTCGGTTCCCCCGACGCCGACCTGGTCGACGTCGGCGGTGTCGGCGGCACCCTGGCGGGCAACGCCCTCTCGACCGCCGCCGTGCGGGCGACGCTCGAAGACGTGCTGACACCGGAGGCCTTCGCCCGCATGATCACCCTGGCGGAGCGGTACGAGAAGGGCGCTCGCGCCATCCTTGCCTCGACGGCGCTGCCGTGGACGATCACGAGGCTGGGCGCCAGGGCCGAGTACCGGTTCTGCCGGCGGCCGCCGCGGACGGGAGCCGAGTCGGCCGCCGCCGCCGACGAGGATCTTGACGAGTACGTCCACCTCTACCTGATCAACCGGGGCGTCTTGCTGACGCCGTTCCACAACATGGCCCTCGTGTGCCCGGCCACGACTAACGACGATGTCGACCGACTCCTGGCGGCCTTCTCCGAAGCGGCGAACGAATTGGCGCCTAGGTAGCCAAAACACTGTCGAGACGGCCGGGCGGCGAATTTCTCGACCGGCCTCTCCATGGGGGAGGCTGGCAGCGGTGCTCTCGGTCTCGAATCTCGGCGTCTTTCATCATCACCTGGCGCCCGGTCTCATCTCGATCGTCCTGCTCTCGCTGGCGAGCGCCGCTTCCTACGGCTGCGCGGCCGTGCTGCAGCACCACGAGGCGATCCGGCAGGCGCCAGCCGCGGCGGGGAGAGGTCTGCTCGGCCGTCTCGTCCGGCGGCCGATCTGGCTGCTCGGCAGCCTCCTCGACGGAGTGGGCTACGTCTTCCAGTTCCTGGCGCTGCGGCGCGGCTCTCTCGCTCTTGTGGAGCCGCTCCTCGTCCTCAGCCTCGTGTTCGCCCTCCCCGTGGCGGCGCGCCTCGAGCACCGCCACGTGTCCTCCTCCGAGGTGTCGGCTGCTGTCGTCACCGTGGCCGGGCTGTCGCTGTTCCAGGAGGTCGCCCGCCCGGCTCTCGGCCATCCGAGGGCGTCGCTCGCCGGCTGGTTGGCGCTCAGCGCGGCCATCATCGTGGCGTGCGTCGGCCTGGCGCTCCTGGCGCGCACCGGCACGCCGAAACGCGCCGCCCTGCTGTATGCCGCCGGCTCGGGCACGGCCTTCGGCTACGTCGCCGCCGTCACCGAGCGGACGGGGCACCTCCTCGACAAAGGTGTCCTCCACGTCCTCGTCACGTGGTCACCGTACGTGCTCGTCGTCGCCGCCGTGGTGGCACTCTCGCTCACCCAGCAGGCCTTCAACGCCGGCGTCCTTCGCCTCTCGCTTCCCACCTTGACGGTCGCTCAGCCCCTTGTGGCTCTCGCAATCGGCATCGGCTTCTTCGGCGAACGAGTCCACTCGCGGGGCTTTGCCCCCGTGGCCGAGGTACTCGGGCTCGTCGTCATGACCATCGGCGTCTACAACCTCACACGTTCGCCCGTTCTCACCGCACCGGAGGGGCAGGGAGATGCCTGAGATGCGGGGCGGATCAGGCGGGCGGGTGCGCTTCGGGCTCGTCGGCACGGGGCATTGGGCCAGGCTCACCCACGCCCCGGCTCTGTCGTCGACCGACGGGATCGAGCTCGTCGGCGTGTGGGGGCGTGACGCCCGAGCGGCCGCCCTGTTGGCTGCCGAGCACGGTGCAGCCGCCTTCGCCGACCTCGACGAGTTGTTCGAGGCGGTCGACGCGGTCGCCTTCTCGGTCCCCCCCGACGTGCAGTCCGAGCTGGCGCTGCGTGCGGCCGAGGCCGGCAAGCACCTCCTCCTCGAGAAGCCCGTCGCCACCTCCCTCGGCGAGGCCGATGCCCTCGTGCGAGCCGTCGAGGACTCCGGGGTGGCATCGGTCGTCTTCTTCACGTCGCGCTTCCAGCCCGACGTGAGAGCCTGGCTGGCCGAGGTCGCCACAGCGGGCGGGTGGGTGGGCGGGAGCGGCATCTGGCTCGGGACGTCGCTAGCGGAGGGCAACCCCTTCAACACGCCGTGGCGCAGAGAAAAGGGTGCCCTCTGGGATCTCGGCCCCCACGTCGTCTCCCTCCTGTGGGCAGCCCTCGGTGCGGTCGTCGGCGTTACCGCCGAGGCGGGCAGCGGCGATGTCACCCACCTCGTGCTCCGCCATGACGGCGGCGCCTCGAGCACCGTCACCGTCACACAGGGCGCCTCGGAGGCGGCGGCGGCATTCGACCTCTTCATCTGGGGTGAGCTCGGTCGCTCGGTTGCCCCTGTGCAAGGAGGACGCGCAGAGCTGGCGCTGGGCGTGGCCGCGAGCGAGCTGGCCGGCAACGCTCGCTCCGGGGGCCGCCAGCACGCCTGCGACGTCCGCTTCGGCCGCGACGTCGTGCAGGTCCTGGCCGAGGCGGAGCGCCAGCGGGCCGCGACGGCTCCGCCGTGACCCGACGGGGATCGCGGGGTTGAGAGACCCTACGATCACGCCATGATCACGAGCACCCATGTCATCATCTTCGCCGAGGAGGCAGAAGAGACCCGGGCATTCTTCCGCGACGTCCTCCAGCTCCCGAACGTGGACGTCGGCCACGGCTGGCTCATCTTCAAGCTGCCGCCCGCCGAGCTGGGCATCCACCCTTCGGGCGAGGGCGGCCCAGAGAGCGGTGCCCACGAGCTGTACTTCATGTGCGACGACGTGGAGGCGACGGTGGCCGATCTGACCGCCAAGGGCGTCGAGTTCACGAGCCCGATCGAGGAGCAGGGCTTCGGCCGCATGACGAGGTTGCGGATCCCCGGAGGTGGCACTGTCGGTCTCTACCAGCCCAAGCACGCTTCCGGCTGGGATCTCTAAGACCCGCCCGACTCCCCGCTCGCCCAGGGTCCGTGCCCTCCGATGCGATCGGGCCGGATCCGCACGACATAGCCGGGTGGCGGGTCGTCCATCGGCGGGAATTTCACGCCGGGCCCGACATAGACGAAGGCGAGCCGCTGCAGCAGCTCGGCGGCCCCGCCCTCGATGATCTCGGCCCGCCCGTGCACCACGAGATAGTCCTGCATCCCGACCGGGTTGCTACCACTGCCTTCGATGGAGAGAGCGATGCGGGCATCGCGGCGGAGGTTTCTGACTTTCTGCCAGGCGCCCAGGTGGGCCATGACGATGTCGTCGCCATCGAGTCCCACCCAGACGCAGGTCACCTGCGGACCGCCGTCCGGGTTGATCGTGACGCAGTGAGCGAGTTTCCCGGACTCGATCAGCTGGCGGGCCGGCTCGTTGAGGACTGCCATGCGGCCACCGTACCCAAGAGTCGCTCGGCAGGTGCAACGATCGCGGATATGGACGTCGCCCGCCTAGACCGCTGGCTCTGGTCGATTCGCCTCTACAAGACACGGGCGGAGGCCACCGAGGCTTGCCGTGGCGGCCACGTCCGCGTGAACCGCTCCCCGGCGAAGCCCGCCACGCCCATCCGCCGCGGGGATCGCATCACGGCTCGGGCCGGCGGGCGGGAACGGCTGCTCGAGGTCCTGCAGGTCATCGACAAACGGGTGGGTGCGGCCATGGCCGCCGAGTGCTACGTCGATCACAGCCCACCTCCACCCGTGCGCCAGCATGTCATCCCGCCGCTGTTGCGGGACCCCTCGAGCGGGCGCCCGACCAAGCGTGACCGTCGTCAGATCGACCGCCTCCGCCGCAGCTAGCTGGGCAGAGACGCCGGCCTCAGTGAGCGCTGCTCTCGTGGCTGGAGTGGCCTGGTGGTTCGAGTTGGAAGGTCGAGTGCTCGACATCGAAGTGGCCGAGGAGGCACGCCTGCAGGGCGTCGAGAATCTGCGGGGCGTGCCCGTCGGCAAAGCACTGCTCGCTCACGACGATGTGGGCCGAGAGCGCCGGCAGGTCGGAGGTCACGACCCAGGCGTGCAGATCGTGGATGTCGCGGACGTGGGGCGCTTGCAGCAGGTGGACGCGCACGTCGGTGAGATCTACGGCCGCCGGTGCGGCCTCCAGCAGCACCTTTCCGGAGTCGCGGAGCAGACGCGTGGCGGCCACCAGCATGAGGGTGACGATGCCGAGAGCGGCGATGGCATCTGCCCGCTCGAAGCGGGACAAGATGATGACCATCCCGGCAACCGCCGTCCCCAGGAAGGCCCAGAGATCGGTCAGCAGGTGGGCGAAGGCACCGGCGATGTTCAGGCTCGACCGGTTTGCTTTGGCGAGCACGAAGGTGGCTGCGAAGTTCACGCAGACGCCGACGGCGGCGACGGCGACGAGCACCACTCCCTTCACCGGGTAGGGGTGCAGCAGCCGCTCGACCGCCTCGAATCCGATGAGGGCGGCCGTCAGGAGCAGCGCCATGCCGTTGAGGGCGGCAGAGATGATCTCCGCCCGCTTGAAGCCGAACGTCCAGACGTCGGTCGTCGGGCGCTCAGCGAGCCGGCTGGCCCAGATGGCCATGGCGATGGCACCGGCGTCGGTCAGCATGTGACTGGCATCGGCGAAGAGGGCGAGTGACCCGGCGAGGATGGCAGCGACGACTTCGGCCAGCATGAACGTGGCGATCAGCCCGAATGCGAGACCGAGGTACCGACGGTCGGCGCTGCGTGAGACTGGGTGGGCGTGACCGAAGCGGGGGAGGGGCAGGCGCTTGGCGCCCGGACCGTGACCATGGCTGGTCTCGGACGCGTGGCCAGCGTGGGCAGGCTGCGCACCGTGGTGGACGTCGCCGCCCCCTCCGTGGCGCAGCTGCCCAGGGTCTGCTGAGTGGCGAGCGCCGTCGTCGTCGCTTAGCGGTGCCTTCACGCTCGCGTATCTCCGGCCTGCGGCTGTGCTCTGACGGGGGCTTGGTGCCCGGCGTGCTCGAGCGCCTCAGTGAGGAGTCGTGTGACGTGGTCGTCGTTTGCCGAGTAGTAGGCGAAGGTTCCTTCCCGCCGCACCCGGACGAGCTTGGCGAGCCGCAGCTTGGCGAGGTGCTGCGAGACGGCCGTCGGGGCGGCCCCCACTAGGTCGGCGAGGTGGGCGACGGACGACTCGCCCTGGAGGAGGGCCCAAAGGATCTTGATGCGGGTGGGATCGGCCAGCATCCGGAACCCGTCGCTGGCGAACTCGACCTGCTCGTCTGTCGGCATCGAGAACCCGGAGGCACCCGCCTCCGTGAGGCCCTGCGAATCTGCATGCATACGCAGAAACCGTAGCAGGCCGCGGGGGCGCTGAGCTCTCTGCTCGGTCATACTCCACGGAAACGAAAAAGGGAGGGTCTGATGCCCAAGTACCTGCTTCACGTCAACTACACCCTCGACGGCGTGAAAGGCGTCCTCACCCAAGGCGGATCCGCCCGCAGGGCGGCCGCGCAGGCAGCGGTCAAGAGCGCCGGCGGCAAGGTGGAGTCGTTCCACTTCGCCTTCGGCGCGACGGACGCCTATCTCATCGCCGACCTTCCCGACAACGTCGCCGCTGCCGCCCTCGGCCTGACGGTCACGGCCGGGGGTGGTGCGGCCGTCGTCACGACGGTCCTGCTGACTCCAGAGGAGATCGACAAGGCTGCTGCCGCCAACATCAAGTACCGTCCGCCGGGGTCCTGATACGCCCGCCCGTTCTGGCGGGCGGTTCCCACCGAGGACGGCCGGTGGCTACGGCTGCACGGCGCTCAGCTGGGTGCGTCAATGACCGCCATGAGCTCGACATGCTCGGTCATGGGGAACAGGTCGAAGGCCCGCAGTGCGCTCAAAGACCAGCCGCCATCGAGCAGGACGCGCAGGTCCCGGGCGAAGGATGCGGCGTCACAGGCGACATAGACGATCCGCCGCAGGGCGAGCGTGGCGAGGGCAGCCGTCACCTGCTTGCCGGCACCTTGCCGAGGCGGGTCGAGGACCACCAGGTCCGTTGCACGCAGCTCGCGGGTGACCAGCTCCGGCGTCACTCGCGCGCACAGCACGTCGACGTGGGCGGAACCGAGGACGTTGCGGTAGGCGTCCTCGGCGGCACGAGCGTCCTGCTCGACGGCCAGCACATGACCGCCTTCGCCAATGGCGTCGGCCAGCAACGCCGTGAAGAGGCCGGCTCCGGCATACAGGTCGGCCACCCGCTCTCCCTGACGAAGCTCGGCCGAGTCGATCAGGGCCCGACCGAGCGTTGCCGATGCACCGGCGTGCACCTGCCAGAACACGCCAGCGCTGACGACGAAGCGGTGACCGAGCGAGCTCACGAGCAACTCGCTCGGCTCACGTATCGTGCGCCCGTCGACGACGAGCCCGCCGTCGAATCGGGGCACTTGAGCTCGCGCTCCTCGCCTCGAGTCGATCATGACGGTGAGCTCGCCCTCGGCCTCGGGAGCGAACACCTCCACCTCCTCGGCACCCTTCCAGGACAGCAGCTCGGGTGCCAGCCGGGCGATGCCGGGGCCGGCGATCGGGCAGTGGTCGACCGGCTGGATGTCATGTGAGCGGTAGCGGTGGAAGCCGAGCCGCCCCCGCGGTAGCACGGCGTAGCGAGCGCGGGTGCGCCAGCCCAGGCCGTTGTCGTCGCCGGGAACGGCCTCGACCGTGACGGCGCGCTCGATGCCGGCGATGCGTTGCAGGTGCTCTGTCACGAGGGCCGACTTCATCTCCCGCTGCATGCTGAGCGAAACGTGCTGCCAGTCGCAGCCTCCGCAGCGGCCGGGCCCACTGTGCCGACAAGGGGGGGAGACGCGACTCGGCGCCGCTTGGCCGATCGTGACGGCATCTGCCCGCACGTAGCTACGGGCTTCTTCGGTGATACGCGCGAGCACACGCTCGCCCGGAATGGCGTGGCGGACAAAGGCCACCCGACCATCGGGCAGGCGGGCGACACACCCGCCACCCGCTGCCGGCTTGCCCACGACCAGTTCCACGAGCCCGTCGTCCAGCCCGTCGTCGCCGGGCTGGGCTGCGAGCTGGTCCGGCTGTTCGCTCGCCTCGCCCTCAGAGGCGGCCATCTTGTCGAGCTCGGCTGCGCCGTCGGAGTCGGCCCTGCCGGGATCTCGGGTCACGATCCATCTTCTAACCGGCTTGCGAGTGCCTTCGGACCTGCACGCAGGCACCAACGCCGCCTGAGCAGCCGCAACTGCCCTCCCGCCTGGCGCTGCGCATGGCGCCGAGTTCGACGGCCGCCGGACTCAGTCCGTTGCGCGCGTGGCGACTGGGCCGGGTGCTTTAGCAGTGCCGTCGGCACCACCGCCCGGGGCGGAGTCACCGGCGCCGGCCGCAGGGGCGGGGGCAGCCCCGAGGCCAGCAGCCGTCACCGCCCGCCTCGCCGGCACGAGGAGGGCTGCAAGGCCAGCACCGAGGGCGATGACGGAGCTGATGCGGAATGCCAGCGTGTAGCCGTCTGTGAGCGCCACTCGCATGGCCAGGGTGGCAAGCGCGTGCGTCCTAGAGGTCGCCACGGTTGCCAGCACGGCCAGGCCGACGGCGCCGCCGATCTGGCGCGACGTGTTCACGATGCCGGAGGCGAGGCCGGCCTCGTTGGGAGGGACCCCGGCCGTGGCGGCGTAAGCCAACGGGGTGAAGGAGAGGCCGAGCCCGAGGGTGATGAGCACGCTCGGCACGAGGAAGCCCGACAGGTAGCCCGTGTCGACGCCCAGGTCGGAGAAGAGCAGCAACCCGGTGGCGGACAGGAGCCCGCCGAGCACGAGCAGCGGCCGCGGCCCGAGGCGGAGCACGAGGCGGGACGAGAGCTGGGCGCCGACGATGATGGCCACCGTCTGCGGGATGAAGGCGAAGCCTGTGCGCAACGGCGTGTAGCGGTGCACCTCCTGCAAGTAGAGCGACACGAAGAACCACATGGCGAAGAGGGCGCCGGACAACAGGAACATCACGAGGTTGGCGGTCCAGATCGAGCGTCGCCTGAACAGTGACAAGGGCATGAGCGGCGACATGGCCACGCGTCCCTCGTGCAGCACGAACCAGGCGAGCAGGCAGGCGGAGAGGCCGAGGGCGACAATGGTCTGCCAGGAACCCCAGCTGACGCTCGTCGTGCGGACGACGCCGAACACGAGCGCCGTCAAGCCGCCGGTCACGAGCATGGCGCCTGCCACATCGAGCGGTTGACGCTCACCCTGGGCCCGGCTCTCCTGCAGGAACGCCCGTCCGACGACGAAGGTCACGATGCCGATCGGGACGTTGATGAAGAGGATCCACCGCCAGGACAGCTCCTCGGTGAGGATGCCGCCGAGGAGGGCACCTGCGGCACCCCCGGCACCTGCGACGGCACTCCAGATCCCCATCGCTCTCGCGCGGGCCTTCGGCTCGCGGAACGTCGTCGTGAGGATCGTCAAGGTGGTGGGCGAGAGGATGGCCCCGCCGAGACCCTGGACCGCCCTGGCGGTGATGAGCATGGCCTGGTTCTCGGCCAAGCCTCCGAGGAGGCTGGCGAGCGTGAAGACGGTCAGCCCGATGAGGAAGATTCGACGCCGACCGAAGAGGTCGGCGGTGCGGCCGCCGAGGAGGAGGAAACCGGCGAAAGTCAGGGTGTAGGCGTTCAACACCCACTGCAGCTCAGCCTGCGAGAAACCCAAGCTGCGCTTGATGGACGGCAGCGCCACGTTGACGATGGAGACGTCGAGCAGCACCATGAACTGGGCGACGCACGCGAGGGTGAGGATCAACCAGTCGGGCGTACGGCGGGCTGCGGTCTCTCGAGCGCTCACCCCCATGCGGTGAAGTCCACGGTGAAGTCCCCCATGTGTGTCGCCAACGTGGTGGGCCCCGCCGGCATTCCCGCCCGGCGCCGCCGAGGCCTCACTAGGCGAGACGACACCGGCGCGGCGGCAGGTGTCGCCTCGGGCTGAGCGGCCGGCTCCCTGCGCGTCGGGCAGAATCGCCCCCAATGGACGGACGAGTGGTGGTAGGAGCCTGCGGCCTGGCCATCGTGGCGGCGCTCTCCGCCTGCACCTCGGGCAACAGCGGCGCCCCGAGCCCCAGCTCCAGCTCCAGCTCGACGACGACAGCCGGCTCCGGCGCCACGACGGCCGCGAGCACGCTGCCGGCGAGCGCCGTCTCGATCGTGCGGGCTCCGGTTGAGGTTGCCCACACCGACGACGGGTCCGTCGGGTACCGCATCGTCGGGGTGGGGCCTCCCCTCGTGATGATCATGGGCTACTCGGGAACGATGGACGCCTGGGAGCCGAGGTTCGTGGACGCCCTCGGCAGGGCGCACCGGGTGGTGATCTTCGACAATGCCGGCATCGGCCGCACGAGCGCACTGCGCGCTCCGCTCACGATCACGGCCATGGCGAATCAGACGGCCGCCCTCATCGAGACGCTGCACCTGGGCCGGCCCGATGTCCTCGGCTGGTCGATGGGCGGCATGATCGCCCAGGCACTCGCCGTCCTGCACCCGGCCCTTGTCCGCCATCTCATACTGTGCGCCACTCTGCCCGGCAACGGTAGGGCCACTCTGCCCTCGTCCGCGGTGGCCAAGGCCCTCGTCGACCCAGCAAGCGTCGCCGTCGCCCTCGACTTGCTCTTCCCGTCCGACCAGCGCCACGCCATGGAGGAGTTCGTCTCGCAGATCACGCAGTTCCCTCACTTTTACGTCGCACCGGCGGGCGTGGACCGGGCGCAGCTGGGATCGCTCGCCTCCTGGCTTGCCGGCAAGGAAGCCGCCGGGCGCCACATCGAGGAGATCTCCGCCCCGACCCTGGTCGCCGACGGGCGCGACGACGTCCTCGTGCCGACGGCGAACGACCGCCAGCTGACTTCGGTCATCAAGGGAGCCAAGCTTGTGCTCTACCCGGACTCGGGCCACGCCTTCTTCTTCCAGTACGAGAGGCAGTTTCTCCGTACCCTGCAGGCCTTCCTGGGGGACTGAGGCCGCCTCGGCGACCGGGCTAGCATCCCCTCGCCATGAGTCCGGAACGAGTCATCGTCGTCGGCGGTGGCGTGATCGGGACGATGCATGCGGTCGAGGGACGGCGGCGGGGGTTTGACGTCACCCAACTCGAGGCCGACGCGGGCCCTCGGCGGGCCTCGGTTCGCAACTTCGGCCTCGTGTGGGTGAGTGGTCGGGCTGCCGGCACAGAGCTCGCCCTCGCTCTGCGGGCACGCGAGCTGTGGCAGGAGCTCGGCGAGCAGGTGAAGGAGCTGGGGTTTCGTCCGGACGGCTCGCTCACCATCGCGGCCGACGAAGAGGAGCTCGCCGTCATGGCCGAGCTGGTCGGCGAGCCCGATGCGGCTGCCCGCGAGGTCGAGGTGCTCGGAGCCGACGAGGTGCGGAGGCTCAATCCCGCCGTCAAAGGAGACATCGCCGGGGCGATGTGGTGCCGGCGGGACGCCATCGTGGAGCCGGGGCAGGTGCTCGGGGCTCTTCGGGAGGATCTCGCCCGCAGCGGCGGCTACCGCTGGCTCCCGGACACCCGCGTCGTGGCGGTCACCGAGGGCAGCGTGACCGACCAGCGCGGTCAGTCCTATGAGGCCGAGCGCGTCGTGCTGTGCATCGGCGACCAGCTCAGCGGCATCGGCGGCGCCGTCGGGGCGGATCTCGCCTCTGCCCTCATCCGCCGGTGCCGCTTGCAGATGATGCAGACGATGGCCGACAGCGAGCACCTCACGACGGCGGTCGCCGACGGCGACTCGATGCGCTACTACCCAGCCTTCGACCTCCCGGCGCGGGCGGCGCTGCCGCCGCCGAGGGCTGTGACGGCCGCCTGGGCGATGCAGCTCCTGCTCGTACAGCGGGCGGACGGCGGGCTGACGATCGGGGACACGCACGTCTACGACGAACCGTTCGACTTCGCCGTGGATGAGAGCGCCTATGACGACTTGAAGGCGCGGGCGGAACGCATTCTCGGGCGGCCTCTCCCTCGGGTCGTGCGGCGGTGGGCAGGCGTCTACTCGGTGGTGGGGGATGATCGCGTCTACTACCGCTCCCAGGTCCTGCCCGGCGTCGAGATCGTGACGGCGCCGGCGGGGCGGGGGATGACGCTGTCACCCGCCATCGCCGAGGAGACGTTTTCATGAGCAGCTTCGAGTTGGCAGCCCTTGACATGGCCGGTACCACCGTCGCCGACGGTGGCGTCGTCGAGGAGGCCTTCGCGGCGGCCATCGAGGCCGTCGGCCAGCCGTCGCCTCCTGCCGGCAGCAAGGGTCATCCGGCCGAGGATGCCCTCGCCTATGTGCGCGAGACGATGGGGCGCTCCAAGATCGAGGTGTTCACGGCACTGTACGGGGATGCGGCGCGAGCAGAGGCCGCCAATCTGGCCTTCGAGGCAGCCTACGACCGGGCGGTCAGCGCGGGCGCCGTCGTCCCCGTCGAAGGGGCGGAGGCCGTGATCGGGCAGCTGCAGGATGTCGGGATGAAGGTTTGCCTCACGACAGGTTTCTCACCGCAGACGCGCGACGCCATCTTGGCGAGCCTCGGTTGGCAGCAGCTGGCGGATCTCGTGCTCTCCCCCGCGACGCCGGGCGCGGTCGACCGTGGCCGGACATGATCCTCACCGCCGTCATCCGCCTTCAGATCGGCGATGTTCGCCACGTCGCCGTCGCCGGGGATACCACGAGCGATCTCTGGGCCGCCCACCGCGCCGGGGCGGGCATCGTCGCCGGCGTGCTCACGGGCGCCCACGGCCGAGCCGAGCTCGAGCAGGCGCCCCACACGCACATCCTCGAGACCGTCAGGGAGCTTCCGGGCCTGCTCGTGTGAGGGCCCGCCGGTCGGCCGCAAAGGTGGCATCCGGGCCGTGACGGGACCAGTGCTCGAGGCGCCGCTGGAACTCCTCCACTCTGCGACGGGTACGGGGGGACTGCAGCGTGCGGGCACAGGCGTCGAGGGCAACGCGTTGACCGCCGACGAGCGCCAACACGACGGTCTGATTGGGGCTCTTCGCCACGGCACTCTCGCCGAGGGTGACCGCTCCGACGCGTGATCGCTCGATGCGGCGCGTCGAAAAGAGGTTGCGCGCCGTGAGGTGGTCGCCGCGCACGACCACGGCCATGTTGAAGAGCCGGTAGTAGTAGGAGACCCAAACGGCCAGGGCGATGCCCGACACGACGGCCCAGGGAGTCCCTCTGCTCGCCAGGACGACCGTCACGATGGTGGCGACGGCGGCTCCGGCCAGGAGGACGCCGGCGTGCACGAGCCGGGCCGCCGCGGGCGTGCGGATCTCGATGTCGGGCCTCCTCGAAGGGCGCGAACCACCGATCACAGTCAACATTTTGGCAACGAAGCTGACGTCAGTGGTGGATACGTACCTCTGCGGCCCGACTGGGCCGACGATCAGGTCCCTGTCGGGATCGTCGTCGGCGTGGCCGGAGGCGTGAACTCGTTGCTCGGAACGCTCGACGAATAGCTCGAGACGAGGAGCTTCCAGTTGCCGGTCGTGTCCGAGCCGTACCACTCCGCCATGACGCCGGAGGCCGTCACGCAGAACGTGTAGAGACCGTTGTCAGTCTTGGCGTGGAAGGTGTAGCAGCTCACCGGCTGGCCGGCCACCGTGCTCGACGACTCCGTCACGTCCGAAGCCAGGGCCGAGTCCGACTTGAGGAGGGCCAATGCGGCCTTCGAGCTGTAGAGGTCGGAGAAGGCCGCCACCGAAGCGCCGAGTGACGCCGCGCTGGCACCCCCGAAGCACTCCCAGGCCGCCGCCTGCTTGGCGCAGATGACCGACGTAGTGCCGGTGACGATCTCCTCGAAGGCGCCCTGCGCCGTGACGACGCCGAAGAGGGAGCTCGTGCCGGAGTGGGCGACGGTGAGGGTGCCGTTCACGCTCTTGCCTGCCTCGGTGCCGGTGAGCTTGTAGGTGGCAGCGAAGGTGGCTACCTGGCCGGACGACAGCTTCGACTCGAGCTGAGAAAGGGAGGCGCCGCCGCTCGAGGCCGATGTCGTGCTCGTGGTGCTGCTGCCGCTGGCCGAGGACGAAGTCGGCGTGCTCGAACCCGACGGCGAGGTCGTCGTCGTGGTCGCGGACGAGGAGGAGCTGCTACATGCGCTGGCGCCGAGGGCGATGCCCGCAAGGGCGCCCGCAACCGCCATGCGACGCCAGCTCGCTGTCGTAGTCATCTGGAACTACCTCCTTGGCGAGCGCTCTTGCCGCCGCGAGAACCTGTCAGGAAATTGACCGCCACATTGTCGCACGTCTGGGCCAGCGCGCTTGCGATTTCTCGTTCTCCGCCTCGAGCGGGTTGCGATCATGGGCGGTCACCCGCCGCCCTCGGTCCTGGGCTGCGTCGTCGACGGTGCCGGCGGTCTGCCGCTACCGTCGACGCCATGACCAGCCCAGCCGAGCCCGGCACGCCAGCCGAGCCCGGCACGCCAGCCGACCGCGGCGACCCGGATACACGGCTACCCGACCGGGTGCTCGTCATCACGGCTCACCCGGACGACGTCGACTTCGGCGCCGCCGGAACGGTCGCATCCTGGACGGCGCTGGGTGTCGAGGTGGTGTATTGCGTGGTCACTGACGGTGCCGCGGGTGCCTCCGGACCCGAGGTCGACATGGCTGAGCTGCCAAAACGGCGTCAGGCCGAGCAGCGCAAAGCGGCGGCGGAGGTGGGGGTGAGCGACGTGCGGTTTCTCGGCTACCCCGATGGACGGCTCGAGGTCACCTACGAGCTGAGGCGAGATCTCAGCCGGGTGATCCGCGAGGTGCGTCCCGACCGCGTCCTCGCCCAGTCACCGGAACGTAACTGGGAGCGCATCCGGGCGAGCCATCCGGATCACCTCGCCGCCGGCGAGGCGACCCTGCAAGCCGTCTACCCGGACGCTCGCAACCCCTACGCCCATCCTGAGCTGCTGGCGGCCGGGCTGAAGGCGCACGAGGTGGGCGAGGTATGGCTGATGGCCTCACCGAGAGCGGACCGCTTCGTCGACATCACCAACGTGATGGAGCGCAAGATCGCCGCCCTGCGCTGCCACGAGAGCCAGATCGGCGACCCCGCCCAGCTGGAGGGGTTCGTCCGGCGCTGGACGGCAGCTACGGCCGAGCTGAGCGGCCTTGGCCCGGGCAGCTACGCCGAGGTCTTCCAGGTCGTCGACACCCGCTGAGCGGCCGGTATGAGACGAGGGCCACTCGGGCGTGAGCGCGGTGGCTCGTCGTGGAGACCCGGGCGGTAACGTCCTCATGCCGTCCACCGAGTACCCGTCGGCAGAGAGGAGGTCGAGTCGTGACGAACATCATCGGGTTTCCCAATCCAGTCAACGAGACCTCGGCACGTGTCGTCGCTGGTGGCGTCGTCGCCATGGGGGCGGCCACCATCGCTCTCGACCAGCCCTGGATCCTGCTGCCGCTGACGTATGGTTTCGCCGCCAGGGTGCTGACGGGGCCAACGCTGAGCCCTCTTGGCCAGCTCGCCACGAAGGTGGTGACGCCGCGGCTGAACGTCGAGCACCGCTTCGTGCCCGGCCCGCCGAAGCGGCTCGCCCAAGGCGTCGGCCTGGCCATGTCGGGCACCGCCCTCGCGCTGGCGGCGACGGGCCGCAAGCGCGCCGCGTACCGCGTCCTGACCGCATTGGTAGGGGCGGCCAGCCTGGAGGCCTTCTTCGGGTTCTGCATCGCCTGCCGGGCCTTCCCGCTCCTGATGAAGGCGGGTGTCATCCCCGAGGACGTCTGCCGGGAGTGTGCGGATATCTGGACGCGCTCAACCGAGACGGTCGGTAGCGAGCTCGACGAGGCAGACGTCGCCTGAGAAAGACGAGGCAGACGTCGCCTGAGATACGGCCCCGGCTCCTCGCCGGCTGCCGGTGATGCCGCGGCATTTGGGTGGGAAGCGACCCCGTTGCCCCGGTGTGGGTTCGCTGCTCGTGCTGGCGGGTGTCGCCGCCGTCGTGCTCGCCGGCTGCACGAGCGGGAGGGAGGCGGCCACGTCGCCACGCAGGTCCTCGCCACCGGTGACGACCTTCCAGCTGCCTCCGGTCGTTCACCCCGTGTCCTTCGCCCGCCAAGGGCGGCAGCGGTTCGACACGCCGCCCTCGACAGCAGCCTGCCAGGCCACCTCAGGTGTCGCCTGTTACAGCCCGAAGCAGCTGCAGCAGGCCTATGACCTCGGCCCGCTGTTCCGCGCGGGCGATGACGGCAAGGGCGAGACCGTCGTCATCGTCGATTGCTTCGGGTCGCCGACCATCTCGTCGGACCTCGCCACCTTCGACAAGGCATTCCAGCTGCCCCCGCCGCCGTCTCTTTCCATCGTGACCCCCGCCGGAGCCCTGCCAGCGTGGGATGCGACAGGGAGCGGGCCGATGCTCGTGTGGGGTGAGGAGACGTCCCTCGATGTCGAGTACGCCCACGCGATGGCGCCCGGAGCTCGCATGGTTCTCGTCGAAACCCCGGTGGCCGAGACAGAGGGAACGGCCGGCTTCCCGCAGATCGAGACGGCCGAGATCTGGGCGATCGAACACGAGAACCCGGCCGTCATCAGCCAGAGTTTCGGGGCGACGGAAGGCACGTTCCCGAGCGCCCGCTCGATCCTGCGGCTTCGGAGTGCCTACGAGCTGGCGGCGAAGGATCACGTCACCGTGCTGGCGGCCACCGGCGACGACGGCAGCACGGACAGCTCGTCGGTCACGGGCTCGGAGCTGTTCGCCTCGCGGGCGGTCGACTGGCCGTCGACCGATCCGCTCGTCACCGCCGTCGGCGGCCTGCAACTGCACCTGAACGAGTCCGGCGCCCGCGTCCTTCCCGACAACGTCTGGAATGACACCAACCTGTTCGGCACGCCGTCGGCCGGCTCCGGAGGCGTCTCGAAGGTGTTCGCCCGGCCGGCTTTCCAAGCGGGCGTCACCGACATCGTCGGAGCCCATCGGGGCGTGCCGGACGTGAGCCTCAGTGCCGCCGAAGACGGCGGCGCCCTCGTCTACGAGTCGTTCCCGGGCCTCGAGAAAGGCTTCTACATCATCGGCGGCACCAGTGAGGCGACGCCGTTGCTCGCCGGCATCGTTGCGGTCGCCGACGAAGTCGCCGGTAAGCACCTCGGCTGGCTGAACCCGTATCTGTACCGGCTGCAGGCCGCCGGAGCGGCCGGGATAGTCGACGTGACCATCGGCTCGAACACCGTCACGTTCTTCCAGGGTGGCGAGACGGTGACCGTACCCGGCTATGAGGCCGCCCCCGGCTATGACCTCGCCAGCGGGCTCGGTACCGTCGACGCCACCCGCCTGGCCCGCGAGCTGCGAACCATCGCCGGCTGAGACCCGAGAAGAACGCCTCGAGGCGAATCCGCGGCGCGGGCAACCACGTCCCGCAGCCGGCGGACGGCTACACTGAAAGCAACCGCCCGAGCGAAAGGAGGTCCGTGGAAATGACTGTTGACTGCCGATTGTCGGTCCATGCTGGCCGAGCGCTCGGGTGCTCTCCCGTCTGATCCGCCTGATCCGGATCCGCGTCGGCGTCTTTTACGATGACGCCGACGACTCGATGACCGGGGCACCTGGGCTCTCTTGTGTACGAGGAGCCACGTTCCCTTGATCGAACCAACTGTTTCGCCGGCGGGCGAGCAGCCCTCCGAACTGTCTGTTTCCCGACCTGGCGCGTCATCCGCCGACCTTGTGGAGCTCGGCTGGGATGACGGCTTCGAAGCGCTCTTCCAAGAAGAGCTCGCGAGCCTTGCCCCGCTGGCTCACGAACCGGCTTCCCGCGGCCGTGTGTTGCGGCGCGACCGCACCCTCTGCAGCGTGGGAACCGACGCCGGAGTGCGTCAGCTCACCATCGCCCAGCATCTGCTCGCCTCGCCTCTCGAGGCGCCGACGACGGGCGACTTCGTCGTGGTCGCCGGCGGCGAGATCATCGCCGTGCTCGAGCGGCGGACCGCCATCAGGCGGGCAGCCTTCCGCGACCTGTCCGCCCAGGTGTTGGCCGCCAACGTCGACACCGTGCTGGCTGTGTCCTCGCTGGCGAACCCCTGGCGACCGCGGCGAGTGGAGCGCTTGTTGGTGATCGCTTGGCAGACGGGCGCCGTGCCGATCGTCGTGCTGAGCAAAGCCGACTGCTGTGAGGAGGCCGGCGAGGTGTACGCAGCGGCCGTCGCCGTCGCCCCCGGGTGCGCCGTTCACGCCGTGAGCGCCTTCACGGGCGAGGGGATGGAAGGCCTCGCCGCCGAGCTCGGACGGCGCACGACGTCGGTGATGATCGGAACCTCCGGAGCCGGGAAGTCGACGTTGGCCAATGCGCTCAGCAACGGTGAAGCCGGCCTGGCGACAGCCGAGATTCGCGACGACGGCAAAGGCCGGCACACGACGGTCGCCCGTGAGCTCGTGCAACTCGCCAACGGGGCGCTCATGATCGATACGCCGGGTTTGCGGGCGATCGGGCTGTGGGATGCCGAGGACGCCCTCGCCGACGCTTTCAGCGATGTGGAGGAGCTCGCTCTCGGATGCCGCTTCAACGACTGTGCCCACGACCGCGAGCCCGGCTGCGCTGTCAAGGAGGCCATCGAGGACGGGAGGTTGGAGTTCGCCCGTCTCGACAGCTATCGCCGCCTGCAGCGCGAACAGCAGCGGCTCGCCGCCCGCACGGACGCCCGCCTTCGAGCCGAGCGCAGCGCAGCCTTCAAAGCGATGGGCAGGCAGATCAGAACGCAGTTCTACCGCTAGTCCTCCAGCCGGCTGGGCACTCCCCGATTCCGACGACGGGGTGTCCTACGCTCTGACCATCTCCTCCTACCGGGCCCCCGATGGGCCGAACAGTGGGTCCGCCGCAGCCGAGGCGCCTGTTGTCGCGGCCGCCCGCGACGGGAACCGTGACGCCCTCGAAAGCCTGCTCCGGCAGCACTACGACCGCTGTTATGCCCTCTGCCGTCGGCTTCTCGGCGATGACGAGGACGCTCTCGATGCCGCCCAAGAAGCCATGATCGCCATCGCCAGGGGGATCAGTGCCTTCGACGGACGTAGTGCCTTCTCCACGTGGGTGTACCGCGTGACGACGAATGCGGCCTTCGACGAGCTGAGGCGTCGACGTCGTCGCCCAGCGGGCGACCAATGGGGCGACCTGTCCAGCGATGCCGGCGAAGAGAGCCTCTACCATGGCGGGCCTGTCGACAGCGACGAGGTGGGCGATGCCGTCACCGCCCGCATGACGCTGGACCAGGCACTCGGTCGGCTCTCGGCCGAACACCGCACAGCCGTCGTGCTGCGGGACATGCTGGATTTCGAGTACGCCGAGATAGCCGACGTGCTGCTCGTGCCGATCGGTACGGTCCGATCCCGGCTCGCCCGCGGCCGAGCCGCACTGGCAGACGTGCTCTCGAGCGAGCGAGCTGCCTCGGCACCGCCCACGAGGGGCGAGAGCGCGAATTCCGAGCGCCCTCCAGCACCGCCCGGCGGGGCTCCCGAGGCTGCGAGCGCCCGCGGCACCCTCCGGCTGGGGAACTCTGAGGCACCTGGCAGCGTCAAATCTCCTGGACCGCGACTATGACCGATCACGCCCCGCCACCCCAAGGCCCCGCAACCGCCGATCATCCGAGTGTCGTCGAGATGTCGGCCCTCCTCGACCGGGAGCTGGCGGCGCGGCAGGTGGCCCTGACGACCGCACATCTCGAGACATGCTTTGGATGCCGCCATGAGCTGGAGCGGTTGACGTGGGCCCAACAGGCGGTCGCCGGCGCCGGTGACCCGGCGCCTCCGCCGGGGGCGAGTGATCGGGCCGTCGTAGCCGCCCTGTTCGTGACGTCGCTCTCCTTGGTCGCGCAAGCCGCCCGCGACTCGGCCGGCTCCGAGGCGACGCCGCTGACGCCGGCGGTCTGGCCACCCACGGGGGCCGTGGCGGCCGAACCGGAGTCACTCACCGAGGAGCCGTCCCCGCGAGGTCGTGTGCCGATTGCGGCTGCGCCGGGCGCCCGCACCATGCCGCGGCCACCCGGCGGTCGTACGGGCAGGCAGCATGCGGGAGCTCGCCGGCGTCACGGCGGCTTCGCCGCCCGGGCGGCCGTCGCAGTCCTGCTGCTCGGCGCCCTCGGCGGCGGTCTCGCCGCCGTGTTGCGCTCGAATCACACGTCGAGGCCGAGCGCCGGGGTGGCTCCGACGACGAGATCGAGGATCACCGCTCGTCCAGCAACGACGGGGCCGACTGTGAACGGCGGTCCGTCGACGACGACGCTGCCTCGCGGTAGGCCCATCGCGGGGGCGGCGGTCGGCTCCCTCGAGCTGCAGTTGCGGGCGGAGACCGGCCCGGCTTCATGCGCCGAGAAGGTTGCCCGGCACCTCGAGAACGTCAACGGGGTGCTGTTCTTCGCGAACCCGCCCGCCGCCAGATCCGCCGTCATCGCCGCCGTCAGGACGGGAGCGACGACGGCCTGCGTGAACGTCGGGCCTGCGTTTGCAACGCTCTGGAGTGGGAACATCACCCATCTTTCGGTCACCGCCGCCCAGCCGGCGCCGGCGGCCACCACGAATGCGGGATCCATCGTCGACGTCGTCATCGACGTCGACCCCTCCGCCATCTCAAGCGTCGCCGACATGATGCAGGCCGAGAACGGCCACGAGGCGATTGAAGTCATCGCCCAGGGGGCCGACCTCGGAACGGCGGTCATCGCCAAAGGACCGGTCGTAGCCCTTCCGGTCACTCGATCCGTGGCGGCGTTCCTCGCTCGGCAACTCGAGGTGCGCTAACGGGAACCGGCAACCGCGGCTGACGGTCGCAATCGTCCTCGGGCACGACCCGACGCTGCCCGAGGCCCGTCCGCCTTCACCGGCACGGCCAGGCGGCGCCGTGCCGGTGGATAGGTTGCACGCCGATGCCGGCGCGCCGACTTCTCGTCGACATCGAGCCGCTGCGGACATCGCAGCCGTTCCGCCGGATCTGGACCGGCTACCTCTTCAGCGTTCTCGGCTCGCAAGTGACCGTGGTGGCTGTGCCCTACCAGGTGTACCGGCTGACGCATTCCTCGCTCGACGTCGGCCTCATTGGCCTCGCTCAGATCGGCCCCGTGCTCCTCGGCGCCCTCGCCGGAGGCTCCGTCGCCGACGCCTTCGATCGCCGGCGCGTCCTGCTCGTGAGCCAGAGCCTGCTCGCCGTCTGCAGTGTCGGGCTCTTCTGGAACGCATCGCTCGCCCACCCCAAGCTCTGGCCCCTCTACGCGCTCGCGGCTGCCGGGGCGGGCTTCGCCGCCACCGACGCCTCGACCCGATCGGCCGTGATCGCGCAACTCGTCGAGCGCCGCCAACTGACGTCGGCCATGGCCCTGTGGCAGCTGCTCTTCCAGATCGGCACGGTCGTAGGCCCGGCCGTGGCCGGCGTGCTCATCGCCCGCATCGGGGTGTCCTCCGCCTACGTGACCGACGTGGCCACCTTCGTCGTCTCGTTTGCGAGCGTCGCCAGCCTGCGGCCGCTGCCGCCCCTCGAGGGTGGCACCCGTTTCGGCTGGAGGTCGATGAAGGAAGGCGTCGCCTTCCTGCGAGGTCGCCAAGCCCTGCAGGCGACCTTTGTGATCGACCTCAACGCCATGATCCTCGGGATGCCGCGGGCTGTCTTCCCGGCCCTTGGGCTGGTCCGCTTCCGGGGTGGCGCCCAGACCGTCGGTCTGCTCTACGCCGCCCCAGGTGCCGGAGCGCTGCTCGGCGCCGCCCTGACGGGTTGGGTGACGTCGGTGCGGCGGCAAGGCCGCGCCGTCCTCATCGCCGTCAGCATCTGGGGCCTTGCCATCGCCGTCTTCGGGGTCGTGCCGTGGCTGCCGGCCGCCCTCGCCTTGCTCGCCCTCGCCGGCGCAGCCGACGTCGTCTCGGCGGTCTTCAGAGGGACGATCATGCAGACGATGGCTCCGGACGCCCTGCGGGGCCGGGTGAATTCGATCCACACCGCCGTCGTGACGGGAGGACCGCGCCTCGGCGACGTCGAGACGGGCGTGGTCGCCTCTCTCGCTGGTGCGCAGACGGCGGTCGTCTCCGGGGGCCTCGGTTGCCTCCTCGGCGTTGCCCTCGTCTGGCGCCTCATGCCACGACTCGCCGCCTATGTCACGCCCGAAGCCGGCCACGAGACGAGGACGCCGTCCGAGTGAGACCGCTCGCGTGCGACGCGCACCGGAGCGGTGTGCAAGGTTGGAGGCCATGAACGTGGGCATCCTCGGGGGCACGGGCCCCGCCGGAAAGGCGCTTGCCGCCCGGCTCGCATCGGTCGGAGTCGAGGTGTGGATCGGCTCTCGCCAGCCTGAGCGCGCCGCCGGGATCGCCGCCGAACTTCAACAGAAGTGGGCTGGGCGGCCGCTACCCCTGTCCGGTGTCGGCAACGAGACCGCCTGCGTAGCCGATCTGGTCGTTCTCGCCACCCCCTGGGACGGCGCTGCCCCCCTTGCCCGCTCATTGGCGGCGCAGCTCGACGGCAAGGTCGTCATCTCGATGGTCAATGCACTCGGCAAGGTGGGAGACGAGCTGCTTGCACTCGTGCCCCCAAGCGGATCCATCAGCCTCGCAGTCCAGCAGGCGGCGCCCGGCGCTCTCGTCGCCGGGGCCTTTCACCACCTGCCGGCCCGCATCCTGGCCGACCTCGACGAGTCCCTCGAGGCCGACGTCCTCGTCTGCTCGGACCACCCGCAGGCGACCGCCGCCGCCGTCGAGCTGGCCGACCGCATCCCGGGTTGCCGGGGCGTGGATGCGGGCTCGCTCTCGGCCGCGGCCGCTATCGAAGCCTTCACGGCTGTGCTCATCGGGATCAACATGAAACACCGGGCGCACGCCAGCATCAAGCTCACCGGCTTCCACCCCGCGGGCGAAACGGCCGGGTGATGCGCCTCTACGACACGGCCCGCTCTGCGGTGGTGGAGTTCGAGCCAGGCCCGGTCGTGACGATGTACACCTGCGGCATCACCCCCTACGACGCCGCCCACCTCGGCCACGCCATGGTGTACGTGACCTACGACGTACTGCAGCGCCGCCTTCGGGACCTCGGGCATCGCACCGAGTGCGTGCGCAACGTCACCGACGTCGATGACGACATCCTCCGCAAGGCTCGCGAGCTCGGCGTGCACTACCTTGACCTCGCCGCCGGTGAGATCGCCCGCTTCGACCACGACATGCGGGAGCTCAATCTCCTGCCGGCCGCCAGCGAGCCGCGGGCCACATCGGCCATCCCGGACATTCTCGGCTTCATCGGCATGGTGCTCGATGCCGGCCACGCCTATCGGGCGGGTGGGGCCGTCTACTTCGACGTCTCCTCCTTCCCCCGTTTCGGGCAGGTGAGCCACTACGACCGCGCCGAGATGCTGCGACTTGCGGCCGAGAGAGGCGGCAACCCGGACGATCCGTTCAAGAACGACCCGCTCGACTTCGTGCTCTGGCAGCCGTCGGCGGAGGACGAGCCCGCCTGGGACTCGCTCTGGGGCAAGGGCCGACCGGGCTGGCATATCGAGTGCTCCGCCTTGGCGCTGCGGGAGCTCGGGACCACGATCGACCTCCACGGCGGCGGTGACGACCTCGTGTTCCCTCATCACGAGTGCGAGGCTGCCCAGTCGGAGGCGGCGACCGGCGAGCCCTTCGTTCGGCACTGGATGCACGTGGGCATGGTTCGCCTCGGCGGCGAGAAGATGTCGAAGTCGCTTGGGAACCTCGTCTTCGTGCACACCCTCCTCGAGAGCCACGATGCGGCCGCCATCCGTTTGGCCCTGCTCGCCCACCACTACCGGAGATCGTGGGACTTCGACGGTGCCCTCCTCGAGAGCGCCTCCGAGCGCCTCGAGCGTTGGCGGCGCTCCGGCGAGGGCGACGGCGCCCTCGAGGCCGTGCGGGCACATCTCGACGATGACCTCGATACGCCGGCGGCGCTAGCGGCCATCGATGAGGCGGCGGCGGCCGGCCAAGGTGTGAGCGGATCGGCCGCCTTGCTCGGCGTGAAGCTGTAGGCGCCGACGACCCAGCCATCGGCACGGAAGCTGGACAGGCGAAGTTGTCAGATCCCATGTCCGCTCAAGGGAGGGCCAAATCCGCCAATCGCGGTCGCTGGCGTGATTGACTGAAACCAGTGGGCGCGGGCGACACCCCGGCGCCCACTGTCCTGGCGAAGCGTGTCAGACGAGGCCCGCCACCCGTCGCACGCTGGCCCAGGAGGAGAGGGGGAGCCCCACGCGGTTCTCCCTCTCCGCGGGCGCAGCCGGTATGCCAGCCAAGTCAGTGCCCTAAATTGACTCGATGGCCACCGAGATCACCGTCATCCTGCCCGACGGGAGCGAACGCTCCTTGCCGGAAGGCTCGACTGGTGCGACGCTGGCGGCCTCGATCGGGCGGAGACTGGCCGAGGACGCCGTCGCCGTCGAGGTGGACGGGTCGCTCTGGGACCTGGGACGCACCTTGCCGGACCGGGCGAAGGTGTCCGTCGTCACCCGCGGTACCGAGGAGGGCCGGGCGGTGCTGCGTCACTCCACCGCACACGTCCTCGCCCAGGCGGTCCTGTCGCTGTGGCCGGGCGCACGTTTTGCCATCGGGCCCTCCATCGCCGACGGCTTCTACTACGACTTCGAACTTCCAGGCGGCGCTCACTTCAGCGATAGCGACCTCGACGCCATCGATGCACGCATGCGCCAGATCATCGGCGAAGCCCAGCCGTTCGTGCGCGAAGAGCACTCGATCGGAGAAGGCCTCCAGCTGTTCGCCGATCAACCGTACAAGCAAGAGATCATCGAGGGTGTGGCCCAACAGGCCGACGACCCCGAGATCGCCCTCGAAGCCGGCGGGGGAGACGGTGTCGTCACTACCTATCGGAATGGCGACGCCTTCGTCGACCTCTGCCGAGGACCGCACGTGATCGCCACGGACCGCCTCGGGCATTTCAAGCTGATGCGCGTCGCCGGCGCCTATTGGCGAGGTGACGAGCACCGCCAGCAGCTGCAGCGGATCTATGGCACGGCCTGGGAGTCCGCCAAGGCTCTGGCCGATCACCTCCACCGCCTCGAGGAGGCCGAGCGGCGGGACCACCGGCGCATCGGGGCGGAGCTCGATCTCTTCTCGTTCCCGAGCGAGCTCGGGTCGGGCTTGGCCGTCTTCCACCCGAAAGGTGGCCTGATCCGGAAGATCATGGAGGACTACTCCCGCCGGCGCCACGAGGAAGCGGGTTACGACTTCGTCAACAGCCCCCACATCTCCAAGGCGGAGCTGTTCGAAACCTCGGGTCATCTCGACTGGTTCGCCGAGGGCATGTTCCCGCCGATGGAGCTCGACGGTGGGCAGCAGTACTACCTCAAGCCGATGAACTGCCCCTTCCACATCCTCATCTACCGCAGCCGCCAGCGGTCCTACCGCGAGCTGCCGATGCGCCTGTTCGAGTTCGGCAGCGTCTACCGCTACGAGAAGTCAGGGGTCGTCCACGGCCTCACCCGCGTGCGCGGCATGACGCAGGACGACGCCCACATCTTCTGTTCCCGCGAGCAGATGGCCGCCGAGCTCGGCTCCCTGTTGACCTTTGTGCTCGAGCTCCTGCGCGACTTCGGTCTCGACGACTTCTACCTGGAGCTGTCGACGAAGCCGCCGGACAAGGCCGTCGGGTCCGACGATGACTGGGCGGAGGCGACCGAGGCGCTCCGCCTCGTGGCCGTCGGCATGAACCTCGAGCTCGCCCTCGACGAGGGCGGTGGAGCCTTCTACGGCCCCAAGATCTCCGTGCAGGCTCGGGACGCCATCGGACGCACCTGGCAGATGTCGACGATCCAGCTCGACTTCCAGGAGCCGCAGCGCTTCGCCCTCGAGTACGTCGGGGCGGACAACGCCCGCCACACCCCGATCATGATCCACCGGGCGCTCTTCGGCTCCGTCGAGCGGTTCTTCGCCGTGCTCGTCGAGCACTACGCCGGGGCGTTCCCCATGTGGCTGGCCCCCATGCAGGTACGAGTCCTGCCGGTGCGCAACGATCACGAGGCCTACGCGGAAGAGGT
The DNA here is from genome assembly GCA_963735115.1 of uncultured Actinomycetota bacterium. Classification (GTDB taxonomy): domain Bacteria; phylum Actinomycetota; class Acidimicrobiia; order Acidimicrobiales; family Bog-793; genus JAKACA01. The sequence continues at coordinate 1,268,895 of CAVTJR010000003.1, read as the reverse complement.
CGTAAGAGAGCTCTCGGAGGCAGGCATCCGCGTCGACACGGAGGCAGCCGACGAACCGATCAATACGCGCGTCCGGCGGGCGAAGCTCGAAAAGCTGCCTTACGTGCTCGTCGTCGGCGGCGACGACGTCGCCGCCGGCACGGTGGGCGTGAACGGCCGCGGCGATGCGCCACCCGAACGCGATGTACCGCTCGGGGACTTCCTTGCGCGTGCCGTCGCCGAGGCGGCAGAACCGACACGAGAGGCACCGGCGTGAGCCTGGAGCACCTCTGGGCAGGCTGGCGGGCCGCCTACGTCACCTCGACGGATGCCTCGCTCGATGGGGGCGAATGCCCGGAGCCGGCGACAACGGCGGGAGCGACCGCGCTGCCGGCGACGAACGGCGGCGGCGAGGTGGACCAGCGTTGCGTCTTCTGCGCCATCGTGTCATCGCCGGCCCCCGACGAGGACCGCTACGTCGTCTGGTCGAGCGACACGATGGTCGCCATTCTCAACGCCTATCCCTACGCCACGGGCCACTTGCTGGTGATGCCCCGTCGGCACGTGCAGGACTTGGAGGAGTTGAGGGGCGAAGAAGCATCCTGCCTGTGGGAGGCGGTGCACGCGAGTGTCAGCGCCGTGAGGGCGGCCTACCGCCCCGACGGGCTCAATCTCGGCGTCAATCTCGGGCGAGCGGCCGGTGCCGGCATCCCCGCCCATCTCCATGTGCACGTCGTCCCCCGCTGGCTCGGTGACACGAACTTCATGACGGCGGCAGCCGACGTACGCGTCTTGCCGGAAGCCCTCCCGGTGAGCTGGAAACGGCTGCGGGCAGCATGGGTCTCCTAGGCGGCCGCCCGCCCGACGACGGTGTCCCCCCCGGGCCGATCGTCCGCTCTACGCGAAAGCCACCCAAGGTGTGGGCGACGATGGAGGTCGAGGGCGACTCGCTCGTCGTCCGCCTGACCGGCTGGCGAATGATCTGGGCGTTGCAGCGCGGCCTGCGGGTACCGCTCTCCTCCGTGGTCGCCGTCACGCACGATCCAGCCGCCTACCAGCACGTCAGTCGCCGACTTCGCCAAGCCCGGCGCGCCCGGACGACCTTGTTCAAGGTCGGGGCGCAGCACGGCCGTGACGGCTGGTCCTTCTGGGCGTGCGGCTTCGCGAGAAACGCAGTCCTCGTCGAGACAACCGGCGTGCGCTACCGCTTTCTTGTCGTGGAGGTGGCTGATCCTGATGCCGTCGCGGAGACCGTCCGGAGTGCGGCCGGACTAGTAGCCGTGGCGCCTTCGAGTCCGCCGAAGGTGGGCAGCATCACCGACGCCAGCAGTCTCGGCCGCCAACCGAAGGGGTCGACCCGTGCAGTCGTCAAGATGCCATCGGAGCACGACGAGGCGCACAAGGACGCACAAGGACCGAGTGGCGAGGAGATCCGGCACTCGTGAGCTCGGGTCCGTTGTCCTTCGAGCGGTACCTCGAGGACCTGTCCACCGAGGCCGGGCGCTTGGCGGCCGTTACGGGCGAGGCGCTCGAGCGGGCCGTCCCGAGCTGTCCCGAGTGGACCGGCCGCGATCTCGTCGAGCACGTCTGGCACGTGTACACGTTCTGGCTTGCTCAGGTGCTCGCCGCCAATGCCACGGCGCCCCTCGAGCTGGGCGATCGGGCCATGCCGGCAGAGGGCGAGCCGGCAGAGTGGCTCGAGCAGGCGGCAGACGAGCTGGCGGAGGCGCTGCGGGCGGCCGGTCCGGAGGCGCCGTGCTGGAACTGGTCCGGGCGCGACGCCACAACCGGGTGGCTTGCCCGTCGCATGGCGCTCGAGTCGGCCATCCATCGCTACGACGGTGAGCTCACGGCGGCGGATCCGACACCGATAGAGCCGCGACTGTCCGCCGATGGCATCGACGAGTTCTTGAGCGTCCACCTGCGCACGGATTTGCCCGAGGTGCCCACGGCCACCCTCGGCGGCTCCTTGTGCCTCGCCTCCTCGGACACCGACGACGCCTGGACCGTCGAGATCGGTGGAGGACGCCTGCGCGTCCGCAACGATCGCGGTCCTGCGTCCGCATACCTACGCGGTCCGGTCTCGGATCTCTTCCTCTTCGTGTGGAACCGCGTCGCCATCGACGCTCTCGAGCTCACGGGGGATCGGGCGGTGGCGGCGGCCTGGTCGTCCCTGCCGCACTGAGCGACTCACCGATCCGCTTACGACTCGCTCTGAGCCGCCTTCACGATCTTGTCGACAAGCTGCGCGGGCACGACCTCGTACCGGTCGTGTCGGATGGAGAAGCGCCCGCGGCCGCCCGTGAGCGATCGCAGATCCGTCGCGTAGCGCATGACCTCTGAGGTAGGGACGATGGCGATGACGACTTGCTCGTCGCCGGTGCCCGTCTCCGTGCCGAGCACTCGGCCGCGCCGCGAGTTGAGGTCGCCGAGGACGTCGCCCTGGGCGCTCGCCGGCACGGTGATCTCGAGGCGTGAGATCGGCTCGAGGAGTACCGGTCCGGCACTTGCCAAGGCTTCTCGAAACCCGATGGACCCCGCCATCTTGAAGCTCATCTCGGAGGAGTCGACCGAGTGGTACTTGCCGTCGTAGACCGTCACCTTCACGTCCACCACCGGAAAGCCGAGGGCTCCTCCCGTCGCCATCGCCTCCTGCACGCCCTTCTCGACGGCGGGGATGAACTGCCGAGGGATGGCACCGCCGACGACAGCGTCGAGGAATTCAAAGCCGGTTCCCCGCTCGAGGGGCTCCACCCGCAAGTTGGCGACACCGAATTGCCCGTGGCCACCCGTCTGCTTCTTGTACTTGCCCTCGGCATCGGCCGTCTTCGTGATGGTTTCTCGGTAGGGGACTTTCACGGGTTCGGTCGCCACCTCGACGCCGAACTTGCGCTGCAACTTCTCGCAGACGATCTGCAGATGGGTGTCGCCCATGCCCGAGAGGACCGTCTGGTGGGTCTCGTCGTCTCGCCGCACGGCGAGTGTCATGTCCTCTTCTTGCAAGCGGTGGAGGGCCGTCATGAGCTTGTCCTCGTCGCCCTTGGCCTTCGGGTGCACCGCAATCGACAGCAGGGGAGTCGGCGTCGGCCGCGTCTCGATCACCACAGGGCTGCCCTTCGGTGCCAGCGTGTCGCCCGTGCGGGCGTCGGTGAGCTTCGGCACGGCGATGATGTCGCCCGCCTGCGCCTCGCTGATCGGTGTCGCCTCCTTGCCACGCAGCAGCTGGAGCGCGTGCAGGCGCTCGTCTGCGTGCGTCCTCGAGTTGACGAGGGTGGCGTCGGGCCGGATGGTGCCGGAGAGCACGTGGATGAGGGAGATCTTGCCGACGTACGGGTCGGCGATGGTCTTGAAGACCCGAGCGAGAGGTTGCCCGCTCGGATCGACGGCGACCTCGGTCGCCTTGTCGCCCGCCCTCACAGCGACGGGGCGGCGCTCGAGCGGGCTGGGTCCGATCTCGCAGATGAGCTCTGCGAGCCGATCGATGGCGATGGCCTTTGTGGCCGAGCCGCACACCACCGGGAAGACGGTTGCGGAGGCGACACCGTGAGCCAGCGTCGTCTCGAGCTCCTTTGCCGAAGGAGTATCTCCGTCGAGGTATCGCTCCATGAGCTCGTCGTCGGCGACGACGATGCCTTCGACGAGGGCGTCACGCACCCGGTGCTCGATGTCGGACATGTCCTCGGGGATCTCGCCGGTCACAGGGGAGCCCGTGTCGTAGGTGATGGCCGTGTCGGTCAGCAGATCCGCAACGCCGCGAAAGGCCGCCTCGTGCCCGATCGGCAGCTCCAGGGGGGCGATGCCGGCGCCGAAGAGGTCGCGCAGCTGGTCGAGGGTGCGCTCGAAGTCGGCCCGCTCACGATCGAGCTTGTTCACATACACGAGCCGGGGGAGCCCCAGCTCGGCGGCGACGCGCCAAGCCGTCTGGGTGTTCACCTCGACGCCCTCGACGGCGCTCACGACGACGATCGCAAGGTCAGCGACCGAGAGGGCGGCCTCCATCTCCGCCACGAAGTCCGAATAGCCGGGTGTGTCGATCACGTTGATGCGGAACTCGCCCACCTGCACGGGCGCCATGGCGAGCGACACGGAGATGTGGCGCTTCACCTCCTCCGGCTCGAAGTCCGAGACCGTCGTACCGTCCTCGATGCGTCCCGCCCTGTTGAGAGCGCCCGAGCAGACGAGCAAGGCTTCGGCCAGTGTCGTCTTGCCGGCTCCGCCGTGACCGACGAGCGCGACATTCCGGATCTTCGCAGACGGCACAGTGGCCACCGGAGACACCTCCTCGAAGCGCCCTGCTCGCACCCCCTGCGGGAACGACCGAGCTGCTTGGCGCCCGAGCCTACCTGCGGCGGAGGAGGCGGGCGGAGCCGGCTTGCTACCGTGGCGACGCCGTGTCGGCGAGGGCATCTGCGACGCCGGATCGTGGTTACTCGCATGTAGTTTGGTAACCTCGTAGACATGGCTGGTGAGAGATGCCCTGCCCGTCGTTCGGGCGCATCCAGCTCGACCCCGCTGGGCGCACCATGATTGACGGCCGCAGAGGCCGCGGCGATGATTCGTCCGAGGTGGACGAGGAGGAGACTGCCGACACCGTCATCACCGAGGAGGACGTCGTCGTCTCGGCGCCGGTGGCCGAGGAGCTGCCGGCACCCCAGCAGGACACCGAGACGCCTGGCTCGTTTGTCCGCACGCTCAAGGCGATCGGTCCCCGGCTCGTCGCCATGGGAGTCAAAGCTGACCATGTGACGGTGCTCGGGATCCTGCTGGCCGCCATCACCGGCGCCGTCATCGGGCTCGGACACTTCTACCTCGCCATCGTCCTTCTTACCGTCGGCGGCCTCATGGACACTCTCGACGGCGCCGTTGCCAAGGCAGCCGGCACGTCGTCGAAGCGAGGCGCCTTCTTCGATTCGGTGTCCGACCGAGTGGCCGACATGTGCATCTTCGGCGGTCTGGCTTGGTACTTCGCCGCCGGTCCGGGTCACGACCCGAAGCTGGCGCTCATCCCCTTCGCCATCCTGGGTGTGAGCAACACCATCTCCTACGAGCGGGCGAAGGCCGAGTCGCTCGGCTATGTCGCCAAGGGCGGTCTCATGGAGCGCGCCGAGCGCCTCATTGCCCTCGGCATCGCCCTTCTACTGCACTTCATCCTCGTCCCGCTCCTGCTCGTGCTGCTGGGGTTGTGCGTCGTGACGGCGTTGCAGCGATTCGCGCGGGTGTGGCATCAGGCGAGCGACCCAGCCCACGCCGCCGACGCCGAGGCGGGTGCCGCCATGGCCGGGCTCACCGGGACGGGGACGCGCTCACGGCGCCCAGCCCGGGTGGAGTCGCGCTGGCGTGCTTGGCGGGATGCCAGCAGCGACCCCGACCGGCGCCGGCGCCGTGTCGCCGTTGCCAGCCGCGCTCGCTCCCGCAGGCGGGAGGAACCGCTGTCGATCCGGTTGCGGCAGGCGTTCCAGACGGAGCGCACCGGTACGAGGGCAGCAACGCGGACGGCGACCCGCTCTGGGCGGGCGCGCGCCGAGCGTCGCCGCCAGGGAACCGCCTCGTCGTTCCGCCGTCGACTCGGCTCCGGCCGCTGATCCTCCGCTCGCCTCGATAGGTGGACCGGCCCCCCGAGGCCGACGCAGACGAGGCGCCGCCGGGTCACCTCCTGTTCGGTCACGTCCCGCTCGGCCACAGCAGGAAGTACTGGACCTATCGAGGGCTTTCGGCGGCATTGCAAGCCGTGCCCGGCCCGTTGGCGGGCGGCCTGGCGTCGGTCGCTGGACTCACGATGTCGCAGCTGTGGCGGGACCGGCGTCCTGTGATTCGCGCCAACCTCCGCCGCGTCGTCGGCCCCGACCTGTCCGACGCTGCTCTCGAACGTCTCGTCACGGGAGCGTTCGACTCATACGCCAAGTACTGGGTCGAGAGCGCCCGGCTCGTCGCCATGCGCCCGGCAGAGGTGTTCAGGCGCTTCTCCATCGAGGGCTTCGATCGGGTGGAGGAGGAGATGGCGAAACATCGCGGCGTCATACTCGCCTTGCCGCACCTCGGCTTCTGGGATCTCGGTGGCGCCTGGTTGACCTTGAAGGGCTACCCGATGACGACGGTGGCCGAGGCGCTCGAGCCACCCGACCTCTTCGAGTGGTTCCGAGCACAGCGCGAGGCGCTCGGACTCACGATTCTCGAGTTCGGGCCTGGGACGTCGGGGCGCTTGGCGGCGGCATTGCGCGCCGGCCGGTTGGTAGGGCTCGTGGCGGACCGAGATCTCGTGGGAAACGGGGTGGCGGTCGAGTTCTTCGGAGAGGTCACGACCCTCCCGGGCGGGTCGGCGGTGCTGGCGCTGCGAACGGGGGCGCCGCTGTTCCCCTCGATCGTCTACCAGCGACCCGGCGGGAAGGGCCACGGCGTCATCCGCCCGCCGATCGAGATGGAGCGAACGGACAACCTGCGGGCGGACGTGACACGCCTAACGCGAATGCTCGCCGCCGAATTCGAGCAGCTCATCCGCCAGGCCCCTGAGCAATGGCACATGTTCCAGCCGAACTGGCCGAGCGACCGCGAGAAGTATGGCTGACCTGCGCCTTTAGGATTCGGCCAGCTCGACCGGACCCGGATCGGACACGCGGTGTTCAATCCGGCGGCCAGGATTGTCGGTGTAGTCGCCCACGAGTTTGGAATGGTCGACCGTGGTGAGGAACCTCTCGACGTCCGCCCACCGGGCGAAGGACTTCGACCTCGTGCGGGCGTCGGGCATCCGATGGCGCGCCCGGTAGCTGCCGCGGGGTTGCTTCGTGATCGAGCTCATTCTGAGTCCTCCTCCTTTTCGCCAACGACGCGCCGATGTTCGGAACCGCTGGGCATCCTTCGGAGTCGTTCGAGCGTCGCCGACCAGGCGGCCCGCACACCATGCAACTGCCCGAATCGGCGTCGACGGGCGCCGTTCTGTGCGCCCCAGTCCCGGCCACCTGGGGCACTCCGGTGGCGATCTGTCGTGTCAGTTTCGGTTGACACATCCAGGATGTCAGTCTATACTGACGGGCATGGACATCGAAGAACTCAGCGTGAATCTCTCGTCGGATGACCCGGCAATTGGGCTTCGCGCCTCGTTGGCGCTGCATCGCCTGGCCGAGAGGGTCGAAGCGCACCAGGTCGCGTCGGCCCGGGAAAAGGGCTGGTCGTGGCAGCAGATCGGAGACGCTTTGGGCGTCACGCGCCAATCCGTGCACACCAAATACAACAAGGAGTCATCATGACCACCGAATCCGTTGCGCCAGAGACGCTTCACGCCTGGGCCATCTGTCTGCAGGCCGCTGAGGAGGCTCGTCGCCGGGGTGATCGCCGATATGGCACCGATCACCTCTTGCTCGCGTTGTTGGAGGATCCCTCGATCGAAGTCATGTTGGGCGTGAACCTGCAGCAAGCTCGCCAGGCACTTGAGTCGCTCGATCACGAAGCCCTGGGTGCCCTGGGCCTGGGGTCCAGCAGCGACGCTCCCGCATTGCCGATGCGCGCCGTGCCGAAGAAGCCGAGGATCAGAGATGTCGCGCAAAAGGATCGCCTCCGCATAACGCCCGCGGCAAAGAAAGTGCTCGAGGAAGCGTCTAAGCCCAACCGTCGGAGGCTCCAGATCACGGCCCAGCAGGTGCTGGCCCAGATCCTCACTCTCCAACCACCAGATCCTGCGGCGGTGCTGCTGGGCGCTCTCGGCGTGAACACGTCGGAGGTTCGGCGCCGCTTGGATGCTGTCACGCCCGACAGCTGAGTCCCCAGCGACATTCACGACTTCGAGCGAAGGTGCCCGGATCGAGCCGCTCCAGGCGGGTGAACATTCGCGAGCCGCGGATTCATGGATCCGAGCCGGGCGATCAAAGGCATCCGCGCCGCGCTGGATCTCCCCGACAAGCCGTCGGAAGGCTAGTGCGACGGGAAACCTCGCCCGTGCCCCCGAAGCGCCGGTGGGAGGTGCTCGCGAAACACAGTGCGCGACCGAATGTCAGGGTGCTCCGGCCTCCAAGCCGCCTTGATCGACGGCTCGGCGCTCTTATTTCGCAGGCGCTCCCTATCGCCGAATATTTGCGAGTCCGTCGAGGCTTCAAAAGCCCATGCAGCGCGTCGTTATGGCGCGCTGTCGCGTCAGCCCGACTTGTGGATCTTCGACGCCAAGCGGGCCTGCCGTACGTCGGCAAGTTCACTGCCTCGCTCGAAGTAGGTGATTAAGACCCGAAGGTCGCGCTCGCTGAACTGAGCCTGAAACCCGGCCAGGAGCGGCTCGGGAATCTCGTAGAGCTCCCCAGCGAGCCGCCGGAGTTTCGGCGTGAGGTCGACGATGACTCGACGGCGATCAGCTGGGTCACGGGCGCGACTCACGTAACCCGCGTTCTCGAGTCGGTCCACGACCTTGGTGATCGCACCGGTCGTCAAACGGCTCAGCCCAGACAGCCGCCCGGCCGTCATCGGTCCGAACTGCTCGAGGACGTCGAGACAGTGCGCCTCGGTTCGCGAGACACCGAGGTAGTCCGCGACCGCCTGATCGAACCTGTCGTTTTGGCGTTGGGACTCCCGGACCAGCTCGAACAGCCGACCGAAGAGAGCCGTGCGATCCATCAGCAGATACCTTCCTATGGAAGATTCTTCCAACCTCAGGTATTATCGTACAGGAGCAGCGTGATCGTGCTCGACACGCAGCCCAAGCGAGGAGCGACTGACCTTGGACACCGTCGTCTTGACAACCGAGCTTCGAAAGAGCTTTCCCTCGAAGGGTGGGCCGATCGAAGCGGTCCGTGGCGTTAGCATCGAGGTGCAACGGGGAGAGATCTTCGGCTTCCTCGGGCCGAACGGGGCGGGGAAGACGACGACGCTCCGCATGCTGACGACGTTGCTCCCCATTGGTGGGGGGAGTGCGACCGTCGCGGGGTTCGACGCCGCCCGTCAACCACAGCAGGTCCGGCAGCGGATTGGCTACGTCAGCCAGCTCGGTGGCGCGGACGACCTCGCTACGGGGCGGGAGAACCTCGTCTTGCAGGGTCGCCTCTACGGCGGCGACCTCGCCTCGGTGTCGGCGCGCGCCGATACCTTGATGAAGATCCTCGATATCGAGGAGTTTGCCGACCGGCGCGTAAAGACCTATTCCGGTGGACAGCGTCGTCGTCTCGACGTGGCGCTCGGGATCGTCCACGAGCCGGAGGTGCTGTTCTTGGATGAGCCGAGCACCGGGCTAGATCCGCAGAACCGGGCAAATCTCTGGGATCACGTCCGCCGGCTTCGTGAGCACGGCACGACGGTCTTCCTTACGACGCACTATCTCGAAGAGGCTGACGCCCTCTGCGACCGCCTCATGATCATCGACCACGGCAAGATCGTGATCGAGGGGTCACCCCGAGATCTCAAGCGGGACGTCGCGGGGGACGCGATCTTGCTGAGCTTGCACGACAGCGACAGCGTGCTCCTTCGAGCCAAATCACTTCTCGAAGGTGAGTCCTATGTACGAGAGGTCAACCCTGAAGGCGATCAGTTGCGCCTCTACGTCGAGGATGGGAGCACTGCCCTTCCGAAGCTGATGCGCCTACTCGATCAAGAACGCATCACTCTTCGGTCGATCACCTTGTCCGAGCCCACACTCGACGACGTCTTCTTGCGGGAAACTGGCCGTTCGCTACGGGACACTGGAGCAAGCGAGGGGGTCGCGGCGTGAAGACCGTGCGAGACATCAGCCTGCTGTTCGACCGCTACACGATCCAGATGCTGCGCAACCCCGTGTGGCTCTTCGTCGGCTTCTCGACGCCGATCCTGTATCTCGCGCTGTTCACGCCGCTGTTGAAGCATTTCAGCGGAGTCCCGGGCTTTCCGAAGGGCAGTGTTCTCGACGTCTTCCTACCGGGCATCCTTGCGCTTCTCGCCTACGCAAGCGGAAGCGCCATGGGCTTCAGCACGATCTTCGAGCTTCAGGCCGGCGTCATCGAGCGCTTCCGGGTCACGCCGGCGAGCCGTTTCGCGATCCTCATCGGACCGATCCTGTCCGGTCTCATGATGATGTTCGTGTTCGACGCCGTCGTCGTCGCAGTCGGTTGCGGCTTCGGCTTCCACGTCCATTGGCTCGGCTTGCTGGTACTCGCTGTGCTCCTCGCGCTGCTCGCTGGTCTGATGGCCGCATTCTCCGTTGCCACGGCGCTTGTGACGAAGGACATCAACAGCTTCGCGGCGATCATCAACGGGCTGAACCTGCCGTTGCTGCTCCTCGCAGGTGTGCTCCTTCCGATCTCGCTCGGACCGCTTTGGATGCGTGTCATCGCACACTTCAACCCGCTCTACTACCTCGTGCAGGCCTCGCGGGCGCTCGCTGTTGGGTCATTCGGCAATTCGGCCGTGTGGCAGGCGTTCGCCGTGCTCGCGCCGCTATGTGTGCTGGTCTTGATATGGGCGACTCGAGTGTTTCGCAAGGCGGTCGCATGAGGGAGCGATCCCGGGGCGACAGCTGAACGCCCAACTTTGAAGGTTCGAGTCGAACTGAAGCTGCATGCTCCACAGAAGAGTCGAGGAAAGTCGCGGATTCTCGGTCCTTCGAGCGCAGAACGCCGCACCGAATGCGCACGGGCCGCGCCCTCCGCAACGAGAACCGATCGACGGCTCGGGGCGCTCATCACGTCCTGGGCTCCGAGCGCCAAATCAGGATCGGGCGTTCTGTCCGACGTCCGACGCTCAAGCGAAAGACCGTAAGTAGGCGATTGCAGCGTCGAGGGCAACCTCGAGGGGTCGAGTGCTGCGATCGATCTCGGCCAACAACAAGCCGCCCTGCAAGCTGGCTATGACGCCCAGCGCGAGAATCCTTGGCGTCGGCATCGGCTCGAAGGCTCCCCGCTTCGACCATCTTGGCCAGACCGTCTGACAGGAGCTGTTCCCAAGCCATGAAGGCGTGAGCCAGCCGGGTCCGGGACGGCTCGTCGAGGTCCGCCAGCTCGCTGGCGAGTGATCCGAGGGGACAGCCGCCGCGAACAGGCGCGGGCCGCCTGTGCCCCCACGACCATGTCCCGCCAGCGTTGGATGTCGTCCCAAGTCGTGAGGCTTTCAAGTGCTGGGCGATGGAAGCCGAGGACACGCTCACGTTCGTGATCGATGACGGCGTGTACGAGATCGTCCTTGTCACTGAAGTAGTGGTAGAGCTGCGACTTGCTCGTGGACGTCGCCCGGCAGACCTCGTCGAGGCTGACACCGGCCACGGTCCCTTCGTAGACCAGCTGCGCGGCCGCCTCGATGATCCTCTGGCGGGTTTCTCGACCCTTGCGGGTCGCGGGCATTGGGTCGGTTGCGGCGTCGTCTGGCATGGCCCCGTTCCAGGATTTTGGACTTGACAGTCCATTTTATCTCGGTAAGAGTGGACCGACTAGTCCATTTCGTCCAAGGAGAACCCGTGTCTACCACCAGCCCGGTCCCCACACTCCAGCCGCAGCTCGATGAGATCACAGCCAGCATCCCCGAGGCGATTGCATCGCGCATCGACGCGGCCGTCGTCGAGATCGATTCGTCGGGCGTCGCTCCTGGTCTGGCCGTTGGGGACCATGCGCCGAACTTCACGCTGCCCGACGCTCTCGGACAACCGGTCACTTTGGCGGGCCTGCTCGCTCAGGGACCCATCGTCGTTGTCTTCTACCGCGGGGAGTGGTGTCCGTATTGCAACATCCAGCTGCGAGGCCTGCAGGAGGCGCTGCCCCGCTTTCGCGAGCTCGGCGCCTCGCTGGTGGCCATTAGCCCCCAGGCCTCAGATCACAGCCTCTCGCTCACCGAAAAGCATGAGCTCGCCTTCCCCGTGCTGAGCGATCTCGATCAGGAAGTAATCCGCGCCTACAAGGTGCAGTTCACGCTCGCAGGGGACCTCGAGGACCTGCAGGTGAACGTATTCCAGAACGATCCCGCCAAGCAGAACGCCGACCAGTCGCGTTCATTGCCCGTACCCGCCACGTTCGTCATCGACCGGGACGGCACCGTCCGGGCTGCGTTTGCCTCAGCTGACTGGCGCGTCCGAGCCGAGCCGGCCGAGATCGAGGCCGTGCTGCGGTCCCTGGCAGCCGGCGACTGAGCCGACCACCGAGTCATGGCGTTACGACGCCTCGTCTGAGGTCCTAGTACCGGGAACCGTACGAGACAGATCACCTCATCTGCGCGGCCAGCGAAGACATGGGACCTGCCCGGAGGAACGCGTAACGACGGATCTTTCGACTATCCACCCATCGCCGTGATTCGATGGAGCATGTGGATGGTTACCGACAATGAACGGCAAACTCGAGGCGTCAGGAAAGGTTCTCCCCGATGACTACGACCACCGCTAGCTCAGGTCCTCGCCCGTCGCGCAGCAGCTGGTTCCCGTGGCGCCATCCTCGGCACGTTCATCCTGCTCTCCAGGCTGCGCACGATGATCGCACCCGCGGGGAGCGGGTCGCCGACGAGATCGCCAGCTTCGGCGGCTCTTGGCCGTTCATCTTCATCTTTCTCGGGCTCATCGGGCTCTGGATCGTGATCAACACGCTCTTGATCCAGCACGTTCTTAACAGTCGACCGTTCGACCCCTATCCCTACATCGCTTTGAACCTGGTGTTGTCAGGTTTGGCTGGCATTCAGGCGCCGATCATCATGATGAGCCAGAACCGGGCAGCTGCTCGCGACGAGATCCTCGCCACTCATCACTACAACGAGACGCATAGCGTCCAGCAGCTGCTCGAGTCGAACACGGCGCTGACCCAGCAGGTCCACGACCTCACGCAGAAGATCCACCACCTGGCTGAGCAGATTTCTGGGCGGACGCCCCCAGGCGAGCCGACCACCTGAAACAGATTGCCTCATCTGCATGGTTTGGCAGTGCGCTCGCTACTCCGCCACAAAGCGCGTAACGACGGATCTGGCGCTGGCTTCCTATCGCCGAGACCACGGGTAAGTCATTGGAACGAAGGGCGCTAACGCCGTAGCTCCCTCAGAGCCTGCATGAGCTGACCGAGGATGGCGACCGCCCGCTTCCGGCTGAGCCAGCTCGAAGCTTGTGGCGGGAGCATGGCGATCGACCGCAGGATCTCGGCTCCCTCCGGGGACAGGTTCGCCACGGATCCATCGTATCGAACACCTGTTCGATCTGCACCTGCCTGCTCAGGGTCGCGGTCCCCGCTCACCAGTTCCCGCAGCCGGCGCCCAGAACGCGGCCAGGATCAGCTCAGCTGGGTCGGGGCCCTCGCGGTCCGGTTCGCATCCCCAGCCAGGTGCAGATCGGGACCATCGCGGGCATCAGCCTTCACGATTCCGCTTCCACGGGGGTCGAGACTTCGGTGGCGGGTAGCCATACCGAGCGATCGTGGCCGAGGTCCACCCCAACCACCAGCCCGCACAACCATGCAGGATGGCGCGCAACTTGTCCTTATTGCCCGCAGCCGCGAAGGCCGCCAAGATGACGGCCCAGACGATTGCACAACCGACGCTGTATGCCGTATAGCTGTCCAGTCGATCTCTCACCAGCGAATCATCCCAGCTTCATTGACGTGGTGCCTTGAACTCACGTACAGCCGGAATCCCTGCTCAGCGAGGCTTTCCGGCCATGGCCGCAGGTCACAAAATCGGGCCTAGATGTTCCAGCCGAACTGGCCGAGCGACCGCGAGAAGCATGGCTGACCAGGATTTTACGATCCGACGTGCCCCGCCCGGGTATGCGCCTCACGCGAATCTGACGCGCGACGAAGGACGGGGGAGCAAACCGTGACCGACGGCGATGGTGGCCGCCGATGAAACGAGCCCCAACCAAGTCCGGCGCTCGGCTGCGCGCCGTTACAGGGCGCTGTTACTTCGTCGAGAGCGTCACCTGCGTTGTCCCGGGAGGCGGGTGCCACAGGAAGGCCATGACGCCGTCGGAATCGACGAGGACCTGGGCGTGCAGGTCGTCGTGGACATAGCTGATGACGCGCTGCAGCCCGGTCGGCGTGGTGAGGATCAGGTTGGCGGTGGCAAGCACGAATACGACGGTACTCACCTGGGATCAGCGGACTCGAACCGCGGCGAAAAGCCCGGGCGAAGGTCTCGGTGGCGACGACCTCGATGTGCTCACCACCGCGAGTCGTGCAGCGAGCGACCGCGAGCAGCACCGCTGAGTGCTCCGGCCGCGATTCCGCTACACGACCATGACGATCGGGTCCTGAGTTCCCTCCTCTGTGGGCATCGGGAAGTTGGGGCTCGGCGCCGGGAAGCGCGCCTCACCTGCCCGCCACGCCGCGTTGTAGGCGGCGCGCCACTCGCACCACGCCTCGTGGTTCGTCGCGCCCATGGCGAGACACTCGGCCATGGCGTCGTTGGCAGTAGAGAGGGCGGCGGCGTTGCGGGCGTGTAGCGGGTGGCTCGGGTTGTCGTGCTCGAGGAGCATCTCGCGAGCCTGTTCGCGCGACATGCTCGTTCGGACGAGAATGGCGCCGCGATCCTCCTCACCGGTGGCGATGCGGCGAATTCCCTCCCAGTCCTGCTCGGAGTCGGGCTCGCCCTTTTCGTTGAGGCGCGGCAGGCCGTCGCTCACGGCCATCAGAATGTCCATAGCTGTCATGCTCCCTGCGGTCAATGAGAGGGTCGTTTCGCATCGAGATAGCGGCCGCACAACCGCCAGCCGGGGGCCGAGCAACCCGACGGCGAAGTGCTGCCGGCAACGCCAAGCGTATCGGCTGCCAGCCCGGTGCCCCGTTAGCCTGCCTTCGGTGCGAGTGGCCATGGTGTGCCCGTACGACCTATCGGTCCCCGGCGGCGTGCAGGCTCAAGTGCGGGGGCTGGCGGTGGCTTTGCAACGCGCTGGCACCGCCGTCACGGTCGTGGCACCCTCAGCGACCGGACGAGACGCCCCGGACGCCGGCTACGGCTTCACCGGAGTCGGGCGGACCATCAGCATCAACGCCAACGGCTCGAAGGCCCCCGTCGCCCCCGGGCCGATCTCGATGACACGTGCCGTGCGCGCACTGCGACACCTCCACCCGGACGTCGTCCATGTGCACGAGCCGTTGGCACCCGGCGCCTCCCTGGCCGCTCTCGTCGCCGGCCCGAGACCCATCGTGGCAACGTTCCACCGTTCGGGCTCCGATCGCCTCTACCGAGGCGAAGCCCGCCGCGCTGCGCCCCTTTGTCCGACGCCTCGACGCCGCCGTGGCGGTCTCGGATGCGGCGCGAGCAACGGCGCGACAGGTGCTCGGCCGCGCTCCCGGCGAGATCGAAGTGATCCCGAACGGTGTCGACGTGCAGCAGTTCCCCGACCTGAGGACGCCCGACAGGACCAAGGGAGGCACCGCTCGCACGTCCCGCCTCGTGATCGTCTTCGTCGGCCGTCACGAGGAGCGAAAAGGGCTCGTCGTGCTCCTCGAGGCCTTCGAGCTGCTTCGACAGGGCGCCGGCTGCGACAAGTCCGACGTCTACCGGCTCCTCGTCGTCGGCGAGGGACCAGAGACCGCAGGGCTCAGGGCTCGCTTCGGTCACGACGACGCCGTCGAATGGCTAGGCCCCGTGGACGACATCGAGAAAGCTCGCCTACTCGGAACCGCCGACGTGTTCGTGGCTCCCTCGATCGGGGGCGAGTCCTTCGGAGTCGTGCTCCTCGAGGCGATGGCCGCGGGTGCTCCCGTCATCGCCTCCGATCTTCCCGGCTACCGCCTGGCGGCCGGGGAGGCGGCCCGACTCCTGCCGGTGGGCGACGCCAGAGCGCTCGCCGCCACCCTTGCCCTCGTGCTGGGGGACGCCCGCGAGCGTGCTCGCATGACGGCGGCCGCGAAAGAGAGGGTTCAGGCCTATTCGATGGACGTGATCGCCGAGCGGTACCGGCACCTCTACGCCAGCCTTGCGAGCCGCCGGCCCTAAGATCACTTCCCGTGCCCGCATCGACGAGGTCCCGGTCTCGTCGTGACCGGCAGCGCAACGACCCAGAGGAGCGCCTGCGGCGCAGTCGGGAGGCTCAGGAGGCGGCCTACGAAGCTGCCAAGGTCGTTCTCGAGCGCGCCGCCGGCCGACGCGACGCCGAGTGGAGAGCGGCCGCAGAGGGCAACCGCAGGCGGGTGCTCCTCGTCCTTGCAGCCCCGGCGATCCTCGGCGTCGTCGTTCTCGTGCTGGGAATCCTCTCACCTCCGCTGCTGATCGTCGGCGCCGTCCTCCTGCTCGCGTGGGCCGTGCTGGCGATGGTGATCTGGAGCAAGGCCGCCTCGTCCCTGCTGGCGCAGCTGGGGGGAACGCCCCCGGCTGCGGCCTCGGCTTCGGGTGCGCTTCAGCAGCTTGGAGCCGAGCGACTCGCCGACCTGAGCGAGGGGCTCTGCGCCGTCCTCGGGCTACCGGCGCCGGCACTGCTCGTGCTACCGGACCGGGTGCCGAACGCCATCTCCATCGGAAGGCGGCACGACGATGCCACCCTCGTGGTGACGACCGGCCTTGTCGATCTGCTCGACCGCATCGAGCTGGAAGCGGTCGTCGCCCACGAGCTCGCTCACATCAAGCGACTCGACGTCGCCTCGGCCGCACTCGCCAGCACCGTCCTCGGGCGACTGTTGGTCGCCGTCGGGGGCGAACGGCAGGCTCGCTGGCTCATGGGGTCCGATCGAGAGATCCGGGCCGACCTGGCGGGTGTGGCGACAACCCGGTACCCACCTGGGTTGATCGCTGCGCTGGAGCGGATCGCCCAAGTGGGCGAGACACGGCCGTCCTCGGTCGCACCCGTCGTGCTGGATCGGACGGCCTCGAGCTGGCTGGCTCCCTTCGGTGAGGTTGCAGGCGACGTGTCCGCAAGCGTCCGACTGGACGTGCTCAGGGAACTGTGACAACCGCCCGAGGCCGTAGAATGGCCACATGGGTTCGCCTGCACGCGCTGATCGGACGGGGATGACGGATACAAGGGCTACGGGTACGGCGCGCGTCAAGCGTGGGCTGGCCGAGATGCTCCGCGGCGGCGTGATCATGGACGTGGTCAACGCCGAGCACGCCAAGATCGCCGAGGATGCCGGCGCCGTCGCCGTCATGGCGCTCGAGCGTGTGCCGGCCGACATCCGGCGTGACGGCGGTGTTGCCCGCATGAGCGACCCGGCACTCATCGAGGGCATCCAGGCGGTCGTCACGATCCCGGTCATGGCAAAGGCTCGCATCGGGCACTTTGCCGAGGCGCAGGTGCTCGAGGCGCTCCGGGTCGACTACATCGACGAGAGCGAAGTGCTGACACCGGCCGACGAGGCCTACCACATCGACAAGTGGTCCTTCCAGGTGCCCTTCGTCTGCGGAGCGACAAGCCTCGGTGAGGCGCTGCGCAGGATCAGCGAAGGCGCCGCCCTCATCCGCTCAAAAGGTGAAGCCGGCACGGGCAACGTCGTCGAGGCGGTCCGCCACCTGCGGTCGATCCTCGGAGACGTGCGCAAGCTGGCCACGTCCGACCCGGCTGAGCGCTACGGCTGGGCGAAGAGCCTGCAGGCACCAATTGACCTGGTCGAGGAGGTAGCCACGACCGGGAGGTTGCCGGTGCCCTTGTTCTGCGCCGGTGGGCTCGCCACCCCGGCCGACGCCGCCCTCGTCATGCAACTCGGCGCCGAGGCGGTGTTCGTGGGCTCGGGGATCTTCAAGAGCAGTGATCCCTCTCGCCGGGCACGGGCGATCGTGGAAGCCACCGCTCACTTCGAGGACCCGGAGATCGTCGCCAAGGTGTCGCGGGGTCTCGGTGACGCCATGGCCGGCAGCGAGATCGGGACGCTCGAGCTGAAGCTGGCCGAGCGCGGCTGGTAGCCGCGTGCCGTCGACAGATGCGGCGGACAGGAGACCTGGCATCCGAGTCGGCATCCTCGCGCTGCAGGGGGACGTGCGCGAGCACCTGGCGGTTCTCGACGACCTCGGCGCCGCCGGCGTGCAGGTGCGGCGGCCGATGGATTTCGAGGGTGTGCAGGCGCTCGTCGTACCAGGCGGGGAGTCGACGACGATGTCGATCCTGCTGCAGTCGTCCGGCCTGCTTCCCGGGCTCGAGAAGCTCCTGGCCGATGGGGTGCCGGTGCTCGGCACCTGCGCCGGGATGATCCTGCTGAGTCGGGAGATCCTCGACGGGCGCAGCGATCAGATCTCGCTCGGCGCCATCGATCTCGTCGTCAGGCGCAATGCCTTCGGACGCCAGCTGGAGTCTTTCGAGACGGACTTGGCGGTCGACGGGCTCGAAGGCGGTCCGATGCACGCCCTCTTCATCCGCGCCCCGATCGTCGAAACGGCCGGCCCCGACGTGGAAGTGCTTGCGACCGTGCGGCTCGACCGCCGAGGTGAAGACTCGACGGCGCGCGCCGTCGTCTGTCGTCAGGGGCCGGTGATCGTTGCCGCCTTTCACCCGGAGCTCTCCGGCGACGGGCGGCTCCATCAGATGATGTTGGACCAGATCGAAGTCGAGGGAGACTAAGCGATGTCGGGTCATTCGAAGTGGGCAACGACGAAGCACCGCAAAGGCGCCGTCGACAAGGCGAGGGGCAAGCTCTTCGCCAAACTGATTCGCCAGGTCGAGGTGGCCGCCCGCGAGGGCGGGGGCGATGTCAACGCCAACGCCACCCTGCGCACGATGTTCGCCAAGGCGAGGGATGCCTCCGTGCCGCTCGACACCATCGAGCGGGCGATCAAGCGGGGAACGGGCGAGCTCGAGGGCGTCCGCTACGAGCCGGTCGCCTACGAGGGCTATGCCCCTTCCGGCGTGGCCCTCATGGTCGAGTGTCTCACGGACAACCGCAACCGCACGGGCGCTGACATCCGCTCGCTCTTCTCCCGCAACGGTGGTTCCATGGCCGAGCCTGGCTCGGTGTCGTGGCAGTTCGACCGCAAGGGTGTCGTCGTCCTGCCGAAAAGCGTGGGCGAGGACGAGCTGATGAGCGTCGCCCTCGAGGCCGGCGCCGAGGATCTCGCCGATGAAGGCTCCGACTGGCTGCTCACCGCGGCGCCCGCGGACCTGCACGCCCTGAAGACCGCCCTCGACGCCGCCGACATACCCATCGAGAGCGCCGACCTCGAGATGGTGCCGAACACGCGGGTGGAGATCGACAACGAGTCGACGGCCAAGCGCATCCTGAAGCTGATCGAGGTCCTCGAGGACCACGACGACGTCCAGAACGTCTGGTCGAACGTCGACATCCCCGATGAGATCCTGGAGACAATCGAGATCTGAGCCGAGTCATCCGGCAAACCTCGTCGCCCGCGTAGCATCCGCGTGCCGGGCGGGCGTCGGGGATACGATCGAACGGATGTTTGTTCTCGGCATCGACCCTGGGCTGTCGCGGTGCGGTTACGGCTGCGTCGCCCGCGCCGAGCGAGGCGGCGCCTATCGCACGATCGCCGCCGGTGTCCTCACGACACCGACCTCAGAGTCCGTGCCGGCGAGGCTGGCGATGCTGCGGGCGGACCTCGAGAGCTTGCTCGACGAGCTCCACCCCGATGTCATGGTGATCGAGCGCATCTTCTTCCGCTCGAACGCCCGTACGGCCATGTCCGTCGGGCAGGCGAGCGGCGTGGCGCTCCTCACCGCTGTCGAGCACGGATGTGGGGTTGCCGAGTACACCGCAGCCGAGGTGAAGCTCGCCGTCACCGGTTATGGCAACGCTCCGAAGGAGCAGGTGCAGGCCATGGTGGTCCGCCTCCTACAGCTGAGCGAGGTACCGCGTCCGGCCGACGTCGCCGACGCCCTCGCTCTCGGCATCTGCCACCTCGGCGCCACCGCCTGGGGGAAGGAGCGGGCCATGATGAAAGGACTGGCAGGATGATCGGCTACTTGCGGGGAACGGTGATCGAACGCCGCCCCGTCGGCGACACCGCAGTCGAGATCGTGCTCGACGTCTGCGGTGTCGGCTACCGCGTGCACGTCTCGCCGAGGCTCGCCGGCTCCTTCGGGGCGATCGGGCTGAAGGGCCCCATGCCCGAGGCGAGCACAGGCCCCCTGGCGGCATTGTCGATCCACACCCACGTCCGCGAGGGCGCCATCACCTTGTACGGCTTCGCCGACGTCGACGAGCGGCGCGCCTTCGAGCTCCTCCTCGGCGCTCACGGCGTCGGACCGTCCCTCGCCCTGGCGATCGTGTCGGTGCACGGGCCGGACCGCCTCGTCGAGATCGTCGCCGGCGACGACATCGACGCTCTCACCCTCGTGCCGGGCGTCGGGCGCAAGACGGCGATGCGGCTGCTCGTCGACCTCAAGTCGCGCTTCGGCGAGCTCGACGGGGCTCTCTCGTCCGCCGTCTCGCTCATCGGAGGAACGCCCTCGGCCTCGAGCGAGGTGGCCGACGCGCTCGGTCAGCTCGGCTACGGCCCGGACGAGATCCGCACTGCCGTGCGCGCCCTGCCGGCGGAGGGGACCGTCGAAGATCTGCTGCGGGCGGCGTTGCGGGAACTGGCACCTCGGCGATGAGCCCTCGCAGAGAGGTCATCCGGGAGTCCCCCTTTGACGAGGACACCCTCGTGAGCTCGCAAAGCGCGTCGGAGCGGCCGCTCGACCCGACCCCAGATGAGCTCGAAGCCCAGTTCGAGGCAGGTCTGCGGCCCCGCCGGTTGGCGGACTTCGTCGGGCAGGCCGACCTGAAGGAGCGGCTCTCGATCGTGCTGGAGGCGGCCCGCAAACGCGAGCAAGCCGTCGATCATCTGCTCTTCGCAGGCCCCCCCGGCCTCGGCAAGACGACACTGGCCGGCATCGTCGCAGCCGAGATGGGTGCGAGCTTCCGCGTGACCTCCGGCCCGGCGCTCGTCCGCACGGGCGACGTGGCCGCCATCCTGACCGACTTGCAACCCGGTGACATCCTCTTTATTGACGAGATTCACCGCCTCGGGCGAGCTGTCGAAGAGGTCCTCTACCCGGCAATGGAGGACTTCCAGCTCGACATCGTGCTCGGCAAAGGCCCAACCGCCCGCTCGCTTCGGCTCGACATCCCCAGGTTCACCCTCGTCGGCGCCACCACTCGCACCGGGCTCGTGACGGGCCCGCTCAGAGACCGCTTCGGTTTCGTCGCCCGACTCGACCACTACCGTCCGGAGGAGCTGGAGGCGATCGTGCGCCGCTCCGCCCGCCTCTTCGCGACGGAGGTGACGACCGAAGGAGCCGCCGAGATCGCCAGTCGATCTCGTGGCACGCCCCGACTCGCCATCCGCCTCCTTCGCCGCGTGCGCGACTTCGTGGAGGTGCGGGGCGAGGGCATCGTCACCTATGAGGCCGCCCGCGAAGGCCTCGAGACCTTCGGCATCGACGAGCTCGGCCTCGACCGCGTCGACCGGATGATCCTGGAATCGCTTTGCAGGTCGGCCGGCCGACCCATCGGTCTCTCTCAGTTGGCCGTGAGCGTCGGCGAGGAGCCCGAGACCGTCGAGGATGCCTACGAACCCTTCCTCCTCAAGGCAGGCCTCGTGCTTCGCACGCCGCGGGGAAGACTGGCGACGCCGGCGGCCTTCCATCACCTCGGTCTCGCTGTCCCGACGCACCTGGAGCTCGATGGCATGGCCGTAACCGACGTTCTCCACGGGCGGGCGACCCGAGGCCGCGGGCGCCATCTCGCTCCGGAGAACCCGAGCCTGTTCGACTCGGTGAGCGAGGACGGCCCCTGCCCCTAAGGAGGGGCCCACAAGGAGTAAGGTGTCGGTTCGATTCGAATCGACCCAGGCTAGGGAGCCGATGTCCTCGCACCTCAATAACGTGGGCCTGGCCGTTCACGGCCTCGCTCTGGCAGCGGCCAAGACGACGAAGTCGAGCTCGTCAGCGACGCTGCTGCTGATCGTCGGCTTCGGTCTGCTCGTGTACCTCTTCGTGTTGCGCCCGCGCAGCCAGCGGATGCGGCGGACGCAGATGCAGAACCAGGGCGCCGACATCGGCGACGAGGTCATGCTCTCGTCCGGCATCATCGGCCGCGTGACCGACATCGAGGGCGACCGGGCGACCATCGAGGTCGCCCCCGAGATCGAGATCGAGGTCGTGCGCAGGGCCATCAGCCAGGTGCTCAACAAAGCCGAGGGCGAGGTCTCGCTCGACGTGTCGCCGGACCCCGGCTACGACGCCGAGCAGCACGAGGACGACGAGGACGAGGAGGACTACGCAGACCACGAGGACGACGACGCCGGCGACGAGGAAGACGAGTCGACGGACACTGCGAGCAGCAAGCCGGGAGAGCCAGGCCCTGGAGCGGGCCTCGATCTCGGCCGGGAAGGGCACAATCGGTCATGAAGCAGCGCTCCTTGGTGGTGAGCGTGCTCCTCACCTTGTTGGTGTGCTTCGGGACCTTCGCAGGCGTTTTGGCTGCCCACTGGAGACCCGTTCTCGGGCTCGACCTGCGGGGTGGCTTGTCGGTGACCTACACACCCAAGCCCCTGCCCGGGCAGAAGGTTACGAACTCGCAGCTGCAGGACGCCGTTCAGGTCATGAGCGACCGCGTGAACGCCCTTGGGGTAAGCCAGCCGAACATCTCGACGCAAGGCTCGAACATCGTCGTCCAGTTGCCGGGCGTGAAGAACGCCCGGCAGATCTTGAGCATCGTCGGGACGACAGCACAGCTCTTCTTTCGCCCGGTTATCGCAGGCGCACCTCCCTACACGGCGCCGGCAAAGACGAAATCCGTCTACAGGGTTCCGCCTTCGCCCGCGAGCGCATACGCCTGGACCGCTCAGTACGACAGCGGTTCGGGATCCAGTCTCTCGTTGGACGTGCCGCCGGCGTACCTCGAGGATCCTGTGTACGCGACATACGTCTCCACGCCGCCGGCAAAAGACGCTCTTTACGAGCATCACAACATCATCCTGAACGAAGACTGCAACGGCGCCACGCGGTGTGTGCTCGGCCCGTCACAGGCCACCGGGACCATCATCAAGAGCGCCTATTCGCAGGACACTTCGGCTGGGTGGGTCGTGGTCTTCAACCTGACCAGCTCCGGCGGCCCCATCTTCAATGACATTGCGAAGAAGTACTACGGGACCCTCGTCGCCAACGACCTGGACGGAGCGATCGTCTCGGCGCCCATCATCGAGGCGACGAGCTTCAATGGCTCGGGGCAGATCAGCGGGAACTTTGATTCATTGAGCGCCGGCAAGCTCGCGCTCGAGCTCAACTACGGTGCTCTGCCTGTCGCCCTCACACCGCTCACCTCCCAAGTCGTCTCCCCGTCGCTGGGAGCTGCGTCGCTGCACGCCGGCCTGCTCGCCGGGCTGCTCGGGCTGCTGCTCGTCATGGGTTACACGATCTTCTACTACCGCGCTCTCGGCGTCGTGGTCGTGCTCGGCCTGCTCTCCACCGCCGGCCTCCTGTACGCCATCATCTCCACCCTCGGCCACAAGGAGGGCCTGACCCTCGACCTGTCGGGCATCACCGGCCTCATCGTGTCGGTCGGCATCACTGTTGACTCCTATGTCGTGTACTTCGAGCGATTAAAGGACGAAATCCGAGCCGGCCGCTCGATCCGATCGTCGGTCGACAAGGGGTTCCGGAGCGCCTACCGCACGATCCTCTCCGCAGACGCCGTGTCGTTCATCGGCGCCGCCGTGCTGTACCTGCTCTCCATCGGAGCCGTGAAGGGCTTCGCCCTCATGCTCGGCATCGCCACGCTGCTCGATGTCGTCACCGCCTACACCTTCACTCGACCCCTCGTGATCCTGCTCGGGCGCAACCGCGTGTTCACAGACGCCCGCGGCCTCGGCGTCGCCCGCGGACTTGCCGTCTCGCCGACGGCCGAGGCCGCATGAGCGCCGGGGCGGCCTCCGTCGGCGCCGGTGCCGGCGCGACGAGCGGCGGCCGCTTCCGTCGCCTCTACTACGGGCAGACGAAGTTCGACTTCGTCCGGCGCCGCCGGATCTGGTTCGCCGTCTCGGGAGTCATCATCCTGGCGGGCGTCATCTCTCTCGCCACCCGAGGTCTCAACTACGACATCGAGTTCGTCGGGGGGACGTCCTGGACGGTGGCCGACACCAACGGTGTCAGTGTCACGACGGCGCAAGCGGCCGTGAGCGCTGTCGGGCTCAGCCACGCAACGGTCACGACGCTGGGCAGCGGCAGCCACGCCCAACTCGAGGTCGAGGCGAAGGTCTCGAGCAGCGCCGGCGCCGTCAGCACGGCCCTGCAGAACAAGGTCACCGGCGTCCTCGCCCGCTTGACGCACACCTCCGCGGGCGCCGTCTCGGTGGAGGCCGTCGGGCCGACCTGGGGCTCTCAGGTCACCCACAAGGCCGTCGAGGCCCTCATCGTGTTCCTCATCATGATCTCGGCCTACATCTCCATCTTCTTCGAGTGGAAGATGGCGCTGGCTGCCATCGTCGCCGTCGCCCACGACATCCTCGTGACCGTCGGCATCTACTCGCTGACGTTCTTCCTCGTGACGCCGGACACCGTCGTCGCCTTCCTCACGATCCTCGGGTACTCGCTCTACGACACGATCGTCGTATTCGACCGGATACGGGACAATACGAAGGGGTTGGGTGCAACCGGGAAGCTGAGCTTCACCGACGTCGTGAACCTCTCGATGAACCAGACCCTCGCCCGCTCGATCAACACCTCCCTCGTCGCCATCCTCCCGATCCTCGCCGTCCTCATCCTCGGGGCGGACATCCTTGGCGCCACGACGCTGCAGTACTTCGGCCTGGCCCTGCTCATCGGCCTCACGAGTGGGGCCTACTCCTCGATCTTCATCGCCTCCCCGCTCGTGGCCATGCTGAAGGAGCACGAGCCCCGCTACGTGCAGATCCGCCAGCGCTTGGAGGCGCGCAACAGCGCCATCCAGCTCCTCACCCCCGCCTTCGCCGCTGCCGGTTTCCTCGACGAGGGGGAGCGGGGTGCATCCCGACGCCAGAAGAAGGGACGAGCGGCCGCTCCGAGCGGACCGATCCGCCCGCGGGGAGCCACCCGCTCGCCCGTCCCGGAGCCGCTCGAGCAGGACGTCGCCTCCTCCTATGAAGGGCTCGAGGACGTGCAGGAAGTGGCCGCCGGCGCAGGCGCCCTCAGGCCGGCCGCAAGCGGCCGCCCCAGCAGCAACCGCCCGCGCCAGCAGCAGCCCAACCGACCGGCTGGCTCCGGCCAGTCGAACCGGGCATCTGGAGGCGGCCAGCAGAACCGGCCGGCGCCGCGGCCACGCAAGAAGAAGAGGCGCTGAGGCCCGAGCCGCCCACGCCCGCAGATCGTGTCGGCATGCCCCGACACGTAGGCTGACCCGCAATGATCGACATCCGGCTGGCACGCGAGGACCCCGCTGCGCTCCGCCGCGCCCTCGCCCGCAAGGGTGCTGGCGAGCTCTTCGACGAGCTCTTGATCGTGGACTCGGCCTGGAGGTCCCTCACCGCCCGCGTCGACGACCTGAGAATCCCGCACGCGCCCGAAGGGTCGTCCCACGCCGGAGGAGCTCACCACGCTCCAGCAGGTGAAAGAAGACCTGCGGGCAGCCGAAGCCGAGCTCGCCGAGCTGGAAGGCCGCCGGGACGAGCTGCTGCGGCGCATCCCGAACCCACCGGCAGATGACGTGCCGGACGGCATCTCCGACGAGGACGCCGTCGAAGTGCGCCGCGTGGGGGAGCCCCCGCTCTTCGGCTTCGAGGTGCGGGACCATGTGGAGCTGGGTGGTTTCGAACTGGACCGGGCAGCGAAGCTGTCGGGCTCGCGCTTCGCCTACCGGCGCGGGGCCACCGCCCTGCTCGAGCTGGCGATGTACCGCTACGCCCTCGATCACCTCGTGGGGATGGGCTTCGAGGTCTTGCTCCCACCCGTGCTCGTGCGCGAGGAGGCGATGTTCGGCACGGGGTTCCTGCCGACGGAGGAGGCGAACCTCTACCGGCTCGAGTCGGACGAGCTCTACCTCACCGGCACCTCGGAAGTGGCGCTGGCCGGTTTCCATCAGGGCGAGATCCTGGATGAGGCGGAGCTGCCGAGCCGTTACACGGCCTACTCGACGTGCTTTCGGCGCGAGGCCGGCGCCGCCGGGCGCGACACGCGGGGAATCTTCCGGGTGCACCAGTTCGACAAAGTCGAGATGTTCGTCTACTCGACGCCGGAGCAGTCGCCATCGGAGCACGAGCGCATCCTCGCCATCGAGGAGGAGCTCGTCTCTGCGCTCGGGCTCGCCTACCGGGTGGTGTGCACGGCCGCCGGAGACCTCGGTCCGTCGGCGGCGAAGAAGTACGACATCGAGGCTTGGATCCCGAGCCAGGGGCGTTACCGAGAGATCACGTCGTGCTCCAACACGACCGACTACCAGGCGCGGCGGCTCAACGTCCGCTACCGGGACGAGGCTCGCCAGCTCCACGTCGTGCACACGCTGAACGGCACGGCCATGACGGCCCGCTGGGTGATCGCCCTCGTGGAGACCTACCAGGACGCCTTCGGCGAGGTGGCCGTGCCGGAGATCCTCTGGGCACACGGGGCGCCACGGCGCCTGCCTGCCGCCGGGTGCTGAAGCGGGCGATCGGCGGCGGCGGCTCGGCGGTCACCCACGGCCGGCCCCGACCTGGTCGATGGGGCCGTGGCCGCCGCCGAGCTGCCAGCCTGCGGCCAGCTCGATGGCGCGGTACACGTACGCCTTGGCCGCAAGCGCAGCTTGCAACGGCTCGCGCCCGAGGGCGAGGTTGGCGGCGATGGCGGCCGCAAAACTGCAGCCGGTGCCGTGGACGTTTCGCGTCTCCACCCAGGGCGCCCGCAGCAACGTGACGACGTGGCCGTCCACGGCCACGTCGACGGCCTCGCCGCCGACGGGCAGGCGGCCGCCCTTCACCACGACAAGGCCAGGCCCGAGCGCCTGCAGCCGCCAGGCGGCCTCCTCCATGTCCTGCAGGCTGCGGAGCGGCCGGCCGACGAGTAGAGCGGCTTCGGGAAGGTTGGGGGTGACGACCGCCGCCCGGGCGAAGAGCTCGAGGTAGGCGTCTCGGACCGCGCGGCCCTCGAAGAGCGGGCTGGCCGAAGAGCTCACGAGGACCGGATCGACCACGAGGGGCGGCAGGGAGCCCTCGGCCGCCTTGACCGTGACGGCCTGCACGATCTCCGCCGTCGCCAGCATGCCGGTCTTGCCCGCCGCCGGGCGGAGATCGGACACGACCGACTCGATCTGGGCGACGACCATGGCGACCGGCAGTGTCTGGATGCCTTGCACGCCCAGGGTGTTCTGCGCCGTCACGGCCGTGACGGCGAACGTCCCCATCACACCGAGGGCGGCGAAAGTGCGCAGGTCAGCGGCGATGCCGGCCCCGCCGCCGGAGTCCGTGGCGGCGATCGTGAGGGCGACCGGGGGCGTGCTGCCCGGAGCGGTGACGAGGTGCCCAGGCGCGGCCATCAATACATCTCAGCGCATTTCGCGGAACCGAGCACCCCCTCGTGGCGGTCGTGACCGGGAGGCGTGTAATCTGAGCGGACCCAGCAGGGCCAAGGACGTCCCGGGTGACAGCCGGCCAGGTCGAGTGACCGGTCGAGGGCCGAGAAGGGACACCGTGGCGCCAGAGCCAGATGCGGCGGGGTTGTACGACCCCGCCAACGAGCACGACGCATGTGGGATCGCCTTTGTCGCCGAGCTGCGGCGCGGGCCGAGCCACGCCGTGGTCGATCTCGCCCTGACGGCGCTCGAGAACCTCGCCCACCGAGGCGCCTTCGGGTCCGATGCCGAGACGGGCGACGGGGCGGGCATCCTCCTGCAGATGCCTGACCGGCTCTTTCGGGCGGCAGCCGGCGAGCTCGGCATCGAGTTGCCGCCACCCGGGCAGTACGGCTCGGGCTTGGCGTTCCTGCCGAGGGACCCGCGAGGCGGCCGATGCGAGAGCCGAGGTCTGTCTGCTCGCCGAGGAAGAGGGCCTTGCGGTCCTCGGCTGGCGGGAGGTTCCCGCCCGCCTCGAGGTAGCCGGGGAGGGTGCTCGCCGGGTGGCGCCCTCGTTCACCCAGATCTTCGTGGGGTGGCGACCGGGGGCGACCGCCGGTAAGACATGCACGCCCGCCGCCCTCGAACGGCGCCTCTTCGTGCTCCGCAAGCGGGCTGAGCACGGCAGGGAAGGGCTCTACTTCCCCTCGTTGTCGGCACGCACGTTTGTCTACAAGGGGATGCTGGCGACCGACCAGCTGCGGGGTTTCTTCCCGGATTTGACCGACGACCGGATGGAATCGGCCATCGCCCTCGTGCACTCTCGCTTCTCGACGAACACGTTCCCCGCTTGGCCGCTCGCCCACCCCTACCGTCTCGTCGCCCACAACGGCGAGATCAACACCTTGAAGGGAAACCGCAACTGGATGCGGGCGCGCGAGTCCCTCCTCGCCTCCAGCCTCATCGAGGGGGACCTCGAGCGGATCTTCCCCGTCATCACACCGGGCGCCAGCGACTCGGCCTCCTTTGACGAGGTTCTCGAGCTGCTCCACCTCGCAGGACGCTCGCTTCCGCACGCCGTCTTGATGATGATCCCGGAGGCGTGGGAGAACCACCGAGAGCTCGACGAGGCGCGGCGAGCCTTCTACGAGTACCACTCCTGCCTGATGGAGCCATGGGACGGGCCGGCAGCGGTCGCCTTCAGCGACGGCAGCGTCGTAGGGGCCGTCCTCGACCGCAACGGGCTCCGGCCCGCCCGATACTGGGTGACCGACGAGGGCCTCGTCGTGCTCGCCTCCGAAGTCGGCGTGCTCGACATCGACCCCGCCCGCGTCGTCGAGCGGGGCCGGCTCAAGCCGGGGCGGATGTTCCTCGTCGACACGGTGGCGGGACGCATCGTGGACGACAGCGAGGTGAAGGCGTCGCTGGCGGCCGAGCACCCCTATCGGACGTGGCTCGACGACGGCATCGTCAGCATTGACGACCTGCCTCCCCGGCGGATGCTGACGCCGCAGCACGCCTCCGTCGTCCGCCACCAACGACTCTTCGGTGTCACGGCGGAGGATCTGCGCACGATCCTCACCCCCATGGCGGTGAACGGCGCAGAGCCGATCGGCTCGATGGGGACCGACACCCCCATCGCCGTGCTCTCGGAGCGGCCCCGCCTGCTGTACGACTACTTCTCCCAGCTCTTCGCCCAGGTGACGAACCCACCGCTCGACGCCATTCGCGAGGAGCTCGTCACCTCGATCCAGTCCACCGTGGGGCCGGAGGCCAACCTGCTCGAGCCCGGTCCGGCCAACTGCCGCCAGATCGTGCTGCCGCACCCCGTCCTCGACAACGACGAGCTGGCGAAGCTGCTCTACGTCGCCGAGGACGGCGGGGTGGAGGGTTTCTCCGCCTTTGCCGTCGACGGGCTCTGGGCCGTGGCCGACGGCGGCCCCGGCCTGGAGGCGGCCATCGCCAAGGTGTGCTCGCAGGTGTCGGAGGCGATCGCCCTCGGCGTGAACATCGTCGTGCTCTCCGACCGCCACGCCAGTGCCGAGCTGGCGCCCATCCCGTCGCTCCTTCTGACGGCCGCTGTGCACAACCATCTCGTGCGCGAGAAGGAGCGCACCCGCGTCGGTCTCGTCGTCGAGAGCGGGGAGGCGCGCGAGGTCCACCACCTCGCCCTCCTCATTGGCTACGGAGCGGCCGCCGTCAACCCCTACCTCGCCTTCGACTCGATCGCCGAGATGGTCCGCGACGGGGTGATCATCGGGCTCACGGAACGCCAGGCGCTCCACAACTACGTGAAGGCGGCCTCGAAGGGCGTTCTCAAGGTCATGTCGAAGATGGGCATCTCGACGATCGCCTCCTACACGGGGGCGCAGGTCTTCGAGGCCGTCGGCCTCGCCGAGGACTTCGTCGCACGCCATTTCACGGGTACCTCATCCCGGCTCGGGGGCGTCGACGCCGACGAGATCGCCGAGGAGATCGCCCGGCGCCACGAGGCCGCCTTCGACGAGCGCGCCACGGTGCCCGGCAACCTCGAGATCGCCGTCGGGGGGGAGTACCAGTGGCGTAGAGACGGCGAGTACCACCTCTTCAACCCGCGCACCGTCCACAAGCTGCAGCACTCGACCCGCGCCCGCCGCTACGACGTCTTCAAGGAGTACACGAGCCTCGTGGACTCCCAGGCCGAGCAGCTCGCCACCTTGCGCGGGCTGCTCCGGTTCCGCCGGGACGCCCGTCCGCCGGTGCCGATAGAGGAGGTCGAGCCCGTGGTCTCCATCGTGAGGCGTTTCGCCACGGGCGCCATGTCCTACGGCTCCATCTCCGCCGAGGCCCACGAAACCCTCGCCGTCGCCATGAACCGCATCGGTGCCCGCTCCAACACCGGTGAGGGGGGCGAGGATCCCGAGCGCTACGTGCCCGATCCGAACGGAGACTCCCGCCGCTCGGCGGTCAAGCAGGTGGCGTCGGGCCGCTTCGGGGTGACGAGCGAGTACCTCGTGAACGCCGACGACCTCCAGATCAAGATCGCCCAGGGTGCCAAACCGGGCGAAGGCGGGCAGCTGCCCGGCAACAAGGTGTACCCGTGGATCGCCCGCACGCGTTACTCGACACCGGGCGTCGGGCTCATCTCGCCGCCGCCCCATCACGACATCTACTCGATCGAGGACATCGCCCAGCTCATCTACGACCTGAAGAACGCCAACCCACAGGCGCGCATCCACGTGAAGCTCGTCTCCGAGGTGGGTGTCGGCACCGTGGCGGCCGGCGTCGCCAAGGCGCACGCCGACGTCGTGCTCATCTCCGGCCATGACGGGGGAACCGGAGCTGCCCCCCTCACCTCGCTCAAGCATGCCGGCGTGCCCTGGGAGCTCGGCCTCGCCGAGACCCAGCAGACCCTCGTGCGCAATGGCCTCCGCGACCGCATCGTCGTGCAGGTGGACGGCCAGATCAAGACGGGGCGGGACGTGGTGGTGGCGGCCCTCCTCGGGGCGGAGGAGTTCGGTTTTGCGACGGCGCCGCTCGTGGTCTCCGGCTGCGTGATGATGCGCGTCTGCCACCTCGACACCTGCCCGGTCGGGATCGCCACCCAGAACCCCGAGCTGCGAAAGCGTTTCAGCGGCCGACCCGAGTTCGTCGAGACGTTCTTCGAGTACATCGCCGCCGAGGTGCGGGAGATCCTGGCCGGCCTCGGGTTTCGCTCCCTCGCCGAGGCCGTCGGGCACGTCGAGGTCCTCGACACGACCGAGGCCGTCGATCACTACTGGAAGGCGCGCCGCCTCGATCTACGACCGATACTGTCACCGGGCTCGCCGGAGGGGGCGGCCGGCTCGCTGCTGTGCACGCGTGCCCAAGACCACGGGCTCGATGGTGCCCTCGACCATGAGCTGATCGCGGCCAGTCGCGCCGGCATCGAGCACGCCGAGCCGGTGCGCTCGTCGTTCGAGGTGCGCAACATCCACCGCAGCGTGGGCACCATGCTCGGTTACGAGGTGACGAAGCGCCACGGTGGCGCCGGCCTCCCGGACGGCACGATCGAGGTCACGCTCACGGGCTCGGCCGGCCAGAGCTTCGGTGCCTTCCTGCCGAGGGGCATCACGCTGCGCCTCGTGGGCGACGCCAACGACTACTTCGGCAAGGGGCTCTCCGGCGGGCACCTCGTGCTCCGCCCCCATGACGCCTCCCCGTCGCCGGCCGAGCGGCAGGTGATCGCCGGCAACGTCGTCCTCTACGGGGCCACGGGCGGGGAGGCCTTCATCTCCGGGCAGGTGGGGGAGCGGTTCTGCGTCCGCAACTCGGGGGCGACGGCCGTCGTCGAGGGTGTCGGCGACCATGCCTGTGAATACATGACGGGGGGGACAGTGCTCGTGCTCGGCCCCACCGGCCGCAACTTCGCGGCCGGCATGTCGGGCGGCATCGCCTACGTCTACGACCCGGACCGACTGCTCGACCGGCGCTGCAACCCTGACATGGTGTCGCTCGAGGAGCTCGACGCCGAAGATGCCCGCCTCGTGAGCGAGCTGCTCGGTCGCCACCGCAGCCTGACGGGCTCAGCATTGGCCGATCGGCTCCTGGCCGCAGGGCCGGCGGCGCTGGCGGCGACGCGCAAGGTCATGCCGCTCGACTACCGACGTGTCCTCGAGGCAACTCGCCTGGCGATCGAGACCGGCGGCGTCGTCGACGAGGCCATCATGGCGGCCGCACATGGCTGACCCGCGGGGTTTCCTCCGTTTCGAGCGCCAAGGCCCGAGACGCCGTCCCGTCAGTCTGCGCCTGCAGGACTGGCGCGAGGTGTACGAGCCGTTCGAGCCGTTGCTGCTCCGCCAGCAGGCGACGCGCTGCATGGACTGCGGCATCCCCTTCTGCCACGAGGGGTGCCCCCTCGGCAACCTCATCCCGGAGTGGAACGACCTCGTGTCCCGCGACCGGTACGCCGATGCCGCCGCTCGCTTGGAGGCGACGAACAACTTCCCTGAGTTCACCGGCCGCCTCTGTCCGGCGCCCTGCGAAGGCTCCTGCGTGCTCGGCATCAACTCCGAGCCGGTGTCGATCAAGCAAGTCGAGCTCGAGATCGCCGAATGGGCGGCCGTGCGGCTCGAGCCCCGACCCGCTCGCCTCGCCACGGCAAAGCGCGTGGCCGTCGTCGGCTCCGGCCCCGCCGGCCTGGCGGCCGCCCAGCAGCTCACGCGGGCCGGCCACGAGGTCGTCGTCTACGAGCGGGCGGAGCGCATCGGCGGCCTCCTGCGCTACGGCATCCCGGAATTCAAGATGGAGAAGGCGGTTCTCGACCGCCGTCTCACCCAGATGCGGCGGGAGGGGACGGTGTTCCAGACGGGCGTGTCCGTCGGTGTGCCGCCCGTGAGCGGCCTGCGACCGGAGGTGCCCGGAGCTGCCGCCCCCGGGGCCGACGTCGTCTCGGCGGTGGCGCTGCGAGCCGACTTCGATGCACTCGTCCTCGCCGGCGGAGCCACGCGACCGCGCGATCTCGAGGTGCCCGGCCGGCACCTCGGCGGCGTCCACTTCGCCATGGAGTACCTGAAGCCGTCCAACCAGGTCTGCGAGGGAACGCTCGCGGCCACGCCCATCACCGCCGCCGGCAAGCACGTCGTCATTATTGGCGGGGGCGACACCGGGGCCGACTGCCTCGGGACCGTTCACCGGCACGGGGCCGCCTCCGTGCACCAGCTCGAGATCCTCTCGCAGCCGCCGGCCGAGCGGGCGGACGACAACCCGTGGCCGACCTGGCCGCTCATCTTGCGCACGTCGTCGGCCCACGAGGAAGGCGGCGAGCGGATCTTCTCCGTCGCCACCGTCGAGCTCGTCGGCGACGAGCACGTGCGGGCGCTTCGGCTGCAGCAGGTCTCACAGGAGCTCGTCGACGGGCGGGTGCAATTCGTCCCTGTTGCCGGCAGCGACTACGAGCTGCCCGCTGACCTCGTGCTGCTGGCGATGGGTTTCTCGGGCCCGGAGCAAAACGGCGTCGTGGCCGAGCTCGACCTCGCCCTCGACGGGCGGGCGAATGTCGCCGTCGGACGGGAGTTCGCCACGAACCTCGAGGGTGTGTTCGCCTGCGGCGACATGGCGCGGGGCCAGAGCCTCATCGTCTGGGCGATCGCCGAGGGCCGCTCGGCGGCGGCGGCGGCGGACCGCTACCTCATGGGGACGACGGGCCTGCCCGCCTCGATCGTGGCGGGCCAGCTGGCGCTGCGCTGAACCGAGAGGGCTAGGGCGCAGCCGCCGTCAGCCAGGCCAGTGACCCGACGAGATCTTCATCGGGATCGCCCATGTGCCCCAGCTCGCTCACTTGCGCCTCCGCCCCGGGGATCGTGGCGGCGAGCCACGCCCCGTGAGCCGCCGGCACGAGGACGTCCGAGGTTCCGTAAAGCACCCGGGTGGGCACGGTGATGGCGGCCGGGTCGAAGCCCCAGGGAATGGTGAAGGCCAGGTCGTCGTCGACCCAGCCCCAGACGCCGTTGCGGGTCTCCTCGAGGATCGACTCGCGCATCACCTGGGCGAAGTCCTCGCGGGCGAGGACTGCCTTGTCGGCCGCCGCCAGGTCGAAGGTGTCAAGGACGGCCGACGGGTCGACGGAGGCGATCCGACGGATCCTCTCGTCTTCTTGCTTCAGCTCGGCGGCGAGCCGGTCCTCGCCCGCCAGCGCCCAGCCGAACTCCTTCACGTTCTCCGGATCCATGCCGGTGATCCAGTCCTCTCCCATGGCGTCGTAGGGAGCCACCCCGACGTTGCAGATCGCCCGCGTCACCCGCTCGCCGAGGAGTGCAGCAACAGCGAGCGCATGCGGTCCACCGCCTGAACTGCCCATCACAGCGAAACGATCAACTCCGAGGCTGGCGGCGATGGCGGTGACGTCTCCCGCGCAGTCGGCCACGACGCGCCCGCGATGGCGGTCAGAGCCTCCGTAACCGGCGCGGTCGTACGTGATCAGGTGCGCCCCGGCCGAGCGGACGAGCTCCTCGTTGGGGTGGCGGTTGAGCCGGCAGCCTGGCGTGCCGTGGAGGGCGAACACCGGCGTGCCGTCAAGGTCGCCCCACTCGGCGAACATGATCGTGCGCCCGTCGGCTGCCTGCGTGACCTGCGCTCTTCGGTCCATTCGAGCAAGCTAACGCGACTCGGAGCCCCGAGGGGCGCAGGGGCGCTACTGGTTGCGGCGGGCGACCGCACCGGGCCGTGTTTGCTCAGTCTGGGCACAAGGTTCGACCGTCGAACGGTGCACACGGCGAAGCTTGCGCCCGGCGCGACCGGACGGGCCGTGTTTGCTCAGCGAGCGCGCACAGTTCGACCCCAGCCAGCCCGACCTCGCACGGCCCGACCCCAGCCGGCCGGAGCCCAGCCAGCCGAGGTGGGCAAGCGCCTCAGCTGAGGAAGCGTCCGAGATCCTCGCCGGCGGAGGTGGAGTCCGAGATCGACGGCACCGGCGTGGAGAGGGGATCGTGCTCGGCCATCCACAGTTGCAGATCCTGCGGCGACATAGGCGGCTTGATGAAGAAACCCTGCATGGCATCACACCCAAGCGCCGTGACGGCCGCTTGGGCAGCGAGCGAGTCGACACCCTCGGCGATGACGACGAGGTTGAGGCTGTGACCGAGCTCGACGACGGTGCGCACGATGGCCTTGCTGACCTTGTCGTTGCCTTTGGCAAGGGGGATGACGAACGACTTGTCGACCTTCACGGAGGCGACCGGGAGCCGCTGCAGGTAACCAAGCGAGGAGTAGCCCGTGCCGAAGTCGTCGAGGGCGAAGCGCACGCCCCGATCGACCAGCGCCTCCAGGGAGCGCACCGCCCCAGCCGGATCGCGCATGACGGCACTCTCGGTGATCTCGAGCTCGATAGCCGTGGGCGGCAGCACGACGCTGGCGGCGGCCGACATGACGGCGTCGAGCAGACC
This sequence comes from uncultured Actinomycetota bacterium, assembly GCA_963735115.1. Lineage (GTDB taxonomy): Bacteria > Actinomycetota > Acidimicrobiia > Acidimicrobiales > Bog-793 > JAKACA01. The sequence continues at coordinate 1,233,758 of CAVTJR010000003.1, read as the reverse complement.
CGGGTCGTGAACCGTGCTCGCCGAGAGGTTGACCGCCACGGGGATTTCGTGGCCGGCACGATGCCAGTAGGCGCATTCCTTCAGGGCGTGCTGCAGCACCCAGCTCGTCAGCTCTCGGATGATGCCGGTCTGTTCCGCCAAAGGCACGAAGACGTCGGGCAGCAACAAGCCCCTGCTGGGGTGCTGCCAACGCACGAGGGCCTCCACCCCGCTGACCCTGCCGTCGGCGCAGCCCACCTTCGGCTGATAGTCGAGCAGGAGCTGATCTTGGTCGATCGCCTCGGCCAGCTCGCTCGCGAGAGCGAGCCTGGTGTAGCTCGACCGCTCGAGGTCGTCGCTGTATCGGCGGACCCCTTGGTGCTCGGTCTTTGCCTGGTACATGGCCGCCTCGGCGCGACGGAGGAGGACAGGGACCTCGACGGGCTCGCCGTCCCGATCGACGTCCGCCGAGGCGATGCCGATGCTGCCGCGGAGGCGAAGATTGACGCCCTCGACGTTGAAGGCCTCGCCGAGGACCGAGAGGATGTGGTGGGCGAGCCGGTCCTCTTCGATACGGGCGGCCAGCCGGTCCTCCTCGCGCTGGGCTCCGCGGGCGACGAGGGCGAACTCGTCCCCTCCCAGGCGGGCGACGAGCTCCACGAGATCTCCGAGGCCTCGCAGGCGCCGAGACACCTCGATGAGCACACGGTCGCCCACGGCGTGGCCCAGGGTGTCGTTTATCTCCTTGAACCGATCGATGTCGAGCACGAAGACGGTCCGTTCCGCCCCGCTCATGGCGGGGAGGTTGCCGGTGGTGGCATGGGACACCGTGGCGTGCTCCGCCAACAGGAGCCGGTTCGGCAGCCCGGTGAGGGGGTCCTGCAGAGCCTGCTGGCGGATGGCCATCTCGGCGCGGTGCCGGGCCGTGGCTGCCGCCAGCACGTTGGCGACCGCCTCGACGAAGTTCACGTCCTCCTCGGCGAAGGCGCTGCGAATGACGGAGCCGACCTCGAGCACACCGACGGGCATGTCCGAGCCAGGAATCGGCACGACGACGAGGGAGGCGGCGCTCACACGGGTCCACAGATCCGGCACGTCGAAGCGCGCCTCATGGTTGAGGTCGTCGCAGAGCACGGTCTGCCCGGTGACGAGGGCGTAGCTGGCCGGCGAGGATGTCGGATCCGCCGAGAGCAGTTCGCCTCCGCCAATGTCTTCCCCGTGGCTGGCCGACAGCGTGATGAAGTCCGCATCGGGCAGGGCGTCGAAGACTCGTACGAAGTCGGCCCCCGAGTGCTCGGCCAGCACCTTGACCGCATCGGCGACGAGATCGGCGTGCTCCAGGCCCACGAGCGCCCAGCGTCCGAGGTCTGCCAGCGCTGCCTGGCGCTCAGCGTTGAGCCGGAAGCGCTCCGAGGTGGAGCTCTCCTCGGTGACGTCCCGCAACGTGATCACGAAGCCGGCCACGGCCGGGTCGTCGAGAAGGTTGTTGCCGATCGATTGGATCAAGCGGTACGCACCGCTGGCGTGTCGAAGGCGGAAGACGACTGGCTCTTGTGTGCCCGGCCGCTGGATCGCCTCGCTGATCACGACCCGGCAGCGATCGCGGTCCTCCGGATGGATCAGTGAGAGCACGTCGACGACGTCACCGGCATGCCAGACGTACCCGAGCACCCGCTGCACCGCCGGGTTGGCGTAGTGGATCCTCCCGTCGGGGGTCATGACGACGATGACGTCAGAGGCGTGCTCCACAAGGGCGGCCTGGCGGCGAGCGGCCTCGAGCACGGCGGCCTCGGCCGCCACCCGGGCGGATGCATCGACGACAATGCCGGCGAAGCCGGCAAGTGAACCGTCCGGAAGGCGCAACGGCGACGCCCAGGTCTCGAGGTTGAAGGCCCCGAACGCGAACTGGGCACGCCGGATCTGCTCACCGGCGAGTGCCCGCGTGGCGAGCTCGGTCACGTGCGGGTATTCGCGAAAGACATGGAGGAAGTTCTTGCCGATGAACGAGTCCGCTCGCCGCTGGAACTGGGTGAGCAGCCCACCGTCCATGTGCACGATGTTCGCCTCGGCGTCGCAGGCGAACAGCAGGATCGGGCCCGAACGGGAGACGACCGTGATGGTCGTCTCGCCCGCTTGTTGGGCCTGCTCGGCGCGCCGGCGCTCCTCGATCTCCCGCTCGGCCGACCGCAGCAGGCGGGCGTTGTCGATGGCGAGGGCCACGCGGTCACCGAGCTGGCGCAGGAGGACACGGTCGGAATCGCCGAGATCGCCCTGCCCGGTGCTTGTGATCAGCCCGAGGATGCCCGGCGTCGTCCCCCGGGCTCGCAAGGGGACCGTCAGCAGGACGGCCGGCCCCAGCTCGTTCAGGCTCGCGGGCGCCTCCGCCTCCGACCAGCCCTGCAGCTCGTCCCAGACGACCGGATCGAACGAGCGCAGACCGGGGGACAACAACGTCTCCGAGAAGAGGGGGTCCCGCACGCTGTGGCGGGCGCCCTCGAAGGCACGGGTGATGACCGCAAGCCGATCGGCGCTGGCGTCGTAGGCAGCCGCCAGGGTCAGCTCGCGGCCGGTGTCGTCGACGATCCAGAGTACGCAGGACCCTCCGAGCACCGTGCCGGCCGTGCGAGCGATGAGATCCAGGGTGGCGTCGTAGCTGATGGTCGCTTCGGCGAGAGCGTGCGAGACGCGGTCGAGGACGGCGGCGAGACCGTCCTCCGAGCCGTCGTGCCGGCGCGGCCATTCGTGAGAGGACGCCCGCCTTGCGACATCTCCCACTGCGCCCTCCCCCCTTTACCCGAGGTCACCAGCGCCCGCAGCCTACCGTGGCCAACTTTCCGGATGGAAAGTTGCCGACTACAACACTACGCGTGTTTGACCTGCTACGTATAGTGACGAAGGACCCCGATCGCCCCGGTCGCTTCCTGAGGTGCCGGCGACGGGCGCTCTAGGCTTGCCAAGGGACGCCCAGCACCTTCGAAGGAGGCCGCCATGCAGAGCACGATGCAGGACGCACCACTCCTCGTGAGCGAGATCCTCCGGCATGGCAAGCAGTTGCACGGCCGGAGCGAGGTCGTCACCTTCGAGGGCTCCGGCTTCCGACGGGCCAGCTTCGCTCAGGTGGCCGAGAACGCCGCGCGGCTCGCCTCCGGCCTCGCCTCCCTCGGGATCGGCAACGGCGACCGGGTGGGGACGTTTTGCTACAACCACCAGGAGCACATGGAGGCCTATCTCGCCATCCCGAGCATGGGCGCCGTCCTCCACACCCTCAACGTCCGCCTCTTCCCCGAGCAGCTGAAATACGTCATCGATCATGCCGAGGACAAGGTCATCATCTGCGACGCCGCCCTGGCGGCGGTGCTCGCCCGCGTCGTAGGGGAGTGCCCGAGCGTCGAGCGGATCATCGTCGTGGGCGACGAGGACGCATCCGTGCTGGGCGAGACCATGCCCTATGGAGAGCTCCTCGCCGCCGGCGAGCCGGGCTATGAGTGGCCGGTCTTGGACGAACGCCAAGCGGCCGCCATGTGCTACACGAGCGGTACGACGGGCAACCCGAAAGGGGTCGCCTACAGCCACCGTTCTACCTACCTGCACTCCCTCGGGAGCACCTCGGCGGCCACCCTGGCCATCTCCTCGGCCGACCGGGCGCTCGTCGTCGTACCGCAATTCCACGCCAACGCCTGGGGGATCCCATACGCCTCCTGGCTGGCCGGGGCGGATCTCATCCTGCCGAAGCAGTTTCTCCAGGCCGAGCCGCTCGTTCGCATCATCGAGGCGGAGCGGCCGACGTTTGCCGGCGCTGTTCCCACCATCTGGAACGAGGTCCTGCGCTACGCCGAGGCCCACGGCTCGGACCTGTCGTCGTTCCGCTCCATCGTCTGTGGCGGCTCGGCCGTGCCGGGTTCGCTGATGCGGGCCTTCGAGGAGCGCTACGGCGTGTCGATCATCCAGGCCTGGGGCATGACCGAGACGAGCCCGCTCGGCGCCGTGGCGCACCCGCCTCGGGGCGTCAGCGGAGAGGAGGCCTGGTTCTACCGACAGAAGGCGGGGCGAGTCGCCTTCGGTGTGGAGCTCCGCGTCGTCGACGGTGAGGGCAAGGTGGCACCCCGAGACGGCGAGAGCGTCGGCGAGTTCGAGGTGCGCGGACCGTGGGTGACCGCCTCGTACTACGGCGACGACACCCCGGAGCGCTTCCACGATGGCTGGCTGCGCACGGGTGACGTCGGCACCGTCGACGAGCTGGGGTATCTCACGATCACCGACCGGACGAAGGACGTCATCAAGACCGGCGGCGAGTGGATCTCCTCGGTCGAGCTCGAGAACGCCCTCATGGCCCACCCGGACGTCTTCGAAGCGGCCGTCGTCGCCGTGCCGGACGAACGCTGGGACGAGCGGCCGCTCGCCTGCGTCGTGCTGAACGAGGGTGCGGGCGTGTCGGTGGAGGAGCTGGGAGGCTTTCTGGAGGGACGGGTCGCCCGCTGGTGGGTGCCGGAGCGCTGGTCGTTCATCGGGGAGGTGCCGAAGACGAGCGTCGGGAAGTTCGACAAGAAGGTGCTGCGGGCGCAGTTCGGCAAAGGCGAGCTCGACGTCGTCGTCTCCGAGCGGCGGCCAAGCCGTAACTGAGCGGGCGGCGGCGCGACATGGCGGGGACCGACAGCCTCGACGAGCTAGCGGCTGAGCTCGACCGTATCGCCGAGCGCTTGGCGGACGCCGCGATGGACGTGCTGCGAGCCGGCCTGGGCGACGGCACGGAGGAGGCGGCCGCCCTCGCCACGCAGCGGGAGCGCCTCGTCAACCGGGCGCGATCATCCGTCGAGAAGGCCGTCTCGCTGCTCGCACAGGCGACGGCGGCGAGGGCACCGACAGCAACGAGGACTGCGCGGGGCCTCAACCGGCGGGGTCGAGCAGGCGAGGACGAGGACTGGGACTCTGCCTAGGCGTCTGCCGGCGGCGACGAAGGTCGAGCTGCCGGGCGCCGTCAGGGCTCAGCTCAGTGGCCAGGAGACCTCCATGCGGGCGCCACCGGCTGCAGCGCGGCCGATGCGCCAGCGACCTCCGGTCGAGGCAACGACCGAGTCGGCGATCGCCAGCCCGAGCCCGTGGCCGCCCGGCTCGTCGGTCGCACGGCGGAATCGGTCGAAGAGGCGGTCGCGTTCGCCCGCCGGGATGCCCTGGCCGCTGTCCTCGACCGCCAGCACGGTCCGCGACCCGAGGGTGCCGACGAAGATCAGCACGGAACCGCCTTCGCCCGCGTAGCGACAGGCGTTGTCGACGAGGACGCCGGCGAGGCGGTCGATCCATTCGGGTGGAGCCACCACGGACACGCTGCGGTCGAGGGGGCGCTGCAGAGAGATGGTGACGTGGCGGGAGGCCGCCAAGGCAGCGAACCGGTCGGCGCAGCCCTCGGCGATCGTGCCGAGGTCGATGGGCTCGTTCCCCGGGGGAGCGGGCTCCGAGTCGAAACGGGCCAGCCAGAGCAGATCCTCGACGATCCGTTGCAGGCGATCGCTCTCCCTCCCGATCCGTTGCAGCGTCGTGGCTCCGTCGTGCCCGGCTTCGCCCTCCTCGCCGCCTTGACGGGCGAGCGCCAATTCGGCCTCGATGACGCTGAGCGGCGTGCGGAGCTCGTGAGAGGCGTCGGCCGTGAACTCGAGCTGGCGCCTGCGGGCCTCCTCGACGGGTACGACCGAGCGGATCCCGATGGCGAGCGAGCCGAGGAACACCACGACGATCAAGACCGGCAGGGCGAGCCCTTCGGAGGTCACGAGCACGGAACGGACGTGGGAGAGCTCCGCCAGACTCTCGCCCGTCACGAGCCACCCGCCGGAGGCGGGGACGGAGGCGAGCAGGAAGGGCGTCGTCCCGATGGTGAGGCCACCCTGCGCCGCCCGCCGTCCCCAGAGCCGTGCCGGCAGGCCGGGCGCTCCGGGGGTGGCGCGTACGACCCGACCGTCGGACGACACCTGCCACACGAACACGGGTGCGCCGTAGATACCGAGGCCGTAGCGCCCGCCTTCGTCGCCGCTGGCGAAGACCTGGGCGGCCCGCTTGCCTGCCGGGGCGGCGAAGTCCCGGCGCGCCTGGGCGAGGCGGGTGAGCACCTGTTGGCTCACCTGAGTGGTGAGGCGGTGGGCGACGAGGAGGTCGAGGGCGGCGCCGAGGGCCACCGAAACGACGGCGACGAGTGTGGTGGCGACGGCCGCCACGCGAACGGCGTGCGCCCGGTGGGCAGGGGTGATCCTTCGCCGGCGGCTCATCCCGGGAGGATGCGGTAGCCGACGCCGCGGACGGTCTCGATGTGCGCCCGGCCGCCGACGAGCTTGGCGCGCAGCCGGGCGAGATGCACGTCGATCGTGTTCGAGCCGAGGGCGTCCGCCTCGGAGCCCCAAGCATGCAGAGCGATGGTGCGGCGCTCCACGACCGCCGGCGCCCGGCGGAGGAGGACTTCGAGGATGGCCAGCTCGGTGGCGGTGAGCGAGGGTGAGCGGGCCCCTACCCGGACCTCTCGAGAGGCCGGCTCGAAGACGATGTCGCCCACGCTCAGGCGGGGCGGCTGCGCCGAGGCCGGGCGTCTCTGCAGGGCGCGGATGCGGGCGAGCAGCTCGCCGAAGTCGAACGGCTTGACGAGGTAGTCGTCGGCACCCTCATCGAGACCCTTGACGCGATCGGCGGCGGCGTCACGCGCCGTCAGCATGAGCACGGGGAGGGCGGAGCCCCGCTGGCGTAGCGAACGCACGACCTCGACCCCACTGCGCCCGGGCAGGTTCCAGTCGAGGATGGCGACCTCGTAGTCATAGGTGCGCAGGTAGTCCCAGGCGCTCGTCCCGTCCCCTACGACGTCGACGACGTAGCCGGCGGCCCGCAACCCGCGGGCGAGGACGGAGGAGAGGGCTCCGTCGTCCTCGGCCACCAAGACCCTCACCGTTGGTGAGCCAGCCGAGGGAAGAACCTGCCACCGATCCGATTGACGATGTCGAGCGCCAGCGCAGGCGAGATCTCGGCGTTGGGATCGGCAGGCGCCCGCGGCACGGTGACCCCGATCTGGTCGGCGTGCAGCCGGAGGCCATGGCAGAGGTGCTTCCCCAACGTGCTGAGGGCCTCGCCAGCCTCTACCCGCTCCAGCTGGAATCTCGGCACCGGCAACGGGGTAGCTTGCGGCCACGTGTCGGGATCACGGGGGACGTCAAGGCTGAGCACATGCTGAAATGTCCGGGCGGCGGCATCGCGACCGGTGAACGGCTCACCGAGATCCCATACCTCACGAAGCGTGGCGATCATCGAGGTGTGTCGGTACTCCTCGTTGATGACGACGCCGTGTTCCACCCAGGGCGAGACGATGACTGCCGGGACGCGGTAGCCGGAGCGGTCGAAGCGAAAGCCGAGCTCACCCTCCGGTCTCGAAGGATCTGGCGGGCAGACCGGTCCGGGCGGCACATGGTCGTAAGTGCCACCAGGCTCGTCCCAGCCGATGAACAACGTCGTGTTGAACACGTTGGCGCCGACCGGTGACCTTGCCGACTTGACGGCTTCGTAGATACGCGTCAGAAAGGCTTCGCCGGCGAGGATCGACGAAGGCGGATCGATCGGAACCTCGATGCCCGGGAGCAACGCCCGCCCGAAGGCTGGGTGGTAGTCGCCGTGGCCTGCCAGCAGGTTCGGCTCGATGAGCGAGAAGTCGGGAAGGGTGCCCGCGGCGGCATCCCGCTCGAAGTCGGAGAAGGGCACGAAGTTCGTGGCGAATCGCTCCTTCAGGCGTGCCATGTGGATCATGCCGGTGAAAGAGACCGGGTCGGGCTCGAGCACATAGACCTTCCACGTCCTGCCGTGCCGCTCGAGCCGCTCGAAGATCGTCTCGGCGTTGTTGTGGTGCATGAAGTTGCTCATGGGCCGGTTGAGCACGTAGCCCGACGCAGTTGCCGCCGTCCAGAACGAGCGGTTCGTCATGGTCTGTGACGGGACCTCGCTGAACCAGTGGTCGAAGACGCCGAACCCTCGAGCGATGTCGCTCAGCACCGGGACCTGAGCGGGCGTGTAACCCGTCATGATCTGTTCGTACTCGACGTAGGTCGGCTGGCGGCCCATCTCGCGGGTGAAGAAACTGATGTAGTCGGTGACGAAGCCGTCCATGGAGGGCGCCTGCCCCTCGGCCGGCGCGTTGAACGGCGCCACCATCTCGGTGGCATCCTTGAACCGGTTGGCGGCATTCAACACGTTGAAGAGCTGTGTGTTCGTGTGCTGGTACTCCTCGCCCGGGTCCGGGTTCGGCGAATCCATCCCGGCGGCGACTCCGTACGTCACCACCTTCTGCTCGGCGCCATGCTCCGCCCACTGCGGGATCGGGTTGCTCAAGTCTTTGTCGATCACGCCCTCGAACGAGGAAATCTCGCCTGGGCTGTAGAGGTGGCCAAGCAAGTTGTCGAAAGAGCGATTCTCGAAGATGACCAGCACCACATGGTCCATCGCATTCGCACGTTCAGGCGGCATGGTATTCCTCGTCGGTGAGGCGGAACGCTCGGAGAAGTCCAACTCGATTCACAACGGCTCCGCAGGAGCGCTCGTGGCGTCTCGTCGGCAATCTAACCCTCATCGAGAACCGTGGGACCCCAACCTCGCCGACGTGCGCCCTGCCCGGGACGAAGCGTTCAGGACGAAGTGCTCAGGGCGACGCCTCGCCCGTGCACGCGTTGAGGGCATCGATCAACTGGCGAAAACGCCCTTGGTGCCTCAGATCGAGCTCGAGGGCGATGCGAGGGAGCTCGAGGTACTCGCGGTCGGAGCGTTCCGGGCCGAGGGGCGCCGTGCGCCAGATCCCTTTCTGCGAGCAGATGTCGCTGAACTCAGTGTTGAGTACCTCCATCTCGGCGTCGCTCGGTGCCGTGCGCAGCCGTATCACCATCGTGGCGCCGACGAAGCGCCGGGAGTGGTAGTTGCGGTAGAACCCGAGGATCTCCTCCACCGCCACCGAGACGTCGTCGGTGATCCGGTAGAAGGCTGCATCGGTCGGGCTGGCGAGTCCTCGCCGGATGACTTCGCCCCCGACAAAGCGATCCCAAGCCTCCCAGTACGGCTCTCCGGGGATGTCCACGAGGACGATGGGGGCCGGCTCGGCCTTGCCCGTCTGCAGCAGCGTCAGCATCTCGAAGCACTCGTCCAGCGTGCCGAAGCCGCCGGGCAGGACGGCGAAGCCAGCCGACTCCTTCATGAGCATGAGCTTTCTCGTGAAGAAGTACTTCATCTCCACGAGGCGTCCCTCGGCAGCGAGCTCCGGGTGGGAAGCCGATTCGAAGGGCAGGCGAATTTCGACGCCGAGTGACATGTCAGGTCCGGCACCCTCGTGCCCGGCGGCCATGATGCCCGGGCCGGCGCCGGTGACGACGAGCCAGCCCTCCGCCGCCACGCGAGCAGCTAGCTCCTTCGCCTGCGCGTAGAGCGGGTCGGACTCGTGCGTGCGGGCAGAGCCGAACATCGTCAGCTTCGGCACGCCGCGAAACGGCGCGAACAGGTGGAACGCTCGCCCCATCTCGGCCAGCGCCGCCGTGGCGATCTTCAGGTCGAGGCGACTCGGAATGCCGTCGGCGAGGTCGAGGGCCGACTCCACCAAGTCTCGCAAGAGGTCCCGGTTGGCTTTTGCCCCGCGTTGGTCGAGCAGCTCGCCGATGAGTCGGGCGGCGTCGCCGCTTGAACGCTCGTCCGGCATCAGACCGCCGCGGAGACGACTCGCCCGTACAGCGTCGTGCGCTGCTCGAGGGGGCGGCCGATCGGCTCGACGATCCGAGAAAACCCCTCCCGGTCCATCATCTGCCCATGAGATGCTCCGGCCGCCCGCGAGATGTTCTCGTCCATGAGGGTGCCCCCGAGATCGTTGCAGCCCGCCTGCAGCAACTGACGGGCCCCGGCCGCCCCCATCTTCACCCAGCTCGCCTGGACATTGTCGATGGCGCCGTGATAGGCGATCCGCCCGACGGCGTGCATGAGCAGCGCCTCCCGGAACGTCGGCCCCCGTCGGGCGCGGTGCTGGAGGTAGAGGGGCGCCGCCATGTGCACGAAGGGGAGGGGCACGAACTCGGTGAAGCCGCCCGTCTCGCGCTGCAGAGCCCGAGAGACCACGATGTGGCGAGCCCAGGACACGGGCGACTCGACGGCTCCGAACATGATCGTCACGTTCGAGCGCAGCCCCACGCCATGGGCTGCGCGATGCACCTGCAGCCAACGGTCCGTGCCGATCTTGTCCGGACAGAGGACGGCGCGGATCTCGTCGTCCAGGATCTCCGCAGCCGTGCCCGGTAGCGTCTTGAGGCCGGCGTCTTTCAGTCGCAGGAGGTACGTCTCGAGGTCCTCACCCAGCCGGCGGGCACCCTCGTGCACCTCGAGGGCGGTGAAGGCATGGATGTGGATGCGCTCGGAGGCCGCCCGCACCGCCCGCAGGACCTCGAGGTAGTAGTCACCGTCGAAACTCGGGTGGATACCGCCTTGCAAGCAGACCTCCGTGGCGCCGAGCGCCTCCGCCTCGGCGACACGCTTCGTGATGTCGCTCAGCTCGAGCAGGTAGGGCGAGCCGCGCAGGTTGAGGGAGAGCGGCCCCTTCGAGAAGGCGCAGAAGCGGCATTTGAACGTGCACACGTTCGTGTAGTTGATGTTGCGGTTGACGACGAAGGTCACCGTGTCTCCGACGCTCTGGCGGCGGAGCTCGTCGGCGACCTCGGCGACGGCGCTCACCTCGGGTCCGCGAGCGGAGAAGAGCGTGACGATCTCGGCTTCGTCGACCTCCTCGCCGCGAAGGACGCCCGCCAGCACCTCCGCCACCGGTCCGCGCCGCGCCGGGACCGCTCGCGTCTGACCGGGCTGGCGGGCGGCGGCGCCCACCAAGAGCGGCGGTGGCTCGTCGGAACCCGAGCACCATGCCGCCTCCCGCCCGAGACCCTCGGCGTCAGAGCGGTCGAGGACCGCAAAGCGCATCGCCTCGTCGAGCCAGCGCGCCGGCTGAGCGGCCCACTCCGGGTGCAGGGCAAGGCGGGGGGCGAGCACGTGCCCTCCCTCCTCGGTCACCGACCGCAGCCGGTCGAGCGCCGGCCAGGCGCGTTCGGGGTTGACGTGGTCGGCCGTCACCGGCGAGACGCCGCCCCAGTCGTCGATGCCGGCTTCGAGGAGGACGCCGAAGTCCTCCGTCAGGTTGGGCGGCGCCTGCAGGTGTATCTCGGGCGGCAGGAGGAGACGGGCGGCCGCCACGGTCCAGAGGTGCTCCTCGGGCGCGCAAGGTGCGCTGGCGTGCATGGATGTTCCCGGCTTGGGAAGGAAGTTCTGCACGATGACTTCGTGCACATGACCGTGGCGCACGTGGGAGGCGGCGATGGCCCGCAGCGCCGTCAGGCGGTCCTGTCGGGTTTCGCCGATGCCGACGAGGATCCCCGTCGTGAAGGGGATCTGCAGCCGGCCGGCGGCCTCGAGGGTAGCGAGACGCCGGGCGGGCGTCTTGTCCGGTGATCCGCGATGGCAGGCGAGCTCGCCGTTGAGCGACTCGAGCATCATCCCCTGACTGGCTGTGACGGGCCGCAGGCTGGCGAGCTCGGGCTCGTGCAGGGCGCCGGCGTTGGCATGCGGGAGGAGTCCCGTCTCGTCACGAACGAGGCGGGTGGCCTCCGCCAGGTACTCGACGGTGGAGGAGAAGCCCCTCTCCCGCAACCAGTCTCCCGCCGCCGGGTAACGCTCCTCCGGCCGCTCGCCGAGGGTGAAGAGCGCCTCGTGGCAACCCGCCCCGGCCGCCCGCCTGGCGAGTTCGAGGACCTCGTCGGGGCTCAGGTAGGCGGCAGCGACCCGCGAGGGCGGTTTGGCGAAGGTGCAGTAGCCGCAGCGGTCCCGGCAGAGCATCGTGAGGGGTATGAACACCTTCGGGGAGAACGTCACCCGGCTGCCGAAGCGGGCGTCACGGATGCGCCGCGCCTCGGCCATGAGCTCATCGAGCGCAGTTTCGAGCAGCTCGGCATCGCTCGGCGAGACGCCGGTGCGCACTTGAAGGGAGACGGTCACCTCGCCACCCTATGGCGCCCCGACCCGGTCGCGCACCACCGCCCGCCGCCGCAGGGAACCGGCAGGGACCCTCGCAGTAAGGTGAACTGATGCAACGACCGCGGGTGGAAATCTCCGCGGGGAGGCCGTACCCCCTCGGTGCCACCTACGACGGCATCGGCACGAACTTCTCCCTCTTCTCGAGCGTGGCTGAGCAGGTGGAGGTGTGCCTCTTCGACGACTGGGGGCGCGAGACGCGCTTCTTGCTGCCGGAGGAGACCGCACACGTCCAACACGGCTACATGGCCGGTGTCGGGCCTGGGCAACGCTACGGCTTTCGCGTGCACGGACCGTGGCGCCCCGGGCAGGGGCTGCGCTGCAACGCCGGCAAGCTGCTGCTCGACCCGTACGGGAAGGCGGTCGAGGGAGAGGTGAAGTGGAACCGCTCCCTCTTCGGCCACCAGCACGCCGACGAGATGCGCATCAGCCGGGCCGACAGCGCCGCCTCCATGCCGAAGAACGTCGTCATCAGCCCGTACTTCGATTGGGGAAACGACCGGCCCCCGCAGACGCCCTGGTACAAGACCGTCGTCTACGAGATGCACGTCAAAGGTTTCACGGCGAAACATCCCGATGTTCCCACCCAGATCCGCGGCACCTACGCCGGGCTCGCCACCGAGCCGGTGGTCGAACACCTCCTCTCCCTCGGGGTGACGGCGGTCGAGCTGCAGCCGGTGCACCAGTTCATCCACGACGCTGCCCTCGTCGAGGCGGGACTGCGGAATTACTGGGGCTACAACTCCATCTGTTACCTCGCCCCCCACAACGAGTACTCGGCCTCGGGCGAGCTCGGCCAGCAGGTGCAGGAGTTCAAGCAGCTCGTCAAGACGATGCACACGGCCGGCATCGAGGTCCTCCTGGACGTCGTCTACAACCACACGGCCGAAGGCAACCACACCGGCCCCATGTTGTCGTACAAGGGGATCGACAACGCCGCCTACTACCGACTCGACCCGAACGACCTCCGCTACTACGTGGACTACACCGGGACGGGCAACACCCTGAACGTCCGTCACCCCCACGTGCTGCAGCTGCTGATGGACAGCCTGCGCTACTGGGTCATCGACATGCATGTCGACGGCTTCCGCTTCGACCTGGCGGCCACCCTCGCCCGCACGCTGCACGAGGTCGACCGCCTCTCCGCCTTCTTCGACATCATCCAGCAGGATCCGGTCATCAGTCAGGTCAAGCTCATCGCCGAGCCGTGGGACGTGGGCGAAGGTGGCTACCAGGTGGGCAACTTCCCGCCCTTGTGGTCGGAGTGGAACGGCAAGTACCGAGACTGCGTCCGCGACTACTGGCGAGGGCGTGAGCAGAAGCTTCCCGAACTGGCCTCCCGCCTGACGGGGAGCTCGGACCTCTACGAGCTCACCGGGCGCAAGCCCTGGGCGAGCATCAACTTCGTCACCTGTCACGACGGCTTCACCTTGCGCGACCTCGTCAGCTACGAGCACAAGCACAACGAAGCCAACCTCGAGGACAACCGCGACGGCACCGACGACAACCGCTCGTGGAACTGCGGCGTCGAGGGCCCGACGGACGACGCCGAGGTCAACCTGCTCCGCCGCCGCCAGGAACGCAATTTTCTCGTGACACTCCTGCTGTCGCAAGGTGTCCCCATGCTGCTGGCGGGCGACGAGATCGGCCACACGCAGTGGGGCAACAACAACGCCTACTGCCAGGACAACGAGACCACGTGGCTCGATTGGGAACATGCCGATCGTGACCTGCTGGGGTTCGTGCGACGCGTGGCCGCCCTCCGCAAACGCCACCCGGTGTTCCGCCGGCGGCGCTGGTTCCAGGGCAAGGCGCTGCACGGGGCAGGTGCCAGCGACATCGCCTGGTTCGCCCCGACTGGGGAGGAGATGTCGGAAGCCGACTGGAGCGTGAGCTTCGCCCGCTGTGTCGGTGTGTTCCTGAACAGCGACGACGGCGACGCCGAGCATCGCGGCGAGCAGGCGCTCGACGGCAACTTCTTCCTGATCTTGAACGCCTTCTGGGAGCAGCTCGAGTTCGTCGTGCCCGACGGACGGTTCGCCGAGTCATGGTCCCCTGTGATCGACACCGCACGCGAGACCGACCCCTTCTTCGACGAGCCGGGCGCCGGTTTCTCGCTCAAGGCGGGGGACCGTTTGGCGGTGGAGGGTCGTGCCGTCGTGCTCCTCGGTCACCGCCGGCTCCTCGAGGACGACCGCTAAGGGGTCGCCGTCACCGCCGGGGCGCTCTTCGCTCCATCGGCCGCCCCACCCGCACCCGTCTGCCCGAGGACGACGGCGCCGAGCGGCGGCAGCACGAGCTCGAGGCTCGCGGCATACCCGTGGGCAGGGATGGGCGCAGCCTGCACCTTCCCGAGGTTGCCGCTCCCGCTGCCCCCGTAGCTGGTGGCGTCGGTGTTGCACAGCTCGAGCCACTCGCCAGCGGCGGGGACCCCGAGGCGATAGCCCTCCCGGATGACGGGCGTGAGGTTGAAGACCGCCAGCACGTCGTGGCCCTCCTCGGCGGCCCTGCCGGGCACGGAGCGGCACCACGCCAGGACGTCGTTGGAGACGTCGTCGGCGATGATCCAGCGGAAGCCGGCAGGCTCGAAGTCCGCCTGCAACGCCTCCTGCTCCCGGTAGAGGCGGTTGAGATCGCCGACGAGGTGGGCGATGCCCGCATGGTCGAGATGGCCCAGCAGGCCCCAGTCGAGCTCGTCCTCGTGGCTCCACTCCCGCCAGGTGGCGAACTCGCAGCCCATGAACAACAGCTTCTTGCCGGGCTGGAGCCACTGGAGGGCGAACAACAGCCGGAGGTTCGCCAGTTTGCGCCAGTCGTCGCCGGGCATCTTCATGGCCAGCGAGCCCTTCCCGTGCACGACCTCGTCGTGCGACAGGGGCAGGACAAAGCGCTCGGTGAATGCGTACAGGGCGCGAAAGGTCAGCTCGTGGTAGTGGTAGTGGCGATGCACAGGGTCACGTTCGAGGTGCTGCAGGGTGTCGTGCATCCAGCCCATGTCCCACTTCATGGAGAAACCCAAGCCTCCGTCGCTCACTGGCCGCGACACCCCGGGCCAGGCCGTCGATTCCTCGGCGATCGTCACGACACCGGGGAAGTGCTCGTGGGCGGACTCGTTGCACTGGCGTAGGAACGAGACGGCATCGAGGTTCTCCCGCCCGCCGTAACGGTTCGGGACCCATTGGCCCTTGGCGCGCGAGTAGTCGAGGTAGAGCATGGAGGCGACGGCGTCGACCCGGAGCCCGTCGGCGTGGTAGCGATCCAACCAGAACCAGGCGCTCGAGATGAGGAACGAGCGCACTTCGTGGCGGGAGTAATTGAACTCGTAGCTGCCCCAGTCGGGGTGGATGCGGTGGCGTGCGTCCTCGTGCTCGTAGAGACGGGTGCCGTCGAATTCACCGAGGGCGAAGGCGTCCGTGGCGAAATGCGAAGGGACCCAGTCCAAGATGACGCCGATGCCACGTTGATGGAGATGGTCGACGAAGGCCATGAACTCGGTCGGGTGGCCGAAGCGCGCCGTTGGGGCGAAATACCCGGTCGTCTGGTAACCCCAGGAGCCGTAGTAGGGATGCTCCATCACCGGCAGCAGCTCCACGTGGCTGAACCCGTGCTGCAGGACATGGTCCGCCAGCGGTTCGGCCAGCTCCGCGTAGCTCATGAACCGCCCGTCGGGATGGCGGCGCCACGAGCCGAGGTGGACCTCGTAGAACGAGACGGGCTCGCCGGCGAGCTGGCGTGCAGGTCGCTGGCGCATCCATGACCCGTCGCCCCAGGCATAGCTCAGATCCGTCAGCACGGACGCGCTGAGCGGGGGTTGCTCGGTCCCGAAGGCGAGCGGATCCGCCTTGTCGCCCACCGCGCCCGACCGCGAGACGATGTGGTACTTGTAGCGGGTCCCGACGGGCACGCCGTCCACCTGGCCGCTCCAGACACCCGAATCGCCCTGCGGCTGCAAGACGTCGGCGCCCGCGGTCCAACCGTTGCCGTCGTGTCGGACGGACACCGCCTCGGCATTCGGTGCCCAGACGGCAAAACGTCCCCCGGCGCCGCCGGCAAGCAGGTGAGCGCCCAAATGGTCGTAGAGCTGGAATTGCCGCCCCTCGTTGAACAGGTAGAGGGCATCGGGGTCGACCCCTCCGGCAGCGGAGGGCCGAGGCGCAGCCGGATCCGTCGGTGTGCTCACGAACCCACCATGCCCTCTGGGGTGGCGGCGCATGCTCCATCGGCCTGATCAAGGGGTGGGCCTTCGCGAAGGTGGGGCGCGGGAACACCCGCTGCCGCGGCGCCTCCCCGAGCCTTCTCGAGGCGGCGCAGGGGGACGATCACGTCCGCGTCCGACTCGATCACCTGCAGCGGCTGGCTCATCCTGCGAGCGAAGTTCACGTGTGCGTGCCCGCTTCCCGGCATGTTCTGCGGATCGTGCTCCGCCCAGAGATCCTCGAGGGTGGCGATCACCACGCCGGCGTCGGAGCGCCCGAGCTCCTCCAGGACGGCGGTGTGCAGCGGCCGCGGATCGTCGCCGACCTCGCCGAGACGCTCGCGCAGCGCCCGCCGCGTGCGCAGTCGCCTCCTTCGCTCCGTGCGGGCGGCCGCCGGCTCGAGGAGCCCTTCGCGGAGGCGTTGCTCGATATCGGTGCCGTCGATGAAGCCGGCGAAGGTCGCCGTGTCGTGCGTGTCGACGAGGGCGCACGAACCCTGGCTCGGCTGAAGCGGGGCGCCGGGGTTGACCTCGAGCTCGAAGACGGCCACCCGCGTGCCGGCGATGCCGTGCTCGCCCATGAGCTGGCGCACGGCCGGGTCCACGGTGCCGAGATCCTCGCCGATGAGGGTGGCACCGCCCTGCCAGGCCTCCAGGCATGCGAGGGCCACGAGTTCCTCGGCCGGGTAGCTCACATAGGCTCCCTCGGTCGCTTCGGCCCCTGGCGGGATCCACCACAGTCGCTGGAAACCGAGGATGTGGTCGATACGGAGCGCGCCCGCATGTCGCAACAGGTGCTGGAGGGCGCCACGGACGACGGGATAGCCCGCCAGGCGCTCGCCTTGCGGGTGCAGGGGCCGGAACCCCCAGTCCTGCCCGCCGTGGAAGAAGCGGTCCGGTGGCGCCCCGACACTGACGCCAGCCGCCCGGGCGGAGCCGCCCGAGAAAGAGGACGGGAACGCCCAGGTGTCGTACCCGTCCGGTCGGCAACCGATGGGGAGATCGAGCAGCAGTCGGCAGCCGGCCGCCGCCGTGGAGGTGGCCACGCCGGCGAGCTGCTCATCCGTCAGCCACTGGGCACACACGTGCAGCTCCACGTCAGCCGACGAGACATCCTCGCCCGGACGGATTTGCCCGGCGAGCCAGTGATCGGGCCAGGTGCTCCGGTCGATACCCCGCTCCCGGGCGGCCGCTCGGAAGGCGGCATAGCGGGCGACGTCCGGACGTTGCCGTCGGAAGCGCTCGTAGGCGGGCCTCCGGCGGCCCTCGCCTGGATGGGCCCGGGCAAGCATGCGAGCGAGGCAGTCGTCGACGACGGCGGCGGCCCCGGCGATGTCGGCATACTCGCCCCTCGGAGCTGGAGCGGCCGTGGCGGGGAGGTGATCGGCCCGGTCATACCCCTCCAGGCGGGAGAGGTCGAGATAGGCCTCGTTCCACCACATCCGTGAGAGCGGCGAGTACGGGCTGGCAACGGCCCCAGGCGCATCCGCCGTGGAATAGTCAGCCAGCAGCGGCAGCGTCGCCAGGTAGGAGGCGCCGAGCGAGCCGGCGAACGAGCCGAGGCGAGCCAGGCAGCTGAGGTCGCCGCTCTGGTGCTGCCGCTCGTCCCAGAGGGCATAGGTCGGCGCGAACACGCCCCACGAACGCGGCGCCAGGGCGTGAGGGCGCCGTGGCGCCGAGATGACGAGGGTCACGGCCTCTCCGGCGCGCAGCCGGTGGGCGCCGAACGGAAGTGACCGCCGCAGGTGGCTGGTGGAATCCAGCGGGCAAGATGTCCGTGGCTTCGGAGCCGTCCTCGAGCTCGAGTGCGAGCATGTGTGACTGCTGCCTGGCGACCTCCGAGAGGTGGTCGAGAAGGCCGGCCGGCAGCTGACCGTCCCAGGCGACGGCCACCGGTGCCACCGTTTCGTCCGCCGCCGCCCGGCGCGCCAGGCACTCGCCGGCGTCAGAAGGGCGGCCGATGGGCTCGCCGAGGGCCGCGAGAACGGCGACGAGGGTGTCGGGCGAAACGGTCCGGATCCGGTGGGAGGCATCCTCGTAGGAGACGGCCACGCCACGAGCCGCTGCCAAGGCCGCGAGCGGCTCGTGCGTGGCAGCCGGCCTCACGGAGTGCGCGCCTCCCGGTCGAGCGCCAGCAGCCAGCGCAGGCCGAGCATCGGGACGTGGGCCCAATCCGGTCGGTTGCCGAGCTCGTATCGAAGCTCGTAGAGGGCCTTCTCGAGCAGGTGAGAGCGCAGGTCGATGGCGAGCTCGGGATCACTCGGAAGCAGGTCAGCCTCCCGCGCCGCCGGCAGGTAGCCGCCGACGTAAGCGATCGACGTCCAGTAGGCCCAGCGGGTGGCGGCGCGTTGGTAGTGCTCGAGCTCGGTGCTCGACTCGGGCTCGAGCACGCCGCGGGAGATGAGATCGTCGACGGCGCTGTAGGCGGCGTACTGGTAGGACCGCAACATGCCGGCAACGTCGCGCATCGGCGAACGCTTCAGCCGCCGCTCACCGAGGCTTCGCTCCGGCTCACCTTCGAAATCGACGAAGACGTAGTCGCGGCCGGTGAAGAGCACCTGGCCGAGGTGGAGATCACCGTGGACACGGATGCGCTTGGCCTTGCGCACCTCGAGGACGGCGAGGAAGGCCTCCAACATCTCGTCCTCGGCATCGAGGATCTCCTTGGCGAGCGCCTGGTCGCGGGCCGACATCGTCCTCGAACGCTGCCGGACGAGAACGAGCGTGCGGCGCGCCGCCGTGCGCATGGACTGGTACAGGGAGCGCTGCGACATGGGAGTCACGAGCTCAGGGGCGAAGTCCCCGGAGACGGCGACGCCGACACCGCGCCCGGTGAGCGCCACGTGCAGCTCGGCCGTGCGACGGCCGAGGAGGTCGGCCGCCGCCAGCTGATCCGACATGAGGGCTTCCACGCTCTCGGGAATCCGGCCGGCGGCGACCCCCTCGAGAAACCCCCCGTGTCGCGGCGGTGGCACCGGCTGCTCCGAGACTCCGGTGAAGGCCGGCACGCAGGTCTCGAGGAATGAGCCGGCGCTTCGCAGCGTGCTCGCCCAGGCGTCGGACTCGTGGGGCACGTACTCGTGGACGGCGGCGACGAGGGAGGCACGGCCGTCTGAACCGACGAGGTCGAGGGCGCCGAGAAGGCGGGCAGCGCCCGCGCTCGGGCCGGCGGCCGCCAGCAGCCGTCCCAACTCGATCTCCGGGTGGGTTCCCGCCTCGAGGCGTCGCAGCGACTTCACGATGCAGCGATGGTCCTCGGCGTCGCCGATGATGATGGAGGAGTTCGACTGCTCCTGGCTGACGACTCGGGCGGAGGATCGGACACCGGTCGGCACCCGTGCCAACAGGGCGGCCGTCTCCGGCACGGTCGAAGGGACGAGGTGGGCGCCGCTCTCCTCCCGCCGCCGGCGGTTGCGCAACAGCCCGATCAGGGCCTTGCCGAAGGCGGGCTCGTAGTGAGCGTCGATGAGCAGCCCGGGTGGGCCGCCGGTGGTGCCGATGATGGTGAAGATGCCTTCGGGGTGGTCGCGCACGAGGGCGTCGGCTGCCTCGCCGTGCACGTAGGTCATGGGCAGCAGGTACCGCTCCGGCTCTGCCTCGAGGTAGTCGACGTTGACAACGAGCAGCTGGGCACGGTCGGCCGAGGCCGATTGCAAAGGTAGGGAGACGTAGTCGACGATCGTCGTCTGGGCGATCCTTCGGGCCTTGCCGCCGAACCATCGGCGCGAGCGCAACACGGCCGGCAACATCGCCTCGAGCTTGCGCCGCTCCTGCGTCTCTGCGAGTCGCCACCACGGCCCGTCCGTCTGCAAGGCCGGCAGGGAGACCGTGCCCGTGTGGGCGTCCGCCGTGGGATCGCCCAGCGACAGCCAGTAGAAGGAGTGCGGGCCGAGCGTCACGAGGTAGGGGAGCTCGCCGATCATCGGGAACGTCGTCTGGCCGAAGACCTCACGCGGCGTGACGCCCCGATGGGCGCCGAGGTCGAGTTCGACGTACTGGGCAAAGCGCGAGAGGTTGGCCACGACGAGGACCTCCTCGTGGCCGTCGCCGCGGATGAACGAGAGCACTCGCGGGTTGTCGGACTGTACGAACTCCATGCGGCCGCGACCGAAGACCGGGTGGCGCTTGCGGAGGGCGATGAGGCGGCGGAGCCAGCGCAGGAGCGAGTCCGGGTTGTCCGACTGTGCTTCGACGTTGACCGACTCATAGTGGCACTGGGGGTCGGTGTTGACGGGGAGGAAGAGCCGTTGCGGGTTGGCCGTCGAGAAGCCGGCGTTGCGATCGGCGTTCCACTGCATTGGCGTGCGCACGCTGTTGCGGTCCCCGAGGTAGACGTTGTCGCCCATGCCGATCTCATCGCCGTAGTAGAGAACCGGGGTGCCCGGGAGCGACATCAACAAACCGTGCATGAGCTCGATCTTCTGGCGATGGAACTGCAGCAACGGTGCGAGCCGGCGGCGGATGCCGAGATTGACGCGCATGACCGGATCGCTCGCGTAGGACCGGTACATGTAGTCGCGCTCCTCGTCGGTCACCATCTCGAGGGTCAGCTCGTCGTGGTTGCGAAGGAACACCGCCCATTGGCAGTTGGCTGGGATGTCCGGCGTCTGCAGCATGATGTCGATGATCGGGAAGCGGTCCTCCATTCGCAGGCCCATGAACAGTCGCGGCATGACGGGAAAGTGAAAGGCCATGTGGCACTCGTCGCCCTTGCCGAAATAGGCGGAGGCGTCGTCGGGCCACTGGTTGGCTTCGGCGAGCAGCATCCGTCCCGGGTAGTGCTCGTCCATGTGGCGGCGGAGCATCTTCAAGAAGGCATGGGTCTCGGGCAGGTTCTCGCAGTCGGTGCCGTCCCGCTCGTAGAGGTAGGGGACGGCGTCGAGGCGGAGGCCGTCCACTCCGAGACGTAGCCAGAAGTCGAGCGCCTTCAAGACGGCTTTGTGGACGGCTGGGTTGTTGAAGTTGAGATCCGGCTGGTGGGAGTAGAAGCGGTGCCAGTAGTAGGCGCCCGCCTCCGCGTCCCAGGCCCAGTTGGAGGTCTCGAAGTCCCGGAAGATGACGCGGGCGTCCTTGTAGAGATCCGTCGTGTCGCTCCAGACGTAGTAGTCGCGGAAGCTGCTGGCCGCTGGCGCCCGCCGCGCCCGCTGGAACCACGGGTGCTGGTCGGAGGTGTGGTTGATCACGAGCTCCGTGATGACCTTGAGGTCGCGGCGGTGGGCTTCCTCGACGAAACGGCGGAAGTCGGCGAGCGTGCCGTAATCCGGGTGGATGCTCGTGTAGTCGGCGATGTCATAGCCGTCGTCCCGCAGGGGCGAGGGGTAGAACGGCAGCAGCCAAATGGCCGTGACGCCCAGCTGCTGGAGGTAGTCGAGGCGCTGCGCGAGCCCACGGAAGTCGCCTCGGCCGTCCCCGTCGGAATCGGCGAACGCCCGCACGTGCAGCTCGTAGATGACGGCGTCCTTGTACCAGTCGGCCGCCTCGGAGAGCCCGAGCGGCTGACTGCTCTGAGACGGGCTCACCGTGGCTCCAGCGCGAGGAGGTGGGCAGGGATCCCGGCCGGGTCGAGCCGGACGAAGTTGCGGCCGGACTGCCAGAGGTAGCTCTCACCGGTGAGGACGTCGCGCACGGGGAACGTCGCGCCCAGCTCGACACCGAGCTCGCCGGCGCCGAGCTGCAGGTAGCCCGACTGCACCCAGTCCGGATCGAGGTTGACGACCCCGATGACGAGATCGGTGCCCTCTTCGGCCAACTTGGCCCAAGCGATGATCTGATCGTTGTCCACCGGGAGAAAGCGGAGACCGGAGTCGCGCTGCAAGGCGCGGTGGGTTTGCCGAGCGGCATTCACCCGGGCGACGAGGCCGCGCAGGCTACGGGGGTCACCGAGGTCGTGATGGTGGACCTCATATTTCTCGGAATGGAGGTACTCCTCAGAATCGGGGCCGGCCGGCTGGTCCCACATGAGCTCGAAAACGGGGCCGTAGACGCCGTAGTTGGCCGACAGACCCGCGGCGAGGACGAGCCGGGCGATGAACGAGGCGCGGCCACCGCGCTGCAGGCTGCGGGCGAGGATGTCGGGCGTGTTCGGCCAGACGTTCGGGCGGAAGTAGGCGCGAGCGGGCGCAGCCGTCAGCTCCTCGAAGTACTGCGTCAGGTCCCACTTCTCATAGCGCCAGGTGAAGTACGTGTACGACTGGTCGAAGCCGGCCTTCGCCAGTCGGTGCATGACCTTCGGGCGGGTGAAGGCCTCGGAGAGAAAGATCGTCCGCGGGTGGTCCTTCTTGATCTCGGCGATGAGCCACTCCCAGAAGGCGAACGGTTTCGTGTGCGGGTTGTCCACCCGGAAGGCCCGCACGCCGCGTTCGGCCCAGAGCTTTGTGACGTCATAGAGCGCTCGCCAGAGCCCTTCGCGATCGCTCGTGTGGAAGTCGAGCGGGTAGATGTCCTCGTAGCGCTTGGGGGGGTTCTCCGCACAGGCGATCGTGCCGTCGGGGCGGTGGCGGAACCATTCCGGATGCTCGCTGACCCAAGGGTGGTCGGGCGAGCACTGGAACGCCAAATCCATGGCGAGATCGATGCCGCGCCGCTCCGCCTCGTCGACGAGCTGTTCGAAGTCGGCCAGCGTGCCCAGCTCCGGGGCGATGGCCTCGTGGCCACCGCAGGTCGCTCCGATCGCCCAGGGGCTCCCGACGTCACCCGGACCCGCAGGAGTCGTGTTCCCCTTGCCCTTGCGCCCGGTCGTGCCGATCGGGTGGATGGGGGGCAGATAGAGGACGTCGAAGCCGAGCTCGGCCACGTAGTCGAGCCGGTCGATGACGTCCGAGAGGCGTCCGGGCCGGCGAGGATCCGGACTCGCCGAACGAGGGAAGAGCTCGTACCAGCTCGAGAAGGCGGCCCTCTCCGGACTGACCGCCAGGCGGAATCGGAACGTCGCCGCGGTCGACTCGTCGTGCAAGGGGCGGGCAGCGAGGGCGTCGCTCCAACCCTCGAGGTGCGACAAGGCTCGCATGTCGAGCCCAGAGGCGACCCGCTCTGCGAGCGCCAGCAAGGCGGCACTCGCCTCGGCAGCCTCCGGGCCTGCCATACGGGCGAGGTCGTCGGCCGCCTCTCCCAGCAGCTGCTGGCCGAGGGCGGAGTCCGAGCGGTCCGGCCTGCCCGCCTGCAAGCGCCGGAGGGCATCGCGAGCCCACACCGCTAACGCGTCTGGCTCTGCCGCCACCTCGACCTCGAGCGACCCTTCGGCGCCCGGAACCAGCGCGCCCACGAAGGCGTCGTTGCCGAGATGACGCATGGGCGTCTCCTCCCAACGCCGCGAGCCGAGTCGCCGGTGGCGCAGGACGGCGCGCACTAGCCCATGCCCGTGACTGAAGACGTCGGCTGTGACGACGAGGCGATCCCCGACGACGGCCTTGGCGGGAAACCGCCCGCAGTCGACGACAGGCTCAACCGCTTCGATGACGACATCGGACACGGGCTGTCGCCGGCGACGCTCGACGGGCGTTGTCTCGGTCACCGAGCCGAATGCTATTGGCGCAGTCGGCCCCCCGTGGCGATCCCCGCCGCGGCGACAAGCTCTTAGACTCCTGCGGTGCCTGTGGTCGATGCTCACGATCCGGCCGGCTGACCTGCTTGCGCCCCCGGCGGCCCCACCTCGACGCTCTCGATCGCCGCATCGTCACGCTGGCGCTGCCCGCCCTCGGCGCCCTCTTGGTCGAACCCCTCTACAACTTGACCGATTCGGCCATCGTGGGCCATCTCGGGCGTGCTCCGCTCGGAGCCCTTGCGATCGCCGGCGGCGCCCTAACCGTCGTCTGGTGGACCGCCGCCTTCATCGAGATGGCGACCGTCACTCTCGTCGCTCAGCGGCGGGGGGCAGGTGACAGCGAGGCGGCGATGCGTGACGTCGGCGCCGCCTACGTCCTGTCCATCGGGCTCGGTGCGCTCTGCGCTCTCCTCATCGTGGCGCTGGCGGTGCCCATCGCCGACGTGCTTGGCGCCAGAGGGTTGATCGCCCGTGACGCCGTCGAGTACCTCAGGATCTCAGCCGTCGGCATGGTGCCGCTCGTCATGTCCTTCGCGGGCACGGGGCACCTCAACGGGCTCAGCAACACGAGACGCCCCTTCGAGATCGCCCTCGTGGCCAACGGCATCAACGTCGCCCTCGAGATCGTCCTCGTCTACGTCGTCCATCTCGGCATCGCCGGCTCCGCCTGGGGGACGGTGGCCGCCCAGCTCAGCTCCGCCGTGCTCTTCGCCGTCTCCTCGCTGCGCGCCTCCATTCGCCCCGCCCGCCCCCGCCCCGCCGACCTCGCCCGTCTTGCTCGCGACGGCGTGCCCCTCACGATCCGCACCGTCGCCCTCGGCCTCGCACTGCTCTCCTCCACGGCGGTGGCCGCTCGCCTTGGTGCGGCCGTCCTCGCCGGCCATCAAATCGCCCTGCAGATCTGGTTGCTGCTGGCGCTCGCCCTCGATGCCCTTGCGGTGCCTGCGCAGGTCTTTGTGGGTGCGGCGATCGGCACCTTCGACCGGCAGCAGGCGACCGCCGTCGGCCGGCGGACCCTCCGGCTAGGCCTGGCCATCGGCATCGGGCTGGGCCTGCTCACGGTCGCCCTCGCCGGCGTCCTCCCGCAGGTGTTCACCTCGGACGGCAGCGTCCGTCACCAGGCGACGCTGGCGCTGCTGCTGTGCGGCCTCCAGCAGCCCATCGCCGCCCTCGCCTTCGTGCTCGACGGCCTCCTGCTGGGCGCCTCGGAGTACGGCACGCTGAGGACGGCCATGCTGGTCGCTCTCGTGGCTTTCGTTCCCTTGGCGGCCCTCACGCTCCGGCTGCATTCACTCGGCATCGTGGGCGTCTGGCTCGCCTTGACCTGCTGGCTGACCGTGCGCACCGGCGTCCTGCTTGCCCGCTGGCACGGCGGACGCTGGGGCCCGGCGGCCCTCGCCCCTTGAAGCGCTGGCGCCCGAATACGACGGCCGGCGACGAGAAGGGCCTATGCCTTGCGGGCGCGGCTCGGAGCCACCCGGCTCGGCTCGTCGGGTTGCTTTGGGTATTGCGGCGGCCAGGGTGCGTCCTGCAGCCCAGCAGCCCGGTCGCGCTCGGCCAGCTCGAGGAGGGGCGCAAGCGACTGGGGCGCTGCCGGCATGGCCGCCCAGGGATCCCCTGCGGTCTCGAGGCGAGCGGGCACCGTGGCGATGGTGAGCTCGTCGGGCTGCACGCTCGCTACTTCGCTCCAAGCGATCGGTGTGCTCACCTGGGCGCCGGTGCGCGGCCTGACCGACCACGCCCCGAAGACCGTCTTGTGGGGGGCGTTCTGGTTGAAGTCGACGAAGACCCGCTCGCCGCGCTCCTCCTTCCACCATTTCGCCGTGATGAGCTCCGGGTGGCGGCGCTCGAGCTCACGTGCGAGCGCCACGGCGGCGGCGCGCACCTCCATGGAATCCCAGCGGGCGTCGAGGCGGGCGTACACGTGCAGGCCTCGGTTGCCCGAGGTCTTCGGGAAGGCGGTGATAGCGAGCTCCTCCAGCAAGGCCCGCGTGCGCTCGGCCGCCTCCCGGACGGCGTCGAAGTCCACGCCCGGCTGCGGATCGAGGTCAATTCGGAGCTCATCAGCGCACGCCTGATCGTCCACCCGGTAGGGCCAGAGGTGGAAGCCGATGCAACCGAGGTTCACGGCCCAGATGACGTGAGCCATGTCGGCGATGACGAGGGCGTTCGAAGTCGTGCCGTTGGGCGTCGCGACCTCGACGGTCTGCAGCCACTCCGGCGCACCGCTCGGCACGCGCTTTTGGAACCACGACTTGCCGAGCGCCCCGTCCGGGAAGCGTTGCAAGAGCGCCGGACGGCGCTCGGTCGCCCGCAGGATCGCCTCGGCGATTCGCAGGTAGTAGTCGACGAGATCTGACTTCGTGGCCCCGGCGGCCGGAAAGTACACCTTCTCGGGGCTGGAGATCTCGAGCTCGCGCCCGCACACCTCGACAATTCGGACAGGGGGAGGCACCGGGGTTCGCCTCTCAGCCTGCAAGGGCCGCGTGATCGCAGAGCCAGAGCACTCGCGCCGCCCGCACGCGAGCAGCTGGCAGATCCTCCCCGTCAAGGACACGGAGAAGGGCGTCGTGCTTGGCGCTTCCGGCGACCGTGAACACGACGAGGCGCCCACGACCGATGGCCGAGAACGTGAAGGTCAGGCGCGGGAGAGGGTTGCGACCGGTTGGGTCCTCGGTGCGCACGACGAGCGAAGCGGCTGGCGCCCGGAGGGCCGTTGAGCCTGGGAAGAGCGAGGCCGTATGGCCGTCCGGACCCAGCCCGAGATGAATCAGGTCGAGCGGAGGCTGCGAGGACAAGAGGGCCTCGTAGGCGGCGGGATCGTCACAGTCCATCGGCCGAAAAGAGGCGACACCGTCGGTGGGCACGAGGAGGGTTTCCCGCACGAGTCGCTGGTTTGCCGCCGCGTCGTCCGGGGGAACGCACCGCTCGTCACCGAGGAGCAGATCGACGGCCGCCCAGTCGATCGTGGCGATGGTGGCGAGGTGCTCGTAGCACGCCCGGGCGGTGTCCCCGCCCGAGAGGGCCATCCGGAAGCGGCCATCGCCCGCCTTCCCGGCGCCCGCCTGCCTCACAGCGGCGAACTCAGCCGCCACCACCTCGCCGAAGGCGGTCGGCACGTCGCCGACTACCCGTAGCTCGCCGGTGGGGGGCGTGGGCGGCATCGCCTGACCGATGGCTCAGGAGGGCGCCGTCAGCTGCGCAACCTTGTCCGCCAGGCGCTCGATGAGCTCGTCGAAGGACTTGGCGAAGGAGGCGACGCCCTCGTCCTCGAGAACGCGGGCGACGTCTTCGAGATCCACCCCGACGCGGGCGAGGTCGTCGAGCAGGCGCTTTGACTCGGCGAGCTCCCGAGGTCCCATGACCGACACGACACCGTGGTCGATGACCTTCTCGACCGTCTCCTCCGGCATGGTGTTGACGGTGTGCGGGGCGACGAGGGTGTCGACGTAGGCGAGGTCGGGGTAGGCGGGGTTCTTCGTCGACGTGGACGCCCAAAGGGGACGCTGCACACGGGCCCCGCGGGAGGCGAGCGCCTCCCAGCGGGGACCGGAGAACCGCCGCTCGAAGGTCTCATAGGCCAGTCTCGCCTGCGCCACAGCCGTCTTGCCGCGAAGTGTCAAGGCCTGTTCCGCCGTCTCCGAGCCGGCGTCGGCGGCGGCGATGCCTTCCAGCCGGCGATCGGTCTCGGTGTCGACGCGGCTGACGAAGAAGGAGGCGACCGAGGCCACCCCGCTCGGATCGCCCCCGCCGGCCACGAGCTCCTCCAAGCCGGACTGGTACGCCTCGATGACCTCCTCGTAGCGCTCGATCGAGAAGATCAGCGTCACGTTGATGCTGTGGCCCTCCGAGATCATCCGCCGGATCGCCGGCAGGCCCTCCTCCGTCGCCGGGATCTTGACGAGCACGTTCGGTTTGGCGATACGGGCGTGCAGCTCCCGTGCCGCCGCGATCGTGCCGGCCGTGTCGCGGGCGAGCTTCGGTGCGACCTCGATGGACACGAAGCCGTCGCCTCGGTCGCTGAGCTCATAGAGCGGCGAGAAGAGCTCGAGGGCCTCGGTGACGTCGGTCACGACCAGATCCCAGTAGGCCGCCTCAACGTCGTGGTGCTGCTCCATCGCCGTCGCGAACTGCTCGTCGTAGTCGGTGGCACCCTCGATCGCCTTCGCCATGATCGTCGGGTTCGACGTCAAGCCGCGGATGCCTTCGCCGATCAGCTCGGCCAGGCGCCCCGAGGTGATGTAGGAGCGCTTGAGATTGTCGATCCACGGGCTCTGGCCGCCCTTGTCGTAGAGATCATGCAATGCGGTCGTCACAACGCCTCCTTCTTGTTACCTCCGGCCCTTCGCTCAGGGTTGTCGCCATCAGTCGCTCGTGGCGGCGAGCAGTTCACGTGCGCGGGCGGCCACGTTGGCGCCCGTGAAGCCGAACTCCTCCATGTTTCTCGTGCCCGGAGCAGACGCTCCGAAACGATCGATCGTCACCGTCGCCTCCGCGTATCGGTCCCAGCCGAAGGAGGCAGCCGCCTCGACGGCGAGACAGGGAACGCCCGGCGTGAGCACCTCATGGCGGTACGAGCTGTCCTGCTGCTCGAACAGGTCCCAGGAGGGGAACGACACCACACGGGCCCGGATGCCGTCGGCCTCGAGGAGGGAGGCGGCCGCCACACAGTGCTGGACCTCACTGCCGGTGCCGACAAGGACGATGTCGGGCGTGCCGCCGCCTGGCTCGGAGAGCACGTAGGCGCCTCGTGGCACGCCGACTCGGCTCAGCTCGGCCGTGCCGGCGAGCACGGGGAGATCCTGGCGCGTCAACACGAGGGCCGTCGGGCCGCCCGATTCCACAGCGATCTGCCAGGCGGCGGCGCACTCGTTGGCGTCGGCCGGGCGGATCAGGCGGAGACCCGGCATCGCCCGCAGGGAGGCCAGCTGCTCGATGGGCTGGTGCGTGGGGCCATCCTGGCCGAGCCCGATGGAGTCGTGCGTGAACGAGTAGACGACGTGCGCCTCCGACATGGCCGCCAGCCGTACGGCCGGCCGGGCGTAGTCGCTGAACACGAAGAAGGTCCCGCCGATCGGGAGGGTGCCCCCGTGCAACGCCATGCCGTTCATACTCGCCGCCATGGCGAACTCGCGTATGCCGAAGTGCAGCTGGTCGCCACCGGGTGACGCTCGGTCCTGCACCTCCCCGGCAGCGAGCTTCACGCCGGTGTTGCCCGTCAGATCGGCCGATCCGGCGATGAGGCCGGGCAGGCCCGCGGCGGTGGCATTCACGCACTCGTTGATGGCCTTCCGAGTGGCCAGCTTGGAGCCGGCTTGGAACGAGGGCAGGGTGTCGGCCCAGCCCTTCAGACCGCTCCCGGCGGCGCAGGCCTCGTAGTCGGCCCGCTCGGTGTCGTCCAGGAGCGCCAACCGCCGCTCCCAGTCGGCTCGTGCGGCGACGCCCCGTCGTCCGGCCTGCCGGTAGTACTCGAGCACGTCGGCGGGGGAGTAGAAGTCCTCCTCGGTGGGCAGTCCCAAGATGGCCTTCGTCTCTCGAATCTCGTCCGCGCCGAGCGGATCGCCGTGGGCTTCCTTCGTATCGGTGCGGTGCGGCGAGGGCCAACCGATGTGGCTGCGGAGGATGATGAGGGTCGGCCGCTCGGCCTCGGCCATGCCCGCCCGCAGCCCGCCTTCGAGGACATCGAGGTCGTTGGCCGACTCGCCCAGGTGGATGACGTGCCATCCGTAAGCCTCAAAACGCTTCCCGACGTCGTCGTTCGTCGCCAGCTCCGTCGGCCCGTCGATGGTGATGTGGTTGTCGTCGAAGACGTACACGAGGCGTCCGAGGCCGAGGTGGCCGGCGAGCGATGCCGCCTCGTGGCTGACACCCTCCATGAGGTCACCGTCGCCGCAGAAGACGAAGGTGTGGTGATCGCACACGGCCGGCCCGAACTTGCGGCGCAGGAACCGCTCGGCGATGCCGAGCCCGATCGCTTGTGCGAAGCCTTGCCCGAGCGGGCCTGTCGTGACCTCGATGCCGGGAGTGTGGTGCACCTCCGGGTGGCCCGGGGTGCGCGATCCGAACTGGCGGAACTCGCGCAAGTCCTCGAGCTCGAGGCCGTAGCCCGTGAGGTAGAGCATCGAGTACTGCAGGATCGAGGCGTGTCCGTTGGAGAGCACGAAACGGTCCCGATCCGGCCAGCCCGGGTCGGAGGCGTCGTATCGCAACACGCGGGTGAAGAGCACATGCGCGAGCGGCGCCAGCGCCATGGCCGTGCCCGGATGGCCGGAGTTCGCCCGTTGCGGTGCGTCCATGGCAAACCCGCGTATGACGTTGATACCGCGCTGCTCGAGATCGGGTTCTCTGAGGGCTTCGGCCACGGCGGCGAGCCTACTGGGACGCTCAGGCGACGTCGCGATCGCCCCGGTCTGTCGGGAGGGGACCCCTCAGCCTGAGGCGAGCTGAGGCTCAGGCTCCCCGAGGGCTGCGTTGACGAGGTGAACGCCTCTCAGTCGGATCTTCGCCTGCCCGAGCCGCTCCATCAGGTGGATCAGCCACCAGGCGGGATCGATCTCGCCGCGATGCAGTGCCAGCTTGGCGGAGGTGGGAGCGGCGTGATGGTTGTTGTGGAGTCCCTCGCCAGCGGCCAGCCAGGCGAGCCACTGGGCGTTGCGAGCGTTGTTGTCGTAGATCCTGCGGCCGTAGGAGTGCCCGACGGCGTTCACTGCGGCGTTGAGCGAGAGGTAGATCACCGTGTGGAAACCGGCTGCCATGAGCCCAACTTCCCAGCCGAAGGCGAGGCAGAGGATGGCGATGCCGATCCCGAGGCCGACAAAGGCGTGGTCGAAGAGCGCCCGGTCGAGCCGATCGGGCGGCAGGTCCTTGGCGTACTTCATCGTCGGCTCGCCTTGGCGGATCGCCTTGCGGTAGAGGTAGACGTTGCCGAGCTGCACCTGCCAAAAACCCAACAACACGGGCGAATGCGGATCCCCGGCGACGTCGGTGAAGGCATGGTGGCGGCGATGGACAGCGACCCACTGCCGAGGACGGATTCCCGTCGTCAGCCAGAGGACGACGCGGAAGGCCATGCCCGCTGTCGCCGAGACAGTGAGAGCCTTGTGACTCAAGGCTCGATGCAAGTAGATCGTCGTACAGAGCAAGGCGATCTGACTGACGGCGAAGCCAATGAGGAGAGCGAGAAGAACCTTCGGCACGACCGCGACAGTAGCAAATCCACCTACCGTCCGGTCGGTAGGGGCAATTCCCCTGATAGGGTCCGAAAAGTGCCTGACTCCGCAATCCTCGTGAATGCGCCTGGTTCCACCCGGGAAGCCATCTTGCGCGCCGCCACGGAGTGCTTCGCCGAGCACGGCTACGACGGCACTTCGCTGAACGAGATCGCCGAGGCCGTCGGCATCCGGCGCCCGAGTCTCCTGCACCACTTCGCCTCGAAGGACGCCCTCTACCGCGAGGTGCTGGAAGCGACGTTCTCTGACTGGCTCATCCGCGTCAACCAAGCCACCGACCTTCCCCGCGACGGCTGGGAGCAAGTCGACCGCGTGTTGACGGCGGGCTTCCATTTCTTTGCCGAGAGCCCGCAGTTTGTGCGCCTCGTGCGCCGTGAGGCGCTCGATGGCGGCGGTCGTATGGCGGTGGAGTTCGGTATCGCCATCCGGCCCATGATGGAGCGGGCGGTGGGTTTCTTCGAGCGTCAGATCGCCGACGGCCGCTTCCGCCAGCACGACCCCGAACAGCTCGTCCTCACCGGCTACGGCGCCCTGGCGACGTACTTCTCCGACGTACCCTTCCTCGAGGCTCTCCTCGAACGAGACCCAATGGCGCCAGCAGAGCTCGAGCGCCGCCTCGAGCACTTGCGAGCGTTTTTCAAGGCCGCCCTCGAACCGTGAGCTCCATGCAGGTGCCTCCGAACTGTGATCTCACGCTCGGCATGGTCTGTATCGACAAGTCCGAGCCGGGCCGGACGACGTGGCGCATGACCGCAGACGAGCGCTTCGCCAACACTGCTGGCGTCATGCAAGGCGGTCTGCTGGGTGCATTTGCCGACTCGGCGATGGGAGCATCGGCCGTCACCTACTCGCGGGACGAAGGCGGGGACAGGCGGATCCTCTGCGCCAACGTCGAGATGAAGGTCAGCTTCCTTCGACACGTGCGGACCGGAACGACGCTCACCTGTGTGGCAAGCGTCGTGTCCGGCGGCTCCCGTGTCGTGTTTTGCGAGGCAGAGGTGCGTGACGGCTCCGATCGCCTCGTCGGCAAGGCCAGCTCGACGTACGTGATCACGCCACGCGACTGATAGCTTGACCGCGATGGCAGACTCGAAGAGCGCCGCCTCCGAGGTGACCGATCTGATCGACCTCCTGAAGCGCTATGTGCTGCAGGAGACTCTTGGGCCGCTCAAGACGATCGGCCGCACCCTCGGCTTCGGGGCCGCCGCCGCCGTCATGTTCGGCCTCGGCAGCCTCTTCGCGCTGATCGGCGTCCTCCGTGTCCTTGAGACCGAGACCGGTTCGACCTTCACGGGCGACTGGTCCTGGGCCCCCTACGGCTTGACGTTCCTCGCCGGCGTGCTCCTGATCGGTCTCGGCGGCGTCGGCCTCCTGCGGCCACCCAAGTCGGAACAGAGCGTTCGCACGGCCGAGGTCAGCTCGAGCCCCCCGGAGCCGCCCCGATGAGCGATCGCGTCACCCTCGGCGACCTCGAGACGAAGCTACGTGAGCTCGGAGGCTCCGCCTCCTCCGTTGCCAGCGAGGCGACGGCGCCAGCACTTGGCATCGCGGCTGTCGCCGGCGTGCTCGTCGTCGCCGCCGTCTACCTGCTCGGGCGGCGGCGCGGACGCAAGGAAGCTCCGGTCCTCGAGATTCGACGCATCTGAACCAGCCAGAGCGGGAGCTGACGTGAAGAGACTGCTCGAGCGCCTGACACGCAACCTCGTCAGGCGCGGCGTCCGTGAGGGTCTCCTCGGCGGCAACGGCATCTGGTTGGCTGCCGGTGCGGTCGCCTGGCTCGTACGCTGGCTGTCCCGCTCGCCGACACAGCGTGTCGTGAGGGAGCAGATCCGGGTCGGCGAGACGATCACCGTCAGGAGCGTGCCCCCGCCCCCCTTCGGTCGCAAGGCGCGCAAGCTGGCCAAAGCGGATCGAGCGGCCGCCAAGCTGGCGCGGCACCAGGTGCGATCCGAGCGCAAGGCCGCCGCCGAGCTCGTCGATCCTGCCCGGGTGGCCGATGACGAGACACCCGCCCGAGGGACGGGGGGTGGCGGCTCCCCGGGCCGCAAGGGTGCCGGGCGCAGCGCTCGCGCCCCGGCGTGAACGCCGGCGATGTCCCCAGGGAGCCCGGCTCAAACCATGTGCCAGCAGCCGAACGGGCTGCTCGTGACGGCGGTAGGGAGGCCGAGGCACCGCCCGCCGGCGGGCCGTCGCCTTTCGCCGAAGGCGACCGAGCGCTCCTGATCGACCGGAAGGGGCGCCGGTACCTCGTCCGGTTGCGCTCCGGCCGCACGTTCGAGTCCCACTCCGGCATCGTGTCGCACGACGCCCTCATCGGCGCCACCGAAGGCACCGAGGTGGAGGCACGCCGGAACGACAGCGCCCGCCGGTCGAACGCCCGCTACCTCGCTGTCCGACCGACGCTCAGCGACGTCGTCCTCAACATGCCTCGCGGTGCGCAGGTGATCTACCCAAAAGATCTGGGGGCCATCCTCCTTGCCGCCGACATCTTCCCGGGCGCACGGGTGCTGGAGGCCGGCGTCGGCTCGGGGGCGCTCTCGATGACCTTGCTGAGGGCCGGAGCTCGCATCACGGGCTATGAGATCCGGCCCGACTTCGCCGCCACGGCCATCGCAAACGTCACCGCCATGATCGGGCACGCCGGTAGCTATGAAGTGCACGAGCGCGACGTCTACGAAGGGATCGCTGAGCGGGACCTCGACCGCGTCGTGCTCGACCTGCCCGAACCCTGGAGAGTTGTGCCTCACGCCGAGGCGGCCCTTCGAAGGGGCGGCATCCTGTGCGCTTACCTGCCGTCGATCAACCAGACGGCCGAATTACGTGAGGCCCTCGCCCACAGCGCCTTCGGGCTGGAGGAGACCTTTGAGGTTCTTCGTCGCACCTGGCACATCGAGGGCCGCTCCGTCCGACCCGATCAGCGGATGGTCGCCCATACCGGCTTCATCACGACCGCTCGCCTGCTGGACGCCAGCGTGCGCGACGGCCGCCGCAGCGGCCCTGAGGAGGCCGAGGACGAGCCGGCGGCAGACGACGGCATCGACGGGCGGGCGGTCGAGAACCCCGAACGTCTCGCTGGCGAGCAGGGCGGGTCGAGCTCAGCCCGGCTGAGTGAGGCCGGGAGGCGCCGAGCTCAGTCGCCGGCGACGATGAAGATGCACTCTCCCGGGCACTCCTCGGCCGCCTCGGTGACGGCGTCCTCCAGGTCGGCGGTGACGTCGGCCATCTGTGCAGATCCGCCCGGGCTGTTCAGGACAGCCCCATCCTGCTTCACGTAGGCGAGACCGTCGTCGAGCAGGGTGAAGACCGATGGGCAGATCTCTTCGCACAGACCGTCGCCTGTGCACAGATCCTGGTCAATCCACACCTTCATGTGAGCGGGTCTCTCTTTCAGAAAAGCTGGGGCGCTCAGCCCTGCTGACGGCCGTGACGACAACTTGTCGGAACTTGGTCTCGCCCAGTGTACGGGCGGGTGTGGCCCACGAGCCACTTTCACCTGGTACCGGCTCTTGGATCGAGGAGGGCGCCGAAGGGCCCTTGGGGGTCGCTTGCTTTGTCCGCCGACCGGTGTAGGTTCCTGCAAGGACGGTGGTGAGCGGCCGAAGGAGGTGCCACGACCATGAACGACAGTGGTGAAGGGTCCGCAGACGCCCTCCAGGAGCTGCGGAACCGAGCGGAGCTGGCAGAGGACGAGATCGCCGAGCTGCGGCGGCGGCTGCAGGAGGCACCGCAGCGCGTACGCTCGCTCGAGGAGCGACTCCTCGAGGCGAAGGGACAGCTCAGTCACGCCACCTCGCAGAACGAGAAGCTGACCTTCACGCTGCAGCAGGCCAAGGAGCACATCGCCGCCTTGCGGGAGGAGGTCGAGAAGCTCACGCAGCCGCCCGCCGCCTACGGCACGTATCTGCAGACGAACGACGACGGCACCGTGGACGTGTTCTCGAGCGGGCGGAAGATGCGCGTCTCACTGCACCCGGAGCTCGACACCGACGAGCTCCGCAAGGGCCAGGAGGTCGTCCTCAACGAATCGCTCAACGTTGTCATGGTGCGTGACCACGAGTCCGGTGGCGAGGTCGTGACGATCGCCGAGATACTCGAGGACGGACGCCGAGCCCTGTGCGTCGGTCGCGCCGACGAAGAGCGGGTTGCCGAGATCTCCGAGTACCTGGCCGGCGTCAAGCTGCGGGCCGGCGACTCGGTTCTCATGGACCCCCGCTCGGGGCTGCTGCTCGAGAAGCTTCCCCGTCCGGAGATGGAGGAGATCGTCCTCGAGGAGGTGCCCGACGTCACCTACTCCGACATCGGAGGCCTCGACGAGCAGATCGAAGCCATCACCGACGCCGTCGAGCTTCCCTACCTGCACCGCGACCTGTTTGCCGAGTACCGGCTGCCAGCCCCGAAGGGCATCTTGCTGTACGGGCCTCCCGGCTGTGGCAAGACCCTCATCGCCAAGGCGGTCGCCAACTCGCTCGCGAAGAAGGTCGCCGAGTTGGCCGGCAACGAGAAGTCACGCAGCTACTTCCTGAACATCAAGGGGCCTGAGCTGCTCAACAAGTACGTGGGGGAGACCGAGCGCCAGATACGCCTCGTATTCCAGCGTGCCGCGAGAAGGCGGAGGAAGGCGTCCCCGTCATCGTCTTCTTCGACGAGATGGACTCGCTCTTCCGCACGAGGGGCAGTGGGATCAGCTCGGACATGGAGTCGACCGTCGTTCCCCAGCTCCTGGCCGAGATCGACGGTGTCGAGACGCTCCGCAACGTCATCGTGATCGGCGCTTCCAACCGCGAGGACCTGATCGACCCGGCCATCCTGCGGCCCGGCCGCCTTGACGTGAAGATCAAGATCGAGCGACCGGACGAGACCTCCGCCGAACAGATCTTCGCCCGCTATCTGACGACAGATCTGCCGCTCGACCCCGCTGACATCGCCGCTCACGGAGGCAGCGACGCCGACAAGGCCGTCAAGGCCATGATCGAGCTGACCGTGCGGGAGATGTACCGCTCCGAGCCGGAGAACCGGTTCCTGGAGGTGACCTACCAGAACGGTGACAAGGAGGTCCTGTATTTCAAGGACTTCTCCTCCGGGGCGATGATCGAGAACATCGTCCGCAGAGCCAAGAAGCTCGCCATCAAGCGGGCCATCGCCGGTACGGGCAGAGGCATCCGCTTGGCCGACCTGCTCGAGTCGATCAAGCAGGAGTACAAGGAGAACGAGGATTTGCCGAACACGACCAACCCGGACGACTGGGCGAAGATCTCGGGCAAGAAGGGCGAGCGAATCGTCTACGTGCGCACGCTCATCGGACAGGGCGAGGAGCAGCAGGGCGGCCGCGCCATCGAGCGGGTGGGTACGGGCCAGTACCTGTAGTCGCCTTACCGCCGTCATCCGGCCAGCCGCTCGGGCGACCGGAGGCGCCTCCACATCGCCCGGCCGCCACGGTTCCCGGCGCGATCACTACAGATGCGGCATCATGACTTGCGCGGTGGGGTAGCGTCCGATTGTGGCGATCGCGAAGGTGTGCGGCATCGAGACGGAGTACGGGATCCTCGTCGTGTCGAACGACGAGATGAGCCCGACGACCGCGTCCTCACTGCTCATCAACGCCTACGTCTCCCGCCTCGAGCGAAAGATCGGCTGGGACTTCGAGGACGAGTCGCCTCAGCGAGACGCCCGGGGGTTTGCCCGCGAAGGTTCCATGCCGCCCGAGGTGGAGACCCATCTCGTCAACGCCGTTCTGACGAACGGGGCGCGCTACTACGTCGACCACGCCCATCCGGAGTACTCGACGCCGGAGTGCTCGAACCCGCTCGAGCTCGTGTGCCACGACCGCGCCGGCGAGGTCATCCTCGGCCGCTCCATGGAGGCGGCGCGCCAGCTCCTCCCCCCGGGCGACGAGATCCTGATCCACAAGAACAACAGCGACGGCAAAGGCAACTCCTACGGCTGCCACGAGAACTATCTGATGGACCGCGCCGTGCCGTTCTCCCGTATCGTGCAGAGGGTCACGCCCCACCTCGTCACACGGCAGGTCTACTGCGGAGCCGGCAAGGTCGGCCAAGAGACCGGAGACACCGAGCACCCCGCCCACTTCCAGCTGAGCCAGCGGGCGGATTTCTTCGAGGAGGAGGTCGGGCTCGAGACGACCCTCAAACGGCCGATCGTCAACACACGCGACGAGCCGCACGCCGATCCGCAGAAGTACCGGCGGCTGCACGTGATCGTCGGCGACGCCAACCTCGCTGAGGTGGCGACCTTCCTCAAGGTGGGTGCCACCGCCATCGTGCTCGCCATGATCGAGGACGACTTCCACGCCGGTCGTGATCTGAGCCTCGCCAACCCGGTGGCGGCCATCCGGGCCGTTTCTCGTGATCCCGACCTCGCCCTGACGCTCGAGCTTGCATCGGGCGAGCGCATGACCGCCGTGGAGCTGCAGTGGGAGCTTCACGGGCTGGCGCGCAAGTACGCCGACGAGCGCGGCCTCGCATGCCTCGGGGAGGACCCCGACGTCGCCCGCATGGTTCTCGACCGTTGGGAACACGTCCTACACGGTCTGGAGACGGACCCTGACTCCCTCGCCGGACAACTCGACTGGGTTGGAAAACGCCGCATCGTCGAGGGCTACCGCCAGCGCCACGGTCTCGACTGGGGCGACCAGCACCTGGCGGCGGTCGATCTGCAGTACCACGACATTCGCCCGGCGAAGTCGCTCTTCGCCCGACTCGACATGGAGCGTCTCGTCGACCGGGCCGACATCGAGCATGCGGTGACGGAGCCGCCGGCGACGACGCGGGCGTACTTCCGCGGGCGCTGTCTCTCGCTCTTCGCCTCGAGCGTGGTCGCCGCCAACTGGGATTCGGTCGTGTTCGACGTCGGCGAGGATCCGCTGCGCCGAGTGCCGATGATGGAACCGCTCAGGGGGACCGCACGCCACGTCGATACTCTCTTCGAGGATTGCGAGAGCCCGGCTGAGTTACTGAGACGGCTGGGGTCCTAGGAGGCACCGCACATGGCTGAACGAGAGCAGAAGCGCCGACCGGCACAGACTCGGGAGGAGCCTGTCGCCGAGGCGGATGAGGCGGCAGCCTCGACCGAACGAGGGGAGCGGCTGAAGGCCGAGATCGACGACCTCCTCGACGAGATCGACGAGGTCCTGGAGGACAACGCC
This sequence comes from uncultured Actinomycetota bacterium, assembly GCA_963735115.1. Lineage (GTDB taxonomy): Bacteria > Actinomycetota > Acidimicrobiia > Acidimicrobiales > Bog-793 > JAKACA01. The sequence continues at coordinate 1,195,596 of CAVTJR010000003.1, read as the reverse complement.
GAGGAGTTCGTTCGCAACTATGTGCAAAAGGGTGGTCAATGAGACCGGGGCGATAGCCTTCGCCGCAATGAGCCTTCCTCTCTTCCCCACCGGGGGCGACCCCGGTCCGAACTTCCTAGACCTCCTGCGCCGCAGTGCCGCTCTTGAGTCCACCGGCGGTCTCCCGGCGCGCGTGCCAACCTCATCGGCGGGATCGCTCGGCAGGGCCTCCGGCGGGGCGGCCGAGAGCGGCCGCCAGCAGATGACCGCCGTGCCCCACGGCACGACCATCGTCGCCCTTCGATTCGCCGGTGGCGTCGTCGTCGTGGGTGACCGCCGCGCAACGGAGGGGTATTCGATCGCCCACCGCGGCATCGAGAAGGTGTTTCCGGCCGACCACTTCTCCGCGGTCGGTATCGCCGGGGCGGCCGGACCGGCTGTCGATATGGTGCGACTCTTCCAGACCCAGCTCGAGCACTACGAGAAAGTCGAAGGCCTCACGCTCTCACTGGAAGGCAAGGCCAATCAGCTCGCCCAGATGGTGAGAGCCAACCTGCCGATGGCGATGGAAGGCCTCGCCGTCGTGCCCCTCTTCGCCGGCTACGACACGCGCCGAAAGGTCGGGCGCATCTTCTCCTACGACGTCGCGGGCGGTCGATACGAGGAGCTGGAATATCACGCCACTGGATCCGGCGGCCGCGACGCCAGGACGACCGTCAAGCTCGGCTACCGCGACGGCATGAGCGTCGACGAAGCCGTCGAGCTAGCCGTCAAGGCCCTCTATCAGGCGGCCGACGAGGACTCGGCCACCGGCGGCCCGGATCCGCTGCGGGGCATCTACCCGGTTGTCGCCATCGTCGACGAGGACGGCTATCGCCGCTTGCCCGACGACGAGGTCGCCGAGAGCTTCTCGACCCTGCTCGGCTCGCTCGAACGCGTGAGGCGAGGTGAGCCGTCATGACCATGCCCTACTACGTGGCACCCGAGCAGGTCATGAAGGACCGGGCGGAGTACGCCCAGAAGGGCATCGCCCGCGGTCGTTCCCTCGTCGCCGCCCTCTACGGCTCCGGCGTGCTCATCGTGGCCGACAACCCCTCGCGCACGCTGCACAAGATCAGCGAGATCTACGACCGCGTCGCCTTCGCCGGCGCCGGGCGTTACAACGAATTCGACCAGCTGCGGGTAGCCGGTGTTCGGCACGCCGACACGAAGGGGTTCGCCTACTCGCGTGAGGACGTCGACGCCAGGTCACTGGCCAACCTGTATGCCCAGTTCCTCGGTCAGGTGTTCACGCACGAGATGAAGCCGCTCGAGGTCGAGATCCTCGTCGCCGAGCTGGACGCCTACGACGACGACCACCAGCTGTACCACATCGCCTACGACGGCACCGTCGTCGACGAGGTCGACTTCACGGTGCTGGGCGGTGACTCCACCACGATCAACGACCGGCTGAGCTCGTCCTACCGCCGTGGTTGGCCGCTCGCCGAAGCGGTCCGCAACTGCGTGGCGGCGCTCGCCGGCCCGGATCGGAGCTTCGAACCGGCCGACCTCGAGGCGGCCGTCCTCGAGCACGGCAGTGGCCGGCGGGCCTTCCGACGGCTCTCGAACGAGGACCTCGCTGAGCTCATGGCGCCACCGGCCGCCGGCACTCCCTCGGTTTCGCCAAAGGAGGAGACGGAGGTGTCAGCTCAGACCGGTGAGGCGCCGACGCCAGCTCCATCGGCCGGCGCAGCCGGTGACGAGGCCGAGCCCCCGGAGGAACCGCCGGCCGTGCCCGAAGCCGACGGCCTGTAGCCGTCGCCTCGGCCGCTCGGCGGCGCTCAGTGCACGACGACGGCGAGGCAGGCCCCGACGATCATCACCGTCACGAGCATGACGACGAGGAGGGCCGGCAGGGTGCGGAGGCGGCCCCGTTGGCGAAACGGACCTGCGGTTGCGCCCGGGCGCAGTGAGAACGAGTCAGAGGGATGGCCGGACGACACGGGGATGACGGCTCGCTCAGTTGGGTCCGAGCCCCGCTCGCCGGCGGCGACGCTCGAGGCCTCAGCTGCGTCCGGTCCTTCGACGCCTGGCAAGTCGCTGCTCTCGAAGACGTCCTCTACGGCATCGGCAAGGAGAATCTCGCGCGCCAGAGCGAGCTGATCGGCGGGCACGAGGACGTCGACGGCGCTCTGAATCGGGTAGGGCCCGTCTGTGGCGCCCCGCAGCACCACGATGACGCCCTCGGCGCCGAGGCGGGCGGCCAGCACCCGACCGTGGAAAGACCCCACGACCGTCGTCAGGTAGCACATGCGACCGAGAGAAGGCACGACTAGAAGGTTAGGGCCGCGCCCGAACCAGCGCGTACAAGTGTGAGGTGACCCTGGCGGCACCCTGCCGGTCGGCAAGAACGGTTGGCAACCTGTACCCGCCCACTACGGTGGTCCGGGATGGATCGGCGCATCTTCGGGCTCGAGAACGAGTACGGCGTGACGTGCACCCTTCGGGGGCAGCGACGGTTGAGCCCCGACGAAGTCGCTCGCTACCTGTTTCGCCGCGTCGTCAGCTGGGGCCGGTCGAGCAACGTCTTTCTCGAGAACGGCGCCCGGCTCTACCTCGACGTCGGCAGTCACCCGGAGTACGCCACTCCCGAGTGCGACTCGATCGAGGACCTCGTCGCTCATGACAAGGCGGGCGAGCGCATCCTCGAGGGTCTCGTCCGCTCCGCCGAGGCGCGGCTGCGCGACGAAGGCATCCGCGGCGTTGTCTACCTGTTCAAGAACAACACCGACTCGGCCGGCAACTCCTACGGGTGCCACGAGAATTACTTGACGAGCCGCCGCGATGACTTCAGCCACTATGCCCAGGTGCTCATCCCGTTTTTCGTCAGCCGGCAGATCTACTCGGGCGCAGGCAAGGTGCTGCAGACGGCGCGGGGGGCGATGTTCTGCCTCTCGCAGCGCGCCGAGCACATCTGGGAGGGGGTGTCGTCGGCAACGACGCGGAGCCGCCCGATCATCAACACCCGTGACGAACCGCATGCGGACGCCGAACGGTTCCGCCGCCTGCACGTCATCGTCGGCGACTCCAACATGAGTGAGTACGCCACCTTCCTCAAGGTGGGGGCGACCTCCATTCTCCTGCGCATGTTGGAGGAGCCGGGAGTCGTCCTGCGGGATCTCACCTTGGAGGATCCGATCCGCGCCATCCGGGAGATCAGCCACGACATCACGTGCCGGCGACTCGTGAGGCTCGCCAACGGGCGGGAGGCGAGTGCCCTCGACATCCAGAAGGAGTACCTCGGGCGGGCGATCCGTTTCGACGAGCAGCGCGGGTTGCCGCCCCTCGAGCATCGGGTCCTCGAGATGTGGCAACACTGCATCGAAGGCATCGAGAAGGACCCTCTCAGCCTCGACCGCGAGTGCGACTGGGTCATGAAGCACCGCCTCGTCGAGGCGTATCGGGAGCGCCACCAGCTCCCGCTCGGTCACCCCCGCGTTGCCCTGCTCGACCTGCAGTATCACGACGTCGATCGGCGGCGGGGCATCTTCTATCTCCTGCAGCGCCAGGGAGGCGCCGAGCGGATCGTCACCGACGACGTCATCACGAAGGCAATGGACCACCCGCCGGAGACGACGCGGGCGAGGCTGCGAGGCGAGTTCATCCGCCGGGCGAAGGAGAAGCGTCGCGACTTCACCGTCGACTGGGTCCACCTCAAGCTGAACGACCAGACTCAGCGGACCGTGCTGCTGAAGGATCCCTTCCGTTCGCACGACGAGCGAGTGGAGCGCCTCATCGAGGCGATCTGAGGGCCGGTCGTCCGCCGGGTAGTCTCAGCGCCGATGAACGAGAGCCTTCCCGAAGGTGTGTGACGTCCCAGCGGAGCGTGTTGGCGACGAGAGCAGGCGCGGTTGAGCGGGCCGGCGACCGTGGACATCGATCCGGCCGAGACGAGCGACTCCTGGGCGATTCGCAGCGGGGAAGGGGGCAGTCAGCGTCCCGGCCGGCATCACGGCCTCGTCGGTCTGGGCTTGGTGTTCGTGATCGCCGCCACCCTGGCGATCCTGCTGCGCGTCTTCGTCGTGCAGACGTTCTTCGTGCCGACCGGCTCGATGCTCCCAACCCTGCAGCTCTACGACCGGATACTCGTGCTGAAGGTGGGCTACACGATCAACCGGGGCAGCATCCTCGTGTTCCGGCAGCCGCCCGCCGACACCGCTGACGTCAACCACGAGGATCTCGTGAAGCGGGTCATCGGCCTGCCCGGCGAGACGATCTGGTCGAAGGGCAACACCGTCTACATCGACGGCAAGCCGCTGGCGGAGCCATGGCTGCCGAAAGGCACCGTGCTCGGGATGCAGATCAAGCGGCACAAGATCCCGCAGGGTGAGTACTTCATGATGGGCGACAACCGTCAGGACTCCGACGACAGCAGGGAGTGGGGTGACCTGCCGGCAAGTCTCATCGTCGGCAAAGTGCTCGTCGTGATCTGGCGCCACGGCCACCCGGTCTTCCACATCCAGTGAGCGCGTCGACGGGCGACCTCGAGGTCGAGACCCCGGGGTCGGCTACGCCGGCGGCGCCTCCGCAGCGTCGGCAGCGCCACTGGGCGGTCGGCTGGCTCATGGTCATCGTCGTGGCGGCGATCGTCTCCATCCTGCTGCGACTGTTCGTGGTGCAGACGTTCTTTGTGCCTACCGGCTCGATGTACCCGACCCTGCAGATCGGCGACCGCATCCTCGTGCAGAAGTTCGGCTTCAGCTTGCAGCGAGGCGCCATCGTTGTCTTCGATCACCCAAAGGGGGACGCGGAGGGACCGCTCAACGAGGACCTCGTCAAGCGCATCATCGGCTTGCCCGGCGAGACCATCTCGTCGAAGGGCAACACCGTCTACATCGATGGCAAGCCGCTGGCGGAGCCATGGCTGCCGAAGGGCACGCCCCTCGGCCAGCAGATCAGGACCCAGACGATCCCAAAGGGGGAGTACTTCATGATGGGCGACAACCGCACCGACTCCTACGACAGCCGCCACTGGGGCCCCATCCCTGGTAGCACGATCATCGGACGGGTCTTTCTCATCGTCTGGCGCCACGGGCACCCGGTTTTCCTCATCCCGTAGCCACCAGGGGCCGAGCGCCCAGTAGTGTGCTCGCCATGGGTGGCCTAGACCCCGCCAAGATCCTCATCGTCCTCCTGCTGGCGGTGATCATCCTCGGACCGGAGCGCCTGCCGAAAGCGGCCCGGCAGCTCGGGTCGGCCTGGCGCGAGCTGACGAAGCTCCGCGACCGTCTGGAGGCGGAGGTGCGCAGCGCCATGCCGGACCTCGACCTGCCGAAGATCCCGGTACTGCCATCGCGGGGGATCACCGGATACCTGAGCGGCATGATCACGAGCAGCTCGAGCGGTGAGGGCGCGGCCGCCGCCGGAGCCGCCACCGATGCCGTCATGGCGACGCCGCTGCTCGGGTCGATCAGCGACAGCGGTAGCGAGCTTGCCGGCGCCGGCTCTCGTCCGGGCAACCGTGCGGCTACGGATAGCGGGCGTGGCCGCTCACCTCGTGGCACCTCGGAGTGGCGGACGTCTGCCGTCGAGGCGCACGCCGAGCACTCAGAGCTGCCGGCTGGGTGGAACGCTGTCGGGGCATCCGGTCCCGGTTACGCCAGCGGCTCGATCCTTGCGCCCGTGCCCTCCTCGGCCGCCTCTGGCGAGCTCGGCATGGAGGCATCGGTCTCCTTCGACGAACCGAGCTGGAACTGAGGCGACGGCCGAGAGCCGGGAACCGACTGCTGGACGGTCTCGGGGGGTGAGCGATGTCAAGAACCTTGCGTAAGGAGGAGCGTCCTTCTCCCGACGCCATGACGCTGCTCGAGCACCTCACCGAGCTCCGCCGGCGGCTCGTCATCTCGGTGTGCGCCTTCGCCGGCGGCGCCGTCTTCTGCTACCTGTTCTACGACCCGATCCTGACCTTCCTCACGCGGCCGTACAAGATCGCCTGTCGCAGCCAGGCGCACTCCGTCGCCAGCTGCCTCCTGACGACTCTGGCGCCCCTGCAAGGTTTCACGACGCGGCTCAACGTGTGCGCCTACGGTGGCCTCGTCATCGGTCTGCCCATCATCTTGTGGCAGCTGTGGAAGTTCGTCACCCCCGGGTTGAAGGCGAACGAGCGTCGCTACGCCCTCCCGTTCGTCTTCGCCACCGTTGTCCTGTTCTTCCTCGGGGGCTTCACGGCCTACTTCATCTACCCAAAGGGTCTCACCTGGCTGCTGAAGCAAAGCGGACCGGGGATCAGTTCCGCCGTTTCGGTGCAGAGCTATATCGATCTCATCTGCCTGCTTATCGTCATCTTCGGCATCACGTTCGAATTCCCCGCCGTGCTCGTCGGCCTCGAGCTGGCCGGCGTGATCAAGCCGGCTTCCCTCAAGCGGGTGAGGCGGTACGCCTTCCTCGGAATCGTCATCTTCTCGGCCTTCATCACGCCGAGCTCTGACCCGTTCTCGATGATGGCCCTCGTCATCCCGCTCACCCTCTTCTACGAAGGCGCCATCGTCGTCGGCAGGCTTCTCGGCAAGTGACGCCGGGGACGCCGGCGGGAGTAGATGCGCGGGCGAGCTTCCTTGCCACCCGCGGCTATGCGCTCGACCGCTTCCAGCTCGAGGCGCTCGACGCCCTCGACGCCGGTAGATCCGTACTCGTGTCGGCACCGACGGGGTCGGGCAAGACCGTCGTGGCCGATTACGCCGTCCACCTCGCCCTGCGCAGCGGCGTCAAGGCCTACTACACGACCCCACTGAAGGCCCTCTCGAACCAGAAGTTCTCCGACCTGCGCAAGGCGCACGGCGCCAACCAGGTCGGCCTCCTCACGGGCGACAACTCCATCAACGGCGGTGCCCGCGTCGTCGTCATGACGACCGAGGTCCTCCGAAACATGATCCATTCCGAACGGGCGGGGCTCTCCTCGCTCGGCTACGTCGTGCTCGACGAGGTGCATTTCCTGGAGGACCGCTACCGGGGAGGCGTCTGGGAGGAAGTCATCCTCGGCGCCCCGAGCGAGGTCGTGCTCGTCTGTCTGTCGGCCACGGTCGCCAATGCCAAAGAGCTGGCGGACTGGATCGGGCAGGTGCGAGGCGACACGGCGATCGTGCGCGAGGACCGCCGCCCAATCGAGCTGCGCAACCTCTTCGCCATCGGCGATCGCTCGTCAGAGGGCGTCCGCCTGCTGCCGACCTTCCTCGACGGCAAGCCGAACCCACAAGCCATCGAGCTCGACTCCTTGCTGCTCCGCCATGGCCCGCCCGCACGCAGGCCGCGTACCCGGCCACAGCTGCCGCCAGGAGGCCCTCAGGGCCGCCGTAGCCGCACCTACCGCCCGAGACGTGCGGAGACCGTAGAGCGACTCGACGACGCCGGCCTGCTGCCGGCCATCTACTTCGTCTTCTCGCGGGCCGGCTGCGACGACGCCGTCCGCTACTGCCTGGACGAGGGCTTGCGGCTCACGTCGGTGGCCGAGCGGGGGCGGATCCGGGAGATCGCCGAGGTCCACGTCGAGGCCCTCTCCGATGACGATCTCGCCGTGCTCGGTTACGGGCGCTTCGTAGCCGCTCTCGAGGCGGGCATCGCCTCCCATCACGCCGGCATGGTGCCGCCGTTCCGAGAGACCGTAGAGGCATGTTTCACCGAAGCGCTCGTGAAGGTCGTCTTCGCAACCGAAACCCTCGCCCTCGGCATCAACATGCCGGCGCGCTCAGTCGTGATCGAGGATCTCACCAAGTACAGCGGCGCCGGTCACGCCGAGCTCACGCCGGGCGAGTACACCCAGCTGACGGGGCGAGCCGGGCGCCGCGGCATCGACGAGGTCGGCTACGCCGTCGTGCTCGCCTCGCCGTTTCACACCTTTGACGACGTCGCCCGCCTCGCCGGCGCACCCGGCAGGGCCCTCACCTCGTCCTTCCGGCCGACCTACAACCTCGCCGTCAGCCTCGTGCGCCGCTTCGACCGGGCGGAAGCAACTCGCATCGTGACCTCATCGTTCGCCCAGTACCTCTCCGAGGAGGATCTCGGTCACCAGCTCGACGCCGTCCTCGAGGTCCTGTCGGCCCGCGGGTACGTACGCGGCTGGTCGGTCACAGAGGCCGGCGAGATGCTGGCCGGGCTCTACCACGAGGCGGATTTCCTCATCGCCGAGACGTTGCGGGCAGGGCTCTTGAACGGCCTCGAGCCGGCCGCTCTCGCGGCGGTCGTGTCCTGCTTCTGCTTCGAGGCCCGCCGTGAGCGCGAGGGGAGCTTGCAAGCCCCCCCGGGCGTCATCGCCGCAACGATCGAGTCGATCGCGGCCCTCTCCGAGGATCTCGGCGAGTCCGAGCGGGCCCTGGCCCTGCCGGTGACGCGGGGCGTGGATGGGGGTTTCGCCCAGTTGGCGCGGGACTGGGGACGCGGCCGCGACCTGCGGCGGGTGCTCGAGCCGGGATCGAGCACGGGGGATCGCAGCGGGCGACGAGGCCGTTCGTCGCGCCAGGTCATGACCGGGGGAGATTTCGTCCGCAACATGAAGCAGGTCATCGACCTGCTTCGCCAGTTGGCCGAGGTCGCCCCCGACCCGTCTGTTCGCTCGGCGGCGGCGGCAGCGGCCACGCGTCTCAAGCGGGGCGTCGTGGCGGCGTCCTCGGCCGTGACGGTGGAGGAGCCCGACGGAAGCATCCACGCTGTGGGCACCGCCGCCTCGTAATCTCAACGGGGCATGTCGAAACCGGCACCCGACTCGTTTACCGCGGAGGAGCAAGCCCTCCTCTCGCGCTACTTCACGAACCTCGACGGGCCGGTGTTCGCCCTCATCAACCTGCCTGAGGTGGTGAAGGGCGCCCTCTTCGCCCGCTACTCGCGCTCTCCGAAGAGCCTCCGCCGCCTCTTCCTCGACGAGTTCGTCGACGAGCTCGACGTGAGCGGCGACACGACGCTGGATGCCACCGTCGGCCTCAAGCGGGCCGAGCAGCTGTACGCGCGCGTCTTCAGCGAGTACGGCGACGACTCCGTCGCCCAGCTCGGGGGTGTCCACCTCGCTTGCGAGCAGGCCTCCAACGTGCTCACGAAGATCCTCGAACGCGGGCGACTGATGTCCTACCTCGAACAGTCCACGCGCTATATCGACTACGACGTGCGCCTCGACTCCGGCCACTACCGCTACGTGCGTGAGCCGAGCATTCTCGATTCCCCCTTCGGCGCCCGCTACGTGGGGGAGATGGACCGCATGTTCGACACGTACGGAGCACTCCTCCCCAAGCTGCGGACCTATCTGCAACAGCGCTCACCGGCGCCGCCGGGCGTGTCCGCCATGGCCCACCGCCAGGCCGTCCGGGCCGCTGCCCTCGACGCCCTGCGGGGATTGCTGCCTGCCGGGTCCCTGTCCAACGTCGGCATCTACGGCACCGGCCAGAGCTACGAGCTGCTGCTGTTGCGCATGCGCTCCCACCCCCTCCCGGAGGCTCGGCGGTATGCCGATCTCATGCTCGAGGAGCTGCGCAAGGTCATCCCCTCGTTCCTCACGCGTGTCGACCGCCCCGAGCGGGGCGGTACCTGGAGCGACTACCTCCGCGCCACCGAGGACGACACGAACGAGGTCGTGCGGGGCTACTGGCCCGTCAAGGCACCTCAGCCGGGGGCCCGTGTCACCTTGACGGACTTCGACCCCGCCGGCGAGGACAAGGTGCTGGCCGCTATCTGCTACAGCCAGACAAACCTGCCCGAAGCCGAGCTGCTCCGGCGCGTGCGCAGGCTCTCCGCTGAGGAACGGGCTGCGCTGCTCGCCGCCTACGTCGGAAACCGCCGCAACCGCCGACACCGACCCGGCAGAGCCTTCGAGCGCACGGAGTACCGATTCGACATCGTCGCCGACTACGGCGCCTTCCGCGACCTGCAGCGCCACCGTCTCCTCAGCATCGACTGGCAGCCGCTCGGGACCGATCTCGGGTACGACGTCCCGGAGCTGGTCGAAGAGGCGGGCCTGCAGGACCCCTTCGTGGAGTCGCTGGAACGCTCGCGTTCCCTCCACGACGGCCTCGCCAAGTACTTCCCGGAGATGTGCGGCTATGCCGTCGCCCTGGCCTACAACATCCGCTTTACGATGCAGATGAACGCCCGCGAGGCGATGCACGTCCTCGAGCTCCGCTCCACGAGCCAGGGCCACCCCGCCTACCGCAAGGTCGTGCAGGAGATGCATCGCCTCATCTCGGAGGAGGCCGGACACCGCAGCCTCGCCGGTGCAATGAGCTTCGTCGAGCACGGCGAAGTCGAGCTCGGACGTCTCGAGGCGGAGCAACGTGCCGAGGCCCGCTCGGGCCTCAAAGCGGTCTCCGAAGGTCGAAGCCGAGGCCGGAAGCGGTCCCCTTGACGGGACGCCGCGGACTCGACATAACTAGTGGGTCCCTCCATCTGGAAGGCCTCGCCGGGAGCCTCCGGCAACGTCCGAAAGTCGTCCGGGGGGAGTTTGCGAGCGGTGGGGGCCCTAGGGCCAACGAGTAGAGAACGCCCTTGCCGGCATCTCGATGCCGGCGATCGCCCGGGCAGGCGAACGTGGTGGCCCCAAAGTTGTCCTTGGCTCCCTCCGCCTCGCAATCGAAGAAAGCGCCGTCGCCGCTGGTGGGCTCGGGCGGCTTCTCGGCCCGGAGCCGCGCCGACGAGACCATTCGAGCCCGTGGAGGAAGATTCTTCGGGAACAGTCCGAACCTCTGCTGCGTTGCCCTATAGTCCGCGCTTCGACGGCCGCTTTTGGCGGTAGCCAGCGGCCGCGATGTATGCACCCGAGACGAAAGCAGATCGAGGAACCAATGCCAAAGGACATCGAGGTCGGCGTGATCGACGGCGACGACCTGCCGGATGGCGAGGAGCTGGTCGACGAAGCAGAAGCGGATCTCGCTGATCTGAGCGACGAGGAGTTGACCGACGACGACCTCCTTGACGACGACAGCCTCGTGGCGGAGATCGGTCTGGACCCTGATGACGATGAGCTCGACGACGACGACCTCGTCGAGGACGATGACCTCGAGGTTGACGTCGACGCCGTCGTGGTCGTGCCCGTGGCCACCGTCGCCGCTGTCGTCGAGGCAGACGAGGGCAGCAGCGACGAGGACGAGGACGAGCTCGACGACGACGATGTCGAGGCCAGCCTGGACGTGATCTTGAAAGAGCGCCTCGTCGTCGAGGATGACGAGGATGAGGAAGACGAGGACGAGCCGGCCGACGCGGAGGATCGAGGCGACGGGAGTCTCCGAGTTCTCCCGAAGCAGCCGGGAGAGTTCGTCTGCCGGTCGTGTTTCCTCGTGAAGAGCGAGACCCAGCTCGCCGACGAGGCGCGGATGCTCTGCCGCGACTGTGTGTGAGCTAGCGGCCGGGTAGCGTCCCGCTATGGCCGACGAGCGCTCGCTCTCCGATGTGTTCTGGGACTACGGGGTGTACGCCCCCATCGGTTTGGCGGTCTCGATCGCCGAGGAGCTTCCGCGGCTGTCCGACAAGGGCCGCGAGCGCGCCGCCAGCCACATCCACATCGCTCGGGTCATCGGCAAGCTCGCTGTCGGCCAGGGGAAGCGGCAGTTCGGCAAGGTGTTTGGTGAGCCACCGCAGCCAATGGCGACGTCGCAGCGCTTCGACGCGGCAAGGACGGCGACGGCGCCGGAGAGCGCCGCCGCGTCGGCGACAAGCGACGCGAGCTCGAACGGGGGCGGATCGAAGCGCCCCTCACGTGCTTCGGGCAACGGGAAGCCATCAGCAGGCGGCCGTGTCGCGCCCGGGCGAGGGCGACAGGCGAAACCAGCTTCGGGCGCCACGAGCGTGCCAGCTCCGACGGTCACCCCGCCGGTATCGGCTGCGCCGGCGGCAGTTGCCCCTGTGCCCGCCGCAGGATCGCTTGCGATCCCGGGCTACGACACGCTGGCGGCCTCCCAGGTTGTGCAGCGCTTGAGCTCTCTGCGGCCGGACGAGCTCGAGGCCATTCGCCGCTACGAGCTCTCGACGCGGGGCCGGCGAACGATCTTGCACCGCATCGCCCAGCTCGCCACCGACCGCTAGCCGGCAGGCGAGCCAGATGGCCTCTGGCGGGCGCCCCCGCCCCACGATCAGCCGGGTGCCGTGCAGCTGATCGCTCGTGCGGCCACCCTCGACGATCTTCCCGCCGTGGCGCAGCTCGTCGCCGAGGCAATCCAAGCGATCTCGAGCGAGCGGGGCGGGACGCTTTTCGTCAGCCGCGAGCTCGTTCCCGAGCCGCTCGAGGAACATCTCCGGCAATGGATCTCGGATCCCGCCGCCTGCCTCGCTGTGGGCATCGCAGAGGGCGTGACCCTCGCCGTGGCGCTCGCCCGCCTCGAGACGCTGCGCGACGGCGAGCGTCTCGCCCGTCTCGAGTTCCTCTGGGTAGATGCTGGCGTACGCGAGCTGGGCCTTGGCGCGGAGTTGATGGAGCTGGTGGTCGACTGGGCGCACGGCAACGGGGCGGCTCGCCTTGACGCCTTCGCGCTCCCGGGGAACCGAGACGCCAAGAACTTCCTCGAGCAGGCGGGCTTCTCAGCGCGCCTCATCGTCATGAATCGGCCCCTTGGCGAGACCACTCGTCGACCGCGGGGACACCGCTAGAGCTGATCGACGGGCTCGGATTGTGTCGTGCCGTCCGGCGCGGCCAGCAGGTCGCCGGCCCCGGCCAGCAGGTCGCCGGCCCCGGCGTCGTCGCTCTGAGCCGGCTGCTCCGCCGACGGTGGGCTCGTCTCGGACGCGACGGGCTCCGCGGGACGCACGGGCTCGCCGCTCAGTTCGATCTCAGAGGCGGGAACGAGCCCGTCGGCACCGGTCTCGGCGCTCGTGTCGGTCGCCAGGACGACCTCGGCCGGGGCGACCTCGGCGGCGGCGACCGAAACGACCTGCATCTCGAGCCCCGCGGCGGCGACCTCCTCGACCGCAGCCTCCTCGGGTGCAGCCGGCGCTTCCGCAGCCGGCGACGCGAGGGCGGTCGCCTCCACAACCGTGGATGCGACAGCGGGCGATTCGGCAACCGGCGCCGGGGCGGTCACCTGGGATGCGGCCGGCGGCGGCGGCGAGGCCGGCGTGACCGCGCCCGCTGGGCGGGGTGGGCGGGTGCCGGGCGGCCGAGGAGGGCGCGGCCGCAAGGGACGCGCCGGGTGGGGACGGCCGAGCCGCTCGCCCGGGATGGGCTTCGGCGGGGGCGGCATCGACATGCCGAGCATCGGCGCCAGAGCCGGGATACGGCCGGCCGCTTCCCGCGCCTTTCGCTGCACCTCTCCGGAGGGGTCCTCGGGGATGCCTGCCGGTTTGATCTGCCGGCGAACCGGGCACGCGGCCGCCGCTTCCAACAGTGCGAGCCAGCGATCGGGGGGCGTTTCTGCTGACATGGCGGCTCCGACTTGGGTCACGAGCCGCTCGATGAGGCCGGCGGGGAAGCGAGCCGTCGGTTCCGGTGGCCGCGCCGACAAGCGGAGAGCCTGCAGAACCTTGCCATCGGTCAGTGCCTGGGTGAGATGCTCCTCCCAATCGGAGCGGAGCTTGTTGACGCGGCGCTCTAGCCCTTCCCGCAGCTGGCGCTCGAGATCCCGCCCGGCATCGTCGCGGGGCGCGGCGGCGACAACGGTGGCGCGGAGATCCCGCAGACCCAGGTCGTCGAGGTGAGTGAGGGCGGCTTCGGCTCGATCCATCCAGACAGCCGACTTGACGTCGGGCTGTAGCTGCTCGGCCAGCGCCAGGATGGACTCCGCCGCCACCGGCGGCCTGCCTTCGGCCTTGGCACGCTCCTGCTCGTCGGCGATCGCCTTGCGCATCGCCGGCATACCGCCCGTCGCCAGCCGGTCGGCGATGAGCTGCTGCTCGGGAGGCAGCCTGGCCATCAACTCGTCCCGGTGCTTCGTGCCCGCCTCCAGCCGAACTGGGCCTCGCTTCAGGCGAGCCGCTCGGTCGCTCGGGCGTCCTGCATGCTCGCCGCGAGCTGCGGCGTCACGGCGCGGGGAATCCGAAGATCGTGAAGACGGCCCGCCTTCCGATCGCGGTCCGCGGGGCCGCGGGGGACCGGAACCCTCCCGTGGGGGTGCGCCAAGGTCGCGCCGAGCAGACGCCACCTCGCTCCCGGGGCGTGGGCGCGATCGTGCAGGGCGTTCACCGCCCCGCGTCGACGGGCGTCGATCACCGTCAGTGCCTGCCGCCTCGCCGGCCGCAGGCGGTTTGCTTCGACTGTCTGCGGGGCCCTCCCCCTCGCGCCGCGGGCGGCGGTCCCCGCTGGGGCGCCCCGGCCGGCGCTCCTCACCCTCTCGGAAGAACCGGCTCTCACGGCGCCGGTCGGGCGGACCCGCCAAGACGGTTGTCACCCCTGCGACGGGACGTTGCGTGCCGAGGACCTCGATGCGACCGGTCGGTGCCTCCTTCTCCTTCGGCGGCAGGACCGAGAGGACCGTGATGCCGTCGATCTCGACCTCGGCCTCGATCCGGACGATGTCGCCGACCTTGGAGCCCTTCGGCAGCAGCGACGTCGCCACCGCCCCCTTCGGCTGCCGGGCGCCGGCGGCGCGCCATGTGAAGGTGTCGTCGTCCCGAGCGCTCGTAAGCTCTACGTCCATCCGGTGAGGCATGACCGGCCAAAGCTACAGCTTCCGCGACATGAGGTTGTCATGTCGGGCTCGATGCGGATCTCCCATCCGATGGACGGACGCGCTACAAACGACACGTGAACTTGGCCGGCCCAGGCACGGGATCGGCCCCCACGGGGGGACGAAACGAGCCGGTGGCCATCGACTCGACGACGGCGCGCCGGCTGGAACGCCGCCGCTGGCAAAGCGTCGTCCTGCTGGCCGCCCTTGTCGGCGCCGGCATCGGCGCAGCCACCGGCTACTGGCTCGCCGAGAACATCCACGGCCACTACCGCACCGTGGTCTCGTTCTCCCCGAACGAGAGCGTCTTCTCGACGATGTCGGACGCGCAGTCAGTGCTGCAGCGGGTGCTGCCGGCGGTCGTGGCGATCCGAGCCACGCGAACGTGTCCGTCGGGAGGAGTCCTGCGCTCGAGCAAGGTGTCCGGCACCGGCATGGTTCTCACGCCCGGTGGCGAGGTGTTGACGAACGACCACGTCGTCGCGCGGGCGACTGTCATCACGGTCACCCTCTCCGGGCGAGCGGGACCGTTGCGGGCCGTTGTGCTCGGCGCCGATCCAGCCGCCGACGTCGCCCTCCTGCAGATTGTGGGCGCCAAGGACCTACCCGTCGTGCATTTCGGTCGATCGAGCAGCGTACGAGTCGGCGACCCTGTGCTGGCCATCGGCAACGCCCTCGATCTCTCGAGCACCTCGCCCTCGGTCACGAGCGGCATCATCTCGGCTGAAGGGCGCGGCATCGAGGCGGCCGGCAGTTGTGAGAGCACCGAGCAGCTCCAGGACTTGCTGCAGACGCAAGCGCCTATCAATGCGGGCAACTCGGGTGGCCCGCTCGTGGCAAGCAGCGGTCTCGTCGTCGGCATGAACACGGCGACGGCCACGAGCGGTCCCGGCAACGCCCGGGCGGAGAACATCGGCTTCGCCATCCCCATCGACGCCATCGAGGCGCTCCTGCCGGCTCTGGAGGCGCCCTCCCTCGGGCGATGAGCGCCCGCCAACGGCTCGGGCGTCGTATCGTGGTCCTGAACACGACGAGGTGTCCCAATGATCTTCCAGCAATACTTCCTGGCTTGCCTCTCGCATGCCTCCTACCTCATCGGGGACGAGACGACCGGAAGGGCGGTCGTCGTCGATCCCCAGCGAGACGTCTCCGGCTACCTCGAGGACGCCGAGCGGCAGGGCCTGCACATCGAACACGTCATCGAAACCCACTTCCACGCCGACTTCCTCTCCGGTCACCTGGAACTGGCGGCGGCGACAGGTGCCGACATCTGCTTCGGCCAGGGGGCCTCGGCAGAGTTCCCCGTCCGTTGGCTGGGTGACGGCGAGCACCTGCCTCTCGGCGATGTCGAGCTCGAGATACGGGCGACTCCGGGACACACGCCGGAGTCCATCTCCGTCGTGGTCTACGAACATGCCGACGACGAGACTCCCTATGGCGTTCTCACGGGAGACACGCTGTTCATCGGCGATGTCGGCCGGCCCGACCTGCTCTCGAGTGAGGGCGTCAGCGCCGAGGCGCTCGCACGCCTCCTCTACCACTCGCTTCACGGCCGGTTGCTCACTCTGCCTGACGCCACCCGCGTCTTCCCCGCCCACGGAGCCGGCTCCTCGTGCGGCAAGAACCTGTCCAGCGAGACATCGTCCACCATCGGCGAGCAGCGGCGGACGAATTACGCCCTCAGGATCGCCACGGAGGAGGACTTCGTTGCCGCCGTGACCGTGGGCCAGCCGGTTGCTCCCGCCTACTTCCCCTACGACGCCCACCTCAACCGCGAGCAACGCGACCTCCTCGACGACCAGAGCCCGCCCCCCTCCCTTTCGCTCGGTGAGATGCTGGCCTCACAAGCCGCCGGTGCGGTCGTGCTCGACACCCGTGATCCGGCGGATTTCGCTCGTGGGCATTTCCGCCACGCGGTCAACGTCGGCCTGGCCGGTCGCTTTGCCGAGTTCGCCGGAGACGTCCTGCGACCCACTGACGCCATCGTGCTCGTCTGCGAGCCGGGACACGCCACGGAGGCCCGCGTCCGTCTCGGCCGCATCGGCTACGACGGGGTCACCGGCTGCCTCGAGGGCGACGTGAGCGACGCCCTCGCCGCAGCCCCGGACAGCTCCGAGCCGAGCTCACGGGTGACGGCCAGCCGTCTGGCGGAGTTCCTCGCCGAGTCGCCGGTGCGCCCGATCGCCCTCATCGATGTGAGGAACCCGTCTGAGCTGGAGGCAGGACACCTGCCCGGCTCGTTGAACATCCCGCTCTCGCAGCTGACCGCCCGGCTGGAGGAGATCCCGGCAGACCGGCCCGTCGTCGTCTACTGCGCCAGCGGCTATCGATCGTCCATCGCCGCCAGCGTCATCGCAAGAGCCGGTCACGCTGACGTCTCCGACCTCATCGGCGGTTATCAGGCCTGGGAGGTGGCCGCTACAGGCCGCCTCGAGGGAGCACTGCCTGGATGAGGTGAGGTCCGTCCTCGTCGAGGGCGCCGGCGAGGGCCTTTGTGAGCTCCTCCGCCGTCGTGGCTCGCATCGCCGGCACACCCATGCCTTCCGAGAGGGCAACGAAATCGAGCCCTGGTCTTCCGATCTCGAGCATCGAGCGAGCGGCGGGACCGCCGGCGTCGGCACCGACACGACCGAGCTCGACGTTCAAGATGGCATACGACCCGTTGTCGAAGATGACGTTCGTGACGTTCAGTCCCTCGCGCGCCTGGGTCCAGAGCGCCTGGATCGTGTACATGGCGCTTCCGTCGGCCTCGAGGGCGAGGACCGGCCGGTCCGGGCAGGCGACGGCCGCACCGGTCGAGAGGGGTAGTCCCTGCCCGATGGAGTTGCCCGTGAGGGACAGCAAGTCGTGCCTCGGGGCGCCCTCGGTGGCGGCTGGAAGGTAGATCCCCGCCGTGATCGCCTCGTCCGAGACGATGGCGTTCTCCGGCAGGAGGGCTCCGATGGCAGCCGCCACGCTGGCGGGAGTGAGCGCACCCGTCGGCAGTTGCGGTCGCGAGGCGGCCGCCAGCTTGGCCCCGTCGGCGGGAGCGCCCAGAAGGTCGGCCAGCGCCGCCAGGGCGCCCACGGCGTCGTCGCGCTCTCCGGCGAGCACGTGCACCTCGCAGCCGTCTGGGACGAGGTCGCTCGGCGTGCCCGGGTAGGCGAAGGGCGACACAGGAGATCGGGCGTCGACGAGGATGAGATGACGCAGCCCTGCCATCTGGGCCATGGCGAACTCGGCGAGATAGGCGAGGCGCTCCACGACCGGGAGGCCGGCACCCCGCTCGAGCCGACCGGGGAACGACTCGGCGAGGAGTTTGGCGTTGACGTGCTCGCAGATACGGCTGGCGGCGAGAAGTCCCGGCTCGCGGACGGCCGAGGCGCCGAGCAGGAGGGCAGCCGGCTCGCCGGCGACAAGGACGCCGGCGACGGATGCGACGACGTCGTCAGCCACCGGTGTGCGCCGACCGGCGTGGCGAACGTTCTCTGGGGTGGCGCTTGGGACGGTGGAGTCGTCGGTGTCGAGCCACGAGACGTCGGCGGGCAGCACCAGCGTGGCGACCTGCCGCGGTGGCCCGAACGAGGCGGCGACGGCCTCAGCGGCGTCGCGGGCGATGTCGGCCGGCCTGGCGCTCCAGCGGTACCAGCCCGACATCGGCTGGGCAAGGCTCTCGATGTCGGACTCGAGGGGCGCATCGTAGGCCTTGTGATACGTGGCGTGGTCGCCGACGATGTTGACGACGGGCGACTTTCCCCGGCGGGCGTTGTGGAGGTTGGCGAGCCCATTGGCGAGACCTGGACCGAGGTGCAGCAACGTCGCCGCCGGGCGGTCGGCCATTCGCCCGAAGCCGTCGGCGGCGCCGGTGACGACCCCTTCGAAGAGCGCCAGCACCGGGCGAACGGCGGGCACGGAGTCGAGGCTGGCGACGAAGTGCATCTCGGAGGTGCCCGGGTTCATGAAGCACGTGTCGACACCGCATACCTGGAGCGTCCGCAAGAGAGCCTGGGCGCCTTTCATGATCCTGCCTCCTGCGTCGTGCCGAGAACCTTGTCCGGGTTGAGGATGCCGAGCGGGTCGAACGACGCCTTGATCCGTCGCATGAGGGCAATACGCGCCGGATCCTCGAGGAGGAGGAAGGCCGCCTGCTTGGCCGTTCCGATGCCGTGCTCGCCGGAGATGGCGCCTCCCAGCTCCACGGCCGTGCGATACAGCTCGACGAGAAACTCCTCCCGCCTCTCGGCGTCGGGCTGGAACACCGACAGGTGGATGTTGCCATCGCCGGCATGCCCGCAGCCGACGCAGAAGCATCCGTGCTCGGCCGCCAGCTTGCCCGCCGCCTCGAGATAGACGGCCAGGCAGTCCCGCGGCACAACGACATCGATGATGTCGTCGGCACCGGCGGCCTTGGCCACGAAGAAGGCCCGTTCCCGCGCTCTGATGAGGGCACTTCCGGCCTGCCCGGGAAGGACGAAGACGTCCATCGCTCCCGCCTCCTCGAGCAACAGGCCGAGTGCCTCGACGTCCTCTTCGACGCGCTCCGACGTGCGCTGCTCGAGGACGACGACGAGGTAGGCGTTGGCCGCTTGCCGGAGGTCCTCCGGGATACCGAGGTCGAGACCTTCGCTGGCGGTGATCGAGGACATCGTGAGCATGTCGATGTACTCGAGCAGCGTCGGCGTGAGAGCGCTCGCGACGACGGCCGGAACGGCCGTGGCGACCTCGGCGAGTGCCCTGAACGGTGCCAGGACGGTAGCCGAGTGGCGGTAGAGCGGCTGCAGCTTGAGCGTCACCTCGGTGACGAGCGCCAGGGTGCCCTCCGAGCCGATGACGATCTGGCTGAGGTCGTAACCGGTCGACGACTTGACGTACTTGCCGCCGGCGCGGACGACCTCACCGGTGCCGAGGACCATCTCGAGCCCGAGGACGTTGTGGCGGGTGACGCCGTACCTCACCGCCCGCATGCCGCCGGCGTTCGTGTTGACGTTGCCTCCGAGGGAGGAGCCGTGCTCCCCCGGATAGACGGGGTAGACGAGACCGCGCGGCCGGATGACGGACTCGAGCTCGCTGAGGGTCACTCCCGGCTGCACGACGGCGACATGGTTCGACTCGTCGATCTCGAG
This sequence comes from uncultured Actinomycetota bacterium, assembly GCA_963735115.1. GTDB lineage: Bacteria > Actinomycetota > Acidimicrobiia > Acidimicrobiales > Bog-793 > JAKACA01. The sequence goes on along the minus strand of CAVTJR010000003.1, from coordinate 1,175,909 downwards.
GATGGCCTTCATGCGGGCGAACGACACGACGAGACCGCCGGGCGTGGGCACGCAGCCGCCGGACAGCCCCGTGGCGCTCCCACGGGCCGTGAGGGGTAGGCGCCTCTCGCGAGCGAGCGCCACTATGGCGGCCACCTCGGCGGTCGTCGCCGGCATGACGACGGCGAGCGGGGCGGTCGGCACCGACACGAGGCCCTCGTCGGTAGTGAGATCCTCCGTGATGGCATCGCCCTGCAGCACCGCCTCGCTGCCGACGATCGACGAGAGGCGAGCGAGCAGATCCTCGGTCGAGATCATCGTCGGCAGGCTACTGGGCCGATCACGTCCGCGGGCGAGCCGTCGAGCCGTACGATGCACGCCACATGCGGCCCGTTCCATCGCCCCTGTCGACAGCCTGCCTCCCGGGCAACCCGTGAGCGGGGCTGTCCCAGGCGCCGAGCACTCCCTCTTTCCCGTCGAGAGCCTCCCGTACGGCGTCTTCTCGGTCGGGGGCGGCGATCAACGCATCGGCGTGGGCGTCAGTGACTTCGTCCTCGACGCAGCCTCTGCCTCCCAGGCGCTGCACATGCGACCGGAGCAGGCCGCCCTGCTAGCGGCACCACTGCTCAACCCGTTGATGGCGGCAGGGCCGGTCACCTGGCGCAGCATCCGCCAGTGGTTCACGGCGCTGCTGTCCGACCCCGCCAACGCCTCTGTTGTCGCACCCCACCTGCACGCCAGAGAAGACATCAGCCTCCACCTGCCGTTCGCGGTGGCGGACTACGTCGACTTCTACTCGTCCGAGCAGCACGCCAGCAATGTGGGTCGCATGCTGCGGCCCGGCGCCGAGCCCCTCACGCCGAATTGGAAACACCTGCCGATCGGCTATCACGGTCGATCCGGCACGGTCGTCGTCTCGGGTACGCCGGTGCGGCGGCCGTGGGGGCAGCAGCAGGCCCTCGCCGAGGCCGCCCCGCGCTTTGCCCCTTCGAGGAGGCTCGATGTGGAGGTCGAGGTGGGTTTCGTGGTGGGAGTGGGCACGTCGCTCGGCGAGAGCGTGGGCGTCGGTTCCTTCGCCGAGCACGTCTTCGGCCTTTGTCTCCTCAACGACTGGTCGGCCCGCGACATCCAGGCGTTCGAGTACGTCCCGCTCGGCCCCTTCCTCGCCAAGTCCTTCGCCACCTCGATCTCGCCCTGGGTCGTGCCGTTGGCGGCCCTCGAGGCGGCCCGATGCGAACCTCCCAGGCGAGACCTCCCGCTGCAGCCGTACCTGGCCGACGCCGAGCCGTGGGGTCTCGACCTCCGCCTCGAGCTCGAGTGCAACGGGACGGTCGTGAGCCGACCGCCCTTCGCCGGCATGTACTGGACGGCGGCCCAGCAGCTTGCCCACATGACGGTGAACGGCGCCAGCCTGCGCACGGGCGATCTCTACGGCTCTGGCACCGTCAGCGGGCCGACGGCGGGGGAGCGGGGGTCGCTCCTCGAGCTGAGCTGGAACGGGGCAGAGCCCGTTCGCTTGGCAGACGGCTCCGAGCGCACCTTCTTGCAGGACGGCGACGTCGTCACGATCCGGGGGACGGCGCCGGGTACCGGGGGCCAGCCGATCGGACTCGGCGAGGTGAGCGGGAAGATCCTGCCGGCCGCCCGCCGTTTCTGAGGGTCCGCCACCCGCCGCCGTTCGCCCGCGAGAATCGCGCCGTAGGCGCCACCTTCGTCCGTTCGGGGCATTCGTCGCCGGGGATCGCTCGGACGGGCGCAATCCACCCGCAGCCGGTCCCCGTATCTCCTAGCAAGTCGCTGACAAGGAGCTGAGAGATGGTCACAGGGTCGAGACGTTCCACCACGAAAGCTGCCTCGGGGCACCGCCTGCCCAGACGCCTGAAGCTCTTGAGTGCCCTCGGGGGGATCGCGCTCGTGGCCGCCGCTTGCGGTTCGACAGCGTCCACGTCCACGACGACCACCGCCGCCCCCGGCGCCGGCAGCTCGACCCCGACGTCGTCGTCGAGCGCCACCGACATGGTCCTCGTGAAGTCGGCCAGCGTCGGCGGCAGCACCGCCCTCGTCAACACGAAGGGCTTCACGCTGTATGAGTACGCCCTCGACAAGCCCGGCAAGATCGCCTGCCTGGCCTCGTGCATTGCGACCTGGCCGCCCCTTCTCCTGCCCTCCGGTGACCAGCTCTCGATGAGCATGCACGGTCTCGGGACGGAGGCACGACCCGGCGGCGGTGAGCAGGTGACCTACAACGGCTCGCCCCTCTACACCTTCTCCGGTGACAGCGCACCCGGTCAGGACAACGGCGTCGGCATTCCCCACTGGTCCGTCGCCCGGACCTCGTCGGCCAGCGGTTCGAGCACCACGACGTCGACGTCATCGAGCGGTGGCGGGTACGGGTACTGAGATCGAGCCGTAGCAGATACCGGAGCCGAGCCTGCCCGGCGGTCAGCGGGCGGCCGGCGCGGCGCCGTGCTCAGGGTGCCAGCGCCGCCGCCCGCTCGGCGAGCCCCGTGTCGCCGAGATAGGCGCACACCGTCTCGAAATCCGCGGTCGGGCCTGCCCACTCGAGCTCGTCGGCGGAGGCGAGGAGGGAGGGCTCGATCACGAGACGGGCGAGCTCTCGGAAGAGGAGCGCCAGCTCGAACCCCTCCGCCAGGGCCGCCACGAGCGACCCTGCTCTGACACGGCGGGCGACGGCGCCGTCCCAGGACGACACGTCGAGGGGGATGGCTTCGAGGTGCCCGTAGTGATCGAGCACCGTGGCGGCCGACTGCTTCCCCCAGCCGGTGATGCCCGGGAAGCCGTCGGCGCTGTCACCGACGAGGGCCAGCCAGTCCGGGATCGAGGCCGGCCAGACGCCGAACTTCTCGTGCACGCCGGCGGCGTCCATCACGAGCCGCTTGCGCCGGTCGAATTGCACGACGCGGCTCTCGACGACGCACTGGCCGAGGTCCTTGTCGGGTGTCCAGATGACGACCTGCTCGACGCGAGCGTCGGCGGAACAGACGTGCGCGGCCGAGGCGAGGGCGTCGTCCGCCTCGAGCTCGACCATCGGCCAGACGCGGACGCCGAGGGCGACGAGGGCCTCCTCGGCGAGCTCGAACTGCGCCCGCAGCTCGGGCGCCACACCGGCGCCGGTCTTGTAGCCGGGCCACAGCTCGTTGCGGAACGACTCGATGACGTGGTCGGTGGCGACACCGATGTGGCGCTCGCCCGACTCGAGCATCGCCACCACCGAGGCGACGACCCCCCAGGTGGCACCGACCTCCTTGCCGTCGACCGCCGGTCGCGCCTGGCGGCGTTGGCCGAAGAACTGCCGGAAGAGCTCGTAGGTGCCATCGACGAGGTGGACGATCACGGAACCGAGGGTAGGTCCTTCGGAGCTGATCCTGCCCGAACTAAGGTCGCCGGACAATGCCGTCGACTGACGAGATCGAGGCGGAGAAGCGCCGCGCGGCGGAAGCGGCCGCCGTGCTCGTCGAGGACGGCATGCGAGTCGGCCTCGGCAGCGGGTCAACCGTCGCCTGCCTGCTGCCGGTCCTCGCCGCCCGTCACCTCAACGTCGTCTGTGTCGCCACCTCGATCGCCACCGAGACCCAGGGCCTCGGCCTAGGCCTCGAGCTGGAGCCGTTCGACCAGCTGGACCGGCTCGACATCGCCATCGACGGTGCCGACCAGGTGGCGGCGGACTTCTGGCTCGTCAAGGGCGGAGGTGGCGCCCACACGCGGGAGAAGATCGTGGCGGCGGCGGCGGATCGCTTCGTCGTCATCGTCTCCAGCGACAAGCTCGTAGACGTGCTCGCAGCGCCGGTGCCTGTGGAGCTGTTGCGTTTCGGGCTGGCGGCCACCGTGCGAGCCCTCGGCGGGGCGGGGGAGTGCCGGTTGCGGGACGCCCCCCTCACGCCCGACGGCGGCGTTCTGGCCGACTACTACGGAGAGGTCGGCGCACCCGGAGCTCTCGCGGCCCGTTTGGCGGCTACTCCGGGGGTTCTCGGGCACGGGCTGTTCCCGCCTGAGCTGGTGCACGAGGTCGTCGTTGCCCGCGCCGGTGGTGTCGAGCACCTGCACCGTTCGTGACCTGCCGGCGGGCGGGGTTTCGAGCCTCGATCCGCAGCACGACGGTGTTCATGGTGGCAGCGGGTCGGAATGCGCCTCGCGGGAGCGGACGGGCGACGGAGATGCGGAATGCCGCACTCCAGCGCCGGGCGGCCGGCGCCTGCGGGGACATCCAGCGGGCGGCGACCTGCTGCGGCACGACGAGGTCGGCGCGCACGAGGCGGCTGCCCGGCCCGAGGAGCCGCCGGATGAGCGACGTCGTCACGGCGAAGGGAGGGTTGGCGACGACTCGAAACGGCTGCCGGGGGAGCCGCAGGTCGCTGGCGTCAGCCAGCACGACGACGACGCGCTCGTGCGGGAAGCGCTCCCGCAGTTGGCGTGCGCGACCATCGTGCAATTCGATGGCGATCACCCGAGCGCCGGCAGCCAACAGTGGAGCCGTCAGGGCGCCCGTGCCGGCGCCGATGTCGAGCACGAGTTCGTCCGGGGCGATCGCTGCCTCCTCGACGAGGCGAGCCGCCCAACGGCTATCGAGTCGGTGGTACCCCCACCACGTTGGTTTCCGCCCGGACACGGCGGACCATGACCGTTGTCATGCCGGCAAGTGTAGAGGCCGCCTCAGCGAGCGGCCGGCGAAGCGGCGGACGCTCGGTTGACAAACCGAGGCGGCTTCAGCCGAGGTAGCTCGTCGTTACGGGCACCCTGGCGTTGCCGCAGGCGTGATGGCCGGGAAGGCCGAACCCGTCCGTCGACTCGGAGTCGATCGTGCAGGCATCGGCGACGTAGCTGTAATTCGCCTTCTCGAGATGAAAGGACAAGCGGAACGTGGTCTCGTACTCGCTCGCCACCCTCGGAACAGCCGTCGTCTTCGAGACGGTCCAGCCGGACTTCCGGTACATGAAAGTGGGCGGGGCTGGGGTTGACCTTCCGCTGAAACTCAACCCCAGGTAGTCGTAGTAGGGCTTCGCAAGCTCAGCGGTGCTGACGGCGACAGGGAGAAAGCGCAGGAGCGTAAAGGAGATGTGGCAGGTGTTGCCGATGCAGTCGACCTTGCCGGCACCGAGGCTTCGCGTTGACACGACGTAGAGCGTCTCGAGCGCGAAGGTGCCGTTGACGGAACCGTCCGGGTTCAACAGGTTGACGGAGTACTCCGTCGCCGTCTCGGGTTGCACGCTGAAGGAGAAGGGCGCCTTGTGGTTGCGGGCGACGCTGAGCGCCTTCGACGGGCCGACCTGCTCTGCTCCTGTGAACGGGAAGGGCTTCCAGAGAAGCTGGGCTTTCTCGCCCGCCACTGCGTCGGTGAAGGTCCCGCTCAGCACGACGGGTTCCGACACCGCCTTGCCGTGCCAACCGAAGAAGGTGTAGTTGACCGAGGCGCGAGCAGCCTTGATGGTGGCGGGCGGCGGCGCCGCCGAGGCGCTCGTGGGTACTGCGAGACCGGCCATCATCAGTGCCGCTCCTGTCGCAACCACTGACCGAAATGCCGGACCAGACCTCACTGCACCTCCGGAGACACAGCCCCCGCGGCGCGCGACGCCTCCCAGGGGTGGGCTGGGTGGGACTATACCGCGGGCCATATCGGCGTGAACCTGGCTTTCTTTGCCTCCCTGCAGGCGCCCTCGGCGGCTTTGCACGCATCTGGGCAGCCGGCCGCCGCCACTCGCATTGCCGCCCACGAGCGGCCCCGTTCGATGGTGCATTGCGCTTCTCAGGGGACTCCCATTCACTCCAAGTAGTTGCCGTACCACTGAGAGTGAGGTGCCCCTGAGAGCGCATGGCGATTTCTGGTAAACATGCCCGTCGGGCGAGGGTCCTCGGAGGTCCGTTCTCCGAAGGCGGCTGTTTCGAGCGCGCCTGTTGTGCCGCTCAAGATCGGAAAGGCATGGCGAGAGATCATTTTGCGTTGTGTCGGGTTTCGACCGCTATGAGGTGGGTGGACCACCGGCGGAAGCCGACCGAGCCGAGGGTGCTCGACGCTGCTGGACCACCTGCCGGCCAGCTGCCCCAACACGCCTTCTCGGTCGCCGGTAGCCGGCATGGATGACACGGCGTCAGACCAGTCGCTGACGGCGTACCTGCAGGTCGTCAACCGCCGCAAGTGGTGGGTCGTCGCCGTCGTCGTGCTCGCCGTCGGGGGAGCCCTCGTGTTCTCCGAGACCCAGGTCAAGCAGTACACGGCGACGGCGCGCGTGCTCGCCCAGGGCACGGGCTCGCCCACGACTGGTACGCAACCGCTCACGACGAGCCAGCTCGCCACCGACGCCCAGCTCGCCACGAGTCCGCAAGTGGTCAGCCTCGTGCGGGCACAGCTCGGTCGCAACCCTCCGCCCGTGTCGGTCTATCTCGTCGGCGCCACCAACCTCATCGCCATCGCCGCCACGAGCACACGGCCGAGCGACGCGGCCGCCGTCGCCAACGCGTACGCAGGCGCCTTTGTCACCTACGAGCTGGATCTCGCCACCTCACAGGCAAGCGCTCTCGTCGCCCAGTACAAGATCGACGTCGGGCTGCTCAGCAAGCAAGAGGCCCGTGCCAGGCGCAATCCGACGCAGAAAGCCGCCATCGCCGCCACTTTGGCCGGCGTCGACGAGGACCTCGCCAACGCCGAGGCTGCGCTGGGAGACCCGACGAGCGGCATCATCGCCGGAACGGTGGCATCGGTGCCGACGACGCCGAGCTCGTCGAAGCCGATCAACGATGTCCTTCTCGGGCTCCTGCTCGGCGTCATCGTCGGCTTGGGCCTCGCCTTCCTGGTGGACAATCGCGACGACAGGCTCACCTCGGCAGGCGATGTGCAGAAGATCATTCGTGACGTGCCCGTGCTGGCGGCCATCCCGAAGCTGGAATCATGGACGCGGGCGAGCGATCCGGTGCTCGCGTCGCTCACGAAACCCACGACCCCTGAGGTCGAGGCGTACTGGTCGCTGCGGGCAAGCCTCAAGTTCCTTGCTCGAGAGCGGGAGATCCACTCAGTGGTCATCACGAGCCCGGCGGAGGGCGACGGCAAGACGGCCACGGTTGCCAACCTCGGTGTCGTGCTGGCCGAGAGCGGCGAGCGCACCGTCGTCGTCTCCTGCGATCTTCGCCGACCTCGCCTCGGGACGTTCTTCAACGGGAGCCGCGGTGCCGGGCTGATGTCGGTCCTCCTCGGCGAGGCGACACTGCAGGAGGCGGTGGTGGCTGTTGACGGAGTGCCCAACCTCTGGATCCTCGACACCGGGCCGCTGCCGCCTGATCCCCACCGCGCGCTCGCCGACGCAGCCGTGCAGAACGTCTTCAAGGAGCTGGCGGCAAACTTCGACATGGTGCTCGTCGACAGCCCGCCGCTGCTGCCGGTGGCCGACTCGCTCGCCCTCGGACAGGTGACGGACGCCACGGTCGTGATAACGGCGTTCGGCCGCACGAGGAAACGTCAACTGCGGCTCGCGCTCGACATGCTCGAGACCGCCCACATCGCCCTCGCCGGCGTCATCTTGAACGAGGTGACGCCGAAGGCGTCGTCCGGCTACGCCTACTACTACGGGTACGGGCAGGATTCGAAGCGACAGGCAGCCCACAAGAAGGCACGCTCCTCTCGCGGGCGCCTGCCGTCCGTGGAGGCGGACACCCACAGGAACGGATCCGCCCCGAAGGACGCTGTAGAGCAGCAGCCGCCAGTTGCACAGGGGGGTCTGACTTGGAACAGACCGGCGGGCCAGGCAGAAGCTCCCGGGTAGTGGGCCCCGCCTCCTCGGAGCCGCCGGCGGGGGGCTTCCGGCGGTTCCGCAAGCTGCCGGCGGGCCGGCTCTGGCCCGGTATCCAGCCCTTCGCCCCGAGGGGCCGCAGCGAGCTGGCGGCCATCGGCGCGTCGGCCGTTGTCACCGGTTTCGCCCAGGCAGGCATCCTCTACCTCCTCGTAGAGGTGGCCGTGTCGCTCTCGCAGGGGAGCGCACGCCTCTCGGCCAGCAAGAGCTCCCTCCTCGCCAGCCTGCACTTGTCGACCTCGAGGGCGATCGTCATCGGGCTCATCCTCGTCGTCGTGATGGCGATCGCCTCGGTGATCCAGGCGCGGCTGACGGCAAAGCTCATGTCGGGCGTGCAGACACAAGCCCGCCGCCAGCTGGTGGATTCCTTCCTGGAGGCGTCCTGGGCGTCGCAATCCAGCGAGCGCATCGGCCATCTGCAGGAGCTGGCGAGCACATTCACGACGCGCATGGCCGACGGCGGCGGCTACTTGGCGCAGAGCCTCATCTCGCTCTTCAACTTCCTCGCCCTCATCATCGCCGCCGTCATCGTGAACCCCGCCGCCACGGCGGTCATCCTCGTCGGCACGATCCTCGTTTCGTCCCTGCTACGACCGCTCGTGACGCTCACGCGGACCTACGCTCGCGTGCAAACGAAGTCGAACGCCCGCTTCTCGGTCAAGGTGGCAGAGATCGTCCGGCTGGCGCAGGACATGCGGGTCTTCCATGCCACCGCCCGCGTCAGGAGTCAGGTCGACGAAGCTGCCCGCGAGGCGGAGGCCATGCTGAGAAAGACGCGCTTTCTCCTCCGGGCGGCACCTGGTATCTACGTCTCGGTCGCCTTCGGTCTCGTGTTGGTCGCCATGGCGGTGATCGACTTCGCCCACCTCGGCGGCGTGGCGTCACTCGGCGCCGTCATCCTCTTCCTCGTGCGAGGCCTCAGCTACAGCCAGCAGCTCCAGAACACCCAACAGGGATCGGCCGAGGTCCTTGCCTACATAGACGAGGTGCGTGCTCGCATCGCGTGGTTCCGGGCCGATCCGGTTGTGGACGGTGCCCAGCCACTACCTTCTCTCTCGAGCATCGAGTTCAGCCACGTCTGCTACCGCTATGAAGGAGCCGACGACGTGTTGGCGGACGTCTCGTTCTCCGTGCGGCCGGGCGAGGCGATCGGCGTCGTCGGGCCCTCCGGAGCCGGCAAATCCACCCTCGTGCAGCTCCTCCTGCGCTTGCGTCAGCCGATGGCAGGTCTGTACCTCGTCAACGGAACGAACGCCCGAGACTTCAAGCTGGGGGACTTCTACGGCCGGGTGTCGTTCGTCCCCCAGGAGCCGCGCCTCATCCGCGGCACCATCGCCGAGAACATCCGCTTCTTCCGGGACGAGATCAGCGAGGCGCAGGTGCGCCGGGCTGCGACAGCGGCGAACCTCATCGAGGACATCGAGGCTTGGGAAGGTGGCTTCGATCGAGAGATCGGCGATGGCGCCGCTGACTTGTCCGGAGGCCAAAAGCAGCGAATCGCCATCGCCCGTGCGCTCGCCGGGCGACCGAACCTCATCATCCTCGATGAGCCGACTAGCTCGCTCGACCCAAGGTCCGACCACCTCGTCCTCCAATCCCTCAACGACCTGAAGGGCGAGGCGACTCTGATCATCGTGGCCCACCGCCTCTCGACGCTCGGGTTCTGCGACAGGATCATGGTGCTCGAGGCAGGCAGGGTGACGGCAATGGGGCCGCCTGACGAGCTGGCGAGGACGAACGCCTTCCTGCGGGATTCGCGCCGCCTCTCGACGCTCCCGTGACCCCTACGACGCTCCTGTGACCCCTACGACGCAGTAGGCGGCAGCCGACGGTCTGCTAGCCCTCGTTCTCACGGGGGTCGGCTCGCCTCGAGCACGTCGCGGTAGAAGGCGTCGCGGCGAGCGGTGAGCACTTCGGAGCGGTAGGCCTGCGCCGTCTCGAAGTTCGAGGCCGCCTCGGCGGTCATCCGCTCGGGGCTCTGCACGTACTCACGGATCCTGCTGGCGAGCGCCTCCGGATCGTCAGGTGGGACGAGCGAGCGGGCGGGCAGTAGCTCGGGCACGCCTCCGACCGACGTCGAGATGGCTGGCAGCCCTCGCGCCATCGCCTCGACGAGGGCGCGGGGGAGGCCCTCGTCTCGCGAGGCCAGCACGAAGAGGTCTGCTGCGTCCAGCAGCTCCCGCACGCGGGGGCCTGCAGGCACTTCGCCGACGAAGGTCACGCGCTCCGTCAGGCCCGCCTCGGCCGCCTGCGCCTGCAGCCCGCTGCGAAGTGGGCCGTCACCGACGACAGTGAGGCGCAGCTGCATCCCTGCGGCGCGGCAGCGGCGCAGCGACTCGATGAGCACGTCCACCCCCTTGTAGGGCTGCATGAGGGAGGCGACGGTGATGAGGTGGGCACCGTCGGGCACTCCGGTGTAGGCGCGAGGGCCTGCTGCCACCGCCTCTGGGCCAAGGTCGATGGAGGAGTACGCGGAGACGAAGGCTCCTGCCGGCGGCGGGTAGAGGCGCTGCAGGCTCTCCGAAGTCACATAGGCGACTCCGACCGCCAACGTGAGCTGTTGGCGTAGCTGGCGAACGGCCAGTCGCTGGTAGATGGGGCGCAGCCACGCCTCGTTCGACCCCTTCGCCAACGAAGCGGCCGGGTCGCCGGCTATCTCGAGGGCGAAGCGGAGTCCGCGCCGATGGAGCTCGCGGGCGACGATCGGCCCGACCCGACCCGGCGCCCGCAGGATGTAGGCGTATTCGGGCCGACAGCTCTGGCGGGCGATGCGGCGCATTGTCGGGTGAGCGGCCAGCAGCTGCCGCGGGCCATGGGCGTCGGGCAGGGGCACGAAGGTGAGATCCTCGGGCAGGGGGGACGCTTCGGTCTCGATCTGCTCGACGCGACGGGCGCGGCCGAGCACGATCACGTGATCGAAGACCCGCCGGTAGCGGTCGTAGAAGGTGGGCGGGATGTGCGCCCGCACGGCTACGTGCCGGTGGGGGTCGATCGAGAAGTGGTGGTCGGTGGCGACGAGGAGCGTGCTCATCGGGCGCCCTGGCGTTGGCTCAAGCACGCCTCGGGTGGGCGTTGCGTGACAGCACTCGCCGATAGAGGAAATCGAGCTCCTTCCAGATGTCGTCCTCGAACTTGATCGAGGCGCGACGCCTCACCTCCTCTTGGTGGGCGTGCCGGTCACCGGTCACCCACTCGACGCAGGCCGCCTTCAGGCCCGCGCGGTCCCGTGGGCGGACCAGTTGCCCGGCGACGGAGAGGACCGACTCGGCCGTGCCTCTCGTCCAGTAGGCGATCGTGGGTACGCCGACGGCAGCGGCTTCCAGCGGTCCCATGCCGTAGCCCTCGCGCTCAGATGTGTGGATCAGCAGATGGGCCTCGCGCAGGTGCGACATCGGATCGTCCACCCAGCCACGCCAGTCGATATACGGATCGTCCGCCAGCATCCGTCGGCTGCGGGAGCCCCCGCGATCCCCCGGCAGGGCGTCACCGAGCACGATGCCCTGTGTCTTGATGTGGTCGTCGTTGAGGCTGTGAACCAGGTGAACGAAGTCCTCCGGGTGTTTGGCAGCGTCCAGGCGGCCGATCCAGATCAGCGTGAGGGGATCGAGATTCTGCGCGGGCGGACATCCTCGTCGCCGTCATGAATGCCCGTGCCGCCTGAGGACATCTTGAAGAGGAACACGGGCGAGCGCCCATGGAGGAGGACATCGCGATACTGCGTCTGGTTCAGGACCGAGACGGCACTCCAGGTGCGCCACAGGGCAGGGTTGGAGAAGCGCCAGATCGCCCGGCGGACATATGAGCCGCCTTCGTCGAGGCTCGATCGAGCGGAATACACCTTCGGGACGGCAATCTGGCGCAGGCTCGGCCAGAGCGCCAGCGCCGTCGAGGGTCCGTGCACGTGGATGATGTCGGGTGCCGCCCTGGCCAGATCCGAGGTGATGGTGCCCGTGCGAGTCCATGAGAGCAGCGCCTGCTCCTTGCGCTGCAGGGGGAGGACGATGGCTCCGGAGTCGGCCGGGGGATCGGCGCAACCATAGAGGAACTCGTAGCCGTCCTCCTTGGCGGCCGGCGCGAGGGCGAAGGAGAAATGCGTGAACGAGTTCCACAGCGGTGCCAGATGGAGTACGCGGATGCTCACGCCGCACCCGGGCTGTGTGCCCCGTAGGCGCTGCGAAGCGTCGCCAGGCAGCGGTCGATCGCAAACTCGCTCTGTGTCATGCGCGGCTCGGTCTCGAGGCGGCGCATGCGGTGGCTCGGACCCTCCAGCAGCGCACTCGCCCAACGGCTGGGATCTTCTTGTAAGCCGAGGCGGCAGACGAGCTCAGGAATGACGGTCGCTTCGGCTGGCACAGCCGTCGAGCACACGGAGAACAAGCCGGCAGCCTGCGCCTCCAGCAAGGCGATGCCCAGTCCTTCGGCCGTGGAAGGGAAGCAGAAGGCGTCGAAGGCTCCCGCCATCAGACCGGCCACATCAGAGCGCTGCCCGAGAAAGTGAGTGCGCGCCTCGAGGCCGAGCTCACGGGCCTCCTGGCTAATCGATGCCGAGGAGGCGCCGCCTCCCACGAAGACGAAGTGAGCGTCGACGTCCTGGCTGACGAGCGCCCGCAGGATGCACAGCATGAAGCCGTGGTTCTTCTCGGCCTTGAAGTTGCCGACATGACCGACCACGAAGACCGAGTCGGACAAGGCAAGTTCCGATTTCGATACCGCCGGCGCCGAGCAGACGGCGGCGAAGTCCACGCCGTAGGGCAAGATGCGCAGGCGGGGCTCGGCTGCCCATCTCTCACCGAGGAGGGCTTCGGCCGCCAGGGTGCTGGATGCGAACACGTGCGTGGCGTACCGGCGGATCAGCCGGCGGGCGAGCTTGATGTAGAGGCCGCCGGCCGGCCGGGCGCGCGCCTGGCGCTCGAGACCGGCATTGTGAGAGTGGGCGATGCGCGTCTCGATGCCGGCGCGGGCGGCCACCCAGAGCACGAGGCCGCTGAACAAGCCGATGTGACTGTGAACGACGTCGGGTTTCTCTCTCGCCAGCAGACGGCGCAATTGGCGAACGTAGGCGACGGCGTGACGCCTCGTGGGCTTCGGCCCCGGAATGATCTCTCCGCCCAACGACCGGATTTCCTCGTCGAAATAGGCGGGCTTGTGGACGCTCGTCACGTAGGCGACACGCCACTGTTGTGGCGTGATCGCCCGCTGCACGTGCATCAGCCACGTCTCGATTCCGCCCCGGTCCATGCACGACAGGACGTGAAAGACGCGAGGCGACCTCGCCGCGGTTGGCGCCGGAGCGCAGGCACCTGCGACGTCAGCGGCCGCCGTCTGCCGAGCATGCCCGATGAGGTCGCCCGTCACCGGCTTGTGAGAAGGCGGCCGCCGGCCGCTTGTCGCAAGGAACCATCGAGGAGGGGGAACGACCGCGCCAGGGGACCCTGCATGGGGTGATCCTATAGCCGGGCTCCTTTGACGCACAGGAGTCGGGGTTGCACGTGCAGGGCCGGTAGCGGGCTCTCTCGATAGAGTCGTCGGATGAAAGTAGTGGTCACCGGTGGTGCGGGCTTCATCGGGGCCAACCTTTGTCGCGCGCTCTCCTCACGATCGCCCGTCAGCCAGGTGGTCGCCTTCGACGATCTCTCCACTGGGCTGTCGTCGAACCTCGAGGGGATCGACGCCGAGCTCTTCGTGGGCTCCATCCTTCATCCCGACGACCTCGGCGAGGCCTTCGCCGGCGCCTCTGCCGTCGTTCACCTCGCCGCCCGCCCATCGGTTCCTCGCTCGCTCGCCGATCCAGTGGCGACCCACGAGGTGAACGCCACCGGGACGGTTCGCGTCCTCGAAGCCGCCCGCAGGGCAGGGAACCCGCACGTCATCGTGGCCTCCTCATCGTCGGTGTACGGCAGCAACACCGAGCTGCCAACACGCGAAGATCTCGCCCCCCACGCGCTCAGCCCGTACGCAGCCAGCAAACTGGCGACCGAGAGCTACGCGCTCGCATGGGCCTCCTCCTTCGCCCTCGACGTCCTTGTGTTCCGTTTCTTCAATGTCTTCGGGCCGCTGCAGCCGGCCGGCCACGCCTACGCGGCGGTAGTGCCGACCTTCGTTGAGGCGGCCCTCGCAGGCGAGGCACTCGTCGTGCACGGAGACGGCCTGCAGACGCGTGACTTCACCTACGTCGACAGCGTGACCGAGGTCGTCGCCACCGCAGTCCTCGAGCGCGTCACTGCGCCCGGGCCGGTCAACCTCGCCTTCGGTGGCCGATCGACCGTGCTGCAACTGATCGACCTCCTCGAGAGCGTCGTCGGTCATGAGCTAGCACGTCGTCATGTCAGCGCCCGCCCCGGTGAGGTCCGGGACAGCCAGGCGGACCAAGGGCGGCTGCGAGCCCTCTTCCCAGCCATCGAACCGGTCGGCCTCCGAGAAGGCCTCGCTCGCACGGTCGCCTGGTTCGAGGAGACTCAGCGCGGCGACCTCCTGCCCACCCGCCAACCCTGAGGCAGCAGGATTCCGCCCGCGTGGCTGCCGACAGGTGGCCTGTCGTCAGGCGGAGGTGTGCGCCCATCGAGCGGCTGTGATGACTGCCGGGCAGCTACCTCGCTCGGTCGAGCTCTTCGATGTCTACGCACATGGCCAGGGCCGGGGAGGATCGCACGTCAGCGTCGGGAACCTCCGGCAGAGATGCGCCCGGACCTGCGCCAGGTGAGCCTCGTAGGAATGACGCCTGGCGGTGTCGTAACCGCCCCGTATGAGGCGGCGCCGAAGCTCCGGATCGGACGTGACCCGGCGGACCGCACGCACGCAGGCGCCCGGGTCCGCCACGGGCACGAGGAGGCCGTTCAGGCCGTCGACGACGTACTGCTCCGCCCCCGTCGGCGTGGCGATGACGGGTAGTCCCTTCGCCATGGCCTCCATGGGCGCCTTCGGCATGCCTTCGTGGCGCGAGAGGAACACGAGGACCGAGGCGCCTCCCATCTCATCAAGCGCCTCCTCCCACGGCACGCGGCCGGCAACGCGCACCACTTCGGTGAGACGCAAGCGCTCGAGCTGACCGCTCAAGTCGAAGAGGGGGCTGCGGGCGCCGAGGAGGACGGCGCCGTGATCGGCCTCCCGTCGCATCTCGGCGAGAGCGCTGAGGAAGGTGTCGACACCCTTCTCGTAGCTGACCCCTCCGACGTGGATCCACCGCACCTCGCCGTCGTCGATGGAGTCCTCGCGATCGGCGATGTCGGACTCGCTGAACGAGGCGGTCGAAAAGGCGACGCCGTGACGGGTGCCCGCCGCCCGCTCTTCGCCCGGGGCGAAGAGCAAGCTCGACCGGGCGTCGAGAACAGCTTCGGCTCGTTTGGCGACCCGCGCCACCACGCCGAGGACCGCCCCGGCAACGGTGCCCCTCCGCCGCTCCGCCTTGATACCGAAGCCGGCAGCCGGAGACCCGACCGTCACGGTCATGAGCGGCCGGCGATAACAAAGGGCGAGGAGCAGACCGGCAACCGGCACAGGGTCGATCGACCAGGCGACTCCGACGGCGTCGCTCGCCCGAACGACCTGCCGGGCGCGGATCATGACCGCCAGGCACACAGGGACGCTGAGGAGGGCACGCCGCAGCGTCCGAGGTGCCCCCCGCGGGTGGAAGTCGCCGTGCTCGAGCCTGACGCCGACCCAGTCCGGCAGCGACGGCCATGCATCTCTCCCCACGAAGGCGACGCTTTCCGGTCCGGCACGAACCGCCAAGAGGGTCACGTTGGCGAACGGCTCGAGGAAGAGGCGCAACCGCTTCCAGTTGAAGGAGTCCAGCGCCGGCCGCTCACCGTCGTCCCGTATTCGGACGGGCGCGAAGAACGCCATCTCGCCCTTCGGCGATCCCTGTGACGGTCCCGCCCGCCCCGTCACACGCCAGCCGCTCCTCGTGTCGCTCGGCCGGCGAGCGAGGCGGCACCGTCGAGGCGGCGGTGCCGCCGGACACCGAGGAGGGCGCGAACGATCACCGCCACGAGGAAGGGCAGTAGGACCCCGGCAAGGATGTCGCTCACACCTTGACTGATCGTGATGCCGAAAGGGATCCGAAGGGCGAACTCGAGGGCGAGGACATAGGCGAGGATGCTGCCGGACTCACAGAAACGATCCAACCATCGCACCAATCGTCCGAGGAGGAGGAAGAACACCGCCACACCGAGGACGCCGAAGTTGAGGAAGCTCTCGGTCATCATGGAGGTGGCGTAGCTGGCACTGCCCCTCCAGGAGGCGTTCCCCACGAAGGTCTGGGCCTGAGCCATCGTGCCGTTCACCGGGAACACCTTCGAGAGCGGGGGCGGGAGCCATTCGGTGGCGGCCGCCACGAGCGTCGTCCCCAGGTAGTACCCCATGTGGTTCGTTTCGAAGCCGGCAAGGCTCACCACGCTGACGTCGAACCGAGAGATGTCGCCGGCGACCGTGTCAGTGACGTTGGCCGGTGACACGGCCACCTGAGTGATGGAGACGTTGCTGGGGGCTTCCCGGTAGTTCTTCCAGGCGGCGAGACCCGGTAGGGCAAGCAGGAGACCCACGAGCAACCACCGAGCCCGAAACGGCAGCACATAGCGGTGATAGAGGGCGAACAGGACTAGCAAGGGCCCGAGGGTGGACTCTCGACCGGAGTTGTAGAGGTAGAACGGGACGAGCGGCAGGTAAAGGACACCGAGCCAAATGGCCGATGACAACCGTCCCATCGGTCGGCGCTGGGTGACGTAGTACCAGACGAGGGCGGCGCCGACGGGAACGCCCTCCACCCAGATCGTGTAGCGGTACGTACCGGAGTCGCTCTGGAAGACAGCGTTCGTGTTGCTCTCCTTGCCGGCAACCGACAGCAGGGCGTGAAGCGACCCGGTGACCGCCAGAATCCCGGCAGCGCCCGCCACGATGAGGACGATCCCGGTGACGAGCATCCAACTGGCTGGCCGCTCGCCGGAGTCGTCACGGCGCCGGGCTCGGCGCCTGCGGTTGGGCGCGGTGGCGGGAGCGCTCACGCGGGGACGCTGCGAGATGACGTACGCGGCGAAGGCAAGGCTCCATAGGAGGGCAGCAGGCAGCATGTAGGGCCAGATGTCCACCATCCAGTTCCACGACGCGCTGGAAAGAAGGTAGAGACGCGGGTAGATGGACTCGAACAACATGACGGGCGGTCCGAGGACCATCGTCCCCCAGAAGGCGTACAGCATGTAATTGCGCACCGAGAAGATCACACGCTGGTTGACGGCGCTGGGGCAGAGCGCCAGCAGCCCCCAGAACGCCGTCGCTGCCACGAAGGCGCCTGCCACTGGCCGGGCGGTGTATCGCCACAACGCGATCAGCACCACCTCGTTCAACATCAGCAGGAGAAGAATCCGGCCTCGTAGCGAGAGGGACCGATCCGGCGTCGCCGGCGCCCAAGGGGTCCTCGCTCCGGTCGTCGCGGTCATCGGGAGCTGGGTCGCACGGAGGCGAAATGCTACCGGAGGCATACCCGATTGACCACTCCCGCCTGGGCCGAGTCGCCGTGTCCGCAGCTGCGGGGCGGACGGCGAAGCGAGCGGGCAACGACCATGATGTCGGCCGTGGATCGGATGCCGCCAGACGAGGACGACCTCACCTCGGCGCCGACGCGGCCATCGCTCGCCCTTGCGGAGACCCACGTCGCGGGCGTGCCTCGGCATGCGTCGGGACGCTCTCCGGCCTCCTTTCCGGAGCTGGCCGTCACGCTGTCGATCGCCGCCGCCGCCGCGGTGGCGACTGGTCTCGCCCGGGGCGCTCCGACGGGTATCGCGCCGCTCGACACCGCCTTCAAGGTCTTGCTGGCCCTCGTCTGCGTCGCTGCCGGCCGCAGGGCGCCTTGGCCCTTCCTGGCGGCTGCCGGTGCCGTCGCCGCCGCTGCCTGCTACGGCTCGGCGGGGGCGCTCGTCGCCGTCGGGGTTCTCGCGATCGCCCTCGTGGGGTGGCGGACCGATCAGCCGGCTCGGCCTCGGCCATGGTCGTGGGCGGCGCGATCGGCGGCAGCCGGCTCACTGGCGGGAATGGCGGTGCGGGCGAGCTGGCCTCACGTCAGCCTGATGACATCGCTGCTGGCGGGAGTCGTCGTGCTCCTGATCCTCGTTCCCGCCGCCGTGGCAGCGCCCGCTGCCGAGAGACGCTTGGCCATCATCGCTGCCGGCCTCGCCGTGCTGGCCGCCTTGCTCCTCTCCGCGGTGGCGGCGGCGGCGCTCCTGCAGGCTCGCGCGCCCCTGCAAACGGCCCTGACGGCGGCACGCAACGGGCTGAGCGCGGCGGAACATGGAGACCAGTCGGCGGCGATCGCCGAGTTCCGACGCGCCGACACCGCTTTCCAGTCGGCCTCGGGCGATCTCGCCTGGGCGCGTGCCTCCGAAGTCGTGCCGATCGTCTCCCAGCAGGTGCGGGCGATCCGGTCGGCTGCCGCCGTCGGGCGATCCCTCGCTCGAGCTGGCCTCACGACGGCCACGTCGGCCAGCGTTTCGCAGCTGGCCGTAGTCAGCGGAACCTTCCCGGTCCGCCAACTCGAGTCCTACGAACCGATCTTCCGGGAGGACCTCGCCATTCTCGCCAGAGTGAACTCCGAGACCTCGTCCTGGTCCTCACCTTGGCTGCTGGGAGCACTCAAGCACAAGCTCGCCGTCGAGAGGTCCAGGCTGCAACGAGCACAACGGGACGCCATGATCGCCCTCCTCGGTTCTCAGCAGGTACCCATCATCCTCGGGGCGACCGGGCCACGCACCTACCTAGTGCTGGTCGAGAATCCGGCAGAGAGCCGGGCGAGTGGGGGAGTGATCGGTGATTACGCCGAAGTGCGCGCCGACGACGGCCGCCTTCACCTCGTCAAGGTGGGCTCAGTCGAGCAACTGAACAACGACGGCGTTCCACCGGTGGATCGAAAGCTGCCAGCCATCACGAGTGCCAACCGCCGCAGCATGACGGACTTCATCGATCGATACGAGTCGTACTTTCCTCAGGGTCACTGGCAGAACATCGTGATGTCGCCGGACTTCGAGACGGTGGGGGAGGTGGCCTCCTACCTGTTTCCTCAGTCCGGTGGCGTCGCCGTCAACGGGGTGATCAGCGTCGACCCGGTCGCCTTGGCCGGGCTGCTGGAGATGATCGGGCCAGTACGGGCGACGGGCTTGGGCGAGCCGGTGACACGAGACAATGTCGTCCCGTTCCTGGCGCACGACGAGTTCGTGGAGTTCCCGGACGACGCCGTGCGCATCAAGTTCGTCGAGAGCCTCCTCAAACAGGTATTCGACGATCTCGTCTCCCGTTCCCTCCCGCCCGTGTCACAGATGGTCGAGGACCTCCGCCCGGCCGTCGAGGGTGGCCACCTGATGATGTACAGCGACTCAGCGCCCACCGAGAGCTTCTTCAAGGACGTGCGCATCGCCGGCGCCTCCTGGCCGTATCCACCGCCCGCCGGCGACTTCGTCGGGGTCGTCACCCAGAACGGAGCAGGCAACAAGATCGACTGGTACCTGAGACGAAAGATCGCCTACGACGCCACGCTCAACCTGCCGAGCCGGACGATCACTTCCACCCTCACGCTCACACTCACGAATTCCGCACCCTCCTCCGGGCAGCCACCCACGGTCATCGACGGGTTTCAGGGGACGGACACACGGCCGGGTGAGGCGCTCGTGTGGGTCTCCATCTACTCACCCTGGAGGCTGCTCTCGGCGAGCGAGAACGGTCGTCCGGTTGACCTGACGAGCCAGTTCGAAGGTGGGCGCAACGTCTACGGGGCCTACATCGCCCTTCAGTCCGACGACACGGCGGTGCTCCAGCTCCACCTGGCAGGCAGCTGGCGCCGGACGCTGTCGCACTACGTTCTCGGGTGGTACCAGCAACCCATGCTCTTTCCAGACGAGGTGTCGACGAAGGTGACCGTGATCCACTGAGTACGTGACGCTGGCGTAGTGGATGCAGCCTTCGCCGACAGCACCTCCCGTGCTACGAGAGCCTCGGCCGGTGCCGGCCGTCCTTGCCACGGCCGTCGCCGATTGAGGGCCAGATTGGAAACTATTGGCTGTCTTGCAAATAGTTAGATTAGATGGTAATGATTGAGTTTTGATGAGTCAAGAGATGGATCGCCTCTTCGCCGTGCTCGGCGATGCGACGCGCAGAGCCGTGATCGAGCTCTTGCGAGACGGACCACGGCGGGCGGGCGACCTCGCTGATGCTGTCCACGTATCGGCGCCCGTCATGAGCCGCCACTTACGAATCCTCCTCAGCTCGGGGATCGTCGACGACGAACGCTCACAGAGCGACGCTCGGGTACGACTCTTTTTTCTACGGAAGGACTCGCTCGTGGCGCCGCTGGCGTGGCTGCAGGACCTCGACCTGCTCGGCGCCACCCCGCCGCAACGGCGGGAGTTGGCCAAGTAAGGCCGGCGGGACAGTGAGCGCCGACGGCGTGTCGATCCGGATTGTCACGGCTGACGATTGGGAGGTCCTGAGGGGCGTGCGCTTGGCCGCCATGTTGGATTCGCCGACGGCGTTCGGTTCCACCTACGAGCGCGAGCTCTCCTTTGACTCCTCGGCGTGGCGCGCCCGCATCGAACGCTCTCCATGGTGGCTGGCGTGGCGCGAGGGCCAACCGGTGGGGATGATCGCGGCGTTCGATTCGGCGCCGGACACCGAGCCGGACGACCGCCACGTCGTCTCTATGTGGGTCCATCCGGCGCACCGAGGTCACGGTGTGGCCGACCTGCTCGTCGAGACGCTGGCTGACTGGGCGGTGGCGGATGGTGCTCGCACGCTGAGCCTCTGGGTCGTGATCGGGAACGACCGAGCTCGCCGTTTCTACGAGCGCTGCGGTTTCGTGGCCACTGGCGAGATCGCACCGGTTCGCAGCAACCCCTCCTTGTCCGAGTCGCTCATGCGCCGTCCGCTATGAGAAGGCCGGAACTCCTCTCTCGGTCGCGATACCGGAACTGAGCTTCTGCCGCCCTCTGTGACGCTATTTTCGTACTGTGACGAAAGGACGCGGGGTCCCCAGGTGCCAGTGGTGCGGCCGAAGTTTGGTCGAGAGCGATGAAGCGCGCGGACGGCCGCGTCAGTACTGCCGCCAGTCGTGCCGCCAGCGGGCCTACGAGCTGAGGAGGCGTCAGCTGACCGGCACGTTGCAGGCGCATGAAGTGCCCATCAGCGTTTCTGACTTCGAACGGCTCCGCGACGGCGTCTACCGAATCACCGCAGCCCTCGAGGACGTCGACGCGGATTGCGCCGAAGACGGCGACTTCGAGGCGGCGTTTCGGCACCTGTACGCAGCCGCGGTAGAGCTTCGAGGATTTGAGCTGGCCGTATCGCCGCCCTGACACCGCCAGCTGATTCAGGTCGGCTTCGACTTCCCAACCGCCGATAATGTCCGTTATGTCGCGTTTCGGCGGAATGCCCCGAGATGCGACAGGCGCCGCTCCCCCCATGACGCTCGCCTGGGGTTGTGCCGCCGACGTAATGGCGCAGCGGCCAGCGACCCGACGCATGCAGGTCGTCGGTCACACAGACCGGCTACGACGGGTCCGCGGTAGCATCCGCTCGAGCCCGGCTCTCGCCGCGACGCCCGCGCAGGCGCCGTCACAGAAGCCACGTCAGAAGGAGGCTCGATGCCGCTCTTCGGGAGGACCGCTTCGGATCCGACAAGCTCCGGTTGGGAGCCGGAGGCAGCGGCCGGCCGCCTCGCCCATACGGCGGGTGCCGACGCGGCCGGCGTCTTCACGTCGGACCTGTCTGTGGCTGAGTACGTCCTTTTGGGCGAGGCTGGTTTCGAGCCACTCGGCTTCGTGATCGGGTCGTCCATTTATCACATCGGGCTTCAGGTTGCGCGTTGGTCGCAGAACCAGGAGCTCCAGGTCCTCACGCAGGCGATGTACAACGCCCGCGAGCTCGCTATGAGCCGAATGCAAGCTGAAGCGGAGCATCTCGGCGCAGACGGCATCGTCGGGGTGGAGCTACGACTGCAGAGCTACGTCTGGGGCCAGGAGGTGCTCGAGTTCATCGCCACAGGGACCGCGGTGAGAGCGATTGGGGGTTCCGGTGCCCACCGAGCGCCAGACGGCAGGCCCTTCACGTCCGACCTTTCGGTGCAGGACTTCTTCCGCCTTCTCGCCGGCGGCTCGGTTCCCGTCGCCTTTGTTCTCGGGACGTGCGTGTACCACATCGCCCATCAGTCGGCCATGCAGTCTCTCCGCCAGACGGGACAGAACCAGGAGATGCTGGTCTTCACGCAGGGCATCTACGAAGCCCGTGAGCTGGCGCTGTCGCGCATGCAGGCCGAGGCGAGCCAAGCAAGGTCGAGTGGGATCGTCGGCGTCCACGTCGCCGTCCTCAACCACGTGTGGGGCGAGCACGCGACGGAATTCCTCGCTACCGGCACGGCGATCCGCTTCCTGGCGGATGAGCACAAGCTGCCCGCCACCTCGCCGAAGCCGACCTTCACGTTGAGCCTGGACGCCTGACGACGGTTCAACTCTTTTGTAAAAAATGATGGCCGCAGGAATCGGCTTGATTGCGATCGCCTTCAAGTCGCCGGGCGCCCTCTCCGGCTAGCGGGGCCATTCCTCCGTCGCTTGGCCGACCAAGGGTCCGCCGTGGGCGTCTTTCCACGCCTGCAACACGTGGGGTCGTATGCGGCCACGGTCGGAGACGGTGAGACCGTTTGCACGGGCCCACTCCCGCAGCTCGGCGCTGGACGGCTCGGGCGCGGCGGGGCCGGCAGCTTGATCGTCGGCAAGGCCCATCCGGGCCATCGCTGGGGCCTCGGTCTCGGCCCAGAGGTGAGCGGCGGCGAGGTACCGGTAGGTCCACTCCTCAGCCAGCTTGCGGTTCTCGCAGAACACGATGGGCACGCTCGGCCAGCGGACTTGTACCTCGGCCAGTGCGTCGGCGACGACGGCGGGTCGTACCCACTTGCCGGCAAAGATCTCGGAGTAGCGATCCTCCACCACCACTGCCGCACGCGGCAGCGTGGCGAGCTGCCCGAGGGCGAAACCGAGGCGTCCCGTGGTCAGGCTGGACACCAGGTCGGCGAGCGACTTGCGCTCGACCGAGGCCACTAGCCGCCCAGCGAGGGTGACTGCGTAATCGCCGCACGGCAGGGCGCGAACCACGACCCGGACCTGCTGGGCACCGAATCGGTAGGCGTAGCGCTCGTGAGCGTCGACGGCGATTTCCAACAGTTCGATATGGGCGGCTCGGGCGGTCGGGAGGCGTACGTCGGGCCGCGCCTTTTTGCGCGTCCGGGCCGACTGCCAGAAGACCACGTCACGACCGCGGGCCGTCGTGAAGACGATCTGCGAGCGTTGCTCACGCCCCCGGTCCACGACGATGTCGATGGCGGCACCGCGGCGGGTGCACGCCAGCAAGCGCATGTGCTCGACTACCTCGGGATCGGCCGGCCACTCGTCGAGGGGAACCGGGTGGCAGTACACGGCCGCGGTTCGCGGCCACGTGTCCTTGGTTCGGAACACCAACCCGTCGCCGATCGGCAACCGCATGAGGTAGGGCAGAGTGCTGTCGGGGTCGGGATTCCGGGCGATGATCAGCTCCACAGTCCCAAGTCTGGTGCCCGTCGACGCAGCGTGTATAGCTCGCCGGAGGTTCACCGAGGTAAACACCTACTCGTTGTCCGCCGTGGCGGTGCACCTCCCGCCGACTCGTTCGCCCTAGCTGGGACACTCCAGCCACACGACCATCGGCCCGCCGGGTGCACCTTGCTCGGTCTTCGCGTTGACGACCCCGAACGTGATGCGTTGACCATGCGACAGGGGCTTCATGCAGGCAATGGCCGCGACGCCCTCATTCCACGTGCCGTGTGCAATCACGCCAAGGGATGTCGTCGGAAAGCCCGTAGCTGGCGGGTTGGCCGGAGCCGACCGGACGGAGGTAGAACTCGTTCCCGACCCCGCCGACGAGCCCGACGACGCCTGTGATGACCTGCGGTGTGGCCGTGCCAGTCGGGAGCATCGTGCCACCCCAGAAGCCGACGCCGACGAGAGCGGCTGCGGCGAGAACGACCGCCACCACTCGTGCCGCCCGCTGAGACACCCTCACGACCCCCATCCGCTGGAGATCCGGCCGCAACGACTGTCTCAGACGGTGACGCTCTTGTCGAATGGCTCCGATAAGGCTATTCGCCAAGGTCGAGCGACGGGCCAAGGGTTGTCAGAGGGGCTTCACGCGGTCCTCGAGAGGCGGCCACCATGCCGCCGGCGAAGGCGGCGGAGGCGACCGCCGCCATGGCGAGCAGCAGCCACGGGCCTCCGGGCGGTCGCCACGGGCCGCGGAGGTCGAGGGGGCCAGTGGCGCCAACGGTGTAGCGCCGGAGCAGTTGGAAGAGGGACCCTGCGTCGGCGGCGAAGACCCCTATGGCGAGAATCGGCGTCAGCGCCCGCCAAAGAGGGCACCCCCAGGATGGCCGGTCGGAGGTGGCCGTTGACACGAGCACGAGTCCGACGGCAAAAGGCAGCAGGTAGCGCCCTTCCCACACGAGACCGACACGACGGGCTTGCCCGTACTGCACGAGCACCGAGAGCACGAATCCGACGAGGACAATCCCGATGAGGGCGGCGCGGCGGCGGGCCGTGGCGCCCAGCATGCCCAGAGCGAATACCGCAAGAGCACAGCCGTACCAGACGTCGAGAGCCCACGATGGCGCCGGCGTATCGAGCGAACCAAAAATGCCGACCATCTGAGGGATCCACGAGGGAGCAGAGCGCACCGAGAGCGAAAGGACCTGTCCGTTGGACGTCCCGGGCGAGATCTGCAGGCCTGCGTGGATCAGATCGAGGGCATGGTCGCCCAGGATCCAGGCGACGGCGGCGACGCCAACGGCGAGGAGAACGGCCGCGGAGATCTGGACGCCCCGTCGGGTACGCAGAAGCCGCCAGGTGTCACGCCAGGAGCCGAGCGAGATGACGATCGCCAGGATGAGAACGGTCCACAGCGGCGACAAGCCCCGCATCGAGGTGAGCACGGCCGCCGAGAGCGTGACGATGGCGAGAAGGCCAGGCGGAGGGTCATGACGGTTCTCGGTGAACAGCACCAGTCCCGACGTCCACAGGCAGATGGCAGCCGTGATCTCGAGACCGTTTGGGTTCACGACACCACCCAGGTAGAGCGCCATCGGCGTGGCGGCGACCAAGACCCCGAGCGGAAGTGTCCTCGCCGTCGACCAGCGGCGAACGGCGTAGACGGCAAGCCCCAGCATGAGAGCGCCGAGCAGCGCGCCGACGAGGCGGATCAGGTGCACTCCGAGGCTGGACGTGACGATCAGCGACGGCCAACCCACGAGCAGGTAATAGAGCGGCGGGTAACGGCCCGCGTACGTGACGGTCCGAACCGGTTTCGAAGAGATCGACACCGGCGTGGCGCACGAGGCCGGCACCTCGGGGTGGAATTTGTAGCAGTTCACGAGATGGTGGCCGATCGCGTACGCCTGCGGCACTACCACCCTCGTGTTGGCGTTCTTCGGTCCGCGGAAGGGTTGCCCGACGATCTCGCCGTGGGCGACGGACACTGCGCGGATGACCTGGGCCGGCTCGTCAGGTCCGGAGTAGACAGGCGCAGCCAGGCTCCAGGCTGCCATGAGGGCAAAGGCGGACACGCCAACCCAGATGGCGACCGCTGCCGGCCACTGAGCCGTGGAGTGTCGCCCGGGCACGGCGTGGCAGGTTACTTGCCCACCTACCGTTGCCACGGCGCCGAGCGTGCAGAACGATCAGATCGGGTGACTCGCTGCGCAGTAGCGTGCCGTCGTGCTGGAGTCGCAGCTTGCGCCAGTGCGGCCGACGGATCGGCTCCGGTGGTGGCCGTTCACGGCTTTGCTCGCCCTCCTGCTCGCCACCGTCCTCGGGGTCGGACTCGGCCTTGCACAAGCTCCCCGACCCGTCACCTTTGCCAGCGACGGCATTACCGGCTTGCCGGTGCTCAACGGCCAGGTCGGTGACTTCGGTGTCATCCTCGGGACGACCAGCGATGAAACGATCACGCTGCAGCACGTGAGCCTCATCTCCGTGCCGGGCTACCCCCTTCCGACATTGGTCCACGCCGTCGTGGTCGCTCCCCCGTCACTCGGCAGCGACCGTGGTTGGCCACCGCTGGAACTTGCCGGCGACCGCCTGCTCTCCATCGGCGGTTTGAGAGTCGCCCTCACGACGTCGCCGCGCTCGGTCAGCGAGCTCGTTTATGGGGTGACGGCGAGCGGTAGCGCAACGATGTACGCCTGGGCCGGCATGAATGTGACCTACGTTCTCGACGGCCAGCAGTTCAGCTCCCCCGCCTATGCGGGAGGAGCCCTGTGCGTCGCTCGCAACATCCTTCACAACAGTTGCAACTTCGATGCTGCAACGGCGGCGATCTCGGCCGTTGTGCCCGCCTGACCAGGAACCGACTCCCCCGTTGCTGCGACTAGGTCCGCAGTAGGCTGCGCCGGGTGCCGCCCAAGAAGGATCCGCCGAGAGTTCGGATTCACCGGCGCGGGCGCCGGCTCATCGCTCTTGCCCTCGCCATCCCCGCACTCGCCGCCGCCTGCGGGGGCTCCTCCGGCGCGTTGCCGACGACGGCGCCGCCCGCCTCCGGCCCTTCCACAACGGCGCCGGCGCAGCCGACGACCTCCTCTTCCCCCCCGACCACCACATCGGCGAGCGTTTGCTCGCTCAGCGTCATCGAGGCGATCTCGGGCGAGTCCGCCAGCGCCGACGAAGCTCGTACGGCTTCTTGGGTGACGCTCAGCGCCAGCAACTGGACCGTCTTTGTCCCGAACGGTTCCTGGCACCTGTCGGCGAGCACGGCCGGCGGAGCCGACATCGTCTCGCCTGACGGACACTCGGATGCAAGCCTCGGCAACCCCAGTGGCTTGTCACCGTTGAGCTATGCCGAGCTGACCGGAGAGCTCCTTTCCGGCGTCTCCGACATCAAGGTCATCTGCCAGTCGCCGAACGAGCGGAATGCCGCCGGGGAGACGCAGGCGACCGAACTGACCGGCGTCTACGAGGGCGTGGCGGTCCACATCGTCTACGCGTTGACGATTCTCACGCCGACAACGTCGGGTTTCTTCGGGGGCGAGACGCGCTCGATCTTCACGCCTGTCTCGCAGTGGTCCACGAGCGCAGAGGAGGCGCTCTGGCTCATCATCAAGCGCGCCATCTTCTCGCCCTCTGCCCCCTGAGCAGATGACGGTGGTGCTGCCGCTCGCCTAATGACAGGGCGGGTTCGCCACCACCAGGTTCCAAGCCAACAGGATCAAAAGCGGCACATCGAGATCTCCGCGCAGGTTCCTGTGGCGACCGAGATGAATTGCGCCGTCGAGGGACCACCAGCGCCCCGCCGGAAGATCACCAGGTTGTTGCCATCCTGGAACCGCAGCGCGATGTTCTTCGGGAGCTTGCGCGACGGCGAGACAGAGCCGTCCCATCGCGGCTTTGGCATCGAAGGGGCGCGACTCGGCGATCACTCGGGCCGGAGGGCAGCGATGCCGTCGATCTCCACGAGCTGCTCGGGGTACCCGAGGGCGGCCACCCCGAGCAGGGTGCTCGGGGGACGGTGGGGTGCGAGCCGGCCTGCCAGGGTCTCCCAGGCCTCGAGGAGCTGCGACCGCCCGCCCACGACATAGATCGTCGTGCGGACGAGGGCCTCGGCGGAGGCGCCGTGTTGAGCCAAGACCGCCAGCAGGTTGTCGAAGGCGGCGTTGGCTTGGGCGGCGACGTCCCCCTCGCCCACCACCTGACCGTCGGCATCGAGCGGGCAGGCTCCGGCCGTGAAGATGATCGAGCCGTCCGAGACGACGGCGGCGTACTCGTAGGGCACGCCCGGGAAGAGAGCCGCCGCCGGCACCTTGCTCAGACCTCTTCGGTTTCGAGCCGCTCCCGCAGGTGACGAACGGCCGCTCGGTCTCCTGGGCCGTCGCGGGCCAGCAGGCGTGCTTCCACCGCCAAGCGGTGCTCGACGTCGACGTTGCCGCCGTATTTGAACTTGGCACGGACTTCGTGAACGGTGATGCGAAGACCACGGATGGCCGCCAGGGTGGCGCCGTGCTCGATGGGATCGACCTGGCCCTCGTCCTTCGGGAGGGCGCCGAGCTGTCGGCGCAGGATGACGGCTTTCTCCTCGGCCTCGTTCGTCACCTCTGCCGTCCCGAGCAACTGCACCGCCGCGTAGTACGTCGTCGGGATTCCCCAAGCAGGATCCTCCTCGCCGATGGCCTTCCAGGACGCCGGGATGAAGGCCCAGTCGCCGGCGACGCTCATGACCACGTGCGGGTTCTCCGCCAGCGCCTCCCAGATGGGGTTCGGGCGGGCAAGGTGCATGAGGATGACGTCCTCGCCCCCCTCCCCCACCGTGAGGGCGAATTGCGTCGGCACGACAACGGAGTAGTCCCGGTCCTTGCCGGCGGCCACGAGGTGTCCGAAGCCTTGCGCGTGCACGAACGCACGCCACTGCTCCTCGCTGACGGCCTCGTCCCAGCGGTGGATGAGCATCGTCTCAGGTCTGCGTCTGCTCGAGCTGCATGCCGGTCAATCTAAGCGAAGGTAGGTTTCCCGTCACAGGCCAGCAGAGGAAACACTCATCGCCGATGCACGACCGAGCACGTTTTTCCGCCGCGCCCGGTGCCCAGCCGGGCTTTGCCGCCTCGGTCCGCGGCGTCATCGGAAGCCTCCGGCCTGGCGAAGTCGTCACCTACGGCGAGGTCGCCCGCGAGGCCGGCCATGAGGGTGCCGCCCGCGCCGTGGGCACGCTGCTCGCCCGCGAGGGGTCCGAGCTTCCCTGGTGGCGGGTGGTCACCTCGACGGGACGCCTCGTGCCCGGTCAGGAGGCCGAGCACGCCAGGCGCCTGCGCAGCGAAGGCGTCGCGCTCGGCGGTGTGCCGGTGCGGGTCCGACTGGCACGTAACGGCCGCACCAGCCCATCGCAGCTGTCTTCGCGCCGGCGCTGAGACGCCTACCGGGCGGTCCGCAGGCCGAGCAGCCGGTGGATGATGGGAGCAAGGGCGTCGGCGAGCACCTCGCTGCCGGCGATGTTGAGGTGTATTCCGTCGAGCCGTACCGGTGTGAGCACCCCGTCAATCCACAGGCTGCCGGCGTACCCGCCGGCGCGGGTGTTGAGGACGGCTCCGGGGTTGTAGAAGACGACACCCCGGCGGTGGGCGGCCTCCTTGGCGTAGATGCGATCGATCAGCTGCATGGAGACGTTGAGAGAGGGATCCTGCATGGCCGGCTCGCCGATCCAGAGCACCTTGCAGCCCTCGTCGACCAACGACCTCATCGTGCTCCCGACCATTTGGCCGTACGCCACGTCCCACAGGCGGCTCCCCACCGGGCGGTATGCGCCGTCGACGAGGAGCTCCTGGCCGTCGTTCGCGCTCCCCATCCAGATGACGAGCTTGGGCCGGCGCTCGGCCGCCACCGCCAGGAGGTGCTTCGGCCAGTTGAAGAAATACGATGCGACCATACCGGTGCCCACCTGGTACTCGGCCAAGGTCCTCGTGGTCGTGGAGTTCTCGTGCAGCGCCCACCAGGCCCACTCCGGTCCGGCGGCCGTGGAGTCGCCCGCGAAGTAGATGGGCGGGCCGGGCGGGCCGGCGCGGGGAAGCCCGACACGCCCGATCGGCAGCCCGTGGGCGAGGACCTCGCGGCCGAGCGCAACGAGTTGGCGTGCATTGAGCGAGGAGAAGTCCCCGGGCGTTTGCCACAGCAACCAATACGACGTCGAGCCCTCGGTGAAGTACAGGAAGCGGTTGTTGGCGATGATGGCCTCCTGCCCGAGGCCGTTCACCGTCACCAATGTGTCGACGTACTGCGTGGCGGTGTTGAAGGACGTGTGAGGCTCGACGGCAAGGGCGAGGAAGGAGTTCCGCCCCACCAGCCACTGGCAGTATGGGTACGTCGGGGTGGGCGCCCCCACGGGGCCCCCGAATTGCTTGGCGATCTGCGCACGGCTCAGCAAGGTGCAGGCGATCCGAGTCGCCTGGCTCCCGAGCGAGCCGTCGTCGATGCGCCTCGGAAGCCGGCGCCGTCGCCGTGCGACCGTCGATGACGTCACCGATGTCGTGCTGCGGGCCTTCGTCGAGGCGGCCGCACAGGCCGCCGACGACTCCCCCGGCGCGCAGTGAGGCGCCGCCTTGCCGTCCGATTTGTGGGAGTTGACAGCGACGATGCCGCCGACGAGGCCGAGGACGACCACCGTCGAAACTACGAGCGCGGCGATGCGAAAACGTCGAGTCACGGTGGGAACGACGCTAGACGAGGCCGGTACCTTGCGGGCAAATCTGTGGTCAGCACACTGCCATCACCCGCCGAAATCCGCATCGAACCGCTCCTGGTCGCCTATCGTCGAGCCATCGCCCATCGCCCAACCCCCTCAGGGCCGGCTGCGGCACTGGCAGGTCCGAGACGCCTGGCGGCGTTTTTCCTTGCGGCGTGCCTCGTGGCGGCGGCCATCGTAGGCGCCGTCATCCTCGGCGGCCACGATCACCCGGTTGCGAGAGGCCCTGCCACCAAGGCCGGAAGGAGCACGCCGACGTCGCCCGCCTCGAGCCCGGGCGCCAGCTCGAGCTCCAGTTCGACCACGACCACCCGACCGCGGGCCAGAAAGCCGGTGCTCGTGACGATCGCCGCCGTCGGCGACACGATGCTCGGCAACACGCCCGTACTGCCGCCCAACCCGGCCTCCTACCTGGACGCCGTCAAGCCCGAGCTCGTCTCTGGCGCAAACATCGTCTTCGGCAACCTCGAAGGCGACCTCACGACCGCCTCCACGAGCAAGTGCGGCACCGGCAGCCGACCGCCGGTCTGCTTCGCCTTCCGGGACCCGCCGGGCTACATCCAGTACTACAAGGACGCCGGCTTCACGATCCTGAACAACGCCAACAACCACTCCTACGACTTCGGTGCTGCCGGACAGGCGCAGACCGTGGCGGTGATCCGTGCCGCCGGCCTCGCCCAGAGCGGGCTGCCGGGCGAGATCACCCTCGTGAGGGCGAACGGCGTCAGGGTGGCGTTTCTCGCCTTTGCGCCCTACAGCTACGACGCCAACCTGCTCGACCTGCCGGCCGCCAAAGCCCTCATCGAGAAAGCGCGCCGGGAGGCGAGGCTCGTCGTCGTCTACATGCACGCCGGTGCCGAAGGGCCCAATGCCGACCACGTCTCCGGTCAAGAGGAGTCCTACCTCGGGGAGGATCGCGGGAACCCGGAGGCCTTCGCCCACATGGCGATCAACGCCGGCGCCAGCCTCGTCGTCGCCAGCGGGCCGCACGTTGATCGTGGCATGCAGTTCTACAAAGGGCACCTCTGCGCCTACAGCCTCGGCAATTTCGCCAGCTACGAGAACTTCTCCACCGACGGCGACCTCGACATGAGCGTGATCCTGCACGTGACTCTGTCGTCCACGGGCGTCTTCGAGGGCGGTCGAATCTTCCCGATCCAGTTCGCAGCCGAAGGACAACCCGTGCCCGGCGGTGGCGGTGTCGGCTTCGTGAGCCAGCTCTCGCTGCAGGACTTCGGCGCCAGCGCCGCTCGCATCTCGCCCGCCGGCGTCATCAGCCTGCCGTAGGAACGATCACGCCGCCAGGGCCACGAGGGTGCGCATCTCCTCCTCGATGCCTCGGCAGAGGATCTCGATGTCGGGAGCGGCGTCGTAGTCGCCAGTGACGCCGAAGGTGACGCTGCCGTCGTAGGAGAAGATGGCTATGCCGATGCGAATCTGGCCGGCCAGAGGCACGTATGGGTAGGCAGCCAGCATGCGCCGCCCGAGGACGTAGAGGGGGATCTGCGGACCGGGGACGTTCGTCGTCACGGTGTTGATGTTCCGCTGCGCCGTCTTCGTGGCGATGCGGGCGCCGAGGGCGAGCAGCGCCGGCGGGGCGAAACCGGACAGCGACGTCAGCGCCTCCCCCGCCACGGCCTGGCGGGACTCCTTCAGGTTGGCCAGCTGGGCGCTGACGGCATGCAGTCGCTCGACCGGGTCAGAGAGCGCCACGGGCAGCTCGGCGAACATGGCCGACACCTTGTTGGCGAGGCTGCCGTCGCCGACGGCGATACCGCGCTCGTCGCGGGGTCGCACCGAGACGGGCACCATCGTGCGCAGCACGCGCTCGAGCGGCTCGCCCCGCGACTCGAGCAGGGCGCGGAAGCCACCCGTGATGGCTGCCAACACGACGTCGTTGAAGGAGCCGCCTAGGCCCTTGCGGACCCGCTTGATGTCGTCGACCGACGTCGCCGCCCAGTCGTAGCGGCGGTGCGGCCCGATCGGCCCATTGAGGCTGGAGGCCACCGTGGGGCGGATGACGCCGGAGAGCCCGGCGAGGCCCTTGCCGGCCTGGCGCAGCTGCTCGAGGGCGTGGCGGGGGACGCGGGTGGCAGCCCGCACGGCCCGCATCTGCTCGAAGGGGCTCACCGCCATGGCCGCAACGGCCTCGACGGCGAGCTCCATGCCGGAGGGTGATTCGGTCGGCGACCACGGAGCGGGCACGGGGCGGGTCGGGTCGGGGTCGGCGTCGAGCACGACCGTGAGCAGCTCGGTGCCCGAGACGCCATCGACCATGCAATGGTGCACCTTCGACATGATCGCCCAGCCGCCGTCGTCGAGCCCCTCGACCATCCAGAGCTCCCAGAGAGGCCGGTTGCGATCCAGCTGCTGGCTCATGACGCGCCCGATGAGGCGACGCAGCTCGGTGGCGCCTCCAGGTGGGGGCAGGGCGGTGTGGCGGACGTGATACTCGAGGTTGAAGTGGGTGTCGTCCACCCACACCGGCCGCCCGAGGTTGAGCGGCACGAACTGCACGACCTTGCGGTACTTCTCGACGAGGGGGAGCTTGCCCTCGATCATCGAAAGAAAGTCCTCGTAGCGGGGCGCCGGGCCCTCGAAGATCAGCGTGGAGGCGATATGCATGTGAGTGACGTCATCTTCCACGTGGAGAAACGTTGCATCGAGAGGGCTCATCCGCTCCACAGCCACCTGCTCCTCGTCGTCGTAAGGGGCACGCTTGCCCAGCTCCACGGTACAGTTCGAGGCACATGGTCTCACCGCAGATGACCGATGGGGCGGGCCCGAGCGATTCGAGCGGCGGCTCCGTGCGAGCGCGGCGCCCGCACCCGCTCCTTGTCGCCGGCGAGGCTCCTCGCGCCGTTGCCGAGCTCGCTTGGTTCGGCGCCTCCCGACGGATGCTCGCCCGCGCACCGAGGGGAGATGGCCATCCGGTGCTCGTGCTACCGGGCTTGATGGCGAGTGACCGCTCCACCGGGCCGATGCGCTCGTTCCTAGGAAGTCTCGGCTACGACGTCATCGGCTTCCAGCTCGGACGCAACCTGCCCACTCCGGAGCTGATGCTGCGTCTGCGCGACCGCCTGTCCGACCTGCGCATACAAGATGGGCGTCCCACGAGCATCGTGGGTTGGAGCCTCGGAGGCATCTACGCACGCCAGATCGCCCGGCAGGCGCCCGACTGGGTCCGGCTCGTCGTCACCCTCGGGAGCCCTTTTCGCCGCGTGGAGGGCGAGGAGAGCGTGACCGCACCCGTCATGCGGGCGATGGCGGCGCGTGGCCGCGTCGAGCGGCCTCGTTTCTCGGCTGGTGACGTCCCCCTGCCGGTGCCCTCCACCTCCATCTTCTCGAGGACGGACGGGGTCGTGCCCTGGCGAGCGTGTCTCGACACCATCGGCGGGCCGCACGAGACGCTCGAGGTGACCGGCAGCCATTGCGGGCTCGGTCACCACCCTGCCGCCCTCTGGGCGATCGCCGACCGCCTCGCACAGGCGACCGGGGCGTGGCGGCCGATGGAGATCCCTCCCGCCCTGCGCCCGCTCCTTCGCACGCACCCAGGAGCCTGACGAGGGCAGCGTCCGCTAGACGGACGCCCGGCCCTCCAGCAACCGGCGAGGGTGCCGGCCGTCCACGTAGCCCGTGAAGGGCGAGGCGATGTTGTAACCGAGCAGCTCCTGCAGGCGGGGCTCGAGCCGGCACACGACCTCCGCCGGCACGGCGAGCACGTGGTTCTCGACGGGTCGCAGCCAGGCGGCGCTGTAGTGGAGGATGACGCCGAGTCGGTCGACGCCGGTCTCGTTGGCGCCGCCGCCGTGCCAGAGGCTCCCGAGGAAGAACAGGGCGCTGCCGGCCTTGAGGGGCGGCGCCACGGTCACCTCGTCCGGCGCCGGGCGGCGGTCCAGCCAGCGATGGCTGCCGGGGACGATCCTCGTGGCGCCGTTCTCGGCCGTGAAGTCCACGAGGGGCAGCATGATGTTGACGACCAGCTCTGCGTGCGGTCGGGCGATCGGGTAGGTGCCGTCGTCAGGATGAAGCGCCTGGGCGGGGTTGCCGGGCCCGATGCAGATGCCCACGGGGGCGCTCAGGTGGTACTCGCCCAGCACCTTGTCGAGCACGCCAAGGATGAGCGGGTGGACGGCGACGGCGTCGAAGGTGCGGGTCTTTGCAAAGAGGGCATACACACGACGCGTCTGATGGCCCTCGAAGTCGTTGCGGCCGTACGGCGTCGATTGCAGGATGGCTTCGAGGTCGGAGCGGGCCGCCGCCACCTGCTGCGGCGACAAGAAACCCTCCACGGTGGCGTATCCCTCTTCCGCCAGCTGCGCCAAGAGGCCCTCGAGGAGGGCTACGTCCTCGTCGGTCCGGGTCACTTCGGATCAGGCTCCTTCGTGATGGTGTCGCCCAGCCGGACAACTCCCCCGGCGATGACGCGGCAGTTGACCCCTCGGAGACGGAGCTGGCGCCCCTCCGGCGAGTTCACGAGACGCGTCGCCTCGGGCCCGAAGCGGGCGGCGAACTTCGAGCAACCGGTGTGCGGCCGGGCGGAGATCTCGAGCACGGCCGTGCCGATCCGCAGGCGGGTCCCGGGCGGCAGGTTCGACACGCTCAGGTCGAGGTCGGCGTAGATCTGGTCGCCGGCGAGCTGCCAGCGCTCGTCGTCGCCGCCGGAGACGAGGGCCGCCACCCGAGCATTCATCACCGTGACCTGCTCTTCGGGGTTGGCCGACCCGTCCGGGCTGTGGCTGTTGCCCCGCGAGCGCCAATTGTCCCCCACGACGCCTTCAACGCGGTCCAGCACCACCTCCGCCGGCGTCTCCCGCTCGTCGACGGCCGGGCGGCGCACGAGCAGCTGCACGCGCCCGCCGTCGGCGGGCGACCGCCGGACCTCGTCCATCCCCGTTGTCAGCTCCTCCGTCGTGGCGTGCCCGATGCCTCCATCATGCCGCAGGCGCCGCCCCCCTCGGACGCTCCGCAGGCGAAAGCTGACCGTCCGGAGGGGCCGACAATTAGCATGCGTCTCGTGCCGCGCGGTGAGGAGCAATACGAGGCGTTGGTGCTGCACTCGACCGACATCGCCATGGTGTTCGACAGCGACGGAACGATCCTCTACGTAACCCCGTCGATGGAGGCGGTCTCGGGTTATCGCGCCGACGAGCTCGTAGGCACGCAGGGCTTCGACTTCGTGCACCCGGACGACCTCGCCGCTGATCTCGAGGACGTCGTCACGGCCATCTCGGCCGGCAGCTCCATCACGCGGGAGTGGCGGCTCTGCCGGGCCGATGGGAGCTGGGTGTGGTACGAGTTCACCCTCACGGACCTGAGAGACGAGCCGCTCATCCGCGGCATCGTCGGCCACTTCCGCGACGTGTCGGCCCGCCACTCGGCCGACGACGCCCGCCGCGAGAGCGAGGTCCTGTTCCGAAAGACGGTCGAGTTGGCGAGCGATGCGATTTTCGCCATCGCGCCGGACGACCGCATCACGGCCTGGAACCCGTCTGCCGCCCACCTGTTCGGCTGGTCCGCCGGCGAGGCACTCGGGCGCGAGGTCGCCAACCTGCTCATCCCCCCGGAGGATCGCGAGCGCTACCTCGGCCGCTTCTACCGCGCCGCCGCCGGGGATGTGGCGAACCTGCTGGAACGGTCCTTCGAGATGATCGGTATGGACCGGAACGGACGGCGCTTCCCCGTCGAGGTCTCCGTGCTGCAGTTCGAGCTGGGCGGACGGTTCCAGCTGCAGGTGCTCGTGCGCGACATCGGTCCCCGCAAGGAGACGGAAGCCCGTTTCGCCGGTCACGGCTTCGTCGACCCCCTCACAAAGCT
Source organism: uncultured Actinomycetota bacterium (assembly GCA_963735115.1). Lineage (GTDB taxonomy): Bacteria > Actinomycetota > Acidimicrobiia > Acidimicrobiales > Bog-793 > JAKACA01. Next base: position 1,140,048 of record CAVTJR010000003.1, on the reverse strand, counting down.
GCCGAACCGCGCCCTGCTGGGCGATCGCCTCGCCCTTGCGCTCTCTCGGATGTCGCGGCGCGTGACGAAGGTGTCGGTCATGCTCCTCGACCTCGACGAGAGCCGGGCCATGACGAGGGACCTGCCCCCCGAGGCGGAGGACGAGCTCCTCTTGGGCGTCTCCCGGCGCCTCTCGGTCGCCATCCGGGCGAGCGACACGGTGGCACGCTACGACGAGGAGCAGTTCGTCATCGTGGCGGAGGATTTGAAGGACGTCGCCGACGCCGAGATGATCGCCGACCGGGTGCTCGAAACCCTCTCGGCACCGCTCTCGCTCGGCGGCAAAGAGCTGCGGCCGAGCGCCAGCATCGGGATCGCCTGGGCGGAGGCGAGTAGCACCCCGGCCGACGAGCTCCTGCGCGAGGCCTACGAGGCGATGACCCAGGCTCGCGCCAGCGGAGGCGGACGCCACGCCCGCTTCGCGACGGGCGGGGACACGCCAGCGACCGCGCCGACCTGATCGAGGGCTAAGCGGCGCTCACCTCGTGGGCGGATCCGCCGCCTCGCTCCCCACGCGCCGCATAACGGTGCGGCGTGAACTAGACAGGGACCCGCGACACAAGGAGGCCGCCATGACCACGATCGAGCCGGCCGTCAGATACCCCGAGATCAGCGCGCAGGCCTTCGCCCACCCGGCCGACCGAGCGGCGGCGGCAGCGTTGCACTCGATACCGATCCTCGACAAGGTGGTGAAGAAGCTCTCCGAGTTCCAATTCGAGAGCAACTTCCGCCAGCTCTTGTTAGGCAACGCCGTCCGCCTCGGCGAGGATCAGATGCCGTCGGCCTGGGCGATACAGCGGCAATGCGCCAACACGCTCGACATCGAGCGGTGTCCCCCCCTCTATGTCACCCAACAGCCGGTCGGGCAGGCAACGACGATCGGCACCCACGAACCGGTCACCCTCGTGGCCTCCGGGCTCATCGCGTCCTTCGACGAGGACGAGGTCCGCTCGGTGCTCGCCCACGAGATGGGCCACGTGCTCGCCGACCACGTCGGACTCACGACGCAGCTGGAGCTGACAAAACGCATTCTCACCGGCGTCCTCCGCGGGCAGTTCCTCATCGGCCTGCCGCTGCGGGCGCTCTACTACGCCTTGCTCGAGTGGCACCGCATGGCCGAGCTGACCGCAGACCGGGCGAGCGCCCTCGTCACGGGAGATCCCCTCCTCCCCTGCCGGACTCTCATGCGCATCGCCGGCGGCCCCGTGAAGGACCTCAACCTCGACGCCTTCATCCGTCAGGCGACCGAGTACCTCGAAGAGCCGAGCCCCTTCGCCCGTTACCAGCGCTTCTGGAGCGAGATCACTGCAGCCCACCCCTACCCAGTGCGCCGGGTGAGAGAGCTGATCGATTGGGTGGCGTCCGGCGACTACGACCGCATCCGGTCGGGCGTCTACGTCCATCGCGGTCAGGAGCCTCCCCCCTCGGCGGAGTTCGATGCTGCTTTCGTCCACTACCGGCAGCGTTTCTCATCCTTCGTGGAGCGGACGGGAAATGGTGTCGCCACCGCTTTCGACAAGGTCTCGAGCTGGCTCGAGGGACGCGGCCAACCCGCTGAGGAGGGCGAGAACGGAGCTGACGCGGGGTTCGAACCCGACGTCTGACGAGTGTCTGGGGCGAGTTCTCGCGAAGGAAGCGGCCGGGGGACGGCCGTCGTCACTGGCGCCTCGAGCGGCATCGGCGCCGCCGCCGCCCGCGCCCTTGCCGGCGCCGGCTTTGCCGTCGTGCTCGGCGCCCGCCGCCTCGACGCCACTGAGGCAATCGCGGCCGAGCTCGGCCCGCCGGCTCGTGCGCTCCCACTCGATGTGACCGTGCCGGCGTCCGTCGCCCACTTCTGCGAAGCCGTCGGCGACTGTCGTCTCCTCGTCAACAATGCCGGCGGCGCCCTCGGGCTCGATGCCATCGCCGAGGCGGACGAGGCGAAGTGGCAGCAGATGTACGACTCGAACGTGCTCGGCACGCTTCGTATGACAAAGGCGCTCCTGCCCGCCCTCATCGCCTCCGGCGACGGCTTCATCCTCAACGTCGGCTCCGTCGCCGCCTTCGAGCCCTACGTGGGCGGGGCCGGCTACAACGCCGCCAAGGCGGGCGTGCGCGCCATCAGCGACGTGCTGCGCATGGAGCTGCTGGGCAAGCCCGTGCGGGTGAGCGAGATCGACCCCGGCATGGTGCAGACCGACTTCTCACTCGTGCGCTTCGCCGGCGACAGCGAGCGGGCGGAGGCCGTTTACCGGGGCGTGACACCGCTGACGGCTGAGGACATCGCCGACTGCATCGCCTTCATCGTCACGAGACCGAGCCATGTCGACATCGACCAGCTCGTCATCCGCCCGCGCGATCAGGCGCGGGTGCACCTCGTGAACCGCGCCCCCGCCTAGGCCGAGACGAAGGCCGCCCCGAGCCGTCGGGACGGTGCGGACGGTCGCTTCAGGCGAGTCCCGGGACGATGTCGTCGAGGTCGAAGGTGACGGGGCGATCCAGCTGCTCGAACGTGCAGGACTCCGGTGTGCGATCCGGTCGCCAACGCGAGAACTGCGCCGTGTGGCGAAAGCGGGTGCCTTCCATGTGGTCATAGCGCACCTCGACCACCCGCTCGGGCCGCAAGGGCGTGAAGGAGAGGTCCTTGCCGGCGTTCCATCGTGAGGTCTCGCCCGAGCGTGGGGTCCGGCTCGCCTCCGGCACCTCCGCCCAGTTCCATGGGTGCTGGTCGAATGTCGTCACCAACCTCTGCAGCTCGTTGAAGAGCTCGTGGCGGCGCTCCATGGGAAAGGCCCCGATGACGCCCACGGAGGCGAGCGTGCCCTCCTCGTTGTAGAGGCCGAGCAGGAGGGAGCCGATCGCGTCCGGCCCGGACTTGTGCAGGCGGTAGCCGGCGACGACACAGTCGGCCGTGCGCTCGTGCTTGATCTTGAACATGACGCGCTTGTCGGGCTGGTAGGTGCCCTCGAGCGGCTTGGCGACGATCCCGTCCAGACCGGCCCCCTCGAACTCCGAGAACCATCGCAGCGCCAGCTCACGATCCCTCGTGGCCGGCGTGACGTGCACCGGTGGCCGCGAGCTCGCCAGCGCGGCCTCGAGCAGCTCACGGCGGGTGGCGAAGGGCGTCCTCATGAGGTCGTCGTCGTCGAGGGCGAGCAGGTCGAACGCGATGAACGAGGCCGGAGTCTGCTCGGCGAGCAGGTTCACCCGCGAGACCGCAGGGTGAATGCGCTGCTGGAGGGCTTCGAAGTCGAGACCGTCGTCCGTGGCGATGACGATCTCGCCGTCGACGACGCAGCGCTCCGGCAACTCGGCCTTGAAGGCGGCGACGAGCTCCGGGAAGTAGCGCGTCATCGGCTTCTCGTTGCGGCTGCCGATCTCGATCTCGTCCCCGTGGCGGAAGATGATGGCGCGAAAGCCATCCCACTTCGGTTCGAACGATCCGGTGGAGGGGATGTCGGCGACCGACTTGGCGAGCATCGGCGCCACCGGCGGCATGACAGGGAGCTTCACGCCGTCATTCTTACTGGACCGTTAACCCTGCGCCTCTGCTGTGAAAAGCGATTGCAGGCGTCGCGTCGTGCGCCACTCGACGTAGAAGGCGAGAAACGGCAGGAAACCCGCACACACGACCGCCACTAACTGCGGAAGGGAGAAGCGTGCTCGCCGCCCGAGGTCGGCAGCCGTCAGCAGGTAGACGATGTACAGCAGCCCGTGCACGACCGAGACGACGTTCGCCATGGCCGGCCTGTGGCCGACGTACTGCAGTGGCATCGCCACTCCGACGAGGACGAGGAGCATCACTCCGACCACGATGGACATGACCTGGTAGCGGCGAAGCGCTGCTCGCAGATCCCCAGGCACCGGGGCGATCAGCGCTTTCGCTGCTCGGTGTGCAAGCTGGCGAGGTAACGGTTGTAGGCGGCCAGCTCCGGGTCCGCCTCGTCGTAGGGGTCCCAGTCGGTCGCCGGCAGAGCCGGCTCCCTCGCCTGCGCCGACTCGGCAGCATCGTCGCTGGAGACCGAGCCGCCGACGCTGGCGGAAGCACCGTCGCCGCTGGTGGAAGCACTGTCGCCGCTGGCGGCCGAAACGTCGTCGACAGCTGCCTCCGGCGCCTTGCGAACCGCCTCGGCCCGCTCGGCCACCTCCTCGTGCACGAGCTTCCACCACATCCAGGTGGCGTAGAGGGCGAAGAAGGGCCACTCGAAGGTGTAGGCCCAACTCAACAAGTTGCCGTGCAAGGCGCGACTCAGCTGCCAGGCGCCCAGGGTGAGGAACACGGGCACCACCACGACGAGGGCGATGTGCAGGGTGATCGCCCGCGGCGACCACCAGCCGCTCTTCATGTCACCAGGCTAGGGCTCGCCGGGCGGCGGTGGTCCTCACAGGCGCCACGGTGGTCAATCGGCGACGTCGCCGCGCTGGTCGAAGGTGGCGACGAGGTGGCGAGCCGCCCGCGTCTCGTCCACCCGACCCACGGGCGTCGTGCGCGGTGCGGCCTTCGCCTGCTCTGCCGAGCCGGCTGCTCGCGCTTCTGTGGCGATGAGCTCGAGGGCCTCGGCGAGCGCCGCCACGGTCTGCGGGCTCTCGGTCTCGGTCGGCTCGATCATGAGCGCCTCGTGCACGATGAGCGGGAAGTACACCGTGGGAGCATGGAAGCCGAGCTCGAGGAGGCGTTTTGCGACGTCGAGGGCGCGCAGACCGGTCTCCTTCTCGAGCGTCTCTGCCGAGAGGACGCACTCGTGCATGACGGGTCGGTCGAAGGGGATCTCATAGACGCCCCGCAAGCGCTCCTTCAACCAGTTGGCGTTCAGCACGGCCGCCTCGGCCACGCCCCGCAAACCGTCCGCCCCGTTCAAGCGGAGGTACGCCCAGGCGCGCAACAACACGAGAGCGTTCCCGTGCCAGGAGTGCAGCCGCCCGATCGAACGGGGCGGCGTCTCGAAGCCGAAGTGCCCGTCGGGCAGGCGCACCGGCTTTGGGCCGGGCAGGAAGTCCGTCAGGTGCTCGTTGACGGCCACGGGGCCGGCGCCAGGCCCTCCGCCCCCGTGGGGGGTTGCGAAGGTCTTGTGCACGTTCAAGTGCACGATGTCGAAGCCCATGTCCCCCGGCCGCACCACGCCGAGAATGGCATTCAGGTTGGCGCCGTCGTAGTACATGAGGCCCCCGACGTCGTGTACGGCGTTCGTGACTTCGACGATGTCCTCCTCGAAGAGCCCTAGGGTGTTCGGGTTCGTGAGCATCATGCCGGCGACGTCGGTGTCGAGCACCTCCCGCAGGTGATCGAGATCCACTCCTCCGCGGGCGTTCGTGCCGACCGTGACGACCTCGTAGCCCGAGAGGGCGACGGAGGCGGGGTTCGTGCCGTGGGCGGAGTCGGGGATGATGACGCGGGGGCGGTGCTCACCGTGGGCGTCGTGATATGCCCGCATGAGCAGGAGGCCGGTCAGCTCACCGGCTGCGCCGGCTGCCGGCTGCAGCGTCGCCGCCGCCATGCCTGTGATGGCGCAGAGGGCTTCTTCGAGCTCGACAAGGACCTCGAGCCAGCCCTGGATGATGGAGGGCGGAGAGCCCGGGTGCACCTCGGCGAAGCCCGGCATGGCGGCGGCCGCATCGCAGGACTTCGGGTTGTACTTCATGGTGCACGACCCGAGCGGGTAGGCGCCCAGGTCGACTGAGTACTGGCGATGCGTGAGGCGCGTGAAGTGGGCGACAAGGTCGCGCTCGGCCACCTCGGCGAGCGCCACCGGCTCGGCCGCCCGGAATCGCTCCGGCACGAGCTCTGAGATCGACCACTCGGGTAGACCGTTCGTGCGGAACGAGGCCGACCGCCGCCCCTGCTCGCCGAGCTCGAAGAGCGAAGGCTCGCTCGCCCTGCCCATGAGGGGAGCGCTGGTGGCGCGACCGCCTGCGGCGCTCATCGCACGGCCTTGTCGAAGGCGGCCGCGAAGGCGTCAATCTCGGCACGCGTACGCCGCTCGGTCGTTGCCACAAGGAGCGACCCGGCGTAGTCGGTCCCGACGAACCCCTCCTCCACGGGGGTGCCCGCCAAGAAACCTTCCTCCAACAGCCGCTCGATCAGCAACTGAGGTTCGAGCGGCGTGCGCAGGGCGAACTCACGCAACACGGGGGCTGGGGCGGCGGGCTCGACACCATCGAGGGCCAGCAGGGCCTCCCGGCAGTAGCGGGCCGCCCGGGCGGATCGGGTTGCCACCTCGACGAGGCCCGCCGTGCCCAGCCATCCGAGCTGGATGGCCGCCGTCACCGCCATGAGGGTCTGATTCGTACAGACGTTCGACGAGGCTCGCTCACGCCGGATGTCCTGCTCGCGCGCCCGCAGGGTGGTGACGTAGGCGGTGCGCCCCTCGACGTCCACGGTCTCTCCCACGAGCCGACCCGGCAGGCGGCGGACGTCCTCGAGGCGGCAGGCGAACAAGCCGAGGTAAGGGCCGCCGAAGCTGAGTGGGGTGCCGAAGGCCTGGCCCTCCCCCACGACGATGTCGGCGCCGAGCGAACCGGGCGTCTTGAGGACGCCGGCTGCGACCGGGTCGAAGCAGACGACGAGACCGGCGCCGAGGCGGTGGGACACCTGCTGGGCGGCGGAGAGGTCCTCCAGGCAGCCGAGGTAGTTGGGCGTGGCCACGACGACAGCTCCGACACGGTCGGCCGTGGCGGCGGCAGCGTGCTCCCAGTCGGTCACGCCGCCGACAAGGGGCACACGAGCGATCTCGTGGCCAGGACCACGGGAGAACGTCTGCAGCTGCTGGCGCCAGCGTGGGTTGACGCCGTCGGACACGAGGACGCTCGAGTGACCGGTGTGCGCCACCGCCATGTTGACACCCTCCACGAGGGCGGCGGCGCCGTCGTAGAGCGAGGCGTTGGCGATCTCGAGCCCGGTCAGTCTCGCAACCATCGTCTGGTACTCGAAGAGTGCCTGCAGGACGCCCTGGGCGACCTCGGGCTGGTACGGCGTGTAGGCCGTGACGAATTCCGAGCGGGAGGCGAGGGCGCGCACGACGGCGGGGATCTCGTGGTCGTAGGCACCGGCGCCGGCGAAGCACACGAGCTGGCGGCCCACCGGTCTGTTGTTCGCGGCCAGATCCTCCAGGCGGTCGCGCAGGTCCGCTTCGCTCCACTGGTCGGGAAGGTCCAGTCCTCCCGCGAGCCGTATGGCCGCCGGCACACTGGCAAAGAGCTCGTCCAAGCTGGAGAGGCCGAGAAAGGCGAGCATCTCGGAGATCTCGCCGTCGGTATGGGGAACAAAGGGTGCGCTCATGACGCCTTCGAGCCGGTGGCAAGCTTGTGGAACGGTGGGCGCACAACCTCCGCCGTCACCGGCGTTCCTCTGATCTCGATCTCGACCATGTGTCCTTCCGGGGTAGCCGGTGGCAGGAATGCCGAGCGCGATGCCGCGCTCGAGCACCGGAGAGTAGTTGCCGCTCGTGACCTCCCCGCTTAGGTTGTCGCCGACGACGACTCGGTCACCGGCCCGTGGCGGGCGGCGGCCCGAGGTGAGGAGGCCCTTCAACAGCCGGCGCGGCCCGGCCGCCCGTTCCGCCTCGAGGGGCTGGCGCCCCCGGAAGGGTCCCTTGTTCCAACCGACGACCCACCCGAGCCCTGCCTGCAGCGGGGTGATGCCCGGTCCGAGCTCGTGCCCGTGGAGGGGCAGCCCGGCTTCGAGGCGAAGCGTGTCGCGGGCGCCGAGACCGGCCGGCTGGGCGCCCGCAGCCAGAACGGCGCGCCAAAACTCAGCCGCCTGGGCCGCTGGAACGGCCACTTCGACGCCGTCCTCCCCTGTGTAGCCGGTGCCGGCGGCGATGCAATCGACGCCGCCCCAGGTGAACGGCGTGACGTGGAAGTGACCGACCGCCGCCGCCTCCGGCGCCACCGAGGCCAGCACGGCCCGGGCGGTCGGGCCCTGCACGGCGATGATGGCGCGCTCGGCCGTGACGTCGTTGCCTCCGATGGCGGCACGGACGCGCTCGGTGTTGGAGGCGTTCGGCATGACGTCAAAACGCTCCGGCGACACCCACCACACGATGATGTCGTCGAGCACCGAAGCATCCTCCGGATCGAGCAGGTGGGTGTATTGCGCTCGCCCCGGTGCGACCTTGGTGAGATCGTTCGTCAGGTTGGCCTGCAACAGCGAGAGCGCCGCTTCGCCGGTGACGCGCACGGTGCCGAGGTGGCTGACGTCGAAGCAGGCGGCCGCGTGTCGACAGGCCAGGTGCTCGGCGATCGTCCCGCTCGGGTAGGAGAGCGGCATCTCCCACCCTCCGAAGTCGACGAGGCGGGCGCCGAGCGCCTCGTGCTCGCTTCGAAGAGGCGAATTCCGAAGACCTGGGCTGCCGCCGGAGCCTGCGGCGTCGGGCGTGTCGTTCACCCGGCCAATCTAGGCGTGTCGTTCACCCGGCCAATCTCGACGTGGAGTCGAGGCGGTATTTCGCGATGAGGGCCACGATGTCGCGGCGGTAGAGCATCTTGACCTGAACGTCCGGGTACAGCTCGGTGAGCTGACGTACCTTGCGGTTCTTGACCGTCACGAGATCCTGACGCAGTGTCGTGAGCTCCAAGAAGATGCCGTGCTCGGGCAGGTAGAAGTCCGGCCGGAACGCCTGCAGCGGCGACCCGTCCGGACGCCAGGCGAGCACGAACTCGACGGGCTCGTACTCCCAGGCGACTTCGTAGAAGTCAAGGAGCTCGGCAAAAAGGCGCTCGGACTCGTGGGCGAATCGAACCGCACGTGGCGCCGGCGGCCGCAGCGGAACCGGCGCAACGCCCCAGCGGCGATCGTGCCGATGCGGTCCGAAGCGGAGCGGGTGCCGAGCGATCGTCTGACTTCCTAGGCGAGGTTCGCCGGGCGGGCAGGCGGTGGTGCCGACTCTTTGGCGCTGGCGTGGACGTCACCCGAGGAGGTGTCGCCGACGATCTGCACGATGGCCGAGTCCACGTCCCCCTTCACGCCGGAGAGAGCCACGACGTTGAAGACACGCTGACCACCCCGGAGCAGGTCGAGCAGCTCCTCGTCATCGCGAACGAGCACCGAGCCGGCAGCCCCCAGTACGAGGCTGGCGCTGGCGAGGTCGTCACCGGACTCACGCAGGAAGTCGATGGCCTTGCGCGCCCGCTGCAACGTGACGCCTGCATCCAGCAGCTGCTTGATGATCCGCAGCTCGACGACGTCCTGGTAGGAGTAGAGCCGCTGAGTGCCGCTTCCCTTCGCCTGCTCGAGCGAGGGTGACTTGAGACCGGTGCGATCCCAATGGTCGAGCTGACGATAGGTGATGCCGACGATCTTGCAGACCTGCGGACCGCGATATCCCTCTTGCGGCATGGTGGCTGCCCCTGTCACTCGAACCGCGGCCCGGGCCTGAGACTCGGACAACAGCAACGTAACTACATGACCGTCATCCACGCTACGGGCCGGTGGGCTCCACGTCAACCACCAGTTGAGAGATTCGCAGGAACCGTGAACCTCGACATCAACCACAGCTCAACCTTGCAGCTCGAGCATCCACTGACAGCCTCGGGAACTGTGCGTGGCGAGCTGCCTCAAAACGAGGAATCTCTCCACCCACACCTCTGCAGCCAGCAGGTCTCTGAGCCGAGAATGCCTGCGCTGGCGGTGTGCACGCCTCGGTCCCGTTTTGGGTCCGAGGCTGGCACACAGTCGGTGCAGTTAGGGAGCGAAGTCCTCTGGCGTGATCGTGTCGAGGAACTTCTGGAACTCGTCGACCAGCTCCTCGGGCGTGCCACCCTCCCGCACGTCATCGTCGTCCGGCTCGACGACGAGTCCTTCGGCATCCATGAGCTCGTCGGCGACATAGAGGGGGGAATGGGTGCGAGCAGCCAGTGCGATCCCGTCCGAGGGCCGGCACGAGACGGTGACGTCCCTCTCTCCGGCCCGTATCTGCAGCTCGGCGTAGAAAGTGGATTCGCGCAACTCGGTGACCACGACCCGCAGGAGGCGACCCCCGAGGGCGTCCAGGAGAACGCTCATGAGATCGTGGGTCATGGGCCGGGGCAGCTCGACGCCCTGCAGGGCGAGAGCGATAGCGGCCGCTTCGGGCGGTCCGATGAAGATCGGGAGCGAGCGATGCGTGCCCTCCGTCTCCTGCAACAAGACGACGGGCGTGCTCGACGTGAGGTCGACTCGGACCCGGGAGAGCCGCACTTCCACCATGCAAGAAAAGTTAGTGGCCCGAGAGGCCTTGCACACTCGCGATCGGGCCATCAACTTTGCTCGGCTCCGCCGCCGGCAGGTTGGCAGGATCGACGACCATGAGCATCGGGAGGTTGCGATAGCGCTCCTCGAAGTCGAGTCCGTACCCGACCACGTATTCGTCGCCGATCTCGAGGCCGACGTAGCGCAGCTCCACAGGCAGCAGTCGCCGGGGCCGGCGGTCGAGCAGGGTGCACACGTCGGTCGAGCGGGCGCCGCGCTCGTTCAGCAGCCTCCGGACGTAGCTCACCGTGAGGCCGCTGTCGACGATGTCGACGGCGACCACAACCGAGCGCCCGGCAACGTCCGCCTCGAGATCTTTCGAAAGGCGGATGCGCGCCCCGCCGGCACCGTAGGCCGAGAGGGCAAGGAAGTCGACGGCGCAGGGAACCGAGATCTCCCGGGCGAGGTCGGCCACCAAGCAGACGCTCCCTTTCAAGATGCCCACGAGCACGACGCCGTCCGGATGATCGGCGGAGATGGCCTGACCGAACCTCCGCACGATCGAGGACAGCTCGTCCGGCTCGAGGAGGGTGCGCCCGGCCAGGCCGGGGATGGTCATCCGCCGGTGAGGTCGCGCAGCACCGCTTTGGCAAAGCAGGCCTGCATCGAAGCGCCCAGCTCCGTGAGGCGCGTGAGGTCCTCGTGGGCGCGCCGACGGGCGTCGGGGTTGCGCTGACGGAGCAGCGGCATGACGATCTGGGAGTACATGCTCGCCTGCCGCTCGGCCGCCATCTTGAACATGCGAAGGTGCCTCGCCTCCACACCGAAACGGGCGAAGCCGGCCGCCAGCCCCGCCACGATGAGCGCCTCCTCGTCGAAGCAGCTCACGCCCGCAACCGTCCGGCTCTCGATGAGCCCGTAGGACTCGAGCTCCTCGATTTGGCGCACGTCGAGACCGCTTGCCTGCGAAAGCTCGGAGGCCGTCAGGCTGGCGCCCGCGAGCTCCGGGTCAGGCCGCGCCGACGGCACCTCGGCCCGGGGGGCCGCCGTCGTCCTGTCGGATCCGACACCTGCGGCGGCTGGCGTCGACGCCCCCAAGGTGACCGCGCCGGCGGTGCCTTCGTGTGCCACCGCTGCGCCCGGCCGGGTGCCCGCTGACTCGGGCAGATCGGCCTCAGGGTGATCCTTCGGCGGTGGCGGGCTCACCATGCCGTGGCTCGATTCGACCGCCGTCACACCCGCCTGGGGAGCGCGCTGCGCCGGCACCGCACCACCCGCCGCGGGGCTGCTGAGCACCGTGCGCGAAGACCGCGCCTGCTCGGCGGGTGGGTCGGTGTCCGCCCGGGCCAACCCCTCGGCGCCATGGGATGGTCCCGACGGGTCGGTGGCCTGTTCGAGGGGTGGACGCGCCGCCACCGAGGCGGCACCCGCGCTCGCGCGGGCTGCAGGGCTCACGCCGGCGAGGGCGGGCATCGGTGTGCTCCGTTCCCGCACGGTCGTCGATGCGTGCGTGGCGCCCTCGTCGACACGCCCGCGGGAGCCGTTGGCGGGTTGGGCGGCGAACACCGGCTCGAGCGGGACGGCGTCCTCGGAACCCGCGACCTCGAACAGCTGCGTCGGCTCCGAGCTTGGTTCCTGACCCTCCAGGCGGCCCTTGATGACTTTCAGCGGCAGGAAGTTCTCCCGCTGCTGGCGGAGGATCCACCGGAGGCGATCGACGTCACGGTCGTAGAACTTCCGGTATCCCGACGGCGTGCGCTCGGGAACGAGCAGGCCGCGGCTCTCGAGAAAGCGGATCTTCGAGATCGTGATGTCCGGGAACTCCTGCCGCAGGAGCGAGAGGACCTCGCCAATTGAAAGGTGAGAGTGCTCGTTCACGCCGGCCTCAGCTCGCGCCGGTCGAAATGAACAGCAGCTTGAATTTCCCGATCTGCACCTCGTCGCCGCTGACGAGGCTCGCCTCGTCGATGCGTTCGCGGTTCACATAGGTCCCGTTCAGCGATCCCACATCCTTGACGAGGTAGTTGTGCCCGCTCCGCACGAACTCGGCATGCCGGCGCGAGACCGTGATGTCATCGAGGAAGATCTCGCTCTCCGGATGGCGGCCGACGTGGGTGACGTCCTTGTCGAGGAGGTACTTGGCGCCCACGTCCGGACCGCGCTTGACCACGAGCACCCCAGTGCCGTCAGCCAGCTCGGACACGGCGACGTTGACCTCGTCTTCACCCTGCTCGCCGGATGGATCCTGGGGCACGAAGGAAACGGTCGTGTCCGGTCCTGGAGAAAGGGGGCTGCCACAGGAAGAGCAGAAGTTCGCATCGACCGGGTTGCGATGACCACAGTTGTTGCAGAACACACTCCAAAGCTAGTGCCGAGATCGGTGTTCCGCATCCGGAACGTGGGGGTTTCTTCGGCCGTGAGCCGGCGTTCGTCGCCTGTTTTTGCAGGGTGCTCGAGGCGAGCTGCAGGCCCGGCCGCCACGGCGGCACCGTTGCTTGATGTCGAGAGTTGCCGGCGGCGGCTGCTCATGCGTCGGTGGCCGACCGGTACTCCTCTGGTCCAAGGAGCGAGTCCAGCTCCCCCGGATCGCTCGCCTCGATGGCGCAGATCCAGCCTTCGCCGTAAGGCTCGGAGTTGAGCAGCTCGGGGGCGCCCCGAAGCTGCTCATTCGCCTCTACCACCGTGCCCGAAACGGGTGCGTAGATCTGCGAGACGGATTTCGTCGACTCGACTTCACTGAGCGGCCCACCCTTGCTGACGACGGTGCCGACCGCCGGCAGCTCTACGAACACGACGTCACCGAGGGCATCCTGTGCGAAGTCGGTGATCCCGACGCGCACCGTCGCCTCCGACGGACGCACCCACTCGTGGTCGCTCGTGTAACGCAGATCGTCTGGGACGTTCATCGCACTCCGGCTCCTTTGTCATCGCTGTGTGCTCGCTCACATGCCCGCACGCTCGAGGGCGCCCCGTAGGACCGAGGCGGATCGTAGTCAGGATGCGCCCGCGAGGATGGCGGTGATCTCGTCTGCCATCGCTTGTGCGCGAGCGCCGGCGGCGGCGGGTGACTCGTCTTCGGCCGTGACGAGCGTGGCCGCCGCCTCCGGGTCGGGCAGCACGAGCGTCCAGCCGGAGTCGTCGGTCACCTTCACGCCGTCGATCAGCACGCGATCGGGCGGGGTGCGCTCCAGCAGGACCCGCATCACGAGACCTTTCTGCTCGAAGGGAGTCGGGACTTCGAGGCGGACGATCGAGGGCAGGTGGAGACCGTCTACGACGGCGGAGAGACGGCCGCCACTGCGGGCGAGCATGGCCAGCAGGTTCACGAGGCTGGCGACTGCGTCGAAGGCCGGCAGGAAGTCCGGGAAGATGAAGCCGCCCTCGGTGTTTCCTCCGAAGCTCACCGCCGTGCCGCCGGCGGCCTCCATCAGATCGGCCGACCCGAGCTTGGTCCAGACGAGCTTGGAGGAGGTCTCCAGACAGAGCCGCTCCACCTCGCGGGGAGCGTTGACCGGAACCGCGATGGTGCCGCCGGGGCCGTCGCCGACCACGAGGCGCACCATCGTGCAGAGTGCCTCGTCGTCCGAGAGCACCCGGCCGGTGTCGTCCACAATCGTGAGCTGCTCTCCGTCGGGCTCGAAGAGGGCGCCGAGGTGAGCGCCGGATGACTTCACGAGCTCCCCCACCCTGGCGGCGTGGGTGGCGCGCTCGAAGCTGAGCACGCCTGGCGTCGAGACGTGCGGGTTGATGACGAGCACGTCGGCCCCGAGCTTGGCGAGCACGTTCGGCATGACGAAGCTCGCCGTCCCGAAGGCGTAGTCGAGGACGAGTTTGAAGTGGGCTCCTCGGATGGCCGCAAGATCGAGCGACCCCGTCAGGTCGAGCGTGTAGGACTCGAGCGTCCTCGAGGGGAAGTCGATGTCGCCGATCTCGGCCGCCAGCACCCTGCGGGACTCCTCTCGGTCGTGCAGCCGCTCGATCTTGCGCTGGGAGGCTTCGTCGAGGTCGACCCCATCGGCGTCGAGAAATCTCAGGTTGACTGACTGCGGATCCCCCGCCACGAGGCGGACCGTCACGCCACCGCTCGATCCGCTCGTGCGGATCTGGAAGCGGGTCACCGGGACGGTGGCGGCTTCGAGGTCCTCTACGTTGCAGCCGGCAGCCGTGATGCCCACCATGACCGCCCGCTTGAGGACGCGCGCAGCCCGGCTCGAGTCCCGCGAGGTCGTCACGATCGAGCCCTTCGGCAGTACGGAGGCGTACGCCATGGCGACACGCATGGCCAGCTCGGGCGAGAGGTCGACGTTGGCAAGTCCGGTGACGCCGTGGCGGCCGAAGAGGGCACGCGAGCCTTTCGATTCCCACACGATCGAGGAGCTCACGACGGCGCCGGGCTCGATCGTCTTGTCCGGGTAGACCTTCACGCCTGCCCTCAGGACGGCTCCCCGACCGATACGACAGCCATCGCCGACGACGACGCCTTCCTCGAGGTGGCTGCCCTGGCGGATGTCACAGGATCGGGAGATCACTGCACCGCGGGCGGTCACACCGGCGGCCAGGTAAGAGTTCTCGTGCACGACGGTGCGCTCGATGAGCGAGTTCTCCCCCACTCGCACGTTCGCCCCGAGCACGTTGTGATCGCGCACGAGCGACTCCGGGCCGATGCGGCAGTTGTCGCCGATGAGGGCCGGCCCGACGACCTCGGCGCTCGGGTGGATCTCGACCCCCTCGCCGATCCACACGCCCGGACGCAACGGGAACCCCGGGACGTCGACGTCGACCTTGCCGTCGAGGATGTCTGCGTGCGCGCGCAGGTAGGCGTCGTGAGTACCGACGTCCTCCCAGTAGCCGCCCGCCACGAAGCCGTACATCGGCCGCCGCGCCTCCAGCATCGTCGGGAACACTTCGGCGGAGAAGTCGACCTGTCGGCCCTGCGGGATCCACTCGAGCACCTCTGGCTCGAGCACGTAGATGCCGGTGTTGATGGTGTCGGAGAAGACGTCGCCCCAGCTGGGTTTCTCGAGGAAGCGTTCGACGCGGCCGTCGCCTCCCGTGATCACGATGCCGAACTCGAGAGGGTTCTCCATCGCCTTGAGCGCCAGGGTGACGACCGAAGCCTGCTTGTCGTGGAACGCCACGAGCTCGGTGAGGTCGATGTCGGTGAGGACGTCTCCTGAGATGACGAGGAAGCGCTCGTCGAGCTCGTCGCGGGCGTTGAGAACCGAACCGGCAGTGCCGAGCGGTGTCTCCTCGGTGGCGTACACCATACGAACGCCGAACTCGGAGCCGTCGCCGAAATACGTCCGCACGTGGTTGGCGAGGAAGGCCACCGTGACGACGATGTCCTCGAAGCCGTGGCGGCGCAGCAAGTTGACGACGTGCTCGGCCATGGGTCGGTTTGCCATGGGGAGCATCGGTTTTGGCTGGTTGGCGGTGAGGGGGCGCAGGCGGGTGCCTTCGCCGCCCGCCATGATGACGGCCTTCATCTCAGGGCTTCCATGTCAGGGGCGTCGATGTCAGGGGCTTCGATGTCAGGGGCTTCGATGTCAGGGGCTTCGATGTCAGGGGCTTCCATGTCAGGGCTTCCATCATGACGCCGCCACGCCGGTCGGTGGAGCGCTGCGTTCCGCGAGGGCACGGCGGGCGAGGGGGATGTAGGCCAGAGCTGCTGTCAGGCTGAAGGCGAGCGCCGGCACGAGGAGCACCCAGGTGACATCACGGACGTCGCGGGCCCAACGGGCCGCCGAGTCGCCCAGCAGAAAGAGCGGGAAGCATCCCATGAGTCCGAACGTGCCCGCCTTCCCGACCCAGAGAACATCGATGCGGCGGGCGCCGATGGCCGCCAGGGCTAGAACCGCGGCGGAGACGACCACCTCGCGACCGAGGACGACACCGGCGAGCCACCAGGGCACGGCGCCGTAGGCGGCAATGGCGATCACACCGGCTCCGAGCACGATGCGGTCCGCCGTCGGGTCGAGCACCTTGCCCAGTGTCGTCACCTGGTGCAGCCGGCGGGCAACGTACCCATCGAGAAAGTCCGTCGTGCCGGTGACCATGAGCACCACCGTGGCGGCGATCCGCTCGTGCTCACCGAAGAGCAGCCAGAGGAAGATCCCGACGAGTGCGAGGCGGCCGACCGAGAGCAGGTTCGGGACGGTCCAGATGCGGTCGAGTCCCGAGTCGTCCACCGTGCCTGCCCCGCCAGCGGCAGGCGCCGTGGGCGCGGCGTGTGCCGTGGGCGCGGCGTGTGCCGTGGGCGCGGCGTGTGCCGTCGCCGCGGCGGGGGTGCCCGCCGTGACCTCGGTGCCCGCCGTGGCCCCCGTGCCTAGCGTGCCTCCGGTGCCTAGCGTGCCCCCGGTGGCAGCGGTGTCGGCCGCACCGTCTGCTGCAGTCTCCGACCCCACGATCGGAGTCTACGGTCGCGTCAGTCCGGGACGCTGACGGCGCCGGTCGCTCGTTTCGGGCGGACTTGCGCGCCCACGGCTCCCGTGCCGGCCCCGGTTCGGTCCCGACTCTCTTGGCAGACCGTTCGTAGCCGAATGCTCGCACGGCTCGAACCTTCCGCCTGAGCCGCCTGCACAGCCCGCATGCAGTCGCTCTTCGCACACAGTTCGCGGCCGAATGCTCGCACGGCTCGAACCTTCCGCCTGAGCCGCCTGTACAGCCCGCATGCGGTCGCTCTTCGCACACAGTTCATCCCGACGCCCGCAGCCGCAGTGCTCGAGAGCCTCCCTCACACCTCGACTCGCCTTCACCCTCCGGGAGGACGGTCCGGATGCCGTCCGGCGATGGCCGGGCGATTCCGATTCGCGTAAGCCTCCCGTCAGCGCTCGGACTGCGTATCGTCGGTGGGCGTGCAAGACGTCAGCGAAGCCCTCAGCCGGTAGCTGGGAGGCGACCGAGATGTCAAAAGAGGTCGAGACGCCGCAGCCGGCTCACTCCTTGCTCGGACCTCCGAACTCCAACCAGCGCCAGCTCCTCGAGGTGGTCGCTCACGGTCGCGAGATCGCCGAGGGTCACCAATGGCCCTTCTTTCAGTACGTCGAGCAGGTGCTCTACGAGGGCGGCGGTCTGGACGCCACCGAGGTGATGCTCACCTGCCCGCGGGTCACCTTCGGAGTCGCTCACTACGGGTGGTTTCGCGTGGCAACAGGATCTCTCAGCCCTCGGCCGGACGACCGGGTGTACCTCACGGTCGCCGGTCTCGTCCAACTTCCCGAGTGGGCCCCGAAGGTGGAGATCTTCTTGAGAGCGCTCGCTTGCCTCGTGGAGGCCGAGCGATCCATCCGGCCGTCGCCGACCGAGGTGGTGCCCACGGCCATCAGGTCCGATGAACTACTGGCGGCGTTCTGGCGAAAGCACCAGATGACGCTTTCTGTTGACACCCTCGAGTTCATCCTCTCCCAGGTCGATACCGAGCCATCGACCTGGCTGTGCCGTCTGCAACGTGAGCGGCCGCCCAGCCCACATTGGGTGATGACCCTTTCGACCGGGCTCCGACGATACGCAGGGGTCACCGCGGTAGAGGAGTACCTCGATCACCTCCTCGATCAGATCTCGCCGCCAGCGCCGGCGAGAGTCGCCAATCCTTCCGCTCTGGCGCTTCCCGAGGCGATCGACTACCTGAACGTGGTCTGGGAGCTGCGCTCCACAGGGCCGCTCTTCGGGAGGGCTCACAACGTGGAGTCGGCCGCGAAACTGGCCCTCGGCTGCGATGGCTCTGACGAGTTCGACTCCCGCATGTGTGCCCTGTGCAGCATCATCGGTCAGGCGAAGTTCCCGGGTGACAAGACCGACCTCGCGGACCTGCAGGCCTACGTGACGAGCAAGCTCGCCAGCGAGGCCGCCGATCGTGCCGGCGCCGCCATCGAGGACCTGCGGGCGTTGCTGCATCTCCGGGCGGCCCGCCAAAACGGCGGCGATGCCGAGGCGAAGGGACGCCGCGCCATGCGACGCCTCGGCATCGTCCTGCCGACAGCCGAGTGGGGCTCGACCTGGGAGATCGTACGAGGGCGCTGCATCGCCGCACTCAACGCCCTGCGAGAGGAGATCGAAGCGGCTCCAGAAGTCGACTTCAAGCGCTGACGCCGGCAGCACTGACGCCGGCGGAGGCGGAACGACTCAGACGACGTGTGACCTGGACATCGCACTGTCGACCAAGGCATGGAACAGGCTGAGATCGTCGCCCGCTTCCGGATGCCACTGCACCCCGAGGAGGAACGGGATGGAGGGGTCCTCCACGCCCTCGATCGTCCCGTCGTCCGCCCAGGCGGAAGCCACGAGGCCCTCGCCCAGCCGGTCGATGGCTTGATGGTGCGCCGTCGGCACGCCCGAGCGCTCCCAGCCGACGGCCTTGGCCAGCAGCGTCCCCGGTTGCACGCGCACGTCGTGAAGGCCGTGATCGTTGGCGACCGGAGCATGGCTGGCGTCCCCCACCACGTCGGGCAGGTGCTGTAGGAGCGTGCCCCCGCGGGCGACGTTCAGGACCTGCAGGCCCCGACAGATCGCCAGCGTCGGCAGCTGCTCACGCCGCGCAGCCTCGACGAGGGTCGCCTCGAGCTCGTCCCGCTCGCTCCGCGGCACGCTCGTGGCGGCGTGGGCGTCGGCGCCGTAGCGCCCCGGGTCGACGTCCGGGCCGCCGGAGAGGACGACGCCGTCGAGGCGCGAGAGCAGCCGCCGGGCGTCCTCGACCGAGAGCTCCTGAACCGGGATGAGCATCGCAAGACCTCCGGCGGCCTCGACCGAGTGCACGTAGCTCGCCGGCAGCAGGCTGGCGCGCTTGTCCCACTGGTTCCAGCGGGCCTGTTCCTCGTAGGCCGTGATCCCGATGATCGGCCGGGCGCTCACAGGGGCGTGACGTAGGCGGCGGAGATGCCGCCGTCGACGAGGAAGGTGGCGGCGGTGATGAACGAGGCGTCGTCGGAGGCGAGGAAGGCAGCCGCCGCCGCGATCTCCTCCGGCTCGCCGAAGCGACCCATCGGGACGTGCACGAGCCTGCGGGCGGCCCGCTCCGGATCCTTGGCGAACAGCTCCTGCAGTAGGGGCGTGTTGACCGGCCCGGGGCAGAGGGCGTTCACCCGCACCCCCTGGCGGGCGAACTGCACGCCGAGCTCTCGCGACATCGAGAGCACTCCGCCCTTCGAGGCCGAGTAGGAGATCTGCGAGGTGGCCGCCCCGAGGATGGCGACGAAGGAGGCCGTATTGATGACGCTGCCGCCCCCATGCTCGAGCAGTCGGGCGATGCCAGCCTTGCAACAGAGGAAGACGCTCGTCAGGTTGACCTGCTGAACCCGGTTCCACGCCTCGATCCCTGTCTCGAGGATGGAGTCGTCGTCGGGCGGGGAGATGCCGGCGTTGTTGAAGCAGACGTCGAGGGTGCCGAACCGCTCGATGGCGGCGTCGTACATGGCCTCGACCTCACCCGCATCGGTGACGTCGGCATGGATGTAGAGACCGCCGATCTCGGCTGCGAGGGACTCGCCCGGCTCGTCGACCAGGTCAACGACGACAACGCTGGCCCCCTCGGCGGCAAAGCGCTTGGCGCTCGCCTTGCCGATGCCGCTGGCGGCTCCCGTGATGACTGCAACCTTGCCGTCGAGGCGTCCCATTGTGCCTGGCTCCTTGTCGTCGTGATCCGCGAGTGTGCCGCCGCCCCTCGGCCCGACCGGTCGGGTCAGTCAGCCGTGGCGATGAAGACGTTCTTCACCTCGGTGAACCCGTCGAGGGCGTCGGGTCCGAGCTCGCGGCCGAGTCCAGACTGCTTGAAGCCGCCGAAGGGTGTCCAGTAGCGCACGGAGGAGTGCGAGTTCACCGAGAGGGCGCCCGTCTCGATCCCGCGGGCAACTCGGAAGGCCTTGGCGATGTCTCGCGTCCAGATCGAGCCCGACAGCCCGTAGGGCGTGTCATTGGCGATCTCGATGGCATCGGCTTCGTCCTCAAAGGGCATCACCGCCAGGACGGGCCCAAAGATCTCCTCCCGGAAGGCGGCCGAATCCCGCGCCACGGGGGCGAGCACCGTGGGTGGGAACCAGTACCCCGGACCGGACGGCGCCGTGCCCGCGAAGGCCACGGGGGCGCCCTCGGGGACGTATGCCGCTACCGCCGCGCGCTGCTCGGCGCTGATGAGCGGGCCCATCTCGCTCGTCTCGTCGCTGGGATCGAGCACGCGGAAGTTTCGCACGGCCGGCTCGAGCAGCTCGAGGAAGCGATCGTGCACGCTCGCCTCCACGAGGAGCCGGGATCGGGAGCAGCAATCTTGCCCGGCGTTGTCGAAGACGGACGCCGGTGCCGTGGCGGCCGCTCGCTCGAGGTCGGCATCGGCGAAGACGACGTTGGCGCTCTTGCCGCCGAGCTCGAGGGTGACGCGCTTCATCTGCTCGGCACAGCCGGCCATGATGCGCTTGCCCACCTCGGTCGAGCCCGTGAAGCACACCTTGCGGACGAGCGGGTGCGTGACGAAGCGCCATCCGACCACGCTCCCCCGGCCAGGCAGCACCTGGAAGACGCCCTCGGGGATACCGGCCTCGAGGAGAAGCTCGCCGATCCGGATGGCCGTCAGCGGCGTCAGATCGGCCGGCTTCAGGACGACGGCATTGCCGGCTGCCAATGCCGGTGCGAACCCCCAGGAGGCGATGGGCATGGGGAAATTCCAGGGAACGATGACGCCGACGACGCCGAGCGGCTCCCGGAAGGTGACGTCGACGCCGCCCCCGACAGGAATCTGCCGGCCGAACAGGCGCTCGGGTGCCCCGGAGTAGTAAGCGAGCACGTCGCGGACGTTGCCCGCCTCCCAGCGGGCGTTCGAGATCGTGTGACCGGAGTTTCGGACCTCGAGGAGGGCAAGCTCCTCGCGGGCGCCGTCCACAGCGTCGGCCGCTCGCCGCAGCAGCCGGGCGCGATCCCCCGGAGCGAGTGCGGCCCAGCCCTTCTGGGCGACGGCGGCGCGTGCGATGGCTGCGTCGGCTTCTTCGAGCTCGAAGAGGCTGATATGGGCGATGATCTGTTCGTCGGACGGGTTGACGACGTCACGGGTGATGCTCACGACACGGCCCTCACATCCGCTCGAACGAGCGATAGCGCTCCCAGTCCGTCACGCTCGAGCCGAAGTTGGCCATCTCCACCTCTGCCATGTTCGCGTAGTGCTCGACGACGCGCTGGCCGAAGGCCTCGCGGGCGATGGCACTGGCAGCGAAACGATCCGCCGCCTCCCGCATCGTCTTCGGCAGCCGGGGAGCCGCCGAGGTGTAGGCATTGCCGACGAACTCCGGCTCGAGCACGAGGGCGTTGTCGACCCCGTGCACGCCGCCGGCGACAAGAGCGGCGATGGCGAGGTAGGGGTTGACGTCGCCGCCTGGCACGCGGCACTCGACCCGGATCGCCTCACCGTGGCCGACGACGCGGAACGAGCACGTCCGGTTGTCCCGGCCCCAGGCGAGCGCCGTAGGAGCGAAGGAGCCGTCGGCGAAACGCTTGTAGCTGTTGATGTTGGGGGCGAGCAGCAGCGTGAGGTCGCCCGTGCAGGCGAGCATGCCGGCGAGGAACTGCTCGAAGAGCTCCGACATGCCGTGCTTGCCGGCGCCGGCGAACAGCGGGACGCCGTCGGCGTCGCGGAGCGAGACGTGGATGTGGCAGCTGTTGCCTTCTCGCTCGTTGTACTTGGCCATGAAAGTGATGGAGCACCCCTCCTGTGAGGCGATCTCCTTCGTGCCCGTCTTGAACAAGGCGTGCTCGTCGGCCTTCGGGATGAGCTCGTCGTACCGGAAGGCGATCTCGTGTTGACCGAGGTTGCACTCCCCCTTCACCGACTCCACCCACATGCCGGCATCGGTCATCTCCCGCCTGATGCGGCCGAGGAGGGGCTCGAGGCGAGACGTGCCGAGGATCGAGTAGTCGACGTTGTAGCGGTTGGCCGGGGTGAGGCCGCGGTAGCCGCGGTCCCAGGCGTCCTCATAGGAGTTCTCGAACACGATGAACTCGAGCTCGGTGCCGGCGAGGCCGGTCCAACCTCGGTCGGCCAGTCGAGCAGCCTGCTCGAGCAAGATCTGCCGCGGTGCGGCCGCCACGGGGGCGCCGTCCTCCCAGCGAAGATCGGCCTGGCAGACCACCGTCTTTTCGTGCCAGGGCATCGCCCGCATCGTCTTCAGGTCGGGCTGCATGACGAAGTCGCCGTAGCCCGTGTCCCAGGACGACATCTCGTAGCCCGCCACGGTGTTCATGTCGACATCGACGGCGAGCAGGTAGCTGCACCCTTCGGTGGCGTGTTCGACGACCTCGCCGAGGAAGTGGCGGGCGTCGAAGCGCTTCCCCTGCAGGCGGCCCTGCATGTCGGTGAAGACGACGAGAACGGTATCGACGTCGTCCTCGGCCACGAGGCCTTCCAAGTTGTGAATGCTGAGTCGAGCCGGGCCCTTCCTCAATCGATCTCCTCCGATCGGCGCTGCGCTCTCGCGATCATGCCGCGTACAGCGCCGCGTCCGCTGAAAGCAACCTGGAGGGAGCGGGCGCCCACGCCGGGGCCGGATCCCCGAGAGGGCAACGGCGCGCCGGCTCGCCGACGCCGGCAAGCGCCATCGCCCCCGTTACCTCAGACGATGGCGGCGCCGGGAGCGGCCTGCCGTTGCGGCGCCGCCGTGACGAGGAGGCCGGCGACGTCGGCCGCCTCCCCCGGCACGTGCACGGCGCCTCCGAGGTGAAAGGCCAGGGTGTAGGGGTTGCCCGAGCTGCGGTTGTACTCGAGCGCATGCACGACGATGCGGTCGATGACGAGGCGGGCAGCGTTGGTGTCGGCGCCGATGAGGAGGATGGCGAACTCGTCGGAGTCGATACGTGCGAGCAAGTCGGATCCGCGGACCGTGTGCTGCAGCATTTGGCCCGCCTCAGCGAGGAGGCGATCGCCCACGTCGGAACCGAGTGTGCGGTTGACGTGGTCGAGACCCGCCACGTCCGCCCGCAGCATGACCGAGCCGAGGGCACGGCGATCGCTGAATGCCAGCATGCGGTTGCCGACCCGCTCGAAGCTGCGGGCGTTCATGGCGCCCGTGAGGGCGTCCGTCGTGACATAGGGCAAAGGGGACAGCTCCGCCTCGATGAGGGCGACGAGGTCGGTGAGAACCGCCACCTCCGACTCTGAGAATTGCCGTTCCGCCATGTCGAACACGGCGAGGGCCCCGATGATCTCGCCGCCTGGAGCGTGGATGGGGACGCCGGCGTAGGCGACGAGCCCCGGCTCGGACACGACGGACGTGATGTCCCGGAAACGCTCGTCCGCCCGGGCGTTCGCCACCACGAGAGGACGACCGGAGGAGACGATGTGAGAGCAGAACCAGTACTCGCGCGGTGGCTGGCCGAGTGAAATGCCGGCGGGTTTCGCACCGTAGGCCGACTTGAAGAAGATCCGCCGCTCGGCGACCACGCTCATGATGCCGATCGGCGCGCCGCTGAGACGAGCGGCCAGCTGCACGACGCGGTCGAACCGCGCCTCAGGTGCTGTGTCCAACAACCGCAGCTCCTGCAACGCGAAGAGCCGCCCGGTCTCGTCAGACGCGAACGGTGCCGCCTCCACGCTGAGAGACTATCGGTGGAGGCGAAGCCGGCATGGCTAGAGGCGGGCTCGGCCCGGCTTGTTGACACGTCCTCTCCCCTCGCTCGGTCGTTGCGCCGTGGGCACCAGCGGTGGACAAGAGCGATGGGCTGACCCTCCAGCTACGGTTGCCGAGTATTCGCAAGGGCTGGCTCACGCGGAGGGAACACTCGAGAATGCGATCAGTCGACCCTGCCTGTGCTGGCGCCGCCCGCTGGCGCGCAGGTCGGGCTGGTCTGGTGTTGTCGATCGTGGCGGCTCTGCAGATCGCCGTCCTTCCACAGTTGGCTGCCGGCTCCGCCGCGAAACCGTCTACCGCCGCCGGCTCCTCGGTGGTGGGTGCCGATGCCGACGAGTTGGGCACGAACTGGTATCCGCATGCCGCCATCTCACCGGCGCAGGTCAACAACAAGGACTTCGGTCAGCTCTTCGACATCACACTTCCGAAGGTCGACGGGGTCGCACCCGGCGAGATCTACGCCCAGCCGATCGTCGCGAACGGCATCTTGCTCGTAGCGACCGAGGACGACAACGCCTACGGCCTCAACCCGCGCACGGGGGCGGTCGAGTGGTCCCGCAACTTCGGGCCGGCCTGGCAGTCGAGCACGATCAACTGCGGAGACCTGGCGCCAACCGTCGGTATCACCGGCACCCCGGTCGTCGACACCGCCACGGGGGTGGCGTATTTCACGACGGACACGGCGACGCCCGACGGCGGTGCCCTCTGGCAGATGCAGGCCGTCCATCTCGCCACCGGCACGGAGATGGCGAAATTCCCTGTCGCCATCGAGGGCGCTGCCACCAACCTGCTCGGCGACAGCTTCGACCCGACGTTCAACCCGGTGTACCAGATGCAGCGCCCCGGTCTGGCCCTCGTCAACGGTGAGGTGTATGCCGCCTTCGGCGCTCATTGCGACGAGTCGACCTGGTACGGCTGGATCGCCGGCGTGCGATCGACGGGCGTCTTGAACGACATGTGGGTCGACGAGACCACCGACAGCGCCGACGGCGGTGGCATCTGGGGCCCAGGAGGCATTGTCGTCGACAACTCGGGCAACCTCTATGTGGCCACGGGCAACGGCGGCACACCCTCGCCAGGCCCCGGTCTCGACGTTCCCGAGCCCGCCGGCCTGGGCGAATGCGTCATCAAGCTCTCCACCGGCGGTGCCCACCTGCAGCTGACCGACTACTTCTGCCCGTCGGACGCCGCCGCCCTAAACACCTACGACGGCGACCTCGGGTCCGGATCGCCCATCGGGCTGCCGGCGTCGTTCGGAACCCCGAGCGAGCCCGACCTGCTCGTCCAGGTCGGCAAGTCAGGCGAGGTCTACCTCCTCAACCGGAACGATCTCGGAGGGGTCGATCAGGGGCCGCCGAGCGATCTCGACGACGTCGTGAGCGAGACAGGCCCGCGCGGTGGCGTCTGGTCCCATCCGGCGGCCTGGCCGGGCGACGGCGGCTACCTCTACATCACAACGGCGAGCGCCGGTTCGACGGCGGCGGCCAGCACCGGCGAGCTCGACGTCTACCAGCGGGTCGTCACCGACGGGCAGGTGTCGCTCAACTGGGTCGGCACGGGTCCCGAGAATCCCTTCGGCAGCAGCGCCCCCATCGTCACCTCCGACCGCTCGCAGGCCGGCAGCGCCATCGTCTGGGAGGTCGTGCGGACGGGCACGGGCAACAGCGCCAAGCTGATGGCCCTCGGGGCGGTGCCGGTGGCAGGCAACAGCACGACACCGGCCGCCAGCCTGCCGCTGCTGTGGGAGGGCAGCGTCGGCAACTCGACGAAGTTCAACCCTCCCCTCGCGTATCAAGGGCGCATCTATGTCGCCAACTACGACGGACAGGTCCTCGCCTTCGGTCCGCGCAAGAACGCGCCACCGCTCACCGGCGCCAATGTCGAGGCGGCCGACACCGTCCTCGGCTCCAGCTCCGAGACCACCGCCACTTTGAGCGCCTCCGGCCCGGTGACGGTCCGGAGCGTTTCGGTCAGCGTGTCGACGGCTGGCGCGTCGGGAGCGTTTCGCACCCCGCCGCTCTCCAAGCAGCTGCACCTCACCGCCGGCAAGCGCATCAGCCTGCCGGTCAAGTTCGTGCCGGAGATCGTCGGCGGGCAGGAAGGCACGTTGACGCTGACGACCAACCTCGGGACCGTGTCGGTACGCCTGAGCGGAAGGGGCATACCCGAAGGCGTTCCCATCGCGGCCACGCCGCCGTCGGTGAGCTTTGGGATCCAGCCGATCGGAGGCGGGCCCGTCGTCGAAACGGTGTCCTTCAAGAACACGTCCCCGTCGTCGTTCACGGTCGACTCGGTCGGCATCGAATCCGGCTCACCCGCTCCCTTTTCTCTCGCCAACGGTTTTGCGCCACCTGAGATCCTGGCGGCCGGAGCCTCTCTGAGCGTGCCGGTCGACTTCACCCCACCCGCCACCTCGGGGGACTTCGTACAGACCTTCAGCGACCATCTCGTGGTCACGACGAGCGTCGGAGAGGCCACCGTCCCCCTCGAGGGGCAGGCGGCGCCTCCTCCGCAGATCGCCATCAGTTCCCTCAAGTTGAACGTCGGCACCGTGGCCATCGGCCAGAGCGGCATCGTGAGCTTCACGGTGGGCAATCGGGGGGGGACACCGCTCGCCATCAACAAGTCCAAGCCCCCCGTCGCCGACGGGTTCTCCCCGGTGACCTCCCTGCCGGAAGGGAGCGAGATCGCGGCCCACCACGCCCTCGTCGAGACAGTGCGCTTCTCGCCCGAGCGAGCCGGCAGAGCCTCTGCCACCTGGGTGATCAACGGCGACGACGGCTCAGGCTTGCAAACCGTGACCTTCACCGGGACTGGCGCCAGGGAGCACCGGCTTCCGTCGCCGCTACGGCCCGGCTGGCACCTGAGCGGCCGAGCGTCGCGAAGCCACGGGTACCTGCAGCTCACGCCGGCGAGCGCAGACGCCGCCGGGGCGGCGTTCTGGTCCGAGCCGATCGCGCCCGTGGGTCTGCGGGCGTCGTTCACGGCTGACATGACCGGAGGCAGCGGAGGCAGCGGGCTCACCTTTGCGCTCGTGAGCGGCCGCTCCCCACCCGGCCGTGCGGGCCTCGACGGCCCGGGGCTCGGTCTCGCCGGGCTACCAGCGGTGGCGGTGGCTCTCCAGAGCTCTCCAAGCGCCCAGAACCCGAACCGCAACTCCATCGGTGTCGTCACCTCGACGGCCGGGGGAACCGCTCTCGTGTGGCGCCAGCTCATCGACAGCAGCTCGTCCCTTCGCCGCCTCCCCCTGCAGGTGACCGTCACCATCGCCGGGGGGACGGTGACCGTGGAGCTCGACGGCTTCACGCTCCTCGCCACGAAGCTGAGGCTGCCGAAGCACGTCTATCTCGGCTTCACCGCCGCCACTGGCACTTACACCGACCGCCATCTCGTCTCGGGGGTTCAGGTCTCCTACCCTTGAGGCGAGGACGCTTCCGCCTTGGCTCTGCCGATCGTCGCCGTCAGTCCGGTCAACGTGATGCGAAATCGACCGCTCGATGCCCGAAACCACGGTGCCGTGCTGCCAACGAGCTCGAGCTCCAGGATGTGCCCGGCGGGGACCGTGTAGAGGTTCGGTTCCAGCTGGAAGGTGACGGATTGGCGCCCGGAGCTTCTCGAAGTCGTGTCGGCTACCTGGTCGACGCTCGGACGCAGATCGCCGGCCTCGATGAGCTGGCGGTAGCCGGTCTTCGGGTTGAGGTCCCAGAGACGACCGATGAGCTCCGGGAACCTGCCCGTGACGTGCAGCTCGGCGTGGATGAGGAGGCCGCCCACGACCGCCGTCGACTGCGCCACGGCCAGCTGGTAGACGGCCGTCCCCGGCTCCTGGGCGCCCGGCAGCTGCCGGCAATACGGGGCGTAGACCGGGTTGAGCTCGGCGGCCACCTGGCGCGAGCCGCCGGACGACGTCACGACTTGTGCGGCCGGCGAGCCGAACGAGAGCGCCCCCGCCTGCAACCCGGCGAACGTCGAGGCGTCCAGCACAGGCCCCGAGGGAGCGCTCTTCGGGCAGGTCGTCCCCACGGCGATGACACCGGTCTCCGGGGTGGAATGCTGCAACATAACGGCATTGAGGAAGGCGATGACCTTGGCGTTCTGGAGGAGGACGTCGGCCGCCTTGTTCTGCGCCCAGCCGTGGCCGACGTCGTCAAAGATCATCAGCAGTGGGCTGTGGACGCCGGCGGCTTGCAGTTTGTCGGCGTAGTGGAGGGCTTCTGAGACCGGGAACAAGGTGTCGGTCCACCCGTTCTGTATCACCGTCGGGGCCGGGCCCCCGGCCGGTATGGGGATGTCGATGGGCGAGTGGTACTCCTGCATCGCCTGCAGCGCCTCCTCAGCCGGTGCCCCGTACGGCTCCCCCGCGCTGATGGCGTCGAACCAATCGGTCATGTTCGCCGTCGCCTCCGCCCCCGGTGGAGGCAGGTAGAAAGCGGTAGAGGCGCTGTAGAGAAGATCGGCCCACGACTGTTTCTCCACGCCGACGGGTTGCAGGTCGCTTTGCGGACCGGCGTCCGTCGCCGTCAGCAGCCGGCCGTTCGGGGCGAGGGCGGAGGCGAGGTCGTCCCAGGGCCACTCCGCGTAGGCGGCCGCGATCTCCATCGGGATGCGCCGTTTGGGGCTCCTCCACGGCACGAGCGAGCCGTCCGGTTCGCGCACGCGGTTCTTCAGCACCGCCAGCTCGAGGGCCTCTGCCGCCCCATAGGAGATGCCGAGCACGGCGATGTCAGGCTGCGCGATCCCTTCGTCGACGAGCATGCCCGCGAGGTACTGGGTGTCGTGAATCTCATAGCGCTGATCGGCGACGTGGATGTAACCCTCGGCGCACGCAGGCGTGCCAACACGTGATTGCGCCGTGCCGCAGGAGTCGCCGAAACCCCTCGCCGTGTACATCAACACGGCGTACCCCATGGCAGCGAAGGTGACGTCGTCGAGGAGGCCGTCATCACGCGTCGTCTCCCAAACGGTCTTGGAGCCGCCGAGGCCGTGCAGCATGACGATGAGTGGGAACGGGCCTCTGCCCGTGGCTGGCAAGGCCACGTCGGCGTCGAGGGGGACGCCGTCGAAGCTCGGGACGCGACGATCCTTTCCGTTCACCTGCCCGCCGACGCACAAGCGGATGCCGTAGCGGGGTTCGCAGGACAGCCTCCCGAAGGGGCGGGGCCCGCCAGGCGACAGCTGGCTGGCGCTCAGGGGCGGCGCCCAGGGCGACCAGGGGGCGAGCGCGACGACGAGGAGTCCGCAACCGAGCACGACGGCTGCACGTCGCCGGTTGGGGTGATCGAGTCCGACGCATCGGTCGATGCGGCGCCGATCTTGCGCCGGCCGCAAGCCTGAGGGAGGCACTGCGCGCATGCTAGGACGGGGGCACCGGTACCGCCCACAGGAGAACGAGATGCCCACTCAAGATCAGATCGTCGACGCGCTGCGAGAGCGGATGCTGGAGGCGATCACCTCGCGGAACATGACGTCCGAGACGCTCCTCACCCTCGCCGAGGCGTACGCCTGGTTGGTAGCTCCCGACCAGGCTCACGGTCCCCGCAAAGCCGCCGGCTGACGGCGCCCGCAGCGGGCGCCACCGGCCGGGCGCAGGCGGCGTGGGAAGCGAGAAGAAACTTTCGGCAAAGACTCAAGTCCAGCCGACAGCCGGCCGACAATTTACGAAGCCTGTTCCAAAGCGTTGCGACCGCCTCCGGCACCCCCCTTCGCCGGAGGCGTTGTCGCGTCCGGGGATCGTCCCGAGCAGGCACTCGGCCGGAATCGTTGTCGCTCCGGGGATCATCGCGAGCAGGCAGCCGGCCGAGCGGCGCCACCGGGCGGTTCCCCTGCGGCGACGAACGGGGTTGGCTACGGTAGCGGAGGCGCCGGGCGGGGACCCCGGACGAGGAGGGGAAAATCATGATGGTCACTCGCCGGACGAGCCGTCGGAACTTTCGGTTCCGCCTAGGTGGGACGTTGCTCGTGTGCTCCGCTTTGGTCGCTCTCGCCACGGCTGGAGCCGGCGACCAGGCAGCGGCGTCCGCCGGTCGCCTGCATGCCGTGCTCACGTCGTACCTGGCCCCTGTGGGCAAGGCCGCCGCCGTCCCGCTGGCCGACCACCCGCTCGGTGCCGCCCGGGCGGCTACCCCACTGCACATCGACGTCGTGCTCGAGCCGCGCAACCCGGCGGCCATGACCTCGTTCGCCACGGCCGTCTCCACCCCGGGCAACCCCCTCTATGGCCACTTCCTTGCCCGCGGTCAATTCGCCTCCGTCTTCGGGCCTACGCCTGCCACCATCTCGGCGGTCACGGCCGTGCTTCGCCAGGCCGGCCTGCGGCCTGGCGCCATCACCCCTGACCACCTGATCATCCCGGTGAGCGCCAACGTCGGGCTCGTGGAAAGAGCGCTGCACGTCTCACTGCGCCTCTACCGCCAGCCGGCCGGCACCGTGCCGGCCACGGCCATCGTGAACACCGACGCCCCCACGCTGCCGAGCGCCATCGCCCGAGACGTGCAGGGGATCATCGGCCTCGACACCGTCAGCTCACGTGCGCCCGGTCCGATCGCCGCCCACCGTCACCCACGACTGACGGCCGTTCCCTCCGTCGTCCCCACGAGCGGCCCCATCGCCTGCGCGACAGCCAAGGCGGTGGCCAAGGAGTTCTCCGGCTGGACCGAGACGCAGCTCGCGCAGGCGTACTCCTTCGACGGGGTCTTCGCCAAGGGCGATCTCGGCAAAGGCGTCACCATCGCCCTGTTCGAGGAGCAGACGTACTCCAAGAGCGACATCGCGAAGTTCCAGTCCTGCTACCACACCCATGTCCCGCTCACGAACGTGTCCGTCGACGGCGGAAGCAAGGACGCCGACTTCTCTCCTGAGGCGGCCCTCGACATCGAAACCGTCATCGGCCTCGCCCCCAAGGCATCTGTACGGGTCTACGAGACGATCGGGAGCGGTACGGGCCCGACAGATGGCTACGACAAGATCGTCACTCAGGACAAGGCACAGGTCATCTCCTCGAGCTGGTCGACCGCCCCCTTCGGCTGTGACGTCTTCGTCCCCGAGTCAGTCATCAAGGCGGAGAACTCCATCTTCAAGGAGGCCGCCATCCAGGGGCAGTCCACCTTCGTGGCCGACGGTGACGTGGGCTCGGAAGGCTGCATGGCGAACGGTTCGCCGGCCGAGATCAGCCAGCCTCCTGGGCCTGACGCCGTCGCCGTGGACCCGGCGACCCAGACCGTTTACTTCGCCAATTCGATCACCGGGGACATCACCGTCGCCAACGAGGCCACGCTCGAAACCGTCGGGACGATCGCTCTCGGATCGACGACCGAGCCAGAGGGCCTCGCCGTGGATCCGACCACGAACCAACTCTGGGTCTCGGAAGACGCCCTTGGCATCGTCGCCGAGATCGACGGGGCGACGTGCGACAGCGCCAACCAGTCCGGCTGCAGCGCCACCCCCATGACGGTCATCAACGACCCCGGTAGCGAGCCCATCGGTATCGCCGTCGACAGCGCCACCGGCACCGCCTACGTGGCCCTTGCCGGCATTGACGACATCGGCGTCATCGACGAGTCGGCGCTCACCATCGTTGGTGCATACGGCGGCGACGAGCCGGCAGACGTGGCGGTGGACGCTTCCACCAACCAGGTGTTCCTCACCGACTTCGGCGACGACGAAGTTGGCGAGTTCAGCGGCGCGGCATGTGACGCCACCACCACGAGCGGCTGCCCCACCTCGCTGACGCTGGCCGAGGTATCGGTCGGCGAGGAGCCGTACGGGCTCGCCGTCAACGCCTCCTCGAACAAGCTCTACATCGGCAACGCCGAGAGCGACACCGTGACGGTGCTGGAGGCGAGCACCGGCGACTTCGTGGCGACAGCGACGCTAAGTGGGTTGGTCATCCCCACGTCGCTGGCCGTCGATCCGAACGGGAGCGGTGTCCTGGTCACAGCTGAAGGCTCCGACGGCAGCGGAGCCGGCGTAGCGGTCATCTCCGGCGGGACGAACAAGGTGACGAGGCTCATTACGGGTATCACCGACCCTTACGCCGTCGCCACGGACCCGCTCTTGGACTATGCCTGGGTTGCCGATGCAGCCGGCGGCTTCGTCTGGATGCCGCTCTTCTTGAGCGTGGAGGATCCGTCCGAGCAGCCGTTCGTGACCGGCGTGGGCGGCACCGATCTCACCAAGCTCGGCCCTGCGCCCACGCAGTCGGTCTGGGACGAGCCCCTGTTCGCCGAGGGCGCCGGCACGGGCGGCATCTCTTCCTGGTGGACGATGCCCAAGTACCAGCGCGGCCCCGGCGTCGTGAGCTCGCTCAGTTCGGGGGTCCCCTGCGGCGCCACGGGCAGAACGCTCTGTCGAGAGCTCCCCGACGTCTCCGCCAGCGCCGACCCGTCCCATGGCTACGTCATCGTCTTCGGCGGCAAGTGGACGGTCGTCGGCGGCACGAGTGCCGCCACGCCCCTCTGGGCGGCATTGACCGCCCTCCTCGACGCCTACAAGGGCAAGGTCCACAAGCTGGGCTTCTTGAACCCTGCCCTCTACAAGCTGGTGGCCGAAGGCAAGGCCGTCGTCAACGACGTCAAGGTCGGCAACAACGACTACACGACGACGAACGGAGGCCTCTACCCAGCCACGAAGCATTACGACATGGCTACTGGCCTGGGAACGCCGATCGTGACGGCCCTGGCGAAGGCGCTCGGCTGAGCGGGGCGGTCGCCGCCCTCAAGTCCTCGACGGCCACAGCTGATCGCGCACGTTGGACGGCCAGCACACCGGGTCGAGCCCGTGCGCTGCCAGCAGCGCCAGCACGATGCGCTCGGTCCCAAAGCCGACACAGGCGCTATGGGCGACGGTTCCGTCCGCGCTCTCGATGCCGAAAGCACGGCCGAAGTGGTCGAGATGGCAGTTGGACGACGCGACGGCGACCGGCCCCTCTCCCGGCTGCACCGAGGTCACGACCTCGTGCTTCAAGGCTTCCGCCCGTTGATTCGCCGAGAGCAGCTTGCCCGCCCGGCCGAAGAAGGGGTCACTCGCCAGCACCGCCGTGACGGGAAGCCCGAGCCCGCCGAGCAGCTGGGCGGCCCGCTCGAGCCAGGCATCCCGATGGGCCACGGCGCCCTCGGCGTCGCCCACGTAGACGAATTCGTGCATGCGAAAGGCCTGCATCCGCGCCGGATCGAGGCTCGGCTCGTGCCGGAAGCACTGACCGAAGACCTCGAAGCGTCGACCACCCTCGGGCAACCGGCCACGACACGTCGGGTAGACCAGGTGACAAGCCGCCGAACAGAGCACCACGTCGGAGCGGCCGAAGAGCTCTGCCCAGTCCTCGCCGCGTTCGAGGCGGCGCAGGATCTCGATGTGCAGGGCGTCATTACCCTCGAATGTGTTGACCGAGCCGACGAGGTCCGGGAACGCCCGGATGTAGGCGGACTGCTCGAGGACGCTACGCGGCATGACTGCCGGCAGATGCAAGACCTCAGCGTTCTGATCCGATCCGGCCGCGCTCACGAGGACATCGATGGCGCGTGCCACGCTCTCGAAGTTCCCGGACCGGAGGTAGATCCCATCGACCTCGGTGGCGATGAGCAGGCCGGCGGTCATCAGCCCCGAGCGAAAATCCTCCTCAGGTTCGTGGGCCAAGCTCAGCGGCCTTTTTGTCCTCGATCAGAACGTCGAGCGCTGCCGCGATCGAATTGACCGACTGAAACGTGCTCTGGCGCAGCATTTCCTCTGGGAACTCCAGTCCGAAGGCTTCCTCCAGGGCGATCAGCATGCTGACGCTCGCGTGTGAGGTCATGCCGGCGAAGTAGAGGTCGTCGTCGTCCGCCACTTGCGACATCGGGACCGAGAGGCGACCGTGCTGGGCCACCACCCGGCGAATCTCGTCGGTCATCGATGGCTCCGTTCCCAAGGTCATGATCCCGCCAGGTCCGCCGTAGCGCCGGCGTCGTCAAGGCGGGCGGCGAACCGGACCCCCAAGTGGAGCGGCTCAGTGAGTGCTGAGGCGCCTCCGATCAACCGCAGAACCACCGACCGCGTCCGAGGATCGTCGCCGATGCACTCGATGGCATGGTGCAACGAACTCTCCTTTGACTGCAGCAATGTCCGAACACCGCCAGATGTTACTCGGCGCCGCAGGCGGCACTCAGCGCTTGGTCGATGTCTTCGATGATGTCGTCGATGTGCTCGATCCCAACCGACAGTCGGATCATGTCCGGCGTGACGCCTACGACCTTCAGGTCCTCGGCTGTCAGCTGTCGGTGGGTGGTCGAGGCCGGATGGCTCACGAGCGACTTGGCGTCCCCCAGGTTGACGAGTCGCTTGAAGAGCTTCACCGAGTTGAAGAACCGCAAGCCGGCGTCATAGCCACCGACGACACCGAAGGTGAACAGCGACGAGCACCGCCCCTTCAGATAGCGCTCAGAAAGCTCGTGATAGGGGTGATCGGGGAAACCGGCGAAGTCCACCCAGGAGACGCGCCGATCCTCGGCGAGGTAGGCGGCAACAGCTCGGGCGTTCACCTCGTGGCGGTCGAGTCGGACCGACATGGTCTCGAGACCCTGCAATACCAAAAAGGCGCTGAACGGCGACAGTGTCGCCCCGGCGTTTCGCAGACCCACCGTTCTGCAGCGCACGATATAGGCGGCGTCACCGAAGCGCTCTGGGTATACGACCCCGTGGAAGGAGGGTTCCGGTCGGGAGAACATGGGGAACCTGTCCGGGTGGTCGGCCCACGGGAACTTGCCGCTGTCGACGATGCCTCCCGCCAGCGTCGTGCCGTGGCCGCCGACGAACTTCGTCAGCGAGTGCACGACGATGTCGGCGCCGTGCTCGACGGGCTTGATCATCATCGGCGTGGCCACCGTGTTGTCGACGATGAGCGGTATGCCGTGGAAGTGGGCGAGCGCCGCTACGGCCTCGAGATCGACGACGTTGCCGGCGGGGTTGCCGATGCTCTCGCAGAAGATCGCCTTCGTGCGGTCGTCGATGAGGGCTTCCATGGCGGCTGGGGTGTCGTCCGCCGCCAAGCGAACCTCGAGACCCTGCTGAGGCAGGATGTGCACGAACAGGGTGTAGGTCGTTCCGTACAACTGCGGGGCGGAGACGATGTTGTCACCGAGGCCGGCGAGATTCTGCAACGAGTACAGCACGGCCGCTGTGCCCGAGCTGAGCGTGAGGGCGCCGACGCCGAGTTCAAGGGCTGCAAGGCGATGCTCCAGAACCTGGTTGGTTGGGTTGTTCAGCCGGTTGTAGTGGAACCCCGGGATGTCCATGTCGAACACGGCTGCCGCATGATCGGCGTCGTCGAACTCATGGGCGACGGTCTGATAGATAGGCACCGCCACGGCCTTCGTCGAATCAGGTGTGTACCCGCCGTGGAGAGCAATCGTCTCATCCCGCACCAACAGACCTCGTTCCTTGCTCGTCGACGGCCCGATCCGGCGCCGGCGCCTCGCCGTTGCCTGGGGGGCCGTCCTGCCTCCGCCGCAGGATCTCCTGGATCCAGTTCTTGTACAAGCGCGCCCCGTGGGGCCGCCACGTATTTACCACGCGTTCCTTGACCTCATCGAAAGGGAAGCCCGCCATCGGGTCCGCCGACGAGGGACGCGCCCGTGCCTCGGTGGCGAATCGAGTGAGCAGGCGCTCTCCTTCTTCGTCGAGGTAATGGAGCGGGACGGGGGGCGACGAGTCACGCTCGCCTCGGAGGTAGCGCTGTAAATCGCGCTTGTACTCCCGCAACAGGCTCGTCGTCCAGTACTCGGGGTGGCCCTGCACGAACATGAACAGGCAATTGCCGCTCTCCCGTGCCAACACGGTCCAGCTGATCTCGGGTGATCCGAGCAAGCTTGCATAGCCGTCCGACAGGTGGTGACCCGGGACGTCGTTGAGGCGCGAGTGGGGCACGAATACAGGTCCACGCAGGCCCTCGACGAGAGGGTGCGACGTGAGCGACTCATGAGCGAAGACACCGGAGCACTTCTGCGGAAGTCGCTCCCGCTCGATACCGTCGAAGAGCAGAACCGCAGCGTGAGCTGCCAAGCAGGACAAGACGGTAGAGGTGGTCGATACCTCTGCCCAACTGATCAGCTCCGTCAAAGCAGCCCAATAGGGCTCGTCCGGCAGGCGCCCGGCGAGCGGCTCGGTCCCCGTCACGATGGCGGCGTCGACTCGCCGGTCGAACAGCTGCTCGATGCTTCGATAGTTCGCCGCGATGTAACTCGCGGTGCCCTCGTTGCGCCGTAGCCCGGGCAGGCTATAGAGCCCGACGCGCAGCTCGAGATGACCGGCGGCTTCGTTGAGCAAGGTCGTGAACTGATCTTCAGTGTCAGCAAAGGCGGCGTCAGGCATGTTGTTGACGATCGCGATCTCGAGCGCCGGCTGACCGCCGCCGCGACCACGCGCGCTCCCCCCGTGCCGTTCGCTTGGGACGACCTGGGCTCCGCCGAGTCGATAAAGACTGGGATGTAACACCTCCACTGAACGAGTGGGACCCGTGACCAGCATAGAGAGCCGCGTGACCCTGTTGATTCAACCCTCGATCCGACCCCTCGCGTGGCTCACGAGCAGTCTCCCTGGCATCTGCGATGCCTGAAACACCGCCACGCTGCCCACTTGAAAATGGGCAGAGCCCCGTGGCGGTAGCGTATAAGAGTGGGTCGGCGGGGAGCACACGAGCGGTCAGGCCATTGCGCACCATGAATGAGGTCGCGCTCGTCGGAGCCGGCGCCTGGGGGCTGTGCGTGCTGGAGCGTCTGGCGGACGCTGTTCGCACTGAGCGGTGCCCGACTCGAGTCCATGTCGTAGAGGTCGGCACGGCCGGACCCGGCGTGTACGCCTTGGACGAGCCCGAGTACCTCCTCCTGAACACGCCGTGCGGCCAGCTCTCGCTCTACCCGTGGGACGACGAGGGAGCCTCCCCCCGCTACGGCGTCGGCCTGTACGAATGGACGAAGCAGGTCGGCTACCGCTGGAACGGCGACAGTTGCCGCGTCTCGCGCTCGGGACGCGAGGTCACGCCCCACGACTACCTGCCTCGGCGCGTCCTCGGGGCTTACCTGCAATGGTTCTTCGAAACGCTCGTGGAGGACGCGCCGTGGCCGCTCGAGATCGTCCCGCACCGAGCGCTCGCCGTCGACATCGTCAGCCAACCGGACGGACTCGAGCACGTGTATCTCAACACCGGCGAGGTCCTTGCCGTCAACCACGTCATCCTCACGACCGGTCACACGGGCAACCTCGATCATCCCGAGCACCTGGTGAGGCCGTATCCCGTCACGCCCTACGTCGACGCCATCCCCTCGACCGCCTCTGTCGGCATCGTCGGTATGGGCCTTGTTGCCACTGACGCCATCACGGCGCTCACGCTCGGCAACGGCGGCTCCTTCGTGCCGCGCGGCGATCGCTTGCGATACCGGGCGAGCGGACGTGAGCCGCGCATCTACGTGTTCTCACGAAGCGGATTCCCATACTGTGCCAAGGCCGTCGAAGCTCTGGACGAGACCGACGACTATGCCTCGGTCATCTGCACCGAGGAGGCCGTCGCCGCCATTCGGGCCGATGCCGGCCGCGTCGATCTCCGGACGACGATGCTTCCCCTCATCTTCGCAGAGATGCAGGCCCGGTACTACCTGCACTCGGCTGCTCTGGCCGCAGGCCCGGACGCCGCCAAAGAGGTGCGTGCCCGGCTGGAGCAGTCCTCGATCAACGACTTCGAGTCGGTCGTGGCGCCTTACGCGGCGCGCTACGGCTCGTTCGACGCCAGCCGAAATTTCTTCGCTCCCGAGGACAGCTTCGTGTCGGCGACGGACTACCAGGACCGCGTGTACGCCATGGTCGAAACGGACCTGGACGAGGCGCTGAAGGGTCCGGCGAGCGCCGTCAAGGCCGCTTCTGAGGTGCTCCGCTTCCAGCGCGACGCCATGCGAACCGTCATCGAGTTCGGCGGGCTCTCGCTCGAGTCGTACCTCGACTTCCAGTCGAACATCCGCTCCAAGGTGAGCCGCCTCGTGGCGGGACCTCCGGCGATCCGCTCCCAGCAGCTGCTGGCGCTGATGGACGCAGGGGTCGTGAAAGCCCCCTTCGGCCCTGCTCCTCGACTGACGACGTCACACTCCGGTCGGACGGTCCGTTCGAGGGAGCTCGACACGCCCTTCTCCGCACCGGTGGACGTGCTGGTACAGGGGTATCTTGAGGACCCGACCCTGCATCGCTCCTCATCGCCGCTGCTGACGAACCTGTATCAGCAGGGACGGCTGCAGCAGTTCAAGTACGGTGACACCCCCGTCGGCAGCGTGGCCCTCACGAGGGACTTCCACCCCATCGACCGAGACGGGCGCGTGCAGCAGCATCTTTCCCTGCTGGGAGCGCTGACGGAGGGCGTGCGGTACTTCACGCACTATCTCCCCTCGCCGAAGAGCAGACTACGCGTCTTCCTTGACGCTCAACGCTGCGTCGAGGAGCTGCTCGGATGACTCGCGAAGTGAGTCGGGGGGTGGGAGCCGGCTCCGCCCGAGTGCTGGAAGCGCCACCGAGGTGAGGGTGACTTCACGGCCCGCTGGACTCGCTCCTGAGGGTGCTGCCTTGCCACCCAGGCGAGGCGACTCTGACTCCCGGGCGGACGGGCGTGTCGGCGGATACGGCCGCAACCTTCGGCCAGGACCTGCGATGATGCCCGCTCGCCCGCAGCGCAGCCGGCCGCTCATGGCCGTGCTGACGAGTCCGTTGGAGCTGTCCCCCATGGCGCTCGCACCCCTCGCGGCCGGGCGGTACGAGCTGCTCTGGCTGGTCGATTCCACCCCTCCGGTGCACCGCCACGTCGCCGCCGTGCACGCGGCGATGCTGCGCAAGCTCGGGGACGTCGTTCACCTGGAAGGCCTGCCTACTTCGCAGGCAGCCACCGCCATCAGACGCCACAGACCCGACGGCATCGTGACCTTCCAGGACGCCGGCATGCTCAGGCTGGCGGAGATCGCCGCGGAGCTCGAGCTGCCCTTTCATACCCCGAAGGTGGCGGAGCGGCTCGTCGACAAATTCGTGCAGCGGCGCGCCCTCCACCAAGGCGGCGTTGCCGTCCCTCGCTACGCCGAGGTTCCCCCGGCGGGCGACGGCGCTGCCCTGGCCGACATCGAGAGCCGCATCTCCTTCCCGGCGGTGCTCAAGCCACGGCACGGAACGGGCAGCGAAAACGTCGTCTCGGTGCCGTCGTTCCCTCATCTCCTCGAGGCGCTGTCGCAGCTCTCTCGAGACGGGATCGGCGAAGCCATGCTGGTGGAGGAGTTCATACCGGCAGCTCCGTCACGAGACGAGCAGATCGCCCCAGTCGTCTCGGTCGAGAGCTACGTGAGCGGCGGGCGCGTGAGCAACGTCGCCATGACGGGGCGTTTCCGCTTCGTCGAGCCGTTTCGCGAGACCGGCAATTTCATGCCGGCAGAGCTCTCCGACGAGGATGGAGCCGCCGTTCTCCAACTGGCGGTCGATGCAGCCAGGGCACTCGAGATAGAAAGCGGCTGCCTGCACACGGAGATCAAGCTGGCGCCGAGCGGCCCTCGCCTCATCGAGGTGAACGGACGACCAGGCGGCGGAATACCGGAGATGATCGGGCGTCTGAGCAAGCTCGACCTCTACGATGTGGGGTGTCGACTGGCACTCGGTGAGCAGCTTCCCCACGAGAGGCTGCTGCAGATGGATCGAGTCGTGTTTCGATCCGTGATCCAGGCCCCCATGTCCGCTCACCGTGTCCTCAGCCTGCAGGGATTCGACGAGGCTGCGACGTTTCCGGGCGTGGAGCACCTGCTGCTCAACCGCGGCCCTGGCCAGTCGGTCGATTGGCGCAAGGGCTATCGAGACTTCGTCTTTGCCGCCGAGGGCACCGTGGACGACGTCGCGGAGCTTCGGGCTCTCGATCGACGCCTGCGTGAGGAGGTCTCGGTCGTCTATGAGTAGCGTCAGGCGAATATGAAGTCCGAGCGCCCGCCTGACCAGCCGCTGTCGGCCTGGTTCGGCCCGGAGGAATCACCGCTGTTCGGGCTCATCAATACCAACAGCGCCGAGGTTCGCGGCGCCGTCGTTCTCTGCCCGCCGCTTGGCAGGGAGCACACGAGCGCATACTCCACATTCGCTCGCCTGGCCGGGAGTCTCGCAGACGCCGGCTTGCTCGCTCTCCGCTTCGACTACCGCTCGACGGGTGACTCGTTCGACCGGACCGATCAGCAGGACGCCACGATCGGGTTGCTCGATGACGTGCGCCACGCCGTTGACTTCGTGCGAGGGTTGGGAGCGACCCGCATCGCTCTCGTGGGCATGCGCGTCGGCGCCCTCCTTGCCGGACTCACCAGCGCCCTCGAACCATTCGAAGCCCTCGTCATGTGGGACCCGTGCGCGAGCGGACGGTCGTTCGTTCGAGAGCAACGCATGCTGAGCCTGCGCATCCAGGTTGCGGGTAAATCGAACATCTCCCCAGACGACATTCCGGGTTTCCTCCTCCCGCCAGAGATCCTGCGTGAGCTCTCGCTGCTCGAATTCGACGAGACGACGGCGACTCTGGCGGAGCGGGTGCTCCTGCTCACTCGAGTCGACCACCCGGCCGAGCGCACCCTCGTGGACCGCCTCGTCCTGCCGAACGTGGAGCACCGCAAGGTGGCAGGCCAAGACGACCTCCTCGATATGCCAACGCCGCTCCAGGTCGTGCCGGCCGGCGCCTTGGCAACCATCGTCGACTGGATCGACGACGTCATGCCAAAGGACCGCCATTCGGTCACCCTGCCGCGGCCTGCCGAGGTGGCCGTCACCTTGCGCCACAATCGGGCGGCTGCGTCCGAGAGCGGCGACCGACTGCCGACGCCGGTCGTCGAGCGTGCTGTGCGTCTCGGGCCCTTCGGGCTGTTCTCGATATCGACCGAGCCGAAGGAGGGCGCAACCGGCCCGGTGTGTCTGTTCGTCAACGTCGCCAACGAGCATCGCATCGGCCCCGGACGACTCTGGGTCGACCTCAGCCGTCGCCTTGCCACCGCGGGGCTCCGGTGCGTTCGCATGGATCTCAGCGGCGTCGGCGACAGCCCTCCGAGGGGCTCGACGCCCCCGCGGGTCTACCCCTACTCGGCGATCGAGGATGTCGTTGACGTCGCCCGCGCCCTCTCGCCAGAGGCACCCTCGAACGTCGTGCTCTTCGGCTTGTGCTCGAGCGGCTACCACGTACTCGAGGCCGCGGCCATCCTGTCGCCGCGGGGCGTCTGCGCGCTGAACCCGGCTGTGTCGTTCCCGGCGCCGGAGATGGAGCACGGCGGTGCGGCCGATCCGCGACGCAAGTTCTTCCTCCCGGAACCGCATCTCGCAACGGCGACGAACAAAGTGACATCGATTCGATGGCTCGAGGAGCAGGTTCCGCTCGTCCGGTGGATCGGCACCCGCTACCCGATGGCCACGGTGAGGGCGCGGCGAAGCATCCGCTCGGCCCTCGATCGACTCGGCCGGCCCTACCGCACACTTGTGTGGCGTTTGGGAACCCGCCCAGGAGGCCCGAAAAGCGGCCCGAGCGAGCACCTGGCGGACCTCGTGTTAGCTGGATCGAACGTGCTGTTGATCTGCGGCTCTGAGGAGATACGACCCTTCCGGCACGCGGCAGACCACCCTCGCCTGCGATCCGCCAACGCAGGAGAGCTGCAGCTCGAGATGATCTCCGCCCTCGATCACGCCCTACGCCATCCGAGGGATCGAGACGAGGTGTCCGACTTGATCGTCGACTACGCCAGCCGGCACTTTCTCCGCTGATGCGGCCGGCGGTTTCGCGACCCGCGACAACGGGCCGCAGACAGCGCCCTCAGCCGGACCGGAGTCCCTCCTTGCCCAACTCCTGCAACCCGGCGGCTTGCAGCATCGCCCGCTCGTCCACCTTGTTGGAGCCGGTGAGGGGGAAGTCGGCCACGACTTCGATGACGTCCGGCAGCATCGTCGCCGGCAGGCGGTCGCGGGCTGCATGGCGAAGCTCCGGGCCGGTGATGGCGACGATCGGCACGACAAAAGCCGCGATGCCGACTCCACCGTCTTTGTCGTAGGCCACGCAGTGCGCCTTCGAGATGCTGCTCAGGCTCGTCAAGGAGGCGGTGATCTCGACAAGGGAGATGCGCATGCCGCTGCGCTTCACCACTCGATCCGACCTGTCGACGTAGTGATAGCTACCTGAGTCATCGCGAAACACCAGGTCGCGGGTCCGGTAGACCGTCTCTCCCGGCACGACGTCGGTGCGCATCACCTCGCTCATGAGTGCCGGTTCGCGCCAGTACCCGATCATGAGATGATTGCCGCCGATGTAGAGCTCGCCCACGTCGCCCGGGCGGTCGATGATCTTGCCCTCGTCGTCGACGAGCCAGAAGGTGACGCCTGCGTGTGGCCGACCGATGGGCAGCGGATCCCCGAGAGCCACAATCTCCGGCGTCAGCTCGTGCGTGGTCACGGCGATCGTGGTCTCGGTCGGCCCGTAGCGGTTGAAGACGCGAAGGCTGGGCACCGAAGCCCAGAGCCGCTCGAGATCGTCGGCGAAGAGGGCGTCCCCGCCGAAGGCCATGGTACGAAGCGGCGTCCGGGCCAGCTCGGGCAGGTGGCGGCTGGGCAGCAGGAGCCGGAGGTAAGTCGGGGACATGCTCGTATGAGTCACCTGCTCGTCCGCCACCGTCCTGAAGAAGAGCCGCGGGAGCATCAAGGCCTCGCGTCGCGGGATCACGAGCGACCCCCCAGCGACGGGTGTGGGGAACAAGGTGCCGTAGGAACCGTCGAAGTGAAACGACGAGACGCAGAGGGAACGAGTCGTCTCGTCGAGCTCGAGCAGCTCGGCGGCGGCGAGAACCGCGCAGAGAAAAGAGCGATGCCCGATGAGCACCCCCTTCGGCAAAGCCGTCGTGCCCGACGTATAGATGCAGTACGCCGGCCGGTCGTCGTCGTCCGCCCGGGCCGGCGCCGCACCGGCAGGTCGGTTGACGGCAGTTACGGGAAGGACCAGGCGTCCCTCGTAGAGCCGCTCGCCATCGCGCTCTGCAACCGACAGCATCTCGGCGTCGGCGAGCACGAGCGCCGGCTCGCAGTTCTCGACGACGGCGCGCCGGCGGGGCGCCGGATCCGTCGTCGCCAGCGGCACGAAGATCGCCCCCACCCACATACAGGCGAGCGCCGCCACCAGGAACTCGACTGAATTCGGGAGGTGGAGACACACGCGATCGCCTTCCCGGACACCCTGTTCGCCGAGTCCGCTCGCGAGCTCGGCGACCGCCTGCTCCAGCTCGCCGTAGGTGATATCGCTCGAACGGTCCTTTGCGGCGGGACGATCGGGGCTGGTGCGCGCACGATCCAGGATCAGCTCGAGGACGTCCACTGCTCAGCTCCCGACTGCGAGCGCTCGTCGGACGAACTCCGGCAGCTGAGCCACCGGAGTGCTCACGACTTCCTCCATCTGCTCGACGGAGAATTCCGTCTCGAAATGGTCCTCGAAGGCGACGAGGACGCGCACGATCACGAACGAGGTCACGCCGAGATCGATGAGTGACCACTCGCTCGACAAATCCGAGGCGCTCAGGGCCGTCTCTCGCGCGAGGATGTCGACAACGGCGTCTTGCTCGGTCATGGGAGCGAAGACGGGCGCGGTTCGGTCATCGGATCGAGACGCTCGGGTTGCATCGAGAGTGATCATAAGTGCTGGGCGACGACCGGGTGACAACTACTGTGCGCCCATGCCCGACCTGGCGGTCCCGACGTGGATCCCCCACGACAGCGGGCCGCTGTTCGCCTGGCTGCACCGGCCCCTTGACGGGCGTTCGCGGGCTACGGTCGTGATCTGTCCTCCACTGGCGAGAGAGCACGATGCCAGCCACGGGGCGATTCGCGTCCTGGCCGAGAGACTCGCCTGGGCAGGCATTGCCGCCGTCCGGTTCGACTACTACGGCACCGGCGACTCGGCGGGAGGCGAGGATGACGAGACACTCGTCGACTCCTGGCTGGCCAGCATTCGGGCGGTGGTGGCATTCGCCCGAGAGGCCGGAGAGCGCCACGTCGTGCTCGCCGGTCTCCGGATGGGAGCGACGCTGGCCGCCACGGTCGCCGCCGAGTTGGCCCCGTTCGAGGCGCTCGTGTCGTGGGATCCGTGTGTGGAGGGACGTGCCTTCGTGCGGGAGCAATACATGCTGCAGCGGCTCACGCTGCGCGGTATCGATGGCAGTGGAGCGCCCGAGGGATGGACGGAGATTCCCGGCGGCTGTCTGTCCCCCGACACGACCGAGCAGCTGAGGACGATCGAGCTCCCAGCGGCCGACAAAATGCCCGCCACGCCGCTTCTCCTCTTGACACGCGTCGGGGAGGCGCCTCCTCCACCACTGCGAGAGCTCATCGCCCGTGCGGGCGTGACCTACCTCGAGGTATCCGGGCAGCCTGAGCTGCTGCAAACACCCCCCAGCGAGGCCACCATCCCCTTCGGCACGATCGAGGCGATCGTCTCGTACCTGTCCGCCG
Organism: uncultured Actinomycetota bacterium; assembly: GCA_963735115.1. Lineage (GTDB taxonomy): Bacteria > Actinomycetota > Acidimicrobiia > Acidimicrobiales > Bog-793 > JAKACA01. The sequence goes on along the minus strand of CAVTJR010000003.1, from coordinate 1,095,786 downwards.
TCGTGCCGCTCGACACCCGTCCGCTGGATGCAGACACGCCCTCTCACGTCTCGATCCCGCGCCGCCGAAACAACCACTCCATCGTCGAGCGCGCCGTGCGCCTCGGGCCGAAGGGACTGTTCGGGATCGTCACCGAGACCCACGGAGACCCGAGCGCAACCGTCGTTTTCCTCAACGCCTTCTTCGATCATCACCTCGGGCCGTCTCGCCAGTGGGTCGAGCTCTCGAGGCAATGGGCGGAGCAGGGCGTGCAGTCGTTGCGATTCGACACGAGCGGGCTCGGCGACAGCCCACTGCTGCCGGTGCCGCCGCTGTACAGCGAGACGCTGGTCGATGATGCCGTCCAGGCCGGCGAGGACGTCTCGCTGTGCGCGGGCCGTGACGTCGTCTTCGTCGGTCTCTGCTCCGGCGCCTGGGTGGCTGCGATGGCGGCTCGGCGTCTCGGGGCCCGGGCGGCCAATCTGATCAATCAGATGTACTGGAACCGACCAGTGGAGGACTCCGGCGACGAGACGACCGACGACCCGGTGGCGTTCCTTCACCATCTCTCGGCCTCCGGCGTGCGCACGACATTGTTCCTCTCGGCGCAGGACCACGAGTGCCTCGTCGCTGCGGCCGGCCAGGGTCGTATCGCCCTGCTCGAGGCGGTTGACAGGGACGAGCCAGCGGCTCGGATCGAGGTGGTCCGTATCGACGCGCTCGACCACGACGTTCTTTCCTACAGCGGCCGGCGCCTCCTCGCAGAGCGACTGACCGAGGTCGTCCTCGGTACCGTCACGCAGACGTAACGCAGGCTCGGAGCTGGCGCTCACCTGCCTCCGTAATGAAATCGGCGCACACTGTTAACCCGATCTCTATTGAGGACCGAATCCTCCCCCCTTAGCATGAGCCACCAAATAGATCGTGCGAGGAGCAAGACCGCCACAGCACCCAACGTTCGCTCGTCACCTTACTGACACATAGAAAATTCTCAAGTGTCGGACGGGGCGCGCCGATACCTATCTGCACCTCAACTGCAACCAAACCGCAACTCGGCTGCATCCGAGTTTGTGGCCCACCACCCAACATTTCCGGAGGCGAAGACAAATGGGACGCCTAGTTTTTCGCGCCCGCAAATCGGCGATCGCCGCTCTCGCATCGGCTCTGTTGGTTGCTTCGGTCATCACGCTCGCGCAGGGGGCGGGAGCCTCCAGCCACATCCTCGTCTACTCCCTCATTCGCGAGGTCGGCCGGCCCGTGACGTTCAGGTCGAATCGGAGCGCAGACCCGTCAACCGCCCTGCCGAAGGGCGTGCGTAAGGGCAACGTTGTCATCAGCTATGTCGACACCGACGGTTCGGCCTCCGTCCAGTGTCTCCGCCACTGGAAGCGCTTGTTCGACACCTCCGACGGCCCGACCACGCGACTCGTCGCCTGCGCGGGATGGGACCGCGGTGACCTGCGAGACCCGATGTTGCTCGTCCGCCCCGCCAGCCAGGTCGCCATGATCACCATGGCCTTCTCGGGCGTCAGCTGGAACTTCTACCCCGTCCCCGCATCGGCCGCCGCACCCGGGACTGTGTCCCCCAGCGTTCCCCAGTCGACCGGTCACGTCAGCCTCCTCTTCAGCGAGGGAATCAACCTTCACCTCGTCACCCGCGCCACCGCTGCCAAGAAGGTGAGAGGCGCTCACGTCCTTGGGGTTGCCAAGAACCCACCCCGCTCAGAGGTGATCGTCGCCACCAAGCTCGTGCAGGATCCGGGAACGACCCCGGCGTGGTCGTGGCCGGCGTGGACGGCCCGAGGCTCGGACGTCTCGAGCACCGTCGCCCTTCGACCCGCGAGGCGCTGGCTGCACCACTACGGCCCGGCATCCACGTCAACGACGGATCCGCCGACCACGACGACATCGCCGGCGCCGGCGGGAACATCTACCTCGACGACCACGACGACGTTCACCTCGACCTCCACGACGACGACGACGTCATCGTCCACGACGACGACTAGCCCACCGGCCGGCGGTGGGGGCGCGCCCGGCTCGCCCCCGGCGCAGGTGTGCGGTTCGTCGAGCCTCGACGGACCGGCGACGGCCCCCTCCGGGGCGGTCACGGTGCCCGCCGGCAACGACAGCGGCGACAGCTTCTCCACGCCCGGCACCACGTACTGGTTTGCCCCCGGCACCCATACCCTCGGCACCGGCGCCTACAGCCAGATCATCCCGGCCGACAACGACACCTACATCGGTGCACCCGGCGCTGTCATCTCGGGCCAGGGTGACAACGACTTTGCCTTCGACCAGACGGCGACGGGCGTGACGATCGAGTACCTGACGATCAAGGACTTCACCCCTCCTGGCAACGAGGGGGCCGTCAACTCCTCGGCGGCTCCGAACTGGACGATCCAGTACGACACGGTCGAGGACATCTCACCGGGGACGGCCCTCTACCTCGGGACCAACGACGTCGTCAACCACAACTGCCTGACCGAGAACGGCCAGTCTGCCTTCGGCACCTACACGGTGACGGACACGAACTCGCTCACCGACGGCGCCAGCAACATCACCCTTTCCGACAACGAGATCAGCTACAACGACACTTGCAACTGGGAGGACATCTCGCCTGACCCGGTGCCCGCAGGCGACGTCCCCGCCAACTGCTCGGGTGCAGGCGAGTCGACCGGCTGCGGCTGTTCCGGCGGAGGCAAGTTCTGGGAGGTCGACGGCGCCACCATCAGCGGAAACTACGTCCACGACAACTACAACGTCGGGCTGTGGGCTGACGACAACAACACCGGACTGACCTTCACCGGCAACTACATCTCGGGCAACTGGGGCGAGGGCATCATCTACGAGCTCGGGTACAACGCCGTCATCGACGGCAACACCTTCGTCGACAACGCCTGGGGGAAGGGCCCGACGAACCCCGGCTTTCCCGCCAGCGCCATCTACGTCTCCGAATCTGGCGGCGACAGCCGTGTGCCGGGAGCCAACTCGGGCCTGTTCCAGATCGAGGACAACACCTTCACGGACAACTGGGCGGGCGTCGTGCTGTGGGAGGACTCCGACCGCTTCTGTGGCGATGGGCTCGGGATCAACCCGACAGGCGCCTGCACCCTCGTCGACCCTTCGGTGGCGAACCTCACGACCTGCGACGCCGCCCACCTGACCGGTGCAACGCCGTCACAGACGCCTGACTACTACGACCTGTGCCGCTGGAGGACCCAGAACGTCACCGTCTCGGACAACACCTTCAACGTCACCCAGGCGGATGTGCCTGGCTGCAAGGGCTCCGCCAACGGCTGCGGCATGAACGGCATCTTCTCGGAGTACGGCAGCGCTCCGAGCTGGTCCCCCTACCTAGGCGACGTCATCGACGTGGCGATCACGAAGGACCAGAACAACCTGTTCTCGGATAACACGTACTCCGGCCCATGGTCCTTCATGTACCACGACCAGTCCGGCCTCCTCACGATGGCCGAGTGGCAAGCCGACGGGCAGGACGTCAGCAGCGTCGGTTCGTAACGTCGGATACCCGCTCGCCGCCTGGATGCAGAGACCTCTCCCTCGACCTTCGAAGGACACCGTCCCGGCGGCCCACTCTGCCGGCTTGGAACCGTCCGGGGCGGGTTTCTCCCCCTCCAAAACGCAGCTAGCCTAGTTGAGTGGCATTGTCGTGCGGGAGACGTCATATCGCTCGCGCGCCTTCGTTCACCTGCCCACTCGGCACCCTGACGACGATGACAGGGTCGGCGCGACGGCAAAGATGACGACTCTTCGGCGAGAGCGGAGCTCGGTTGCCGCGGCGCCCGAATCACCCACTGCGGTCTAGGTGGCGGTTCGGGTGATCCCGCCACTCGCGCCCGCGCTCCTCGTGGTCCTGCCGCTGCCGACCGTGGACATTCGCTCCAACGGTCCTGGACCTTGTCGACCCTGGTCGGTGCGCGCCGCCGTCGCTCCAGGCAGCGAAGACTCGTGAGCGCCCCGTCGTGACGTCCCTTCGAACGCCGGCGAGCCGCAACGGGGGGCGCCATATGCCGGCGCGTCGGCGTCCCCGGCACGCAGCTCAGCACCGCCGGGCATCCGGCAGCGGCGAGAAAGGCGCTCCCCGGAGCGTCTCCCAACGTGCGGCTCTGACGATGACGGATCAAGTCTTCGCGTCGGGATCGAACTTCGGCGTCGGCGTGTTCGTGGCCCACGTCGCGGGAGCCAATGGCCCCGAGGCCCTCGGGGCGTTCTCCCTTGCCTATGCATGCTGGCTCGTGCTCGCCAGCTTGCACCGCGCCCTCGTCACCGATCCGATGGCCATCGAGAACGACGCCTGGCAGGATGACAGAAAACGCCGGCTCCGCAGCGGGCTTGCCGCCGAGATCATTCTCTCGGTCGTCGCCGCCGCCATCTTCCTGTTAGCGGGCATCGTCCTTGTGCTGGCTGGGGGGCTGGCGTTCAAGTTCGGGCTAGGTCTCGTCGCCATCGCCCCGTGGCTTCCTTTCTTGGTCATCCAGGATTACTGGCGTTGGCTCGGGTTCATGCACAAGCTGCCCGGCAAGGCACTCGCGAACGACACCGTGTTCAACATCGTGCAGGGAAGCTGCTTCGTCGTGCTCTTCCTCGATCGAAACCATCCCGTCGTGCACCACTATGCCGTCGTGTTCGTAGTCGGGTCGTGGGGTGCCGGAGCGGCCGTGGGCGCCGTCTTCGGGCTGTGGCAATTCTCCGTGCGGCCGGCCCTGCGCGGCGGCGTCACACTGCTCCGGTCACGCTGGTACATGAGCAAATGGCTCGCCGGTCAGTCCGTGACGGCATGGGGCTCCTCACAAGCAATCATCCTCGTCGCCGCCTTCTTTCTGACGCCGGTAGGACTTGGTGGTCTACGCGCTGCCCAGACCCTGGTGACCGGGCCGACCTTTGTCCTCATCATGGCAGGAGGGAGCGTCGGGCTCCCGGAGGCGTCGCGGGCGTTGGCCGACCGCGGATGGAGGGGCCTGCGGCGAGTCGCTTGGGGAGTGAGCGCGGCGGCCATGGCCAGCATCGGACTCGTGAGCGTCTTTGTGTTCACCATAGGTTCGACCCTTCTCCGGTTCATCTACGGCCCAGCCTTCGCTCGCTACTGGTCGTCGGCGGATTACTTCGCCATCTCGCTTCTGATCGCCGGTCTCGGCATCGGTCCGATCCTCATCCTGAAGGTGTCGCGGCAGACGCGCCGCCTCTTCGCCGTCCAAGCGGTCGGTTCCATCGTGTCGGTGTGCACGGTGGTTTCCTTCGCCCTGCTCTACAAGGTCCCAGGTGTCGCCGCTGCCAGCGCCGTCACGTCCGCCATCACCGTCGTCCTCCTGCTCCGATACGGGGACCAGGCACGTAAAGGCTTGATCAAGGGCAATCTCGAGACGAAGCCCGACGATCTCCCTCCGCTTTCGGGTGACAACGACATGCCGGCGGCGGTGGAATTTCGATGATCGATAGCGTGGCGGCTCAGGCTCTCTGCTCTCGAGCCAACCAGCGCGCCCGCGCGCGACCGAGAGGGCCGGCATGACGATCGAGAGCTCCGAGCTCGTGGCGATTCGCCCAGGTACTCGACCACAACGCAGCCTCGACGGCATCAATGGTCGTCGAGGCCAATTCGTCAGCCTTCGCACCGTTGCCTCGGAGCTGCGCCGTCGACAGAGCTTTTGGGTGATCATGGCCATCGCCGGCCTCGTCGGAGGGCTGGCGTTCGCAGTGGGGGTTCCCCGCCCGTACACGGCAAGCAGCACCCTCGTGATGGTGGACAACCCCAACGGTGACAGCGCTCTCGAGATCGCCACCGACTTGGCTCAGCTGGAAACGACCACGGTCGCCCAGCAGGTCGTGAACCGGCTCCACCTGCCGCTGAGCCCTCGTGCGTTCCTCGGGCAGTACCAGGGCGTGACCGAGGGCGACTCCGTCATCGAGGTCAGTATCGCTGCGCCGTCGGCGACGGAGGCTCTTCAGCGCGCAAATGCGCTCGATACAGCGTTCTTGAGCTTTCGCGCCCACCTCTACGAAACCCAGGGTCGGTCGATCGCGCAATCCCTCGTCACCGACGTCGCACAAACGCAGGCGAACGAACGCCAGCTCAGTCGTCAGATAGCAGCCTTGCCACCTGGGCTACGTGCGACGCGTCGGAGCCTGACAGCGGAGCGCAAGGCGGACATCGCCGACGTGTTCCTCCTCCAGGAGGCGATGCAGGGCAATACTCTGGACGTCATCGCCGTAGTCGGGGGCAGTCGGGTGCTCGCTCCCCCCATCTTGGTGCAAAGCTCCCGCCTGAAGAAGCTGGCGGAGGACGGCGCAGCTGGACTGGCGGCCGGGCTCGGCGTGGGCCTCAGCATCGTCATGGTGCCGCCGATCGTGTCCGATCGCGTCCGGCGGCGGGACGACTTCGCGGCCGCCCTGGAGGCACCCGTCGCGCTCAGCGTTCCCGTCGTCCGCTGCGGGCGCCTCCTGCGAACGCGACGCCTCCGGCATCGCCTGCGACGACCCCGTGGGCCGGTGGCTCTCGTGACGAAACACTTGAGGGCCGCCATCTCCCCCTCGAGCAACGGTCAGTCGGTGTTGACCGTCGTCTCCGTGGGGAGCGACGGTGCGGCCACCCTCGCCCTGGCGGGGCTGGCACGGGCTCTCACCATCGAGGGCAAGAGGGTCGTCATCGTCGATGCGTCTCGACAGGGGCTTCTCGCCAGACTCCTCGGCGTCACAGGTCGGGCCGCCAAAGAGGCGAGCTTCAGTCGTTCCGACCTCGCTTCGGTCGTGATCGTCCGAGCTCACGATGATGTGGCGGCGCCGTCAGTCCGCGCCGATCTCGATGCCGCCGCCAGGGCTTCGGAGGCGACGTGGAGGCCGCCCGATGTCACACTCGTCCTTGCATCCCTTGACCCGGCTGTCGGGGCGCGCGACGTCGCCAGCTGGGTGTCGGAAGCGACCGTCATCGTGACAGCGGGACGGTCAGACGTTGCCGGCCTACGGATCGAGGCCGAGATGCTCGCAGCCGCCGGCGTTGACATCTCCGGCGTCATCCTCGTGGGAGCTGACCGCAACGACGACAGCTTCGGCTACCGCGACAACCATTCCCGCGCCAGCGCTCGCCATCGCCATGTCGACGGCTCGTTCGCCCGCCTGACCACGAGTGAGGACCGATGAGCACCGTCGCCCTGCCCACCCTGGACGCGCTGCCCGATACCGCCGCCGAGCGATCCGTTCGACGACGCGTGGGGATCGTCTGGGGACTCTTGTACTTCAACGTCTTGACCTTCTACACGATCCCGCTCGTCGTCACGATCCCCCACAAGATCGGGCAGGTGCTCACACAGGGATTCTCGTCCTCGCTGTCTTGTTGGCACTGACGGTCAACCGCCGGCTCATGATTCGCACGAATGCGTTCTTGGTGCTGTCCACCGTGGCCGCTGTCGTCGCCCTGGCGGTGACGCTTCGAGGCTACGTTGGCTTGGGCTCCGATGTTCGAGCCATCCGCCTGCTGGCGTTCCTTGCCGTTCTCTGGTTACTGACGCCCTTCTGGGGCCGCCGCGATCTCCTCCTCCTGCGCTACCACCTCCGCTGTCTCTTTGCCGTCCTGGCATCGGTGCTCCTCGGAATGATCATCTCGCCGCACAAGGCCTTCGAGGTCGACGGGCGCCTCACAGGAGTCATCTGGCCGGTGCAGCCTCCTCAAGTGGCCCACATCGCTGCCGTAGCTGCCGGCCTGACCGCGGTGCTCTGGCTCTCTGGCCTCCTCCGTCGCAACACCGCCGTGGTGTTGTTTCTCGGCAGCGTGGGTCTGCTGATCCTCACTCATACGCGAACCGCCCTGGTCGCCATGCTGGTGGGCGTGCTCGTGGCGGGCCTCAGCTTGTTCGTGTCACGTCGTCGGGTCCGCAAGGCATTCATGACGACCTTCGTCATCGTCCTCATCGGCGCCCTCATCTTCCTCCCCGCTCTGTCGAGCTGGTTCGGTCGCGGTGAGAACACTCAGGAGCTGACCACCCTGACCGGACGGACCGTGGTGTGGTCGCTGGTGGTCAACGCGCCGCGCCCGCGCCCCGAGGTCTTCTTCGGCTACGGCCTGTCCAACGACTCCTTCGACGGGCTCTCGATCGACAACAGCTGGGTGTCGGTCTACCAGGACGAAGGGCTCTTCGGAGACGTCGTGTGCGGCCTCATCGTCCTCTGCCTGCTGCTTGCGGCGGCGTTTCGCCCGCGGAGCCCGGCTCGGGCGATCGCCCTGTTCTTGATCGTCTACTGCCTCATCTCCTCGTTCACCGAGACAGGTCTGGGGGAGGCGTCCCCCTTCATGCTCGACCTGGCGGTGGCGGCAGCCCTCTTGGCGCCCCGACCGCCCCCAGCGCTGCTGCAACAAGAATGACCCGATGAGGGTCCTCGTCGTACACAACCGGTACCGTTCGGGCGCGCCGAGCGGTGAGAACCGCGTCGTCGACCAGGAACGGAACGCTTTGCTCGCAGCCGGCCACACGGTGGAGCAGTTCGAGCGCTACAGCGACGACATCGAAGGCTGGTCGCTGCCTGCACGTGCGCTCCTGCCCGCACGCGTCGTCTGGAGCGACGAGAGCCGCAGGTCGCTCAGTCAGGTGCTGCACCGATCGCGACCCGACGTCGTGCACATCCACAACACCTTCCCGCTCATCAGCCCTTCGGTGCTGCACGCTTGTGTTCGCCAGCGTGTGCCGGCCGTCATCTCCATCCATAACTACCGCTTGCTGTGCGCAGCCGATACGGGCCTGTTTCGCGACGGGAGGGTCTGCCACGACTGTGTCGCGCGACGCGTGCCGATTCCGGCCCTGGTCCACCGCTGCTACCGGCACTCGGCTGCAGCGACGGCGCCCGTCGTGATGAGCACCCTCGTGAATCGCGCAACGTGGCGCACGAAGGGATCGGCGTACGTGTTCGTCTCCGAGTCCCAGCGCGCCACCTTCAAGGATCTCGCCCTTCCGCCCGACAGAACCTTCGTCAAAGCGAACCTGATTCCAAGAATCCCTCCCATGGCTGCGCCGACGGTGCGCGAACCTCTCGTCGCCTACATCGGCAGGCTCGACGAGGCAAAGGGAATCCTCTTCCTCATGGAGGCATGGGACAGGTTTCAGGCGGGCGCCACCGGTGCGCCTCTGCGGCTGACCATCGCCGGCGGAGGTCCGCTCGAGGCGCGGGTGGCGCAGTGGGCTGCCTCGCGACCGGCGGTCTCGGTCCTCGGCATCGTGAGCGCCCAGGAGTGCTCAGAGATCATGGCGCGAGCTAGAGCCGTCATCCTGCCCTCTCAATGCGAGGAGACGTTCGGCTTGGTGGTTGTCGAGGCAATGGCAGCCGGCGCGCCCCCGGTGGCTGCCGGCCATGGGCCTTTTCCGGAGCTGATCACCGACGGCACCGACGGCGTCCTCTTCGACCCGCGAAATGCCGCCTCACTCGCCACCATCCTTGTGGACATAGAGGCCAATCCAGCCCGGTACGAGCGGTACGGCAAGGCAGCCCGGGAGACCTACGGCGGACGTTTCGATCCCGGCGAGAATCTCAAACGCCTCATCGACATCTACCATTTCGCCATCGACAACCCGGTTTTCGTCGCGAGGGCCGGCGCACCCTCCGGCTGACAAGAAGCGGCGCTGCGAGGTCCCGAGCCGACGCCAACAAGCGACGGCTGCCCGCAGCACATCGCGGGCGATATCGGCGGCAACGGGACACTCAAAGCGAACCTGTGTTCGCTATGCGTGCCTCATGGGCGACGAGAGGTGCAGGCGGCTGGGCGATTCTTCGGCCTGACTTGGAGCCGCTAGTCTTGTCGGGAAGCGGGTGAGGGCGAGGACGACAAGTCCCCTGATGGTGTTGGGTGTTCGTGACCACATGCCGATGACCAGATCGAATGATGACGGCGGACGTCATCGTGGCAGAACTGCAGGCGTTGCGCTGCTCCGACTCGCCTCGCGACCGAAAGCGCTGGTCAATCCGGGTGAGTCCGAGAAGGGGACGTAATGGACGAGCAAGTCCTGAATCTTCGGGAGTCGTTGCACATCATCCGTCGGTATCCCTGGCTCCTCGTCGCCTTGGCCCTCGTCGGCCTCGTCGGCGGCCTCGCCTATACGCTCGTGTCGCCTGCGATGGACTCTGCTACCGCCCTTGTCGAGTTGCCGCCATCTCCCCTTCAACCCGGTTCGGATGTGCCGACGCGCGACATCGCCACCGAGGTGGCGATCGCCACGACCCAGGGCGTGCTCGACCCGGCGGCAAGGTCGATCGGGCTCCATCTCGGCTATTCGACGCTGCAACGCCGTGTCGGCGTGACGGCTCTGACCGACGACGTCGTACAGATCACTGCAGAGGGATCGACGCCGCGGGCAGCCGAAGCACTCGCCAACGCGGTGGCGGCGCAATTCATCGCCTATAAGGGGACGGGGGCGCCTGGCACCGTCATCGAACAGAACGCCACGACGGCGACACACCCTTCCTCGTTGCGGTACCCGGAGCTGATGGTGCTCGGTGGCCTCGCCGGTCTCGTGATCGCGGCGATCGTGGCTTTTGTGCTCGGCCGCCGAGACCGACGGTTGCGGCGGCGTGACGACATCGCCTCGGCAGTGCAGGCGCCCGTACTCCAGTCGTTGACTCCTCAGCAGCGAAAGACGCCCGAGCAATGGGTCGAACTCTTCGACGGCTGGCAGCCGGCCGTCGCCGAGAAGGCACGCCTGCACGGCCTCCTGTCTGATCTGGACATCCCTAGCAGTCGGGAGGGGCTGCAGCCTGCCTCGTCACCCCGAGTCGCATCGCGGGGATCGCGAGGCGGTGCGACGGCGGCGGCTGCCGCTCGCGGGCCCGAAGTCACGGTGCTCACGCTCGCCGGTGATGATTCTGCCCTGGCTGTCGCGCCCGAACTGGCGTCATTCGCGGCGGCTCTCGGGCTGCCGGTGGTGTTCGTCGTGGCGGACGATCACGATTCGACGGCGAAGCTGCGGCAGGCGTGCGCCAAGCGGGCAAGCGAGCCTCCCGACCCTTGGAACCTCGTCACCTACGACTCCCCACCCGACGTGAAGCAGAAGCGTCACGCCCTCCATGTCACCCTCGTCGTCGTGGACCCCGAGTCAGCCGACATGGTGGACTGGCGCCCGGCTCCAGCGTCGGGCAGCTCGTCGACATCGACGGTTCTGGCGGTCTCTTCTGGCTTCGCCGTCGCCGAAGAGCTCGAGGTGATCGCGAGCGGCGCCGTCCGCCTTCAGCAGACCCTTGCGGGCGTCGTTGTCGTGAACCCGGAGCCGACGGATCGGACCACGGGACGACCGCCGAGGCTCGGGAGCCTGCACACGCCGAGGCGTATCAACGAGACGAAGAACAGTGTGCGATGAACCCAGTCACCTCCGGGCGCACCGAGCGCGGACCGGGCGGGTGACTGGCGACGTCGAACGTGGTGCGGGCGCCATGTCGGAGATGTCATGACCGTCGAGGACCCCGGGTACGTCCCGATCGACGAGCCACTGGACGACGGCAGCACCTCACGGACGCCTGGACGCCCGGTCGAGCAGTTCGTCGCCATCCGCACCGTGATGGGTGCCCTCCGTCGGCGCCGCCGCCTCTGGGTGATCACCGCCATCATCGGTCTCGTCCTCGGACTAGCCGTCACGGTGGTCATCACGCCGAAGTACACCGCGACGAGCTCTCTGCTCCTCTTCCACAACCCGGCCGACGACCAGACCCTGGACATGGCGAATGATGCCGCCATCGCCGACACGGCCACGGTGGCCCAAGACGTCGTCAACCGCCTGCGGCTCTCCTTGACGGCCAACCAGCTGCTGTCGGATTGCCAAGTCGTCGTGGTCAGCGATGCGCTGCTGCAGGTGAGCGTCAGCGCGGCTACGCCCTCCGCGGCACTGCTACGCACGAGCACCTTGGCCGCCGTGTTCCTGAACGTGCGGACCCAGCTGTACGAGGCGCAGAATCACTCCACCGTCGCCATTCTCGAGCAGACCGAGGCCTCCCTGGACGCCACCGTGCAGTCCCTCTACCTGCGAATTGCCCAGGCAGCGTCCGGTAGTTCGACCGCACCGCTCCAGAATGAGCTGAGTCAGTACCAACAGCAGGCGGCCTCGATTCAGTCGACCATCACCGCCGACAACAGCGTGACGAGCTCAATCGTCAGTGGGAGCCACACTCTCGGCACTGCCACCTTGAACAAGCACTCGGCGGCGAAGCGAGTTGCGGTCGACGGTGGCTTCGGGCTCATCGGCGGTCTCGTCGTAGGCCTCGGATTTGTGGCCTTGCAAACGGTCGTCTCGGATCGTCTTCGCCGGCGTGACGAGATCGCCTCTGCTCTCGAGGCGTCCGTGAGGTTGAGCATCGACGGGTTCCACTCCCCCCGATGGATGCGTCTGTGGCGACTTCGCCGACGATTGACGCACCCGGGCAAGCCGGTGAACCGGTTGGCGCGACATCTGCGAGCCCTCCTCGGCGACGCTCACGGTCCGAGAGGTCTGGCCGTTGTGGCGGTCGACAGCATCGACCCCGCCGCCCTGGCTATCTGCGGTGCCGTGAGGACTCTCGCCGTCGAGAACAAGCACGTCACCGTCGTCGACCTCTCTCCCGAGCGCCTGCTCGGCCGACTCTTCGGCCTGAAGGAAGCAGGCGCCCACGAGGTACCCTTCGACGGGGCGGACGAACCTGTGTTGGTGATCGTCCCGTCGGACGACGACGCCATCGACGAGGCGATCCCCGAACCGCTCCCGACGCGACGTCATGCGGGCACCAGCTCTGGTTCGGACACGACCGTCGTGCTCTTGGAGCTTCGGCCTGGAGATCGGCTTGATCTCGCTGAGTGGGCAAGCGAGGCCGTCGTCGTGGTGACCGCAGGGCGCTCGAGCGCGACGAGACTGCGAGGCGTAGCCGAGATGCTCCGCGGGGCCGAGCTCCCGATCGCCTCCGTCGTGCTTGTCGGAGCTGATCACAACGACGGCACCCTCGGCACCTTCGAGGCTCCCGCCTAGGCGGACACGGCCACGCGGAACACGGCCTTGCTGGCTTCCGGGCCGCTGCAGGCAAAGATCCGACCCGGCCGGCTGGATCGTCGCAGCTTCGGGTACTGATATCGTCGACGGTCAGAAGGAGATTGGCGATTTGGCGGCCATCACAGGGCTCGTGGAGTCCTTTCAGAAGCGGGTGCGGGCAAAGCGTGCTCGCCTTTGGCGCGAGATGTTTCCCCTCGGCCCCTCTGACAAGCTGCTTGACCTCGGGTCGTCCGACGGCCGGGAGACTGCCGCCCTCGGGCTCGACGCTCAGGTCACGATCGCAGACATCGATACCGGGGCGCTTGCGAGGGGGGCAGACAAGTACGGGTTCACGCCGGTGGTTCTCACAGAGACAGGCCCGTTGCCCTTCGCCGACGGCGAGTTCGACGTTGTCTACTGCTCGTCGGTGATTGAGCACGTCACCGTCCCGAAGGCGGACGTGTGGCGGATTCGCTCCGGCCGTGAGTTCGCCGGGCTGGCCTTCGAGCAGCAGCACGCATTCGCGAGCGAGATTCGCCGAGTTGGCAAGGGCTATTTCGTCCAGACGCCCGCCTTGGGATTCCCGATCGAGTCCCACAGCTGGCTGCCGTTCCTTGGTTGGTTGCCTCGGCCGGCCCAGATGGCGGTCATCCGCTTCGCCAACCGCTTTTGGGTGAAGAAGACGATTCCGGACTTTCACCTGCTGTCGGAGGCCAAGATGCGCCAGTTGTTTCCCGACGCCGAGATCTTCCACGAACGAGTCGCCGGTCTCACCAAGTCCTTCATGGCCGTTCGACGGTAGCTGCTCTCCGGCCCGTTACGGCGAGAACGTGATGGAGCTCAATAGCTGAGTTCGACCGGGGGTGGCGCGGCCCTCGCCAAGGAGCGTGACAGAGGGCTCCTTCGTCCCGAAGGCACGCGAGTACCACCCGAGGATCGGCTCTGTCTCACCCCGATGCTCTGTCCAGTTGAGCTCGCTCGGCAGCTCGAATCTGGCGGAGCCTTCGGCGTCTTCGACGCTCCAGCGGAGGCGGGCGAGGGCGCCCCTGAGATCGACCTGCACGGCTGGGCCGAGATGAAACGCCAGCCTGAGCGGATGTTCGCCGTCGGTGTCCAGGCGATCGACGATGTCGAGGCGGCGCTCCCGCTCGTCGAGCGAGACACTGCGGTGATGGAGGGCCGGAGGGGTGAGTCGTACGTAGCCGTCGTGTTGAGCCGACCAGGTCACCGGACGCCCCTCGTCATCGCAGCCGACCTCGACACCGCTCGCGCGGGCGGAGGAGAGCCAGAGGAAGGGGCCCCCGGAGACGGACTGGTCCTCTCCGGCGACCTCGAGGGTGTTGTGGGCGAGGGTGGAGCGGAAGTAGCGGCGCCAGGCAGGTTCGCCGTGGTAGCAGTACGTCCCCGGATCGGCAAGCACGTCGACGCCGCCGTAACGCACCTCCAGCGAGAGTGCGTCGGCGTGCGCGTGAGCCGCTATCGAGAGGAACCCGTGCGGGCCGCCGTCGCAACGACACCAGAATCTCGCTTTGACCAGCTCGCGGCTTTGAGCGAAGCAGCGTCATACCGGCGTCGGAGAACTGCGACACCCGCTCGGCCGGCCGGGCGGCGACTTCGCGCACGTGAGTGCCGAGCCCTTCCACGAGGACGCTCATCACGCTCGCGCGGGCGGGCGGCCACCACGGAGACGCATGCACGAGTGCCGCCCCGGTCGCGAGCAGGCAGTCCCAGCGGTCGACCGCCGGCGGATCGACCAGCAGCGCCCTGCCGTCGTCGCCGTCGCCCTGGCGGGCGAAGCCCCCTCGCTCGTCGAGGACGGCGGCTCCGGCGTCCAGCATGGTGGTGAGGCGCCGCCAGGTCCCGACACCGAGCGGATGGTCACTGGCGTCACACTCAGCGGCTGCCAGCAAGCCGAGCTCGGTGACGAATGCGTGGTACTCCGAGGCCTGCTCGCGGTTGAGGCCGCTCGGGAAGGTATTGCGATCGAGTTCGTCTCTCAACAGCGACGCCGATGTCATGCGCCACTGCGCGCTCGTCTCGAACCAATCGAACGCGCAGCTGGCGATGAGCTGCCCGGCCGCCTCGGCGATCACGTGGTTGTTGGCCGATGATCCCCGACTCCTGAAGTTGGCCAGGTAGTGCTGGTGCCAGTACACCTGCTGCTGAGCATCGACGTTGGCCTCGAAGAGCGCCGACGCTCTCGGCCATCCGTCGAGGAGGCGGCGCACCCATACCCAACTGATGAGCCGCTCGGCGAGCTCGATCCCGCTCGTCCAGTGGATTCCGGAGAGGAAAGGGTTCTCCGCCCACCACGACCGCAACTGGGCCTCCACCGCCTCGGCGTAGCGGCCGTCCTCGCTCGCGAACCAGGCGGCGGCCAACAAGGTGAGGTGATGCAACCGCGACAACTCCCAGATCTGCTTGACATTGCCGGTTTCCGCCTCGGATCGATGGTTGATGCTGAAGGCGTACTTCTCTTGCGGTGCTCTCAGCCCGGTGACCGGATCGAAGAACCAATCGGGCCGGACGATGTCGGTTCGCATCACTCCGAGGATCTCCCAGCGTCCGGCGAGCAGCTCGTCGGCTGCCGCCACGAGCCCGGCTCGAACCTCGGCCGGCAACGCTTCGCGGGTGCCACTGCGGAGCGGCGTGCAGAATCTCGGGACGGCGAGCATCCCCGGCGGTCGGCTCGGGGGCGATGAAGGCCGTACCTGACGACGCCTCCAAGTCTGCTGCCTGAGCTGGTCGTGCACCCTCCAGGCAAGCTCGTCCGGAGCCATCCGCCCGAGACGGTGGGCATACCACGAGAGGCGACGGCTCACAGCACCTCAGCGTGCCCGGAGGCTTGGCTGTCACGAACGGCCAGCGTCGCCCGAGTCGTGGCAACGAGCGACGCGAGATCGATCGGCATGGGTCCGCCCGTGCGCACCGAGGCCACGAACGCCTCCAGCTGGCCGCGCTGGCCCTTGTCGACCGCACCGAAGCTACGCCGAGTGCGGCGAGGAGACCCGCCCCACACCGTGGCGCTGCGGAAGTTGTCAAGCCGGGCCGATCGCCCGGCGGCGCTCGCCTCGAAGATCTCTTTCGGGAATCGGGAGTTCCCGTTCGTCACGTAAGAGAGGCTGGCGATAGCTCCGTTGTCGAACAAGAGACTGACGATGAGGTCGCTCGGGTCGCGGCCCTGCATCGCATGCACCTCTCGCGGGCTGGCATCCAGCCACCAGCTGAGCGTGTCGATGAAGTGACCCCCCTCGCCCACGAACCGCGTCCCCTCCGCCTCGTCGGCGTACCAGCTCTTGTGGGAGACCGATCCGGCATTGACGGCGTAGCGCGCCACGGCGCCGGCCATGGGCCGGGCGAACCGCCTCCTCATGTCGGTGAGGAGAGGAGCAAATCGTCGGTTGAAGCCGACCAAGAGGCGATCATTTCCCGTCGCCTTCACGACGTCGAGGATGCGGTCGAGCTCGTCGAGCGACAGGGCGAGAGGCTTCTCGACGAAGACGGTCTTGCCGGCCTCGAGCGCTCGGCAGACGAACTCGGCGTGCGAGCGGTGGCGCGTGACAATGAAGACCGCATCGACTGAATCGTCATCGAGGACAGCGGCGGCGTCCGTGCTCAGCGTCGGGAATCCGAAGCGCCGCTGGGCGTTCATGGCCGTGAGCGAGCGCGTGGTGGCAACGTGGCGGAGCTCGACCTCTTCGTTGGCCGAAAGGAACGGGAGGAGCATCGACGACGCGTAGTTGCCGGCTCCGATGAAACCCAGGCCGACACCGCCTGTGCGCCTCCGGGCGTGACCGGCGGGCGTCGCCAGCGCCTTGTCCTCGCCCACCGATGCTCCGGCCCGGGAGGTGGCGCCCACGGGCTCGGAGGCTTCCTCCACCGGGTACTCGAAGAGCAGACCGATGCCACCGAGCTCGCCAGAGCTCAGGCGGTCGTACACCTCGACAGCCTGCTCAACGGGGAAGACGTGCGAGACGAGCGATTCGACGTCGAGCGAGTTCCTGGCGAGGAGGTCGACGAAACAGGCGAGGTTGCGCCGTTCGGTCCAGCGAACGTAGCCGGCTGGATAGTCGATGCCGTCCAGCTCGTAGCGGTCGTCGTAGCGCCCCGGCCCGTACGAGCGCGAGAACACGACGTCCAGCTCCTTCTCGTAGTAGGCGTTCCAGGGCAGATCCAGCCGCGTCTTGCCGATATCGACGATACGAGCGCGGTCGCGGGCCAGCCGAGCGGCCACCTCGACCGGCTCGTTCGAGGAGCCGCCTGCGACGAGGAGGATGTGGTCGGCGCCCAACCCTCCGCTCGCCTCCAGCAGGGCGCGCTCGACGCCTTCGAGCCCGTCACCGCTCGGGGGTGCGCAGACGAGCGCTCCGGCGTGCTCGGCCAGGCGGCACCGCTCCTCTACCGGATCCAGGCCGAAGACGACGACGCCGGATGCGACGAGCAGCTGCACTGCCAGCTGGCCGACGAGGCCGAGACCGATCACACAGGCGGTGTCCCCGAGCTGAGCCTCGCATCGCCGCACTCCGTGCATGGCGATGGCGCCGACCGTGGCGAAGGCCGCCTGCTTCGGATCCACACCGTCGGGCACCGGCACACAGAGGTTGGTGGGCACCCAATTCGCTTCCGAGTGGAGGGCGTGCTCGTTTCCAGCGCACGCCACGAGCTGGCCCACGCTGAACTCGCCGGCACCGGCGCCCACTTCGCTGACGACGCCGCAGAGCGAATACCCGAGCGGCGTGTAGGAGTCCAGACGGGTCATGACCTTCTTGTAGGTGGCGATCGGACCCTGTTGGGCGACGGTGTCGAGCACCTGGCGCACCTGCTCAGGTCGGGCGCGGGCTTTGCCGGCGAGAGACAGCTTCGCCTCTTTCACCTTCATGACCTCTGTGCCGGTCGAGATGAGCGAGTAGAGCGACCGGACGAGCACGCCGCCCGGGCGGCACGTCGGTGAGGGGACATCGAGCACCGTCAGCTCGCCCGTGCGGTAATTCTGCGCAACCTGTTTCATCTGCTTCCTTCCGAGATCGTTTCGGGTCGAAGCGCGCCGACCCCAGTCAGGCGAGATCGCCGGGGGGCTGGCTGCGGGACCGTCAAGTGGCGACGCCGTGGGCGCCGATGTTCCGTATCCACAGCTCCATCGACAGCAGCTGCCACAACTGCTTCGACCGGTCTTCGCGCCCCGAGCGATCGTCGGCGACGAGCCGATCGAGGGCGGACCGATTCAGGAAACCGGATGAGACCAGCTCGCCCGACAGGAGCATGTCATCGACCATGGGACGCAGGTCGTGAGCCATCCATGCACGCAGGGGTGCGCTGAAGGACGCTTTCGGCCGGTGGATGATCTCGTCGGGCAGCCAGGCCTCGGCCGCCTTCTTCAGCGAGAGCTTGCCCTCCCGCCGGGCGATCTTCTCCCTGCCGCTGAAGGAAAACGCCGCCCGCACGACCTCAGGATCGACGAAGGGAACGCGCACCTCAGTCGAAGCCGCCATGCTCGCCCGATCCGTGTAGGCGAGGTTGAGGCCGGGAAGGAACAGGCGGGCATCGGCGAGGCACATCCGGTTGACGTGATCGCCAAGCGTGTTGTCCTCATAGATCTGGCGGTGCTCGGCCGCCAGGTCGCGCACGTGCGCGCTCAGCTCCGGGCTGAGCAGCTCCTCCAGCTCCGGAAGGTCGTACAGGGTGTAGCTGCGCCGGAACGCCTCCTCTTCGGGCAGCTCGGCAAAGGTGAGAAACCGCTTGGACCACCGGGCGTAGCGAAGGCCGCGCCCGAAGGCGGTGACAGGCAATCGATCGACGACCGGATGCACGACTCCATGGCGGAGCAGCGGGGGTAGCCGCTGGTAACGGGCAGCTACGACGCAGGCCAGCTGCTTGCGATAGCCGCCGAAGAGCTCGTCGGCGCCCATGCCGGACAGCAGCACCTTCACTCCGGCATCGCGGGCGGCCTCACACATGAGGAACGTGTTGATGGCCGCCGGGTCTCCGATCGGCTCGTCGAGTACGTCGACGATACGGGGGAGCAGATCGGCGACGTCGGGGGCGATCTCGATCTCGTGGATGGTGATCCCGAACTTGGCGCCGACCTTGCGGGCGTAGGTGAGATCGTCCGGCATGGCCTCGAGCCGGTTGTCCTCGGGCCTGAAGCCGATCGTGTAGGCGTCGACGTCCGAGTTCGCCCGTTTTGCCAGCACCGTGATGATGCTCGAGTCGAGCCCGCCGCTCAAAAAGCTCGAGACGGGCACATCGGCGACGAGGTGAGCCGTCACGGAGTCCTCGATGACGGAGCCGAGATCGGCCTGCGGTCCGGCGGCCGCCTCCGCCGCAACTGCGGCGATGTCCCAGTAGCTCTGGATGCGGACGCGCCCGTCGAGGGAGACCTCGGCGAAGGATCCCGGAGGCAGCTTCTGGACACCGCTCAGGGCACAGCGCTGGTCCGGCACCCAGTAGTACAACACCGATGCCACCAAGGCGGACGGATCGACCCGGAGCTCGCCCCCGAGAGCGGACACCAACCCTTTCAGCTCCGAGGAGAAGACCACGCCGTCGCCCCGTCGCATCAGGTAGAGCGGCTTGATCCCGAGCTGGTCACGGGCGAGGAACAGCTGGCCGGTGGCCTCGTTGAGGAGGGCGAAGGCGAACATCCCGCGAAAGCGCCCCAGCGCCTCCCACCCCCACCGGCGCCACGCCTCGAGCACGACCTCGGTGTCAGAGGCAGTGACGAAATGAACACCCGAGCTGGCGAGCTCGGCGCGGATCTCACGGTAGTTGTACAACTCGCCGTTGTAGGCCAGCACGAGGCCGTCCTTGGCAAAAGGCTGGTCTGCGGCCGCCGTCAGATCGATGATGGCGAGTCTGCGGTGCGCGAGCTGCACCGTGACTCGCTCATCCCTGAAGGAGTGGAGACCCTCGGCGTCGGGGCCGCGGTGGGCGATCCGCTCGCTCATGACTTTGGCGAGCCACACCCCGTCAGGCTGTTGATAGCAGCCGGCGATCCCGCACATCGCTCAGCCGCGCCGCGATGAGGACGCCGGCACGTCGGGGCGGCGCGACCGGTCGAGCAGCGTCTCGTACACCCCGACGTAGGCGTCACGTTGATGGGTCCAGGCCAATTCGTCTTCGACTCGCCCTCGGGCAAAGGTCCCCATCGACCGCCGGCGGGGCTCGTCGTCGAGCAGATCGACGAGAACCTTGGCGAAGCTCTCCACCTCGTTCGGCTCGGCGTAGACGGCGGCGCGCCCCGCCGAGACTCGGGTCTCCCGCAGGTCGAATGCGACCGTAGGGAGGGAGAAGGCCATGTATTCCATGGTCTTGTTCATCGTCGAGAGGTCGTTGAGGGGGTTCTTGCGATCCGGCGAAAGCCCGACGTCGGCCGTCGACAAGACGCGGGTGACGACGTCATCGGGCACCCTGCCCATGAAGTCCACGAACTCGCCCAGATCGAGGCTGTCCCGCAAGGCCACGAGCTCGTCGAAACAGTCCCCCGAACCCATCATGGCGAAGCTGATGTCCTTTCTCCCCCAGTCGTGCACGATCTTGGCTGCCGCCTCCACGACCACGTCGACGCCGTCCTGCGGGCCCATCACACCGATGTAGGCGACGAGGAAGCGCCGGTCCCGCCGCAGCCCCGGGTCTGGCTCGGAGCGCTGAAGGCGCCCGGCGTCGGGTCCGGTCCTGACGATCGTCACGTCCTCGGGTCGCTTCCCACCGCGCGCGAGGGCGATCTCGCGGTAGGAGGCGTTCGTGGAGATGACTCGATCGGCCGTGTGGAACGTGCACCACTCGAGCACTCGCAGCCCCCAGTAGTGGAGCCGGCTCCCGTCCGGGAACCTCGACTCGAAGAGCTCAGGGCACAGGTCGTGATGATCGAACACGTAGCGGCCACCGAGCAAGCGCAGGACGAGGCCGAGGGGCCAGAAGATGTCCGGCGGGTTGCAGGCCTGCAGCGCGTCGATGCGCTTTCGGCGCCCCGCTCGCAGGACGAGAGCCGCCGTCGCTGCGAAGGAGTAGGCGTACTCGAGCAGGTACCCCACCGCTCCCCCGCGGCCGGCGTACTGGCGGTATTTGTAGAGGGCAACGCCCTTCAGCACTTCGAATGCCGGGTCGCCCGGGCCCTTCGGGCAGACGACCGAGACGTCGAAGCCCGCCCCCTGCAGGGCCTGACATTCGAGCCAGACGCGCCGATCGAAGGGGACCGGCAGGTTCTGGACGATGATCACTACGTGCTTGGGGCGAGACACGGGGCGCTTCACCCGATCAAGCGGAGCGGCTCTACCATCCCACACCCTCGTAACCGGGCAGGGACTCAACCGTGCGCCCGAGGCCGCCGGTGAGATCCAGGATGCGCGTCGGGCGGGCGGCGATGAGGGCGGCGATGACCGTCTCGTCGGAGGAGGAGACGACTGCCGTATCGGCCCCCTCGAGCGCCTCCGCCGGGCTGTCTGCCAAGAGATGCTGCAGATGGGGAAGCCTCGACTCGACGTAGCGGCGGTTGGTCCCGATCAACTGGGAAGGCTTGACGACCGGGTCGTGGATCCGGATGTTGTAGCCCTTGCCGAAGAGGGTCTCGGCGAGGCGTACGCTCGGGCTCTCCCGCAGGTCGTCGCTCGACATCTTGAAGCTGAGGCCGAGCATCGCAACCGTCATGCCGTCCTCGGCCGTGATGCGGTTCACGACATCGGCGAGGACGAGCTCGTTCGAGGACAAGGTCCCGGACAGAAGCGGCAAGTCGACGCTGTTCATTCTCGCCAGATGCAGCAGCGACCGCAGATCCTTCGGCAGGCACGGCCCACCGAAGGCGAAGCCGGGACGCAAGTAGCTCGGCGAGATGTTCAAGCGGTGGTCCTCGCAGAACAGCGCCATGACCTCTCGCGAGTCGATTCCGAGGGGTCGCAGCACGCGACCCATCTCGTTCGCAAAAGCGACTTTGGTGGCGTGGAAGGCATTGCAGGCGTACTTGACCGACTCCGCCGTTCGCACGGCCACGACCCGCACTGGCTGGTCGAGAAACCGGAAAAGCGACGAAAGGAGCTCAGCGACTGCCGGGTCGGAGGTACCCACAACCGTGAAGGGTGGGTCGAAGAAGTCGGCCACCCCGGAGCCCTCACGCAGGAACTCCGGGCACATCGCCGTCCCGACGCGGGCGCCGCTCGCCGCCAGCACCGGTGCCACGACGTCGTCGACCGTGCCGGGGGGGACCGTGGACCGTACGACGACGGCGTGCATCACCGAAGGGTCCGGTGAGGCCGCCAGGGCCTGGGCGATCTCCTCCGTTGCCCGCTCCACGAAGCTCAGGTCGGTGCCGCCACTTGGAGCAGACGGGGTGCCAACGCATACGAGAGAGATCTGAGCACCGGCAAGTGCATCGGCGACGCTCACCGTCGCGTGGAGCGCACCACGTGCGACCGCGTCGGCGACGAGCTCACCCAGGCCGGGCTCCAACACCGGCGTCCGCCCGTCGCTGATCATCGCCACCTTGTGATCGTCGATGTCGACGCCCCACACGTCGTGGCCGCGAGCAGCAAGACATGCCGCGGTCACTGTACCGACGTAACCGAGACCGAAGACTGCGATTTTCACTTGCTGGAACTCCTGAGCTTCCGCGACTCGACTGACACGTCTGTGTCCCCGCACCGAGTTGAACACGTCGAAGCATAGGCGAGACTTACCGGGGTCGCGAAAACCGCCCAGGCCCAGCTGGCCGTGAGATTACGAGCCTGAGATGGTGCTTCTCAGGTCTTGGTGGTCTCTGCCATGCCAAACGGAGAAATGCACGACACCCGACTGATCGTGATACATGAACGACCACGGGCCGAAGTACCTGTTGTGCGAGAACAGGTTGTGCTGGTGCTTCGTGATCGCCACGTCGATGACGTCTCCTTTGTAGGGAGACCAGCTCGGCGAGACCCCGTACTCGGAGAAGATGGCGTTCATGCCGCAGCCGTTGGCAGCACCCCGGCAGCCGGGAATGTCCGCCGCCGTGAAGTTGAAGGTGTTGTCCGAGACCGTGACGTTCTGGGTCTTCCATCGGCACAGGTCGTAGTAGTCCGGCGTCTGGTTCGGGGTCGCACCCGCCAGGTGCTCCTCATTGCAGGTCGAGAGGTTCGCCACCGACGGGTCGACGAGGGTGCAGGCACCCGTCGGGTTGATCTCCAGCCCGTCTCCACAGAAGCGATCGGAGTCCTCCCACAACACGACGCCGGACCAGTTGTTCGTGAAGGTATTGCCTTTGATCTGGAACACACCTGAGTTGGCTCCCGGCACTCGCTTGTCGCCGCCCGATTCCGAGACATAGATGGCGCCCGTGGGGAAGCCAGGGTTCCGCGGCCCGTAGCCCCAGCCGTTGTCGACGAAGGTGTTGTCGTCGATGCGTGCGTTGTAGGAGACCTCGTACTCGATCCCTTCGTTCCAGTTGTTGGCGATGTAGTTGCCGTCGATGGTCAGACCGGTGTTGTTGTCGTCCGCCCACAGCCCGACGTCGTAGTTGTCGTGGACGTAATTCCCGTCCACGGTGGCGCCGTCCACCTCCCAGAACTTCCCACCACCGGAGCAACCGCAGCCAGTGAAGCCGGCTCCCGCGCAGTTGCCCGGGCGGAGGGCGGGCGGCACCGGGTCAGGCGAGATGTCCTCCCAGTTGCACGTGTCGTTGTAGCTGACCTCGTTGTGGGAGAACGTGATGTCGGAGGCTCCGTGGGTGATCGGGTTCGTGTCGATCGAGGTGTAGGTACCGAAGGCGGCCTGACCGTTCTGGGTCAGGCAGTCGTACTCAACGACGTCTTTCGTGCCGAGGTAGAGGGCCGTCCCGGGCGAGTTGTCCTGCAGCGTGTCGCGCAGGATCCTCCAGTGGCTCATGGAGGACGTGTTGACGGCTCCGGCATTTCCCGGAGGCGTGAAATCCTCAATTGTCAGGTTCTCGATCGTCACGCCCGTTGCCATCTGGTCGAAGGCGACTTCGTTCGTGCCCTGGCCGCTCAAGATGGCGCCGGGCGCCCCGATGTAGGTGCTGTCGTCCTTGGGGATGATCTGGCTGTACCGGCTGGTCCCGAGGGTGTGGATGCCAGGAGCGAACCAGTAGGTCGTGTGCGCCCGTTCGTACCTGCCTGCATCGTCCCTGCCGGCCGGCACGCGGACGGCCCGGCGCGGCTTCACGGCCGGGCCGTTGAGAATGCTCGAGTTGCCGCAGACGTGGATCGGGATGCCGTGGCCGCGGGGCGCCGCCACCGATCGCGTGAAGGAAGCCGCCTGCGCGAGCGCACCGGCGGCCCCGGGTTCACCGAGCGACGAGGCCTGCAGGGCGAAGATCCCTGCTCCGCTCGCCAGGGCGGCGGCGGACAGGGCGACAGCCAGGCGAGCGCGATTGCTTCGAGCGGTTGGCATCTCGGCGACCCTAGCTGAATGTCCGATCGCGATCGAGCTTTGCAATCGAACCGTAGTGCTCGAGAACCTCCCGAGCCGTCTGCGCGTTCATCTGCGACACGAGGTCTTCCATCGGGAGCACATTGCCGACCGCAACGCGTTTGACACTCCCTGTTCACTCAGTATTCGCACCGTCGCAGGCTGTCCTCGTCCCGCGTGAACCACCTGGTAGAGGGGCCGTTGACGACCGCACCCCTCAAAGAACCCGCTCAGGAGTTATTTCCGGATTATCCCGTCACTTCTCGTCAATAACGAGGCGGTCGCCCATCGACCGCATTCACCGATTCGCCGAGGGTGAGCGGCGCTGCCTGTTGGTGTACAGCGGGCGGGCGGTCTTTTCGAAAGCGTTACGTCCCATAGGGGCGGCGAACTCAGAAGAACGGCGACGCGAGCGGTCAGATCTCCTTCGGAAGATCCGGAGCGTGGGCGGGCGCGAGGCGACGGCCGATCTGCGAGCCCATCACGCAGAGGGCGAGGGACCCGACCGTCCCGATGCCCCAAAGCGCTACAACGGCATGGGGTAGGTAGCCGTGTTCGAGCACATACCTGCGCGCCAGAGCGCCCACGAGCAATACGGCCACCGAAACCGCTCCCACAGCGGCGCCGTGCCTGGCCGCATCGTACGGTCGGCGATAGCCGATCAAGGCTCCTCCTGCCAGGAATGCCAACGAGACGAGGACGGCGGCGGCGATCCAGAGGTGACCGGGCTGATCGATCATCGGACTCCCATGCCAGTCCTCCTCGACGGTCATGGTCGGGAAGGAGACGAGGAGCACGAGAAAGGCTGACCAGCAGATGTCCACCCAGCCGAGCCCAGCCCGGCCACCCGCGCGCACCGAGACCGACCGTTCTACGATCAGGCCTTTCTTACTCATCTACCCGCCCTTCGACCTGCGCGAGCGTACTCGGGAGTCTCCGACGGTCGGGCGCGCGCCTGCGCCTGCACGGCGTTTCGGGGCCCCGGGACGGTGCGAGAAGACGATCCGGTCAGCTCGCCATCGAACTGGGGTAGGCGGCGGACTCCTGATCGCTTTGATGGCGGAGGAGACCCGTGAAGGCGTCGTTCTTCATGGGACGGGCAAGGTAGTAGCCCTGGACGAGCGGGCAGCCCATCATCGACAGGCGCGCCAGTTGGCCGGCCGTCTCGACTCCCTCGGCGACGACGGTCATCCCGACGGCGCGAGCGAGCTCCATGACCGCCGAGACGATGGCGACGTCCACGGGGTCGCTCTCGAGGTCCTGCACGAAGGCCCGGTCCAACTTGACGAAGTCGACCGGCAGGAGCTTGAGGTAGTTGAGCGAGGAGTAACCGGTGCCGAAGTCGTCGATGGCAAGACGCACCCCGAGTGACTTCAAGTCCGTCAGGGTGCGGATGGTGTGATCGATGTCGGCCATGGCCAGGCTCTCGGTGATCTCGAGGCACAACTGTGAAGGGTGCAGCCCGGTGACCTCGAGCACGGAGCGGATCTCGTTGACCTGGTCGGGCTGCTGGAATTGGCGGGCGGACAGATTGACGGCAACCGTGAACGGCACGTCGTGCTCGGTGACCCATTCCCTCGACTGTCGGCAGGCCTCCTCGAGCACGGTGCGGCCCACGCCGAGGATCAGCCCGGTCTCCTCGGCCATCCTGATGAAGTGGGCGGGCGACAGCGTCCCCAGCTCGGGATGGTTCCAACGGACGAGGGCTTCGGCTCCCACGATCCGCCCGTTCTCCGTGGCGACCACGGGCTGGTAGTGAACAACCAGCTCGTGCTGCTCGACGGCTCGGCGAAGCCCGATCTCGAGGTCGAGCCATTCCGCCGACCGCTTCACCATGGCGGCGGCATCGAAGCGCTCATAGCGACCGGCTCCGAGGCGCTTGGCCTGATACATGGCGACGTCGGCGTCGTGCAGCACGTCGTCCGGCGTGGAGTGGTCGGTCGCCATCGCGATGCCGATGCTGACACTGGCTGTGATGGTCCGCCCGCCGGCGAGGGTGATCGGGGCACGTACGGCGTCGAGCATCCGCAGCGCCGTTGCTTCTGCGGCCTCCGGGCTCTCGACGTTCTCGAGGAGCAGGGTGAACTCGTCGCCGCCGAAGCGGGCGAGAGTGTCACCATCACGGGTGATCTGCCGGAGTCGGTCGGCGATGACGACCAACAGCTCGTCGCCCGTCTGGTGACCGAGGCTGTCGTTGGTCATCTTGAACCGGTCGATGTCGGCGAACAGGACGGCGTGAACCTCACCCGTTCGATCCGCCCGCTTCAAGGCGTGCTGCAAACGGTCGAGGAAGATGCGCCGGTTCGGCAGACCCGTCAGCGAGTCGTGGAAGGCGTGATACTCGAGCAGCACCCGCTGCGAGATGTCACGGAAGGTCAGCACCGCCCCTGCCACGTCCTGGCCCGACCGGATCGGTGAGCAGGTCACCTCGACGGGGAAGTTCTCGCCCTTCCGTCGACGGAACGTGGCTTGCTCGCCCTGGATGACCTCGTTTTCCTGCATGCAGCGACGAGCGGTGCTGGCGAGAATGGCGAGGTCGCACCCTGACAGGTCCAGCGTGGTGAGCTCGCGCTCGCTCCAGCCGAGAAGTTGTTCGGCCGCCCGGTTCAAGAACGTGACGTGAGCTTGATCGTCGAATGCGCACACCCCCTCGGCCAGGCTGGCGGTGATGGCCGCTAACCGTTCGTGGTCGCGACGGCGCTCCTCGTAGAGCGAGGAGTTGGCGAGGGCGCCGCTACCGACGGCGGCCAGAGCCCCGAGGAGGGCCTCGTCGGCGTCGTCGAAGGGCTCGCTCCGGCTGCGTCCACTGACCGTCAGCCAGTATTGCGAGTCGTCGACGGTCATGGGCGCCGCCATGGCACCCTCACCGGGTCTCGTCAGCAGTACGGCCGCCTCCGGACTGCGGAGCAACCTCGAGGCGGCGTTAGACAGCGAGGACCTGACGTCGCCCGACCCCATGGCGCCATGCACCTTCAGGGTGGCTTCGAAGAGCCCGAGCAACCGGCTGCGGTCGTGGCGCGCCTGGTAGTGGCCGGCGATCGCCTGACGGAAGACGAGGAAGGGCAGCACCACGAAGAAGGCGGACCACGGATAAGCGTTCAGCGCCAGGGCAGCGACGAGGCCGAGTGACACCGACGCTGCGAGCAGCAGCGCCCGGATCTGGATGCCGTCGAACAGGGCCGACCACAAACGCTCAGCGCCGGTGGCAGCGAGTATGACAGCGAGCGCCAGCGAGTTGACGAGGAAGTAGACAAGGGCGCCGAGGAGGGCGGCGGCCAGTTGTGGCACACCCAGGTGACCCCCCGGCGGCGCCAGGAGGTGGACGACGGCGAGCCCGGCGCTGACCGAGATCGTGATCTGAGCGAGGTTGAAGGCGGTCTTGACGGCCGCACGTCGGCGGATCATCTGTGCCAGAACGGTCGCCAGCAGGAAGGCACTAATTGTCGCTATGGGCGACGAGACGAGCACGAGGACGACGAAGAAACCCTCGTCGAGGTGGTGCGCTTGAGACGAGCCGTCCGAGTACATCACGATCGGCCACACCCAGCTCGCCAGCACGAGGCTGGAGAGCACGAGCCACACGGCTGGGGAACTGAAGCCTTGGCGCCCGAAGTGCACGGCGACGAAGACGCCGCAGAGCAGTCCTGCGGCCATCGTCACCGCCAGTACTGCCTTGGCTGCTCTCGGAAGAGCCGCCGGAGGGGTGATCATACGGGCCACTTCGCCCTCACCCCCAGCCCTCGTCGTTCCAGGCGGCCCCGTTCCAGGCCGCTCCGTTCCAGGCCGCTCCGTTCCAGGCCGCGCCGTTCCAGGCGGCCCCGTTCCAGGCCGCGCCGTTCCAGGCCGCTCCGTTCCAGGCCGCGCCGTTCCAGGCGGCGCCGTTCCATGCGGCCCCGTTCCAGGCGGCGCCGTTCCAGGCAGTGCCCTCGACGGTATTCGTGGCGCTCCCGCCCGCTGTGTTGGGCGGCGAAGCGTTCCACGCCGACCCGCCCCAGTTGGCAGGGTTCCAGGTCGATGCCGCCCACGTAGTGGCAAGCGAGACCGTGGCAGGCGACGTCGAGGTCCCCGTGGTATCGGTGGTCTGGGCCGTGTCGGTGGTCTCGGCCGTCTCGGCGGTCTCGGCGGGAGATTGATCGAGCGAGACCTGGCCCGCCACATTGTTCGCATCCGCCACGTTGGCGATGCCGTGACCGTCGACGAGCGGGTCGCCAACCGGGCCAGCCGTGGCGCTGAAGAGGAGCGCAGCCTTCACCTGGTCGGGGGTGAGGCTCGGGTTCTGTTCGAGGAGCAGTGCGACCAACCCCGAGACCATCGCCGCCGAGAAGGACGTGCCCGAGCCGACGAAATTGTCGTATCCGATCCTCGCCGTCGGGTTGTCGTCATAGATCGTGGAGTTCGGTGCCATGAGACTCACGATCGACCTGCCCGGCGCCACCAGGTCCGGCTTGAACCAGCCATCGAACAGCGTGGGGCCGGCGCTGGAGAACGCGTCCACCGAGAAATCGGCGGGAGTGTCCGTACCGGCGTCGTCGACGGCCCCGACGGTGATCACGAGCGGGTCGTCGCCGGGCGAGGTGATGCTGCCGTTGTCAGGGCCGGAGTTGCCGGCGGAGGTGACAACGACGATCCCTGCATTCCATGCCTGCTCGACCGCCTGGTCGAGCGGGTCGAGGGCGGAGGGCGAGCTCGGCTCCACGCCGAGGGACATGTTGAGCACCTGGATGCCGCCGTAGTTCTTCTGGTTATTGACGGCCCACGCAACGCCCTCGATGACGGTGCTCTCGTTCGTGATTCCACTGACGCCGGCCACTTTGATCGACACGAGGTCGGCCTGCGGTGCCACACCCGTGAACTGTCCGCTCGAGGACGCGCCGTTCGAAGCGATGACTCCGGAGACGAACGTCCCGTGCCCGTAGTGATCCGTCCCCCAGCCCGAGCTCGACCCGCTGAGGTTGACCCCGCCGATCACCCGTGAACGAAGGTCAGGGAGTTGCGCATCGATGCCGGTATCGAGCACGGCCACGGTCACGCCTTGGCCGTAGTCGCCCTGGGACCACATCGAGTTGGCCCCGGTGACCGACCCGAAGTTGCTCGACGGGTCCTGGCCGGGCGCCAGGTTGATGCCTTCTACCGTCACCGGCAGATTCGGCGATACCTGCAGGCCCGCCTGGCGGGCGGCCGCCACCTCGTCTGCCGTGAGCTTGGCGACGACACCGTGGACGATCGGGAGAGCAGAGAGCACGACGCCGTGCTCGGCGTGGACTTCGACCGCAGCAGCCTTGCTGCTCGAGCCTTGCACGATGTACTGCTCGGCGGCCGAGCCGCCGAGTGTCATCGCTTCGGTGCCGGCTATGACCGACGCCACACCGAGACAAAGCGTCGCGGAGGCACCAAGGACCTTCAAGTGCCTCCACGCCACCGAACGGTGCTTCTTAGCTCTGTGTGCTGCCTGACTCATT
Source organism: uncultured Actinomycetota bacterium (assembly GCA_963735115.1). Lineage (GTDB taxonomy): Bacteria > Actinomycetota > Acidimicrobiia > Acidimicrobiales > Bog-793 > JAKACA01. The sequence continues at coordinate 1,065,977 of CAVTJR010000003.1, read as the reverse complement.
GCTGCGGCCTCCCCTCGCTCCCCCACCCGCCTTGGTACCGTGGGGGAAGACGCCGTACGTAGTCAGCTAACCACTACGCGTGATGTGTGTCAAATCGGGGTGCGAAACACGTCACCGATGGCGCGACCGACCGAGACGAGCAGAGTCGAGTTTGTTACGTGGTGGGCACTAAGAGCCCAGGCTCGGCTACGCAGCCAGTCTCAGCCCCGTGTTGCCACCCGCCATGCAAAATCGAGTTGCACCCGCTCGGTCACTCGCCGAAGATCATCAATCGCGAGTGGGACGATCCCTTCCGAATCTCCAACGCCCGGCTGTACTCACCTGAGTGGTACCAGCTCAGAGCGGCCTGGCGACTCGGAAACGAGATGAGCACCGTGGCGGCGCCGGGTTGCCAGTCACCCTCCATCACCTCGACGTCCGTGCTCCTCGCCACCATCTCCCCGCCGTACTGCTCGAGGGTCGGCCGGAGCAACTCAAGGTATTCCCGGCGGCCTTCTTCGTCCGTCCACGTCACGTCCGCAAACACATAGCCGCTCACGAAGCTCTCCCCATTCGCCTTGTTCTCATCGGACCGGGCTCTTCTGCGGTCAAGCGTAAGGCCATCCCTCGAGGGCCGATCGGTCTTCGGTCGGAATCCGCGCCAATAGCGGTTCGACGGTCACTTGCAGCTGAGACACCTGATCCTCCAGCCGCTCACGAGCGGCTCGGCTCAGCTCACCTTTAGCCAATGCAGACAGCTCTCGAATCATCGATACCGAGAACCGCTCGACCTGTTCCAAGAACCTCCGGGCGGCGGCATCGTCGAACAAGCTCGGCGAGGCTGTCAGCATCATGGTCGCCAGGGTCCGCAGCTCCTCACGGGCACCGACCTGGGGCGGCTCCGCCGTGCCAGTGGCGATGACGGCGGCGTAGGCGCGACGGGCCTGGCCGTACACGATTAATCCTTGGACGGCCACCGAGGAGGCGCGCTCCTTGCGCTGACGGCGGGCAAGCACCTCATCGACGATGAGCGCCGTCACCGCCAGTACCAACAGACTGGAAACGACAGAGCCCGTCAGCGAATGTCGGTCCCACCAGGCGCGCACGCTGCCAACCCACAGATCGCAGGCAACGAGCGCCACAAGAGTGACGGCCACGACCGCTGCCGACAGTCGCCGGACGAGATCATTCACCGATGAACCGCCCCGAGACGACAGCGGCCGTCAGTGCCGACCCACCGCCAAAAGACTCGTCGCTCGCTTACCTGAATTCGCTCAAGCTACCCGGCAGCTGCCCGCGCAGACACGCTCACAGGTTGTCGAGCGCTTCGATGGCCGCGAGGGACGCCAGCCTGTGCCACCGCTCCTGCCAACGACTCGGTGAGCCGGAGCGGCTCCGTATAGCCGGTGAGTAGTGTCCGAGAGCGTGGCTCCTTTGCCCGTCGATCCGTTTGCCCCGGCAGTCGATGTGGCAGCGGCCGTCCGGGCCGGATCCGTCTCGGCCGTCGAGGTGACGGAAGCGGCGCTGGCGCGCATCGCCGAGGTGGACCCCCTTCTCGGTGCCTTCACCGTCGTGCTGCGCGAGCGCGCCCTCGACGAGGCGCGAGCGGTCGATCGGCGGTCTTCGGGGGAACCCGAGCTCCCCCTCGCCGGCGTGCCACTGGCCGTGAAGGACCACGTCTGGCTCGCCGGGGCGCCGGCCACGAACGGGTCTCGCATTCTGGCGGACTTCGTCCCGGACGAGGACTGTGTGGCGGTTCGGCGGCTCACGGGCGCCGGCGCAGTGATCGTCGGCAAGACGAACAACCCGGAGTTCTGCTACCGCGGCGACACTGACTCACCCCTCTGGGGCCTCACCCGCAACCCGTTCGACCGCGAGAGGACACCCGGAGGCTCGTCGGGCGGCTCGGGTGTCGCCGTCGCCACCGGCATGGCTGCCCTCGCTGTCGGAACAGACGGAGGAGGGTCGATCCGTGGGCCGTCGGCCTTCTGCGGCACCGTCGGTCACAAGCCGACGTATGGAGTGGTGCCGACGCGCCCAGGGTTCCGCGGTTGGCCGACACTCTCGGTCCACGGCCCGATGGGACGCAGTGTCGCTGACGTCGCCGCCATGCTCGCCGTCATGGCCGGCCCTCACCCCGCCGATCCGGCGACCGTCCCCTTCGACACCGCCACCCTTGCCTCCGTTGGCGCCGGCCGGGACGACCTCAGCGGGCTGCGGGTGGCCGTCAGCGCCGACTTCGGCTTTGCAGCCGTCGACCGGGACGTGCGGGCAGGCTTCGACGAGGCAGTGAAGGTGCTCGAGGGTCTCGGATGCGCGCTGGCGGAAGCACATCCGCCGCCGAACGAGGATGCGGTCGCGCTCTGGTTGCTGATCGCCGCATGTGAGGGATACGCATCCGAAGGACCGCTACTCGACCGCGAGGCAGAGATGACCCCTTACAGCGCGAGGACCATCCGGTCTGGCGAGGCCATCTCGGCTGCGGAATACCTCGACGCGCAATGGCGCCGCGAGCGAATGTCCCGCTCCTGGGGAGCGTTCCTCGAGGACTACGACGTGATCGTGTCACCGGGGCAACAGGTCCTGCCCTTCTCCGTCGGGCTGTCGGACAACGAAGGCGACGACCCGTCGCTGTGGGGAATGGACTCGATCGCCAACCTGACGGGTCAGCCAGTCACCTCGGTGCCGTCCGGAGTCGCCGCGGGCGGCCTACCGGTCGGCGTCCAGTTCATGGGCCGCCGGTTCGCAGACGTACAAGTGCTGAGAACAGCAGCCATATTCGAGCGCCACGTTGCACGTCCGGTGCCGGCGGCGCCCTTCGGTCCGCTCGAACAGACAGCGAGCACGCTGATGAAGCCGACGAGCGGCGCCCGGCCGGAGAACCTCGACAGCGAGTAAAGCGTTTCGATTGAAGGTTCCCGGGCTCACAAGTAGATTGCCGTCGAGGACGTACAACTACTTCAGGGGGGTGTAAATGTCGCCGCCATCCACCGCGCCGGGGACGGCAACGTACAAGGTGATCGTCGTCGGCACAGACGGCTCAGATCGGGCGTCCATCGCCGTCGGCGAAGCCCTCGCCTTGGCGAAGATGTCCGGGGCCACACTGCACGCTGTTCACGTGGTTGACCCGACCGTCAAGACGGGATTCGTTGACACACCAGCGGCGCCGTTTGAGTTCGAGGTAGCGGGCGATCGTGAGCGAGCCGAAGACACGCGTAGGCAGCTGCTCACCGAGGCGCAACGCCAGGGAGTCTCCGTCGAGATCCACAGTCCCGGCAATACTGACGTGTCGGACGCGCTCATCAGCATCGCGGAGGCTGTGGATGCCGATCTGATCGTGGTCGGAAACCAAGGCATGAGTGGAGTGAAGCGCTTCGTGCTCGGGAGCGTCCCGAACAAGGTGGCCCATCGCTGCCCCTGCAGCGTGCTGATCGTCAACACCGACTCCCCCTAGCCTCTCCTTGACGGGCAGCGTCGCTGCTCCTAGTGGCACGTCACTTTCGGCACGCCGGCAAACGGCCCGAAGCACGGTGGTCGTCATCTCACGACGCCCGCAACGAATGCAGAATTGTCCTTGCGATTCCCCCGTTCCCACCCAACCCGATGGAGATGTACACCGGCTTGGACAGCGTGGGTCCCTCCACCCGCAGCACGAGAATCGAGTACCCAGGCGAGGCCGCCGGGCAGGTAGAAAGCCCGTTGATACGAAGACAGTTTCGAAACTCCGTACGAGCGACCGGTGGGTAGATGGTCAGCTTGTCGATGCGCAGTCCCTCGCCGGCCGTCTGGGGCCGTTGGTAGGGAGGCAGGTACGGACAGGGTGGGAAGATGATCCTCTCGTCGGTGTCGAGAACGACGGATGGAAGTCCGAACTCAACCTGTTGCAACGCTGAGCAGTCCGGTCCATAGGAGTTGGCCCGCATGACCGACCAACTGCTCGGTGCTGCAATGCTCACGCCTGCGAAGGCAATCCGGTGCCACGAGCTGGGGACTCTCGCCGGCCCAGCGGTGGCCAGCACAGAGACTCGAGGCGCGCGGGCCAATGTGTGCAGGACGCCAAGCCCGAGTGGGCCGTCTACCGTGACCTGGGCTCCTAACGAGCGCACGAGGTATGTGTTGGTGGGCGCGGTCGCCTCGCGCACGGTAATGCCGTTGATGGTGAACACCTTCCTACCAGCGTTCTCCGTTCTGGCGAGTGCTTCCAGGTCCACGACCGAGAACGGCCCGTGCCCCGTTTCCGCTGGACAGTGGTACACGCCCGGGGCGGGATTGACGAACAGTTCACCTGGCGGCTGGCCGACAGGGCACGGAGGCTGGCCGTAGAGGACATACCAGTTCGCCGGCACCGAGAGCTGCGCATCTCCGTAGGCGACGGGCACCCATGCGGTCGAAGCGATCGTGGTGACCGGGCTCGATGTCGTCGTCGAGACGGCGGCCGGGCTCGTGCAGGCGGCGCCCAACAGCGCCAGCGCGACGAGGCAGGTCACCCCGTATGACCGCCCAACCCTCATGCTTTACAAAGGCAGTTGGAGGGGTCTTCGCGTACGGCCGCCTGATGTGATCGAAGCTGGTCAGCGGTCGGCCCGGCAGACTCAGCAGTCTTGTCCAATGCGGTGGTGCAGAGATGTGACATTCGCCTCCGGCATTCGCGGCGGCAGATTCCCAGGACCAGCCCCGCATCACCTCGGCCGGCTATGAACGGCCACGGTTCCGGTGGATACTCAGACCCTCAGTCTCCCGAGGTGGATTCAAACACGTTTGCCGACACGGGGACGGCGTCCTGGAACCGAACATCGACCGTTTCGACATGACCGCCGAGCCATAACAGACGGTCTCGCGGGCTCCCTCGTGCACTGTCGAGTCGCTCGGCGCTCGCCGAGCTGCTGGGCTTCACTTATCTTTATGCTGACGAGTTCGACCTCATCGCACGGACCAAGGTGCCGGAGAGGGCGGTGACGAGAAGCGTGGCGGCGATCGCTCGCCGAGCGCATCGGAGCTGTTCCGTGCGGGAGGTGGGCGCGAGCGCGGAGGGTCGATCCGGCATCCCCACGGGCGAGGAGAGGGAACCTATGAAAGCCGCCATCTACGAGAAATACGGCCCGCCGGACGTCGAGCATCTCGCGGAGGTCGACAAGCCCGTCCCCAAAGACGACGAGGTCCTCGTCAAGATCCATGCCACGACGGTCAACAGGACGGACTGCGGGTACCGGGGAGCGAAGCCGTTCTTCATGCGAGCCTTCACCGGCCTTGTCCGGCCGAGGGTGCAGATACTCGGCTCCGAACTGGCCGGAGAAGTCGACGCGGTCGGCCCGGTGGTAACTCGGTACAAGATCGGCGACCGCGTCTTCGGCGTCACCGCGGACGGGATGGGAGCGCACGCCGAGTTCGTCTGCCTGAGCGAAGACACTCCACTCGCGACGATGCCAGCCAGCATGACCTTCGAGGAGGCTGCGGCTGTCTGCGTGGGCGCGATCCAAGCACTGACCTGCCTGAGACCGGTGGCTCTGCGGAAGGGGCAGAGAATCCTCATCTACGGGGCGTCCGGGTCGGTCGGCACCGCGGCGGTGCAGCTGGCCAAGCACTTCGGAGCCGATGTCACTGCGGTGTGCAATACGAAGAACGTAGAGATCGTGAGGTCGCTCGGCGCCGACGCCGTCATCGACTACACGAAGGAGGATTTCACCCGGAACGGCCAGACGTACGACGTCATCTTCGACGCGGTCGGCAAGCATTCGTTCCGGCGCTGCCGAGGCTCTCTCGTGCGTGGCGGGACCTACGCGGTCGCCGACCTGGGGTTCCTGTGGCAGAACCCCTTCCTCGCTCTCATGACCTCGGTTATCGGGACAAGGCGGGTGAAGCTCCCCTTTGCGCGCCATCCGGATGCGAAGAAGGACGTCTTACTGCTGAAAGAGCTAATCGAGGTGGGGAGATACCGGGCGGTCATCGACCGGTGCTACCCCTTGCAGCAGGTCGTCGATGCGACCGTGTACGTCGAGACGCAGCAGAAGACCGGTAACGTCGTCCTGACGATCAAAAACGACCCCGTTTAGCCGCGTCTTCTCCGGCCAGGCCGTGATACTCGTGATAGGTCAGTTGGGCGAGAAAACCCCGCTCCGTGGAGTTCTCAGAGGCTCGATGTCCCGCACACGTGCGCTGCGTTGCGCGGCAGAGTCCGATAATGCTGCCGCTGAGCGGTGTATGCAAGGGAGAGCGATGAAAGCGATCGTGAGCGATCAGTACGGTTCACCCGAACGCCTCGAACTTGCAGATATCGACAAACCGGCGGTCGACGACGGAGGCGTGCTCGTCCGTGTCAGCGCGACGTCCGTTAATCCCTTTGACTGGCACCTGATGAGAGGTCTGCCGTACTTCATCCGCCTGACCTCGGGGCTGCGCAGGCCGAAGCGGACCGTTCTCGGCGTCGACCTCGCAGGCACCGTTGAGAAGGTCGGCCTCAACATGACGCAGTTTCGAGCCGGGGATGAGGTGTTCGGCACGTGCAACGGCGCGTTCGCCGAGTACGTGTGTGGCCGAGAGCAGGACTTTGCGCCGAGGCCGATCGGGCTCACCTTTGAGCAGGCCGCGGCCATTCCTATCGCCGCGTGCACCGCCCTCCAGGCTCTTCGCGATCGGGGACGGGTCGAGCCAGGGCAGCGGGTCCTGATCAGCGGTGCGGCCGGAGGCGTGGGCACCTTCGCCGTGCAGATCGCCAAGGCGTTCGGAGCCGACGTGACCGGCGTGTGCAGCACGAGGAACCTAGAACTGGTCCGATCCATCGGCGCCGACCAAGTCATCGACTACACCGCCGAGGACTTCACCCGGAGTGGGAGGCAGTACGACCTGATGCTCGACACCGTCGGGAACCGTCCACTGTCAGAATTGCGACGTGCCATGGCCCCCAAGGGGACGCTCCTCCTTGTTGGGGGAGGAGGTGGCCGGTTGCTCGGCCCGGCGACCCAACTCCTCGCAGCGCTGGTGTTGTCGCCGTTCGTGAGCCAGAGGCTGCTTCCAGTTGCCGCAAGGCCCACAAAGCACGACCTGGTTGTCCTGAAGGACCTAGTCGAAGCCGGGAAGATCACGCCCGTCCTCGACACGGTCTACCCCCTCACTGGCGCTCCAGATGCGATCCGTCATCTCGAAACCGGGCACGCGCGCGGCAAGATTGTCATCACCATGCAGATGCCACCCGTGGAAGGCGCTTCCCCGACCGAGCCTTGATGTGACCCTTCTGCCTCGATCGCAGGGCGGCCAAAAAGTGGTCCACTGAATGGGGTGAAGGCCTTGTAGTCGGGCTGCCGGGATTTGAACCCGGGACCTCTTGACCCCCAGTTCGGGCTGAGTCATTTTCACCTGCTTCCCGCTCGTGACCGAAGGTGACAAATAGTGCCTATGACATGGTGTCTTGAGCGATCGCTAAGCCGAGTCGTTGACCGCTGCTAACCCCTCGTTGCCAGTTTTTTCGGAGCTTTGGTTCTCACGGCGGTTCTCACGGAGGCCGCCTCGCGCGCTGCCTCGCCTGTCCTCCGGCGCGCCAGGCGAAAGGGTCGCCGGCCCATGATTGGACCGGCGGCGGTGACGTAGTCACGCTGGGACGATCGCTGGGACTTAAGCCATGACCGGCGGCTCGGACAAGTCGAGACCGCGCTCACGGGTTTTCGCGGTCTCGACGTGCGAGCTCCTTGAGCTCGGGGAGTGCTTCTCGGTCCTTCGCCCGGCCCGCCCACTCCTTGGAGGCGATGACGTCATCCAGGCTCGCCACCCGGATCGAGACCCCGTCCGCGTCGATCCGGCTGGAGCGGGCAAGGAGGTCCTCGTACTTCTGGCGGGTCCCTTGCCGGTCGGGGATGTCAGCCAGGAGGTCGAGGTCCCCGGCGTCGGTCCGCCACGTCGACAGCTCGGCTCTGGCCAGGGTCTCCGCGTCGACCCGCACGGGAAGCGCGGCCATCTCCTCCTCGGACAACCCGCTCACCCGCAGGTGGGCGTGCAACTCCAACAGCGCTTCGGCGAGGCGCTCCAGGTTCTCCCTCGCCCGACGGACGAGACAGTCGAGGTCTTGCGTGGGACGGCTCGCGCCGTGAGCTCGAGCTGCGACGCCACCCACGACCAGGTACTCGACCCCGTGACGGTCAAGCACCTCCGCGAGCCGGACCAGGTCCGCCTCGGGGTCCTCAGGCAAGCTCGTCGAGCGCGCTGCGCCCGGCTGCCCGGTCCTCCTCGACCTCCGCAAGCCAGGCCAGCACCTTCTCCTTCGTGTCGAGGCGCCGGCCGTCGACCAGCACCGTCACGTCGTCAGAGGTGGGCGGCGGCGCGTGCAGCAAGCCCTCGCGTAGGTCGTGCAAGCTCGGCATCGGTCGCGTCTCGCTCACTGCACCAGGCTACCTGGGGTGACCCCGCTGCTCGTCCCTGCGCACCCGGACGGACCAGGCGGGCGGCCCAGACGCCACTGAACTTCCCTGGTGCCAATCGTGGCACCGTGTCGCTTGGCGGTCGAGGGTTCGGCGATACGGATGTCCATGGTCTTCGCACCCGGCCTTGAACGAACGCGGAGCGGTCTCGTTCGGCACCAGCAGGGTCCCCCCTGGCGCGCGTGCGGGGACCGTCCAGAACGGACAATTTGGCGCTCGTGAACACGACCTCGTTCGAGCAGGTCCGTGGCTCCGTGGCCAAGCCGCATTTCCCGAGCTACTTCATCGCAGAGCGAGGCAGCCGCGAGCCGGCACAGCCGTCGCCCCGAGCCTGCGTATGTTCACACCCGAACCCTTATCCAGGTGACTCCGCCGTCGTTGGTTCGGAACAGTTCGTTCGGGGGAGCAACGAGGGGCGAGACGAGGACGAGTCCCTGCTGCCTGTTGGCGAACGACACATCCGCGCCTTGTACGTCCTTTACCGGCACCTTCCCTCTCACCTCGAAGGTCTCCCCGCCATTGGTGCTTCGGTATACATCGGCACCCGAACCCGCAGGGAGGCAGGTGAAGACAACCGTATTGCCGACCGGGTCGAATGGCGCGGTGTGATACGGCCGAAGGGCGGATATGAAGCGAAAGTGGCGTCCGCCGTCAGTCGAGCGAAACCAGTCCGCCATCGTCCCGCCTGAACAGTCGAGCCAGACCACGGTGTCGGAGGTCGCGAACGGTCCGCAACTGATGAGACCGGCCCCATTCCAGATGTCGGTAAAGGACGTTCCCTCGTTCACCGAGAGCGAGAGCGTCACGTCACCCGTTCCGTTGCCCGCAACAAGCCACACCCGCTCCCCGACAGCGGCGCCCACAAGCGTCTCGCTGTATCTCTCCGCTCGGGCGACCGAGACGACCGTCCAGTTCGAGGAACCGGCCACCGACCTCGCAAGCCGGTAGGACCCCCACCTGCCCGCCGAAGGCTTCGAGACTGTCGCATAAGCCAACTGCGGCGTCGTGGCGATGGAGAGAACCGACAGCTTCGAGCCGAAGTTGACGGCTCGCCAGCTATGGGCAGAATCGTCGGTCACGTAGAGCACGTCGTTGACCGGCTGCCCGTAGAGCAGGTATCCATCGGTCGGGTTGGCAAACCGCAGTTCTTGAACTGCACCCACGACGAACCCCGGCACCGGAAGGCTGACCGGCTCGAAGGACGACCCGTCGTCGCTGCTGCGGAGCAGGCGAGAGCAGACCCCGGTCGGGCAGGCCACGGTCCCCAGCACGTAAACAACTTTCCCCGACGCCCTCGCCATCATCTCGGGCACAAACGGCGAGCTGGATGTCGCGATAGCCACGGTTTCAGGGTGCGACGTGGACACGGGCTTTGTCGTTGCCGTCGAAGCGCAGGCCGCCGTCGCGAGCAGCAGAGCCGTAACCACCGCGGTTCCAGCCCTTCGAGCCTTGGGGCTTCGCACTGAACGTGGCCTCATGACCATATCCCGCCCTCTCCATATCGCCAGCTCCGAGACCCTGGCAGGGTGGAGTGGGCACACCCACCGATGATGGTAAGGGGCAGCGGTCTCGACGAGTAGGGCCGCAAGACCCATACGAGCTTGAGCGGCTTGGGGGCCGACCGTGCGTTCCTCGTATGGGTTGTACGAGAAGGCACGACCTCTATGACGCCCTCGGTCACCTGCGCCTTGCAGGTTGGGGAAATCCGGGTGGCTACGGAGAGTCCTCACCGGGGTGTCCCCTGTCGGGAAAGGGAGATGGGACCCAACCGGGGGGTAGGGGTACCCGGACGCGCTGCCGCTCCCGTCCTGATTTCGCACATGTTCGACCCAGGGGGAGGTACCGACCTTCTACGGCGTCCCGACCGAGCACGCCCCAGGTAGGGAGCCGGATTCGAGAACCTTCGACGCCGCGACTTCGACCGACCTAGCGACCGCTCCAGCCCGGTCGTAGGCTACGAACACGGTGACGAGCACGCCGGTCAGGACCAGTCGGGTTTGGTACTACCGCGTGGCAGCGTGCATCTGGCTTCTCGCGACGGTCGCCGTGCAGGTCCTCGTCGGGTGGTTGCTGCTCCACCTCGCCCAGCCGGTTACCGCTCCCGCCCTCATCGTCGCCTCGACGGGGCTGGGACTCGGCCTGCTCGGCTACGGGCTGTTCAGGATGTTCAGCAAACGGGGAGTAGCCGAGCTGGGGAGCGTGGCGGTATTGCTCGCCCTCGCGGGAGTGGTGCTGGCTTGCGGGGGTTTCTTGTGGGCGTCCCCCGGCGACGAAGTCTCGCCTTTCTATGTCGAGCTGATGTTCCTCGTCATCTGCGTCATCGGCGTTTTCTCCTACAACGGACGCACCGACGAGAAGCCTGCCAGACCGTGGCGTTGGTTGGCGCTCCCGCTGGCCATCCTCGCCCTAACGGGGTGTCTGTCGTTGGTGCCGAACGGACTCGGCCTCCAGTTTCGAGTCCACGATGAAAGCAAGCTCAACCGGTTGCTTCCCCTCGCGCTAGCAGCAGCCTCTTCAGCTTCACAGTGCATCTCCGGCGCGCACTTCCCGGAGGTACCGAGCCTCGGGCGCGTCTCGTGGGTGTGCGCCAGCGCAGGGTACGTCGAGTTCGATGCGGTGAACGATTACGGCTATATCTACTACCGAGGTCCGTTGCCAGCCGATGGTCAATGCGTTCTTCATCTGGACGGTCCCTGGTGGGAGGTTGCGCCGGGTGGTGATGGTGCTGGCTGCCCCACCGGTTTCACGCCCCTTCCTGGCGGACCTTGACGGGTGCGACCAACATGAGGTGGAACGCCGCCAGAGTCATAACGAATAGGCCGTGAGAACTCTCCTTCGTCGCGGGCGTGCTCGAATTTGGCGAAATCCACGGGCGTAGCTTTGAGGTCGTGAAGCGTAGGCGTGCACGTTCGAGCTGGCACGGCACCGCCCCGCTCGTTCGCTACGAACCTCGGGAACGGTTCCGACGCTGGCGCGGCGCGGACCGCAAGGCGTTCGTCGCCGAGCAGGACCCAGCACGCCGCCAGGCCGACCTCCTGAAGGTCGGTTGCTATATCCACCCGAACAGTTTCAAGAGGGCGCAGACCGACCGGTAGCGTCGCTTCCCCAGCTACACAGCCTCACGACGGTGCCGAAGTGCCAGCAGAACATAGACTCACTGGTCGGAGGCTCGTCGCCCAGGATTGAAGTAGTTCAGTCGGTCGGCGTCCCACCGCACCCTTATCCCTCGGTTCTCCAACGCCTGCATCGGCTTTCGACGTCGGAAGTGCCAGAAAACGACCCACTCGTCTTCTCCGTCTCCGACCCGCAAGCGGACGCCGGTCGTGACGATAGGGAGCTTTCCGACAGCCCGCACCTCGCTCAACTCGTCGTAGCGCGCCTCCCAGGTTGGAGGACGAGGGATGAGACCGATGGTGGGCACAAGCCGCACGCCCGCCGAGTGAACCTCCAGAGCGACCAACGGCCACGTCGCATTAAAGGCATCCAGCCGAGTCCAAGCAAATCTGCCAAGTCGCATCCCACCGATAAACCGGCGCTCCGGCTCTGATCCGGCAGGTAGAATGCCGGTTCTCGACCAGCGCATCCATCCGCGGGGCGTCCATCCATGAGGCACTTGTTCATCATGTCGCAACTCGGCCATCGCCTTGGCGATCTTGCCCGATGAGCACGACGGTGGTCACGTAGGCGAACCCCTTCACTCAGACCCCTCGGTTGTCGAGTCGTTCCCCAGAACGGTGTCCAGCGCCGTCACCGCCCCCTCCAGGCGGTACACGGTCGCCGTCGAGGCCGTCATCTCGTCCCGCTGGATGGCGTACAGAAGAGCTTGGAGGGACCGGGCGAGGTCGGCCATCTCGCCATGTGTCAGCGCCTTCTGGGCCATCAAACCATCATGCCGCCTCCTGCGACCGCAGAAAGCAACCCGCTAGGACGGCCAAGCGCCGACCTCGACTACGAAAACGCCTGGGATCTTCTCGAAACGCTCTTTCAGCGCAGCAGCGTTCGCTGATTGCTTCGGCTTGCAGACGACCACGGGGGGTGATGTAGCCACGGTTAAGGACGCTATCGCCGCCAATTGACCCTTGGCCTTGAATATCTTGACGGCGTTCTCGTAGCTCTGCCGATGGTCCAAGTAGAAGCAGGATTCGATTTCGGGGTTTTGTTCGACGATTGCACGCAAAGCTGCAAGTTGGGGCGGTTTTGCTCTCGGGCTGAGGAACACCTGCACTCGGAGTGCTTGAGCAGGAGTGGTAGGCGGAGGCGCAATCGAGGTTGTCGAAGTTGAGCTGGTACCAGGGCGCGATGCAGTTGACGTGGTCGAGGTGCAGGCCCCCATAGCCAAGGCCAACATGGCCAGAGTCATCACTGCGAGACGGCGCATGTCGTCCGCCTTTCAATGCGCTGAAGGTCCGAACCTGGAAGGCAGGCAGACCTCCGACGACCGATGCCGATGCCGATGGCCACGAGCACAGCGGCTGTGACCATGCCGAAGCCTTTCACGGTGACCGACTCCCCAGCACCTTGAACGACCTCACGACCGCCTCGGCGGCTCCTAGTCCCTTCGTGCTCGTGGCGGACACCAGCAAAGTGACGCTTCCGACTTGTCGAACAGTGAATGACGTGCAGTACTCACCGGGGGTGAGGTGGAGCGGTACGCCGAGGAACGGGTTATCACCGAGAGTCGATGAACAGGGCGTCAAGGGACCCACGCCGACCACGGTGACGCAGTGGGCGCTGACGGCCGCGGATGGGATGCCATCGGTGGGTGTCGGCGAAGTCTTGCCCGTTGGACCGAGCGCCTCGACTACCAGCGCGAGGTGAGCGCCCTCCGCCATCCCGCCATCACCCTCGGAGCACGGAGAGAGCAGCGTCGGTTCAGGGGTGAGGCGTGCTGGGAAGGCGACCGAGAACCAGATGCCGTTCAGCGAGTACTTCTGAGCCGCCGAAGGAAGTCCGCCGACCACACCCACCCCGACACCGATGACCACCAGCACAGCGACAGTCAGGATGGCGAAGCCCTTCACGAGGACCAGGGTACGACGCGGCTGACGTGGTCGAATGCCGCCTCTGGCTCGGCGTACGCGAAGACGCCCTGAACTGGCTTCGTGGGAACATGGGAGCTGTGCGGTCCCGTCGTCTGGTCACCCTCATCGTGGTGGCGCTGCTGGGTGCCGCTTGCACGAGCGGAGCAGCCGTCTCGACCACGAGTCCGGTAACGAGCACCACGGTCCCGAGCCACCCGCCTCCGACCATCGCAGTGGACCTGTCGGCCACACCGGCTGGGTGGGTGCCGGTCGCCTACGGCGATGCACAGGTCTCGGTGCCCGCGTCCTTCTCTGTGTATTACCCAGGACAGAACCCATGTGAGTTGTTCTCGACTCCCGGCGCGCTGTTCGTCGCACCGACCCCCACCACGATGTTCTGCCCAGGCCATCCTCACGCCACATTCGTGTGGCTCGTCCCTACTCGCCAAGTGCCCGCTGTCTACGCAGGTGAAAAGCCCAGCATCCACAACGGCGTGCCGGTTTATCTTGGCCCGAACGGTCTCAGCTTCGTGACGCACTACGCGCCGACTCTGGGTGTTGACCTCACCGCCCAGGGTCCGATGGCGCGTCGGGTTATTGACGCGCTGACGCGCTCGCCCCGCAGCGTCACCCTGGCATCGGGTCCCGCCCCTTTGGTTCCGAGCGGCTGGCACGACGTGACCTTTCAAGGGCTGACCTTCGACGCGCCCGCGTCGTGGCCGGTGACACCGACAACAGAGGCGGGACAGGATCTCGCGTACGAATGTGGACCCTCCGGCGTCGTTCTCGTGAAAACGGAGGTCACCCTCAGCGCGGATCAGTACGAGTTTCCGCCTGGAGGCTGCCTCCCGCCAGCGATGCGACCCCAGCAGCCGAAGAACGGCGTGGAGGTTGATGAGCAGGGCGCCGCCCACCTCCCGGTGGTGATGACATTCTCCAAACGTTGCCTCCACCTTCACGGCCTCACCGCCTGCCCAGCGACCAGCCCCGCCTACTCGATACTCATTCTGAAGGTGGCGGTGCCTGGGCGTGCCACACCGGTCGTCGTCTCCATCGGGCTGGCCGGTAACGGGTTGGTCGCGAGGACCGTCCTGGACTCGCTCCGAGCGGCGTGAGTGATGACCACCGTGCATCGAGCCGTCGCCGTCGTCGTCCTGATGACCATGGGGTTGCTGGCGGGGTGCAGTTCGGGCGCGGCGCTATCAACCACGACGACATCGACCAGCGCCACCAGCACCAGCACATCGAGCACGACCACGACGACTTCCGTCTCGCCGTCACTCGGTATCGTCAGCGGAGAGGTCGAGCGATGCGGCGGATTCGCCCCCGGTCGTTGCATCGCCTTATCGGGTGTAGTGACCTTGAATGCTCACGGCAAGACGTACAGCACACCCATCAAGGCCCGCGGCGAGTGGTCCATCGCGGTCCGGCCTGGCAAGTACGTTGTCGCCTGGCGTCACTCGGTCGGAGTCGGCCACAGGACGGTCACGGTGGCAGCCGGTGAGGTCGTGCGGGGCGTAAACCTCGTTGCACAGGTCCCATGAGGTGCAAGACGGGTGGGGTCGGGAAGTCTGTGACCATCGTGCGTCGAGGGGTAGCCGTCGTGTGCCTGATGGCGGCCGGGATGCTTGCGGCGTGCTCATCGCCGCCCTCGAACACCGCCGTCGTCCGTGGGCTGCTGGCGTGGCCATTGGGGAGCCAACCGATGATGTTCCACCCGATACCTACTGCCGGGGTCGTCAAGGTCGTCCAAGGGTCCAGGTTGGTGGCGAGCGTGGGAGTAGGGAACACCGGTGAGTTCTCGGTGCAGGTGCCGCCTGGAACTTACCGCCTGGAGGGGGTCCCGTCGTCGGGAACTGACGCCTCGGCCTGCAGCAGTCGTGGTGTTGTCGTCGCGAAGGACAAGATGAGCACGGTGGCGAACGTCGATTGCCACTACGTCGGGATAGCGCCGGGCTGACCCGGCTCGGCGGCGGACCTCGGAATCCGCAGCCCACCGGGTAACCCAACTGTTCCCAACTCGAATGAGGGCGAAACCAACTGCTCCACAACTCCGGCACACCCACGTCGCTCATGGGCACAACCGTTCGCAGGCGCCAGGGCCGAAAAAGTGGCGGACGGCGCCATGGTCAAGGGTACGAGGTGGCGGGAGGGAGGCTACGAGTCGCGGGTCTGGTCAAAGCGACTGCCGGTCAAGAGGTGAGCTGTCACTACCCTCGCACTCCGACGAAGGAGGCCGTGATGGTCACACCGAGGAAGCCTGGAAGACGCACCAACGGCCGAGGCACGGTCACGCCGCTGGCCGAACGGAAAGTTTCAGGCTCGCACCCCGTACTTCCCTGATCCGGCGACGGGCAAGGCGGTACGGAGATCCTTCACGGCCCCAACCTGGAGTGGCGCTGAGGACCGGCTCAACGCCTGGCTAAAGGAGTGGGGCGGTAACCCTGCCGCTGAGACGCTCACGGTCGGAGATGTGCTCGACCAGTTTCTCAGCCGTTACGAGAACAGGGTGAAGGGTGGCAAGTCCCCCAAGACCTTGGAGCAGTACCGGTGGGCGGCTGAGCATGTGCGATCCCATCTTGGCGACATCGTGGCGGACCGGCTCACCGTGGCCCAGGTTGAGAAGTTCCTCACCGGGAAGGCGAAGGGCAAGCTCGACCCGGACAGCTCCGGGACTCGGAAGCCTTTGTCGGACCGCTCCGTGAAGGCGCTGCGCGGCGTGCTCAATCAGGCGTTCACGGAAGCGGTCAAGCACCGTGAGGTCATGTGGAACCCGGTGGCAGCAACCGATGCCGTCCATGTGGGCGAGACCGAGCGGGAGGCTCTCAGCGCCGAACAGATCGCCGCTCTCCTTGAAGTGGCCACTCAGGAAGACAGGCGGCGCTTCTGCACCCTGATCCGCATCGGGCTAGACCTCGGCCTTCGTCCGGGGGAGCTGCTCGGGCTGCAATGGGGCGACTGGGACCGAGAGGCCAAGACCCTGCGAATCGAGCGCTCCGTCACGAAAGAGGGCGGCAAGCCCGTCGTGGGCGGTCTCAAGTCGAAGTCGTCCTATGCAACGCTGCCGTTGTCGCACCAGTTGACCTCCGCGCTCACCGAACACGAGGCGTGGCAGCGCACACAGCTTCTAGCAACCGGCACGAGCAACCCGGAAGGCTGGATGTTCCCGAGCACCCGAGGGGGGTTCCTCCACCCGGACAACCTCCGACACTCCATCGCCCGCCTCGGTGCCAAGGCGGAGATCTCGGGCCTCACGCCGGTGGCGTTCCGTCACACCCTTCAGACCGACATGACGAAGGCGAGAGTGGACCCATCTCATCGGCGGAGGGTCATGCGCCACAGCAGCCTGGCAGTGGGCGACCAGTACTACACCCACCTCGGGTACGAAGACCTGCGTGCGGACCTGGACAAGTTGTCGCCTCGCCATGGTTGACGCCACGCCCACCGCGGGATTAACTATCCCTTAACTATCCACCGAGGGAAGCACATCTCGGCGGATACCCCTTCTGACTGGTCGGGCTGCCGGGATTTGAACCCGGGACCTCTTGACCCCCAGTCAGCCGAAGGCCGTCCACGGGCACCACTCGAATCGACTTCACCCCACTTGAACTGCACTTCTTCTGAACGCATGCTCGCTACCTGCGGCGGATTCGCGGATCGTTGTAGGGTTTTTGTAGGGGCGCAGGAAGGACAAGGGCGGCCCTGCACAGCGCAGC
Source organism: uncultured Actinomycetota bacterium (assembly GCA_963735115.1). GTDB lineage: Bacteria > Actinomycetota > Acidimicrobiia > Acidimicrobiales > Bog-793 > JAKACA01. The sequence goes on along the minus strand of CAVTJR010000003.1, from coordinate 1,048,856 downwards.
GCTCCCCACGCACGCGCAGACGGCAGCTTTCGGCCGAACAAAGCACGACGATGGGAAGTCATGGTAACGAAGAGCCAGCGCTTGGGCGCTCGTCGGCCGTCGGTCCACCTCGTCGTCGACAACGTCTCGACACACAAGACACCGCCCACTCGCCGGCGCTATCTGCACCAGCAGAAGCTACCAACTCGGCGCCCGGTAACAGGGCTAAGCGCTCGCCGCTACTTCCGATCCGTGAGTCTGGCCGATGGCTCGTGGCTCGTGGAGTGCTGACGGCTATCCTGAGCCACCTTGAGAGGGTGGCTGGGTCACCGCTGAGGGGCGCTGCGCTGGGCTCCCGGTGCGCCGGGACACCCTGCTGCGACTGTTGCCGGTCCCTGCGGCGAAGAGTCGGTTGGTGGAATGTTGGCGGGCGACTCGGTCATGCCGCCATCGATCCTGATGAGAGTTCAACATGGACCCTCGGGCCCACCTATGGGCAGGTCAACCTCTCCTCCGGTGCCGTCAGCTACCTGGTAGCCGACGCCCGCGGCTCGCTTCGGGGAGCCCTGAGCGCCTCCGGGACCCAACTCACAGCGTCCACGTCCTACGACGCCTATGGCAACCCTGAGAGCTTCCGGAGGGCTTAGCGCCTACACTCCGTTCGGCTTCGCCGGCGGTTACACCGACCCGACAGGCGTGATCTACCTCATCGGGCGCTACCACCAGCAGTACCTCGCGCAACATTAATGGGTACTGCGGTTTGGGAGGCACCGGCGTGCAACTAAAACGCCTTCACATCTGGACAGAGTCCCGCGAAGTGGTGGGCTTTGAGGTGACCGAGACCATCCACCAGTAGGTGGGCCCATCGGAGTGATCCTCGGTGTGTTCCTAGCCGAACCCACCAAGGAGATCACCCGATGGCCCTCGACAAGTCTGCCCTCTCCGACCTCGCCGACGCGCTCCGAAGCGTCGACGGCATGGACCTCGTCCGGGAGGCCGTGCGCATCGTCTTCCAGGAGCTCATCGAGGCCGAGGCGGCCGAGACGATCGGCGCCGGGCTCTACGAGCGCTCCGAGACGACGAACCAACGAGCGCAACGGCCATCGCTCCCGGCTCGTGTCCACCAAGGCCGGCGACGTCGGCCTCGGCATCCCCAAGCTGCGAAAGGGAAGCTTCTTCCCCTCCATCCTCGAGCCTCGCCGGCGCATCGACCAGGCGCTCTATGCCGTCGGAGGCCTACGTGCACGGGGTCTCCACCCGCTCCGTCGACGAGCTCGTGGAGGCCCTCGGCATCTCCTCGGGCATCTCCCGCTCGGAGGTCTCGCGCATCTGCGCAGGCCTCGACGAGCACGTGAGCGCCTTCAAGGACCGCCGCCTCGACCACGACGCCTTCCCGTACCTCTACCTCGATGCCACCTACCTGCACGTGAGAGACGACCACCACGTCGTTTCCAAGGCTGTCGTCATCGCCACGGGGGTGCGAGCCGACGGCCACCGGGAGGTGCTCGGCTTCTCGGTCGGGGACTCCGAGGACGAGGCCTTCTGGCGCTCGTTCCTACAGAGCCTGCGCCGCCGCGGGCTGCACGGCGTGCGCCTCGTCATCTCCGACCAGCACGCCGGGCTCTTGGCGGCGCTCAGGCGCACCATGCAGGGGGTCGCCCACCAGCGCTGCCGGGTGCACTTCGCGAGGAACCTCCTCGCCCGTATCCCGAAGGCCCAGCAGGAGATGGTGGCAGCCGCCTTTCGGACGATCTTCGCCTACACGACCAGAGAGGAGATCGCCGAGCAGTACGACAAGGTGGCCGACACCTTCCGGGAGCGCTTCGCCAAGGCGGCCGAGCTCATGGACGAGGCCAAGGAGGAGCTCCTCGCCTTCTCACCCTTCCCGCGGGCTCACTGGCGCCAGATATGGTCGACGAACCCCCTCGAACGACTCAACAAGGAGCTGAAGAAGCGCGAGTGAGGACAACGGCAGTCGGGCGTTGTCTGACTTCGCAGCAGGGGACACTCGCACCGCTTCAACAAGATACTTTCATGGTTGCAGCCACAGCCGAGACCCCAACCGTCACAAGATTCCAGGCAATGCCAGGGCTTCGCTCACCAAGCACGGATTCGTACCGTCGTCAGCGCCGTGGCCGGCCATCCTGGATCTCAGTGCACGGAGCCGTCGCGGGCTCGCTCCTGGTGTCGCACAATGCTCAGCGAGCGCTAAACCCGGCGTCAGCAGCATCGCCGTCCCAACATGCCGCCACGTATCGCCCGCACTCGAGGCGACCGCCTGGTCGTTCCGACAGCTCATTGACAATGGCTAAGCTTCCTGGTAGAAGTGGGCAGAGAGCGCGCGATTCCCAGACACATTTGGTAGAACACCTGGGTTTCGCGGAGGTCGCAGTTTGTCACCTTGTTGGCAGCTCTCGGGATGGAGGTTACGGTTGTTCCGGCCCGCGGACTGCCGAACCGGCAGGTTTTCACCACGGGACGCCATCGCTGGGGGAGCTGGCACACGCTTCCCTCCACATCAACTCGTTATTGCGAGATTGAGGTCCGACTGATATGCCCGTTCGGCGATCTATCGCACTGCTCTGTGCGCTCCTCGTTATGTGTTGTTGTTTCGTGGTCGTCTCTCCCGCCACAATCGCCCGCGCCGCGAGTCCCCCTGCTTACACGAATTCCGAATACCCGACTACTCTGAACACCACCGACAACTTTAACGACGGCTACAGCTACGGCACCATAAATGTTAGTGGAGTTCATATTCTCGCTTTCCAACATCCTGCTTTTGATTCGTCCACCTCGCAGCTGGGCACGAAAGGTTATGGCGACGTCGGGTTCTGGTCGAACCAAAGCATTATAACCGCGGCAGAGCAGTGGGCACTTGGATGGTTCGAATCCAGTTCAACCGCGACGCTCACTCTCGCGATAGGAACTAGCGACGCTTACGACCTCGGCCGCCCGCCAGGCTGCACACAATATTGCCTGCCGGCAACCATGAACTATCCGGACGGAAGCAATACTGGACCGTACGTTGCAGGTTGGTATTGGGCCACGTGGACAAACCGACTTCAGAACTGGCTCGACGATAACTCGTATGGTGGTCAGACTCTCAGTGGACGAGTCACCGCGGGCTCTGGGATTGATGCGGAGGCGGGGACTGACTGGGACACTGACTTCGGCGACAACACCGAAGCATGGAGCAACGGATACAACAGCAACACCTCTGGCGAATTGAATTACGATTTTGGCTCCGCCTTCCTGGACACGGGCTGGACCCTTGAGGACGTCTGGGAGATATCCTGGGGGACAAGCACGCTCAACGTACCTGCTCCAGAGATCTATCAAAACGTGGCCGAAGGCATCAATCCTCTTGCGTTGGCTGCTGATTGGGTCAGTGTGGACCAATGGGCATACGCTAACAGGTTCTCCGACAATTATATAGTCTGGATGACTGTCGCAAACTGGACGTCTGGGAATTCCAACTGTCCCACCACACCTGGCGAGGCTTGGACCGACATGCTGAACGCTGTCAACGACGCCAGTCCCCCGGATTTTACGCAGTCATCGATCTTTGATGCCACCGATTTTTCGATCTTCTGTACCTAGTAGTGGAGACACGACATGACTCGATTTCGGAAGTTTGCGTTTATGCCGGCTGTGTTGGTGTGCGTCGGTGGACTAGCATTCTTGTTGACTCCACACATCGGTCCGTCGCTATCCCTTGCGCGCGGTGCGAACGTAACCAACTGTTCCAAAGCGCGAGCCATCGTCCACAGCCGCGTCGGCTATTCGGGGTCATTAAGCTGCCGTAAGGCAGAAGCCCTCGCTCGAAGCGTCAGCTCCGCTCAGGGGAGTGTCAGCTCCGCCCAGCGGGCGGCGCGGCGCGATGATCTCGCGACACCTTCGACACTTCCTGCGACGATATTCCCTGCGCCAGATGACGGTATGGTGTATTCGCCCGGGGATCAGACGGGCGAAACGGGAGCCGTTGTGACAGCGCAGTGGAATGATCTCGAGAGCAACATGTACGTTGAAGTGAAGAGCCTTTACCTTACGAGTGATGTATCTCAGGGAGGCATACAGATTCTGGTGCTTAATCCACTAGGTTACGACCCAGCAACGGGAGTACCCCAACAAGCGGCCGAGATTGATGGATATTCTGGCGGCATCTACCTTACCCCTGAAACTATCGGAGCGCTCACACTGTCAAGCGTCGCTGGTTCGGTGACTCAAGCGAGTCTGTCGATAACTTTCATCTATCCTGGGGGGACGGGGACGCTCGACCCATTCACGAATACGTTCACGATGTCGCCCAGTCCCGCCGATCGAGCGGGGTCGCCGCACGCGACTTCGTGAGTGCAACTGGCCGACTGGTTCCGGTGATTCCACCTAGTTCGCGGGCGCCCACGAGACGGCTACATCGATGTCTGGCACGGGCCGTCCGTACTGCCGCTGTCGTGAGCCTCATGGTCCTGGTCGGTTGCACGGCCTCACACGCAGGTCGGCTGACGAGCTCGTCAACGCCGTTGGGGCATCCCTCTTCTTCAGGGTCGATACCCAATGGTACGACCGCTGGCGAGCACGACTCGTGGGAGCTGCTCGGCGTGGCGTGCGCGTCTGGGAAGTTCTGCGTCGCGGTTGGCGAGCAGGATGTCGTGAATCAGGAGGGTAGAGTTGTTTTACTTAGAGCTGGTGTTGTTCTCACTTCGGCGGACCCAGCTGGCGGTGCGCGCACTTGGAAGGTGGCGAACGTAGGGTCCGCTGCAGGCGTGGGTGGATTTGTGGGACCGATCGTGTGCCCTTCGGCAAACTTGTGCATAGCCGTTGGTGGGGGTGGAGCCGGCATCGTGACGTCAGGAGACCCGACCGGAGGCGGGGCTGCATGGTTTTTCTCGCCGATCGATGGCGATAGCGGAGGCGTCGACAGAATATCGTGCGCTTCAAGCAGCTTTTGCGCCGCTGTCGATAACGACGGGCGCGTGCTCGTATCGGTGGATCCTAGCCGCGGCGCATCTGCTTGGCACGTGAGCCAGTTGGTGGACCGAAATTTTGTTCTTAACGGCATATCGTGTCCGGGAAGGGACTTCTGTGCCGCGGTGGATAACTTCGGACACGTCCTAATCTCGAGCAGTCCACGATCCGATCGGGTCACATGGAAGAGATTCGACGTGGACACCACTTATGCTCCTCTGTACGACGTCGACTGTCCATCGGTCCTCTTGTGCGTTGCTACGGATGGCAGCAATGATGTTGTTGCTTCCACCCATCCGGCGGGCGGGCCGTCCATGTGGGCGGTCGGCAGCCCGCTGATTACTAATCGCGGGCACGCGCTATACACGCTCACCTGTGCGTCCAGCTCTCTGTGCGTCGCACTCGATCAAGCGGGTGGAGCAGTGTTCACTTCGGTGCATCCCGCACAGGTGACTTCGCCGTGGCGAGAAGCGGAGCTCGCGAGTCCTCAGCAGATGCTCGACGGGATTGCGTGTCCCTCGCTCCGCCTCTGCGTTGTGACTTCCACGGACGGTGACGTGTATACATCGACGAACCCGGGCGGAGTTGCGCCCGAGTGGCGGAGAAGTGTCTTGAAGGTCGGGCCTAGCTAAGCTAGGACCCTGGGCTCAAGTAATGAGACCCAGCCACCCTTTCCGCTCGGCATGTCGACCAGGTCCGTCCAGCGCTTACCGGGTGGCTGTCTCGGGTACACTTTGACGAGCCTGCCGCGGAAGTAAGCTTCACGGTGTTCGAGTCTCGCCTGGCCTTCAGGTAGCGGCCGATCAGCTGGTGGGGGGCGGAGTAGAAGGCCTTGCCGACCTCGGCGTGGAAGTCCCGGTGCACCTTCGGCTCGTACCACTTCGGTGTGTCGAAGCCATGACGGGGCCGCCAGCAACCTCGGCAGCTCCTCGGTCCTGAAGGCCTCGCCCGGGCGGCACTAGCTCGTGCCGTGGATGCGCATGCCGGCCGTCTCCGCACACCAGGCCTGAGCGCGCTCCCGGCAGTCGGTGAGGTCGGCGAAGTCCTCGCCGGAAAGGAAGTTGGAGCGCACGTAGGGAACCATCCGCTCGACGCGGGCTTGTCGGTCGGGGTGGCCACGCGGGCGGCATCGACGACGAAGCCCCTCGACTGGGCGTACTCGACAAAGACGTCGTTGAAGCGCGGGGCGGTGTCCTCGGCCTTTACGACGATCGATCCCATGTTGTCGGGGATGACGACGGGGAAGACGCCGCCGAAGAACCACCAGGCCGCCTCGAAGCCTTCGATGACATCGGCCGTCGACTGGCTGAAGGTCGGCCAGACGAACTGGTGGCGGCTGAAGACGGCCGTGAACACGAGACCGTGCAGACGCGGCGGCGCTCGCCGTCGCTCACGAGACCGAGGCGCCCGAAGTCGACCTGCTCCTCGACTCCCGGCGGCGGGTCATCCACTCGCACCGTCGTCTTTCGCCTGCGCGCCCCGCAGGGCTCGCCGGCGAATCGCGCCAGGGTGCGATGCGGGACCTGAACGCCACGGCGTGACAGCAGGATGCCGATCTTGACGACGGTGAGGCCCTCCTTCACCCAATCCTTGATCTGGGCTTCCTCGGCGAACAGCACCCGCCAGCTCTCCCCGTGGCCGTCGGGGCGGTGCGGGCGCACGAGCTCGACGACCCGGCCGATCACTTCGTCGTTGAGCTGAGCCTCACCGCCTTGGCGGTCGAGCCCTGCCTCGATGGCGGCGGCCACATACCGCCTCGCCGTCTTGCGATCCACGCCGACTCCCTTGGCGATGGAGCGCTCGCCCTCACCTTTAGCCAGCGCCGCAGTGCCTCTTTGATCTGGACCACCGATACCTCCCTGAACGCCACGGGACCTCCTCTGCGAACACTTCAGAGGCCCAGCCGAATCCGTCTTGGCCGGAGATGGTGGATCGTCAGGGTGGTGCCATGACTGGCAACGGGGTGGTCCCATGCCGCTGGCAAACCGGCGGTCATCTGGTCCTATGTCGCTGGCAAACGACACCGATGTGATGGGCACCGTCACATCGTTCGGTCGCATCCGTGACCGCGACAGCGTCGCCCACTAGTGGATCACCGCGTAAATCACATGGATGTGATTTGATGTCGGGATGCGACTTCCCCCACTTGAGCTGAGAGAGGGCGACCGGGAGATTCTCGAGTCCTGGACCCGTGCCGGTACGGTCGAGGCGAGGATGGCCAAGCGAGCCCACCCGAAAATGCTGTCGTCTGGTCGGTCGACGAGAAGTCGGGCATGCAGGCCAAGTCGCGTCTCAACCCCACCCGTCCGGCCGTGCCGGGCATGGCGGCGCGCCGTGAGTTCGAGTACCGCCGCAACGGCACCGCCGTGCTCTTCGCCGGACTCGATGTGCACGAGGGCACCGTCGCCGGCTGGGTGACGGACTCGACCCGCTCGGAGAACTTCGTCGAGTTCCTCTCCGATCTTGTCGAGCAGACTCCAGAAGGACTCGACCTGCACTGCATCGCCGACAACCTCTCGGCCCACAAGACCGACAAGGTGGCGGACTTCCTCGCAGAGAACCCCCACGTCCACCTGCACTACACGCCCACCCACGCGAGCTGGCTCAACCAGGTCGAGCTCTTCTTCTCCATCTTGGAGCGCAGGCTGCTCCGTCGGGAGTTCGATTCGGTCGATCACCTCGCCGAGCGGATCATTGCTTTCATCAAGGACTACAACCGCAAAGCGGCGCCGTTCCGTTGGACCTACGACGGCCGCCCGCTACGGGCCGCGTAAGTCACAATGACTTACGCGCGAGGGCACTAGGCCCCCCAGCACAGCCCGATCCGCCGTATGCAACTCCCGAAACCTCAGTACTCGCACCACCATCGACGCCGCCGTCGCCGAACCTACCCACGCCGACCCATGCCACCGAGCACTGTTCTTCCCGCCGATTACGCCATTCCCGAGGCTTCACCAGCATCACACGATGGGCATTCGAGGAATTAAGGGTCGCCTTTCGACGAAAAGGCGACAGCGCTGGGCCACGCGGACAGCGTCGCTCAGCACCTCTCCGGCGGTAATTGTTCCCGTTGACCTGGCCTGCCGACGGGCTGTCTGACGGCTCTGTCTCCTCACCGGAAGGATCGGCCGAACCCGACGGTCGTCTTCGAAAGCTGAGCTGAGCAGCTCACTTTTGGGGAGCTCGCAGTTTGTGTGTATCCGCCGTTGCCTCCCTTATAGGGGCGGTCGCGCGGCCGCGCTCCACAGAGGAGCGATGACCTGATGACAGGGCAGCAGCCAGCGGCAGATGAACGACGAGCGAGCAACGCATCGAGACGACCACGCCTGCCAGGAGGTCGGTGGAGTCGGTCGCGACGTCAACCCCGTGGTCGCCGCGGACAGCCGCCGCCCGGAGGCGACAGGCCGTTCGGATTGAGCGCTGAGCTGACGTCCTGCGAGCGCTCGGCCGTTGCGCTCCACGTAGTCGTCCAAACGTGGAGCGCCAGAGCGCCAGTAGGTAGAGGAGGAGGAACGGGCCGGTGATCTCGATGCGACGAATCAGTCTCGGGGGTGGCTTCCGCTACCTGATGGAGTCGGTAGCCGTCGGTGACGGCGCGCCCAAACGCCCCGAGTCCCTGGCCGCCTACTACGCGGCGTCGGGGACTCCTCCGGGGGTGTTCCTCGGCTCGGGTCTCGGCGCTCTGGCCGGGGGCAGACGGGTGGAGAAAGGGTCGGTCGTGACTGAGGAGCATCTGTTCAACATGCTCGGTCTGTGCTGTGACCCCATCACACGCGAGCCGCTCGGCCGATGCCCGAACCTGGGCTCGAAGCTGGCCCCGGTGGCCGGTTTTGATCTCACCTTCAGCCCGAGCAAGTCGGTATCTGTGGCCTGGGCGCTGGCCGATGATGAGACCCGGCAGGCGATCTTCGACTGCCACCGCAAGGCCGTCGACTACGTACTCTCCTACGCAGAGCGTGAGGTGTTCCACTCCCGCTCGGGCACGAACGGTATCGTCACCGAGGACATCGACGGGGTGATCGCGGCGGCGTTCACGCATTTCGACTCGCGGGCGGGCGACCCTCAGCTGCACGATCACGTCATCATCTGGAACAGGGCTCGCTCGATCTCCGACGGGCGCTGGAGGACCCTCGACAGCAGGGCGATCTTCCAGGCCCGCTCCTCTCTCTCCTCCATGCACCAGGGAGTCCTCTCAGACCTCCTCACGAAGCGGTTGGGAGTGGGATGGGACGCCCGCGCCCGCCGTCATTCGGAACGTACCCATTGGGAGATCACCGGTGTCCCCGAGACCCTGATGGCCGAGTTCTCGCAGCGCGTCGAGCAGATCGAGCGCTCCAAAGACGACCTGATCGAGGCCTTCGTCGCCGACCACGGCCGCCAGCCGACAGGGGTTGAGATCGTGCGCCTCCGCCAGCAGGCGACCATCGCCACCCGACCCGCCAAGTCACATCGCAGCCTCTCTGAGATGACCGAACACTGGCGCCGACGCGCCGGCGATATCGATGCCGGCTACGCCGAGAGAGCGTGGGTGGCGTCGCTCCGGGACCGCAGCGATCTCCCCCTGCTCACCTCAGGCGACCTGGCGGAGCCGATGCTCGAAGACGCCGCCCGCGCCGTCGTCGCCGCGGTGGCCGAGCGGTGCGCCACCTACCGGCGTGACAACCTCCTCGACGAGGCGCATCGTCTCCTCCACGGTGTCCGCTTCGCCGGCCCCGACGAGCGCGTCATGGTGGCGGAACAGATCACCGACCTCGCCGTAGACGCCTCGCTGACCCTCACCCCGACGGCGCTGCACCACACACCGGAACGCTATCTCCGACCCGACGGATCGTCGCGACTGGCGCCCCGTAGCCGTCGCATCTACACGACCGAGACCTTGCTCGATGCCGAGGGCCGCCTCCTCGAAAGCGCACAACGAAGCGGTGCACCGACAGTCGCTTCAGCCACCGTCGCAAGGGTCACCGAGGACAACCTGCCCGGCAGGAACCACCGCCTGTCGGTCGACCAGGCCGTCGCGGTGGAGAAGATCGCCACCTCGGAGCGATGGATCGACGTGTTGGTCGGGCCCGCCGGGACCGGCAAGTCCACCGCCCTTGCCGGCCTCCGAGCCGTCTGGGAAGCCGAGCACGGGCCAGGCTCGGTGATCGGTTTGGCACCGTCAGCAGCCGCTGCCGAGGTCCTCGCCGGCGAGCTCGGCGTCGGCACCGACAACACCGCCAAATGGCTCACCGAGCACCGAAAGCTTTCCGACCGGCTCGAGGAAGGCCGGCGGATCGCAGCTGTCCTGGCGGCTCACCCTCGTTCTGCAAACGCACAGCGGCTGCGAGAACGCCTGCAGTCGTCGGGCGCCGAGATCGCCCGCTGGCCGCTCCGAGCCGGCCAGTTGCTCATCATCGACGAGGCCGGCCTTGCGGGGACCTTCGCCCTCGACGAGCTGGTCAGGGCGGCGGCCGACGTCGGGGCAAAGATCCTCCTCTCGGGCGACTGGGCCCAACAAGGCTCCGTCGACGCCGGCGGTGCGTTCGGGCTCCTCGCCCGCGACGAGAACACCTCGGTGGCCGAGCTTGCAGAGGTCCACCGGTTCAGCTCGGAATGGGAACGCACCGCCAGCATCGAGCTCCGACGGGGCAACGAGAGCGCTCTCGACACCTACGAGTCCCACGGCAGGATCGCCGGCGGCACTCGCGAAGACCTTCTTGAGACCATCTACACCGCATGGAAGCACGACATCGACGCAGGCACCTCGAGCCTCATGATCGCCCCCGACACAGCGACCGTGAGCGAGCTGAACCGTCGCGCCCGAGCCGACCGCATCGCCGCAGGAGAAGTCGCCGAGCACGGCGTGAACATCGCCGCCGGGCAGATGGTCGGAGTCGGCGACCACATCGTCACGCGCCGCAACGACCGCCACCTCGCCACCGGAACCGGCTGGGTGAAAAACGGCGATCGCTGGGTTGTCACCGCCACCGATCACGACGGGACCATGACAGTCCGACGCGCCGGCGGGCACGGCGTCATCGTTCTGCCGGCTGACTACGTCGCCCAACATGTCGAGCTTGCGTATGCGACAACTGCTCATCGCTCCCAAGGCCGGACCGTCGGGATTGCCCACGCGCTCGTCTCGCCGAGTACCACCCGAGAGGCCCTTTATGTTGCCGTTACGCGTGGCCGTGAGGCGAATTTCCTCTACCTCGACACCGCCTACGACCCCGACCCCCAGACCGGCCACGACCGCGTCGGCGATCCTCGAACGGCCCGAGACGTGCTTGGCGCTGTGGTCGCCAATATCGGCGCCGAGACGTCAGCCCACGAGACTCTCCGCCGGGCACAGCACGAGGTCGAGAGCTGGGCCAGCCTGCATGCCGAGTACGAAACGCTTGCCCAAGTCGCCCAAAGGGATCGCTGGAGTGCCCTCCTCGCCCAGTCCGGGCTCACCGTCCAACAGCTGGAAGACGTCCGCTCGAGTGACGCACAGGGGCCGCTCGTCGCCGCGTTCAGGCGAGCAGAGGCTCGCGGGGTCGATATCGGCGCCGCACTCCCCCACCTCGTCAAAGCCCGCCCAATCGCTGAGGTCGACGACGTCGCTTCCGTGCTCCACCAACGCGTCGAACGATTCACACAAGTAGCCCGCAGCCGCCGAGTGGGCAGCACCAACCTGATCGCCGGACTCGTCCCCCGAGCCCTCAACGTCGTCGATCCCGACCTCGCACGAGCCCTCGAAGAACGCGACCATGCTCTGCAGGGCCGAGCCTGGACTCTCGCCCAAGAGGCCGTCACCAGCCGCGCCTCCTGGTTGCGCCAGCTCGGCGAGCCACCCGCCAACTCCGCCGCTCATACGCAGTGGCTCCGAGCCATCTGCACCGTCGCCGCCTACCGGGAGCGCTGGAGCATCGGCGACGACCACCGACCTCTCGGACCCGAAAAGGCCATTGTGAGCGCGGAGCAAGCCGGTCAGCGCGAATTGGCATGGAACGCCTTGCGACAGGCAGTCGCTCTCAATCGCGGACTCCGTTCCCAGTCGCAGGCAGTCGGAGCCGCCGTAGACGCACGCCCCAACATGGAAAAGGGAGTGGGAATTTGAGCCATCCCGCACAGAGCGCAGTGATGACGGTGACGACAAGCACCTCACACCTTCGTCTCGCGACGCGCTCGACCCGGCCGCCGATCCTTCGCGTCGTCGCCACACGTGCACGCGGCGTCACGAAGCTCAGCCGTGAAGGCCGAAGCGAACCGCCGTCGCTTCATCACGCTCGTGGAACACCGTGGGGGGCCGCCACGGCCTATTCGGCCAGACGATCCCGGCGAGCACAGCCTTCGAGCGACGCTCTCCATCTCCGATGTCGCATGGGAGCTCGGCGTCTGTGCGGAGACCGTCTACCGTCGAGCCAAGGCCGGTGAGCTGCCTGGCGCGTTCAGGATTGGACGGACGTGGCGCGTCTCACGCGAGCCGTTCCAGCGTTGGCTTTCGAGTCGCTAGGGCGGCTCGCTCGCCGGGCATCCGCGTCTTTGCTGTGCGGATCGGACAGGTTCCGAGGTACCGCCTCCGCCTTGCCACCTATGGCGTAGGACTTCCCGACCCTCTTCAGCTTCGGATCGACGTCCGAGCGTACGGGATGAACGTAGGTATCGAGGAAGTAGCTCAACGAGCCGTGATCGAGCTCACGCGCTGCGATGGCCGGATCAACTCCCTCGCTGACGAGCTTGCTTCCGCGGTGATGGCGCAGCGAGTGCAGCGTGGCGTCGAGATCGAGGCTCCTCATCACCTGCTTCACGAGCCGCCCGAAGTGATCAGGGCTGACGTGATCGAGTCCCATCCCGTCGGGAGAAAAGAGCCATCCGTCCGCGGGATACGTCGTCCCACTGTCCGCCGCCCGCAGACGTTGCCGCTCACGGAGCTCTTTCAGCACTGGCACGAGCGTCTGGTCGAGATGTTTGGGCGGCGGTGCCGGCTTGGCGCGTCGGTGCTTTGCGTAGTCGACCAGTACTGGCTTGCCGCCGACCACGTTGATGACGCGCCGGATGGAGACAAGGCCGGCCTCGAAGTCGATGTCCGACCAGCGCAGTCCACACAGCGCCTGGCGACGCAGCCCCGTGAGCGCCGCCGTGGCGAGGAATGCCTCGAGGTCGACGTGCAGGTCCTGTGCTGCCACGAATGCCGCTTCCACCTGCTGGCGTGTCGGCGTGGCGCGACGACGTGCCGGCGGGCTCGGCTTCTCCCGCACGAGCGCCGCCGGATTGAGCGTCATCCATCCTTCGCCCATGGCGTGATTGAAGGCCGCCCGCAGTGCCTTGTGCACCTGAGCCATCCGGGCAGCGCCCAAGACCTGACCGAGGGCTTCGTAGGTCTCCTCGACTGGCCGTCGGGTTGTGAGGCGAGTGAGCGGCATCGACGCGAGCTGGGTGGCCTTCAGTGTCCGCACCTGCAACTCGTAGTTGTTGTAGGTGTTTTTCTCGAGTCCCGCTCTTCCTGCCTTGTCGACTCGCCGCTTGCACACACCCAGCCAGTCATCGAGCAGCTCACCGACGGTCATGGTGGATCCGCCGTGGACGCCCTTGGCGACCTCGCTCTCGAGTTTGCCGTGAAGGTCGCGGGCCGCCCGGATTCCACCGCGGATGACCCGTTCGACCTGCTTCGGGCTGCCCGTGAGCGGATCCCGGCTCCCCGTGCTCACACGAACGCGAAAGACGTTGCGTTCGACCTCGCGGATGCCGCGCTCCGAGCGAAGCGGCTTGCCATCGGCGGCGACACGCGCTGTGCGCTCTTTCTCGACGATGGCGGTGCCGGTCGCCGGCCGATCTGACGGGGCGACCGATCCCTCGTCGAGCGTACCTACCTTCATCAGTGGCTTTCCCTCTCTGCCTCGGAACAACGTCACCGATAACCGAGTCCCCTGCGCAGGACTGCTGAAGCAAGAATATCGGAGATTTGTAGGGCTGAGTGTAGGGGAGAAGAAAAACGGACCACCTCTTCGGTGGTCCGTTTCACCCATCTACCAGGGACTTTCTTGTCGGGCTGCCGGGATTTGAACCCGGGACCTCTTGACCCCCAGTCAAGCGCGCTAACCAAGCTGCGCCACAGCCCGCGAAGGCACTCACCCTACTGGCACTCGACGACCTGCGGTCGCCGGTCGGTAAATGCCTCGCGCCAGACCGTGGCTGACCGGCAAGGAGCTGTCAGACAACGGCCTGGCGGTAGACGTGGGTCGCCCACGCCAGGGTAAGGGCGCACAGCGGGACGAGCACGGCGAAGGCCTGTCAAGCGGGAAGAGCACCGCTCGAGCTGCACGTTCTAGGTGCGCTCAGTCCGGGCGGCTGCGACCACGCCGAGAGGCGCCGGCCGCAGCGAGAGCGCCAGCTCCGGGCAGTTCGAAACGGCCCAGCGCGCCCGATCCAACAGCTCGGGCGGGACCGCTCCCGCCTTGAGGATCGGGTAACCCCAGTCGTCGAGCCGGATCCACTCCGGGAGCAGCTCGGCACAGACACCGTGACCGTCACAGGAGATGGCATCCACGGTCAGGACGAGCGGCTGTCGGCGCCGCCTCATCTCCACTCCTCGGACGATGCGGGCACCTGCAGTGCCGGGCGACGTGACCCCTCGCAGGGACGGCCGCGGAGGTGCGCTTCCACGTCGCTCGCGAACACCGAGAGAGCCGAACGCAACAGCCGAACGGCCCCGTCGGGATGACGGCAGGCACCGCGGCCCTCGATCTCGCCTGCCCAACGGTGGAGCCGCCCGACGTCCTCAGAGTGTGCGCGCCCGGCGGCGAGGGAGGAGGTCGTTTTGGCGAGAGCGGGCAGGCCGAAGGTGCATGGTCCGCACTGGCCGGCGCTCTCCCCCGCGTACCAGCGAAGGATGCGCGCCGTCTCGAGGAGGCCGCAGGCCGACTCGGGCAAGGTCACGAGGATGCCCGCTCCTGGGCTCGCTCCGAAGGGTGCGAGGGCACTGCGCGAGAGCGGCGTGCCCTCGAGGTCCTTGGCGGACATCCAGGTGCCGAAGTAACCGCCGACGACAATTGCCTGCAGCCTTTCTCCGGCGGGCGCCGCGGCGGCCGCCAGCACGTCGCCTCCCCTGGCCCCCATCTCGGCCTCGAGCACGATCGGCCTTGCCACACCGCTCACGGTGAACAGGGCAGTGCCCGGCTCCTCGGCCGTGCCTGCCTGACGAAACCAGTCGTGGCCGAACGTGGCGATCTGGCTCAAGTGGGCGAGTGTCTCCACGTTCTGCACAAGCGTCGGCCGCCGATCGACGCCACGCTCGAAGGGCCTCGGCGGTGTGAGTGTCGGCTTGGCGGGTCCACCGTTCAGCCAGTGGACGAGGGCGGTTTCCTCCCCAGCGACGTAGCGGGGAGGCGTGAGGGCGATCCGGACGTCACAGGACGGCGGCTCTTGCTCCCTTCGCTCCGCCAAGGCGCGACGTAGAGCCCGAGCGGCTTCACCGGAGGTGCGATCGACGCAGACCACGATCTCCCCTGCGCCGACGGCGTGGGCGGCGAGCAGTGCGCCGTCAAGGACCAGATGGGGCAGGCGGGTGACCAGCAGCCGGTCCTTCCCGCTGGCCGGCTCACCCTCGGTGGCATTGGCGATGACAACGCGGCGGTCGGAGCCGCCCGCCACGGCTGCGAGTTTGCGCGCCGTCGGGAAGCCGGCGCCGCCTCGTCCTTGGAGGCCGGCGCGCCCGACCAGCTCGATGAGTCGGCCGTTGGGGCGCGAACTCGCCGGAGGCGGCATCCGATAGGTGGCGCGGTGACGGGCGAGGCTGCGCCACTCCCCCGCTACGGGCAGGTCGGCGAACAGGCGGCCGGGCCCGGGTTCGACGCTCACCGCCGGCTCGCTCTCGGACGCCGGAGTTCCGTCGGCCGGCGGCTGGCCCGTGCGGGTGCCCTCCATACGGACGGTGACCGGGGCGGGCAGGACAAGCCGGCTCATGCTGCATTCCTTTCGAGGGCGCGGGGGGCGTGCGTCGCAACGGGGATGCGGCGGTTCGAGACCACTACCCGAAAGGCGGTGAGGAGGGTGATGAGGGCGGCAACACCGATGAAGCCGGCCTGCATGGCAAAGGTGTGACGGTCGGTCCCGGCCGTGAGGCCGTGCACCGTCGCCACGGCGAAGAGGGGAAAGCTCAGGTAGTGGGTCGAGCGCCAGATCTTCTTCGGCAGGCGCGCCCGGAAGATCGAGGTCACTTGCAGGGCCAGCAGCAAGTAGAGCCCGGCCACCCCCCAGGCGACGGCGTCCGGGTGCCAGGTTCCCGTGAAGGGGACAAGAACTTCGATGATGCCGAAATGAACGTAGGTGTCGAGCACGATGGAGGTGACGTGGATGGCGAGAAACACGACTGCCGCTCCGGCGAGGAACCGGTGCAGGTCCAAGAGCCAGGCTTGGTGGAGG
This sequence comes from uncultured Actinomycetota bacterium, assembly GCA_963735115.1. Taxonomy (GTDB): domain Bacteria; phylum Actinomycetota; class Acidimicrobiia; order Acidimicrobiales; family Bog-793; genus JAKACA01. Next base: position 1,032,527 of record CAVTJR010000003.1, on the reverse strand, counting down.
CGCCTGCGCAGCAGGCGTGAGCTGAGGGCGAGGCCCCAGAGCACGCTGGCGGCGAGCAGCCCCCACGTCACGAGGCCGCTCGCCCGCGCCGTGTACCAGATGAGCTTGCTGTGCATGCAGACCACTTTGGCGGGCGATCCTGAGTCCTGGCTGTGAGCAAAACGAGAACTCCCACCGACCCGAATGCACAGCGCCGCAATCGCCGCGTAGTCGGAGGCCCTTCCCAGCAACCTCAAAGGCAGGTCGGTCACGATGGTGCCCGCACAGCCAGCAACCCCGCTGCAAGAGAAGGACTCCGTATCCGTGCATGGCGTCAGGGCAACCCACACCAACGACAAGCCGCCGGCCGGCCGGCCGGCACCCAGCGCCGTCGGTGGCGCAGGCCGCCGACCAGGCCGGGCGGGCCGTCGTCACCCAGCCTGGCGTGCTCGCCTCGTGGCCGGCGCCGCCAGTGCATCAGCCACGGTGGCCATTGTGGGGGCGATCGCCGCCACCGCCTCCACGGCGAGCCCCCTGTCGGCCGGCACGCCGGTCGACAGAGCCACGTCGACCTCGAACGCCACGACGAGCACGGCCTCGGGGACGAAGAGGGCCACGAGAACAACGGCCACCCATGCCAAGGGAGCCAGCGGCACGACGACGACGCAGAGCTCCTCCACGACGACGACCACGACGCAGGCCGCCAGCACCTCATCGCCGTCCTCGAGCCCGTCCACGACCAGCAGTGGCAGCTGAGCTCCGCTGGCACGCGATGGGCACCGACGCCCACGTCATCGTCGTGGGCGGGTCGCCCGCGCTCGCTGAGCATGCCCGCGGGCGGATCGATCGCCTCGAAACCCTCTGGAGCCGCTTCCTCCCCGAGAGTGAAGTGAGCCGGCTCAACAGCGCCGCGGGCACCTTCATGGAGGTGTCGGACGAAACCCTCTTGCTGCTCGAACGGGCCCTCGACGGCTGGCGCATCTCGGCCGGGGCGTTCGACGCCACGATGCTCGACGCCGTGATCGCCGCCGGCTACGACCGGACCTTCGATGAGCTCGCCTCCCTCGAAGGCCACGACACGGATGCTCAGGCCGCATGCCGGTTTGCGTCGCTGAGGGACGGCGGCGGCGCCCCGATCGAGATCCGGTCAACGATGGCTTGTGTGAGGGAGGGGGCGGGTTTCGATTCCGGCGGAATCGGCAAAGGCCTGGCGGCGGACCTCGTCGTCGCCGAGTTGCTCGAGCGAGGCGCAAGGGGCGCATGCGTCAACCTCGGTGGCGACCTGCGTGTCGCGGGACAGAGCCCGGAAAGAGACGGTTGGACTGTCGGCATCGACCACGCCTGGTCCGAGACGCCGGTAGCGCTCGTCGGCGTCGGCAATGGTGCCGTGGCGACGTCAACCACGCTGAAGCGGCGATGGCTCGCCGGCGGTGAGTGGCGGCACCATCTCATCGATCCCCGCTCGGGCCTGCCCTCCGACAGCGACCTCAACCACGTCACGGTCATCGCCGCCGAGGCCTGGGTGGCGGAGGTTCTCGCCAAGGCTGTGTTGCTCAACGGTTCCGAGTTCGCCTTCAACATCATCGGAGGAACGGGCGCCGAGGCGCTCGCCGTCGACGACGCCGGGCGAGTCATGGCGAGCGAAGGCTTTGCCGCCTACCTCGGTGACGCCGAGCTGCCCATCTCGGTAGCCTGTTGAGCCATGCCGATCTACGAGTTTCGCTGCTCGGAGTGCGAAGCGCGTTTTGAGGCGCGCCGGCCTGCGGAGCTGTCAGACGCCCCGCCCCCGGTCTGCCCGAGCGGGCATGCGTCGACCCGGCGGCTCCTCTCGGTGTTCGCCACCGCCGGAAGGGCCACGGGTGCGAGTGGGGCGCCCGCGGGCGAGAGCAGCGCCGGCTGCGGTCCGGGCTGCGCTTGCGCCAGCCGCTGAGGGCAGCTGCTTCGGCTCAGTCGCTCAGATATGGTGGGCGAGCCAGGAGATTCCCTGGTAGAGACGCCAACCCAGGTACACGACCGAGCCCACGACGATGAATTTGAAGTGCCAGGGGGCCTTCGCCTGACGCTCCCCCTCGGCGGGCTCCTCCTCTTCTCCTTCGGCCTTCTTTCGCCGGCGCTTGGGCGCCTTGGAGCCATCGTCTCGCCGGGGTGGTTCCCTTCTTCCGTCGCCGCCCTCGCTGGGTCTCGGTCGGGCGGCGGCGTTGTGCTCGGGAGGGTCCGGCCTCGCCGGCCTCGGTCGAGCGACGGCTCTGCCGTCGGGACGGTCACCACTCGAAGGCCTCGGTCGGGCGGCGGTCTTTTCGGGACGGTCCCCGCTCGAGGGCCTTGGCCGGGCGGCGGTCTTCTCGGCGGCGTTCGTGTTGGGAGGTTTCGGTCGTGGGGCGGCCTGCTTGTCGGTCCGGTCGGCGCTCGCCCGGCTGTCCGGCTGATCTGAAGTTCGCGCCGCGGCCTTCCGAGTGCTGTCCTCGCCCCCCGGTTCACCGGGCGGACCGACCGGCGTCGGCGTCGAGCTCACACCGGTGGCACACCGTGGCGGCGGTCGCTGAACCACCGCGTCTTCGATTCGGCGAGGGCGAAGCGCTTCACGAGCTCCGCCCGGAGCTGCTCTGGCTGCACGACGGCATCGATGACGAGGTCCGAGGCGAGCCGCAGGAGATCGACGTCCGCCTCGTACTCGCGGCGGCGCTCGGCCACGTAGGCGTCACGCTCGTCGATGTCCTCGATTGCGGCGATGCGGTTGGCGAAGACGGCGTTCACGGCCGGCTCAGGGCCCATCACCGCGATCTTGGCCGATGGCAGTGCCAGGCAGGCGTCGGGGGCGAAGGCCGGGCCAGCCATGGCGTAAAGGCCGGCTCCGTACGCCTTTCGCAGGATGACCGAGATCTTGGGGACCGTCGCCTCCGACACGGCCGTGATCATCTTGGCGCCGTGGCGGATGATCCCCTCACGTTCGACCGTCGTCCCGATCATGAAGCCGGGCACGTCGGCGAGAAACAGCAGCGGCACGTTGAACGCGTCGGCGTTCCAGATGAACCGCGCCGCCTTGTCCGCCGAGTCGGTGAACAGAACACCTCCGCGCGAAGCAGGGTTGTTCGCCACGATGCCGATGGAACGGCCGTCGAGGCGTCCCCACCCGATGACGAGCTCCGGGGCGAACAACGGCTTCAGCTCGAAGAAAGAGTCCTCGTCGACGAGCGCCTCGATGACCGAGTAGATGGAGTACCCGGCACGATCGGAGTCCGGGATGGTCGAGGACGTCAGCTGCCCCGACGCCGGCAGCGCCTCCTCGTAGGGCGGCGCCTCCCGCCACGAGCCGGGGAGGTAGGAGAAGTACGCCTTGGCGGCCTCGATGGCGCCCACGTCGTCGACGGCGAGGTTGTCGCCGCAACCTGAGACGGTGGCGTGCATGCGGGCGCCGCCCATCTCCTCGAGATCGGTCACCTCGCCGACGACCATCTCTGCCATGCGGGGCGAGCCGAGGTACATGGAGGCGTTCCCCTCCACCATGAACACCACGTCGCAGAACGCCGGGATGTAGGCGCCCCCCGCAGCGGATGGTCCGAACAGACAGCAGAATCTGAGGCACTCGACCGGACAGGCGGACCTCGTTGTAGAAGATCCGCCCGGCACCGCGGCGGCCGGGAAACAGCTCGACCTGATCGGTGATGCGAGCGCCGGCCGAGTCCACCAGGTAGAAGACGGGGAGCTCGTGTTCGAGGGCGTACTCGGTGAGCCGGACGATCTTCTCGACGGTTCGCGCCCCCCAAGAGCCTGCTTTCACGGTCGGGTCGTTCGCCATGACGCAGACGGGGCGACCGTCAACTCGGCCCCGACCGGTGACGACGCCGTCGGCGGGCAGGTCGCTCGCGAGGGTGTTCGCCAGCAGCCCGTCCTCTACGAACGAGCCGGGGTCGAGCAGCAGAGCCAGGCGGTCGCGGACGAAGAGCTTGTTCTGCGCCTTGAGCTTCGCCTCCCCTCTCTCGAGGTTGCCGGACTCGGCGCGGGCGGTCGCTGACTGGATCCGCCCGGACTCGGTCTCGGTGGCCTCGGTCTCGGTGGCGTGGCGCTCGGCCCCGGTCACCGTTGTTGCCTCACCCGCACGCGCATCTCGATCGGCGTCGGCCCGAGCTCGAACCGCTCGCGCAACGATCGCTCGAGGTACCGCAGGTACGGCGGTGGTAGGCGCCGCGTGGCGAACAACGTGATCGTGGGCGGATCGATAGCGCCCTGCACGGCGTAGAGGATACGAGCACCTGGAGCGGGGTGAGCACTCTGGGCGGCTTTCAGGGCCTCGTTGAGGCGCGAGGTCGGGATGCGGCGGTGGTAGGCCGTGATCGCCTCGTCGATGACGGGCAGGAGGCGGTGCACGCCGAGCCCGCTCTTGGCGGAGATGCGCAGCACGGGGGCGTAGCCGAGAAAGGCGAGCTTCTCGCCGATCTCCTCGCCGACAGCCAGCCGCTCATCGGTGTCGAGCAAGTCCCACTTGTTGAGGAGCAGGACAGCGGGGCTCCCGGAGGCATCGATACGTTCGGCCAGACGCTGATCCTGATGGGTGACACCCTCCGTGGCGTCGAGCACGAGGAGGGCGACGTCGGATCGGTCGAGGGCACGCAGCGATCGCACGAGGGAGAAGTACTCCTGCGGATCGCCTTCGCGTGCTCGCCGGCGCATGCCGGCCGTGTCGACAAGACGCAGCGACCCCATGTCGGTCTCGATGACGGTGTCGATGGCGTCGCGTGTCGTGCCGGGCAAATCGTGCACGACGGAGCGGTCCTCTCCCACGAGCCGGTTGAACAGGGTCGACTTGCCGACGTTCGGGCGACCCATGATGGCGACGGACGAGATCGCCGGCGATGCCTCCGCCCCATCTGCGTGGTCTACGACAGCCTCGAGGCCGCTCCTCGACTTGCTCGGGGTTCTCGCCGGCGCCGTCGCCGTCGCGCCCGGGTCGGGTCGCCCACCGCCCGAGAGCTCCGGCAGCCTTGCCACCACGGCGTCGAGGAGGTCCCCCACACCGCGTCCGTGCAGCGCGCTGATGAGATGCGGCGTCCCGAGCCCGAGGGAGGAGAGCTCCCACGCCTCCGCCTCGCGCCGCTCGGAGTCGACCTTGTTCGCCACCACGACGACCCGGTCGCCCAACCTCCGCAGCACGGAGGCGACGGCGGCGTCCTCGCCCGTCACGCCGGTCGTGGCATCGAGCACGAACAGCACGAGGTCGGCCGACTTCATCGCCCGCACCGCTTGCTCGGTCACCTTGGCATCGAGGGAGTCGCCCCCCTCCACGAGTCCCCCCGTATCGACGAGACGAAACTCCTTGCCGGCCCAGTCGGCCGACAACTCGAGGCGATCACGCGTCACGCCCGGGTGGCGCTCCACGATGGCGACCTGCCGACCGATGATGCGGTTCACGAGGGTCGATTTTCCGACGTTCGGCCGGCCGGCGACGACGACGATGGGCAGCGTGGACTTCATGGCGCCCTCAGGGCCCGCACGAGGGAGCGCCCATCGGTGGCGACGACCTCCACCGCCCGTGGCAGCTCGGACACCTTGAGCCCGTCGAGGAACAGCCCGTTGGACAAGCAGACGTCCGGCAGGAGGTACCGCCCGTCCTCCGGCAGGGCCGACAGCACAGAGGTGACGTCGCTCCCGGTCATGAGGCCGGTGACGGCGATGTTGCCCCCGAAGAAGCGGTTCGGGACCGCCACGAGCTCGACGTCCTCACGGCCGATGCGGGCGAGCAGGGGCTCGAGCACCTGGGCGCCGTACTCTCCCGTGAGGACCACCGGCGGCCGCTCGTCGGGGCGGCCACGACGCACGATGCGCACGGGCGCCGGCGCCGGCGCCGGCGACATCCGCGGCGCCCGGTAGCCCACCGCCGGGGCTCCTTCCACCCACTGGAAGAAGCCGGTCGTATGACCGGCGTTGCCCACGAGCGTGGCCGAATCGGCTCCTACGAGGTCGACCTCGAAGGCACGGGCCATCCCGATGCCGTTCTCGTGCTGGACGAAGCCGTCGTACTCCTCCGCCGGCGGGAACGGCCACCCCGCCAACAGGTAGTACTCGTCAGCCGCGTAGACGAGGCGTCGCCCGAGGGCACGCTCGAAGACGGGTTGCCACTCGGCGACCGCCTCGACGACGGCGATCGCCTCCTCACGGGTGTGGGCCCGCATGGCCGCTTCCGTCGTGTAGCGGCTGACGCCGAGGGGCACGAGAGCGACGGTCGCCAAGTCCGAGAAGCGATCGAGCACGCCCGCCAGCGTCTCGTGCAGGACGGCAGCGTCATTGACGCCAGGGCAAACGACGACCTGGCCGTGCACCTCGATGTCGTGATCGAGTAGCAGGCGCAGCCAGCGCAGGGAGAGGGCGCCACGGCGGTTGCGCAGCATGCGAGAGCGCACCTCGGGGTCGGTGGCGTGGATCGAAACGTACAGGGGCGAGAGGTGCTGGTCGATCACCCGCTCCAGATCCGCTTCGGTGAAGCGGGTGAGGGTCGTGAAGTTCCCATAGAGGAACGACAGGCGGTAGTCGTCGTCCTTCAGGTAGAGGCTCTTCCGCATGCCCTTCGGCAGCTGGTAGATGAAGCAGAACTCGCAATGGTTGTCGCATGTGCGCACCTGGTCGAACAGCGCTGAAGCGATCTCGGCGCCGAGCGGCTCACCAGCAGCCTTCTCGACCGAGAGCGAGAGGTCGAGGCCGCCTCGCGACACGTCGAGATCGACGATGGGTTCGTCCGCGATGAGCTGGTACTCGATGACGTCACGTGGCACCTGGCCGTTCATGGAGCGGATCTCGTCACCCGGCAGCAGCCCGGCACGCGATGCCGGGGAAGGATCGGCCACGGCCACCACCCGAGGTAGTGGCATAGGTCCAGGGTATCGCCCTAACGGCCCTCCTCGGGCCCGAGCAGCGTACGACGGCTCGGCTGTGTAGAGGCATTGGCGGGACCGAGTGCCTTGATCATCTGGAGCGCCGGGTTCTCCCGACCCCACAGATCGGGAAACTCCTCCAGCGGTCGGAAGCCGCACGCAAGGTAGAAGGCCCTCGTCTTCTCGTAGCCTGCGTCCGGGCGGCGAGAGCTCAACGTCTTCACCTGGAGGAACTCCACGCCGGCATCGGCAAGGGCAGATTCGGCGTGCTCGAGCATTCTGCGGCCGACACCGCGGCGATGGTGCTCCGGCAGGACCGCCATCACGAGGACCTCGGCCGCGTAGCTCCCGAAGGTGAGCACGGTCAGCAGCCCTACGTCCTCGCCATCGAGGGAAGCGATGACGGTGGGCAGCCGATCGGCCGCAACGGTGTAGCTCTCGACGGCCTCCTCGATCCCGAACCACGTGGGCAACGCCGCGAGGATGCTGCGACAGGTCGAACCCGACCCGCCGGGCTGATCCCGCAGCTGCACCTCGCCGGCCTCTCCGTGGGTGTCGCCCGCCGTCTCGGCCACGCTCAAGCGTGCCACGACGACGCCTGCGGCGGTGGCGCGTCCAACAGGTAAAGGTCCCTTGACATCCGAGCGGTCGTTACTTACCGTCCCTGCCGCTGGCGTTTCGGGTCGCACGATTCCTTGACGTTCGAGCCGACAAGATGTCCGACCCCGAAGGAGGAAGAAAGCGCATGACCACCGACACCGAGTCTGGCGACAGCCGGGTTGCGGAGCGAGCGTGATCATCGTCGGAGGGACGTTCGAGGTCGAGCCGCACGAGCGCGACCGGTTTCTCGCCGAGCATCACGACATGATGCGCCGCTCGAGGGCAGAAGCCGGCTGTCTCGAATACACCTTCAGCGCGGATCCGCTCGACCCGAGCCGCGTCTTGCTCTTCGAGCGTTGGGAGAGTGAAGAAGTTCTCGATGCTCACTTGTCGGCTCTGCGAGCCCGACCGAGGTCGCCCGATGCCGAGGTGTCGCCGAAGACAGCGTCGATCACTCTGTACGACGTCACCGGAGAAAGGTCCCTCGGGGGTTGACGCCCTGGACGGTTTCCGGTCCAGCGACCCATCGGCGGCCCCGAGGGGCCTAGCGTGATGGGTATGCGGGTGGAGAAGGTCTTGTTGGCAGAGCCGCGGGGTTTCTGCGCGGGCGTCGAGATGGCGATCAAGGCCCTCGACTGGATGGTGCGCATCTTCGAGCCGCCGGTCTACTGCTACCACGAGATCGTCCACAACCGCATCGTTGTGGAGGAGTTCCAGCGAAGAGGCGTCGTCTTCGTTGACGACGTCGCCTCCGTGCCGCCCGGCGCCGCTGTCATGCTGTCCGCCCACGGATCGGCGCCCGAGGTCGAAGCCCGGGCGGGCGAAGATGGTCGAATCGTCGTCAACGCCTGCTGTCCGCTCGTGACCAAGGTGCACCACGAGATGAAGGTGCGCACGCGCAAGGGTTTCACCGTTCTCTACGTGGGGCACGAGGGTCACGAGGAGGCCATCGGCACGATGGCGGTTGCACCCGAGTCAGCGAGGCTCGTGCAAGACGAGGCAGACGTCGCCACTGCAGCCGACGAGATTCCGGCCGGCACGCCCGTGGCGCTCCTCGCCCAGACGACGCTCGCTCACGAGGACTGGTCCGGCATCGTGGACGCCGCCCGCGAGCGGTTCCCGGATTTGTGGATGCCCGGTCGGTCAGACCTCTGCTACGCCACGACGAACCGGCAGGCTGCCGTGCGGGCGCTCTCCCCTCTCTGCGATGCCGTCGTCGTCGTCGGGTCATCCAACTCCTCCAACACGCTGGCGCTCGCCAAGGTCGCCTCGGCGTCGTGTCGACGGGTTCTCCGTGTCAACTCTCCGGAGCAGGTTCCCGACGATTTGAACGGCGTCGTCGGCGTGACCGCCGGCGCCTCGGCACCGGACTGGCTCGTGCAGGAGATCGTGAAGCGCCTCGCCCCTCACGACGGCGTCGAGGCCGTGCACTTCACCGAGGAGGACGAGTACTTCCCTCCCCCGCCCGAGTTGCGCGATCTGCTACGGGTGGCCGCCTCGGCCCTTTCCCTGACGCTGGGCGCTCCTTCGGACGAGGCGTCTCCGACGGCCGGAGACCGGGCGGTGTCAGCGGCTGAGGTCCTTCGTACGCCCGCCTGAGTCCGGCGCGAGGTAGGTGAGCTCGCCGGCCCGCCGGCCTCTCCCCGAGGGGCAACTGTGTGGCCAAAGCGACCGTAGAGGCCGTTGCTGGTCGCGCTGGGCACTCAGTTCCGGTTGGCGCCGCCGAGCTCGGCGACTCGTGTGCCCAAAGCGACCCCCGCCCCGGCTCTTTGGTCGTCGACTGCACTCAGTTCGGAGGTCGACCGGGCCGGGCCGGCCGGAAAGAGGCGGCTCGACCCACCGAACGGCGCCGGCCGGCAAGCGAAGACGGAGCCGCCACCGACGACCTCACGCCGACTGACGGGCCCCGTCGGCGACCGGTGCGAGCGACGGGGGCACGCGCCCGAGAACGCCCCGCCACAGCGGCCAGAGCAGGACCACGCCCGCGAAGATGACGCCGCTGGCGCCGAGGAACGGCAGCCAATGATGGAGGGCGAAGAGCGATCCGGCGACGCCGGCGGCAACGGCCGTCGTGGCCGTCTGTGCGGAGGCAGCTGCCCCTTGGGCTCGGCCGAACTCGGCCGCCGGGACCGATTGGGCGAGCTGCGCCGATTCGGCGGGCGCTCCCAGGGCGACGAGGACGGCTTCGACACACCCGAGCCCGATCAGGAGGGCGACGCTGTGCAGGAACGGGTAGACGGCAGCAAAGGCCGCCGATCCCGCCATTGCGACGGCCACGAGGTAGCGGCGGTCGAAGTGGTCGACGAGCCAACCTGCCGGGTAGGACATGACGGCGAACGGCACGGCGAACAAGCTCCAGGAGATGCCGATCTCCCATTCGGTCGCACCCTTTGCCTGCAGCAACAAGCTCCAGCAGACCTCGTAGGTGCCGATGACGACGCCGACGGTGGCAAAGGCGACGGCGACGCCGAGAAAGCCGCGGTTGCGCCACAAGGCCAGGCGAGGGGCGGCGCTCTCGGAGGCGGCCGAGGCGGCGCGACGCGCCGGCAGGAAGACCAGGATCGGAACGATGGCGGCAAGGGCCGCGCCGGCGGCAGTCAGGAACAGCCATTTCATCCCGGCGATGCCGGCCAACCCGCCAATGAACGGGCCGACCGCCATGGCGATGTTGCGGGCGCCGTAGAACGAACCGAAGGCCCGGCCGCGGTGGGACTCGGGCACGACCTCGGCGATCGTGGCGGCATTGGCGACGTCGACGATGCCGGCGCCGCAACCTTGCAGGGCGCGGAAGAACAGAGCGAGCAGTGGCGTCCCGATGACGGCGAACAGGACGCTGGCGGCTGCGTAGGTGACGAGGCCACCCACCTGAATCTTTCGACGCCCGATACGGTCGGAAAGCCGTCCGAGGGGGTATTGGACGAGCAGGGCGGCGGCATAGAACGCCGCCATCGTGATACCGACGAGGGCGGCAGACGACCCGCGGTGCTCGAGGTAGACCGGCAGTAGCGGCAACACGGCCGTCGCCCCGCCCCACTCCGCGAACGCAGAGGCGGACAGGGCGGCGACAACCCGCCGAACGGCACGAGAGTCGCCGGGGTTCATCGTCGGCGCCTTCATGGCCGGCAGGCTCGCTCGATGAGGGCGCGCATCTCGTCGCCGACCGCCCGCCGATGGTCCTCGCGGATCGGCGCCAGCTCGAAGAGGTCGCACAGCCACATGCCGTCCGCGGCGTAGCGGATGACCGTGGCGACAGCGGGGTCCACCCCGTCCCATTCGACGGACGACTGCCAGGCAAGAAACCGCTCCCGCAACGGCGCCAACAACTCCGGATCCGAAGCGACGCTTGCCAGTAGAGCGCTGCCGAGTCGGCGCGTCCGCAGATCGCCGGGCTCCAGCGTCGGCCTCAGCGTGGCCTCGACGTAGGCGCGGATGAAGTCGCCCGGCTGGCCGCCGTAGGCGCCGTAGCGCTCCAGGTCGGCGTCGAAGCTGACGACGAACCGCTCCACCATGGCGGCCACCAAGGCCGCCCTGGTGGGGAAGTGGTAGAGCACGCCGCCCTTGCTGACGCCGGCTTCGGCGGCAGCCGCCTCGAGGGTCAGCCGGGCCACACCCTCCTGGATGACGACGTCCTCGGCAGCGCGCACGATGCGATCCCGTGTGTCGGTCACCCTCGGCATCGGCTAACTGTACCGTCCAGACGGTACAGTTACGCTGCGTTTCTTGGGGTCAGTCCCTCTTCACACGGGCGCGTCGTTGCGCCTCGTCGAAGACCTGCTGCATGGCCGTGGCGATCTCGTCAGAGAACTCTTTCGTCGCACGCCTCGAGACTCGCCCCGTCTTTCGTCGGCGAACCGTGTCTCCGGACGGCGGCTCCCCCCGCCCGCTCACCGGGCCGGGATCGGCCGAACCCCCACTGCCCTCTTCGTCCGCCGCTGAGGCGACGTCGGTCGAGTCCGCTCCGAGGGCGGCTGCGTCGCTGGCGTCCGCCCCACTTGCCGTCGGCGGCCACACCGGCTTGCCGATGACGACCTCGACGCGCCGGGGTCGCGGGAGGGAAGAGCCTCGTGGCATCGCCTGCTCGCTTCCTCCGATGCCGATGGGGACGACTGGCACACCTGCGCGGATGGCCAGGTAGGCAACGCCCTCCCGCAGGTCGGTCACGACTGGGCCGGAGCGTCGCGTCCCTTCGGGAAACATGATGAGCGGCTCCCCGCCGGCGAGGACCTCACGGCAGCGCTCGAGGGCTTCCCGATCGGCGCCGGAGCGGTTGACCGGAAACACGCCGAGCCCCTCGAGGATGCGACCGACCAACTTCGACTTCCAGATCTCCGCCTTGGCGATGTAACGGAGGCGGCGGCGGCCCGTGATACGGGCGACGATCAGCCAATCCACATACGACCGGTGCACCGGGGCGACGAGATAGGCACCGCTCGCCGGCAAGTTCTCCCGACCGACGACTCCGCCTGGTAGGTAGATGCGGGAGATGCCGACGGCGATGCCGCGGGCGATCTTGTAGGCGAGCAGCTCAGCCGGGGTCGGGTGACCCGATGAGGGAGTCCGGCTCACAGGTACGACAACACCTCCTCCAGCACTTCTTCGACGGAGCGCCCTGTCGAGTCCACCACGATCGCACCCACGGCCACCTTGAGCGGCGACGCCGCCCGCGACGTGTCGAGATCGTCGCGCCGCGAGAGGGACGCCGCCGTCTGGCCCTCCGAGGATGACTCGCCGTCTCCGCCCCACGGCCCGATCTGCTCGAGGCGTCGCCGGGCACGCTCGGCCGGGTCGGCCGTGAGAAAGACCTTGAGGCGCGCCGCGGGGAACACGACGCTCCCGATGTCGCGACCTTCGACGACAGCGCCTCCACCATCGCGGGCCCAGGCTCGCTGCCGCTCGACGAGGCCCGCACGCACGGCGGGGATGGCCGCCACCGCCGAGACAGCAGCGTCCACTTGCGGCGTGCGGATGGCGGCCGTCACGTCCTCGCCGTTCAAGATGACCGATCCGTCCACGTCGAGCGTCATGTCTCGCGCCAGCCGCGTCGTCGCCTCGTCGTCGCCAAGGACCCCGGCGCGGAGCGCCAGCAGCGTGACCGCTCGGTACATGGCGCCCGTGTCGAGGTGGCGGTAGCCGAGCCGTTCCGCTACGGCATTTGCCACCGTGGACTTCCCGGACCCGCCCGGGCCGTCGATGGCGATGATCTCCTCGGCGGTCATGACGCCGTCGTCCAGGACACACGAAAGCCGCGGGCGCGAAGCGGCGTCACGACCGTTTCGGCGACGGCAGCATCGACGACGAGGACGAGTACGCCGCGTGGCCCTTCGGCTGAGTGGGCGATCTCGAGGTCGTAGATGTTCACGCCGAGCTCGCCGGCCAGAGTCGTCACCTCGGCGAGCACGCCGGGCCGGTCAGGCACGAGCACGCGGAGCTCGGCGACCGCAACCGGGCGGGCGCCCCGCGGCGGCAAGTTCCGGCGGGCGCTGCGCGCCCGCTCGAGCAAGGACGAGAGCGCCTCGCGGTCTCCGTCGGCGACGATGCGGCGCACCTCGGTGAGCTGATCGATCAGCCGGTCCAGGACGGGCACGATGGCGCCGGCGTTGTCCCGGCATATGTCCGGCCAGATGGCCGGTGAGCCGGCGGCGATGCGCGTCATGTCGCGAAAGCCACCGGCCGCCAAGCGCATCAAGGCCGCATGGTCGACAGGCGACTCCCCTGCCAGGCTCATGAGTGTCGCCGAGGCGAGGTGGGGCACGTGGGAGATGACGGCCACAAGCTCATCGTGGCGCTCGGGGGCCAAGGCCACGACGTCGGCGCCGAGCGAGGCGATGACCGACTGCAGCGCTGTGAAGGCGACCGGATCGGTTGCGTCGGTCGGCGTGAGCACCCAGGTCGCCCCCACGAAGAGCTCTGGATCGGCTCCATCGGGTCCCTCCTGCTCGGAGCCGGCCATCGGGTGCCCGGCGACAAAGCGCGGATGAGCCAGCTCCGCCACGATCGGGCCCTTCACGCCGGCGACGTCGGTGACGATGAGGTCTGGCCGCTCACTGCCGGCCAGCAGCTCGCGCACGACAGGCACGACGCCCGATGCCGGCGTTGCCACAAAGGCGATCTCGGCACGGGTGTCGCGGCCCACGGCGTCGATGACGCGCAGCGCGGCGGCACGTGCCGCTCGAGCCCCGTCGAGATCCGAGCCGGTGACGTACCAGCCTCGCGCCCGCAGGCCCCCGGCGATCGAGGACCCGACGAGACCCAGCCCGACCACTTGGGCGTGCCGGCTCATCGTGGCACGCGTGCTCGTCCCGGCACGTTGGCATTCGAGAGGCCGGCCGGCATGGCCGCGGAGCCTACCGGTTCGCCCTCGAAGGGCCCGACCTGCGGGGCGCGGGTAGTTCGACGGCCGCCCGCGACAGCTCCCGTACTTCGTCGATGCTCAGCTCCCGCCAGCTCCCGGGTCGCAGCTGGCGGTCGGCGAGGGAGCCGATGCGCGTGCGCACGAGGCGCACGACGGGGTGGCCGACGGATTCGCACATGCGGCGGACCTGGCGGTTTCTTCCTTCGTGGATGATGATGCGAAGTACGCCGGGCGCCACGAGCGACACCTTGGCCGGGCTCGTGAGTCCGTCCTCGAGCATGACACCCTCGCGTAAAGCTCGCACCGCTCCGGCGGACGGATGGCCTTCCACCTCGGCGAGGTACTCCTTCTCGACCCCGTGGCTCGGGTGCGACAACAGCTGGCCAAGGACGCCGTCGTTCGTGAGGATGAGCAGGCCTTCCGAGGCGACGTCGAGCCGGCCCACCGGGAAGACCCGAGGAACCGACGGTACGAGCTCGACCACGGTGGGTCGCCCCTCCGGGTCGGAGGCGGTCGTCACGACGCCGACCGGCTTGTTGAGGAGGTAGTAGACGAGCCCCGGCAGCACCCCGACCGGCGTGCCGTCGACGGCGACGTCGTCGTGGTGCACGTCCACCCGCCGCCCGAGCTCCGCCACGTCGCCGTTCACGGTCACGCGGTTGTCAGCGATGAGGTCCTCACAGACCCTGCGGCTTCCGAAACCAGCCCTCGCCAACACCTTCTGCAGCCGCTCGCCCTCCGGTGGAGGAGCAGCCGGCACCGCGCCCGCCTACGTCCCCGGCTCAGGGCGAAGCGCTTGCTCGAGCATCTCGACCGTGACGGCGGGGGGAACGAACTCAGCCAGCGGCGGCAGGTCGCTGAGGGCGTCGAGTCCCAACCGCTCGAGAAACCCCTCCGTCGTCCCGAACAGGACCGCCTGCCCGGGACCCGAATCGCGCCCGACCTCGGCCACGTAGCCGCGGGCGGCCAACAGGCGGAGGACTCCGTCGGCGTTCACACCCCGGATGGCGGAGACCTGCGCACGCGAGACGGGTTGCTTGTACGCGACGACTGCCAGTGTCTCGAGGGCGGCTGCAGACAGCTTCGACGGCGCTCCGTCGAGCACGAAACGCTCGACGTGCCCCGCATAGGCCTCATGACTCTGCAACCGGTAGCCGCCGGCGACGCGGGCAAGCTTGAAGCCGCGACCCTCCCGCTCATAGCTCGCCGCCAGCTCTGCGCACAGCGCCTCCACCCGATCGATGGACAGCTCGAGCAGCTCGGCCAGGAGCCCAGGTGGGACGGGGTCCGTCGCTACGGTGAGGACGGCTTCGACGGCCGCCTGCACTGTCCGGCCCGCTCCGCTCGGATCATGGTCGGACTGCAGATGCTCGTCCTGCGGGCGCTCGAGCTCGCTCATCCCCGGTAGTCCATCTCGGAAAGGT
This sequence comes from uncultured Actinomycetota bacterium, assembly GCA_963735115.1. Classification (GTDB taxonomy): domain Bacteria; phylum Actinomycetota; class Acidimicrobiia; order Acidimicrobiales; family Bog-793; genus JAKACA01. The sequence goes on along the minus strand of CAVTJR010000003.1, from coordinate 1,017,309 downwards.
CCCCGCCGAAGTAGGACGAGGTGACGAGCGTGCCTACGACGTCGCTCTCGGCGTCCGCCTCACCTACCCAGGTCACGACGAGCTCGCCGAACGTCGCCACCTGGTCGAGCTCGACGAGGCCCTGCTTGTAGAGCTCGAGCACGCCGAGGAAGTGGACGACGATCTCGATACGAGAGGTGGCGAGCCGGGTGAGCTCTCGGAACGTCACGGGCGCCGTGCCCGGCAGCACGCCGATCAACCGCTGCACGACCTCGGCGACCGTGACCTCGTCGACGAGGACGTGCTCGACGTCGATGATCGGCTTCGGCCGCTCCGCCAACGCCCGCTCGGCCGCCCGGCGCAGGTCATCGATGGTGATCCCGGCCAGGAGGTCAGGTGCGACGCCATCGAAGCGCTCGTCCGGCCCGCTCACACGCGGGAACGACTTCGACGCCTCGTGCTCCAGCTCGGACAGGCGGCGGCCGGCCGCCGAGAACGTCGTGCACTCGACCAGGCGGGCGAGCAGGTAGTCGCGCTCCTCGAGGAGAGCGAGGTCGTCCTCGCTGATGGAGCCGTTGCGGTCGGGCAGCAGGCGCCGGCTCTTCAGCTCGACGAGGATGGCCGCGATGAGTAGGAACTCCGTCGCAGTCTCGAGATCCACCCGCTCGAGCTGGTCGATCTCGACGATGAAGGCGTCGACGATGTCCGAGAGGCGGACGTCGTAGAGCTCCACGCGCTGCTCACTGATGAGCCGCAGGAGGACGTCGAACGGCCCGTCGTAGACGTCGGTCCGCACCTCGAAGCTCACGAAGGCGAGGATATCGCCGGATGCTCAAGGTTCCGTGGATACGTAGCCCGACACGAAGACCGCGTCGCCTTCAAAAGGCGAGGAGCAGCTGCAGGCAGACTGCAAGCGCCTCAGGTAATAGTTTCCGGCATGAAGCAGATCGAGCTGACACGCCGTCCGTTGGCCGCGTCGGTCGACCGTCTCGTGGCGGGATGCTCCTCCCGCACCCCGATGGTGCCTCCGGACTCGAAATCGGGAGCCCGGTTCGAATGGGTCGTTCTCAACGGCGAACGCCTGGTGCTCAAGTACCAGGACGCCCGCGACGACTGGCTCATGCGTGCGAGCGGCGACGTCGCAGGGCGCCGCTTCGCTGCACTGTGGGAGTCGGGCCTGCTCGATGCCGTCCCACCTGTCATCGACCACGCCGTGATCGGCGCAGCCGTCGAGGGGACGGTCGGGGCCATCCTGTTGCGTGACGTGTCAGATGGCCTCCTGCCGCTCGGCGACGAGCCGCTCGGGCACGACGACGACCTGAGGTTCCTCGATCACATGGCGAGTTTGCACGCCTGCTTCTGGGGGTGGCGCGACGTCATCGGCCTCACCCCCCTGCTCGCCCGGTACCTCATGTTCTCGCCCGCCGTGGCCAGAGCCGAAGCTGCCCTCGGCTCCGACCTGTTGGTCCCGAAGGTGATGGCACAAGGCTGGGAGCGATTTCCGGCCGTCGCTCCTCGAGCCGCCGAGGTCGTGCTTCCCCTGCTCGAGAACCCGGCACCGCTCGTCGACGCCTTGGGGAGAGCCCCCCACACCTTCGTGCACGGTGACTGGAAGGCGGCGAACCTGGGGAGCCACCCTGACGGGCGAACGATCCTCCTCGACTGGGGTGAAGTGCCTGGCGAGGCGTCGCCGCTGGCGGACTTGGCCTGGTATCTGGCGCTCAACTCGGCTCGCCTGCCTCGGTCGAAAGACGACACCATCACGGCCTACCGGGTCGCCCTCGAGCGACATGGCGTCGACACCGGAGGGTGGTGGGAGGAGGCCCTCGACCTGGAGCTGTTGGGAGCGATGCTGCAGTTCGGGTGGGAGAAGGCTTTGGGTGGTCCGGGACCCGAGCTCGATTGGTGGGAGAGCCGCGCTGCGAGAGGCGCCGCCCGGCTAGGTTGAACCGCCGGCTGGGGTCGAGCCAGTGATTGAGCAACCACGAGGCATCCGCCTCATGGCGGAGTGGGCGAGAATCAGTCCATGTCCGCCCGTGACGACGAGCGTCCTGTGGTAGCGGCCGTGCGCGTCCGCATCCTCGGTCCGCTCGGGGTGGATGGCTTGGACGCGTCGGCTCTTGGCAGCCGCAAGCAGCGGAGCCTGTTGCGGGCGCTGGCGCTGGGTCGCGGTGCACCCGTGAGCGTCGACCGACTCGTCGAGTGCCTCTGGCCCGGGCGCCTGCCGGCTCGACCGGCCGACCAGGTCGGAGTGCTCGTGAGCCGCCTCCGCGCCGTGCTCGGATCGACTCGCGTAACTCGCAGTGACAGCGGCTACGCCCTCGTGGCCGACTGGATCGACGTGGTCGCTCTCGAGCAGCTCGCGGCCGAAGCCGAGCGGCGCTTGTCCGAGGATCAACCCGCCGCCGCTGCCGTGGCGGCGAGGGCCGGCTTGGCACTCGTCGGTGGGCCGCTGCTCTCCGACGAACCCGACGCCCCGTGGGCGGACGAGGCAAGGGTGATGGTCGACCGCGTCCTCGCCCGCCTGCGATCGGTGGCGGCCGAAGCCTCACTGGCGACCGGCGACCCCTTCGCGGCCGCGGCGGCAGCTCAGGCAGCGCTCGACCACGACCCCTATGACGAGCACGTCCTCCGCCTGCTCATGACGGCCCACGCACGCGCCGGCCGCCCAGGATTTGCTTTGGCGGCGTACGCACGCTCGAGGGAGGCGCTGGCGGACGCCCTCGGGGCGAGCCCGTCCGAGCTCACCGAGGCGCTCCACCTCGCCATCTTGCGGGACGAGGTCGCCCCTTTGGTGGCCTCCCCCGAGCAACGCCGGCGCGACGAGACCGTGCTTCCTGGCCGCGTCGCCGAGTGGCGTCTCTTGGATGGCGCCCTCTTACGAGCCAAGGGCCACGTGGAGCTGACGGTGATCGAGGGCGAGGCAGGCATCGGAAAGACGAGGCTGCTCCAAGCTTGGTCGGCTTCGCTCGGGCCGAGTGGTGCCGTCTTGTGGGGCGCATGCGACCCCGTCGGTGCCGCCCTTCCTTTCCAAGCCGTTCTCGACGCCCTTGATGGCCATATGGAGCGCGTCGACGAGGAAGAGGCAGCCGCCCTGAGATCGGCTGCCGGGCCGGTCCTGCGAGCCCTCCTCAGCGGAGGAGGCGACGCCATCACGGCCTTCGACCCCTCGACGGCGCAGGCAGCGCTGTTCGCCGGTGCACTGCAGATGTGCTGCCGAGCGGCGCGCAGCGGTGTGTGCGTGCTCGTGCTCGACGACGCACACTCCGCCGACGCCACGACTCTGGCGTGGGTGACCTTCGCCGCCCACCGAGCGACCGCCGGGTCCCTTCTCATCGTGCTCGCCCGACGTCCCGAGCGTGCCTTCCCCGTGCCCGCTGCCACGCGTATCCGGCTCGGCCCGCTTGATCTTGCCGCCGTGACGGAGATCGTCGGGGCGGAGCGCGCTCCGGCGCTGCTCGAACGCAGTGGTGGAAACCCCCTCTTCCTGGTCGAGCTTGCCGCCTTCGAGAGCGATGACCTGCCAGCGTCGATCCTCGAGGCCGTCACCGCCCACTGCGTCCAGGCGGGGCCGGCTGAGGAGACGTTGAGGACCGCAGCCGTGCTCGGTCCCGAAGTCGACCTCGACCTGCTGGCGGGAGTTCTCCAACGCTCCGCCGTGGTGCTGCTACGTGATCTCGAGGACGGAGAACGCTTCATGATCCTCGAGGAGCGGGGAACTGCCTTCGTGTTTCGCCACGAGCTCGTACGGGAAGCGCTCGTCGCTGGCACGAGTGCCTCGCGACGCGCACTGGCACACAGGGAGGCGGCTCGGCTGCTCGCCGCCCGAGCCCGCTGCGACCCGTTGGCCGTAGCCGCCCACGCCCGCCAGGGAGGAAACCTCGAGCTGGCAGCGAGCGCTCTCGTCGACGCCGCCTTCGTAGCCTCGGCACGCTTCGATCATGCGGAGGCGGAACGGCTGCTCGAGCAGTCCCTCGAACTGTGGCCCCTCGCGGCCGCGTACCTGGCGCGTGGTCGCGTCCGCCTGACGAGAGAGAATTTCGCCGGCGCCTCGGCCGACGCCGAACAAGCCCTCGAAACAGGGGTTGGCGCGGAGGCGCTCGAGCTTGCCAGCTGGGCCGCCTACTACGAGCGCGACTTCGACCGGGCGAGAGAACTCTGCCGACGGGCCGAGTCGGGCCTCGGAGACGGCGACGACGAGCTCAGGCTCAGCGTGCTTGCCCTCGCCGGCCGGATCGCGCACGCAGACGGCGCCCTGGCGGTGGCTGGCGAGAGCCTCGAGGCCGCTGTGGCTGCCGCCTCCTCTCCTGAGCGATCCGGACTCGCCGGTGTCTGGCTCGGCTGGCTCGCGGCGGACGCGGGCGAGTCCGATCGTGCCAAGCGTCTTGCCGACGTCGCAGCCGGCGACCTCTCTTTGGCGCTGCACCCGTTCGCACCCGCCCACCGGGCGCTGCTTGCCGCCTACTCCTCAGCTCTTCAAGGGCGACTCGCTGATGCCCTGTCCTTCCTGGACGCCGTGGACCACGAGGTCGAAACCAGGCATCTCGACCATTTCGCCGGTCGGTCCGCCAATTACCGGGCGTGGCTCTTGCGGAACCTGCTCTTTGACTCAGAGGCTGACGACCTCAACCGGGCGGCGGCCGAGGTCGCACACGAGCACGGCCTGCGAGAACCTCAGGCGCAATCCGCCCTTGACCTCCTCGATGCCGGCCTGCGGCACGGTCAGCTGGCGGAGGCAGCAGCCACCCTCGATCTCGTCGAGGCCTTCGGAAGCGGGTATGCCTTCGAGTGGAAGGCTCGGCTGCGGCGCGACCTCTTGGCCGCCCGCTTTGCGCTGGCGGACGACCGACCGGAGGAGGCAGCGGTGGCGGCCGCTGCGGTCGCCGAGCAGGCGACCAGGATCGGCGCTCCTCGCTATGTCACCTTCGCCCGAGTCGTCCACCTGCGGGCGCAATCTGCCACGGGCCACCGTGTGGCAACACGATCGGTCGGGCCGCTGCTCCGTGACATCGATCGATTCACCTCTCCCGAGGCCTGGTGGCTGACCGCGGAGTTGGCGCGGGATCTGCGAGCCGAACCGTTGTGGGGCCGAGCAGAGCGCCATGTCGACTCCGCCGCCGCCGCCGCCGGCGAGCGCGGCCGAGAATTCAGCCGTCAAGCCGGGAGGTGGCTGGACAAGATGAGGAGCTGACGACACAGGCGCTGAGGGCTCGGGCCGAGTGCCGCCTCGGCTTCGGCCATCAGGCGTCGAAGATCGCTGGCAGATAGGGCCATCGCGAAGTCCGCCATGTGGGCGTGACCGAGACGCCAGCTCACAAGCTCCAACGGGATGAGCAAGCCGACATCCACCTCGATGGAGAACACCTCGACGGCCGGCAGACAGGCGCGCTCCGCCTGCGTTCGAAGGCCAGCGTGCGTATCCGTGAGCGCCGCCCAGGACCTCTGATCGTGGTACCAAGCGGGCGCCTGCCAGCCCCAAGCTGCTGCAACGCCCTCGACCGCCTTCGTGGCGGGATGGAGGTCACCGGCTGCGAACGTCATCGCAAGCAACACGCCTCCTCGCCGGGTGACACGCGCCGCCTCCACCAGCAAGCGGTGCGGCTGTGGCACGTGATTGAGGAGGAAGCCCGAAACGGACCCGTCGAAGCTTCCACCCGCCACCGGCAGGCGAAGCGCCTCCGACGCCACCACCGGAAGCTCAGGGACGCAGCCGCGCGCCTTTTTGAGCATGGCCGGCGATGCATCCACCGCCACAGGGCAGGCACCGACCCTGCGCAGCTCCTTCGATACCGTGCCCGTACCCGCACCGAGGTCGAGTATGCGAAGACCGGCGAGCGGCCGTGGAGCGGCCCTGACGAGGGCGCGGGCGAAGTGGCGATAGATCGGTTCGGGCCCCGACAGCCACATCCTCGCCGAGCGGTCGTAAGCCGCGGACATCGCCCCCTCGGCTGAGCCGGCAGTCTCCGTCGTGCCTCGCCGGATGGAGGTCACCCCGCACGCCTGGCGCTCGCGATGACGCTCAGCTCCCGCTGCGGGCGGCTTCACCCATCTCCGCCAACAACGAGGCGGGCCACCGTCCTCCACACCACGCCCGGTCGGAGATGATCTTGCCGCCCTCGAGCGCGAGCACATGCACCTGGTGGCATGCGTGAGGCACCCCATGCTCCTCCCATGAAAGGGTGAACTCGACCAGCTCTCCCTGTGCGATCGAGGTGCGATGCAGCTCCTCGAAGTGCCCCGGGTCGGCGTACCAGCGACCGAGCTCGGCCGTGATGGCCTCTGCACCATGGACCCCGAAGCGCCAGTTGGGAACGGTCGCGTCAAGCTCCGCCGCGGCGGCAAAGGCGTCGCAGTCCACCATGTGTGCACCTTCGACGGCTTCGAGAAACTCGTCCACTGGGTTCTGCTTCACGGTGTCCTCCTTGGGCTCTCCCGAAGAGCATCGCTGCGAGCCCTTGCAGCCCCCTTGCAAGCGGGACGCCGAGCGTGTGCAGGAGGGTTGCAGGACGACCTTGCGAGGATGGCTCCGTACGAGAACGGACAGCCCGCACCGGCCTTCGGTGGGGCGCCAACGAGGTAAGGAGCCGACATGGCGACAGCAGAGCACAAGACGTTCATCTCGCCCGACGAGACCCGCACATTCGAGCGTGGACGGGTCGACATTCTCCGGATCGGGGACAGCGAGATCGGCCAGCTCACGCTCGAGCCGGGCTGGCGGTGGTCAGAGCACGTGAAGCCGATCGCCGGCACCGAGCTGTGCGAGGCGCCGCATTTTCAGTACCACGTCAGCGGCACCCTGCACGTCGTCATGGGCGACGGCACCGAGCTCGACGCAACGGCGGGAGACGTCACCGCCCTTCCGCAGGGCCACGATGCCTGGGTCGTCGGCGACGAGCCCGTCATCGTTGTCGACTGGTGGGGCGCCTCGAACTACGCCAAAGGCTGATCGAAGGCCTCCTGAGGGAGGGAGTCGCAATACGCCGCTCCACGCGCACTTCGTCAACGGGACTCACGCCCGATGCCGAGGAGCCGCCCGCAAGGTTCCTATCATTGACCGATGACACGAGTCCTCTCGGGCATTCAACCCTCCGGTGCGCTCCATGTCGGCAACTATCTCGGCGCCCTCCGGCAGTGGGTGGTCGATCAGTACGAGGCGGACAGTTTCTATTGCGTTGTCGACCTGCACGGCCTGACCGCTGAGCACGACCCGTCCGACCTCAGACGGCGGACGCTTGAGACCGCCATCGGCCTGCTGGCCGCCGGTCTCGACCCCGACACCTGCACGATCTTCGTGCAGAGCCATGTTCCGGAGCACACTCAGCTCTCGTGGCTGCTCGAGTGCACCGCCACCGTCGGCGAGCTGCGCCGCATGACGCAGTTCAAGGAGAAGAGCGCCGGCCAGGAATCGGTGCGAGCCGGGCTCATGACCTATCCGGTCCTCATGGCGGCCGACATCCTCATCTACGACGCCGATCGCGTCCCGGTCGGCGACGACCAGCGCCAGCACCTGGAGCTCGCCCGCGATCTCGCCATCCGCTACAACAACCGCTACGGACAGACCTTCGTCGTGCCCGAGGCGGCCGTCCCCAAGGTGGCTGCCCGCGTGATGGATCTTCAGCACCCGACGCGAAAGATGTCGAAGTCGGTCGATTCCCCCCTCGGGACGATCAACGTCCTCGACTCGGCCGACGAGGTCGCCCAGAAGGTGCGCAAGGCCGTGACGGACACGATCGGGGAGGTCCGCTACGACCCCGTCAAGCAGCCCGGCCTCGCCAACCTCATCGAGCTGCTCGCCTCCTCGACAGCTCGGAGCATCGATGACGTCGTCGGGGCCTACAGCCGGTACGGCCCGTTGAAAGCCGATCTCGCCGAGGCTCTCGTGGAGGTCCTCGCACCCGTGAAGGCCCGTTACCTCGAGCTGGAGCAGGATCAAGCCGCCATCTCCAAGCTGCTCGAGCAGGGCGCCGCCAAAGCCTCGGCGGTCGCCTCGGGAACGCTTCGGCGCGCCCAGCAGGCGATCGGCCTCCTCCTCCCCGACACGATCTAGACGGCCCCAGCCGCGCCGCTCGAGGGCGGACTCCCCATGCGTACGAGGGGGCGTTCCTGCGCGAGCACGACGGTCCCGGACAGCCCAGCGACAAGGCCGCAACCGCTCGCACGAAAGACGCAGTACGCTGCCACGTCAGGAGGCAATTCGATGGCCGGCACGTCGGACAACCCACCCATTATCCCGACCTCCACTGAGGCGTTCCCCCCTGACGAGCCGACCGAGACCGAGGTGGCGCCGTCGTCGCCGGTTCCGACTCCCACTGAGGAGGTGCCAGCACCGGTGATCCCGGCTGTCACCGAGGCGGTCCCAGTGGCGCCCGTGTCGCCGACTGTCGCTCAACCGCCGGTCGCTCCGCCGACGATCGTTCAACCGCCAGTCGCTCCACCGCCAATCCAGCCGCCCGTCGCTCCGCCGCCGGTGGCTCCGCCGCCCATCCCGAGGCCCGCCGAGGTGGTTATTCCACGGGGGCCTGTCTCACCGCCGACGGTCCCTCAACCGTCCGTCGCTCCGCCGCCAATCCAGCCGCCCGTCGCTCCGCCGCCCATCGCTCCGCCGCCCGTCGCTCCGCCGCCCATCCCGAACCCCGCTGAAATCGCCCGCCCGCCAGTTGTCCCGACCGCTGGCGGTCAGACCGTGCAGCCAACGATGGCCCCTGCCGGCGGTTACGGCGGGCCGCCGACTTCGGTCCTGGGCTCGACCGAGAGCGCTGCCCGCGGCCGACTCGTGGAACACAGCAAGTTCCCCTCCCGGCCTGACCGCCACTGGTGCGGCCGTCCGGACGACGGCGTCAACTGCGAAGGGCAAGTCTGCAGGTGGTCTTGCCCTGGTGGCCGTGCTCGTGATCCTCGTCGGAGCCTGGGGCGGCATCGTGCCCTTCCTGGGGCCGAGCATCCACTTCAACGCCGACGGCTCGTCCGCCTGGCACCTGAGCCTCAGACATGAGCTCTTGTGGCTCGCTCCCGGCGCTCTGGCGCTGCTCATGGGGATCCTGCTGCTGGCTCACGTCAGAAAGGTCAAGTCGAAGAATGCGCGCTTCGGCTCGGTGTGGACGGGATTCCTGACGGCCCTGTCGGGTGCCTGGTTCGTCGCCGGCCCATTGGCTTGGCCAGTGCTCAAGTCTTCCGAAACGGTCTTCCGACCAGCGACGCCGACACATGAGCTGCTGTATCAGCTTGGATGGTCGCTTGGGCCCGGGATCGTGCTCATACTGCTGGGCGGATGCGCCATCGGCTTCGCCCTTCGGCGCTGAGCAGCGTCCGGCACTTCCGGCTCAAGCGAAGATCTGCACGTACCAGTTCTCGAAGTGGTCGAACACTGAGCTCATTGGCCCGCGCGCGTACAGCACGAAGATGAGCACGACGATCATGAAGACGAATCGCAGCTGGTAGTACTGGGGCAGCACTCGCGCCGGCAGCAACCGTTCCACGAGGGAGGAACCGTCGAGCGGCGGGATGGGGATGAGGTTGAACACCGCCAGGACGATGTTGACCACACCGAAGTCCAGCGCGAACTGATCGGCCACGCTAAGAGGGGCGGCTGAGTCTCGATAGAGCAGACCACCCTGCACGAAGAGTCCTGTATGGAGGAGGTGGAGGGCGAGCCCGCCGATACAGGCAAGCAGGATGTTCGTCGCCGGGCCAGCCAGGCCCACGAGGACGGCGTCGTCGCGGGGACGTCGCAGGCGGCTCAAGTTGACCGGCACGGGCTTGGCGTAGCCGAAGGGGAAACCCGCCGTCAGCGTCAGGACGATCGGGAGGATGATGGAACCGAACGGGTCGATGTGGCGAAGCGGGTTGAGGGTGAGCCGTCCGGCCCGCTTGGCCGTGTCGTCACCGCACCACAGGGCGACGACTCCATGGCTCACCTCGTGGAAGATGACAGCCGGGACGAAACAGGCCAGAAAGATGCCGGTGCTCTCCGAGAGGTAATGCCGCTGCACGGCGGCCACTCCCGCAAAGATGAGGATCCCGAGGATCGCCGCGGTGATGATGGCGTTCGGGAGAGAAAGGCTCGTTCGCGCCGAGCGCCAACGGCGCTGCAGGTTCAACGACGAACCGCGGAGGCGCAGTCGATGCAGTAGCGGCTCGCCGGCTTGGCCTCGAGGCGCGCAGGCGAGATGGGCTTGCCACAGCGCTCGCAGATCCCGTACGTGCCCGCGTCCAGCTTCTTCAGGGCCGCCATGACCTCCGCGAGCGCGTCCTGCAGCTGAACTGCCAGCGCCTCGGCTTCGCCGCGCTCCGCCGTTACCTGGGACGAGTCGGCGAAGTTCGAGTCGTACTTGACTCTCCCGGCATCCCCATAGCCCAGCTCCTGCAACTGCTCTTCGAGCGAGTGACGCTCTTCCTCCAGCAGGGAGCGGTAATCGACGGCTGCATCGTTTGACACGACGACAGACTACTTGGCCGGAAAGCGACCACGTGCCCGTGGGTGCGCCGCCTCGTACTCGCGGCGGAGAAACTCGCTGGACACCCTCGTGTACACCTGCGTTGTCGTGATGGCGGCATGACCGAGCAGCTCCTGCACGACGCGAATGTCCGCGCCGTGTTCGAGCAGGTGCGTGGCGCATGAATGGCGAAGCACGTGCGGGGTCACCCGTCCCTCCAAGTGGACCTTGGTGGCTGCCGCGCGCACAACCACCCACACCGTCTGGCGGGACATCCGTCTCCCCCGCGACGAGATGAGCAGGGACTCCTCGTCCGCACGGCGCGCCCAGCGTTCGGGCGCCATGGCCGGCCGGCCACCGGGACCGAGCCAGGCATCGAGCGCAGCTCGGGCGTGGCGGCCAAAGGGCACGACCCGTTCCTTCGAGCCTTTGCCGAACACGAGCGCCATCTGTCGATCGAGGTCGAGGTCCGACAGCCGCAGCGCCGCCAGCTCGGAGATGCGCATGCCGGTGGCGTAGAGCAGCTCGAGGATCACCCGGTCGCGACGGGCCTTGGCGTCGTCGCCCGCCACCGCCGAGAGCAAGAGGTCGACGTCAGCTTCGCTCAGCGCCTTCGGGATCGGCTGCGGAAGCCGCGGCCCTGAAAGTCCTTCGGTCGGATCGACAGCGGCGCCACGCTCGTCTACGCAGAATCGGTGCAAGCCTCGAATGGCCGCGTAGGCACGCGCATTCGAGGACGCACGCCTGCCGCAGGCGGCGAGGAAGGCGAGGTAGTCCTCGACAAGGCGAGGCCCGGCCTCCGCCAGGCTCACACCCCTGCCGGCCAGGAACTCCTCGTACGCCCGCAGGTCACGTCGGTAAGCCGCGACGGACGCCGGTGCCCGACCCTTCTCGACAGTAAGGAAGGAGAGGAACTCCTCGGCGTCCTGGCTGAGCGGTTGGCGAACCGCTGCGGTCCGAGCGTCTGTCGCAGCGACGGTTATTGCCCGCCTCCGCCTGCTTCGAGGTCGGTGCTCACCGGTGGCGCCTCGGGTGGCGCCGCCGTCGCCGCCCGCACATGACCGGCGGCATGCGCTCCGCCGATCGGGGTCGGGGCAATTCCTGGTGAGCGCGTCACCCATCCGACAGCACGGCGGGCAGCCAACAGGCCGATGATCGACTTGGCGTCCACAAGATCGCCCGTCGCCATGAGCTCCTCCACGTCGGCAAGCGAGATGCGCTCGACGACGAGATGCTCTTCCTCCACCCCGTGGGCCTCGCGAGGCACTACTCGCAAACCCTCTGCGAGGTAGCAGATCGTCTCCTCGTCGCTGATCCCCGGCGAGTTGTAGAAACGGGCAACCTCCTTCATCGAGGACGCCTCCCGCCCGATCTCCTCCGCCAGCTCGCGGCTGGCGCAGAGGGCAGGGTCCTCATCGGGCACATCGCGCTTGCCGGCCGGAAGCTCGAGGAGGGGGGAATCGACCGCTCCCCGGTACTGGCGGACCATGAGAACGCTGCGGCGGTCGCCCTCGAGCGCCACGACGCAGACGGCGCCTGGATGACGGATCACCTCGCGTTCGAAGGTGAAGCCGTCTGGTCCTACGAACGTCGCCGTGACGACCTCGAAGAAACCTCCCTCGAAGCGGCTCCGCTCCCCCAACCGGCGGAATACGCCCTCGGGCGGATCAGCCGACGGCATCAAAGTCCAGGTCCAGCTCGAGCAGGCGGGGCTGGCGGCTCCGCGCCCGAGCCAGGGCGGCGGCGACAAGACCCGAGAACAAGGGGTGAGCCCGGTCCGGGCGGCTCTTGAACTCGGGGTGCGCCTGCGTGCCTACCCAGAAAGGGTGGGTGGGCAGCTCGATGAACTCCACGAGACGGTCGTCCTTGACCGAGATGCCCGAGCAGGCGAGACCGGCCTCCTCGAGGCGATTGCGAAAACGCGGGTTCACCTCGAAGCGGTGGCGGTGACGCTCGGAGACGTACTCGTCGCCGTAGAGCTCCGCCACCTGGGATCCGGATCGCAAACGGGCCGTCATGGCACCAAGGCGCATCGTCCCACCCTTGTTGGCGATGTCCACCTGGTCGTCCATGAGGTCGATGACCGGGTAGGGCGTGCGGACGTCGACCTCACTCGTATTGGCGTTCTCCATCCCGGCGACGTTGCGGGCGAAGTCGACGACCATCGTGTGCAGCCCGAGGCATAGCCCGAGGCACGGGATCCCGTGCTCTCGGGAGAAGCCAGCGGCGGCGATCTTTCCCTCGATGCCTCTCTCGCCGAAGCCGCCGGGGATGACGATGCCATCCAGGTGGTCGAGGGTGGCCGCCAACATCCCGGTGACGTCCTCCGCCTGCACCAGATCGATCTGCACCTTCACGCCGTGGGCGAAACCGGCATGACGGAGCGACTCGATCACCGAGAGATAGGCGTCGGGCAGGTTCACGTATTTCCCGATGACACCGATGCGCACGCTGTCCTCGGCATCGGCGATGCGCTCCAGCATCAGCTCCCAGGACGAGATGTCGATGGAATGCTCCGGACCGTCGAGGCGGAGGATGCGGCAGACGATGTCGTCGAGGCCCTCGTCGTGCAGAGCGATCGGAATCGCATAGATCGTGTCGGCGTCGACGGCCGATACGCACGCCTCCACAGGTACGTCACACAGCAGCGAGATCTTGCGCTTCAAGGTGTCCGAGATGGGTTGCTCGCTCCGGCAGACGATCACGTCCGGCTGGATGCCGCGGCTGCGCAGTTCAGTGACGGAGTGCTGTGTCGGCTTTGTCTTCTGCTCGCCGGCTGTGCGGAGGAAGGGGACGTAGGTCAGGTGGATGTAGCAGACGTTGTCTCGACCGACCTCACGACGGAACTGACGGATCGCCTCGAGGAACGGAACGATCTCGATGTCGCCCACCGTGCCGCCGACCTCGGTGATGACGACGTCGACGTCCTCTTTGGCACCGAGGCGGTGGACGCGTTCCTTGATCTCGTCGGTGATGTGCGGGATGACCTGCACGGTCTTGCCGAGGTAGTCGCCCCGCCGCTCCTTCGCGATGACGGCGGAGTAGATTTGCCCAGTCGTGGCGTTGGAGTCGCGGTGGAGGTTCTCGTCGATGAAGCGCTCGTAGTGGCCGAGGTCCAGATCCGTCTCACCGCCGTCGTCGGTGACGAACACTTCGCCGTGCTCGAAAGGGTTCATGGTTCCCGGGTCGACGTTGATGTATGGGTCCAGCTTGCACATCGTGACGCGCAGCGACCGGGATTTGAGCAGTCGCCCGAGCGACGAGGCCGTCAGGCCCTTACCGAGCGAGCTCGACACACCGCCGGTCACGAACACGTACTTGGTCAAGGCTGCTCCTTCAGTCCAGTCCAGGTGCCCGCCGCTACAGGGTACTGGAGGAAGGGCCGGGCCGAGCGGATCGGCGTGGACCAGGGACGCCAACTACATTCGAGCCAGCACGCGATAAGTAACGGGCCGGCAGCGCTGCCGTCGCCCGTGGCGCCGGACAACAGCAGGTGAGGTGGTCATGAAAGAACTCGTCGGTAGCCGTGTGCTCCTTCCCGCCTTCGAGCGCTTCGCCGAGGTCGATGCGGTTCATGACCGTAGCTACCATGCCACCTTCGCCCAGCACGGCAACCGCGTGCTCCGCCTCGCCGACGCCATGCGCACCGAGCTCGGACTGACGAGGTCGGACCGCTTCGCCGTGATGGCGGCCAACTGCCACGAGTTCCTCGAGCTGTACCACGCGGCCTTCCTCGGGGCGGGCATCATCAACCCGCTGAACCTCCGCCTGGCGGGCCGTGAATTGCAGGCCATCCTCGCCGACTCCGGCACGGAGGTCATCTTCGTCGACTCCCTCTTCGCAGAGCACCTGTTGCGCAACATCGCCGAGGTACGCGGCGACCTCGCGTTGAAGCGGGTCGTCCTCATCGGAGATCGGGACGTCCCCCATGACTTCGGTTACGAGGATCTCATCGAGGCCGGCCGCCCAGTGCGCCCGGACGAGCCCGACGAGGACGATCCGGTCGTCCTCATGTACACGGGTGGAACGACGGGTATGCCGAAGGGAGCCCTCCTCGATCATCGCGCCGAGATGCTCAACCTCTACCACGTCGGTCTCACGGTCGACATGCCCCCGGGCCGCGTCTACCTCCACCAGACCCCGATGTTCCACGCTGCCTCCATGGCCGCCGTCATCGGCATCCCGGCGACAGGCTCGAAGTCGGTGATGCTCTCGCTCTTCGAGCCGGCGGCCATGCTGGACCTCGTCGAGGAGTACAAGGTCGACTGGACGGTCATGGTGCCGACCATGATCGCCATGATGATCAACCATCCCGAGTTCCGCCCGGAACGCTTGCAGTCCTTGCAGGATCTCGTCTACGGCGCCTCCCCAATGCCCCTCAAGCTGCTGCAGCGGGTGCAGGAGGCATTGCCGGGCATCCGGCTCTGGCAGGGCTACGGCATGACGGAGTGCTCCTCCATCCTCACCTTCCTCACTCCACAAGACCACCGCAACGGCGGGGACCGGCTGCATTCTGCGGGTAGGCCTCCGCTCGGGGTGACCATCTCCATCCAGGACAACGGCGGCAACCTCCTCGGACCCGACGAGCAAGGAGAGGTGTGTGCACAGGGTGGGAACTTCATGCGGGCGTATTGGAACAGGCCAGCGGAGACAGAGAGGGTCTTCGAGGGCGACTGGTACCACACGGGCGACATGGGACGGCTGGACGCCGACGGCTACCTCTTTCTCGTCGACCGCTTGAAGGACATGATCGTCACCGGGGGCGAAAACGTTTACTCCATCGAGGTCGAGAGCGCCATCTCCACCCATCCGGCCGTCGCCGATGTGGCCGTCATCGGCATCCCTCACGACACCTGGGGCGAGCAGGTGCACGCCATCGTGGTGCTGAAGCCGGGCGCAAGCGCCACGGCCGAGGACATCCAGGAGCATGCCCGCATGACCGTCGCCCGCTACAAGGTGCCGAAGTCCGTCGAATTCCGCGCCGAGCCCCTGCCGCTCTCCGGGGCGATGAAGCCCCTCAAGCGCGACCTGCGCGCCCCCTTCTGGGAAGGTCGCGACAGCCGCATCTGAGCCCGGAACGGGCGGGACCGGTTGCCCGGGCCGCCGGCCATCGGAACGACGGGACCTCCAGGTGAGTGGCCGCCGGGGAGCCGCTGCGCGCAGACGCCTCAGCTCGACCGAGTCCGACCGCCGACGAGGGCGAGGAGCTCCTCGGCATGTTGGCGGGCCGTGGCCGAGCCCGGTTGGCCGGAGAGCATGCGGGACAGCTCGACGAGGCGATCCTCGGACTCGACACGGCGGGCGGCCGCCAGGGTCCGCCCGTGGCGCTCTTCCTTCGTCACCGCCACCTGGTCGTCGGCGAACGCGGCCACCTGGGCGAGGTGCGTGACGACGAGCACTTGGTGTCCGTCAAGGGCGAGCTCGTGCAAGGCGCGCCCG
The DNA here is from genome assembly GCA_963735115.1 of uncultured Actinomycetota bacterium. Taxonomy (GTDB): domain Bacteria; phylum Actinomycetota; class Acidimicrobiia; order Acidimicrobiales; family Bog-793; genus JAKACA01. Next base: position 1,001,458 of record CAVTJR010000003.1, on the reverse strand, counting down.
ACGGCGAGCGCCGCCTCTCCTCCCACGCCGGCGTCCACCTCGTCGAACACGAGCGTCGGGGGCGCTTGGCTGAGGACGAGACGCGTGGCCAGCATGAGGCGGGCGAGCTCGCCACCCGAGGCGACCTTTTCGAGCGGAAGGGCCGGCTCGCCCGGGTTCGCCCCGAACAGCCAGTTCACGTCGTCTCCCCGTCCGGCACCCACCATCACCTCCAGCCGCCCGCGGGCAAGGGCGAGATCGCCGAGGTGGGAGGCGACGGCAGCGGCCAGCTCCGGGGCCGCTTTGCGCCGGGCGTCACCGAGGCGCTTCTCGGCTTGCCCGAGCTCGCCCAGGGCACGTTCGCGCTCGGCGCGCAACTCGACCCGGCGCTCGTCACTCGACTCGAGATCGGCGAGACGGTCCCGTGAGATCTGCTCGAAGGCGATCACGTCAGCCAGCTGATCCCCGTACTTCCTGCGCAGCTCCGAAAGTCGGCGGCGACGAGCCTGCACGTCGGCCAGCCGCTCGGGGTCGGCCTCGAAACCCTCCGCCCGGTAGCGGAGATCGGCCGCCACATCGCTCACCTCGCTGAGCGATGCGCGAAGACGCTCCCCGAGGTCGCGGAGCGGACCGTGGACGGCGAGCTCAGCGGCCGCCAACCCGAGGAGCTCGGTGGCGCCTGAGCGGTCGGTGCCGAGGGCGCTCGAACCGCCCGGCTCGTTCAGCAGGCCGCGGGCCGTCTCGGCGGCAAGGCGGAGCGCATCGGCCGCCGAGAGCACCGCCTCCTCGGCTTCGAGGTGGGACTCCTCCTCGGGGTCGGTGAGCCTGGCGGCTTCGATCTCGGCGATCTGGAAGCGCAGCAGGTCGGTCTCGCGCGCCAGCTCGCGGGCGTCCCCGCCCAGTTCTGCGAGTCGCCGGTCGAGCTCGGCCACTGCTGCCCGCGCCGTGTCGGCTTCCGCCGTGCTCAAGCCGCCGAAGTGGTCGAGTGCGTCCCGCTGAGCCGGTGCATGCAGGAGGGACTGATGAGCGTGCTGGCCGTGAAGATCGACGAGGCCCGACCCGAGCGCTTCGAGTGCCGCCACGGTCGCCATGCGGCCGTTGACGTAAGCCCGCGAACGGCCGTTCGCAGGGATCTCGCGCCGGACCACGATCTCGTCCTCGCCGTCCGGCCCGGGAGCTGCTTCGGCCGGGGAGGTGACGAAGCGCCCTTCGACGACGGCGGCCTCGGCCCCGCTGCGGACGAGAGCGGTGTCCGCCCGGCCCCCCACAAGCAGCTCGAGCGCCTCGACGACGAGGGTCTTGCCTGCTCCCGTCTCGCCCGTGAGGGCGGTCATGCCCGGCCCGAGCAGGAGGTCGAGGTCCTCGATGACTCCAAGAATCCCTCACGTGGATCTCGACGAGCATCGTCCTCAGCCGTCCGCGAGGGAGAAGCGGGAGCGCAGCACGGCATGAAAGTCGACGTCCCCGAACGTGACGAAGCGAGCGTCCACGTCAGCCGCCGAGCACACGACGGCATCGCCCTCCGCGATCGCCTCGGTGTGCGAGCCGTCGAGCACGAGGGACGCCGGCCGGCCCTCCAACAAGGTGAGCGTGACGACCTCGTCGAGCCCGAGCACGAGGGATCGGTCGAAGGGAAGATGCGGCGCCACGGCCGTCAGCACGAGCGACCGCATGTTGGGCGACACGACCGGTCCGCCGGCCGACAGGTTGTAGGCCGTCGATCCCGTCGGGGTGCACACGAGCAAACCGTCGGCGACGTAGGTGAGGAACCGCACGCCGGCGATGTCCACGGCCACCCGGATCGTGTGACCGGGGGCGTTGCGTTCGACGATGGCCTCGTTGATGGCTGAGGTGCGCTGCGCCACAGCCGCTTCGTCCGCTCGGTGGATGGCGACCTCGAGCGCCACGCGGGGCTCCACGCGGTAGTCGCCTGCGAGAAGGCGCTCGAAGGCTTGTTGCATGCCGGCGGGCTCGACCTCGGCAAGGTAGCCCATGTGCCCGAGGTTGATGCCGATGACCGGGATCCGGCCCGGGCGGGCCAGCTGCACGGTGCGCAGCATCGTGCCGTCGCCTCCAAAGCTGATGGCGAATTCATGCTCGCCCTCGCCGCAGACGAGCTCGAAATCGCCCGCCTCGACAATCTCGTAGCCGTGAGCCTCCCACCAGGCCCGGGCGACAGCTGCCAGATCTTTAGCTGCAGGACGGTCCGGATGGACGAGAAAGAGCACGGAGCTCACCGGCTCATCCTCGCGGCTCAAGGCGCCCGGTGCCAGTACCTCGATGATGCGCCCTCCCGGCCGGTGACGCTCCGGGACGGCGAGGACCTATGACTTGCGTGCGCTCGCGGCCTTCTTGGCGGCGGCCTTCTTGACCGGGGCCTTGCGAGCGGGCGCCTTGGCGGCGGTCGCCTTCTTGACGGCGGTCCTGCGGACCGGGGCCTTGCGGGCCGTCTTCGTTGCCGCGGAGGCCGCCTTCTTGGCCGGAGTCCTCTTGGCAGCCATCGCACGCTTCGCAGGAGCCTTCTTGGCGGCCGCTTTGCGCACGGGAGCAGCCTTCTTCGCCCCCGCGACGAAAGTCGGCCTGGCGGTTTGCACGCGCTCCACCGCAGTGGTGAAGACCGACTCAGCCTCCTTGCGCGCCCGGCTCACCTCATTCTCGCCGACCCTGCGGGCGCTCTCCGCACGCTTGTTCACGGTGCGGATCGTCTGCTCGCCGGCGTTGCGGGCGGCCCCGAGGACGCGGTCGACGATCTTGGTCACGTCGTCGGAGCTCACGAGCCCGAGCTGCTCGACCTGGCGCTTGACCTCTTTGGCGACAGCCTCGGACAGCCGTTCCGCGCTCCGGCGGCTACGGGCGACGAGGTCCTCGACCCAGTCGTTGGCGTGCTCGCGGCCGACGGCGCCCTCCTTCACGAGGTCCTTGACGAGGGACTCGGCGCGCTTGCGGGTGATCTTGGTGAAGTCCATGCCGACAGTCACATAACGATCGAGCGGATTCTGTTTGGCCATAGATACATCATACTCCTGAGCAGGACTGCTTGCAATCGTAAGCTAATGCGCTCCAGAGTTAGCGGATGGCGAGGGCATGCCCGACGAGAGCGGCGAGGTCGGCAGCCTCGAGAGACGGCGTCGGCGTCACGGGTGCGTGGCCGGGGGGGGTGACGCCCGTGAGCACGAGGGCGAAGCGGGCTCCGAGGCGCACGGCGAGCTCGCCGTCGGTCGAGGGCCGGTCGCCCACCACGATGTCCACCTTTCCGACGCACGTGCGCACGAGCTCGACGAGGGGTGGGTATGGCTTGCCGGCGAAGGTGGGCTCGACCCCGCCGGCACGAGCGACGGCGGCGACGAACGAGCCGGCCCCGGGCAGGAGGCCGGAGGACGTCGGAAACGTGGCATCGTCGTTGCTGGCGATCAGGCGGGCGCCATTGCGGAGGGCCGTGGTGGCCGCAGCCAACCTTGCGAAGTCGAACTTCAGGTCAAATCCCACTACCACAGCGGCCATCTCCCCCTCCCCCCGCTGCGTGCCTGGCTCGATGGCCTCGACGTCCCGGGCGCGAAGCGCCTCGAAGATCCCGGGGCCGCCGAGCACGAGCGCCCGTTCACCCGCCTCGAGAAGCGTGGCGGCCGCACCGGCGGAGGTGATCGAGATCCTCGTCAGCCGTCGCCATGCCCATCCGCTCGAGCTTGGCGAGATGATCGGCCCGTGCAGGGTACGAGTTGTTCGTGATGAACACGACGCGCTCGCCGCTGGCGCGCAAGCGCGAGACGGCATCGACCGCACCCGGTATGGGATCGTCCGCCAGCCAGATGACACCGTCACAGTCGAGGACCCAGGTCATTGACAGATGCTGGCACGCCAGCGGGGCCGCTGGGTCCGATGTGCTACTCATGGGCCATGGCACGTTTCGAAGCTTTTCGCGGCACGACCTACGACCCCGGCAAAGTCGTGGCCGACGATGTCATCGCGCCGCCATACGACGTCGTCAGCCCGACTGACAGGGCGGCCCTGGCCGCCCGCAGCCCGTACAACGCCATCGAGATCGAGCTGCCCGTCCGCTACCCCGAGGCCGGCCTCGACCCCTACGAGAATGCCGCAGCCATGTTCGACCACTGGCACCGGGAAGGGATCGTCGGTGTGGAGGAGGAGGCGGGTTTCTACGTCTACCGCATGACCTACAGGATCGAAGACGGCTCCACCCGGCGCACCACCGGCGTGCTCGGGGCTCTCGGCCTCGACCCCGAGCATCGCGGCGACGTCCTGCCGCACGAAGAGACGACCCCGAAGGACAAGTCCGACCGGCTCTCGTTGCTCCGCGCCACCGGCGCCAACGTCTCGCCCATCTGGGGACTCGCAGTCGGCAGCGGGCTCTCCGCCGCCTGTGAAGCAGCCATCGCCACCGCCGCACCGCCGTGGACGGCCACGGATTCCGACGGCGTCGTGCACGAGCGCTGGACGGTGACCGATCCGGACGTCGTCGGAGCCATCTCGTCGGTCGTGGCGGCCGCCCCCGTGCTCATCGCCGACGGCCACCACCGCTACGAGACCGCCTGCACGTTCTTCACCGAGCAACCGGGCGACATCGGCGCCGATCTCATCCTCGCCCTCGTCGTCGAGCTGGGCGAGGACGAGCTGGCCGTGCAGGGCATCCACCGGCTGCTGGACGGGGTCGACGCCGCCATGCTGCCGGCGCTCTTCGGTCGGCACTTCGAAGTCGAGCCGGGACCGAGCGAACCTCTCGAGCTCGTCGACACGATGGCCTCGGCCGGGGCCCTCGGGCTCATCACCCCGGACGGGTCGTGGCTGATGCACCCGCGTGCCGAGCTGCTCGCGCACGTCGACGACGACCTCGACTCGAGCCGGCTCGCTTTTGTGCTCGATGACCTCGGCATCAAGGACGTGCACTACCAGCACGGGGCACTGCTCGCGCAACACGCCGTCGAGTCGGAGGAGGCGGACGCCGCCGTGCTGCTGCGGCCGGTTTCGATCTCCCAGATCGCCCGCACGGCCCGCGGGGGGCGCCGCATGCCGCCGAAATCGACGTTCTTCCACCCGAAACCCCGCACCGGGATGGTCTTCCGAGAGCTCGATCCCAACCGGAGAACCCGTCAGCCGCACCGATAGCGCGCCCGACTACCCGCCTTCGACCCGCCTGCGGGCTCGCCGCCTACTCGACCGTCCAGGTCGTGCCGGAGGCCAGCAGTGCCTCCAGATCGCCCGGACCCTTGCGGGACTGAGCTTCGAGCAGCTGGGCGTCCACCAGTGACCCGTAGTCGGGACGCTCGACGGCGCGGAAGATGCCGACCGGCGTCGGCTCATAGGGCCCGCGGGAGAGGCGCGAGAGCGCGAAGGCGAGAGCAGGATCGTCACGCCGCTCGTCGTGTACGAGGAGGGCGTCCTCGCCGACTTCGGCCACCTCGACGAGACGCAGGCTGCCCTGCGCCTCCATGACGACCCCCATGTGGCCGTCGGCACCGAACCGGATCGGCTCGCCGTGGCGGAGCTCGATCAGCATCTCCTCGCGCTGCGCCTTCCCGGTCACCTGCTCGAAGGCGCCGTCGTTGAAGACGTTGCAATTCTGGTAGACCTCGACGAAGGCGGCGCCCCTGTGATCGTGCGCCCGGCGGAAGACCTCCATCATGTGCTTGCGGTCCATGTCGTGCGTGCGGGCCACGAACGTCGCCTCCGCCCCGAGGGCGAGGCTGAGTGGGTTGAAGGGCGTGTCGAGCGAACCGAAGGGCGTCGACTTCGTCACCTTGCCGACCTCCGAGGTCGGCGAGTACTGCCCCTTCGTGAGACCGTAGATCTGGTTGTTGAACAACAGGATCGTCAGGTTGACGTTGCGCCGGAGGCAGTGCATGAGGTGGTTGCCCCCGATGGAGAGGGCGTCGCCGTCGCCGGTCACGACCCAGACATCGAGATCCGGCCGCGTGACGGCAAGGCCTGTGGCGACCGCCGGCGCCCTCCCGTGGATCGAGTGCATCCCGTAGGTGTTCATGTAGTAGGGAAAGCGGGCGGCGCAGCCGATCCCGGACACGAAGACGGTGTTCTCACGCCGCACGCCGAGCTCGGGCAGGAGGAACTGCACGGCCGCCAGGATCGAGTAGTCGCCGCAACCAGGGCACCAACGCACGTCCTGGTCGCTCATCCAGTCCTTGCGGCTCGTGACGGGAACTGCGACCTCGGTCATGCCACTCCCTTGCTCGGGGTCTTCGCCCGCTTGCCGCCGGTGGCGGCCGCCTCCGCCGCCACCTCTTCGAGGAGCCCGTTGATAGCCGCCTGCACCGTGGCGACGTGGAAGGGCGTGCCCTGCATGTTGCTCATCGAGCGGGCGTCGACGAGGAACTCAGCCCGCACGAGTTTGGCGAGCTGGCCGAGGTTGCCTTCGGGGATGAGCACCCGCCGGTAGCTTTTCACGACCTCGCCGAGGTTGAGCGGGAAAGGGTTGAGGTGCACGAGGTGGGCCTGCGCCACGCGGCCGCCCGCCTTGCGGACGCGGCGGACGCCCGCCAGGGCGGCTGCGTAGGTGGAGCCCCATGACAGCACGAGCACCTCGGCATCGCCCGTCGGGTCCTCGCAGTTGAGCAAAGGGATGTCCTTGGCGATGCCGGCGATCTTGGCCGCCCGCAAGTGGACCATCTTCTCGTGGTTCACCGGGTCATAGGAGACGTTGCCGGTGCCGTCCTCCTTCTCGAGGCCGCCGATGCGATGCTCCAGGCCGGGAGTGCCGGGCACCGCCCACGGTCGAGCCAGCGTTTCCGGATTTCGCAGGTACGGCCAGAAACCTCGGCCTTCTCCGCCGTCGCCGTCCTCGACGTTCGCCTCGGTGGCGAACTCGGTCGAGATGTCAGGCAGGTCGGCGATCATGGGCAGCTTCCACGGCTCCGAGCCGTTCGCCAGGTAACCGTCGGAGAGGAGGTAGACCGGGGTGCGGTACTTGAGGGCGATCCGTACCGCCTCGATGGCCGCATCGAAGCAGTGCGAAGGCGTCATGGCCGCCACGATGGGGACGGGGGCCTCCCCGTGGCGCCCGAACATCGCATGCAGGAGGTCGGACTGCTCCGTCTTCGTGGGCAACCCCGTGGAAGGCCCGCCTCGCTGGATGTCGACGATGAGGAGGGGGAGCTCGAGCGAGACCGCCAGGCCGACCGTCTCGGCCTTGAGGTCGATGCCCGGGCCGCTCGTGGTCGTGACACCGAGGGCTCCCCCGAAGGCGGCGCCGAGGGCCGCTCCGATGCCGGCGATCTCATCTTCGGCCTGCAGCGTGCGCACGCCGAAGTTCTTGTGCTTGGACAGCTCGTGCAGGATGTCCGAGGCGGGAGTGATCGGGTAGGAACCGAGGAAGAGGGGGACGTTGCCGAGCTGGGCGGCGGCCAGCAGCCCCCAGGCGAGAGCGGTGTTGCCGGTGACGTTCGTGTAGCGGCCGGGCTCATGGGCGGCAGCGTGAATCTCGTAGGCCGACTCGAAGAGCTCGGCCGTCTCGCCGAAGTGGTAGCCGGCCCGGAACGCCAGCGTGTTCGCTTCGACGACGACCGTGTTGCGTCCGTAACGCTCGGCGATCCATTTGACCGTCGTCTCTGTCGGCCGCTGGTACATCCAGGCCACCAGGCCGAGGGCGAAGAAGTTCTTGCTGCGCTCGGCATCGCGAGGCTTCGCCCCGGTCGGCTTGCACGCCTCGAGGGTCAACGTGGTCATTGGCACTTCGTAGACGCGAAAGCCCGAGAGCGTGCCGTCCTCGAGCGGGTTGGCGGCATACCCCGCCTTCTCGAGCGCACGCTCGTCGAAGGCGTCGGAGTTGACGATGACCGTGCCGCCGATGGGGACGTCGGCGACGTTGGCTCGCAGCGCCGCCGGGTTCATCGCCACGAGGACGTTGGGCGCGTCACCTGGGGTGAGGATCTCGTGGTCGGAGATGTGCACCTGGAAGGCGGACACACCTGCCAGGGTCCCGGCGGGGGCGCGGATCTCGGCCGGGAAGTTCGGCAGAGTCGAGAGGTCGTTGCCGAAGATGGCGCTCTCGTTCGTGAAGCGGTCGCCCGTCACCTGCATGCCGTCACCGGAATCACCGGCGAATCGGATCACGATCTGGTCGATCGGCTCGACAGGTCGCGTCGTCTTGGCCGCTTCCGTGCTGGCTGTCACATCGTCTCCCTCCGCCGTCCGCATTGTACCGGCGGCCCCTCGCCCATTGGCGCTTTGCCCGGAAAAACTCCGAGCTAGAGGCGACCTTCACCGGTAGCGTTGCAGGGCGTGAACACGCCAGGGCAGCTCTTCGCCGAGACGAACGATCCGGGAGGCGCCGTCGCAGAGGGCGGCACGATCGAGTACACGGTGCTCGACGTCTTCACCACGAGACCACTCGAAGGCAATCAGCTCGCCGTCTTCGCCGACGGCCGTGGCCTCTCCGACGAGGAGATGCAGCGGATCGGCCGCGAGCTCAACCTCTCCGAGACCGTCTTCCTGCTGCCGGCCGAAGCCGACGGCGACGTCCGCATCCGCATCTTCACGCCGGTGGCGGAGCTGCCCTTCGCCGGGCACCCGATCCTCGGAACGGCCTTCGTCGTCGCCGACGCCCTCGCGACCGCTGGCGTGCGCCTCGAGACCGGTCTCGGCACTGTCCCGGTGGAGATGTTGAGCGAGGGTGCCCGCCTCGTCTTCGGTCGCATGCAACAGCCGATCCCCGAGATCGAGCCGTACGAGCGAGCGAGCGAGCTGCTCGAGGCGCTCGGTCTCACCCAGTCCGAGCTACCCATCGACGCCTATCGCAACGGCCCGCGGCACGTGTTCGTCATGCTCTCGTCGGCGGCCGCCGTGGCTGCCCTCCGCCCGGACTTCGGCGCCCTGGCCGGACACGACGGCGTCGGCGTGAGCTGTTTCGCTCGCGCCGGTGAGTCTTGGAAGACGCGCATGTTCGCCCCCGCCCTCGGCGTGAGCGAGGACCCGGCCACCGGGTCCGCCGCCGGGCCCCTCGCCCTCCACCTCGCCCGGCACGGTCAGATCGCCTTCGGAGATGAGATCGAGATCCACCAAGGAGCCGAGATCGGCCGGCCATCGCTGCTCAAGGCCCGAGTCGTCGGTGACGCCACCACCATCGAGCGCCTCGAGGTGGGCGGGAGCGCCATCGTCGTCGCCCGCGGCCACTACCTCGTCCGCTCGGCACGATCTTGAAAGCCGACTGACCCCGCAGGGATGACGCAGCTCGGATCAGGCGATGCCAATGCTCTCGTCGAGGAAGACGTCCTGCACAGCGTGGATGAGGGCTACACCATCCTCCGTCGGGCGCTGGAACGCCTTTCGACCGACGATGAGGCCAGTTCCGCCCGCCCGCTTGTTGATGACGGCCGTCCGCACGGCCTGGGCGAGGTCGTTCGCTCCCGCTGAGGCTCCGCCGGAGTTGATCAGGCTGATCCTGCCGGAGTAGCAGTTCACGACCTGCCAGCGCGTGAGGTCGATGGGGTGGCTGGTCGTGAGCTTGTCGTAGACGAGGGGATCGGTCCGGCCGAACTTGAGTGCCGTGTAGCCGCCGTTGTTCTCCGGCTGCTTCTGCTTGACGATGTCCGCTTCGATCGTGACGCCGAGATGGTTCGCCTGCCCGGTCAGGTCCGCCGAAAGGTCGTAGTCCGCTTCGGGCGTGTTGAAGGCCGAGTTGCGCAGGTAGCACCACAGCACCGTGAACAACCCGGCGCGGTGCGCCTCGGCGAACATCGCGCTCACCTCGCGGATCTGGCGGGTGGACTCCTCCGAACCGAAGTAGATGGTCGCCCCGACGGCGACGGCACCGAGGTCGATGGCTTGGCGGACGCTGCCGAAGGGAACCTGGTCATAGCGGCTCGGGTAGGTGAGGAGCTCGTTGTGGTTCAGCTTCACGATGAAGGGAATCTTGTGGGCGTACTTGCGGGCGACGATCCCGAGGCCGCCGAGGGTCGTGGCGACGGCGCTGCAGTCGCCGGCCAGCGCCAGCTCGACGATCGCCTCGGGGTCGAAGTAGGCCGGGTTCTTCGAGAAGCTGGCAGCCGCCGAGTGCTCGATGCCCTGGTCGACCGGCAGGATCGAGAGGTAGCCGGTGCCCCCGAGGCGGCCGTGGCCGAACATCGCCTGCAGGTTGCGCAGCACGGCCGGCGGGCGGTCACTGGCGACGAAGACCCGGTCGATGAAGTCAGGCCCGGGAAGGATCAGGTGTTCGCGGGGAAAGGCCTCAGCCTTGTGGTTGAGGAGGGACTCGGCTTCGTCGCCGAGCAGCTCATAGACGTCGGTGCCCACTCCGGTCTCCTTCTTCAGCGACGCAGTGCCCGTCTTGTGCGGTGCGGGCCCCTGCGATCTCTGCTCGTGAGCGAGCCTACCGGCCCGCCCTCAGACGTTGAAACGGATCTCGAGCACGTCGCCGTCCTGCACGACGTACTCCTTGCCCTCGAGGCGGACCTTGCCCTTTGCACGGGCGCTGGCGAACGACCCGATGTCGAGCAGATCCTGCCAGTTGATGACGTCGGCCTTGATGAAGCCCCGCTGCAGATCCGAGTGGATGACCCCGGCACACTCGGGCGCCTTTGCCCCCCGCCGGAACGTCCAGGCGCGAGACTCCTTCTCCCCCGTGGTGAGGAACGTGTCGCGCCCGAGGATGTCGTAGGCCGCCCGGGCAACTCGGACGAGGGCGCCCTCGCCGAGGCCGAGGCCCTCGAGCAGCTCGGCGCGTCCGTCAGCGTCCAGACGGGCCGCCTCGGCCTCCAGCTGGACGGAGACGGCGAGCACCTCGGCCGCACCCCCGAGCTCGGCAGCTACACGACCGACGACGTTCTCGCTCGAGCCGAGCTCGTCCTCGCCGATGTTCACGATGGCGAGGACCGGCTTGTTCGTGAGGAGGAAGAGCGGGCGGAGGGCTTCCCTCTCGGCGGGTGTCAAGCTCGAGCGGTAGAGAGGCGTGCCTGCATGGAGCTGCTCGAGGGCGGTCGGTGCCGCCTCCAGGGCGGCCGCAAGAGCGGGCTCGACCGGGGCGAAGGGGCGGCGTTTCTTGTTGATCTGGTTCTCGAGAGTGCCCGCATCGGACATGACGAGCTCGAGCTCGAGGATGCCGACGGCTTCGACCGGATCGGAGTCGCCGGGCGCCGAGTCGTCCTCGAAGCTCCTCAGCACGAAGGCGAGGGCGTCGACCTCGCGGATGCCGGCGATGAACTTCGTCCCGAGCCCCGCCCCGGCGTGCTCAGACGGCTTCTGCACCCCGGCGATGTCGACGACCTCGAAACCTGCCATCACGACCTTGCGGCTCTGGCTCATCTGGGCGAGGGCATCGAGGCGGTGGTCCGGCACATAAGCCACGCCGACTTCCGTCTCCGTCGTCGAGAACGGGTGTGATGCCACGGTGGCATGGCCGCCGGTGAGGGCGTTGAACAGCGCCGACTTACCCGAGTTCGGAAGGCCGACGAGGCCGAGACGATCCACTGCGCTCGACGGTAGCTGCCCTCGCTGTGTTCGCTGGTTGCCGCCTCGGCGCCATGGCCCGAGAGGGTGGCCACCCGCCCTAGCGTTCGATCATGATCGTCATCACGGGAAGCCTCGTCGCACGGGCCGAGGACTACGAGGAGCTCGAGCGCCTGAGCCTCGCCCACGTGCAGCGATCCCGCCTCGAACCTGGTTGCATCGCCCACGGCGTGCACCGCGACGTGGAGAACCCGTTGCGGCTCGTCTTCCTCGAGAAGTGGCAGGACCAGGCGGCCGTCGACGCCCACTTCGGAGTGCCCGAGTCGATCGAGTTCGTGCAACGGGCCGTCGCCCTTGCCGACGGCCCTCCGACGATCGAGGTCTTCGACGTCGGCCAACAGAGCTGAGCCGGAGGGCCTCGGTCTGTGTCGCTCGGGCGACCGGCAGGTGACCCCGCCAGCGTGACCTCCAGCGGTGCGACCGCCGGCTGCTACTTCGTAGCCACGACCGCCCGGATGATGACCGCATAGACGTCGTGCCAGGTGCACGAATGAAACCCAGCGTCGGTGAGCAAGCGGCTAGCGCGACGACTCGTTCGGGCCCTTCCCCGACGGTGGCCAAAGAGCAGCGTCGGCAGCAGCCACGCCGAGAACTGGTCCGCGAGCACGAGCTGACCGCCTGGCGCCAGGACCCTGGCACACTCTGCCAGGCCGGCACGCTGGTCCGCCCAATGATCGAACGACGTCGTGCTCACGACGAGGTCGAACGTCGCATCGGGCAGCGGCAGCCGCTCGGCGGTGCCGGCGAGGAATCGCAATCGCGGATCGCCAGGGGCAGCTGTGGCTACCTCGACCATCCCCGGAGCCGGATCGATGCCGACCAGCTCGACGGCCCCAGGTAGCCGGGAAGCCAGCTGGCGGAGGAGAAGACCCGTGCCGCAGCCGACATCAAGGACGCGCCCGGGTGCGGGGGCACACGACAGGGCAATGTCGAGCGTGCGGCGGATGATCTGCCCGTGCATCTGCCCGAGCGGCCCGCTCTCGTAGCCAGGTGCTCGCTCGTGGAACGCCTGGACGTCACGGTCCCTCGCCATCGCCAGATTCTTCCAACTTCTCCTCCGGTGTTCCCGAACGACGTACACCTCTACCTCGGGCTGAGCGCGGCAAAGGCGGTCTCCTAAATGAGCTGGGAGACGTCGGCCCAAACGAGCAGCGGCTGATCCGGCCGATCGTCACGCCAGCTTGGCGGCCCGATTCGCCTGCACTGTGCCGACGGCGACCCATCCCACCAGCCACACGAGACCGACGATCAGGAGGACGGTGTCCTTACTTCGGCCGGGATCGGCCGCCGCAGCTGTCACGGCGAAGGCCACCGGGGCGATGCCCGAGATGGTCATCGATGTCGAAGCGGCGCGGTGGCCGGCAATCCACGCCTCGTCGCTCCTCATTGTCGAGGGGAGGCGGATGCCGACGAATCCATTTCGGGGCAGGCGACTGGCGGCCGCCATGCGTGCCAGGGTGATGACGATCACCCCGGTGATGCCGAGGATGATCAAGCCGAGCACGAGTGGGATGGTACCGGCGCATCGAACGGGGTCACCGCCGGAGGACCCCCCTGCCTGCTCTAAGTGTGTGCGGGTTCATAACCCGGATGATCCAGAACTGGCACCAGGCGGTCTCAGACATCTCGAGCCCGTGTCAAGACGGCAGGAAATCCCGGGGAAACCGCGGCAGGTACGAATCTCGACAGTGAAGATCCCCGCGTGGACGCCAGGGTCGTCAGCCATGATGGATCGAGCTTCGTCCGGGTCGGTGTTGAAGATGCCGTTTCCCGAGATCTTGTCGTCGCCGACTGGGCACACAATTGGCATGATTCCCACCGCTTGCAATGCCATATTCCGCCTTCCGTGTTCCCAACCGATCGGCTGCGAGGCCGCCGCGAAGTACTGCCGTGTCGGTTTGAGCGCCAGAGGGCATAGGTCTTGGCCTGGCTGATGCGGTTGTTCATGTAGTCGTCAAGGACGCTAATCGGCCGATGATGGGCGAGAGAGATTGGCACCTATGTCGGCTCAGGAAGTGCGCGGCAACGGGAACCTGTAGACGAGTCCCTTCGCTGCGACCTGAAACAATGGCACTGCTTCCGGCAGACCGCGCAGCCGATACTCACCGAGACTCTTGAAGCGCGTTCCGTCCGATGGCGAACCCTTCGCTGCCTCCCTGGTATCGCCCGAGACGAGTATCTGTCCGCCGTGTGCCGCCGCACATATCCGCGCAGTGGTGTGAACGGCCATACCGATGTAGTTGGCGTCGTGAAGCGTCGGATAACCGCTATGGAGCCCGATGCGGACGAGCACTTCGAGATCGTCAGCCCATAACCGGTCTCGGAGCTGCCGCTGGATGCTCACGGCGGCGTCAAGGGCGGATCGGGGTCCTTCGAACACGGCGAAGAAGTCGTCGGCCCGAGCTTCAACCACCTGGCCACGCATGTCGACCGCAGTGTCCCTCAGGAGCGTCCGCACATCGTTGATCAACTCGCTGTAGCGGTCCCCCAGGCGTTGGACGAGCGCCGTGGAGCCTTCCACGTCCGTCATCAGCATCGTTACGAAACCACTCGGGAGCCGTGCCGGCTCTCGGGCGTGCAGCTCACCGATCTCGCGCTCGGATTGCAGTTGACCGGTGATGAACCCGACCGGCACGATCCCATGCTTCTTCGCTGCGTTCAGCAGCCGCTTGCGGGCCTTCTCCCGCGACCGCTCGTCTTCGAAGTGGACTCGGCTGAAACGAGCGAGAGCGTTCCGGACGTGCGCCTCGTCGTGGATTGGCAGCTTCCGCCGGCCACGGGAATCGACATAAGCAAAGGCGCTGTTGGGAAGGTCCTCTCGGGTCGTCGGACTGAGCCGGGCCATAGGACGGACGTTAACGGCCCTCGATGGGGGGTTTAGCGCAACGCCGCCAGCCGCTCCGGTGCATCGAGGACGTCCGGCGACACATAGGTGACGCGGGCGAAGAGCTCTCTGGCTCGCGACGAATCTCCGGCACGCTCGTATAGATCAGCAAGCGCGTACCACTGGCGGAGATGGGCGAGATCGGGGTTGCGCCGGAGCTTGCCTTCGGGGCGCAGCAGTTCGATGGCCTCCTCGATGTTGCCTTCATCGGCCAACGTTCCCGCCATCACGAGGCGGCCTTCCACGAGCACTTCGCGATCGACGCCGGCTCGCCGGATCTCGTCCCAGAGGGCACGGACCCTGTCCGGACGGCCGAGTGCCCTCTCACAGTCTGCGATGACAGGGTGCTGGTCATAGGAACCGGAAAGGGCGTGAAACTCCCGAAGCTCCTTGGCGGCTGCACGCCAGCGCCCGAGCCGGTAGAGGATGAGGCCGTGCAGCTCTCGGACGGAGGCCGATCGCGGAGCTGCATCGAGCACCGGCTTCAGGGCGGAGAGGGCATCCTGGTAGCGATCCCGCTCGTAGGCCATGGCGGCGTTCGCCATCCGCCGCTCGAGCGTCATGGGTGCACGCCGCGCCCGCGGTGGCGCCTCCGCCGAGCCGACACGGAGCTCCTCGGCGATACCTCTCGGGAGCTCAAAATGCCGCTCGCCCCGCGAGCGGTACCGGCCCGCTTCTGGCTGCTCTATCCGCTGCGCGCGCCGAGGCGCCTCCGCACGCGGATTCCCGCCTGAGCGATGGGCCCGGCCAGATCCGCGGGCGCGGTCAGGCGGCGGTGTCCTCGGGGGCATGCAGGCAGGATACCTCGCCCCATCCTCCCGCCCGCCCTGCAGTCCGAACGCGAGACAGCCCCAAGCGCTGGGCGCCTGGGGCTGTCTCTGAGAAATATTCCGGCGGCGACCTACTCTCCCAGGGGGCCTCCCCCCAAGTACCATCGGCGCTGGCAGGCTTAACTTCCGTGTTCGGGATGGGAACGGGTGTGACCCTGTCGCTATGGCCACCGGAAACCTTTCGCTCTCCCGGCCGCTTGCCGGCGGACATGCACGAAGCGGTCCTGCACGATCAGCGGCCGTCAGGGCAGGCGTTGACCGCCGCCCCTGTGAGCCTTCCATAGCGAGCACGAGCCCCAAGCCCTCGGCCGATTAGTACCGGTCGGCTGAACACGTTGCCGTGCTTACACCTCCGGCCTATCAACGTGGTGGTCTGACCACGGGCCTTACCAGGTTAACCCTGTGGGAGATTTCATCTTGGAACGAGCTTCGCGCTTAGATGCTTTCAGCGCTTATCCCTTCCGCAGGTCGCAAACCAGCCATGCCCTTGGCAGGACAACTGGCACACGAGAGCTGCGTCCGTCCCGGTCCTCTCGTACTAGGGACAGCCTTCCTCAAATCTCCTACGGCTGCACCGGATAGGGACCGACATTGTTGTTACCTCGGACACTGAGCGTGTCGCGAGGGCCAGGGCATTTCTGCCTGGCTCTGCATGTCGCCATGCAGATCGGACCATATCTTCACTTTCCTAGGTCAGGAGAAGTGCCTGGCATATGGTCTCTGAGGATTCTGGATGGCTCAAAACTCATCCAGTCTTTCCTGCTGATTGACCGCATCTGTCACATTTTCACTGCCATCGCCGTCTCTGACGGGTCAGACGAGTAGCGCAGAATACCCGGTGTTTCCAGCATATAGCCAAGTTTATAGACAGCTAGGTTATCCACTGTCTCACGACGTTCTAAACCCAGCTCGCGTACCGCTTTAATGGGCGAACAGCCCAACCCTTGGGACCGGCTTCAGCCCCAGGATGCGACGAGCCGACATCGAGGTGCCAAACCTTCCCGTCGATATGGACTCTTGGGGAAGATGAGCCTGTTATCCCCGGGGTACCTTTTATCCGTTGAGCAACGACGCTTCCACATGCAATCGCTGGATCACTATGGCCTGCTTTCGCACCTGCTCGACTTGTAAGTCTCGCAGTCAAGCTCCCTTTTGCCATTGCACTCGACGGCTGATTGCCAACCAGCCTGAGGGAACCTTTGCGCGCCTCCGTTACGTTTTAGGAGGCGACCGCCCCAGTCAAACTGCCCACCTGACGCTGTTCCTGACCCGGCTTACGGGTCGAGGTTAGAGCCCCAGCACGAACAGGGTGGTATTTCAACGTTGCCTCCACCCCGGCTGACGCCGGAGCTTCCAAGGCTCCCACCTATCCTACACAATTCGTACCAAAGCTCAACATCAAGCTGCAGTAAAGGTCCACGGGGTCTTTCCGTCCTGGTGCAGCTAACGAGCATCTTTACTCGTACTTCAATTTCGCCGGGTCTGTGGTTGAGACAGTGGGGAAGTCGTTACGCCATTCGTGCAGGTCGGAACTTACCCGACAAGGAATTTCGCTTGATCCCTGTTACTTAAATGACCAACCGAGGCTGCACACCTCTCGATTGGCGGGCAGATGTTTCCACCTGCCTCCCTACGTCGCCGCAGGGGCCGGACCATATCTTCATCTCACTGGGACAGCGAGATGGTCGGCGTATGGTCTCTGAGGATTCTCAAACCGCTCGGGGTAGCCATAGCTACCCTGCTAGTGCGAGTCTTTCCTGCTGATTTTCCGCATCTCTCACATTGTCACTGCCGGTCACCTCTCCAACGTTAAGCGGAGGGTGTGTCAAACCGACGAGTAGTGGAGAATTCCCGGGTTTTCCAGCATATAGCCGACTACTCACCATGTCGTCACCGACATGGGGGGCAGCACCCCTTTGCCTGCAAAGGGGCTATTCCTACCTTAGGCACGTTGTTACTTCTCGATGGACCCGTGTTGCACGGCTCATCGAGCGGCCAGATCATTTCTGTCTGGCTCCCCGTGTCGCCACGGGGGTCGGACTGTACCTTCACCGCGAGTTTGCAATAAGTGCCTACTCGCAGGCCTGGCGTGCAGTCTCTGAGGATCCCGCAAGGATCTCTCCAAGAGTGTGCGATCGCTGCTTGCCATTCGCATTCATACCGAAGGCCAAGCGTACGATCTCCTCGAACCCACTTCTCGTGAGGTGGTCCCGACGGCTCATTGCTCGCACGATCGCTGCGAACGACCGGAAGTCGCCGGCCTTCACTCGCAGCTGATGCTCCTCAAAGACGGGAACGATCAAGATCCGCAGGTGATTCAACGATGAGACCGAAAAGGTCATGACATCGCTTCGGGCACCCTTGGAGCGGACCGATCCGCATCCGAAGAAGAACGTGAGCTCGTCGAGCACGTCACGATGGTCGCGGTGCTGGTAGACGTGGAAGACAGGTTGAATCTGCCAACCGCCATGACGGTGCATAAACGCGTTCCTGTGCACCGACACGGAGAAGCAGCCCTCTCCGTCCACGAAACCAACGATCCACATTGGATCAAGTGAAGCTCTCAGCAATGCGGTTTCCTGCTGATTGTCCGCACCGGTCGGATTTTCACTGTCCATCTTCTTCACCCTACAGAGAGGATGTGTCAGATGGGCGAGTACCGCCGGATACTCGGAGATTCCAGCATATAGCCAGGTTTACCCACGGCCTGGGTTTGACCGTTATAGTTACGGCCGCCGTTTACCGGGGCTTAGGTTCAGAGCTTCGTCCCGAAGGACTAACCCTTCCCCGTAACCTTCCGGCACCGGGCAGGCGTCACAGCGTATACATCGTCTTACGACTTCGCACGCTGCTGTGTTTTTAGTAAACAGTCGCTTCCCCCAATTCGCTGCGGCCTCCTCAGGCTCGAGGCGCGAGGCCTGTCACCCTATTGAGGCCCTCCTTCTCCCGAAGTTACGGAGGAATTTTGCCGAGTTCCTTAACCACAGTTCTCCCGATCGCCTTGGTATTCTCTACCCGCCCACCTGTGTCGGTTTGGGGTACGGGCACCGTGTCAACTTGCTAGGGGCTTTTCTTGGCAGCATGGAATCAATGACTTCGCCTGAATCGGCTCGGGATCACGTCTCAGGGTTGATGAGTCCCGGATTTGCCTAGGACTCCCCCTACTCGCTTCCCCCAGGACAACCAACGCCTGGGTTCACCTATCCTCCTGCGTCCCCCCTTTGCTTTCCGCCTCAGATTCCAACGGCTCGGTCCGAAGACCAGCCCCGCATTTCCTCTGGATTGGAATGGGCGCGGACACGGTGGTACTGGAATATCAACCAGTTGTGCATCGACTACGCCTCTCGGCCTCGCCTTAGCTCCCGACTGACCCTGGGTGGATTAGCCTTCCCCAGGAACCCTTGGGCTTACGGCGGAGGGGTTTCTCACCCCTCTCTCGCTACTCATGCCAGCATTCTCACTCGATCGCGCTCCACGCCGGTTCCCACCGCCGCTTCGCTGCACGATCGACGCTCCCCTACCGCTCCTGCTCTAGGCAGGAGCCCGCAGCTTCGGCTCTAGGCTTGAGCCCCGTTACATTGTCCGCGCAGGACCACTCGACCAGTGAGCTATTACGCACTCTTTCAAGGGTGGCTGCTTCTAAGCCAACCTCCTGGCTGTCTCTGCGTTCCCACATCGTTTACCACTTAGCCTAGAATTTGGGGCCTTAGCTGGCGGTCTGGGCTGTTTCCCTTTCGACCAACGAAGCTCATCCCTCGTGGTCTCACTGCCGGGTTCTGGAGCATCGGCATTCGGAGTTTGATTGGGGTCAGTAAGCTTGTAGGCCCCCTAGCCCATTCAGTGCTCTACCTCCGATGCTGAACACCCGACGCTGCACCTAAATGCATTTCGGGGAGAACCAGCTATCACCGAGTTTGTTTGGCCTTTCACCCCTAGCCACAGGTCATCCCCTCTGTTTTCAACCAGAGTGGGTTCGGCCCTCCACGGGGTCTTACCCCCGCTTCAGCCTGCCCATGGCTAGATCACTCGGCTTCGGGTCTACCGCATGCGACTGAACGCCCTGTTCAGACTCGCTTTCGCTCCGGCTCCCCCAATCGGGTTAACCTCGCCACACACGGTAACTCGCTGGCTCATTCTTCAAAAGGCACGCCATCACGGCCACCCTCCGTAGAGGGTGACGACGCTCTGACTGTTTGTAAGCCAACGGTTTCAGGTACTATTTCACTCCCCTCCCGGGGTGCTTTTCACCTTTCCCTCACGGTACTAGTTCACTATCGGTCGCCTGTGAGTACTTAGCCTTTCGAGGTGGTCCTCGTAGATTCACACCGGCTTTCCCAGATCCGGCGCTACTCGGGATTGACGGACGGAGGTTGCTTGCCTTTCGTGTACGGGGCTCTTACCCGCTGCGGCGCGTCGTTCCAGTACGCTTCCACTAGACAGCAACTTTGTAACTCCGTGAAGGGTCTGGTGCCCCTTCCTCCATGTCCCACGACCCCGATACAGCAACGCCACCAGGCTTGGCACTGTATCGGTTTAGGCTATTCCCGTTTCGCTCGCCGCTACTCAGGGAGTCGCTGTTGCTTTCCTCTCCTCGGGGTACTGAGATGTTTCAATTCCCCCGGTTCCCTCTCTTGGTCCTATGCATTCAGACCAGAGTGACACCCCATGACGGGTGCCGGGTTTCCCCATTCGGACATCCACGGATCGATTCTTGATAGGCAGATCCCCGTGGCTTATCGCAGCCATCCACGTCCTTCATCGGCTTCAGGCGCCAAGGCATCCACCGTTGGCTCTTTGTAGCTTGGAGAACAAAAAGATGCTCGTGCTCGCTATGGAGTTCTCAAGGGGCACGACGGCATATCGACCGCCGTCGCTCCCTGGCAACGGAAAAGGAACAGCTCGGGCCTACGCATTCCGAGAGGCAGGAGGCAGCCGGCTCGAGCGCTCCGGAGAGCTCTCGATCCGGGTTGAATACCTACGACCACCAACCGGACGACATAGGAACGAATAATCAGTGATCAACTGGGAGTTCTCAGTTGCCGGCCCGAAGCAAAACGCCTCGGAATCCGACAGCTGACCGTTACTCCTTAGAAAGGAGGTGATCCAGCCGCACCTTCCGGTACGGCTACCTTGTTACGACTTAACCCCAATCACCGACCCCACCTTCGACGGCTCCCTCCCAATGGGTTGGGTGACCGGCTTCGGGTGTTGCCGACTTTCGTGGTTTGACGGGCGGTGTGTACAAGGCCCGGGAACGTATTCACCCCGGCGTTGCTGATCCGGGATTACTAGCGACTCCGACTTCACGCAGTCGAGTTGCAGACTGCGATCCGAACTGAGACCGGTTTTATGGGATTCGCTCACTCTCGCGAGATAGCAGCCCTTTGTACCGGCCATTGTAGCATGTGTGCAGCCCTGGACGTAAGGGGCATGATGACTTGACGTCGTCCCCACCTTCCTCCGAGTTGACCCCGGCAGTCTCCTACGAGTCCCCGGCATTACCCGCTGGCAACATAGGACAAGGGTTGCGCTCGTTGCGGGACTTAACCCAACATCTCACGACACGAGCTGACGACAGCCATGCACCACCTGTGCGGGATCCGAAGATCAGCGTATCTCTACGCCTTAACCCGCATGTCAAGCCCAGGTAAGGTTCTTCGCGTTGCATCGAATTAAGCCACATGCTCCGCCGCTTGTGCGGGCCCCCGTCAATTCCTTTGAGTTTTAGCCTTGCGGCCGTACTCCCCAGGCGGGGCACTTAATGCGTTAGCTGCGGCACGGAACCCGTTGATAAGGTCCCACACCTAGTGCCCAACGTTTACGGCGTGGACTACCAGGGTATCTAATCCTGTTCGCTCCCCACGCTTTCGCTCCTCAGCGTCAGTACCGGCCCAGACCACCGCCTTCGCCACTGGTGTTCCTCCTGATATCTGCGCATTTCACCGCTACACCAGGAATTCCGTGGTCCCCTACCGGACTCCAGCCAGGGCAGTCTCGAGTGGCGTCTCCAGGTTGAGCCTGGAGGTTTCACACCCGACTTACCAAGCCGCCTACGAGCTCTTTACGCCCAATGAATCCGGACAACGCTCGCCCCCTACGTATCACCGCGGCTGCTGGCACGTAGTTGGCCGGGGCTTCTTCTGTGGGTACCGTCAATTTCGTTCCCACTGAAAGGGGTTTACAACCCGAAGGCATTCATCCCCCACGCGGCGTTGCTGCGTCAGGCTTTCGCCCATTGCGCAAGATTCCCCACTGCTGCCTCCCGTAGGAGTCTGGGCCGTGTCTCAGTCCCAGTGTGGCTGATCGTCCTCTCAGACCAGCTACCCGTCGTCGCCTTGGTGGGCCATTACCCCACCAACAAGCTGATAGGCCGCGAGCCCCTCCCGAAGCGGTAATCCTTTCCTCACAAGCCCATGCGAGCTCGTGGGGATATCCGGTATTAGCGGCAGTTTCCCGCCGTTATCCCGATCTTCGGGGCAGGTTGCTCACGTGTTCCGCACCCGTTCGCCACTGAATCTTCTCCGGTGTTGCCACCGGATGGACTCCGTTCGACTTGCATGTGTTAGGCACGCCGCCAGCGTTCGTCCTGAGCCAGGATCAAACTCTCCATCGAGATCTCGCACCAAGAAGTTGCCTTCCGAGCGCTTCGATCTGGAGAGCCGGCATCGGGGATACGGTCCCCCTCTGCCGACTGGCATCAGAAACGGAATTGTTGTCCGTTTTCCAATGCATTGACTTCTAGCAACCGTGTGCACCCCGAAGGGCACAGTCGGTTGCCCGCACTGATTTTTGGCTGTTCCTTCTCCGTTGTCAAAGAGCGACGGCGGGACACGCTTCCTTGCGGAAGGAGGTGCCACCGCGCTCGGCGAGCGAGGCTTCCCAGTCGGAAGGTGCTCACCTTGAGGCCCCCATCCGCAGGCATTTCGCCTGCCTTGGGGGGCCGTTTCAGAGCAGAAACCCGCTCTGAGCGGCTCTTGATAGTAGCAGAGCCGCTTGTGCTGTCAAGTGCTCTCCCGCCTCCGCTCAGCATCCTGCAGAGCCCAGATCGGGCTACGGGGACGGTGAACGAGGGGTTCAAACACCGACGGAACATTGCCAGAGTAACCCGCACCCGGTCGAGGCCGTGCGCTTTGGCGACGAAACCTTCAGCGCGAGACGTTCGGCTCCCCTGCCACGAAGAACCGCCAGGGCTCGAGGGCGCTCGTGAGCTGGGCGGAGAGCCCGATGCGGGCGCCGATGCCGAGCTCGCCGGCCGCCGGAGGGGCCAGACCGTCGTCGACGAGTCGCACGGGGCTGACAGGCGCCAACAGGTCGAGCCCGTCATAGCCCCGGTCGAGGCCGAGGGCCTGGCACAGCTTGGCTGGGCCGGAGCAGAGATCCCGGTCTCGCCGTGCACGGGGGCGCCGCCGGCGCATGACGTCGAGACCGCTCATGGGCGCCAGCGCCCGGATGAGGACGGCTCCGGCCTCCCCCGTCGGTCTGCACACGACGTTGCAGCAGTAGTGCATGCCATAGGTGAAATACACATAGAGGTGACCGGGAGCTCCGAACATGACGGAGTTGCGTGCGGTTTTGCCCCGATAGGCGTGCGAAGCCGGATCGTCTGCTCCCCTGTAGGCCTCCACCTCGACGATGCGGCCGGAGACAGCACCGGCGCTCAGCACCTTGTTGAGCAGCTGCGGGGCGACCTCGACCGGGTCGGAGGCCAACAGCTCCCGGAAACGGCGGGCGCTCAACGTCGCCAGTGGGCCACCCTCTCGGCATCCTCTTTCAGGCGGGTGGCGAAGCGCTCCAACTGCACCGCCACGGCTTCCGGACCGGAACTGCCGGCCGTCCGTCTCCTGCGCAAGGCCGCCACCGGCTCCAGCAGGGTGAGCGCGTCGGCTCCGAAGGCGGGATGCGACTCGATCAGCTCTGCCATCGGGACCCTCCGCTCGATCGACTCGCGAACGAGCGCCCCGACGAGGTCGTAGGCGTCCCGGAAAGGCATGCCTTCGCCGACGAGCCATTCGGCCAGCTCGACGGCCGCCAGAGCGGCCCCCTCGGCCGCCGCCTGCATTCGCTCGGTGTCGTAGGTGGCCGTCGCCAGCAGTCCTTCGACGGCTACGAGAGCGAGGCTGACCTGGTCGGAAGCATCGAAGAAGGGCTCCTTGTCCTCCTGCAGGTCACGGTTGTAGGCGAAGGGAAGTCCCTTCAGCGTCGTGAGGAAGCCGACGAGGTGGCCGATGAGGCGCCCCGCCTTGCCTCGTGCGAGCTCGGCGACATCCGGGTTCTTCTTCTGCGGGAGCATCGAGCTGCCCGTGGCCCAGGCGTCGTCCAGGCGGATGAAGCCGAACTCCTCGGTCGAGAAGATCACGACCTCCTCGCCGATGCGCGAGAGGTGCACCCCGATGAGGGCGATGTCGAACAGCGCCTCGGCGAGGAAGTCCCGGTCACTGACCGCATCGAGCGAGTTCTCGAACCTCGCCGAGAAACCCAGGTCTGCCGCCACCCCGTCCGCATCCAACGGCAGCGAGCTGCCTGCCAGTGCGGCCGCCCCGAGCGGCGACACGTCCATGCGCTCGAGTGTCCCCAAGAGGCGGTCAACGTCGCGGGCGAAGGCCCAGCCGTGGGCGAGTATCTGGTGGGCGAGGAGAATGGGCTGCGCCCGCTGCATGTGTGTGTAGCCCGGCAGGTAGGTCTGGCCGGCCTCGTTCGCCCGCCGCAGCAAGGTCCGCTGCAGCTCGAGGATCAAGTCGGCTATCCGCCCGAGGTCGTCGCGGACATACAGGCGGAGAGCCGTCGCCACCTGGTCGTTGCGGCTGCGCCCGGTGTGCAGCTTGGCACCGACCTCGCCTGCCAGTTGACGCACTCGCCGTTCGATAGCGGTGTGGATGTCCTCGTCGCCCGGCTCGAACTCGAACACACCCCGCGAGATCTCGTCACCGGTGCGCTGCAGGGCCTCGAGGAGGGTCGTGGTCTCGTCGGGATCGAGAATGCCCGCCCGCCCTAGGCCCCTCACGTGCGCCATTGACCCCTCGATGTCGCTCGGAGCCAGACGGCGATCGAAGGACAGGCTGACGGTGAAGGCCATCATGTCCTCGGCGGGAGGAACGCCCATCCTCGGAGCCCACAGCGTCATGAGCCGGGCGTCTCCCTCAGGGTGCCTTGACGGGCTGCCCAGGTCTCGATTCCGAGGCCGAAGATGCGCACGAAACCTTCCGCATCCCCATGCCGGAACGAGTCCGCCGCGTCGTAGGTGGCCAGCCCGTGGTCGTAGAGACCCACCGGGCTCCGCCGGCCGACCACCTCGAGACCGCCGCCCGGGCTGAGGCGCAGCCGCACCTCGCCGGTCACGAAGCGCTGTGTATTCGCCATGAACGCCGAGACCGCCTCCCGCAAGGGCGAGAACCAGTAGCCGTCGTACGCCAGCTCTGCGAAACGGGGCTCGAGCCGCGCCTTCTCGTGAGCCACGTCCCGTTCGAGCGTCATCCCCTCGAGATCGAGGTGGGCCGTGATGAGTGCGAGCGCCCCGGGGCACTCGTACACCTCGCGGCTCTTGATGCCGACGCGGCGCCCCTCCACCATGTCGACGCGCCCGTAGCCGATCGAGCCGGCAGCAGCATCGACCCGACCGATGAGCTCGACGAGACCGAGCCGCTCGCCGTCGAGGCTCACGGGCACTCCACCTTCGAAACCCAGCACGATCTCGGACACCTCGGTCGCCGTCGGCACCGTCCTCGTGAACACGTCAGCTGGCGGCGCCTCCCAGGGATCCTCGAGGATGCCGCATTCGATCGAGCGACCCCAGAGGTTCTCGTCGATCGAGTAGATGCGCTCCCGCGAGATCGTGATGGGAAGGTCGTGCTTCTCGGCGTAGTCGATCGTCTGCTCACGGGTCATCCCCCAGGTGCGCACGGGTGCGACGATCTCGAGGTCAGGGGCGAGCGCCCGCGTGGCCACGTCGAAACGAACCTGGTCGTTTCCCTTGCCGGTGCAACCGTGGGCGACGGCCACGGCTCCGAATCGCCTGGCCGTCTCCACGAGGTGCTTGACGATGAGCGGCCGCGAGAGGGCAGAGACGAGCGGGTAGCGGCCTTCGTAGCGGGCGTTCGCAGCCAGGCTCGGCATGAGGATGTCGTGGGCGAAGTCGTCCTTTGCATCGATGACGAAGGCCTCGATGGCGCCGGCGGCACGCGCCCGCTGAGGGAGAGGGGAGAGATCGCCGCCCTGGCCGACGTCGACCGCGACGGCGACGACCTCGTAGCCGAGCTCCGCTCCGAGCCAGTGCACGGCCACGGACGTGTCGAGGCCTCCTGAGTATGCGAGCACCACGCGGGGTCCCATGTGATCCGACCTTCCTCCTCGGCGCCTCCGCGCCGTCTCCCTCGGCTCGGCGCCGAGCGTACCGATTCCTTCACTTGCTGCGATGTCGCTGTCCGCCGGAGCCCGGCGTCCGATGCGATCTGGCCGCCCTATAGGCCGGCGATCTCTGCCAGGCGATCCGCCAGGGCGGCTCCACCGCTCTCGGCAGCCGCCACGACGAGGACGGTGTCGTCGCCGGCGACCGTCCCGATCACCCCGTCGACACTCGTGCGATCGAGCGCCGAGGCCACCACGTGAGCCGATCCGGGCGGCGTGCGCAGGACGACGAGGTTGCCGGACGAGGCCATGTCGACGACCCATTCGCCCAGCACTCGGCGAAGGTGCTCGGTCGGTACGACCTGGTCCTTCGGCAACTCCGCAAGGGCGTACACGGTGCGCTCCATGCCGGGGACGCGCACCTTGAGGGCGCCGATCTCTTCGAGATCGCGTGACACCGTCGCCTGCGTCGCATAGATGCCTTCCGCTGACAGCAGGTCGGCGAGCTGTTCCTGGCTCGTCACCGTGTGGTCGGTGAGGAGCTGCCCGATCACGTGTCGTCGGCGCGCCTTCGAGACCCGCCTGTTCGCCTCACCGGCATCGGCCAGATCCTCTGAGGTATCGGCGACGGGGCTGACCCGTGCCTCGCTCACGCCGGCACCTCCAAGCCGTGCTCGCCGTGCAAGCCGCTCGCCTCGGCCTCCAACATGAGGAACTCGAACAGCCCTCGGGTGGCGTGCATGCGGTTCGCCGCCTGCTTCCAGACGAAACTCTGCGGCCCGCCGAGCACGCCGGCCGTGATCTCCTCGCCGCGGTGCGCCGGGAGGCAGTGGAGCACGATGGCGTGCGGCGCCGCTGCCGCCACCAGCGCCTCGTCGACGGTGTAGCCGGCAAAGGCGCCGCGCCGCGAGTCGCTCTCTCCATCCTGTCCCATCGATACCCAGACGTCGGTGTAGACGACGTCGGCGTCGGCGACGGCCTCCGCAGGGGAGGCACAGCTCTCGACGTGCCAGCCCGCCGGGAGCACGGTCGCCCCCACGCCGTCCTCGAGGCCGTAGCCGGGCGGGGAGGCGACGCGCACAGTCGCCCCCATGGCTGAGGCCGCGCCGACGAGTGAACGACAGACGTTGTTGGCGTCGCCCACGTAGGCGATGACGCGTCCCTGCAGGTTCCCGAAGTGCTGCTGGATCGTGAGCACGTCGGCGATCGCTTGCAGAGGATGCTCCCGGTCGGAGAGGAGGTTGACGACGGGGACGTTCTCGCTGGCGGCATCCAAGGCGGCGGCCATGCGCTCCAAGGTGGTGTGCCGCTCCACACGGGCGGCGAGGATGACGTGATAACACGCCAAGGTGCGGGCGACGTCCTCGGCCGTCTCTCGGGAGTCGATGCCCACCTCCTCGGCCCGGATGGCGACGGGATGACCCCCGAGCTGCACGACGGCCATCTCGCAGGCATTGCGGGTCCGGGCTGACGGACGTTCGAACACGAGGGCAACACCGAGCCCGGCGAGCAGGCGCGACGCCGGTGGCGAGGCGGAGCGGTGCAGCACGTCGGCCAGCTCCTCGGGGCGCAGGTCGGACATCGTGAGCAGGTGCCGTGTCATGCGGGCTCCTCCAGGACGGCCCGCAGCGTGGCGACGGCTTCGTCGATCTCGGCTTCGGACACGGTGAGCGGCGGTGCCAGGCGAATGACGCCCGGTACGGGGGCGTTGACGATGAGACCGCGTGCCAGGGCGGCGCCGACGACGGCCTTGGCGTCGATGCCGGCC
Source organism: uncultured Actinomycetota bacterium (assembly GCA_963735115.1). Lineage (GTDB taxonomy): Bacteria > Actinomycetota > Acidimicrobiia > Acidimicrobiales > Bog-793 > JAKACA01. The sequence goes on along the minus strand of CAVTJR010000003.1, from coordinate 974,187 downwards.
TCGAGCACGGCTCCGAGCAGGAGGCCCTCGCCGCGCACCTCCGACACCCCGGCGATGGCGGCGAGACCCGCAGCCAGCCGGCCGCCAGCGCTTGCCGCCAACCGGGGCGCATCGATCTCCACCATGACCTCCAGCGTGGCCAGGGCGGCCGCGCAAGCGAGCGGTTGTCCCCCGAAGGTGCTGCCGTGGTCGCCTGGATGGAAGGCGCCGGCGACCTCGGCCCGCGCCCAGCAGCCACCGATGGGGAACCCGTTGCCGAGCGCCTTCGCCACGGTCACGATGTCCGGCCGTATGCCGGCCCGCTGAAAGGCGAACCAGCGGCCCGTGCGGCCGAGGCCCGTCTGGATCTCATCGATGATCAGGAGCAGGCCGCGCTCGTCGCACAGATCTCGCACGGCTTTCAGGTAGCCGGGCGGCGCCGGCACGACACCGCCTTCCCCTTGGATGACCTCGAGGAGGACGGCGGCGACCTTTGCACCGCTCGTGGCCTCCTCGAGCGCCGACACGTCCCCGAAACCCACGTGCTCGAAACCCTCCGGCATCGGCTCGAACCCCACGTGCTTCTCGCTTTGCCCGGTGGCGTGCAAGGTGGCGAGCGTCCGCCCGTGGAACGAGCCCCAGGCCGACACGACGACGTGGCGGGCCGGATGACCGGGAGGCGTCAAACGGCTGAAGTAGCGACGCGCCAGCTTGATGGCGCACTCGTTCGCCTCCGCTCCGGAGTTTGCGAAGAACACGCGCCCTCCGGCGGGCTCGCCGTCACCGACGAGGCGGTCGATGGCACGGGCGAGCGGCTCGCCGAGCTCATTTCCGAACAAGTTGGACACGTGCACGAGGCGCTTGGATTGGCGTTCGACAGCAGCGGCCACCCGCGGATGGGCGTGGCCGAGCGACGTCACAGCCAGCCCGGAGAGGAAGTCGAGGTACTCCTTGCCGTCCGAGTCGCGAAGTACCGTGCCGCTTCCGGCCACGAACGTCACGGGCGCGGCGGCATACGTCGTCATGAGAGCTGACGCCTGCGTCGCCTCCGGCGTCATTTCGGGACCACCATGGTGCCGACTCCTTCGGGTGTGAGCAGCTCGAGGATGAGGGCGTGCTCGACGCGGCCATCGAGCACGTGGGCACTGGCGACACCGTGGCGCACCGCGCGTGCGCATGCCTGCGCCTTCGGGATCATGCCGCCAGCGATCACCTGCGAGGCGATGAGAGCGTCGACGTCGTCGGCGGCGAGGCGGGAGATCAACGTCGCCGGGTCGCCCGGCTCCTGCCGGATGCCGTCGACGTCCGTGAGGAAGACGAGTTTCTCGGCCTCCAGGGACTCGGCGACGGCGCCGGCGACCGTGTCGGCATTGATGTTGTAGGCCTGGCCGGCGAGATCGGACCCGATCGTGGCGAGGACCGGCACGAGGCCCTCGGCGACGAGGCGGCGCAAGATGGAGGCGTCGACGGAATCGACGTCGCCGACATAGCCGAGGGACGGGTCTCGTTGCGAGGCCACGATGAGGCCGGCGTCCTCTCCGGACAGGCCGACAGCGAGCGGGCCGTGCACGTTGATCGCACCGACGATGTCCCGGTTGACCTTGCCGACGAGCACCATGCGGGCGATGTCGAGCGTCTCGGAGTCCGTGACCCGCAGCCCGTCACGAAACTCCGGGATCTTGCCGAGCCGCTCCATGAGGGCGCCGATCTGCGGGCCGCCACCGTGCACGACAACCGGGTGCATCCCGATCGAGCGCAGCAGCACGATGTCCTCGGCAAATCGGGCGAGTGACTCTCGCTCGTCTCCGATAGCGCTCCCGCCGTACTTGGCGACGACGATGCGGCCGGCGAAGCGCCGGATGTACGGGAGGGCGTCACAGAGCACGGCGGCCTTCGTGGCGACCGGCAAGCCGGCGGCAGCTCGCGACGGAGTCGACTCGCCGGCAGCCTCCGGGACGGCGGTGGCCGTCACGGCGAGAGCCCCACGAGCGGGAGGCCGGCCGTTTCCGGCAGGCCGAGGGCGACGTTGGCCGCTTGGATCGCCTGCCCGGAGCCGCCCTTCACGAGGTTGTCGATCGCCGAGATGGCAACGACCCAACCGGTGCGGTCGTCCGCCCGAGCCGTGACGTGCACGACATTCGAGCCATAGGCATCGGCCGTCGACGGCAAGGCGGCGGTGACATTGACGAACTGGTCGCCGGCGTAGGTCTCGGCGAGGCTCTGCAGGAGGGACTCGGTCGTGACGGCCGCCGCCGGCCTGGCGTAGCAGGTCGTCAGGATCCCCCGCGTCATGGGTGCGAGATGGGGAGTGAAGAGCACCTCCGCACCGATGACCTGCTCCATCTCGGGCGTGTGGCGGTGGTCGAGGACGCCGTAGGGCACGAAACGCTCGTTGGCGAGCGGATGGTGGAAATTCGCCGCCGGCGACTTGCCACCGCCCGAGGTGCCGCTCGCGCCGTCGACGATGATGCCGCTCGGCTGCACGAGCCCCCCTGCCACGAGCGGCTGCAGGGCGATGGCGGCCGCCGTCACGTAACAGCCGGGCGCAGCGATCAGCTCAGCGCCGACCAGTTGGCGGCGGTAGAGCTCGGGAAGACCGTAGACCGCCCTCGACAGCAGCTCCGGCACGGAGTGCTCCCACCCGTACCAGCGGGGGTAGGCAGAAGCGTCCTGCAGGCGGAAGTCCGCTCCGAGATCGACCACGAGGCGGACACGACCGGCGAGGGCCGCCACGAGCTCCTGGGAGGTGCCCGACGGGAGTGCCACGAAGACGACGTCCAGTTGTTCGAGCGGGCCGGTGTCGAGGCTCTCGACGAGCAAGTCCCGGTAGGCGCGCCCGAGCGCCGGGTATACGTCACCGATCTTGGCCCCTGCCGTGGTGTCCGCCTGGGCGACGGCGACGTCGAGGGTCGGATGATCCGCCAAGAGGCGAAGCAGCTCGGCCCCGAGGTAGCCGGTGGCTCCGGCGACTCCGCACTTCATGACATCATTATGCAATCCTCTGCATAAGTATGCAAATAACAGCTGCCGGGGCTGCCGGCTGCCGGAGCTTTGCACCACAACGGGATCGTCACACCGAAACTCGGCTGGATGCACCGAAAGTCGGACGCTGGGCAGTTTGGCGTGGTTAGCCAGGGGACGACGACCGACTCAAGCGCTAGCGAACGTGGCGAGCGGACGGCGATCTAGTTCGGCTTGGCCTCGTCCGCCTTGGTATGGATCGCCTCGTACAGAAGTCGAATCACCCCAAACAGGAGTATTGCCCAGCCAACGAGCTGCAGCGATGCTCCGAACTGCGGCAGGTCGGAGCGGAAGATGGCTGGGGAGAACTGCGCGATCCGGAGCATGACGACCCCAACAGCCAGAAGACAGCCGCTGACGATCAACGCGTACAGCCCTTGGCGAGAAGGGAAGCGTTTGGCCGGTGGCGCGCTCGAATCAGGTGGTGGCCAGTCCATCCTTGGGTCCGACCAGTGGCGTGCCATCCACAGCAGGGTACTGCGCTATTAGCGACTGACTACTGGCGTTGCGTTTTCGTGCAGGATCTCGGTTGCCCCACGAGTCGGCGCGTTCAGGGGTTCTCGTGTAAAGCCCCGGCAGCCCGGCAGCAGCTGCCGGGTTGGCGGATCCGGCGAAGCTGGCCCGCTGACGCGGGCTACTGGCTGCGGCCGCTCAGCCGTCGAGGGCTGCCCGGAACTCCTTCACGAGCTGGGCGGCCCCGTCCGGACCGCAGCCGTCGAGGATGCGGTGCACGAGGGCCGAACCGACGGCGACACCGTCGGCCACCTGGCTCACCGCAGCCGCCTGCGCCGGCGTCGAGATGCCGACACCGACGAGCACGGGAAGATCTGTCGCCACCTTGCACCGCTGGGCGATCTCTGCGGCGCTGGCGGCGAGGTCATCCCGCTCGCCGGTCACCCCCATCAACCCGACGGCGTATAAGAAGCCCCTCGCTCGCCCGGCGATCAACTTCAACCGCTCCGGCGGTGTCGTCGGGGCGGCGAGAAGGACTGTTGCGACACCGGCCTCGTCGGCTTCGACCGCCCACCCGTCCAGCTCGTCGACCGGCAGGTCAACCACGATGGCACCGCTGACGCCGGCGCCGCTGAGGAGCTGCGCCATCCGCCGGTGACCCATGCGGGCCACGATGTTGTAGTACGTCATGACGACCACGGGAACGGCGACATCGGCCGTGGCGAGCGCTGCGATGATTCCTTGTGCGGTCGCCCCTGCCGCCAACGCCTGTACGGAGGCCCGCTGGATGATCGGGCCATCCATCATGGGGTCGCTGAAAGGAAGGCCGACCTCCACGGCGTCGGCACCGGCGGCCGCCACGGCCTCGAGCGTGGCGACCCAGTCGGGCCCGAGCCCCCCGGTCACGTACGGGACGAGCAGCTTGCGCCCTGCGTCCCGCTGCTGGCGCAGGGTGGCCTCCAGCATGGCGCGGGGCATCACCTCGCCAGCCGTTCCATCACGAGGGCAACGTCCTTGTCGCCTCGACCCGACATCGTGATGAGCACGCTGGACTCTGCCGGGATGGAGCGACCCGCCTCGCGCACGACCCAGGCGACGGCGTGGGCCGGCTCGAGGGCCGGGATGATGCCCTCCGTCTCCGCCAGCAACTGGAAGGCGGAAAGGACCTCATCGTCCGAGGCTTCCTGATACTCAGCCCGCCCGAGCCCGCCCAAGAAGGCGTGCTCTGGGCCGACCCCCGGGTAGTCGAGCCCGGCCGAGATCGAATGCGCCTCCAGGATCTGACCTTCCTCGTCTTGCAGGAAGCGCGACCGCATCCCATGCACCACGCCGGGTATCCCGTGGGTCATGGCGGCCCCGCCGGCGGCCTCGACGCCGACGAGGCGGGCACCCGAGTCGACGAAGCCGGCGAAGGTTCCGGCCGCATTCGAGCCGCCTCCCACACATGCGACGACGACGTCCGGATCGGCGTTGAGGATCTCCCGGCACTGCCGCCGGGCCTCGTCGCCAACGATCCGCTGCAGTTCGCGGACGATGAACGGGTACGGGTGCGGACCCATGACCGACCCGATGCAGTAGTGCGTCGTCGCGACCGTGCCCACCCAGTCGCGCAGCGCCTCGTTGATGGCGTCCTTCAGTGTCCTGCTGCCGCTCTCGACGGCCCGCACGTCCGCTCCGAGCAGGCGCATCCTGAAGACGTTCAGCTCCTGGCGCTCGATGTCGACTGCGCCCATGTACACCGTGCAGTCCATACCGAACAAGGCGGCCGCCGTCGCCGTGGCGACACCGTGCTGACCGGCGCCCGTCTCGGCGATCAACCTCGACTTGCCCATCCGCTCGGCCAGTAACGCCTGGCCGATCACGTTGTTCAGCTTGTGCGAACCGGTGTGGTTGAGGTCTTCTCGTTTCAGCAGTACGCGCAGGCCGAGCCGCTCGCTCAAGCGTCGGCACTCGAACACCGGCGTCGGGCGCCCGCCATACTCGCGCAGGAGGCGGTCGAGCTCGCTGCGGAAGGCTGGGTCGCTCCATGCCCGATGGAACCCCTTGTCGAGCTCCTCGCACGCCGGGACGAGGGACTCGGGCACGAACCGCCCGCCGAACTCACCGAAGCGACCCGAAGGCGTCGGCTCCCGCATCAGCTCGCCGATCGGGTTCATCGCTCGTCTTGCCAGTCGTAGGGTGCTTCGAGGTCCTCCGGGTCGTAGGGCTCCGGTTCGGCGGCGCGCGCGGCTTGCACGAACGCGCGGATCTTGGAGGGGTCCTTCTTTCCCGGAGACGCCTCCACGCCGGTCGAGACGTCCACACCCCATGGGTGCACCGTCCGGATGGCCTCACCGACGTTCGTGGCGTCGAGCCCGCCCGCCAGCACGATGCGGCGGCCCTTCGGTGCACCCTCCGCCAGTCGCCAGTCGAAGACCTTGCCCGATCCCGGCGATGGTGCGTCGATGAGGATGATGGGGGCACCGTACTCGCCGGCCCTGGCGAGGCGGGCGTCTCCGGCGGAGAACGCCTTGATCACGAGGGGGACGCGTACGGCGACGTACCCGCAGTCCTCCCGGCTCTCGTTGCCGTGCAGCTGGGCCGCCTTGAGGCCAGCCCGATTGACGACCTCGACAACGCGCTGGGCTCGCTCGTCCCTGAAGAGCCCCACGGTGAGAATCTCCGGCGGGAGACGGCGGACGATCGCTTGCACGGCGTTGGGGCTCATCTGGCGGGGTGATGGCGCGAAGACGAAACCGACGGCGTCCGCTCCCATCGCCACAGCGATGAGGGCGTCCTGCTCACTCGTGATCCCGCAGATCTTGACCCACATCAGACGGGAGCCCCTCCATTGGCTGCGACGGAACGAGCCGAGATGCGCAACGCCCGCACGGCCTCCGCACGATCTGAGCTTCGCACGAACAACTCTCCCACGAGCACGGCGTCGTAGCCGGCGTCCCCGAGCCGGCTGACATCCTCGCGGGAGCGGATGCCCGACTCGGCGACTTTGACGGTATCGGCCGGCAGGCCGGCCGCCACACGCTCGGCCCGGGCCGTGTCAACCTCGAAGGTGCGCAGGTCTCGCTGGTTGACCCCGATGAGCTGCGCACCTGCAGAGAGCGCGCGCTCGGCCTCCTCCAGGTCGTGCACTTCGACGAGAGAGGCGAGGTGCAGGGTGCCTGCAAGCTCGACAAAGCGTCTGAGCTCGTCGTCTCCGAGCGCCGCCACGATGAGGAGAACGGCATCGGCGCCCATGAGGCGGGCGTCGCAGACGTCCGCCTCACATACGGTGAAGTCCTTGCGCAGGACCGGCAGGTTCGTCGCAGCCCGTGCGCCGGCGAGATCCTCTGCGGAACCCCCGAAATGCGGGCTGTCGGTGAGCACGGAAAGGCAGGCGGCCCCGCCGGCGGCGTACTCCCGGGCGAGGCTCGCCGGGTCGAGGTCGGGATCGAGATCGCCCTTTGATGGCGACCGCCGTTTCACCTCGGCGATGATCGCCGGTCCTGGATCTTCCTCCAGGGTGGCCACGAACGGCCTCGGAGGGTCGCTCGCCACGCTGGCGGCGGCAAGCTCGGCCAGGGCAGACAGGTCACGCCGATCCAGCCCGGCGCGGGCGCGGTGCCAGGCGAGGATCCCGTCGAGGTACGACGACATTGGGGGGAGCCTACTGGGAGCAGCCGCCGGCCCCGAGGTGGATCCACCGCCGACCGAGACGCCCCGACCCGCCAGCGTGGGTTCGGGGGCAGCCGAGGGGCGCAGCGCTACGACGCCGGCACCTCCGAATGAGTGCCGACCTCGACGGTTGGGTGAGGCACCCGCACGAGACGGTCCTCGGCCGACGTGTTCACGATGAGCGGTGAGTGGCAGAGAGCGAAGAGGCCGATCGACATGAGGGCAAGGGCGAGTGCATCCACCGACAGCACGCCGATGCCGCCTCGCAGGTTGTCGCCGAACAGCCCGACACCGATGACGATGCTGGCGATCGGGTCGACGATGACGAGCGATGCCTGCGAAGCCGTGATTGGCCCGGCATGAAAGGCGTTCTGAGCGAGGAACAGGCCGGCCAGACCGGAGACGGCGATGCCGTACGGCTCGAAATGAGTGAAGAGTGCCGAGAAACCCTCACGATTGAACAGCACCGTCGTCGCCTTCATGAAGGCGGCGCAGACGGCGAAGGCGATGGCGGCGGCGGCTCCGTACCAGGCCGAGCGCCACGGCCTCGACCCGAATCGGGCGATGGCGATGCAGCCGGCGACGGCACCGACGGTGGCGATCATCATGAGCAGCCACCCGGCCGAGTTCGGCACGAGGTTGCCGCCGCCCTGGTCGGAGACGGCAAGGAACGTCGCCAGCCCTGCAACGGTCAGGACCACGCCGGCGGCTTCCCGCCATCCGAGCGGGCGGCCGAACCAGAAACGAAGGATGACCACGAGGAAGAGCAGCTCGGTGACGAGGAGCGGCTGCACGAGCGTGAGGCCGCCACGCCCGAGCGCAGCGACCTGGAAGAGGAAGGCGCCGACCATGCTGAGGAGCCCGAACCACCAGACCGGGCGCCGCATCACGTGCGTCATGAGCCGCCACCGCATGGAGGCGTCAGCCGGTGCTGTCTCGACCCCGATCCGCTCGAAGATCGTCGCCATGGCGTTGCAGAGCGCCGCGGCGAGAGCGAGGACGATGGCCATGGGTGGAGATCTACCGGCTCACGAGCGGCAGTCGGCCGATGCTGGCGGGCGTCATCTCGTCAGCGCCCGTGAACCCGCTGGTCGAAACGCCGGCGACCGAGGGCGTCGGCGTGCCACGCTTGATGTAGGCGAGAGCGACGTAACCGGCAAAACCCGGAGACCAGGCGACGCTCGTCAGCTCTCCGACCTTGGCCCCGGCGACGAGCACCGCGTCGCCTGCAGTCGGCTTTCCGCCCTCGATGACGACGCCGCGCAGGCTGCGGGGCGTGTTCGCTCCACGCGCGTCTATACGGGCCACGAGCTCCTGACCGGTGTAGCAACCTTTCGTGAAGCTTACGGTGCGAGCCACGAGCTCGCCGGCCTCCTGTGGGATCGTTCGCTCTGTCAGCTCGAGACCTAGCTCGGGCACACCCGCCTCGATGCGGGCCGCCTCGAAGGCCTCGTCGTCGCCCGGTCCGGCGTCGAGGCCGACATCGAGCAAGGCGAGGTCCGCCGCAGGAACCTCCCCGCGAAAAAGGACATCGCTTCCCGTCCATGATGGCCAGTCGACCGGCACGACGGCCACCAGGCTCGTGCCACCGATGGAGGCCAGCTCGCGGCCGCTCGGCGCCCGCGGACCCCGCACCTCGACAGACTGCAGCCCATCGAGCAGCTCGAGATCCGCCTTCACGCGGAGTTTGAAGCGGCGGAGCCGCTCATAGAGGGCCCCACCGAAGCCGCTGCGGACGTCCAGCAGGTAGCTATCCGGCCCGAGCGTCGTGACCCGGCAAGACGAGTCGATCTTGCCTTGCGGCGAGAGTACGAGCGTTTCGCGGGAGCCATGACGGCCTTCCTCGCCTTTCCCCGCGAGGCTCGACAAATCCTGGCTGACCTGGCCCTGCAGCCAGTCCAGGCCTCCCGGCCCGCACACGACGACGCCATCTCGCCGAACCAGGCGCCACGCGGCCGTCGACCGGATCGCCTCGTAGGTCCTCTCCCCCCTTCAGTCATCTCCAAGTGCAACACCGCGCTGGGCCGCCAGCTTCCGCGCTCCCGCCACAGCGGCCAAGACGGCGGCGGCTTTGTCGGAGCACTCGACGTCCTCGGCCTTGGCGTCGCTGTCGGCGACGATGCCGGCTCCGGCCTGCACGGATGCCCGGCCGTCGGGTGTGGCCACGAGCGTGCGGATGGTAATCGCCGTGTCGAGGTTGCCGGAAAAGTCGATGTAGCCGACGACGCCGGCGTAGGGGCCGCGTTTTGTCGGCTCGAGCTCGTCGATGATCTCCATCGCCCGTACCTTCGGGGCGCCGGATACGGTCCCTGCCGGGAGCGTCGCCCGCAGCACGTCGATGGGGCCCTTGCCCTCGACGAGCTCGCCCGAGACCTGCGAGGTCAGGTGCATGACGTGGCTGTAGCGCTCCACCGTCATGAGCTCGTCGACGTGCTCGGTGTTGTAGCGGACGACGCGGCCTACGTCGTTGCGCGCCAGGTCCACGAGCATGACGTGCTCGGCTACCTCTTTCGGGTGCTCGACGAGCTCGCCCTCGAGGCGGCGGTCCTCCTCCTCGGACTCGCCGCGCCGCCGAGTGCCCGCGATCGGCCGTGACACCACGCGGCCGTCGAGCAGCTGTACGAGCGGTTCCGGCGAGGCCCCCACCACTGTCACGCCGCCCTGGCGCAGGAAGAACATGTACGGGCTTGGGTTGACCTGGCGCAAGACGCGGTAGACGTCGAAGGGGTCACAGCCGAGCTCGAGGTCGAAGCGCTGCGACAGGACGACCTGGAAGGCGTCCCCTGCCCGGATGTACTCCTTTGCCACCTCGACGGCGAGCTGGTACTCCTCGGAGGAGACGACCCGCCTCACTTCCGAGTCCGGCAACGTCTCCGAACGCGCCGGCGGCGGCAGGAGCGACTCACGACCCGGTCGCTCGAGGTCGGCCCGCAGCTGCTCGAGGCGGCCGTTGGCAACCTCGTATCGCCCGAGGGCTGCCCCCAGGTCCGGCTCACCGCCGGCGGCTCTCGGCACGACGACGTTGTCCACGAGGGTCACCCGCTGGCGCCAGTGGTCAAAGGCCGCCAACTCGCCGATGACCGAGACGACGGCGTCGGGAACGCCGAGGTCGTCACGGGGAGGCGGGCCGAGCCGCTCCACCTCGCGCACGACGTCGTAGCCGAGGTAGCCGACGAGGCCGCCGTGCAGCGGGGGCAGCTCCGCGAGCGAGGGAGACCGCAGCTCGGCAACCATCTTCTCGATGGCGGCGAGAATGCCGCTCTCGAGCGGCACGGTTACCGGCAGCTCTCCCTCCACCTCCACGTGGTTCCCGCGGGCGAGGAGGGTCGCCACGGGTGCCCGGCCGAGGAACGAGAAGCGGCTCCACCGCTCGCCGTGCTCGACGCTCTCCAGCAAGAAACCCTCCCCGTCGCCCACCATCGCCCGGAAGGCCCCCACCGGGGTGATGGTGTCAGCCACGAGCTCCTGCCAGACCGGGACGACGCGGTGTTGGCGGGCGAGTGCCCCGAAGGCGTCGCGATCCGGCGCCATCACGTCCCGAGCCGGCGGAAGAAGCACGACCGCTCGCCCGTATGGCAGGCGCCTCGTCCTTCCTGGCGGACGAGGACGAGCACGGCGTCTCCGTCGCAGTCGTAGCGGACCTGGCGGACGTACTGGCGATCGCCCGAGGTCTCCCCCTTGCACCAGTACTCCTGGCGACTCCGGCTCCAGAGCCACGTGCGACCCGTCTCGAGCGTCCGCCGGAGCGCTTCGGCGTCCATCCAGGCGAACATGAGGACCTCGTGGGTGTCGGCCTCCTGCACGATGGCGGGCACAAGGCCGTCGGCGTTGAACTGGATGTCGGCGATGGTGCCGCTGACCGCCGGCGAGTCGCCCTGTGCCTGGGCGGGTTCGGTCACAGGTACAGGCCTGTGCCGCCGTCGATCCGCTCGGAGGCGACGGCGTGCACGTCCCGCTCCCGCAAGATGAGGTACTCGTCGCCCTGCACGTCGACCTCGAAACACTCCTCCGGGTTGAACAGCACGGTGTCGCCGGCTCGGATCGTGCGCACGTGGGGTCCGACGGCCGCCACCTCCGCCCATGCGAGCCGTCGTTGCACCTGCGCCGTGGCCGGGATGAGGATGCCCGCACGCGACCTGCGCTCCCCCTCGGACGGCGGGAGGTTCACGAGCACGCGGTCGTTCAGCATCGTCACGGGCTGCTTGCCGCCTGTCGCCGCCGGCGCCAGCTTCGGGCGAGGGCCCGAGGGACCCGATTCCGCCGGTTTGCTCTCATCGCTCTGCACGGCCGCAACGGTACTGCGCGGCGGGAGACTCACACGCCCGGTGGCCGCACTCCGATGCCGTGTCCGGCGAGGTACGCCTTCGCCTCGGCGACGCTGTAACGCCCGAAGTGGAAGATGGACGCTGCCAGCAACCCGTCGGCTCCGCCCTCAACAACGCCGGCGACGAGGTGGTCGAGCGTTCCCACGCCGCCGGAGGCGATGATGGGCAGCCTGACCGCCTGGCTGACGGCGCCGGTCAGCTCGAGGTCGTAGCCGAGCTCGGTGCCGTCACGGTCCATCGACGTCACGAGGAGCTCGCCGGCACCCAGCTGGGCGCAGGTTCGCGCCCACTCGATGGCGTCCAGCCCCGTCGGCCGGCGGCCGCCGTGGGTGACGACGTCGAAGGCGGGCTGGCTTCCCGCCGAACCGGCATCGGCACCGCCGCCGGCGTCGCCGGCGACGCGGCGGGCATCCATGGCGACGACGACGCACTGCGAACCGAACTCCGTCGCCAGCTCGGTGATGAGACCCGGGCGGGCAACGGCGGCGGAGTTGACGGCCACCTTGTCGGCTCCCGCCCGCAGGAGCGCCCGGGCGTCAGCAACCGAGCGGATGCCCCCGCCGATCGTCAGCGGGATGAAGACCTGCTCGGCGGCGCGCTCGACGATGCCGATCATGATCGAGCGGTCCTCGGACGAGGCCGTGATGTCGAGGATGACGAGCTCGTCGGCCCCTTCGCCGTCGTAGCGAGCCGCCAACGCGACCGGATCGCCCGCATCTCGCAGGTCGACGAACTCGACACCTTTCACCACCCTGCCTGCGTCGACGTCAAGGCACGGGATCACCCGAACAGAATTCACGGGCGCCCGCTCACCTCTGGCCGCTTCACTTAGCCAGGCCCGCCGGCGCAGGCAACCAAGGCGTCGGCCAAGGAGAACCGCCCGGACAGGAGCGCCCGCCCGACGATCGCCCCCTCGAGCCGTCGCCCGTCGACCTCGAGGACGGCGAGCCGCTCCAGGTCCCCGGTCGTGGCGACGCCGCCAGAGGCCACCACCGCCCGACTTGCCCAACCGAGCACGAGGCGCAGCCCGGCGAGATCGGGTCCATCACCCGTGCCGTCGCGAGCGATGTCCGTGACAGCGATGCCGGCGAGCTCGAGGTCTCCGAAACTGGAGAGCACCTCCGCAAGTGACCGCCCGCTCGCCTCCGACCAACCGCGCACGGCCACCTCGGGCACGCCGGCGGCGTTTCGCCGGTAGTCGAGCCCGGCGACGATCCGCCCCGGCCAGCGCCCGGAGAGGCGCTCGAGCAGCCCCGGATCCTCCACGGCAGCCGTACCGAGCACGAGGCGGGCGACTCCGAGAGAGAGCAACGCCTCCGCCGCCGGCTCGTCCCGCACTCCCCCGCCGACCTGGAGCGGGACGCTCAGCCGGGTGGCGATCGCCCCGATGACGTCGCGGTTGACGGGAAGGCCCGTACGGGCGGCGTCGAGGTCGACCACGTGCAGGCGTTCGGCCCCCGCCCGCACGTATTCCTTGGCGACGGCAACCGGGTCGCCGTAGCTCGTCTCGCGGTCGAAATCTCCCTGCATGAGGCGGACGCACCGCCCGTCACGGATATCGATGGCAGGCCACAGCTGCATCAGGCCACCTCGAGCTCGTGGCACAGGGATGCGAAACGGCGTAGCAGCGCCAGCCCCGTCGCGCCCGATTTCTCCGGGTGGAACTGCGTGCCGAAGAGCGTCCCCTGCTCCAGGGCCGCCACCACCCGCCCACCGTAGTCACAGACGCCCACGACAGCGGACTCCGCCTTGCCCGTCGGGACGGGCGCGTACGAGTGCACGAAGTAGAACCACCCGGCAGACACCGTCGTCTCCCCGCCGGTGCCGGCGGTGCCGGCGGTGCCGGCGGTGCCGGCGGTGCCGGCGGTGCCGAGCAATCGTGAGGGCCGACCTTCGACGGGGTGAACGACGTTCCACTGCATCTGAGGGAGCCGTTCCGTCGCCGGCAACTTACGGACACGCCCGGGCACGAGCCCCAGCCCCTCGGCAAAGGGATCCTCTTCGGACCCCTCGAACAGCAGCTGAAAACCCACACAAATGCCGAGAAACGGGACCCCCCGCCCGACGGCGTACCGCACAGCCGCATCGAGTCCGCTGTTGCGCAGGGCCGCCGCGCACGCCCCGAAGGCGCCGACACCAGGTAGCACGACGGCAGCAGCCGAGGCGGCGGCTTCCGGGTCGGTGACGAGGCGGGCATCCGCCCCGACGTGCTGGAGCGCCTTCTCCGCCGAGCGCAGGTTGCCGATCCCGTAATCCAAGACGGCGATCATCGGAGCGTCAGAGCATGCCCTTCGTCGAGGGCACGCCATCGCCCTCGATCCTCATCGCCTCGCGTAGGGCGCGGGCGACGCCTTTGAAGGAGGCTTCGAGGATGTGGTGGGGGTTTCGGCCGTAGGCGAGGGTGATGTGAAGTGTGAGCTTGGCGCCGTTCACGAAGGCTCGCCAGAACTCCTCGGCCAGCTGGGGCTCGAACGGGGGCGATCCGAGGCCAGCAGAGTCAGGGCCCATCTCGACGTCGTAGCGCAGGTAGGAGCGGCCGGAGAGGTCGAGGGCGACGTTCACGAGCGTTTCGTCGAGGGGGAGGCTGACGGAGGCGAACCGGCGGACGCCGGCCTTCTCACCGAGGGCCTCCGCCAGCGTCTCGCCGAGCACGATGCCGACGTCTTCCACCGTGTGGTGGGGGTCCACCTGCAGGTCACCGGTCGCCGTCACCTCGAGGGTGACACCAGAGTGCTTCCCCAGCTGGCAGAGCATGTGGTCAAAGAACGGCAGGCCCGTCGAGACGACCGGCGGGGTGCTCGAGTCGAGGTCGAGCCGGATGCTGACGTTCGACTCAGCCGTGGCTCGGTGACGCTGGGACGTCCTTGACATGACCGGACGCTAGGCGCGGCGTTGTGACATCGCCAAGGCGGAACCGGCGAGCTGGCCACAGGCGCCGTTCACGTCCCGCCCCCGCGTGTTGCGGATCGTCACGTTCACGCCGTAGCTGGAAAGCTCGTCGCGGAAGGCCGCCACCGCCTGGGAGGTGCTGCCGGCGACGAGATAGCCCGGCGTCGGGTTGAGCGGGATGAGGTTGACGTGCGCCCCGAGGGGGAGGGCGAGCTCGGCGAGCTCCTTGGAATCGGAGGGGCGGTCGTTCACCCCGGCGATGCAAGCCCATTCGAAGGAGAGACGGCGATGCGTGCGCCTCACGTATGCCGTGCAGGCGTCCATGAGGACCGCCAACGGATAGCGGCGGTTGATGGGAACGAGCTCGCTGCGGAGCTCGTCGTTGGCGGCGTGCAGGGAGACGGCAAGGTTCACTTGGATCGGGTCGGCCGTCAGCTTGCGGATGCCGGGCACGATGCCGACCGTCGAGACGGTGATGGAACGCGCCCCGATCTTGAGATCGTCGTTCCAACGGGCGATCGCCGCCCGCACGTTGGCGTAGTTGGCCAAGGGCTCGCCCATGCCCATGAGCACGACGTTCCCGAGGCGCCCCCAGCCGTGGTCGGCGGCGAAGCGAGCGCCACGCACCACCTGCTCGGTGATCTCGCCGCTCGAGAGCTGTCGGAAGTACCCCGACTGCCCCGTGGCGCAGAAGCCGCACCCCATGGCGCACCCCGCCTGGCTCGACACGCAGATCGTCACGCGGTCGTGGTAGCCCATGAGCACGGTCTCGACGTGGTTGCCGTCGCCTGCCGCCAGCAGCCACTTGAGAGTCAGCCCGCGGTCGCTGATCGCCTCGTCGGCCAGCGAGAAGGCCGGTGACATCTCCGCCATCGAACCCAGCCGCACCCGCAGCGGACGAGGCAGCTCGCTCAGCTCGGCCGGGTTGGCGAAGCGCCGATACATGCCATCCCAGAATCTGATCCACCCGGTAGGCCGGCTCGTCGCTGAGCAGGCCTGCAAGCTCCTCCCGGCTCAGGTCGTACCGGCTCATGCCGGCTCGGCACCGGTGATGTCACCGGTGTAGGCACGGTCGACGTGGTCGTCGAAGAAACCCAAGGTCTTGTACAAGGCACGCGCCTCGACGTTGTCCCGGTCGACGTAGAGCATCGCCATCGGGAGCGCCCGTCCGGAGAGGTGGTCGAGGCCTGCGAGGACGAGCTGCTTGCCGAGGCCCCGCCCCTGGAAGTCCGGGTTCACGGCGATTACGTAGATCTCGCCGAGCTGCTCCTCGTCGTGGATCTTCGTCCAGCAGAAGCCCGCCAGCTCGTCGTCGACCTCGTGCAGCAAGAACCCTGCCGGGTCGAACCAATCCTGGCGCTCGCGGTCGAGGATCGTCTCCAACGTCCAGACGCCTTGCTCGGGGTGACCGCGGAAGGCCCGGTTGTTGACGGCCAGCCACCGCTCCTCGTCCTCGCCTGGTCGAAACGGCCGGGTCTCGATCGTCGAATGCACGTCCAACGGCAGCGAGCGTCGCATCTGGTGGAGGTCGCGGCCGCGCTGCAAGCCGAGCGACTCGGCGACGGCGTCATCGGCGGCAGTCGGCATCGGCACCCACACGTGCACGTGCCCCCCTCCCTGGCAGGCGATCTCGTCGAGCGCCGCACGCAAGAGGTCGATGCGCAGGCCCTGGTCCGGTTGGCGCCAGTCAGGATGAACGACGTACTCGACCGCCCAGCTCCTCGACGCGCCCCCGCTGATCTGGGCATACCCGATGACGCGGCGGTGCGAGGTCTCTCGGGCGATGAAACCGGCGAACCCCTCGCGTCCGCCTTGCACGAGGTCGAGCCACTTGTGCTCGCCGAGGGAGCGGTGGCCGTCGGCGGCTGAGGCGGCCTGCAGGAGGCGAGTGAGCGCATCGATGTCGGCCTCGCCCATGCGTCGTTTGACCTCGACGTGGTGCACGACCGCACCCTACCCGCGGCGGCGACTGCAGCCGCCTGAGCTGGTTACGCTCCGACGGTGGCCCCCCGCGAAGCTCGCCGCCCCTCGAAGAAGGCGCTCAAGGAGCGGGCGGCCCGCATCTCGCCCTTGTTGGCCGAGGAATACCCAGGGACGGCGAAAGAGCTCTGCGCTCTGCACCACCGCGGGGCCTTCCAGCTCCTTTGCGCCACGATCCTCTCCGCCCAATGCACTGACGAGCGCGTCAACATGGTCACACCGGAGCTCTTCCGCCGCTACCGCGGACCTCGCCAGCTGGCGGCGGCCGACAGGGCGGAGCTGGAGGAGCTGATCCGTTCGACGGGCTTCTTCCGCTCGAAGGCTTCCCACCTCATCGGCATGTCCCAGGGTCTCATCGAGCGTTTCGGCCCGCGACCGGCCGACTTCCCGACGTCGATGGAGGACCTGACGTCGCTGCCGGGAGTCGGCCGCAAGACGGCCAATGTCGTCCGTTCCGTCGCCCTCGGGCTGCCGGGTCTGCCCGTCGACACCCACGTGCTGCGGGTCAGCAGGCTGCTGGGCCTCACGACGCAGACCGATGCGGTGAAAGTCGAGACCGACCTGTGCGCCCTCTTTCCCGAGGAGCAGTGGGGTGCGCTGAGCCTTCGCCTCATCCTGCACGGCCGGCGGGTCTGTATCGCGCGGCGACCTCGCTGCACGGAATGTGTGCTCGCCGAGCTCTGCCCCTCAGCCCAGCTCGGCGACACCATCGGGCCGAGGCGAACGCCGGCGGTTGGCAACCCCACTGTTACGAACCGAAGAAGACCTCAAAACGCGGCGACGCCGAGGTCAACACCGCGCTAGTCTGTTGGTTCGGAACCGGTTCCCGCCACCTGGTTCCATCTGAGCGGAGTTCGGGATCCGCCGCCCGACCCGCTCCCGACGGCGCCCTTCGGGGCGCCGTCGGCGCGTCTGGATCCCGTTTAAATGCTGCTGAATTCAGGTATTGCCCATCATGCGTTCCAGTCGCCGGGTGGCGCCTTGGAGGGCTCGTTCCACGCTGAACAGCTCGGCCGACACTGTCTCCTCGCCACCGGTGTTGGCTTGCTCGGCCATGACGCCGACGCGTCGGGTGATCTGGTCGAGCGAGGAGGCGATCGACGACAGCTCGGCGAGGTCCGTTGGCATCTCGCCATTCTGCCGGATGCGTCGCCGGGGCGGTCCGGCCGCTCCACCCCTGTGGAACCCGCGCCTTTGCGCCGCGCCTCTGCCCTCGGCGGGCTCTGCCGCCCTCGCTCAACGCCGGAGGCCGCTCCCGGGGTGTCGGTTACGCTTCGCGGCGATGCTCAAGGTCCTCGACCTTCGCGGCGACGTGTCCGACCTGGGATCCCGTCTTCCACGCCCCGACCTGTCGGACGAGGCGCCTGTCGCCGAAGTGAGGGCCATCTTGCAGGCCGTTCGCGCCGGCGGGGACGAAACGGTTCGCGAGTACACGCGGCGATTCGATGGCGCCGAGCTGACAGAGCTCCGCGTATCGGCAAGTGAGCTGGCAGATGCCGTCGGCCGCATCGACGCCTCCCTCCTCGCCGCCTTGCAGGCGGCCCGGGACAGCATCGAGGCGTTCCACCGCTGGCGGGTGGTCCAGACCGGCCTGTACGAGCGTGAGGGCATACAGGTGGAGCATCTGGAGCTGCCTGTCGCCCGCGCCGGCGTCTACGTACCCGGTGGGCGCGCCCGCTACCCCTCGAGCGTCCTGATGACGGCGATTCCCCCGAAGGTGGCGGGCGTGCAGGCAGTCGTGCTGTGCGTCCCTCCCGGTCCGGATGGCCGCGTGCCCGACGAGATATTGGCGGCCGCCCACCTCGCCGGCGTCGACGAGCTCTACCGCGTCGGCGGTCCGCAGGCGATCGCCGCCATGGCCTACGGCACGGAGTCGATCGCGCCCGTCGACGTCATCGTCGGTGCCGGCAGCCGTTACGTCTCCCTCGCCAAGCAGGAGGTGCGGGGCGTCGTAGGCGTCCCGGCGGCCTTCGCCGGACCGTCCGAGGTCGTGGTGGTGGCGGACGAGAGCACACCGGTCGAGTTCGCCGCCATCGACGTCGTCGTGCAGGCCGAGCACGGCCCGGACGGGCTCGCATGGCTCTTGACATGGTCAGAAACCGCTCTGAAGGCGATCAACGAGGCCATCGGGCGCTTCGTCGAGGAGGCTCCCCGCAAAGCCGAGATCTCCTCCACCCTCGACGCCGGCGGCTACGCCGTCCTCGTGGACGGGCCCGAAGAGGCGATGACGGTCGCCAACGAGATCGCCCCCGAGCACCTCGAGCTCTGCTGCGCCGATCCCGAGCGCCTCGTACCTCTCGTGCGCAACGCCGGGGCGGTGTTTCTCGGGCCCTGGTCCCCGGCGTCGATCGGGGACTACATCGCCGGGCCGTCGCACGTGCTGCCGACGTTCCGCTCCGCCCGCTTCGCCAGCGTGCTCGGCGTCGAGGATTTCTTGCGACGCGTGCACGTGATCCGCGCCGATCGGGCGGGCCTGGCGGGTGTCGCCCCCCACGTGGCGGCGATCGCCCGCTCCGAGGGCCTCTTCGCCCATGCCGAGTCGATGGCCGTGAGAGACCGGCAGCCGGGGTCCCCCGGCGCCCTATGACCAGGGCAGACGCCTCCGCGTCTGAACCAGGCGGCGCTGCGTTCAAGGGTGCCGGCGGTGGGGCGGTGCAGGGCGGCCGACCGGCGCCAGGTGCCCGCCCGAACTCCGTCGCCCTTCGCCCCGGCTATCACTCGCCACAGGTGGAGGTCGAGACCCGGCTCAACACCAACGAGGCGCCGGAACCGCCGCCGCAGCAGTTCCTCGACGAGCTCGCCGTCGCCGTCAGCCAGCTCGCAGCCAACCGCTACCCGGACCGACGAGCGACCGCCCTGCGTTCAGCCATCGCCGACCATCATGGCGTCGACCCCGACCGGGTCTTCTGCGCCAACGGCTCGAACGAGGTGCTGCAATGCCTCTTCCTCGCCTACGGCGGCACGGGGCGGAGCACCGTCGTGTTCGAGCCGACCTACGCCCTTCACAGCCATATCGCCCGGCTCACCGCCACCGAGGTGGTCACCGGCGACCGTGATGAGGACTTCCGTGTCGACGTGCCGACGGCGAGGCGGCTCCTTGCCAGGGTCGGCCGTGATCGGGGAGCCTCCGAGCCCTCGATCACCATGCTGTGCTCGCCGAACAACCCCACCGGGGGCACCGAGCCCCGCGAGACTGTCGCCGCCCTAGCTGGCGATGTCCCCGGGCTGCTGGTCGTCGACGAGGCGTACGGTCAGTTCGCCCGTTCGAGCGCTCTCGAGCTCGTCGACGAGAACCCGAGCATCGTCGTGGTGCGGACGTTCTCCAAGACCTGGGCGATGGCAGCCCTCCGACTCGGCTATCTCGTCGCCCACCCGGAGATCGTGGCCGCCTGCGAACAGGTCGTGCTCCCGTACCACCTCGATGCCGTCAAGCAGGCCGCTGGAGTGCTGGCGCTGGGCTACGAACCCGAGATGAGGCAGCGGGTGGCCCGCCTGCTCGAGCAGCGAAACCGCGTCGCAGCCGCCCTCGCCGCCCTCGACCTTCAGTCTTGGCCGTCGGACGCCAACTTCATCCTCTTCCGCATGCCGGGTCACGAGTCCGGCGACGTGTGGCAGCGCCTCGTCGAGCACTCCGTCCTCGTTCGCGACGTTTCCGGTTGGCCTGGGCTCGAGGGATGCCTGCGAGTCACCATCGGCACGCCAGCCGAGAACGACCGCTTCCTGAGGGGTCTCGAGGAGGTGCTGGCGGAATCCGCGCGCCAGGGGGCGACCTCGTTCGAGTAGTCGAGGTCGTGCTCGATGCCATCCGGCGTGCACGACTTCATTCGCGTTCCAATCGCGCTGGCAATTCAGCGCCGGCTCCGCCACCGCCTAACCTGCCGGTAGTGGGTACCGACACGGACAGCCTCCCGACGGGCGACGAGAAGCGCGCCCGGGTGCGGGAGATGTTCGACACCATCGCGCCGCGCTACGACCTCATCAACCGGTTGATGACGTTCGGGCTCGACAAGCACTGGCGGCATCGCACCATCAAGCTGCTCGACCTCGCCCGCCCGGCGCTGGTGGCCGACATCGGTTGCGGCACGGGCGACCTTGGGCGGGAGTTGATCGCGCAGGGCTATCGGGCCTTCGGCATCGACATGTCACTTGGCATGCTGAAAGCGGGACAACCGGGCACCGCCCCGGTCGCCCTCGCCGACGCGGCGATGCTGCCCCTCGGCGATCAGACGATCGACGGCGCCGTGAGCGGGTTCGCCTTGCGGAACTTCTCCGAGCTCGTGACCGTGATCGTCGAGCTCGCCCGCGTCGTGCGCCCCGGCGGGCGAATCGCCCTTCTCGACGTCGCCCAGCCCGAGAACCGGCTGCTCAAAATCGGCCACTCCGTCTGGTTCAATCACGTCGTGCCTCGCATCGGCAGCCTGCTGTCCGATGAGGAGGCCTACCGCTACCTCCCCCGGTCTGTCGCCTACCTTCCCCGCTATACCGAGCTCGCCAGCACGCTCGGCGACGCCGGCTTCTCTGCAATGCGCCGTGACCTCCTCTCGGGCGGCTTGGTGCAGGTGATCACGGCCACCCGGACGGGTTCTTCCCGGCCTACCCGACATCAGATCGTGCTGGCGGAGGGAAGCGCGTGACGGCGGGAACGGCCCGGGAACTGGCCTCGCTCGACTCGCTCGTCCGCCCGCTCGGGGTGGGCGAATTCGCTCAGCTTCGCTCGCTCGCATTCGCCCGTGGCCTCGTGGTCGAGCGTGACGGGCTCTCGGTGTTGGGTTTCGGGCAGGCGGGGGAATTACCGCTCCCGAACGGCCTCAGCGACCCGCACGCGACACGTGAGGTGGCACGCTCGCTGGCGGACATCGGCCCTGGCGCCCTCGCCATGGGAGCCTTCCATTTCCTGCCCGAGGCGGGGGTGGCGCTCTCGGTGCCCTCCGTGTGCGTTCGTGCGCGCGCAGGAGCGGGACCGGTCGCCGTCGTCGTCGGGTCGTCGCCCACGGAGACGGTGGTCGACGAGCTCCTCGCCGAGGCGGCAACCGAAGGTGCTCGCTCCGGCGAGGCCCCCCCAGACTCCTTCCGGCTCGAGTCCCGCCGCCCCCACGAGGACTTCTTGCACCGCCTCGGCGCCGCCGTAGAAGAGGTCCGCAGCGGGCGGCTCGACAAGGTCGTCATGGCACGGGAGGTGCTCATCGAGGCCAACCGGCCATTTCGGCAAGGGGATCTGCTCGAGCGGCTGCGAACGCTGCACCCATCCTGTGCCACGTTCGCCATCCACGGCTTCATGGGGGCCACCCCCGAGCTGCTGATCCACCGATCGGGACACCACGTGGAGTCGCACCCGCTCGCCGGGACAGCCGCCCGGAGCGGGGACCTTGAGGTCGACCATCGCGTGGAGGCCGCTCTGCTCGGCTCCGACAAGGAAAGGGCCGAGCACCGGGCCGTCGTCGACGCCATCACTGACGGCCTCCGCCCGGTCATGGCAGAGCTCGACGTGCCGGAGGGGCCGGGCATCGTCGAGCTGCGCAACGTCTCCCATCTCGGCACACACCTCACCGGGAGCCTCGCCCTCGGTCCGGACGGTGAGCTCATGAACGCTCTCGAGCTGCTGGCCCTCATCCATCCGACGCCGGCTGTGGCCGGCACACCGGTCGATCTCGCCCTCGACTACCTGGCGAAGGCCGAGGAGCTCGACCGTGACCGCTATGCCGGTGCCGTCGGCTGGATCGACGGCGACGGCGACGGTGAGTGGTACCTCGGAATCCGTTGCGCCATCGTCGAGGACCGCACAGCCCGGCTGTTCGCAGGTGTCGGCATCGTCGCCGACTCCGACCCGCAGGCCGAGCTGGCCGAGACTCAGCTGAAACTGCAAGCCTTCCTCGCCGCCGCCGTTCGTCCCTGAAGCGTCGGCTGAGCGCCCACGATCTCGGCCTAGGAGCCCCCTGCCATGGCGGAGTACCGCCGGACGATCGGGGCGATGAGCTCGGGGCGCTCGAACGGCACGAGGTGACCCTCGCCCTTCAACCAGACGAGCTCCGCCCCGGGAATCCGCTCCGCCAAGGCGCGGGCGGCCTCCAGCGGCACGATGTGGTCGGACGTCCCGTGCACGACGGCGGTGGGGACCTCGAGACGCGGCAGCCCTCGTTCGATCTCCGGTGTCTCGTCGAGGAGTGCCCGCTGTTCCACGAGGAAGCTCGTCCGCTCCTTCCTCCCGATCGGCTGCGCTTCCAGCCAGACGAGGGCCCGGACGCTCGGAAAGCGGTTGGCACGCATGGCGACGGCGCTCGCTGTCGTCGACCTTGTGAGGCGTCTGCCCGTCGCGATCCCTCGGCGCGTGGCCGCCAAGCCTGCTCGTATCACCGGGTCACCCACCGCCGGCACCGCCAGCAGCCGGTCGAGGCGGCTGAGCGCCCGCTCCACGCCGATCGATCCTAGGAGCACGAGCGCACCGACGAGCTCCGGCCTGGACAGGGCCAGCTCGAGGGCGATGCCGCCGCCGAGCGAGTGACCTGCGACGGTGACGGGCGGAGTCAGGCCAGAGGTCTCGGCCACGGCGGCAAGGTCGGCCGCGTTGGCCGCCAGCCCGGTGGCCTCGCGCTCGTCGTCACCCCAGCCGGGCCGGTCGGTGGCGACGACCCGATGATCGGCGGAGAGGAGCCGAGCGAGCGGCTTCCAGTCGGCGCCGCTTCCCGGTTGACCGTGCACGAGGAGCACCGACCGACCCGCACCCTCGTCGATGGCGATGCTCACGCGATGGTCACGCCCTAGGTGCCGGATCCGCCGGCGGGCTGGCTCGGCCCCGCCCGCCCGGAAGTGCCGGCGCCGCTGCCGATTCGCCGCCCGGCCGACACCGCCCTGGCGGAGCGCTGCAAGCGTGAAGGCAGGCGTTTCAGCCCCCACCAGGTGACGAGCACGAGCGCCTCCACCACCGTGTAGGTGGACATCTTCGAGGTGCCGAGGGCGCGGTCCACGAAGCGGATCGGTACCTCCGTCACCGAGGCGCCCGCCTGCAGGGCGCGGTAGGTCATCTCGATCTGGAAGCCGTAGCTGTCCGCCCGGACCGAGTCGAGGTCGATGCGACGGAGCAGTGTGGCGGCGTACGCACGGAAACCCGCCGTGGAGTCATGCACCCCGAGACCGAGCATCAGGTCGGCGTACAGGTTGCCGCCCCGCGAGAGCAGGCGGCGGGCGAGCGTCCAGTCCGGGATCGAGCCGCCCGGAACGTAACGGGAGCCGATCGAGACCTCGAAGCCCTCCGCGATCGGAGCCACGAGCGAACCGAGGGCGTCCGGGTCGTGAGAGAGATCGGAGTCCATCTCGACGAGCACTTCGAAGCCGTCCGCCAAACCCCAACGAAAGCCGTCCCGGTAGGCGCTCCCGAGCCCCGACTTCCCATCTCGGCGCAGGAGCGAGATCTGTTCGAGCGTGACGGCGGACTTCTCCACGATGTCGGCCGTGCCGTCAGGACTGTTGTCATCGACGACGAGGATGCAGGCGTCCGGAAGTGCCAAACGGACCCGCTCGAGCACCGTGGCGATGTTGGCGGCTTCGTTGTAGGTAGGCAGGACGACGAGCACTCGCACCGGCCGAGCCTATCCGGGTGCCCCCGGCGGGGATCAGTCGGACGGCGCCAGCGGCTCCATCGGGCCCGACGGCTGCGATGGAGACAGCGGAGCTGTCAAGAGCTCGGCTCGCGTCGGGGCGAGATCCAGCAACGCCGCACCCGTGCGGTGCCGCCACAGGTCCCTTGCCACCACCTGAACGGCGCTCGCAGCCGGAACTGCGATCAGGGCGCCGACGAGGCCGCCGAAGACCGAGCCGACGAGGTCCCCCAGCTCGGCACCCAAGAGCACGGCCAGCAACACCCAGAGCGGGTTGAGGCGGACGGTGCGGCTCATCACCATCGGGTTGAGGAAGTGGTTCTCGATCTCCTGGTAGGTGAGGAAGACGATGAGGAGCACGATCCCCGCCGTGAGGGAGTGGAGCGAGGCGATGATGACCGTCGGCACGCCCGCAAGCAGCCCGCCGATGAGGGGCAAGAAGTCGACGAGCGCCACCCAGAGCGCCAGCACCTGGACATAGGGGACGCCCGTCACATAGAGAGCGACGCCCACGACGACGCCGGCGATGATCGAGGTGAGGAGGTTTCCGAGCATGTAGCCGACGACGGCGTTACCGACCTCGTCGAGGACGGAACGGACACGGGCGGAGCGCTCGGGCTGCATCCAGTCGAGCACCCCGCGCACGAGGCGGGGCGCCTCGAGGAGGAGGAAGAGGGTCAGGAAGATAATCGTGATGACGCTCACGAGACCGGAGAGGACCGTCTTGCCGATGGCGAAGGCGGGTTTCGAGAGCTTCGAGATGAGGTCTTGCAGGTTGGCGGTGTGCGACTTCACGAAGTTGAGGAGATGAAACCGTGCCGCCAGACGCCCGACGTGGCCTTTGCCCTGTTGTGCCTGCGTGACGAGTTTCGGGAGGGACTTGGCGAAGTGTGTCGCTTCGGTGATGACCGGATGAGTGATGATCACGCCGACGCCCGCCAGCAGCGCCAGGGCCACGAGGAAGACTAACGCCGTGGCGACACTTCGCCTGATGGGCCGGGGTGTCTTCCGGTGGAGACCCAATCGCGCCACGATGGAAACGATGGGGTGGAGCACCGCGGCCGCAAAGAGCGACACGATCACGAGCAGGAAGAGTGCACGCAGCCGCCAGACCAGCAGGAAAGTCACGACCGTGACGACCACGATCAGGTTGACGATGACGGCCGCCCTGACGACGCGCCGGTCGAACTCCCGCCGCTCGGCCCGGCTGGGGCCCGGTGACGCCGGCGTCTGCGGAGCTGGTTCGATCAGCAGCCGCGGCGAGGGCTCCTTCACCATTCCTCCAGTCAACTCCATCCGAGCCCGCGATTGGTCACCATTCGGGCCGCAGGCCTGCAAGCATGGAGCGGTGGGCCGATCGAGGGTTGCTTCCGTCCCGTGATCAGTAGCGGCCCACACGCGGGATCGGACGAACCCGAGGGCGACCTACCGCCTCAGGTGGACGTCGCTCCGGACGCTTCGGGCGCCCCGAGCTTGGCGGCTGCCAGCAGCGAGGAGCCCACCCGCCCCGGCGGCCCGGCCGTTGAAGGCATCGCCGTCCGGCCGGCACGGTCCAGGCGGCGTTTTCACATCCCGAGGTTCTTGCGCCGCGGCGCCACGATCATCGTGATGATCCTCGTCCTCGAGTACCTCGTCATCCCGAAGCTGACAGTGGCGTTCTCGCACAAGAGCCTCCACCGGTTGGAGGCGGTCAACCCCTGGCTGATCATCCTCGCCTTCGGTCTCGAGGTCATCTCGTTGTTCGCCTACGCCGAATTGACCGTCGTCGTATTGCCACCGAACTCCCTCTCGCTCTCGAAGGCCTGGCGCATCAACCTCGCCTCCCTCACCGTGAGCCACGTCATCCCCGCCGGCACGGCGGGGGGCACCACGCTGAGCATCCGCCTCATGACGAGCGAGGGGCTGAGCGTGACCGACGTCGGTTTTGCGACCGCGATCGAGGGCATCGGCTCGGCGGTACTGCTGAATGTCATGTTGTGGTTGGCAATCGTCATCTCGATCCCCTTCAACGGCTTCAACCCCACCTACGTGACGGTAGCGATCGTCTCGGTGCTGCTGTTGGGTTTCTTCGCAGCTCTCATCGCCGGCTTCTCTTCCGGAGAAGGCTGGGCGGTGAAGGCGCTCCGGAAGCTGGCGCGCCGCGTCCGCTTCATACCGGAGGAGAAGCTGGAACGAGCGGTGCGCCAGATCGCCGAGCGCCTGCAGGCGGCCGCCAAGAACCCGGAGCTCATCCGCCGGGGCGTGGCATGGGCGGCGGCCAACTGGCTCTTCGACGCCGCCTGCCTGTATATCTGCCTGTGGGCGCTCCATTACCCCATGAACCCCGTCGACGTGTTCGTCGCCTACGGAGTCGGCAACGTGTTAGCGGCCATCCCCATTACGCCTGGCGGGCTCGGCATCACCGAAGGAGGCGTCATCGCGGTGCTGACGGCCTTCGGCGTGCCGGTGGGGATCGGCACCTTGGCGGTTATCGGCTGGAGGTTCTTCAACTTCTGGCTGCCCATCCCTGTCGGCGCCGTCGCCTACCTGACGCTGACGGGAGAGCGAGGGGTCTCCTTGAGGGAGCGCCGCACGGTCCTCAGCTCGATGACGGAGGTCGCCCGGAACCCTAGGCCCCCGGACGGCGACCAGGACAAGGGGCGTCGGCCACCGCGCCGAGGCTCGACCGACCCCAAGGCGGGTCCGGCCGTCCCTCCGCTCGGCTAAGGGGGCGGGCGTGTTGTCAAGATGCAACCTGCAGGTAATCGCGACGGCGCAAGATGGCTCCTCCCGGCAAGACAGCCGGACCCGCCCCGCGGCGGTGATGTCCTGGAGGTCAACTCCCATGTCCCGCTTCCCGATGCGTGCCCGGTGCTCGGGACCTGTCGCTGCCCTCAGCACCGTGGTCGTGGTCGTGATCGGTCTCGTCAGCTCGGCCGGGCCCGCCTTCGCCGTGAGCCCTCCCGCCAGAGCCGGCAACCCCGGCATCCAGGCGGCCGACCGCAGCGTCGACGTCCCGGGGGGCGTCGTCAGCCGACCGAACGGGCCCTCGCACCCGCCCTGGAAGGTAGAGCACACGCCCACCCCGGTGGCCGACTCCGGTCAGCTGTTCGCGGTGGCGTGCCCGAGGGTGAAATGGTGTGAAGCTGTCGGGAGCTACTCGGGCACCTCGAGCAACGTCACCTTGGCGGAGGCATGGAACGGCGTCGCCTGGAAGTCCCAGCCCACCCCCAACCCCGCGGCCGCCACGAGCAGCACCCTGTACGCCGTGTCGTGCAGCTCGGCCACAGCCTGCACCGCCGTGGGCGACTACGAGAACGGCTCGGGCGTCGTCCGGGCGTTGGCCGAGAGGTGGAACGGCAGGCGCTGGAAGATCAAGTCGACCCCCAACCCGGCGGGTTCGACCGTCGTGTTGCTGAGCGGAGTGTCGTGCATCTCGGCTTCTGACTGCATCGCCGTCGGGAACTCCGTCAACGGCTCGGACTCGTATCTCACGTTGGCAGAGATCTGGAACGGCGCCACGTGGAAGATCCAACCGACGACCAACCCCGGCAGCTACAACGTCCTGTACGGGGTGTCGTGCCACTCGGCTGACAACTGCACCGCCGTCGGTCAGAACGACACCGGGGCCTACAACACCTTCGTGGAGACCTGGAATGGCAGCACCTGGAACACGGTGTCGAGCCCGAACCCCAGCGGGGCCGAGGAAAGCCTCCTCGCCGGGGTGTCGTGCAGCTCGGCCCACGAATGCACCGCCGTCGGGTGGTTCGAGAACAGCTCCTTCGCCGAGCTCACCCTCGTGGAGGTGTGGAACGGTTCGACCTGGAAGATCCAGTCGAGCCCGAACCCTGGCGGCGATACCGACAGCGACATGCAGGCGGTGTCGTGCAGCTCGGCCCACGACTGCTTCGCCGTCGGGAGCTCGGTCAACGGCTCCGGCTCTCGGATCGCCCTGGTGGAGAGGTGGAACGGCAGCAAGTGGAAGACCTCCTCGTCCCCGAAACCGAAGGGCGAGCTCGACGGCGTCTCGTGCGCCTCCGCGGCTGCGTGCACCGCCGTCGGATGGCACCAGAACGGCTCGCGGGAGAACCGTTTCGGCCCCGCCACGACCTTGTCCGAGACATGGAACGGTTCGACCTGGAAGATCCGACCGGCTCCCAGCAGCGGCCAAAGCGAGCTGACCGGGGTGTCGTGCAGCTCGGCTGACAGCTGCATGGCCGTGGGCTGGTCCGAGAACAGCGCCTCCACGTTCGTCACGTTGGCACAGAGCTGGAACGGCACCAGCTGGACGGTCCAGTCCACCCCCAACCCCAGCAGTGACAGTGCGCTCTCCGGGGTGTCGTGCAGCTCGGCGACGGCTTGCACGGCCGTCGGATCCGCCCTCGACGGCTCGGGCAACCAGACCATGTTGGTGGAGAGGTGGAACGGCACCAGCTGGACGATCCAGCCGACCCCGATCCCTGCGGGTGCCGAGTGGAGCTTTCTCTCTGCCGTGTCCTGCAGCTCGGCCACCGCCTGTACCGCCGTCGGGGTCTACGAGAACGACCTCGGCCACGCCACCACCGTCGCCGAGACGTGGGACGGCACCAGCTGGACGATCCAGTCGAGCGGTCTCATCGGCTTCGAGCTGCTCGGCGTGTCCTGCCTGTCAGCCACCTCCTGCACCGCCGTCGGGGAGGACGTCACCAGCTCCGACCTCGAGGTCACCTTGGCAGAGGTGTGGAACGGCACTAGCTGGACGGTCCAGTCGACCCCCAACCCCACCGGGGCCGAAGGCAGCACCCTCTATGCGGTGTCGTGCACCTCGGCGACCGCCTGCACGGCCGTCGGCGACTACGCCAACAGCTCGGCTGCCCAGGTCTCGCTAGCGGAGGTGTGGAACGGCGCCAGCTGGACGGTCCAGTCGACCCCGACTCCCAGCCATCCCCATGACTGGGTTCTGACCGGGGTGTCGTGTACGTCGGCGACCGCCTGCACCGCCGTCGGCGCCTACGCCAACGGCTCGGGCACCGCCGTCCCGTTGGCGGAAGTGTGGAACGGCTCCAGCTGGAGCACCGAATCGAGCACGAGCCCAGCCGGGTCGCAAGGCACCGTCCTGGAGTCGGTGTCGTGCACCTCACCCGGTGCCTGTACGGCCGTCGGGTGGTACACGACCAGCCCGGGCGTCGTCTTCACCCTCGCCGAAGCGCAGTAGCCCGGCTCAGCTCAGCTCAGCTCAGCTCGGCTCAGCTCGGCTCAGCTCAGCTCAGCTCGGCTCAGCTCGACAGCAGCGTCTGCCGCCAGCCAGAAGAGCTGCTCGCGGACATCGTGCGCCTTCACCCAGCCGCGATGGTCCCAGTCGTCGCCCGCCAGGCTGTCCCCGGCGTAGAGGAGGTGCCCGAAACGGATCCCCCGGAAGCGCGCCAGCGCGATGAGGGCGGACGCCTCCATCTCGACGGTGATGCAACCTTCGTCCCGTCGGCGAGCCACCTTGGCGCGCGTCTCCCGGTAGAAGGCATCCGTGCTCCAGGTCATGCCCGTCGTGTGGGGGACGCCACGGTCCTCGAGGAGCGCCTCGAGGAGCCTGACGACCTCCGCATCGGCTTCGACCGTCCTCGACGGTGGCAGGTAGTGGAACGACGTCCCCTCGTCCCGCAGCGCGGCCGAGACGACGACGACGTGACCGAGGGCAAGATCGTCCGACAACGCACCGCAGCCCCCGCAGGCGACGATCGTCCGGCACCCACCTTCGATGACCTCCTCCACGAAACCCACCGACAAGGGCGCCCCCAACCCCGGCTGGAAGAACGCCAGGCGCAAACCTCGGTGCTCGATCTCCCAGACATCATGCTCACCGTGCTCGGCCTTGAGGTGGGTGACGTGGTGCGCTTGACGCTCGACGGCGACGCGCCGCACGACATCGCCGAAGAAGCACGCCACGCCCTGGGCGGGAAAGTCCGGCCGTTCCTTACGGCCAGAGCCGAAGTGGGAGGACGGCTCGATCATCGCTTGCCGGTCAGGGTCGAACTCGGCGAGCGGGATACCCCTCGCGAACGCAGCCCCCTCCGGAGAGGGAGCGCCCGTCACGGAGGCGCCTCGATGTAAGCCCGTTCGACAAGCGTGGCCAACGTCGGCGGCAGCTTCTCCGGGTCGATGCGAGACACCCGATTGGAGACGTAGAAAGACGACCGCTCGATGAGGAGGAAGAGCAGCGCAGCCCTCGTCCGCAGCTCCTCGGGGCTGACCCCCTTTGCGCGGCCCCAGCCGGCCCGCTCCAAGACAGCAGACGTCTCGTCGAACATCGCTCGCACGGCAGCCATGCCACGGTCGTGCATGGGCGAAGTGGCTGGACCGGTCAACTCGGTCCAGGCGCGGATCACGCCGCCGTAGCGATCGTTCAGCGCTTGGTAGCCGGTCAACAGGAGGGTGATCTCGGATCGTCCCGGCGAGGGCCGGCCGCCGGCGGTGCCGCCGGCGGCAAAGGCCCGGATCGCGTCTCGCATTTCTCGAAAGCACGCTCGGCTCAACTCCTCGAAGAGTTGCTCCTTGCCCGTGAAGTACCGATAGAAGCTCGCACGCGATGTGGCGGACGACCGGACGACGTCGTCCACGGTGGCCGCGGCGTAGCCCCGCGAAGCAAAGACGCGTTCGCCGGCCGCCAGCAACTCAGCTCGGATGTCGCCCTCTGCCATCGCCCGATCCTTTCACGCCGCCTCTCGCGCCCGCCTCACACGTCGGCTCGGTGCGCCGCCTCGCCGCACCCGCTGCGAACATGACAGGTTCGTCTCATGACAAAGCCGACGACTGGTAGCGTCGCCGCCCGTGGGGGGTTCGCCGTACGAGGCCCGGACGATGTGGGATCTCGTTGTTGCACGCTGCGACCTCTCCTTCGACCGGCCGATGCTGCGCGACGCCGCCAACCGCATGATGACCTTCGGCGACTTTCGTGCTTCGGCCGAACAGGTAGCCGCCGGGCTCCATTCGATCGGTGTGGGAGAAGGCACCCCGGTCACATGGCAGGTGCCCACGACCATCGAAACCATCGTCCTGTCGGCGGCACTCGCCCGTCTCGGGGCGCTCCAGAACCCCATCCTCCACATCTACCGAGGCCGTGAGGTGACTGCGGCCGTCCGTGGCACCCGGCCGAAGGTGATCATCATCAAGCCGGAGTGGCGAGGCGTCAACTACGCCGCCATGACCGAGACAGTGCTGTTCGAGCTCGGGTACCCAGCAGCCCGCTGGGACGGCGACGGTGGCGACGCGGAGGGGGGCGAGCGCCCTGTCGTGCTCAACATCGACCATCTCCCCATCGGCGGGCCAGCTGACCTCCCGCCACCGCCGGCCGCCGTCGACGACCCGGTCCGATGGATCTACTACACGTCAGGCACGACGTCGGAACCAAAAGGGGTCATGCACACCGACGGGACGCTGCTCGCGGGTGGCAGGGGACTCGCTCTCGCGCTCCAGCTGAGCGAGAGCGACGTCGGCTCCATCGCCTTTCCCTTCGCCCACATCGCCGGCCCCGACTATCTCGTCACGATGTTGTTGTGCGGCTTTCAGGCCGTCGTGCTCGAAGCCTTCGTGCCCTCCGAAGCCGTCGAGGTCTTTCGCCGCCACGGCGTCACGATGGCGGGAGGATCGACGGCGTTCTATCAGGCGTTTCTCGCCGAACAACGCAAGAGCCCGGCGGCGCCCGTCATCCCGACGCTACGGGCTCTCTCTGGAGGGGGTGCCCCCAAGCCGCCGGAGGTCTTCCACGCTGTCCGAGCCGAGATGGGCGTGCGCATCATCCACGGCTACGGCATGACGGAGATCCCGATGATCTCCATGGGGAGCCCCTCCGACACCGATGAGCAGTTGATCGCCACCGAAGGCGCCCCGGTGGCCGGGGCCGAGATTCGGATCATCACGCCCGATGAGAAGGTCGCCGACGGCGGCGTCGAGGGCGAAGTGCGGGTGCGGGGCCCCATGGTCTGCAAGGGGTACACCGACGCGACGCTCTCGGCCGAGGCGTTCGACGAGGACGGCTGGTTCCGCACAGGTGACCTCGGTCACCTCAGGCTGGACGGACATCTCGTGCTGACGGGCCGCTTGAAAGACGTCATCATCCGCAAGGGCGAGAACATCTCCGCCCGCGAAGTCGAGGAGCTCGCCTACACGCACCCGAAGGTCGGCGATGTTGCCGTGATCGGGCTCCCGGATGCCGAGCGGGGCGAGCGCGTGTGCGCCGTCGTGGAGCTGGCCCCCGGAGCGGACCGCCTCAGCCTGGAGGAGCTGGCGGAGTACTTGAGCGCCCGTGGCCTGATGCGACAGAAGATCCCGGAGCAGCTCGAGGTGCTCGAGGCCCTCCCCCGCAACGAAACCCTCCGCAAGGTTCTCAAATATCAACTCCGCCAGCGCTTCTCGGCCGTGGAGGCATGACGGGATCGTCAACCGACGGCGGCGCAGCTGTGCCGGTCAGCCGGTTCAGCGTCTCGGCCGCTTCGGCCATGATGCGCTCCACCAGCTCGGCCACGCTCGGGAGCTCGTCGATGAGACCGGTCACCTGCCCGGTCGGCAGCACTCCCGCTTCCAGCTTGCCCTCGACGAGGGCAGCCCGCGTGAGCATGGGGGCGTTCGCCGCCATCGCCGTCTGGGACCACGTGAGATCGCTATCGCGCTTCATCGCCAGCCCTTCGCGAACGAGGGCCGGCAGGGGTGTCGACGTCAACCGCCGGAGCCGCACGGCATTCGTTGCGGCGCGGGCGAGGCTCACGCCGGGAAGGGAACGCTCGAGACGATCGATCATGGAGGTGCGAATCACTCGCTGCGGATAGCCGTCGACGGCCCGGGTCACGACGGTGTCGGTGACGGCAGCCTCGAGGTAGCGGGCCTTCACGGCGTCGGGCACAGTGCTCTCCCTCGTGAGCAAGAAACGCGTCCCCATCGCTACGCCGGCGGCCCCCCACGCCAGCGCTGCCACGAGCCCCCGTCCATCGAAAAAGCCGCCCGCACCGAGCACGGGTACGCCCACGGCGGCCGTCACCTGCGGCAGCAGCAACGTCGTGGGCACGGCGCCCGTGTGACCACCGCCTTCGCGTCCTTGGGCGATGACGGCGTCGACACCCCAGGAGACGACCTTCTCGGCGTGCCGCCGGGCAGCAATCGTCGGCATCGTTCGCACGCCGCCGTCGCGGAGGCGCTTGATGAGCCGCTCGTTGGGCGCTTGGGCGAAGCTCGCCACGGCGACGTTCTCGGCGAGGAGGAGGTCGACGAAGCGATCGACGTCGGCATGGTCGGAACGGAGGTTGACGCCGAAAGGCCGATCCGTCCGGCTCTTCACCTCGGCGATGGCCGAGCGGAGCTCGAACAGGGTCATCGTCGCCGAGGCGAGGATTCCGAGGGCACCGGCGGCCGCCGTCGCCGAAACAAGGCGCGGCCCGGCCACCCAGCCCATGCCCGTCTGCACGATCGGTGCCTCCACCCCGAACAGGTCACAGATCGGCGTGCGCAAAGCGGCGTGAGGGTGGGGATCGGGCGGGTCGGATCGAGCGGCGGGCACGGCGCAGCGTACCCAGCGGGCGCTAGCCGGCCCCGCCTACGATCTCGTCATGGAACCGACCGTCTTCGAAGGGCTCGACGAGTTGCGGGGTGCCGTGGGCACTGAGCTCGGCCCGAGCGAGTGGCACGAGATCACCCAGCGCCAGATCGACCTCTTTGCCGAGGCCACGGGCGACCACCAGTGGATCCACGTCGACCCCGAACGGGCGAAGGCAGGGCCGTTCGGAACCACGATCGCCCATGGGTTTCTTACGTTGTCTCTCATCTCGTACTTGCTTCCTCAGGTGATCCGGGTGAGCGGCATCTCGATGGGCATCAACTACGGGGCAAACCGCGTGCGCTTCCCCGCCCCCGTGCCGGTCGGGTCGCGGGTGCGTGCCCGAGGACGGATCCAGTCGGTCGACGACGTCGCCGGCGGCGTGCAGATGACTACCCTCGTCACGATCGAGGTCGAGGGGAACGAGAAGCCCGCCTGCGTCGTGGAGTCCATCTCCCGCTATCTCGGCTGAGGTGTCGCGCCGGGAGGCGCATGCCTCGCCGCCGGCGCCGTTCCACCGGCGCCGTTCCGCCGGCGCCGTTCCACCGGCGCCGCCGCCGGCGCCGTTTCGCCAACCTGGTAGTGAGTTCCGGTCATATATGCGCGTACGCGACTACCAGAACGCGGCTGACACACCCGTCCTCCATCATGCGGGCTATGGAGGAGTGGCCGCGCTCAGTGCCATGGAAGCTCCTGATGGAGCAATGTGCCAGCTCCGCCGGCATCTTCACCTGTTCGGAAGCGGCTGCGCTCGGCTTCGATGTCCGACGTCTCTCCCGTCTCGAGTCGCGTGGCACCCTCGTCCGGGAGACTCGTGGTGTCTACCGGCTCACCGCCTACCCGCTGGGGCTCGACCAGAAAGTCGTGATCGCCACGCGGACCGGCGGCGTCGTCTCTCACGAGACGGCTGCACGATTGTGGGGCTTCGATGGCTTCGAAGGGTCATCGGTTATTCACGTCACGGTGCGACATGGGCTCAGGGTGGCCGGGCCGAAGTGGGTCTCGGTCCACGTGACCCGACGCTCCCTGGAGAGCCTCACGACCACACGCCGGTCAGTGCCGGTCACTCGCCCGATGCGAACCGTGCTCGATCTCGCCGACCGCCCGGTCGAGGACGAGCGGTACCGCGGGTTCGTGAACCATTGCATCGCCGGTCGGCTGTTCACGCTTCCGAGTCTTGAGCGCTTCGCCGCGGCGCGCGGCGCAAGGATGAGCGGGATCGTGAGACTCCGACGGATGCTCACCGACCTGGGCGATGTTGACAGCATCGCCGAGGCACAGCTCATAGACCTTCTCGTTGCGAGCGGTATCGAGCGACCCGCCACGCAGTTCGAGATTCGCGACGGCCGCCGCTTCGTGGCTCGCGTCGACCTCGCATGGCCCGCACGCAGGGTGGCCTTGGAGCTCGATGGCTATCGGTATCACGCCGACGCTCTCAGCTTCGTGAGCGACCGGGAGCGGGGCAACCGCATTGTCGCCCTCGGCTGGGCACTCCTGCGCACAACGCCGACCGCACTACGCCAGCGCCCTCACATGGTGATTGATGACGTCAAGACGGCGCTACGGCTGGCCGGCGTCGCCTGACCGGGCCGTCTGCAACTTCGCCACGCTCCCGTGCCCGCCGCGAACCCGGCGCCTTCGTCCCACGACCTGGTAGTGAGTTCCGGTCATATGCGCGTGTAACCGACTACCACGTTGTGGGGATCGCGGCCGAGGACATAGTGGCCTCAGCGCTCAGCCGAGGCGCTCGATGATCGTCACGTTCGCCTGACCGCCGCCTTCGCACATCGTCTGCAGGCCGTAGCGACCCCCGGTCCGCTCGAGTTCGTTCAACAGCGTCGTCATGAGACGCACGCCCGTGGCTCCGAGTGGGTGGCCGAGGGCGATCGCCCCGCCGTTCACGTTCACCTTCGCCAAGTCGGCGCCCGTATCCTTCTGCCAGGCGAGCACGACGGGAGCGAATGCCTCGTTGATCTCGACCAGGTCGACGTCGTCGAGCGTCATGCGCGCCCGTTCGAGGGCGTACCTCGTGGCCGGGATGGGCGCCGTCAGCATGAGGACCGGGTCGTCGCCGCGAACGCTCATGTGGTGGATGCGTGCCCGCGGCGTGAGGCCATGGGTGGAGAGAGCCGACTCGCTCACGATCAACATGGCGGCGGCCGCGTCGGAGATCTGCGAGGCCATGGCGGCGGTGATGCGGCCGTCCTCCCGCAGAGTCGGGAGCGAGCGAATCTTCTCCCAGTTCGGCTCGCGCGGCCCCTCGTCGGCCGTGAGACCGTCGAAGGGGACGATCTCGCCCTCGAAGCGACCTTCCGCCTGCGCCGTCAGCGCCCGTGTGTGGGACTGGACGGCGAATTCCTCCATCTCGTCCCGAGAGATGCCCCATCGCTCGGCGATCAGGTCGGCGCTGCGAAACTGGCTGATCTCCTGGTCCCCATACCGCTTCAGCCAGCCGGTCGATCCGGTGAAGGGATCCTCGTACCCGAACTGCTCGCCGACCACCATGGCCGATCCGATCGGAATCTGCGACATCTGCTGGACGCCTCCGGCCACCACGACGTCTTGCACGCCCGCCATGACAGCCTGGGCGGCAAAGTGGACAGCCTGCTGCGACGAACCGCACTGGCGGTCGACGGTCGTGCCAGGCACGTGTTCCGGCAGACCAGCCGCCAGCCAGCACGTGCGGGCGATGTCGCCAGCCTGCCCCCCGAGGGTGTCGAGACAGCCGAACACGACGTCTTCGACAGCACCGGGGTCGATGCCGCTGCGCTCGACCAGGGCGGAGAGGGCAAGCGCACCGAGGTCGGCCGGGTGCAGGCCTGACAGGGCGCCCCCGCGCTTTCCGACGGGCGTTCGCACGGCTTCGACGATGTAGGCCTCCGGCATGAGCAGCCAGCCTAGGTGGTCCAGCGTCGGAGGCCCCGACGGTCGCCGTGTGCTAGCAACGCGCGCAGTGACCGACGACACCGCCGCCGTCCCGCCGGACCGCACCCTCCCCCCGGGGATGCAACGACAGCTGAGCGGCCCTTCTTACGCCGGTCCGGCGACATTCGCCCAATGCCCATTGCTCACCGAGCCCGAGGAGCTCGACCGATGGCAGCCGGACGTGGCCATCGTCGGCGCCCCCTGGGACGACTCGACGACGAACCGGCCAGGCGCCCGTTTCGGACCGCGGGCGTTGCGAGCGCTCGCATACGGCCCGGGCACCTACCACATGGATCTCGGGATCGAGATCTTCGAGAACCTCGAAGTCGTCGACTACGGCGACGCCCTCTGCCCGCACGGCATGACGGAGGCGTCACACGCCAACATCCGTCAGCGGGTGGGCGAGATCGCCAGCCGCGGCATCCTGCCGATCGTCCTCGGAGGCGACCACTCCATCACCTGGCCAGCCGCCACCGCCGTGGCGGAGGCAAAGGGCTGGGGCCGCATCGGCATCGTCCACTTCGATGCCCACGCCGACACGGCCGACTCCATCGACGGCAACCTCGCCAGCCACGGCACCCCGATGCGCCGGCTGATCGAGTCGGGCGCCGTCCTCGGAAGGAACTTCGTGCAGGTCGGCCTGCGCGGCTACTGGCCGCCGGCCGACGTCTTCGAGTGGATGCAGGGCCAGGGCTTGCGCTGGCACTTCATGCAGGAGGTGTGGGAACGCGGGCTACCCGCCGTCATGGAGGACGCCGTCGCCGAGGCGCTCGAGGAGACCGACGGCGTCTACCTCTCGGTCGACATCGACGTGCTCGACCCCGGCTTCGCACCCGGGACGGGCACACCGGAGCCGGGTGGCCTCAACCCGGCCGACCTGTTGCGCGCCCTGCGCAAACTCGCCCTCGACACCCCCCTCGTCGCCATGGACGTCGTCGAGGTCTCCCCGCCCTACGACTGGGCCGAGACGACGATCAACAACGCCCACCGCTGCGTGCTCGAGGTGCTCGCCGGCCTGGCTGTCCGCCGGGGGGCCACCTCGCAGGTGCTCAAGCCCAACCGTTGATGGCGCCCTCAGACTGGTTGAGCTGACCGGCTGACGGCGGGCTCCGCCAGAGCCTGGGCACGCTCGAGCAGGCTCGGGATTCTCATCATCTCGAAGGTGAGGGCGGCCGTGCCCGCCAGCTTCTCCGACTGGTCAAGATTCCCCCGGCGGGCGAGCGACTCTGCTCGCTCGAGCTGCGTGCGGGCCGTCCAATACGGATAGCCGAGATCGCGAAACGCCGCCTCCGCGGCGACAAGGCCCTCGTCCACCGCCGCCTCGTCCCCTCGGGCACCCGCCACCAACGCCCCGGCGCGTGTGACCTGGGCCCGCAGGTACGGGGGTACCTCGCCGGCTGGCCGCCGGGCCACCAACTCCACGAGCCGGTCGGCCTCCTCGAGGTCGCCGACGTCAAGGGCTGCCTCGAGCGCAAGAGGAAAGGCGAGGCGGACTGCCTCGTGGGCGACGGCGAGGCTTCCGCTCAGGGTCTCGTCGATGGCGCGTCGGGCGCAGAGAAGCGCATGCGAGCTGTCACCGCTCGCCAAGGCGACGGCCGCCTCGGTCGCCGCGAAGTTCGCCTTCGATTGCACCTCGTCGCTCGCCGCCCAGCTACCCGTTGCCAGCAGGTACTCGCGGGCGGCCTCGGGCCGGCCGCGAATCGCCTCCATATAGGCAAGGCGACTATTGATGAACGCTGACCCTGGGCGATCGTCGCCACCGGTCTGGAGCAGCTCGATCCCGAGCCGGAACGCCTCGTCGAGACGCCCCGCCATGGTGAGGATGTACATGAGGTTCGACGCCCCGAGGGACTCGTTCCTTCTTAACCCCCAGCGCCTCGCGAGAGCGACTGCAGCCTCCGCGTGCTCCTCGGCGCCCGGCAGGTCGTGGCACATGCAGAGATCCCCAAGGTTGCCTTCGCCCACCAGCTCCGGGCGGGTGATCCCGTGACGTCGAGCGACAGAGACCATGCCTTCGAGGAGCATCTGGGCCTCCTCGGCCCGTCCCTCGCCGAGGAGCAGGATGGCCTTGGCGTTGAGGCCGCTCATGAGGGCGTCGGGCAGCTTATGGTGCTGCGCCAAGGTGAGGGCCTCTTCGATCGGTTCGATGGCCTCGCTCCCGTGGCCGGCGAAGACGAGGGCGGTGGAGAGCCTCGAATAGAGGGCCGCCATGACGTCCGGAGGAGCGCTCGTCCCCTCGAGGGAGGAGAGCGCCTGCCGGATTCGCCTGATCCCGACCTCTCCCTGGCCAAAAGCGGTGAGCGAGCTGCCCAGCCACGCCGTGACGCGCGCAGCATCGATGACCCGCCCGGCCTCTGCGTGGGCGGCGATAGCGGTCTCGAAATGGCCAATGGCCCGCTCGGTCCAGCCTGCGGAATCGGCCATCCGGCCCGCTCGCTCGATGAATCCCGCTCGCCCAGCTTCGTCGGAGCTCAGCTCGGCTGCCTTCAGGTAGGCGGCCTCGGCCGCCTCCGGAGCGCCGACGGCCTCGGCCCGCTCGGCCGCCAGCACGTAGGCGCGACATGCCCGAGCCCGGAGCTCTTCGGCGTCGGGGTCGTCGCCGGCGGCCTTGTAGGCGTCGTAGAGGTGGGCGCCGATGACCTCGGCCACCTCGGCGCCCTCGTCGGGGAAGGCCGATCTGGAGGTGCTCGGCGGTCCGCAGGTGACGGGCCTTGCGCTCGGCCCTCGTCAACATGTCGTAGGCGACCGATCGGATGAGCGACTGGGTGAAGGCGTACTGGCCGCGTTCGGGCGAGAGCTTGTCGGCTCGGACCGTCAGCACCTCTTTGCGCACGAGCGAGCTCAGCAGCTCGTCGAGGTCGGCAGGGTCGATGTCGGAGAGGGCCTCGATCGCCTGGCGGGGAAAGCTACCGCCGAGCACCGAGCACTCCTTCACGAGCCGTCGCTCGTCCGGACGCGAGCGCGTCGAGGCGGGAGGCGATGAGGGCCGTCAGCCCGGGTGGGATCTCGAGCTCGCCGAGCTCGCCGACGAGGTGAAGCGCGCCGTCCGTCGCCCTTCTCCAGCGACGCCCTTGTCGAGCAGCCCCCGCACGGTCTCGATGGCGTAGAGCGGGATGCCCTCGGCCCGCTCGACGATGCGAGCCCGTGCCGCGGCGGGAAGGCCGGTGACGAGCCCGTCGAGCAGCTCGCCCATGACCTCGTCGGAGAGCGGGTCGAGGGGGAGGGTCGTGACGCTGCGGCGCGAGAGCCCGAGGCCCTCGCCGCTCGGTCCCCTCCGGCCGGGACAGCACGAGCAGGAAGATGGCGTGGTCGCCCGACCACTCGAGCAGGTGGTCCAGGAAGTCGACCATGCCGGCGTCGGCCCACTGCAGGTCCTCGATGACCATGACGACCGGCAGGTGCTCCGAGAGGCGCTCGAAGAAGAGACGCCAGCCGGAGAAGAGCTCTTCTCTCGCGAGCACCTGCGGGCTCGGCATGCCCGAGCAGCTGACCGAGACGGGGGGCGATGAACTCCCGGTCGACTGCGTCGGGGATCCAGCGCTCGAGGCCGGTCGCGCAGCCGCTCGGCCACGACCTCCTGCGGGTCCTCCTCGCTGATCTGCAGCCGTGCCCGGACCATCTCCGAGAGCGCCCAGTAGCTGACGCCCTCCCCGTAGGAGAGGCAGCGCCCCGAGTGCCAGAGCACGTCGCCGGCCAAGCCCGTCGATGTACTTGAAGAACTCCCAGGCGAGCCGTGACTTGCCGACGCCGGCGACGCCGGAGACGAGCACCATGCGAGCCGAGCGGCGCTCGGCCGAGGCGTGGAAGAGCTCCTTCACGAGGCGGAGCTCGTGGTCCCGTCCGATGAAGGGCGCCTCGAGGACGCCGGAGCGCTGCGAGCCGGCGATGGCGGCCACGACCCGGGTCGCCTGGTAGAGGCGGACGGGCTCCGCCTTGCCCTTCAGCTCGTGCTCGCCGGCGTCCGCATAGGCGATGGCCGCCGCCGTGGCCGCCCTCGTCGTCTCGTCGACGTAGCAGCACCCGGGCGGGGCGGCCGACTGGATGCGGGCGGCGGTGTTCACGCGGTCGCCGATGACGAGGCCCTCCTCGGCCGTCTCGGTCGTGGCGGCGCCGCCCGTCACGACGCCGACCCGGGCCTGGAGATCCGTCCCGTGCTCGGACCCGTAGGCGGCGACCGCCGAGACGAGCTCGAGGCCGGCGCGGACAGCCCGCTCGGCGTCGTCCTCCTTCGCGACGGGAGCTCCCCACACCGCCATGACGGCGTCGCCGATGAACTTCTCGACGACGCCGCCGTAGCGCCCGACGATCGCCCGGGCGAGTTCGAAGTAGCCCGAGAGGACCTCGCGAACCTCCTCCGGATCACGCTTCTCGGAGAACGGCGTGAAGCCGACGAGGTCGCAGAACAGCACCGAGACGTGACGCAGCTCCGTCGTGGTGCCGGCGGCAGCCTCCATGATCGTGGGAACTGTCGCCACGGCGCCGACCGGCACCGCCGTCGGCTGCACGGTCGTGCCGCACTGGCTGCAGAACTTTGCGTGCGAGGGCAGCGACGTGCCGCAGCTCACGCAAGCCAGCGTCAACGCTCTGCCGCACTCGAGGCAGAACTTGGCGCCCGGCAGGTTCTCGATCCCGCAGTTCGAGCAGTGCATGAGGCACTTCCTTGGAGGCTGAAGGCGAACGCAGTGTACTCCGAGGTCGCTCAGTCGAGACCTTGGCTGAGCGACTTATGGGCCGTCTTGACCCGATCGGCTGAGGTCCGGCTGGGCGAGGAGGCTGGCGCGAAGCAGCATCGGCGCCGCCCCGATCGCCTCAAAGGCGGCCGCGGCCTTCGCCGCCAGCACGGTCGACTCCTCGACTCTGCCTTGGCGGGCGAGCCACTCCGCCCGGTCGAGCTGCGCACGGGCCGTCCAATACGGGTAGCCGAGCTCGGCAAAGGCCTCCTCGACGGCCGTGAGATGCTCCTCCACGGTCTCGTTCTCACCGCGTGCGCT
Organism: uncultured Actinomycetota bacterium; assembly: GCA_963735115.1. Classification (GTDB taxonomy): domain Bacteria; phylum Actinomycetota; class Acidimicrobiia; order Acidimicrobiales; family Bog-793; genus JAKACA01. The sequence goes on along the minus strand of CAVTJR010000003.1, from coordinate 932,846 downwards.
CGTCACCAGGGCCTTCGAGCGGGTGATCTGTGCCCGCAGGAACGGGGGGACCTCTCCCCGGGGGCGAGTCGACAGCATCTTGATGAGTCGATCGGCTTCGTCGAGATCGCCGAGGTCGATGGCCGCCTCGACAGCGATCGGGAAAGCGAAACGGACCGCTTCGTGAGCCACCGGCCAGCCGTCCGCCTGCAACCTGCTCAAGGCTCCATCTGCGCTCTCGAGGGCGGCCCGGCCGTCTCCCGCCGCCAGGCAGATTGCGGCCTCTGCGGCGCCATGCATCGCCCGGTGCTGCACGTCATCGCTGCCTGCCCAGGCACGGCACACTGCGAGATGTTCACGAGCTTCCTCCGTCCTTCCCCGAACCAGCTGCAGGCAGGCGAGCCGGAAGTTCGTTTCCTCCGCGCCGGCACGTTCGTCGCCGCCTCCCTGCAGGAGCTCCGTCCCGAGACGGAACGCCTCGTCCAGGCGCCCCGCCATCATGAGGATGTACATGAGGTTGCCCGCCGCACCATCCTCGGCACCCCGGTCTCCTCGCCGGCGGGCCAGCGTGACCGCAGCTTCTGCATGCTCCTCGGCCCCTGGGAGGTCGTGGATCATGCAAAGGTCGGCCAGGTTGTTCTCGGCCCCCGCCTCCCCGCGGGTGTTGCCGTAGCGCCGCGAAACTGCGAGGTATCCCTCATAGTTCAGGCGGGCCTCCTCCGCCCGGCCGGAAACGACGAGGTACATGCCCCTCACGTTCAGGCTGCGAGCCAGCTGCTCGGGCAGCTCATGGTGCTGGGCGAGTGTCAGGGACTCCTCGATCACCGGGACCGCCTCTTCCGCATGGCCGGAAAGGAGGAGAGCGGCACCGAGCCGTGACTTCAGCTCGGCCAGCACATCCGACGGGTCGGGTGCGCCCTCCAGCGAGCCCAGAGCCTGCCGGAGGCGAGTGATCGCCTGCTCGCCTCGACCCGCGAGCTCGAGGGACGTCCCCAGCCAGGCGGTGATGCGGGCGGCCTCGACCGTCTTCCCGGCCGCAATGCTGCCAGCGATTGCCGCCTCGAAGTGGCTGATAGCGCGCTCGTACCAACCCCCTTCGTGAGCCATCCGGCCGGCGCCAGCGGTCAGGCTCGCTTGTTCCGCGCCGTCGCAGCTGAGCTCGGCGGCGCGCAGATAGGCGGTCTCCGCCGCATCGGGGGCGCCGACCGACTCAGCCCGCTCGCCGGCGATCGAATACGCCTTGCAGGCCCTCGCCCGCAGGTCATCGGCGTCGGGGTCGTCGGCTGCGGCGACGTAGGCGTCGTACAGGTGGGCGCCGATGACCTCAGCCACCTCGGCACCCTCATCGGGGAAGGCCGCCTGCAGGTGCTCGGCCGTACGCAGGTGGCGTGCCTTGCGTTCTGTCCGCGTCAAGGTGTCGTAGGCGACGGAGCGGATCAAGGACTGCGTGAAGGCGTACTGTCCGCGCTCGGGCGAGAGCTTGTCGGCTCGCACGGTGAGCACCTCTTTGCGCACGAGCGAGCTGAGGAGCTCGTCGACCAACGACGCCTCCATGTCGGACAGCGCCTCGATCGCTTGGCGGGGGAAGCTTCCGCCGAGCACCGAGCACTCCTTCACGAGGCGCCGCTCGTCGGGCGAGAGGGCATCGAGCCGAGAGGCGATGAGCGCCGTCAGGCCAGGGGGAATCTCCAGCGTGCCGAGCTCGCCCACGAGATGGAGGGCGCCGTCCTCGCCCTTGTCGAGGACACCCTTGTCGAGCAGGCCGCGCACCGTCTCGATCGCATAGAGCGGGATTCCCTCGGCCCGCTCGACGATGCGGGCACGGGCAGCATCCGGTAGCCCCGATACGAGGCCGTCGAGCAGTTGGCCGATCACCTCGTCGGAGAGTGGGTCGAGGGCGAGGGTGGTGACCGACCTCCGCGAGAGCCCGAGGCCACGCCGCTCGGTCCCCTCCGGACGAGACAGGACGAGCAGGTAGAGAGCATGGTCTCCGGACCATTCGAGCAGGTGGTCCAAGAACTCGACGAGGCCGGCGTCTGCCCACTGCAGGTCCTCCACGACCATGACGACGGGGAGGTACTCGGCGAGACGCTCGAAGAAGAGGCGCCAGCCAGCAAACAGCTCCTCTCGCGCCAGCACCTGGGGGGCGGGAAGACCGAGGAGCTGGCCGAGCCGTGGCGAGATGAACTCCCGGTCGGCCGGGTCGCCGATCCAGCGCTCGAGACCCGTCCGGAGTCGCTCCGCCACGACCTCCTGCGGGTCCTCCTCGCTGATCTGCAGTCGCGCCCTCACCATCTCGGAGAGCGCCCAGTAGCTGACTCCCTCCCCATAGGAGAGGCACCTGCCGGCATGCCAGAGGACGTCGCCCGCCAAGCCGTCGATGTACTTGAAGAACTCCCAGGCGAGGCGGGACTTGCCGACGCCGGCAACGCCGGAGACGAGCACCATGCGAGCGAGGTGGCGCTCAGCCGTACCATGGAAGAGCTCTTTGACGAGGTGGAGCTCGCGGTCTCGCCCGATGAAGGGGGCCTCGATGACCCCGGAGCGCTGCGAGCCGGCGACGGCGGCCACCACCCGGGTGGCGTTAAACAGGTGGACGGGCTCCGACTTGCCCTTGAGGGCATGCTCGCCGGCATCGACGTAGGCGATCGCCGCTGAGGTGGCAGCCCTCGTGGCCTCGTCCACGTAGCAGTGCCCGGGCGGTGCCGCCGCCTGTATGCGTGCCGCCGTATTGACCCGGTCGCCGATAACGAGGCCCTCCTCGGCCGTCTCCGTCGTCGCCGCCTCCCCGCTCGCCACCCCGACCCGTGCCTGCAGCTCTGTCCCATGCTCGGATCCATAGGCGGCGACGGCCGAGGTCAGCTCGAGAGCTGCCCGCACCGCCCGCTCGGCGTCGTCCTCCTTGGCGACCGGCGCTCCCCATACGGCCATGACGGCGTCGCCGATGAACTTCTGCACGACACCGCCGTAGCGCCCGACGATCGCCCGAGCGAGGTCGAAGTAGCCCGAGAGCACCTCGCGCACCTCCTCGGCGTCACGCTTCTCCGAGAACGGCGTGAAGCCCACGAGGTCGCAGAAGAGCACCGTGACGTGGCGAAGCTCTGTCGTGGGCTGACCGGCCGCCTCCTGGGACTGAAAAGCCCGCAGCGCCGCAAGGGCGGCGGCGGCTTCGACGGGAGGAGCGAGCGTGCTCCCGCACTGGCCGCAGAACTTTGCATGGGAAGGAAGGGCCGCCCCGCAACTCGGGCAAGAAACGGCGAGAGATCTTCCGCACTCGACACAGAACTTGTCATCCGGAAGGTTCTCGAGTCCGCAATTTGGACAGCGCATGACGTCCCCCTGAACCGAAAAACGCAGGTAGCTTACTCGGCGAGATCCTTCGGAGCCCTGCCCGCGGACGCTTCGAAGCCCGCCTCAGCCAGCTCTGAGACAGGACCTCGGGGCCGAGCGGCTCAGTCCTTCAGCCGGCTCGAGAGCCAGGAGCCCAGCTTGGCCACCGACGAATCCGACTCGGGCACGTTGCCGGCGGCGATCTGAAAGACGTGCTGCATCTCCGGCCAGACCTCGATCGTCGCTTCACAGCCGGCGGCGGACGCCCGCTCGAACAGGCGTGTGGAGTCGTCCAGCAACAGCTCGTCGCCGCCGACATGAACGACGAAGGGCGGGAAGTCCGTGAAGTCGGCGTAGAGCGGAGAGATCAGCGGGTTCTTGACGTCGTTGTCACCGGCGTACCATCCCACCGTCGGGGCGTCCTCCTCGATCTGGCGCAGGAGCAGATCCTTGCCGATGTTGCTGACGAGGGACTCGCCCGTGGAGGCGAAATCCGTCCATGGTGACAAGAGGACGAGCCCGGCGGGCGCAGGTAGGCCTCGCTCCCGCAGCGCCAGCGCCACGGCCAGAGCGAGGCCTCCGCCGGCCGAGTCGCCGCCGACACCTATGTGACCGGCGTCGAACCCCTCGTCCAACAAGAAGGAGAAGGCCGTGACGGCGTCGTCGAGACCAGCCGGAAAGGGGTTCTCGGGAGCCAGGCGGTACTCCACGGACAACCCCTTCACGCCTGCAGCGCTCGTGAGGTGACCCACGAGCTTGCGATGGCTGGCGATCGAGCCGACCGAGTAACCACCACCGTGCAAGTAGAGGAGCACCCGCTCGGCGTCCGCCCCGGCCGGAACCGTCCACTCGGCGGCGACACCGCCGGCGTCGACCGGCTCATACGCGACGTCCTCCGGCTCGGCGGTGGCGATCGCCCACCCGTCACTGAGGGCCCGGGCCTCTTCGATGGTCGGCCTCGTGTCGCTCACGGGCAGGGCTTCGAGGAGGGCGTGGAACTGCCTGGCGGCGTCGCTGATCATCCCCGTAGCCTACGTGCCGCGCTGCAGCGACCAAATGCGTTTGCGCCGGAGGTGGGGCAACATGCCTCCCATGCGTTACTGGACTGCGAACGACATCTCCGACCAGTCGGGTCGCACGGCCGTCGTAACAGGCGCCAACAGCGGGCTCGGGCTCGAAACCGCCGCCGCCCTGGCCGCTCACGGCGCCACCGTCGTCATGGCCTCGCGTAACGCAGACCGGCTCCAAGCGGCCATGGCCGAAGTGCGCCGGCGCCATCCGGACGCCGTCCTCGAGCCCGCCATCGTCGACCTCGCAGCCCTCGCCTCTGTCCGCGAAGCCGTCGGCGGCATCCTCACCGACCACCCGAAGATCGACCTGCTCATTGACAATGCCGGCGTCATGGCGATCCCGCGCACAGAGACGGCGGACGGCTTCGAGATGCAGTTCGGGACGAACTACCTCGGTCACTTCGCCTTCACCGGCCTGCTGCTACCGGCCATGGTGTCGACGGCGGGCAGCCGAGTCGTGGCCGTCACGAGCCAGGTCCGCCGCATCGGTCGAATCGACTTCGCCGACCTGCACGGGCGGGCGAGGTACGGCCGCTGGAAGGCCTACAGCCAGTCGAAGTTCGCCGATCTCATCTTCGCTGTCGAGCTCGACCGCCGTCTGCGGAGCGCCAAAGCGGAGACGATCGCCGTCGCCGCCCACCCGGGCTACGCCGCCACGAACCTGCAGACCGGCACGAGCTGGCTCCAGAGCAGCTACTACGCCATCGGGAATGCGCTCTTCGCTCAGCCGGCCTACGCCGGCGCTTGGCCTCAGCTGTACGCCGCCACGGCCGCAGACGTGCACGGAGGCGAGCTGTACGGACCCGGTCAAGCCGGCGGCATGCGTGGCTACCCGAAGCGAGACCGGATCGAGGCGCGAGCGCTCGACCCCGCCATCGGCCGGCGTCTGTGGGAGGTCTCGGTGGCGGCGACCGGTGTCGGATATGACGCCCTCACCGCCGGAGGAGCGACGTAGACGGCAGGCCCTGCCACTGGGCCCGGGAGCGGGGGCGCTAGGCCGCACCCCCGCCCGCCCGAATCGCCGTACCCTCGTGAGGTGAGGAGGGGGAAGCATGCCGGAGGGCCGGGGGAGGCCGCCGCCTCGGCTCCGCCGGGCGCCGTGACCCTCCCGGGCGATCCGGCCGCTTCGATGGGCGACGCCTCCGCCGTCGCCGACTCCCCCGCCACAGTGGCGCCATCGGCGCAGGTAGCAGCACCCGGGCGCGGCTTCTCCGCCTTGCGGCCGTTCCGCCACCGCAATTACACCCTCCTGTGGTCAGGGGGCTTCATCTCGATCGTCGGGTCGTGGATGCAGACGGTGGCCGTGGGCGCTCTCGTCGCCTCACATACCGGGAGCGCTCTGTGGGTCGTCGTGGTGGCGGCCGGGGGGTTTCTCCCGACCGGCGTGCTCTCGCCCATCGGAGGGGCGCTCGCCGACCGGCTCCCCCGCCGGCCCGTTCTCATCGCCTGCAACCTCGTGGCGGGCGGCGTCGCCCTCGTGATCGCCTTGCTGGTAGGGGCGCACGACTACGGGCCTCTGCTGCTCACGATGCTCGTGACGGCACAAGGCGCCGTGAGCGCCATCATGGGCCCCTTCCAGCAAGCGATCCTGCCCGACCTCGTGCCCCGCAGCGAATTCCTCGCCGCCTCGTCGCTCAACTCCGCACAGTGGAACCTCGGCCGCGTCGTCGGTCCGGCCCTCGCAGGGGCGACCGTCCTCGCCTTCGGCTATCCGATGGCGTTCCTGGCCAACGCCGTGTCGTTTCTCGCCGTCGTCGCTGCCCTGATGTTCGTGCGCCTCGCTCCCCCGCCCGGCCGAGACGACCCCACGACGCTCGCTGCCTCTCTCCGGGCCGGCTTCCGGGCCGCCCGAGCCGAGCCCGGGTGCTGGGCTGCCATCGTCCTCATCGCCGTCGTGGCAGTGCTCGGCTCACCGTTCATCGCCCTCGTGCCCGCCGTCGCCCATCGGCTCACGGGGCTCGGCCACGCCCACAGCACCGCTCGCGCCGTCGCCTCGGCCACCGCCGTGCTCACGACCGCCCAGGGTGTCGGTGCCGTCGTCGGCGCCCTCCTCATGGCGCCGCTGGCGGAACGTCTCGGCCGCGGCCGGGTGCTCGTCGGCGCCCTCATCCTCCTCATCCCGGTGCTCGTCGCCTACGACCTTGCGCCCGCGCTGTCATGGGCCACGGCAGCCCTCTTCGCCGTCGGATTGGTCTACATCTGGGTTCTCTCCGGCCTCCAGACGGTCGTGCAACTGCGCGCCCCGACGAGGTTCCGCGGCCGCATCCTCAGCATCTACCTCGTCGCCCTCGGTGTTGCCTACCCCATCGGGTCCCTGCTGCAGGGACCGATCGCCGACCGCTTGGGGCTGCCGGCCACGACGACGGCCGCCGCCCTCGTCCTGGCCGTCGCCCTCCTGGCGATCCGGCTGAGCCGGCCGGCTCTCTTCCACGACCTGACCGCCGAGGTGCGTTGAGGCTCCTACGGGTGCTGGCTGCTGACGCTCACGACCTCACCGGTCATGTAGGAGGAGTAGTCGCTCGCCAGGAAAACGATGACGTTTGCCACCTCCCACGGTTCCGCCGGCCGCCCGAACGCTTCCTGCGCCGCCAATTGCTCGAGCGCCTCGGTGGACATGACCTTCGAGAGGAAGGGGTGCATGGCGAGCGACGGCGAAACGGCGTTCACGCGGACGCCCCGCGGTGCCGCCTCGAGGGCGGCGCTGCGCGTGAGCGCCATCACGCCCGCCTTCGCAGCCGAGTAATGGGCCTGACCGGCTTGCGCCCGCCATCCGAGCACGGAGGCGTTGTTGATGATGACACCCCGCCCTGCAGGCGCCATGACCTGCAGGGCGGCTCTCGTGCAGCGAAACGTCCCCGTGAGCGTGACGTCGATCACCTTCGCCCATTGCTCGTCGGTCATCTCGGTGAGCTCGACGGTGCCACCGAGGCCGGCGTTGTTCACGAGGACGTCGATGCGACCGAGCTCCGCCAGCGACGTGTTGAAGAGGCCGTCCACGCTCGCCTGGTCGGTCACGTCGCAGACGACGCCGGGCACTCCTAGGAGCTCAGCGGTCGCCCTGAGGCGTCGCTCGTGGGCATCGCTCACGAGCACCTCAGCCCCTTCCTCCTTGCACCGTTTCGCCGTGGCGAACCCGATGCCGGTGCCGGCGGCCGCCGTGACAACCACGGTCTTGCCCGCCAGCAGGTGGTGGGACGGCGGGTAGTCGCTCACGGGGCTCCGGCTCCTCCAAACTTCCGGGTACGGCCCGACGTTAGGGCCTGGGCCGGAAGCTGGCGAGCCACCGCTCCGGCGTGACACGCTCCCTCCCGTGACGGCCAACGGCAGCGACGGCGTTGACAGCCAAGCGTGGCGCCTCGACGGACGGGTCGTCATCGTCACCGGCGCCGGCCGCGGGCTGGGGCGTGCTCACGCTCTCGAGCTGGGCCGCCAGGGCGCCCGCGTCGTTGTGAACGACCTCGGCGTGGCACTCGACGGAGGGGCGGACGACGAGGCGGTCGGCGGCGCCCCCGCCGACGACGTCGCTGCCGAGATCACGGCCGCCGGGGGGACGGCCATCGCCAACCGCGACGACGTCGCCGACTTCGACGCCGCTCGAGAGCTGCTGCACAGCGCCCTCGACACCTTCGGGAGGCTCGACGCCGTCGTGAACAACGCCGGGGTCGTGCGCGACCGCATGTTCGTGAACGCCGCCGAGGACGAGTGGGACGCCGTCATCGCCGTACACCTGAAGGGACACTTCTGCCTGGCCCGACACGCAGCCGCCCATTGGCGCGATCTCTGCAAGCGAACAGGCGAGCCAGTATGCGGGCGCATCGTCAACACCTCCTCCGGGGCAGGTTTGCTGGGATCCGTCGGGCAGGCCGCCTACTCCGCTGCAAAGGCAGGCATCGTCGGCTTGACCCTCGTGCAGTCGGCCGAGCTCGCCCGCTATGGCGTCACGGCGAACGCCATCGCTCCGTCGGCTCGCACGCGTATGACCGAGACGGTCTTTGCGCACGCCATGGCGGCGCCGACAGCTGCAGGCACCTTCGACGCCATGGCGCCCGAGAACGTGTCGCCCCTCGTCGCCTGGCTGTGCTCGACCGAGTCGTCGACGGTGACGGGCCGCGTCTTTGCCGTCGAAGGAGGCCGAATCTCCCTGATGGACGGCTGGCAGCCGGCTGCCACGAAGGACGTCAGCCGCCGCTATCGAGCTGACGAGCTCGCCGAGACCGTTGCCAGCCTGATCGCCCGCTCGCCCGAACCGCAGCCGGTGTACGGGTCCCGATGAGCGCTCCGACGCCGCCGGGCGAGCCGAACGGGCGGCCGTGCCCGAGCATCCCGGCCGTGGCCCGCGAGGCCGCCGATCGCTTCGGCGACGCCGAGGCGGTTGTCGACGGGCAGCGACGGTTCAGCTTCGCCCGCCTGTGGACGGACGCTGAGACGGTCGCTCGTGCCTTTATAGGCGCAGGCGTGCAGCCGGGCGACCGCGTCGCCATCTGGGCACCGAACTCGTACGAATGGATCCTGACCCTGCTCGGCCTCCAGTCGGCCGGCGCCTCGGTCGTGCCGCTCAACACGCGGTTTCGAGGTTCGGAAGCCGCCTACATCCTGAACCGGAGCCGGGCGAGGGTGCTCGTGACGGTGGGGGGGTTTCTCGGCATCGACTACCCCGGGCTGTTGGCGGCGGAGGACCTGCCGCATCTCGATCTGCTCGTCGTGCTCCCCGGCGCGCAGCCCGCACCCGGTGGCGGCGAGCGGAGCCCGATCGCCCCGAGGGTTCCTGGCAGGGCGATCGACTGGGAGGCGTTCGTGTCGCTCGGCGAGGACGTCGATGCCGACGAGGTCGACGGCCGGCTCGACGCCGTCGGGCCGGACGACGTCTCGGACCTGATCTTCACGTCGGGGACGACGGGCATGCCCAAGGGCGTCGTGGCGACACACGGCCAGTCGATCCGGACCTTCACGCAGTGGAGGCGGATCGTCGGACTCGCCGCTGTCGACCGCTACCTGCTCGTCAACCCGATGTTCCACACCTTCGGCTACAAGGCGGGCATCCTGGCCTGCCTCATGGCGGGCGCCACCATCCTCCCGTTGCCGGTCTTTGACGTGGAGGCCCTCCTCGAGCGCATCGCCACGGAGCGGGTGACCGTGCTACCAGGCCCCCCGACCCTCTATCAGTCGCTCCTCAACCATCCCGCCGTCGAGACGGACCTCTCGTCGCTGCGTCTCGCCGTCACCGGTGCTGCCGTCATCCCCGTCGACCTCGTCAAGGCCATGCGGGAACGTCTTGGCTTCGAGGTCGTGCTGACGGCGTACGGGCTCACGGAGGCGACGGGGTTCGTCACCGCCACGACGCCGGACGACGACCTCGAGACGATCGCCACGACATCAGGCCGGGCGATCGACGGCGTCGAGGTGGTCGTCGTCGACGACGCCGGCGCCCCGCTCCCGCCGGGCATGGCGGGCGAGGTTCTCTGCCGGGGGTTCAACGTCACGCAGGGCTACTTCGAGGAGCCGGCGCAGACGGCGGCGGCGATCGATGCCGACGGCTGGCTCCACACGGGCGACGTCGGTGTGCTCGACGACCGGGGCAACCTCCGCATCACCGACCGGTTAAAGGACATGTTCATCGTCGGAGGCTTCAACGCCTACCCTGCCGAGATCGAGAGCCTCCTGCTCGCCCATGCCGACGTCGCCCAGGCCGCCGTCGTGGGCGTGCCCGACGAACGGCTTGGGGAGATCGGCGTGGCCTTCGTCGTGCCGAAGGCGGGACGGACCGCCGTGCCGGCGGACATCGTGAGCTGGGCCCGCGAGCACATGGCGAATTACAAGGCACCCCGCGAGGTGCACGTCGTCGACGCCCTTCCCCTCAACGCCAGCGGCAAGGTCCTCAAGTTCGAGCTGCGGGAGCGCCTGCGACGATGAGCCCTGAGCTGTTGCCGGCTCGTCGAGCCATCGTGACGGGCGGCGGCTCCGGTATCGGTCGCGCCATCGCCGAGCGTTTCGCCGACGCTGGTGCCCGCGTCGCCGTCCTCGACATCGACCTCGCCGCCGCCGAGGCGACCGTCGGCGCCCTCGGCGGTCTGGGCGGTCTGGCGCTCGAGGCCGACGTCGGCGATGCCATCGCTCTCGAGCGAGCCTTCGACCGGGCCGCTGCCGAGTTCGGGGGCTTGGACATCGTCGTCAACAACGCCGGCGCCGGGGCCGTGAAAGCGCTCCACCGCTACTCCGACGAGGAGTGGGGCCGCCTCGTGGCCGTGAACCTCACGGGCGTCTTCCATGGCATCCGCGCCGGTGTCATCCGCCTCCGCGGCTCCGGAGGCGGCACCATCGTCAACGTCGCCTCCCTGAGCGGCGTGCGACCCACCCGCGGCGAGGGCCCGTACTCCGCCGCCAAGGCGGGCGTCATCGCCCTCACGGCCACTGCGGCCCTCGAGTACGGCCCTGAGATCCGGGTGAACTGCGTCTCGCCCGGGATCATCGAGACACCGCTCACACGGCCGCTCCTGCGGGAGCCCGCCGTGCGCGGGCGGATCGAAGGGCGAATCCCCCTCAGACGGGTGGGTACGGCCGTCGAGGTGGCGAACGTGGTGACGTTCCTGGCTTCCGATCTCGCCTCCTACGTCACCGGGGCCAACATCGTCGTCGACGGCGGCAGCGCCCTGCCGAGCGCCCAGACCGATGATCTGCTCGCCGGCTACGTCGACTCGGCCGGCTGAGACGTCACGAGGGGGGGCCAGGCACCTCCAGCTCGCGCAGGGCGCCCGGGTCGATGACCTGGCGGATGAGGTAGAGGTCGTTGGCGTCCGGGAGCCGCGTCTCCACCACCGGGTCGGCGAGCGCCAGCTCGAAACCCGTCGCCGCCTCGACGTCCTCAAGGCTCACCCCCGGGTGGACCGACACGAGGCGCAAGCGGTTTCCCGCCCCGCCGAAGTCCATCACGCAGAGGTTCGTCACGACGCCACGCAAAGCGAAGTAGCGGGCGGCGCCATTGGAGAGAGCTGCGGCGGCGTCCCACCCCACACCCGTGACGACGTCGACGCGCTCCACGAACACCTGTCTGGAATGGTTGGGGATCCAGTAGGACGTGGCGTTCTGGATCGTGTTCCCCGGCGCCCCACGAAACCCCAGCAGCTGCACACGAGGCGCCCTCCAATCACTCCCGATGGCGGCGAAGTTCTGGTTGCCGAACGGGTCGATCTGGCTACCGCTCATGATGACGTGCCGCCTGCCCGACCAGACCATGTCGAACATCGCCCGGTAGGGGTTGTAGGCCTCGACCACTTTGCCGTCCGGGAAGGCGAAGGCCTCGTCGTTGCTGACGAAGGCGGCCTCGCCGTCGGTCATGACGAGCTCGGGCTCAAAGGTGGCGCGAGCGAGGCGCCCACCGATCATGGGAATCGTCCCGATCGGGTTCGCCAGCAACTCGCCATCGCCACGGAAGCACTCTGCGATGGCGACGACGCACACCTCTGCCCGCGAGGGCCGAGCCGTCGCGGCCGGTCCGTCGCTCACGCGCTCTTCTCCCGACGAGCCTGGTATTCCTCCTCGCTCACGTCCACGAACGCCGCCCGGAAGGCCGCCCAGTCCTCCGGCGTGCGGGCAGCGGCGGCGTAGCGCTGCTGAAAGGCTTCGTCCCGTTCGTACTCGGGCACGCAGGAAGTGAAGTGGGCCGCCCCCGGCCGCTCGACGACGCCGTCCACCATCGTCCGGTTGATGCGGACGCGCTGCTCGGTGCCGGCGGCGGCCAGCAGGACAGCAGTGGGCACGACGCGCTCGACGGACACGAAACGACGCCGTGCCGCCCGTAGGAACAGGTCGTCGAAGTACAGATCGGGACCGAGAAAGGCTGCGTTTCCGCCGGCGTCCGCCACGTTCAAGTGGCAGAGGGCGACGTCGAGCTCGAGCGCCGGGGCGGCCACGAGCTCCTCCCCGTCCTCGAAGGGTGATCGCACGGTCGAGAGCCTCGGGTTGAGCCGCAGCAGGTCGGAGCCGAGGCCGACGCGCGAGGGAAGGAAGGGCAGGCGCCAGGCGGCCGCCTGCAGCCCGAGCAACAGGAGGCCCTCGTCCCAGGGCTCCTCCTCCACCCTTCCGGACTGTCGAGCCTCCCGGTAGTGCGGCTCGAGGGCGATGGAGTCGAGGGACACGAAGGCCGAAACGACCTTGCGCACGTTCCCGGAAGCGCAGAGAAGGCCGACGTCCGGCCCGCCGTAGCTCACAAGCGTGAGGTCTCGAAGGCCCGAGCGGGCGAGGCTGCGAACGAGCGACATGGGTTTGCGCCGCGAGCCCCAGCCACCGATGCCGATCGTCATGCCGGACTCGATCTCGCCGAGGACGTCGCCTTCGCTGCAGCGCTTGTCCTTCATCGATCGGGCGGCCTCGTCGCGTCGGAGGCGGCGGCGCTCTGCCGTCCCTGCAGGAACGCCGCCCGCCGCTCCTCGGCCACGCCGCTCAGGTTGAGCTCGAACGTGAACCCCTGCTCGAAGCGGTAACTCTTGCGGACGTCCCAGAGATCGATGCCGTTCAGCGACTGCTTCGCCGCCCGGATGACCGTCGGCGACTTCGCGGCGATGGCCCCCGCCAGCTCGAGGGCAGCGCTGCGCAGCTCCTCGTGGGGGACAACGGCATGCACGGAGCCGAAATGGTGCAGCTCGGCGGCACTGGCGCGGGCGGACGTGTAGACCATCGCCCGCATCTTCTGCTGCGGCACCAACCGGGCGAGGTGCGTGGCCGCACCGAGGGCGCCCCGGTCGACTTCCGGCAGCCCGAAGGAAGCATCTTCGGAGGCCACGATGACATCGGCGTTGCCGACGAGGCCGATGCCCCCGCCGAGGCAGTACCCGTGCACGGCCGCCACGACGGGCACGGGGCATTCGTAGACCGCCGCAAAGGCGGCCGCACACGCATGGTTGGCGCCGATGAGCGCCGAATAGCCCGGGTCGTCCTCCACCTCCTTCAGGTCGATGCCGGCGTTGAACCCTCGACCCTCCGCTCTTAGCACGACGACGTGCACCGCCCCGTTGCGGCCCAGCTCGCCCATGATGTCGGCGATCTCGAACCAGCCGGCCACCGGCAGGGCATTCACGGGTGGGTGCTCCATGACGACTTCGGCGATGCCGGCCTCGTCGATGCTCGTTGTGATCGCCATCGTCGTCGCTGTCCCCGCACCTCGCTCGGTGTGGCCGCTCGAGCGTTCTCGGGCCGAGCCGTCGTAGATTGGCGCCGGCCGGCGACAAGACCCTAGTGAATGAGGCCCGCGTGACAGAGGCAACGTGCACGACCTGACCGACTACAGCGGCACTGTCGTGCTCGTCACGGGCGGGACGAAGGGCATCGGGCGGGGCATCGTCGAGCGTTTCGCCGCCGCCGGGGCCTCGGTCGTCACCTGCGCTCGGCGACCGCCGGCCGAACCCCTGCCGCCCGAGGTCGAGTTCGTCACGTCCGACATCCGCCTCCCCGACGACATCGAGCGCCTTGTGGCCCACGTGAAGACGCGCAGCGGGCGACTCGACGTGCTCGTCAACAATGCCGGCGGCTCGCCGCCGGCGGACTCGGCGAGCGCCTCGCCGCGATTCTCCGAGGCCATCATCCGCCTGAACCTGCTGGCGCCCCTCTGGCTCGCCCAAGCGGCTAACGCCGTCATGCAGGCACAGGAGAGAGGCGGGGTGATCATCAACATCGCCAGTGTGAGCGGTCTACGGCCGTCGCCGGGAACGGTCGCCTACGGGGCGGCCAAGGCGGGTCTCATCAACCTCACTGAGACGCTCGCGCTCGAGTGGGCGCCCAAGGTCCGCGTCAACGCCGTCACACCCGGCTACATCCGTACGGAGCAGGCACCCCTCTTCTACGGGGACGAGGCGGGCGTCGCCCGCGTCGCCGCCACGGTCCCCATGGGACGTCTCGGCACACCGCTCGACGTCGCCGATGCCTGCGTCTTCATCGCATCGCCGCTCGCCTCGTACGTGAGCGGCGCCAACCTCGTCGTGCACGGCGGGGGCGAGGCGCCCCGTTACCTGGCTGCCTCCAGCGGCCAGATCACCGAGAGGGCGGAGTGAGCTGCGGCCACACAGCAAACCCACAGGATGGCCCCTTAGTCTGCGACTGATGAAACGACGAAGCAGGTCCCGATGACGGTCGCCATCGAGACCCACGACCTCACCAAGCGCTTCGGTGACCGGGTCGCCGTCGACCACGCCAACCTCAGCATCCCGACCGGGGCGGTATCCGGTTTCATCGGTCCGAACGGGGCTGGCAAGACCACCACGATGCGCATGCTGCTCGGGCTTGTTCGGCCGACTGCCGGCACGGGATCCGTCCTCGGGGAGCCGCTGTCGGCCCCCGAGCGGTACATGAGCCGGATCGGCGCCATGATCGAGGGCCCGACGTTCTACGGACCGCTGAGTGGTCGTGCGAACCTCGTCGTGCTGGCGCGTCTCGCCCAGCTCCCCCTGCAGCGGGTCGACGAAGGGCTCGAGCGCGTCGGACTGACGGACCGGGGGAACGATCCCTTCCGGGCCTACTCCCACGGCATGAAGCAGCGGCTCGGGATCGCCGCCGCCCTCTTGCCGCGGCCGGAGCTGCTCGTGCTCGACGAGCCGACCAACGGCCTCGACCCGGCCGGCATCGGAGAAGTGCGCTCGCTGCTCCGCTCGCTTCGCGATGACGGCATCACCGTCTTCGTGTCGAGCCACCTGCTGGCCGAGCTCGAGCAGATCTGCGACCACGTCGTGATGATCCAGCTGGGCCAACTGATGTACCAGGGCACGGTGGAGCAGCTCGTGGCCGCCCAGCACACCGAAGTCTGGGCCCGACCGGAACGCCCGGAGGACACCCCCCGTCTTCTGGCTGGCCTGCTCGCCGCCGGGCGCCAGGCGCGCTCGGACGGACCTTGGGTCTGCGTCATCGCCGACGAGGACTGCGCCGCCGACCTCTACCGGCTGGCGGTGCGCGAACAGATCACCCTCGTGCACTTGAGCACCCGCCGCCAGACTCTCGAGCAGGCGTTCCTCGCAATGACGGGCACGGTGAGCGGCGACGTCGCCCAACCTGTCGCAAGCGGCGTCGGCGCCGTCGGAGGCGGGCGATGATCCTGGCAGCATTCCGGAGCGAGTGGGTGAAGCTGCGCCGGCCGAGCCTGTTCCTGTCGCTCTATGGCGCTATCGCGGGAGTCGCCCTCCTCATCACCATCCTCACTTTTGCCCTTGCTGGCCATCACTTCCGCGGCGGTGGGGGCGGTGGGGGCGGCGGTGGCGGTGGCGGCGGCCGTGTGGCGATCACCCTCGCCCAGCTCGCCCAGCCTGATGCCCTCGGGAAGGCGTTCTCCGGCTTTGCCGGCCTCCTCGGCATCATCTCACTTGCCGTCGCGGGCGCTCAGATGGCAAGTGAGTACAGCGTCGGCACCTTGCGCAACCTCCTCATTCGCCAGCCCAGGCGGCTCGTCCTGCTGGCGGGCAAGTACCTCGCGGTGCTGACCTTCAGCGCCCTCGCCGTCCTCTTGGCCTGCATCATCGGTGCCGCCACGGCCTTCGTGATGGCTCACGTCCGCGGCGTCAGTACGTCCGCCTGGACCTCCTCAGCGGGGCTGAGCGACTCCCTCAAGGCCTTCGGTGAAGTGGCCCTGGCCGTGTGCGGCTACACGACCCTCGGCATCGTCGTCGGCAACCTGCTGCGCAGCCCGGGCGCCGCCATCGCCGTCGGGCTCGTCTACATCCTCCCCTTCGAGCTCATTCTCAGCGCCACCGTCAGCGGGAGCGACAAATGGCTCCCGGGCCAGCTCCTCAGTGCCGTCGCCTCCGGCGGCAGCTCCGACGTGAACCTCCATACGGCCATTGTCCGGGCGCTCGCCTACATGATCCTGCTGGCTGCCGGAACCGCTGCCCTCTTCGTGCGGCGCGACGTGACCGCCTGACGCCCTCGCCTCTCGAGTGGCTGCCTGCGAGACCGCACCGGGCCGCGCTACGTCGCAACGGCGCTCCCCCGCGTAGGGTCTATCGATCATCACTCTGCACCGTCTTTCCCACACTTACCACCGGCGACGCGGCACCGACGTCCCGGTGCTGCACGACATCTCCCTCGAAGTGGCCGAAGGCGAGTACGTCTCCCTCGTGGGGCCCTCGGGCTCCGGCAAGACGACCTTGCTGTCCCTCGTCGGCGGGCTCGACCACCCCCAGAGCGGCGAGATCCGCGTCGGCGGCCACGACCTGCGCGCCCTCTCGGGCGACGGGCTGGCCGCCTTCCGGCGCGAGACCGTGGGCTTCGTGTTCCAACACTTCGGTCTCCTCGAGGCGCTCACCGCCAAGGAGAACGTCGAGCTGGCGCTCACACTGGCGGGCGTCTCGAACGCCGTGCAACGGCACCACCGAGCCACCCACCTCCTCGAGCGCGTCGGGCTGGCAAACCGGTTGGACCACCGACCACCGGAGCTGTCCGGTGGCGAGCGGCAGCGGGTAGCCATCGCCCGCGCCATCGCCAACTCGCCGCGTGTCATTCTCGCCGACGAGCCCACGGGCGACCTCGACGATGCCACCGCCGCCGACGTGGGAGACCTCCTCGAGCAACTGCGCGCGGAGGAGGGCTGCACGCTCGTCGTCGTCACCCATCACCGGCAGCTGGCGGCGCGAGCGGAGCGATCTCTCGCGCTCGGCGCCGGCGAGCTCGTCGAGGCAAGAGGTGCGCTCGGGTGAACTGGCGAGACGCCGTCACGCTGGCAGGCCGTGGAGATCCGGCGCCGACCCGCACGGGCGGCCCTGACGGTTCTCGCCGTCGCCCTCGCCGCCGCCCTGCTGTGCGCCCTGCTGGCGATCGCCGGAACGGCCCGTACCCGCGTCCTCTCCCAGCTGTCCCACGGAGGCTCTCTCGCCGGCATCTCCGTCGAGCCCAATGCGCCCAACCCCGCCCAGGCCACCCTGGACGACCCAGCCCCCGGTCTGCCCCGCCCGCTCACGGAGGCGGCCGTCACCCAGATCAGCCGGCTGCAAGACGTCCTCATGGTGCTCCCGATCGTGGTCGCTCCGGTCGAGCTGCTGCCGCCCGCCACCCCGCCGGCGGGCTCGACGCTCTGCCCGCCGACCGCCGTCGGTTCCTCCACGCGATCTTGCGGCCAGGGGCAGGACCCGGGCTCAGCCGCCACCGTGACACCCGTCCTCACGACCTCGGCCATCGGTGCCAATCTCGGGCAGGTCAACGCCCTTCCGATCACCCTGCTGGCCGGTCGCCTGCCGATCGCCGGATCGGGCGCTGAGGTTGCCGTCGACGAGCAGTACCTTGCCTCGCTCGGCCTCACGTCCTCGCACGCCTCCGAGGTCATCGGGACTCGCGTCGAGCTGGTGACCTTCGTTCCAGCCACCGGGCTGGCAACGACGACTCGCTATCAGACGGCGGAGATCGTCGGCGTCCTCGACGAAGAGATGACCTCCGGGGACATCGTCGCCTGGCCGAAGCTGATCGAGACCCTGTACTCGTCCGAAACCCCTCCCGGTCAGGGAACCGCCCCCATTGACGGGGCCATCGTCATCGCCAAGCAGCTGAGCCAGGTCTCGCCCGTGCGCGCCGCCATCGCGGCGATCGGCTACTCGACGGCCGCTCCGGTCGGCCTCATCCTCTCGGTGGGACGGTACCTGCACGTCGTGGAGCTCGTCCTCTCGGGCATCGGGATCGTGGCGCTCGCCATCGCGGCACTCGGCATCGCCAACGCGTTGTTCGCAGCGGTGCGGGAGCGGCGGCGGGAGATCGGCGTCCTCAAGGCCATCGGGGCGCGTGACCGTGACGTGCTGCGGGTGTTTCTTCTCGAGGCCGGCATGCTGGGGGCCCTCGGCGGGCTCTTCGGCACCGTCCTCGGCATGGGCATGGCAGCGGGAATCGCCGCAAACGCCAATGCGTATCTGCATTCTCAAGGGCTCAGCGGAGTCGCCCTCTCAGTCCCGTGGCCGCTCCCGCTCGGAGCCGTGCTCGGCTCGTGCATCGTGGCCCTCGTGGCCGGTGCCCTCCCGGCGCGCCGCGCCGCCCGGCTGCCAGCGCGAGAAGCGGTGGACGCGTGAGACGCCCTCCACCGGCCAACGACCCGCCCCGCCGGACGCCTGCGTCGAACAGGCGGCGCCTCGCCGTCGCCCTCGCTTCCGCCGTGCTGGCGGGCGGGCTGGCGGCCTGCTCGGGAGGCCCCAACGCCTTCTCCGGTCCCGCCCCGCAGCGGGCAGGCCCGGTGGTGACCTATGTCTCGGTGACCGAGGCCCAGCAGGATCAGCCGGGGGACGCGAGGACTTCCTGGACCCAGCAGTTCTACCGCTCGAGCCTCCCGGCGTGGGCGACGGCCTACGAGCTCGACCTCCCGAGTGGCTGGGAGTTCAGTGAGCCTTCGCTCATCAGCGAGGTGCTTGCTCTGCGGCCAACGGTCGTGACCGTGGCGCTCGGCCTGGACGAAGCCTTTGACGGCACGGGGGTATTGGAGTTCGCCGGAGCGCTCCGCCAGCTGCTGGTGGCGTTGCACAAGGCCGGCGTGCCCACGGTCCTCGTCGCCAACGTCCTGCCCCTGCCTGGGTCGCCACCGGACAGCTCCGAGCTCACCAGCTTGATCCACGCCTACAACGTGACGATCGCAACCGAGAGCGCCGCAGAGGACGCCGTGCTCGTCGATGCCCACGACGCCTTCGCCCGTGCGTTGCAGACAGGCCAGCCGGTGATGGCGTACGGCAACTCGCTCACAACACTGGGCGAGAACCTCATGGCGGGCGCCTTCGAAGCCGAGGCCAAGCATCACGTCTTCTGGCGCTAGCCCGCCCGACGCTCTTGACCGGGTCGCCCGGCGGCGCCGGACAGGGGGCGCGCCCCCGCTCAGGCGGGCCGAACCTCCCTGAGGCGCACGAGGGGGATTCGCCGCGTGGTTCGTCTCGTGTAAGCGACGTAGAACGGCCGGTCTGTCGTGAGCGCTCTCCAGACGCGCTCGTACTCAGCCCCATCGAGCACCTCGGGCTCGGCCCAGTACGCACCAGCCTGCACCCGCACGAGCACCTCGGCGTTGCGATCGCGATCGGTGAGGTTGAGGTACCACGCCGGGTGCTGAGGCGCCCCGGCGAAGGAGCCGACGACCACCCGAGAGCCGTCCTCGTCGGACCAATACGGCAGCGCCACTTTGTGCTCGTTGCCGGATCGTCGCCCAACCGTCCGCAAGATCACGTGGCTCATGCCGGCGGCCGTCCAGAGCTCCTCGGCGGCGCCGGACTCGAGCGCCGCCACGTGCGCCCGGCTGATGTCCGGTATCTGTTCGCGGGGTGGCTCCACGAACTGCGTGGCAGCCTGCCGACCTCGCGCAGGCTGCTCGGGTCCCGCCGGCTGCTCGGGTCCCGCCGGCTGCTCGGGTCGCTGGGTGCTCATCCCGGCCACACCACGCTCTGCATCTCCGAATACGCATGCAGGGCGAAGGATCCTCCGTCGCGCCCCATGCCGCTGCGCTTGAAGCCCCCGAAGGGTGTCTCCGGGTTGCGGCTGACCGTGTTGACACCGACGTTCCCGCTGCGGAGTTGCCCGGCGATCCGCAACCCCCGGTTGGCGTCTTGAGTCCAGACATAGTCGTAGAGCCCGTAGCTCGTACCGTTTGCGAGGGCGATCCCCTCCTCCTCGTCGTCAAAGGGCAGCGCCACGACGACCGGGCCGAAGATCTCTTCCTGCACGGCGGTCATGTCCGGCGCGCAGTCGCTCAGCACGGTCGGGCTCACGAAGAACCCGCCGTCCATCTCGGTGGCCCCACCAGCGGTCATGACGGCGCCGGCAGCCACGGCGCCGCTCACGTAGCTCAGGACCCGCTGCCGCTGGGCGGACGAGATCAACGGGCCGACAACCGTGTCGGGCTCGAGCGGATCGCCCACCTTGGCGGCTGCGGCCAGGGCAGTGAGGCGCTCGACCATCTCGGCGTACACCGGGCGCTCCACGAGCAGCCTCGTCGGCGCCGTGCAGATCTGCCCGGCGTGAAATGTGAAGGTGCTCGCCGTCCCTCTGGCTGCCTGCTCCAGATCGGCTCCGGCAAAGACGAGGCTCGCCCCTTTGCCACCGAGCTCGAGCAGCACCCGCCGCACGTCCTTGGCACAGGCCTCGGCGATCTTCGTGCCGATGAACGTGCTGCCGGTGAAGCTCACCATGTCGACCTCGGGCGCAGAGACGAGGGCTTCGCCGGCACCGGGCGTCGACCCCACGACGAGGTTGACGACACCGGGCGGGAAACCCGCCTCGTGCATGGCCTCCACCATGGCGATGACGCCGAGCGGATCCTGCGGTGCGGGCTTGACCACGACCGTGTTGCCCATGGCGAGGGCGGGCCCGATCTTGCCGGCGACGTTGTTCATCGGGACGTTGTAGGACGTGATCGCCGCCACCACGCCGACAGGACGTCGCACGCCCATCGCCGTCGTGATGCCGCCGCCGACGCCGTCAGGCCCACCCGGCCAATTCGGGGCGGGCGGCAACGGGATCGTGACCGGCTCGAGGGCGCCCTTGGCGTAGCGCCTCAGTCGCGCGATCGCCCCGGGGACCTGGGCGGTGCGGGTCATCATGACCGTCGAGCCCGTCTCGGCTTGCACGAGTCCGAACAGCTCCTTGGCGCGATGCTCGAGCAAGTCCGCCGCCGCCTTCAACAAGGCGGCCCGCTCCTCCGGCGAGGTCCGCGACCAGGAGGCGAAGGCCTCGGCGGCGGCTACTGCCGCTCGCCGCGCATCGCCGGCCGAAGCCTCCGGCGCCAGCCCGACGACCGCCTCGGTGGCCGGATTGACGATCTCGTAGCTGCCGTTCTCTCCTTCGACGGCCTCGCCGCCGATCCAGCACAGGCCCTTGCTGCTCACCACAACTCGTCCGTGTAGGTGTCCGTCCCGACGATCGTCGGGACGAAGGGTGCTGCGAAGGTCACTCGGCCGGCACCGGAGGACTCGAGGTCCTCGGCGTAACCCTGAACGGCCGGCCAAGTGTCCTCCGGTGTGCCCTGCACGAAGCCCAACTGCAGCAACCGGTCCTTCGTCCCGCCCTCCGAGCCGAGCGCCATGGGCGCTTCGAAGTCGCCTTCCTCCACGTGGAAGCGCCAGTTGGAGATGAGATCCATCCCGGGCGCCTGCAGGAGCCTGGCGACATGTGGCGCGCTCGCCTCGGCGAGGGTTTCGTAGCTCGAGCCCTCAGCCGGTTCGGAGCACAGCACGACCAGCCCGCTGTAGGGGTGGTCGAGCGCCAGCGCCACGGGGACGCCGTCAGGGTGACGGGAGACGGCGCCGACGAAGTCGTACAGCTTCGTGTGTGCATGCGTCCGCTCAGAGAAGCCCCGGCCCTGCCCGTACAGCCAGTACACCTGCCGGCGCGCCCAGGCGAAGTGCTCGTCCTCGTGCCCCGCCAGCACCCAGTAGATCGAGAGATAGCTGCCGGCGGCGACCGGCTCGGCGAAGGGGCTCTGCGGAGGGAATCGCAGGTCCTTCAACCGGCGCGTGGCCACCCACCGCCTGCCGGCGAAGAGCCACGGCCCCACGAGACAGCCTGCATAGAAGTGGTCCCGTTCGTACCAGCGGTTGTAGGCAACCTCGTGACCCGGATTGGGATCGACGAGGGTGAAGAGCATCCGGCCGACTTGCACAGGGGGGTCCGCGGGCTGGCTCATCTGCCTGCCTCGACGGAGGCGCCGGCCAGCAGGGGGACGACCGAACCGGCGAAAGCGGCGATCTGGTCTTCGAGCTCCTCGGTGTCGCGAGAGCGCAGGCGCACCTGCACGTGGGTGACGCCCATGGCTGCCCGACCGAGGAGGAACTCGGCGATGCGCTCCCCTGGAGCGGCCAGGCAGTAGCGGCCGGTCTCCCAGGCGGGCTCGCCGACGTAGAAGGCCGCCATGTCACCCATGGCGAACGGCTCGCCAGCCTTACCGGCCTCCTCCCGCAAGGCGAGTATCTCCGCCACCGCCGCCTGCATGCCGATCCTCGGTGGGCCCTGCGGCAGCCAACCGTCACCGAGGAGGGCAGCCCGCCGCCGAGCCGGTGCCGTCGAGCCGCCGACCCAGATGGGCGGTCCGCCCGGCTGCACCGGGCGTGGCTGCTGGCCGAGATCGTCCGGCTCGCCGGCGCCGCCGCCCCACTCGTCGGCGAAGAGCCGGCGCAACGCTCGCACCGCCTCGTCGGTGAGCCGGCCACGGTCGGCGAAGGAAACGCCGAGAGCGCCGAACTCCGCCTCGACGTGGCCCGTGCCGACACCGAGCACGGCCCTCCCACCCGAGAGGGCGTCGAGCGTCGCAAAGGACTTGGCCGTCTGCAGCGGGTGGCGGTAGGGCAGGACGTAGATCTGCGAGAGAAGGCGCAGACGCGCCGTGATGCCCGCCAGCCACCCGAGCGTGGCCACCGGGTCGTACCAGACTGTGCTCATCCGGTCCGCCAGCTGGCGGGGAACGGCGATGTGGTCGCACACGCTCACGTTGTCGAAACCGGCCGCCTCGCACGCCCGGGCGACTCGCGCCATCTCGGGCGGCCCGGCGGAGGCCTCCCACGACTCGGCCATGAGTCGTGACTGGCCCTGGACCGGAAGGGTCATGCCGAAGTGGAGGATGCTCATGCCGTGCGGGAGCGCCCGGTCGCCTCAGCCGGCGAGGGCGGCGGCCGCCCGGAACCGGGTCGTGCGATGCACCGGGTCACGGTCGAGCTTCGGGATGACGTGGGTGCCGAGTAGCCGCAAGGTCTCGAGGGTGCCCTCGTGCGAGCCCGGCCCGACACCGATGACGAGCTGGTCGGCCCCGGCGGCCTCCCAGCGCTGGCACTGCGCGAGGGCGTCGTCCGGGTTGCCGGCGAGCATGGCACCGCCGGTGGCGGCCTTCTTGACGTCCTCAGGCGACATGTCCGGGAGCAGCTCCGGCCACTGGGGCACCCAGCTCGGGTGGGGAAACGTGTCGTGATAGCGGAAGACGTTCGACTGCAGGTAATTCATGCGGGCCTCGGAGGCGAGGCGGTAGGCGTCCTCCGCCTCTTCGGCGACCCAGGCTGCCGTCGTCACCATGACGTTGTCGTTCACGAAGGCACCGATCGGCTCGGCGTTCGGGATGGCCTTCTTGTAGGCCTCGAGCACGGGAGCCAAAGCGTTCACGGAACTGACCGAGAAGCCGAGCACGCCGAGGCCGATCCGAGCCGCCATTTCGTAGCTGCCGGGGTTGCCGGCGGCATACCACATCGCCGGGTGCGGCTTGACGTAGGGCTTGGGAAGGATCTTGCGAGCCGGGAGCGACCAGAACTTGCCTTCGAAACCCTCGTAGGTCTCCTGCATCCACATCTTCGGGAACTCGCCGATGACCTCCTCCCAGAATCTCCTTCGTGCCGTTCAGGTCGCCCATCCCGGGCAGAAACCCCAGGATCTCGTGGCTCCCGGCCCCCCTTCCCGTCCCGAATTCGAAACGACCGCCCGTCACGTGGTCGAGCATGGCCACCCGTTCGGCCACCTTGGCGGGGTGGTTGACGCTCGGGAGCGGGTTGAAGATGCCGGAGCCGAGGTGTATCCGGTCCGTCTTCGCCGCCAAGTAGGCGAGCACGACGTCATTCGCCGAGAGGTGGGAGTACTCGTCGAGGAAGTGGTGCTCCGTCGCCCAGGCGTATTTGAAGCCGTAACGGTCAGCCGCCTCGACGACGGCCAGGTCCTCGAAGAGGGCATGGTGCTCGGCGTCCGGGTCGGCGGCCTGGCGCCACTTCGGCACATAGTTCTGGATGAAGACTCCGAACTCCATGATTCATTGCTCCTTCGTGGTGGCGGCGAGACCGGCGGTGAGGATCGCCACCAGCTGATCGGCGAGGCGGGCCGGGTCTCCGCCGCTCACCGTCAGCCGGTAGAGCGACGACCCGGCGATGACGTCGAAGAGCACGTCGGCGTCGATCGGTTGCCGGATCTCGCCGCGGGCGACCGCGCGCCCGACGAGCTGGGAGAAGCCTTCGATAGACGGCTGGTAGATCCGCTCGGAGAGGGCACGGCGGACGTCCGGATGGTTGCGGACGTCGTCGAGCAGCCCTTGGAAGGCTGCCCTCATCGGGGCGGAGCGAAACAGCCTCACCGTGTTGTCGACGCAACGGCGGATGTCGCCCTCCAGCGATCCCGTGTCGGGCACCTGCAGGATCTCAGGGTCCGGCGCGACAGCGTCGAATACCAGCTCCGCCTTCGACTTCCAACGGAGCCGAACCGTCGTACGGCTCACGCCCGCCCGCCGTGCCACAGCGTCGACGGCGAGCCGCCGGTAGCCGAGGGTGACGAGGAGATCACGCGTCGCCTGCAGGATGGCTTCATCGACGCGAGGGTCGCGGGGCCTGCCGGCACCCGCCCGCAGCTCACCGGCGGCAAGACGGACGAGAGAGGGCGGATCGGCTACCGCAACCGTCCCCGCCTCACTGGGTAGCATTACTGGTCAGTTTGGCCAGTAATTGCGGTCGTGTCAAGCGATCCGGAGGACGCCCCGGTTCAGCTTGCCGTCGTGCAGATCCGAGATGGCCTCGCCGATGTGCCCCAACGGGTAGGTCTTCGTCACCATCTCGTCGAGCAGGAAGCGGCCGTCGAGGTAGAGCTGGACGATGAGGGGGATGTCGTGGTGCGGACGGGCGGCTCCGTAGCGGCAGCCGAGGATCGACTTGTTGTTGTAGAGGGAGTTCACGACGAAGCTCGCCTCCGTGCCAAGCTTCGGCACGCCTACGAGCGTGCACGTGCCCCCCCAGTCAAGGAGATCGATGGCGTTGCGGATGAGCGCCGGCTGCCCAACGCACTCGAAGGCGTGGTCGACGCCTCGCTTCAAGCCGAGCTCTCGCACGGCCTTCACCGTGTCCTCGACGGCCGATGCGTCCACGAAGTCGGTCGCCCCGAACTCGACGGCGGCCAAGTCCTTGGCAGGGTTGGCATCGACGACGACGATCCTCGATGCGCCCGCCAGACGGGCGGCTTGAACGACCGACAAGCCGATCCCGCCCGCCCCGATGACGACCACCGTCTGGCCAGGTTGCACATGGGCGCGATTGAGCACGGCGCCGGCGCCTGTCACGACGGCACACCCGATGAGGCAGGCGGCGTCGAAGGGCACGCGGGGATCGATGACGATCGCCTGCGACTCGCGGACCACCGTCGCCTCGGCGAACACGCCGGTGTTGGCGAACTGGTACGCATCCTCGCCGGCCACGCTGAACGGCTTGCCGAGGCGGCCCATCGTCTCGCGGCAGTGGGTCGGCTGACCGCGGTCGCAGGCGTCGCACTGGCCGCAGTTGCCGAGGGTCGTGAGCACGACGTGATCCCCCACCTTCACCTTGGAGGTGGCGCTGCCGGCCTCCTCGACGACACCGGCGCCTTCGTGGCCGAGCACGACCGGGGTGGGAAAGGGAATCGTCCCGTCGACGACGGCGACGTCGGAATGGCACAGCCCCGCACTGTGCAGGCGGACGCGCACCTCGTGAGGCTCGATCGAGCGCAGCTCGACGTCGTTGCGGACCTCGAGCTCCCCCGTCCAGACAACGGCTTGCATGCTGTCCTCCTCAGTCGGCCCGGTCAGCCGATGGCGATCGGGTTGACCGGGCTTCCGGTGGCTCCGACGACAGGGAGGGCCCCGACGACGAGAAGACTCGTGAAGCAACTATCGGCCGCGAGCTCCGCCAGCCAGGCGTGCTCGAGCAAGGCGATGCCCGAGTGCACGATGAGCTGGACGTGGACGGCGAGCTCTCGGCCGCCGTCGAACGGGAGCACCTCGACGGCCGAGTTGTCAGCCGCCACGAGGGACACGTCGCATCGGCGCAGCCACTCGGCGGCCTCGAGGCCGATGCCGGGTTGCGGGAACGAGGGCGTCGACGGGTCGGCCGTGAGGGCTTCGAGCCAGCCCGTGCGCACCAGGACACCGTCGCCGGGCCGGATCTCGACGCCTTGGCGCTCGCAGCATGCCGCGAGCTCGGCGGCGATGATGGTGTGGCCGGCGGGCAGCGCCGGCAGCCCCGCCCCGGCGGCGACGTCGAGCAGCACGCCGCGGACCGCCACCGTCCCGGTGGACACGATCGAGCACCTGCCCGCACCCCGCCGAGTGCTGAAGGAGCTGACCGGATGCCCGTTGTAGAAGTGCTCCCCTTCGAACACGTGCGACAACGCATCGAGGTGTGTGCCGGCATGGCTCGGGAGTACGAGCATGTCGTCGGCGGACCCGGCGGCCGGCAGCCCGAATACATCAACCGGGTTGTGGTCCTGCGGTGCCGTCCGCGTGAAGCGCTCCGGCGGCGGGCGGTCCCAGACCGCCGGGGTGCGGCTGCGAGAGATCGGGAGGGCGAGCGAGTACACCTTGCCCGTGCGAATCGCCCGCGCGGCCTCGAGGACGACGTCAGGCGTGGCGAGGTTGAGCGCCCCGCGTTCGTCCTCGGGGCCCCATCGCCCCCAGTTCCCCTTGGCTTCGTCCGCCTGCATGGCCGAAGAATAGAACGCGTTCTTGTCATGGGCGATACGATCGCCGCCACAACCCGCCGGGCCGAGCCGATCCCGAGCCGCCCGGGGGCAAGGGCCGATGCGTTGCGCCGTCGCCGACCCGAGGGCGGTGATCGGGTGGGACAGGCGCCGGCCGGAAGGAGATACGGACGATGGGGGTAGCCGTGGTGACGGGCGCCGGCCGTGGCATCGGGCGCTCGACGGCCCGCCGGCTGGCAGCCGACGGCTACCGGCTCGTCGCAGTCGACCTCGACGGGGACGCCGCTACCGCCACTGCCGCCGAGATCGGCGGCGAGGCCCGCGCCTGCGACGTAGCCGAGCGCGACGCCGTCCAGCAGCTGGCCGAGGACATCGCCGCCGCCGTCGGCGACGTCGAGGTGCTCGTCAACAACGCCGGCATCTGGCGGTTCACGTCGCTGCCGGACACCTTGGAGGGCGATGCCGCCCGTGTGCTCGGCGTCAACCTCCTCGGAACACTCTGGTGCTGCCAGGCCTTCGCCCCCGGGATGACCGAGCGCCACGCCGGCAGCATCGTCAACCTGTCGTCGGGCGCGGCCACCACTCGGACTCCCGGATACGGGGTGTACCCGTCCTCGAAGGCGGGTATCGAAGCGCTCACCGGCCAGCTGGCGCTCGAGCTCGGCCCGGCCGGCGTGCGCGTGAACGCCGTCGCCCCCGGCGTCGTGCGGACGGAGGGCAACGCCGATCGCTTGGCCGGGGAGGCAGGCGAGCGACGCGCCCGCCACATCCCCTTGCGGCGGATGGGCGAGCCCGACGAGGTGGCCGACGTGATCGCCTGGCTGTGCTCTCCCGGGGCGCGCTACGTCACCGGGCAGGTGATCCACGTGGACGGCGGCGCCAGCGCCGGAGCGGGGGGCTGACATGACGGCGTTGTCCGGAGAGAAGATCCTCATCACCGGCGCCGCCGGCCAGATCGGCCTGCCGATGGCACGACGCCTCGCCCGCGACAACGAGGTGTGGGGTGTCGGGCGCTTTCGCGCCGAGGGTTCGCGGGAACGCGTGGCCGACGCCGGGGTCAAGCCGGTCCGGCTCGATCTCGCCTCCGGCGACTACGGAGATCTGCCGGCCGACTTCACCTACGTAGTGCACCTCGCCGCCTACATCGGCCCGAATCCTGACATCGACCGAGCCATGCGGAACAACGCCGAGACCGTCGGCCTTCTCATGCACCACTGCCGGCACGCCAAGGCCATGCTCGTGATGTCGACCCAGTCCGTCTACCGGCCGCACCCCGACCCCGCCCACGTCTACACCGAGAGCGATCCTCTCGGGGAGACGAACTCCCCCTTTGCCCCCACCTACTCGATGACGAAGATCGGCGAGGAGGCGGTCGCCCGCACCTGTGCGCGGCTCTTCGACCTTCCCATCACCATCGCCCGCATGAACGCCTCCTACGGGCCGAACGGCGGCTTGCCCGCCTATGACGCCGACTCGGTCGTGGAGGGTCGGGCGGTCGTGACCCGGCACGACCCCAGCTGCTACAACCCCATCTTCGAGGACGACATCAACGAGCAGGTGCCCGCCTTGCTGGCGGCGGCCTCGGTGCCGGCGACGATCGTGAATTGGGGTGGGGACGAAGTCGTGAGCGTGCAGGAATGGTGCAGCTACGTGGCCGAGCTGAGCGGGCAGAAGGCCATCGTCGAGATCGGGCCCTCGCACGGCGGCCCGCTCGGAGCTATCGCCGACGTCACCCGGCGCGCCGCGATCACCGGCCCGTGCCGCGTCGGCTGGCGGGACGGCATGCGGGCGACGCTGCTCGCCCGCCATCCGGGCGTCATGGTGCCGGCGTGATGGACCTGCAGGAGATTTCGGACCGCCTCGAGATCCAGGACTTGATCGCCCGCTACTGCCATGCCATCGACCGCCGGCAGCTCGACGAGCTCGACGCGATCTTCACCGCCGACGCCGTCATGGACTACACGGCTTTCGGGGCGCCGAGGGCTGGGCTGGCGGAGATGAAGGGTTTCTTGGCGGACGTGCTCGCCGCCCATGTCGCCTACTACCACCTCGCCGCCACGAGCACGATCACCATCGAGGGCGACCGAGCCGAATGCCACACCATCTGCCACAACCCGATGGTCTTTCGACGGGAGGGGCGCCCGGACGGCTTGTACTACTGCGGCTTGTGGTACCACGACCAGCTGGTGCGAACCTCCGACGGCTGGCGCATCGCCGAGCGGGTCGAGGAGAAGTGCTACCTCGCCACCCTGCCGGACGCCCGCCTCAGCTGAGAGTGCCCCGTCGAGCGCCGGCGGAGCCGTGCCGGTTCGGCCCGTTGCAGTCTCACGTGGATTCCTACCGCTCTTCCGGGACCACCCTGGCCTACTCTCAAGGAGTTGTGTCCGCGACCGCCGACGCTGTGCTGCTGGGCGCCGGAGCGCTCGCTGGGATCGTGGGCACTGCTGGGGGCATCACCTCCCTGATTTCCTACCCAGCTCTGCTGTCGGTCGGACTTCCGGTCTTGCCGGCGAATGTGACGAACATCGTCGCTCTTGTGGCGTGCGGGCCAGGTGCCGCCCTGGCTTCCCGACCCGAGCTGGCAGGAAGAGGGTCGTGGCTCCGGCGCTGGGCACTCATGGCGGCGGCAGGTGCAGCGGTCGGCTCTGCGTTGTTGCTGTCGACACCCACGGGCGTCTTCGGGCGCGTCGTGCCCTTCTTGCTCGTTTTTGCGTCGATCAGCCTGCTCGCGCAACCAAAGCTCTCAGCCTGGCAGGACAAACATCGTGTTGGCGGCAACCAGTACCTGTTGCCTTGCGGACTATTTGCGGTGTCGGTGTACAACGGTTATTTCGGCGCCGGCGCGGGCGTAATGGTTCTTGCCCTCCTGCTGTTGACAGTCGACCAGCACGTCGCCAGGGCGAATGCTCTCAAGAACGTGCTCGCGGGTGTGGCCACGGTCGTCGCCGCAGCCGCGTTCGCGTTTTTCGGACCAGTCGACTGGACGGCGGCCGCCCCATTGGCGCTCGGGATGTTCGTCGGCAGCACGGTCGGACCTTCCGTCGCACGAAGAATCCCCGGTGACGTTCTCCGCTGGCTCGTCGCCCTGACGGGGCTCGGGCTGGCGATTCGGCTCTGGGTCGTTCCGAACTAGCGGAGGTCGGATCTGGTGGGGCTCTGCAGGTGCGTGAAGACGGCTCGCGCGGTCCAAGGCGACCTGACACCCAAGATACGCTCCAGCTGTGGCGATCTACCCGACCGCCGGCGCCTCGGCCGCCGGCGTCCAGACATCGGCTGCCCGACCGAAACCGCTCCTCCGTGGCGTCTCGCACGAAGCCGGCGCCTTCGCCATGCTCGTCATCGGGCCCCTCCTCGTTCTGCGCGCCAGGACCACGACGGCCGAGATCCTGACGGCTGTCTACGTGACGACGATCACGGCCATGCTCACGGTGAGCGCCCTCTTCCATCGAATCAACTGGGAGCCGGCGAAGCGCCGGAGGATGCGGCAGCTCGACCACTCCATGATCTTCTTCGCCATCGCCGGGTCCTATACGGCCGCCGCCGGCCTCGTGCTTCCGGGAGCCGACGCGCCCATCGTCATCGGCATCGTCTGGGCGGGCGCAATCGCCGGCGTGGTCCTTCGACTCGTGTGGCTGGACGCTCCCAAGTGGGCCATCGCCCTCCCCTACGTCGTTCTCGGTTGGCTCGCCGTCGTCGTCATCCCGGAGATGTTCCACGCCATCGGCGCCCTCGGTATCGGGCTGCTCTTGGGCGGCGGGCTCCTCTACACCGCCGGCGCCGTCGTCTATGCCCGGCGGCGCCCCGACCCCTGGCCGAAGGTGTTCGGCTACCACGAGATCTTCCACGCCTTTGTCCTCTCCGCCGTCGCCACGCACCTTTGCCTCGTCGCCTTCGTCGAACTGCCGAGGTTCCCGCGCTGATCTGAAGGGCGTCGCGCAAGCTGACGGGTGAAACGAGACACGACTATCATGTTTCGCAACCCGGTGCGCCCCGGGCCGAGAGGAGATGCCACCGCCGTGCCGTCCCGGACGCTCCCCTTCCCGGTCTTCGATGCCGACAACCACATGTACGAGACCCGCGAGGCTCTCACGAAGCACCTCCCGCCGGGGTACGAAGGCGTCATCGACTACGTCGACGTGCACGGGCGAACGAAAATCGTCGTGCGGGGCCAGATCAGCAACTACATCCCCAACCCCACCTTCGACGTCGTGGCTGCCCCCGGCGCCCAGGAGGAGTACTTCAAGCACGGCAACCCGGACGGCAAGAGCTACCGGGAGATCATGGGAAAGCCGATCCAGGCGATACCGGCGTTCCGGGAGCCGGCACCCCGCCTCGAGCTCATGGACGATCTCGGCATCGACAGGGCGATGATGTACCCGACGCTGGCCAGCCTCGTCGAGGAGCGCATGCGGGACGACCCGGAGCTCACGCACATCACGATCCACGCCCTCAACGAGTGGATGCACGAGCAGTGGCAGTTCGACTACGAGAGCCGCATCTTTTCCACGCCCGTCATCACCTTGCCGATCGTGGAGAAGGCGATCGAAGAGCTCGAGTGGGTGCTCGAGCGTGGAGCCAAGGCCGTCTTGATCCGGCCGGCGCCCGTCGCCGGCTTTCGCGGCCCGCGCTCGTTCGCCCTGGAGGAGTTCGACCCGTTCTGGCGCCTCGTCGAGCGGTCCGGCGTCCTCGTCGTCATGCACGCCTCCGACAGCGGCTACACCCGTTACGCGAGCGAGTGGGAGGGCACGCGGGGCGAGTACCTCGCCTTCAAACCAACGCCGTTCGGGCTCGTGTCCATGGGGCACCGTCCGATCGAGGATGCCGTGGCGTCCCTCTGCTGCCACGGGGTCCTGCACCGCTTCCCACAGCTCAAGATCGCCCTCGTCGAGAACGGCAGCGCCTGGGTGCGCCCCATCCTCAAGTCTCTTGCCGACGTCTACAACAAGATGCCGCAGGAGCTCCCGGAGAACCCGGTCGACGCCTTCCGGCGGAACATCTGGGTACACCCCTTCCACGAGGAAGACCCCCGCGGTCTCGTCGAGCTGCTGGGTTCGGACAAGGTGATCTTCGGCTCGGACTACCCCCACCCCGAGGGCATGTCGGATCCGCTTTCCTACGTCGAGGAGATCGCCGACCTGCCGGCCGCCGACATCGAGGCGATCATGGGCGCCAACATGCGAAACCTGCTCGGGCTCACGGCGAGCGCCTCGGCGCCCTCCGGAATCGGCTGAGACTCGTCGCCCTCCGGAATCGGCTAAGGCTCGTCGCGCCGTGCCGGCTGCACCGGAGGCGCACTGCCCCATGCGGGCACGCCGTATTCAGGCGTCCCGACCCAACCGCCGGTGAGCTCGGCCCAATGGGCGTGGTTCAGCTGGTGCAAGCTGAAGCAGGCGTTGAGAGCGTTGTGAAAGCCCATGCTGTCCTGGCTCTGGTTCACCGCCTCTTTCACCAGCAGTGCCGTCACCGTCGGGAGCTTGGCCACGCGACGGGCGAAAGCGAGGGTCTGGTCGGCGAGGGCACCCGCCGGGAAGACTTTGTTGACCATACCTAGGCGGAAGGCCTCCTCGACGTCGATCGAGTCGCCCGTCAGCATGAGCTCTTTCGTCTTGCGAGGCCCGAACTCCCACGGATGGGCGAAGTACTCGACACCGCACATGCCGAGTCGAGCGCCCGTGACGTCAGCGAAGGTGACGTCATCGGCCGCGCAGATGAGGTCGCACGCCCACATCAACATGAGACCGGCGGCGTACACGGGGCCGTGCACCTGGGCGATCGTGATCTTGCGAAGGTCACGCCAACGACGGGTGTTCTCGAAGAAGTAGTGCCACTCCGGCAGCATGCGGCGCTCCAGGCCCTCGCGCGTGGCGCCGTCGCCCATCGCCGTCGGGTGCCGGTTCGGTCCGTTGTACTCCTCCATGGCCTCCTTGGAGCCCATGTCGTGGCCGGAGGAGAACATCTTCCCGGCGCCGCCCAGGATGACGACGCGTACTTTGTCGTCGGTTTCGGCTTCCCGGAACGCCTCGCCGAGCTCGACGAGCATCCCTCGGCTCTGGGCGTTGCGCGTCTCCGGCCGATTGAGGAGGATCCGGACAATCGTGCCCTCGTCGAGCGGCTCCCACGTGAGCCATCGGTACTCCCCCACGCGCAACCTCCTCGTCGCCCGCCTGCCGTGCCCGCCTGCTCTTTGCCCGTCGGCACCATACCTGATAGATGTGTCTCGCCCATGAACCTGGACGTGTCCCCCGCCGAGCGAGACTTTCGTGAGCGAGCACGCACGTGGCTGGCAGAGCACGCACCGCGGGAGGATCCACCCGAGGACCCCCGAGGCGCCCAGGAGTTCGAGCTCGCCTGGCAGCGGCTGCAGTTCGAGGCCGGCTGGGCAGGTGTGTCCTGGCCGGTCGAGTACGGAGGGCTCGGTCTGTCGCTCGCCGAGCAGCTCATCTGGTACGAGGAGTACGCCTTGGCGGGGGCGCCGCAGCCGCGGGCGTGCTTTGTCGGCTTGCGGCACGCCGGCCCGACCCTGATCCTGCGGGGCTCAGCCGCCCAGAAGGCGGAGCACCTCCCTCCGATACTGAAAGGTGAGCTGACGTGGTGCCAGGGCTTCTCGGAGCCGGCGGCGGGCTCCGACCTGGCCGGCCTGCGGACACGGGGCACGGTCGACGGCGACCACCTCGTCGTCAACGGGCAGAAGATCTGGACGAGCTACGCCGATGTGGCCACCTACCAGGAGCTGCTCGTCCGCACCGACCCGCACGCGCCGCGTCATCGGGGCATCACCTGGGTCATCTGTGACATGCGCTCTCCTGGGATCGAGGTCCGCCCGATCCGCACGCTCGTCGGCGTGTCCGAATTCTGCGAGGTCTTCTACGACGAGGTGCGCGTCCCCCTCGCCAATGTCGTCGGTGACCTCAACGACGGTTGGTCCGTCGCCATGTCGACACTGTCGTTCGAGCGGGGCACGGCCTTTATGGCCGAGCAGGTGAGCCTCGACCAGACGGTCACCGAACTGATCGAGGTCGCCCGCCACGTCGTCGGGCCGGACGGCCGGCGGCCGGCCATTCTGGACGACGAGATCGCCCGCCGGCTCGGTCGGGCGCGATCGGAGGTGGCGGCCCTGAGAGCCATGACGCTGGCGGCCGTGTCACGCTCGTCCACCCAGTCGCAGCCAGGACCGGAGGCTTCAATGATCCGTGTTCTCTTCGGCGAGCTGGAACAGCGCGTCGCCAAGCTCGCCCTCGACATCGTCGGCCCCGACAGTGCCGGCGTCGTGGACGCGCCCGCTCGCCGGCGTAGCTGGGCGCAGGAGTACCTCTGGAGCTTGCAGGCGACGATCGCCGCCGGCTCGAAGGACATCCAGCGCAACATCATCGGCGAGCGCGTCCTCGGGCTCCCCCGATGAACCTCCTCCCGACGCCGGAGCAGGAGGAGCTGGTGGCCGCGGCCGCCCGACTGCTGGCGGCCGGCGCGCCCGTGGACGGCCCGCCGGCGGCCGCTCGTGAGGCGGGCCTCGAGGCCCGCTGGGCGCAGATGGCAGGGCTCGGCTGGTTCGCCATCGGCGTGCCAACCGCCCGAGGAGGGTCTGCCGGATCCACCGCCGACCAGGCGCTGCTGTTCCGCGAGCTCGGGCGCGCCTTGGCGTCGGGCCCGCTGCTGGGCACCTCCCTCGGGATCGCGGTCGCCCTTGCCGGCGGGCGGGACGATCTCGCCGGTTCGCTCATGGCGGGCGAAACGACAGCCGGCCTGGCAGAACCCTGGCACGACGCCTCGGCCGCCGTCGCCGGCCAAGCCTGCCTGCGGGGGCGCTTCCGGGTGCTCGAGGCCGACGGCGCCGACTACGTCACCTGCCTGGCGCCCGACGGTGTCGCCCTCGCGCCGGCTGCGCCGGTGCGAGCTGTCGCCCGGGCACTGCCGGCACCCGATCCCTCCGTGGCGGTCGCCCTGGCGGACCTGGAGGGCGTCGCCACCGAAGTCGCCCTCCCAGCCGGCGAGCGGGCCGCCCGCGTCGCCTCCCGAGGTCGCTTGCTTGCTGCCGCCCTCCTTGTCGGCGTCCTCGAGGCGGTGCGGGACATGTCCGTCACCTATGCGCTCTCGCGCGAGCAGTTCGGCAAACCGATCGGTGCCTTTCAAGCCGTCAAGCACCGCTGCGCCGACATGGCCGTGCGCGCGGAGGCGGCCGGCTCGCTCTTGTGGCTGGCGGCACTCTCCCTCGACGCGCAGGCGCCCGAGGCCCACCGCCTGGCCGCCTCGGCGAAAGCGCTCGCCTCGGAATACGCCGTCGTGTCGGCTCACGACAACGTGCAGAACCACGGGGGCATGGGTTTCACGGAGGAGTGCGCAGCGCACCTGTACGTGAAGCGGGCGCTCGAATGGTCGGTCACGCTCGGCTCGCCCGACGTGCTGCTGGCGGAGGTCGCCCGATGACGCAGTCGCTCCTCGCCGAGGTGTTCCCGACGCGCTCGCTCGGGCTGTGCGCCCCGCAGTGGCTGGCGATCCTGCGCATCGGGCTCGGGCTGTGGTGGCTCGAGAGCTTCCGGCACAAGGACAAGAAGGCGTGGTTGCAGCGAGGTTCCGGTATCGCCTGGGCGAAGTCGGTGGCGGACAAGCACAAATGGGGCTTTGTGAAGACCGGGTTCTCGAGGGTCGTAGCGCCCCACCCGAAGGCGATGGCCTACATCGTGGTGTTCTCCGAGCTCGCCATCGGCCTCGGCGTGACACTCGGCTTGCTCACGCCCATCGCCCTAGCCGGCGGCCTGCTGCTCAACATCTTGTACTTCGTGCTCATGATCAACGACTGGGCTGAGCAGGGCCAGAACTCGATGATGGCGCTCATCTCGATCGTCTGCATCTTCGCCCAGGCCAACCAGGCGTGGTCGCTCGACCGGGTGTTCCACCTCTTCGGCGCCTGAGGCGCCCCCTCAGCTCGTAGGCACCTCTTTGCGGGCACGCTCGCTCGCCTCCCGCAGCATGGGCGCCTCGCCGACCGACCAATGCAGGGCCTGACTGAGGACCGTCGCGGCCGGCCGCACGGCCATCAGGCGGAGGCCGACGGGCCGCAGGAAGCCGAGCTCCCGGCGGGCGAAGGACGGCAGAAGGTCAATGCCGGCCTCGACGATGGTCCGATGGGCAGCCCGCTCCAAGACGGAGGCTCCCGCCGGCGGCAGCACGAGGAAGCGCACGATCCTCTCCGCCTCCGGGCCTCGCCCGAGCTGCGGCCGAAGCTCGCGCAGGTACGCCCGCACCTCGTCCACGCTCTCGGGCACCGAGACGGCGCCGAGGCGGCGAGCGACGATCGACACCTCTGACAGGTATTGGTTCTTCTCGCTCGCCAACAGCGGGTGTTGCGAGTAGCGCTGGTAGGCCCGCAGGAAACTCCACACCTCCGTCACGTGCACGTACGTCAACAACGCCGGGTCGGTGGCGCGGTAGGCCTGCCCGTTCGCCGTCGTGCCCCTCACTCGGCCGTGGATCGTCCGTACCTCCTGGGCCGCCCGTGCCGCCAGGGCGCCTGAGCCATACGTCGTGAGGGCGATGAAGTCAGCCGTCCGCTGCAACCGACCCAGCGGGTCTTCCCGGTAGTTCGAGTGGTCGGCGACGCCCTGGACGACGAGCGGGTGGAGCGTCTGCAGCATGAGGGCCGAGATGCCGCCGACGAGCATGGGGCCGAGGCGGGCGTGCACCTTCCACGTGATCGATTCGGGCCCGAACCAGCCTGGATCCCCGGCCGGCTCCCTGTAGACCTGCAGGGTGCGTCGACGGTGGCCGAGCCTGGCGTGCACACGGCCGTCGAGGCTCTGGCGGAGCAACTGATCGGGTCTGGCGGCCATCGGGAGACAGCCTGGCACGCCGCCGAGCCCGGGGCGGATCGGGCGGCCTCAGACCCGTCGGGCGACCTGCTGCACGAAACGAGCGATCTCCCTCGCCAGCTCCGCCTCGGTGGCCTCGAGCTCGCCCCGGAAGACCGCTCGGTTGCCTCCTTCGACGAGTGCGAACAGGCAGAGGGCGGCGATCTCGGGGTCGAACTCGGGCGACTCGCCGCAGGCTGCCCGGAGGCGATCGGCCATGTGCCCGGTCGTCACCCGCATGCTCCGCAGGGCTGCGCGACCAGCAGGGCTGTGCTCGTCCTCGTTGAGCGCCTCGGCGAGCGCCTGCAGGACGGCGCCGTGGCGCTGGCAGACTCGGCACACCGACTCGGACCATCGCTGCAGCTCCGTTGCGCCCGCCGCGCTGTGGCTCAGGTCCGGCATCGC
The DNA here is from genome assembly GCA_963735115.1 of uncultured Actinomycetota bacterium. Taxonomy (GTDB): domain Bacteria; phylum Actinomycetota; class Acidimicrobiia; order Acidimicrobiales; family Bog-793; genus JAKACA01. The sequence continues at coordinate 895,837 of CAVTJR010000003.1, read as the reverse complement.
CAGCAAGGCCGCCCGCAGCTCGGCGTCGACATCGAGCTGGAGAGCGGCGAGGAGATCGTCTTTGTCCTTGAAGTAGACGTAGAGCGTGCCGTGGGCGACACCGGCCGCCTTGGCGATGCGGGCCATGCGAGCGCCGTGATACCCGTGAGCGCCCAACTCCGACTCGGCGGCCTCGAGCAGCCTGGCGAGTGTTCGCCGCCCGTGCGTGCGCGAAGACCTGGCGGCGACGGTGAGGGGCCAGTCGCCCATCAGCCGTCTGGCCCTGCGACCCGGATGAGAACCTCCTGTGCGCAGGATGCGACGACCCTGCCCGTGTCGTCGAACCAATCGCCCCGGATGTAGGCGCGACCGCCGGCAGCGGTCGGCGACTCCTGCGCGAAGAGCAGCCACTCGTCCACCCTCAGCGGACGGTGGAAGGAGATCGTATGGCTCGTGACGGCCGACGCCTGCACGAGGGGCGAGCCGAACCCGATGCCTTCGTGCGGTCGCATGGCCGCCACCATCATCGTCAGGTCGGATGCGTAGGCGAGGAGCTCCTGATGAACAAGCTGGTCGGTGCCGCGGCGCGGCGACCGGGGCGCACGCATCCAGGCCGCCAGCTCGGGTGGTCCGACGGCGAGCCCGTCGAGCGCCCCGGAGGTGACCTCGGCGGCTGCGGCAGGCTCCATCGGTCGTTCTGGGTGGTGATTTGGCCCAAATACGTCCCTTTCACCCACCCAGAACGGCCTCGGCTCGGACCCGACGCCTCGGGAGAAGACTGCGGGAGAGAGAACGGGGCGGGTTTCGAAGGCCATGGCACCAAGCTGAGCGGCCGCGGCGACCTCGGCCGCCATGGGTACGGCGACGGGCGCGATGGAGTGCTCGAGCACATGGTCGCCCGTGTCCGGGGCGTGCAGGGAGACGACGCCGGTGGCGATCACCCGCTCCCCCTGGCGGGCGACGACGGCGCGAGTCGCGAACGTCCGCCCGTCGTGCACAGCCTCTACGGACCACGAGACGGGCGAGTCGGTGCGGCCTTCGGCGATGAACACCAGGTGCAAAGAGCGCGCGACCTTGCCGGCAGCGCCACCCGACACAGTGGCCGCCGCGATCGCCTGCGCCAGCAGCTGGCCGCCGAAGAGACGGCGGTACCCCGGCAAGAGGACGTTCGCCCCCTGCCAGGCTCTGCCCCCGCCGACGTCAACTTCGACGAGGGCCACCGACGCCTCCACTGCCGAGAAGACGTCCTCGATCGAGTCCGCCCCGCCTCTCTCGACGACGTCATCGTGCCGGCCGGCGGCGTCCGGCTGCGGCGGTCGCCGGTCGCTCGTCGTCACCTGCTCACTCGGTGATGCCGAACCGTTCGAGACCGAAGGCCCTGATGGCATTGCCGCGGGCGAGGGCGTACAGCTCGTCGCCGGACAACCCAGCGTCAGTAGCGATCTTCGCCAGCACGGCCTTCGACTCGGGGAAGGTCGAGTCGGCGTGCGGGTAGTCCGTCTCGAAGCAGATTTGCGACATGCCGACCACGTCGCGGTTCTTCAACCCGGTCTCGTCGTCGAAGAGGCAGCCATAGATGCGCCCTGCCACATACGACGAAGGTGGGTTCGGGAGTGCCGTCCCGAAGGAATTGTCAGACCTCTCCTCCCAGAGCTTGTCCGCCCGCTCGAGGATGTAGGGCATCCACCCGACCTGTCCCTCGGCGTAGGCGATGGTGAGCCGAGGAAAGCGCGTGAGGATGCCTGAGAACAGGTAGTCGACCATCGAGCCCATGGCGTTCTGGAACGTCAGAACCGACGAGACGATGAAGGGTGCGTCTGGCGACGTCGACGGCATGCGGGAGGAGGAGCCGATGTGCATGCACAAGACGGTGTCGGTTTCTTCGCACGCCCGGTAGACCGGGTCCCAGTGGCGGGACTTGTCGTGGATCGAGGGCAGGCCGAGCGGGAACGGGTTCTCCGGAAACGTGATGGCGTGGCTGCCCTTGCCGGCGCATCGCCGGATCTCGGCAGCCGCCAGCTGCGGATCCCACAGCTGCACCATCGTGAGCGGGATGAGCTTGCCGGCGGCCGCCCCGGCGCACCACTCGTCGATCATCCAGTCGTTGTAGGCCTGCACGCACAGGCCGGCGAGCTCCTTGTCCTCCCGCTCGTAGAACGCTTGCCCGCAAAAGCGCGGGATCGTGTTCGGGAAGCAGACGGCGGCGTCGACGTGGTTGGCATCCATGTCGGCGAGGCGTTCCGCCTGCTTCCAGGCGCCGGGGCGGATTTCGTCGAAGGTCGTCAGGTTGAACCCGACCTCCTCGAAACCCACCGCCGCCGACAGCATCAGGAACGGCGTGACGAGATCGTCGTAGTGCCAGACGTCGCACCACTGGCCGTCCTCCGTCACCGTGAAGCCGACGGAGCGGCCACCCGTGCCACCACCCCCGAGGCGTCCCTTCAGGCGGAGCACGCGGGGGCGCGGTCGAGGTACTTCGCCGGCAGGCGTGACTGCCACAGGTCGGGCGGTTCGACGACATGGTCGTCGACGGAGATGATGCGGGGAATGTCGCTCAAATCGGCCATCGCAGAACTCCTCTGCTAGCGGGCGGCGAACGTCTGGGTGTCGCGTCCCGACCGCAACACGGTGCCGGGCAACGCCCCGGTGGACTCCCCGTCGGCCACGGTGACGACGCCGTTCACGAGCACCTGCCGGACGCCCGTCGAGCTCGCTGTCAACCGGAGGGAGTTTCCCGGAAGATCCCAGACTCGCCTCGCTGGTCCGGAGCTGACCGTCTCGGGGTCGAAAACGAACACGTCGGCGTGGCAGCCGGGCTCGAGCCGTCCGCGCTCACGCAGGCCGTACAGCTGAGCAGGGATATCGGTCATCATCTGCACCGCCCGCTCGAGGGGCACAAGCTGGCGACCCCGCAGGCAGTCGGCGAGGAAGCGGGTCGGGTAGGACGATCCCATCATGCGATCGAGGTGAGCGCCGGCGTCCGAGCCCCCGAGCATGACGTCGGGGTCGTCCCACAGTTCGCGGCGTAAGGCCCAGTCGTCGTCGCCGTCGTCGCCAGGTGTCGGCCAAAGTACCGTGCGGAACTCATCGGCGATGGCGATCTCGCACAGGCACTCGAAAGGGTCCTGTCCCCGCTCGCGAGCGATGTCGCCCACCATGCGCCCCTCGAGATCGGCGTTCGCCGGGTTGCCGGTGTCGCCGATGTGGTAGGTGGCGAAGTGCGTGAGGCGGGAGAAGGGCGTGCCCTTGGCTTTGCCGAGCATCTCCTCGCGTCTGGCCGGGTCGCGAAGCGCAGCCGCCTTCTTCTCGAAGGGAAGCGAGAGCGTGGCTGACCACCCCGGGATGAGCCAGAGGGCGCAGAAGGTCCCCAGGCTCATGTTCATCTCGGCGTGCACGGGCATCATGAGGGCGATCACCCGGCCCCCCACCTCCCTCGCCCGCCGCGACGGCAGCAGCTGGTGCAACGCCTTGTCCCGATGGCGTCCCGTCACCGTGAGGACGTTCCAGTTGATGGGCCGGTTGGCGGCCGCGCTCACGCGGGCGAGCAGGTTCGCCTCCTCGTCGCTGAAGCCGCGCAGGCACCCCTCCACGATCCCCTCCAGCGTCGTGCCGTCGTGCGCGCCCACGGCGGTGCACAGCGCGACCAGTTCGTCCTCCGACGCCAACCGGCTGGCGACGGGACGCTCGTCGCCGTCCATGTGGGTCGACGACCGTGTCGTGGAGAGCCCGAGCCCGCCGGCGGTGATCGACTCGTGCAGGACCTCCACCATCTCGGCCACTTCGTGCTCGGTCGCCTCCCGTTCGACGGCGTCGGGCCCCATCACGTATCGCCGCAGGGCGCAGTGCCCGACAAGAAACCCGGCGTTCACCCCCACCCGACCCTCCAGGCCGTCGAGGTACTCGCCGAAGGACTCCCAGTCCCATGGTGCGCCGGCCTCGAGTGCGGGGATGGCCATACCCTCGACGCGGGCCATCATCCGCCGGATGTAGTCGCCGTCCTCGGCGCGTAACGGTGCCAAGGTGAAACCGCAGTTCCCGCCGAAGACCGTGGTGACTCCGTGCAGGTTCGACGGCGTGGCATACGGATCCCAGTAGAGCTGGGCGTCGTAGTGGGTATGAACGTCCACGATGCCGGGTGCCACCATGAGACCCTCGGCGTCGAAGGTGCTGGCTGCGGGCTCGCCGAGGGAACCTCCGCCGGCCGCACCGGCCGCCACGATCTCGGCGATCCGCCCATCTCTGATTCCCACGTCGCCTAGAAAGCCCGGCGCTCCGGTGCCATCCACGACAGTGCCCCCGGTGATGGCGTAGTCGAGCATCAGACCTCCGTACGAAGCGTCGTGGCGCGCAACCTCGGCGCCGTGCCGTCACCATACCTGACAAGGATGTCTCGTCGGAAGCCTGTCCGGGCAGAGAGCGACCGCTCTGCGGCGCGCGAGACTCAGGCCGTGTTCGAGCGCTTCACCGATAGAGCGAGAAGAGTCCTCGTTCTCGCGCAAGAGGAGGCGCGCCTCCTCAACCACAGCTTCATCGGTACCGAGCACCTGCTCCTCGGTCTCATCGCCGAGGGCGAGGGTCTCGCAGCCAAGGCGCTCGAGTCACTCGAGATCTCGCTCGAAGCGGTGCGTCGGGAGGTCGAGGAGACCATCGGGCAGGCAGGCAGCGTTCCGACCGGCTCCCCACCCTTCACGCCGCGGGCGAAGAAGGTGCTCGAGCTGGCACTGCGGGAGGCGCTACAGCTCGGTCACAACTACATCGGCACCGAGCACATCTTGCTCGGGCTCGTTCGGGAGGGCCAGGGAGTCGCTGCGCAGGTGCTCATCCGCCTCGGCGCCGACCTTGTCAAGGTCCGCCAAGCGGTCATCGAGCAGCTCGGGGGCTACCAGGGGCGCGATCCGCAGTCTCACCCGGGGATGAGGGTGGGCCGCACGGGCCGGCTGCCGTTCCAGCTTGTCACCATCGGGGACGTGGTGACGGTCGAGGTCGTCCGCCGGGGACGAGGGCCGGAGGTCTTCGCAGAGGCCCATGGGCGGCTGGCGAACCTGGTTGCGGAGCTCGGCGTCGAACTCGACGCCGGCCGCCTCGACGTCAGCTCGGTCGATACCGACGGCGGTCCCGGGCTGCGCCTCTTCCTTCGTCAGGAGCTGCACGCGAGCGCCCCGGGCGCTGAGGACGGTGCCCCGGGCGGCGTCTCACCGTCCTAGCCCCCGCCTCGCCGTCCCCGCCTCAACCCGGCGTCTCATCGCCGTTCGGAATCTCACAGGTCGCCCGAGCCCAGGGTGGAGCCGTGTTCGAGATGCCGGACGACAAAGCGGAGCCCGGGACCCTCCTCGGTCGTGACCGACATGACGGTGAACTCACCATCGTCGAGTTCGGCGCCGTGTGCCGCCGCCAGCTCCACCAGCCGTTCGTGGGCCTTGGCTTACACCCTGGGTCCTCTCCCAGCGCGCACCACCTCGGCGGACCAAACCTCGCCGACCATCCTTTCAAGAGGGCCTTGCTGCTGGCGTAAGCGGGCTTTGATGACTCGGGGGGGTAGGGATTCCTGCATCTGCTGGCGGAGAACCCTTCTGATCCGATCGATGTCGCCGTCGGAGAACGTCCGGTATCCCGATGGCGTGCGGGTGGGAACCGATAGACCTCGGCTCTCGAGAAAGCGAAGCTTCGAGATCGTGACGTCCGGGAACTCGTCACGCAGAAGCGCTCGAACTTCACCGATTGACCGATGATCGCGGCCGGGTTCCGTCTGTCCCGGCGGATCTTGGCCCACCAAGGGCTCGGATGCGTCCTGCTGCGCCCATTCCGCGGTCCGCAATCGCCAAGGCGACGGCGAGGAACTCGTTGCGGCTTCGCCCGCAAGGATGCCGCTGCACAGCTCGGTGCACTCGTCGCAGATGTAGACGCCAGGGCCGGCGATGAGCTTCTTGACCTGTTTGTGCGATTTGCCACAGAAGCTGCAGTTGACGAGCTCGCCTCCATCGCCGAACTTGGCCATCTCCCCCCGATTCCGACGGCTCAGGTCACGGCGTTCGAGTGACCCGACGCCGTCCTCCGAGGCCCAGCTTAAGGGTGGCTTCGCGCGGTCTTCTGACCACATCGGACTAGAGATCGGGAAACCCGAGATCGAGCGTCCCCTGCTCTGCACCGCCGTCGACCTCGAGGATCTTCCCGGTGATGAACGACGCCGCCGGCGAGGCGAGAAAGAGCACGGCGGCGGCGATCTCGCTCGCGTCACCGATGCGACGCAGTGGCGTCGCCACCTCGATCGCCTGCCGGAGGGCGTCGTCCTGCACGACGATGTCGAGGGCGGAGGTCGCGGCCGACCCGACGGCGACGGCGTTCACGCGGATGCGGGGTGCCAGGTCGCGGGCGGTCAAACGGGTCCAGTGGGCGAGGGCCGCCTTCGCCGTGCCGTAGGCGACGTAACCACGGTTCGCCAAGCGGCCCATCGCCGAGGAGATGCTCACGACGGCGCCCCCGCCCGACTGCAACATCATGGGCGCAGCGGCACGTGTGAGCGCATGGGCGGTGGCGACGTTGAAGTGAAACGCCCGTTCGAGGTTGCCCGGCGACGTCTCGAGCCACGCCCTCGGCATCCAGCCGCCGACGTTGTTCACGACGATGTCCACGCGCCCGAACCGCAGGGCGGCGACGCCCGCCAACTCGCCGACAGCGTCGAGGTCAGACAGATCGGCCGTCACCACCTCGGCGTGACGGCCGAAGGCCCGCACCTGCTCGGCCACCTCCTCGAGCTCACCGGCTGTCCTGGCGGCGATCACGACGTCGGCGCCCGCCTCGGCGAGCGCCAGGGCGGTGGCGGCTCCCAAGCCGCGCCCGGCGCCCGTCACGATGGCGGCGCGTCCGTCGAGCCGAAAACGCTCGAGGATCATCCGAGGCCGGTGCTGCCGGCCGCCAAGGGCTCGAATTCGTCGTGGCCGGCGGAGACGCATCGAAGAGTGAGCGTCCGCCCGAAGAGCTCCTCGAAGAGCCCCTTCTTACGTTGGAACATCCACTGCTCGAGCTCGGCGTCTCCCCGGCAGCGAGCCACGAGCTGCACGGAGTCCGCACGGACCTCGGCATCGATGTCGAAGACGAGAGACGCATGTGACACGTCGAAACCGTCGGCGATCCGCAGGAGCGACAGCAGCGAGAGGCACCTCGCCTTGTCGGCCGAGGAGAGCGACACCCAGGCGTTGAAGGACTCGCGTGGCCGGCCCCGCGTGTGATAGCGCCCGAGGCACGAGAGCATGAGGATCTCGTCGGGGGAGAACCCACGCAATCCGCCGTTCTCGACCAGGTAGGCGGTATGGCGCCCGTGACCGTCGCGGCTGACGTGCTCGCCGATGTCGTGCAGGAGGGCGGCCAGCTCGAGCAGCTCGCGATCGTGCGGGCCCAGGCGGTGCAGGCTGGCGGTGGCGTCGAACAGCTCGCCGGCCAGCCGGGAGACGATCTCGCTATGCGCTTCGCGCCAGTTCGACCGCCGGCAGAGCGACAGCACCGAGGCCCGGCGGATCGCCCTCGGGTCGCCACCCAGATCGGCACGGTCATGCTTGCCGATGGCCGAGAGCACCATCCCCTCTCGCAGCGCCCACTCGCTCGCCGTCAGCTCCAGGAAACCCGTCTCCTCCATCAAGACTTCCGCCACCGTGACACCTGCCGGCAGCAGCTCGGCACGGTGGGCATCGATGCCGGGCAGGCGCGCCCGGTCGGCCGAGTCGAGCGAGAAGACGAGGTCGGCGAAGTCAGCGACCTCCTTGGCGGACACGCTCAGCTGGTTGAGCACCGGAGGCACGATGCCGTCCCGCAGCGCCACCGATGCCCGCACGATGGCGCACAGCGTCCCCGACGATCCGATCAGCTGTTGCGGGCCTTCGTCGATGAGCTCGGGCAGGACGGCGGCCAGGTCCTCCTCGACCCGGCGCCGCAGCCGCCCCCGATCCTTGCCGGTGGGTGGGTCCGAGCGGACGAGCTCGGCAGTGAGCCGCCCGACGCCCAGGTGGAGGCTGGTGGCGTACAGCAAGCCGGCGCGGTCCCCGACGGACAGCTCCAGGCTCCCGCCGCCGAGGTCGGCGCACAGCGCCGGGCCGGGGTCGATGAGCACGCTGGCGCGCACGGCTTCGAAGATGAGCTGGGCTTCCTTGATGCCGTTGATCACCTTTACGCGCACGCCTGTTGCTTGCTCGAGGGCCTCGACGGCGGCGGCACCGTTGGTCGCCTCCCGCAAGGCGGCCGTGCCGTAGGCGAGGAGCTCGTCGGCGCCGTTCGACTCGGCGATGGCGCGGAAGCGCCGCACGACCTCGATGGCGGCCGCGAGCGCCTCGTCGGTGATCACCCCGTTCAGGGCGACGACGTCACCGAGGCGGAGCATCTCTTTCTCACGCACGAGGGGCACGAAGCTGCCATCGGGCCGGGTGGCGACGACGAGAAGGTGGAACGAGTTGGTGCCGAGGTCGAGAGCGGCGATCCGCACCGTGCCGCCCCGTGCCTAGCCGTGCATCTCGGAGCTGCGGCGCTTGCGGGAGCGCCCCACGGCCAGCTCCTGAAGTCGTTTCTGCGTGCTGATACCCCGGACGCGGGGAACGCGGTGCCACTTGCCGGTGGGACCGAGCGCCCAGGTGGAGACGTCGTCGGTGAGGTTGAGCTCGAGCGTCTCGTCCAACCTGCTACGCAGTTCCGGGTCGATGACAGGTGCGAGCACCTCGACACGACGGTCGAGGTTGCGCTCCATCAGGTCGGCCGAGCCGATGAAGTAACGGGCTTCGTCGCCGCCGGCGCTAGATCGCCTCCCGTCGCCGGCGCCACCACGTCGGCCGGAGGGCCCGACACCGCTCTCGGAGCTCGGCCGGCCGAAGCGGTAGATGCGCGAGTGCTCGAGGAACCGGCCGACGATCGACCGCACGGTGATGTTCTCGGACAGCCCGGGGACCCCGGGGCGCAAGCCGCAGAGGCCGCGGACGACGAGATCGATCTTGGTACCCGCCTCCGAGGCGCGGTAGAGCGCATCGATGAGCTGCGGGTCGGTGAGGCCGTTGACCTTGATGGTGATGAGGCCTGCCTCACCGGCGGCGGCCTCTCTCTCGATCTCGCTCAGGCACCAGGCGCGCACGCCGTGCGGTGACGCCACGATCCGTCGGAAGGCAGGTTGCCGCCCGAAACCCGTCAGGTAGTTGAACAGGTTCGTCAGGTCCTCCCCGAAGTCGGCATCCGCAGTGAGGAGGCCGAGGTCCTCGTACACACCAGCCGTGTCGGAGTTGTAGTTGCCGGTTCCGATGTGGCAGTAACGGCGCAAGCCGTCCTCTTCGCGCCTCACGACGAGGCAGGTCTTGGAGTGCGTCTTCAGACCGACGAGGCCGTAGACGACGTGCACCCCGGCCTGCTCGAGCTGGCGTGCCCAGTAGATGTTCGCCCGCTCGTCGAAACGCGCCTTCACCTCGACGAGGGCCGCAACCTGTTTGCCCCGTTCGGCTGCCCGAACGAGGGCGGCGATGATGTTGGTGTCCTCCGAGGTACGGTACAGCGTCTGCTTGATGGCATAGACGGCCGGGTCGTCTGCTGCCTGGCTGATGAAGGCCTCGACCGACGTCGTGAACGAGTCGTAGGGGTGGTGGACGAGCACGTCCCGCTCCCGCAGGACGGCGAACAGGTCGACGGATTCGTCGGCGGCCGTCGCCAACCGCGGCGGAGTCCGCGGTACCCAGGGTGCGTCGTGCAGGTCGGGGCGGTCGATGGCGTGAATAGCCCAGAGCTGGCTCAGGTCCACAGGCGCCGACGACTCGTACACGTCGCCCGACGTGAGCTCGAGCTCGGTCACAAGCAGCTCCCGGATCTCGGTCGGCATAGCCGCCTCGATCTCGAGGCGGACCGCGCGGCCGAAGCGGCGCCGGCGCAGCTCGAGCTCGACGGCGGCGAGGAGGTCGTCCGCCTCGTCTTCCTCGAGCGCCAAGTCAGCGTTGCGCGTCACCCGGAAGACGTAGCGCCCTCCGAAGGTCATCTCAGGGAAGAGGTGGTCGAGGTTGGCGGCGATCACGTGCTCGAGAGGCACGAAGCGCAACCCCTTCCCCACCCTCACGAAACGCGACAGCAGCGGCGGCACCTTCACCCGGGCGAAGCGCTGCTCCCCGTCGCTGCCGTCGGTCACGATCACGCCGAGGTTCAGCGACAGGTTGGAGATGTACGGGAACGGGTGCCCCGGATCGACGGCAAGCGGAGTCAGCACCGGGAAGATGTCGCGCTCGAAGGCCGTCAGCAGCTCGACCCGCTCGGCCTCGTTGATCGTCTCCCAGGTGCAGATCTCGACGCCGGCCTTGGCCAGCTCCGGCACGATCTGCTGACAGTAGATGTCGTCGATCCGGGCGGTCTGAGCGCGGCACTGTCCCGCGATCGCTTCGAGCTGCTCGGCCGGTGTCATGCCGTCCGGCGAGCGCTTGTTGACACCGGCGGCGATCTGGTCCTTCAGGCCTGCGACGCGGACCTGGAAGAACTCGTCGAGCCCGCCAGACCAGATGGCGATGAACTTCACACGCTCGAGCAGTGGCTGGTCGTCGTCCTCGGCAAGGTCGACGAGGTGTTCGGCGAAATCGAGGTGGGAGAGCTCCCGGTTGAGGAACCGCTTGGGGCTGTCGAGGGAAATCCGTTCGACGTCGCCGGACCCTGCGCTCGTCGGGGCGATTGCATCGTGGGTGATGACGTCGATGTCCACGACTGAGACGCTACCCTCAAGCCGTGGCCGCACTGGCGACGACGTCGAAGTCGAAGCCGAGGCGCCGAAGCGAGCTCGGGCTGTTGCTCGTCGGCATGATCGTGGTGAGCTTCGCCTACGTCCTCGCGACCCTCGGCGTCTACAACCGACTCCCGGCACGATTCGCCGTCTTCGTCGCCATCCTGCTCGGTGTCGCCGTACTCACCAACCTCGTCAACCGGTGGCTCGTCCCCGAAGCTGATCCCGTGCTCTTGCCGGTCGTGCTCGTGCTGAACGGCTTGGGTTTCGTCATGATCATGCGGCTGGCTCCGTACGAGAGCCCGGCACACCTGGCAGGGTTCCAGGCGGTGTGGTCCTTGCTCGGGATCGCCGGCTACACGGCCACGCTTCTCGTGATCCGGCGATCTCGGGATCTGGAGCGGTACCGATACCTCCTGCTGCTCCTCGCCATCTTCCTCCTCGTGATGCCCCTCGTACCGCATCTGGGGGACAGTGCCGAGAACATCGACGGCGTCAAGCTGTGGGTGAAGCTGGGGCCGGTGACCTTCCAGCCGATCGAGGTCTCCAAGCTGTTGCTCGTCATCTTCTTCGCCTCTTACTTCGTCGAGAAGCGCGAGCTCCTGTCGATGTCGACCAACCGAGTCGGGAACCACCTACTGCCGGATCTGCGACCGTTCGGACCCATCGCCTTCGCCTGGGCGGGATCGATCGCCGTCATCCTGCTCGAGAAGGACATCGGTTTCTCGCTGCTGCTCTTCATCCTCTTCCTGGCGATGTTGTGGGTTACGACAGGCCGCTGGACCTACCTGGTGCTCGGCATCATCGCTTTCGTGGTGGGGACGTACTTCGCCGCCGCCCTCCTCAGCCAGGTGCATGAGCGGATCGACATCTGGCTCGATCCCTGGCGGTACCTCCCGCCCGGAGCCAACCAGAGCGGCTACCAGCCGGTCCTCGGCGAGCTCGGGCTCGCCCAGGGCGGCGTCACCGGGACCGGGCTGGGGCTCGGGACGCCGCAGGCGATCCCGGTCGCCCAGAGCGACTTCATCTTCGCCGCCGTCGGCGAGGAGCTCGGGTTGATCGGTGCGGGCGCCATCATCGCGGGTTTCGTGCTGGTTGTCGGGTCCGGCTTGCGGGCCTCACTGCGGGCGCCCTCGGAGTTCTCGAAGCTGGTCGCCCTCGGCCTTACGGTCACGCTCGGGTTTCAGGCTTTCCTGATCATGGCTGGTGTGACCCGTCTGCTCCCGCTCACCGGCGTCACGCTGCCCTTCGTTTCCTACGGTGGTTCGTCGCTCGTGGCGAACTACGTGCTTGTGGCATTGCTCATGCGCATCTCGAACGAAGGCGCCGAACCGCCGGTACCCATACCTCGCGGTATGCGTGCTGTCACGGCCCGACGGGCCGAGAGTCGGCGAGCGGAGAGTCGGCGGGCGGCTGCAGCCGCCCACTAGCTCGACCGCCAGCGAGCTGTCGTGCGCCGCCCTCGCTCGTCCGGCCGGCTGGTGGGCCGGCCAGCCGGTCGGTCGGCGGCGGTTCGCCGGGTTCTGTGTGCCTGGGGTGGCCTGCCGGCCCCACTTTGATCAGCTTGGGCACACGATTCGCCGCTTGGATGTTTCCGGCGGTCGGTCGGCGGCGCCGCCGGGTTTCTGTGTGCCTGGGGTGACCTGCCGGCCCCCCACTTTGATCAGCTTGGGCACACGATTCGCCGCTTGGATGTTTCCGGCGGTCGTTGTGGGCAACCACCAGTTCACTGCTTGGAGGAGCCGCCAGGTTCAGGCTGCGCCGTCCTCAGGAGAGCCGGCGGCGGACCCACCAGATGCAGACACCGGCAAGGATGAGGGAAGCCACGAGGTAGATCGCCAGCTCGTACCATTGGAAGGTCCAGTACCGGTTGGCGGGCTGATAGGTCACCACTTCGTGGAACATGGCGCTGAGCTTCACGCCACATTCCTGCAGACCGTTCGCGCCACCGGGTGCCACCCGCGCACCAACCCCTCCTCCAGGGATGCCTCCGGTTCCTGGAGCTGGTGGTTGCCCGAGGTTTGGACAGACCTTCTGGAGGTATTGGTTGGCGAGGCCCCCGCCGGCCCTGTCGCGGATCTGGACTGAGATGATCCAGGCGTTCGGAATCCCCGGGGGGTTGGGGATCAGCGTGAAGGGACCGCCGTTCGTCGACCCGAAGCCCCCGATGCTGAGGGCGAAGTTTCGGACGACCGGGGCGATGAGGTGTGGCCGTATCCAGTGATTGAAGGCCAACCTGCACGCTACGAAGGCAGCCAAGGTGGTTGCCATCGCCGGCAGCGTCCGGCGGATGACGACTCCGGCCGCGACGCCGAGCACGAAGGCGAAGGCGGCATAGCCGACGGGCACGATGTCCCGCTGGTCGAACACTCCGAAGAGGTTCAGGTTGACCCGGTCGATCGGGCTCGACCACCACGTCGCCATGAGGCTGAGGAGCCCGGCGACGGCGAGGGCTGCCAGGCCGACGACGCCGAGTTTGACGGCCAACCAGCGCTTGCGACTGACGCTCTGGGTCCACGCCAGGCGGAAAGAGCCGGTCTCGAGCTCGCGGGCGACGAGCGGGGCTCCCCAGAAGACCCCCAGAATGCCGGGCACGGCGACTACAAGAACGCCGAGCCAGACTCCAAGGGTGTGGTCCTCGTTGAGGAAGGCGGTTGTGGCCGTCTGGCAGTCACCGCGCGCCTGACACGTGGCGACGCTCGTGTCGTAGAGGTGGACGAGATGCGGACCGGTGACAGCCACAACGACGGCGACGACAACCAGCCCGCCGAAGGCCACCAGGGCCTGAGTGCGGGACTGCATCCAGGCGAAACGGATCATCGAAGTACCCCCAGTTTGGGCCGGCGACGGGGCACGGCGTCGCGCGCCCGACTCATGTAGGCGAGCACCAGATCTTCCATAGTCACGGGCTGGACCGTCCAGGCCGGGTCGAGGATCGGGTCGTCGGTACGCACCAGCAGCGTGCTTTGCCTGTCGGTGTGACTCTCCTCGATCACTTCCTGGCTCTCTGGCAGGCTGTCCGGGTCCCGGCGAGGCCCGGACAGGCGGCGGTGTGACGCCAGCAACTCGCTCACGTCTCCCGAGAGCTCCACATGGGAGGCGACGAGGACGACGAGGTAGTCACAGACCCGCTCGAGGTCGGCGACGAGATGCGACGAGAGCACGACACTGACCTCGTGCTTGGCGACGACTTCCATGAGCCCTTGGAGAAACTCTCGTCTGGCGAGGGGATCCAGACTGGCCACCGGCTCGTCGAGCAGGAGGAGCTCAGGCCGTTTCGCCGTCGCCAAGGTGAGGGCGAGCTGAGCTCGCTGGCCGCCGGAGAGCGACCCCGCCCGCTGCCGTGGGTCGAGACCGAGCTGTTCGATCCGGCTCTGTGCCAGCTCGTCATCCCAGCTCGGGTTGAGGAAGGCGCCCATACGGAGGTGCTTGGCGACAGACAGCCCGCCGTAGAGGGGCGTGTCCTGGGCGACGAAGCCGACCCGCCCGAGCTGGGTCGGATCGTCACCAGCACGTTCGCCGAGGACCGAGATCGTGCCTGCCGTGGGCGCGAGCAACCCCACTGCCAGGTGCAAGAGGGTGGTCTTGCCGGCACCGTTGGGCCCGACGAGGCCGACGACCTTGCCCTCGGGGACCTTAAAGGAGCAGTCCTGTAGCGCCCAGCGTCGGCCGTACTGCTTGCCGAGCCCGGCGGCCTCGAGCACCGTAGTCATGCCACTCCCTCGGCGAAGCAGTTGCGGAAGGCGTTGCGGTAGATCGCCTCGATGTCGTCGGGACCGAGGCCGGCGTCCCGCGCAGAGCGCAGCCAGGCGGTGATCGAGGCGAGGAGCCGCGCCTGTGTCTTCGGGTCGGTGCGCGGGAGGGAGCCGATGATGAATGTCCCCTGGCCGGGTCGGGCGCGGGCGAGGCCCTCGCGCTCGAGGTCACGGTAGGCCTTCAACACCGTGTTCGGGTTGATCGCCAGCTTGGCGACGACCTGTTGGGCCGTCGGCAACTGGTCTCCTGGCTCGAGAAGTCCCAGCCGCAGGGCTTGATGGACCTGTTGGACCAGCTGCAGATAGGTGGCGACGCCGGACGCCCCGTCGAGCTGGAATTCGATCACAACCCTCCTTCCACTAATCACTTAGTGGAAGCATACCTCTTAGCCCACGCCGAGGGCAAGGCGTCATCGGTCACAGTCGTGATCGGAGCCCAACGGCGGCCGCCAACGATCCGTGGGTGCGCGAATTCTCGGTGCTCTCTGCCGCCTTGCGGCGCAGGTCACCGCCCAGCGACCAGAGGGCGGGTCGTGGCACCCGCGGCGGGCTTCGGTTCGTTCCGTCAGTCAGTTCTGGCCGGCGGCCGCCCCGGCCGCACGGTCGAGCACATCGGGGTCGGCCATGATCGGCACGCGGATCTGCTGGCGCAGGGCCAGCGCGATCCCGTCCGATGGCCTGCAGTCGAGGTTGCGCTGGCCGTTTGGCCCTGAGACGGTGATCTCGGCAGTGAACATGCCGCCCTGCAAACCCGTGATCCGCACCACATCGAGCGTGAGGCCGAAACTCTCCATCAGCCGGCTGATCAGCTCATGCGTGAGCGGACGCGGCGTGGGCACTCGCCGGCTGGCATACCCGATGGCGATGCCCTCCGGGCCTCCGATAGGAATCCGCAGCTCGCGGTACGGAAAGTCCGCCTCCTGGAGGACGACGACCGGATGAGTCGACGGAAGGACGAGCACGACGTCAACGAAGAGCATCTGCGACATGGCCGGCGGCAGATCGAACCCGAGGGCATCGTCGGCGCCGGAGTCCTCGGCGTCCACCTCGTCCATCACGGCTTCGCCGGGCAGGTCCTCGGTCACGACCGGATCGGCAGGCTCGGGCTCAACAGACTCTGTCGCAGCGCCCTCGACCAGCTCGGTGACGGTAGCGCCGCCGAGCTCAGGTCCGGCGCCGTCGCTCTTATCGTCCGGCGCAACATCGTCGCCGGCGGCTTTGCTGGTCTCGGCGGCTTTGCTGGTCTCGGCGGCTTTGCCGGTCTCGGCGGCTTTGCTGGCCTCGGCCGTCTCGCCCGCGGCTCGCTCGAGCTCGGCGTTCTTGCTATTGGCGTTCTCGTTCTTGCGAATCCTTCTCTTGACCCGGTCGGTCTTGACGCGCTCGGTCGTGGGCGTATCGGTCTCGGTGCTCAGGGTCCCGCTGGTCTCGCTCTCCGTACGCTCAAGCTCGGTCACGACAGGGTCGATGGGGTCGACAGAGTCAGCAACCAAGGACCCGGTGGCGGCCTCTTCGATGTCATCTGCCGGTCCGGTCACGTGAGGAGAGACCTCGTCCACGTCGCTCATTTACGGCCCGCCCGGCGCCTCTCCACGTTTGCCACAAGCCCGACGGTAGCGAAGAAGGCGAAGGAGGCGGAACCTCCGTAGCTGATGAAGGGCAGCGGGATACCTGTGATGGGCGTGATCCCGATCGTCATTCCGATGTTCTCGAACACCGAGAAGGCCAGGAACGCCAGCGCCCCGGCGCACACCATGCGCCCGAAGCTGTCACGCGCTGTCTGAGCGGCACGAAGCGTCCGCAGGCCGATGATGCCGAAGAGCCCGATGACGACGGCCGAGCCCACGAAACCCAGCTGCTCGCCGACAGCCGAGAAGATGAAGTCCGTCAGCTGGTTCGGTACGTAGCCGAGGTTCGTCGCCGTCCCTTTGAACACCCCTGTGCCCCAGAACCTGCCGGAAGCGATAGCGCCCGTGGACTGGCTGAGGTCGTAATTCGCGCTCTGGGTGTCCTGGCCCTGGTGAAGGAAGCTCGTGAGCCTCTGCAGCTGGTACTGCTTGAGCAGGTGGAGATGGATGGCCAGGAAGAAACCACCCACCACCATCACCGCCAGCAACAGCAGGTATCGCACGCGTACGCCGGCGGCGACGAGCATGGCGGTCAGCGTGACACCAAGGATGATCGTGGTCCCGAGGTCCGGTTGCCGGTACACGAGCACCATCGGCACGCCCGCAAGCACGAGGATGGCGATCATCTCGCGAAACTCGAGGACTCCCTTTCGTCGGCTCGAGTACGTCGCCAGGGCGATGATCAGTCCGATGGCGGCGAACTCTGACGGCTGCAGCTGCAACGGACCGAATTGGTACCAGCGCTCGGCGCCTTCAGCGGAGTGGCCGATGACGAACACCCCGAGCAAGGACGCAACGACGAGGCCGTAGATGATGTAACCCACCTGTCGGAACCGTCGGTAGTCGATGAACATCACCACGAACATGATTACGATGCCGAGCGCCACCCATACGAGCTGCCGCGTGAGGTAGTAGTGGCCGTACTCCTCCCGAGAGGCGGAGTACACCATCACGACGCCGATCAACCCGAGGGCGACGGCGCTACCGATCAGTGCGAGGTCGACGTGGCGGAGCAGAACGAGGACCGGGTGGCGCGCACGTCTGCCGACGGCCGATTCATGCCCGGACAGAAGGGTCGCCACGCCTGCGAAGGATAGGGGGTTTCGGAGCCTCCGTCGGGCCGCCGGGTGCATCTCGCCAGGTGAGCGGCCGGCCGGGCGACGGACAGGAGCAGCTCGAACCTGCGCTCGTCAGGACCGACCGGCGATCGTCCGACCGACGGCCGACCACATCTGGGTCAGGGGGGGTCGGCGACGGGCCGACCGACGGCCGACCACATCTCGGCGAGGGGCGGGCGGGCGCCCGTCCACAGTTCGACCTGGCGTGCAGCTTGGTGCACGAGCATGCCAAGCCCACCGTGAATGCGGGCGCCGTTGGCCGCCGCCCGCCTCAGCCAGCCCGTCACGGGCGGGTCGTAGACCAGGTCCACCACGAGCTGGCCGGCGCCGAACCTCGAGGAGTCGACCCCGACCTCGTCAGAGCTCGACTCGGTGCCTCCGCCATCGGTCGCCATCCCCGCGGGAGTGGCCTTGACGATGAGATCGGCGGCGTCGAGCTCCCCTGGTCGTGCCACACGCCCACGACCGGGCACGAGCATCGCAGCTTGAAACGCCCGGGCTCGTGTCCGGTTGATGACCAGCACCTCGCGGGCGCCGGCCTCGGCGAGCGCCACGATTACGGCTCGGGCGGCGCCACCGGCTCCGATCACACCGCAGCAGCGACCCTCAGGCTCGAATGCCACCTCCTGACGCAGGTCGGCGATGAAACCTTCGCCGTCGGTGTTGTCGGCGGTGACCTGACGGCCGGAGAAGGTGAGCGTGTTGGCCGCCCCCAGCCGGCGAACGACAGCGCTTCGGCGCGTGGCCAGCCGGGCAGCGAGGTCCTTGTGGGGCATCGTCACCGAGAGACCGACGACGCCGAGCACCCGGGCACCCTCGACGGCCGCCTCGAGCGATCCCGGAGCGACATCGAAGGCGAGGTATGCCCAGTCGACTCCGAGCGCCCGGTAGGCAGCCTGATGAAGGCGCGGCGAGAGCGAGTGGCTCACCGGGTGACCGACGACTCCTGCCAGTCGTGTGTTGGCCGACGGCCACCCTGCGCCCCCGAGGCTCGGGGAGACAACCGGCATCTCGTCGGTCATCGCTCTTGTGCCTCCAGCCAGGCACCCAGCATGACGGCAGCTGCCTCGGCATCGATGCCCGAGCGAATCACGGCTCCCCGGGAGCGACCGCCGGCGGTCCGGCCGGTCCGACCGGTCCGGCGGGCGCCGGCGGAGAAAGCGCCGCCGGCGCGCCTGGTGGCCCGGTCGCCAGTGCGCCCGCCCTGTCGCCCCGCCCCGCCAGCGCCGTCCCGCTCACGCCGGCGGCGAGCCGCCTCAACGGTGGTCAATCGCTCGTCGAAGGTCGTCACCGGCACGCCCACGACGTCTGCCAGGGCGGCCGCCTCGTCGGCGGCGGCGCGGGCAGCTCTCCCTGCTTGGCCGCTCAACGACAGCGGCAGCCCGACGACGAGCACCTCGGCGTGCAGCTCGGCCACGATGCCGGCAAGGGTCTGCCGGTCCAGAGCGGCGTCGCCGCTCCGCTCGACAACTCCATAAGGCGAAGCCAGCACTCCGCCGGCATCACTCACCGCAACCCCGATCCGTCGCTCTCCGAGGTCGACGCCCACCGCTCGCGTCACGCTCCGAGCAACTCCCGCAGCAGCTCGAGGGCCTTTCCGATCCCGGCAGGCTGCTTGCCACCGGCCGTAGCCAGCTCGGGTGTGCCTCCCGACCCGCCGCCCACCGCCTTGGCAGCGGCCGCTGCTGCCGCACGGGCGTCGATGCCCGAATCCTTCCGGGCAGCCACAACGAGGGAGACACGGCCGTCATCGCCAACGAGGCCGGCGAGGCCGACGCCTCTCACGTCCGGTCGGTCGCGCACGCTGAGGGCGAGATCGCGCAAGGCGTTGGGGTCAAGGCCGTCTCGCCGGGCGACAACCACCCCTCCGTTCGTCACGGCCTCCTCCGCCAGCGCGGCAGCGTCGGCGCTGAGAGCAGCCCCCCGCACGCCTGCGAGCTCGTGCTCGAGCGCTCGCTGCCGAGCGACCACCCGCTGAGCCGCCGTCACCACCTCCGGCGGCGTCGTCTGCAGCACCTCGGCAGCTGCCGTCAAGGCGTCCTCATCCTCGCGCATCATCGCCAGCGCGACCCTGCCCGTGACGGCTTCGATGCGGCGCGTGTTCGAGGCGATGGAGCGCTCCGAGAGGATCCGCAGCGGCCCGATCATGCCGAGGGCGGCAACGTGGGTACCGCCGCACAGCTCGACCGAGCCATGGCCGGCGTGGACGACGCGGACGCGTTCCCCGTATCTCTCGCCGAAGAAAGCGATGGCGCCCTCGGACTCGGCCTCCTCACGCGAGGTGACCTCCGTGTCAACCACCCAGTCATGCAGCACCTCGCCGTTGACGAGATCCTCGATGCGGACGATCTCGTCGTGACTGAGCGGACCGAAGTGACTGAAGTCGAAACGCAGCCGATCCGGTGCCACGAGGGAGCCGTGCTGGCGGACGTGGTCGCCAAGCACCTCCCGGAGGGCCCAGTGGAGCATGTGGGTACCGGTGTGGTTTCTCCGGATGGCGTCGCGCCGCTCGACATCGATCGAGGCTGTCGCCTCTTCGCCTGTCTCGATGTGCCCGTCGACCACGTAGCCGAGATGTCGCGTCAGCCCGTCGACGACAGCAGTCGTGTCGAGCACGCGAAAGCGCCCCGTCGGCGTCGTGATCTCCCCCGTGTCGCCGACCTGCCCTCCGCCTTCGGCATAGAACGGCGTGCGGTCGAGAAAGACCTCCAGCAGCTCGAGCCCATCGGGAGCACGCTCGCCGTCGACGTTCTCGAAGTCACCCGGCACGGCGCTCGGCAGGACGGCGAGCACCGTGGCCTCGGCGGTGACATCGCTGTAGCCGAGGAATTCGCTCGGGCCGTGCTCGGAGCGGATCGCTCGCCATGCCTCGGCCAGCTCCTCCGGGGTGGCGGTACCGAGCTTGGACGCCTCCTTGGCACGAAAGCGCTGCTCGGCCATCTCCCGCTCGAAACCGGCCGCGTCGACCGACACACCCCGCTCCCCCGAGATCTCGACCGTGACCTCGAAGGGAAACCCGAACGTGTCGTGCAAGCGGAACGCCACGTCGCCGGGGATCGTGGTGACGCCCTTCGAGAGCTCGGCCTCGAGAAGCGCCGTCCCCTGACGGAGCGTCCGCAGAAAAGCCTCCTCCTCGTGCACGAGGACCTTCTTGATGCGATCGGTGTCGGAGGCGAGCTTCGGGTAGGCCCCCCCCATCGTCTCGACGACCGAGTCGACGAGATCGGGCAGGACGAGGCCGCGGCTCCCGAGCTGGTTGGCCCGCAGCACCGCCCGACGGATGAGCCGGCGCAGCACGTACCCCCGCCCTTCGTTCGAGGGGAACACCCCGTCGGACACGAGAAAGGTGAAGGCCCGCGAGTGGTCGCCGATGACGCGCAGGCTCGTCTCGACGTTGCCGCCTTCGGCAAGATGATGCCCGGTGAGGCGCTCGGCCGTGCGCACGATCGGGGCGACAAGGTCGGTCGCCTGCACGTTGTCGACGTCCTGCAAGATGACGAGGAGGCGGTCGAGACCGGCGCCGGTGTCGATGTTGCGCTTCGGCAGCGGCGTGAGGGCGCCGTCCGCCGAGCGGTTGTACTGCATGAACACGAGGTTCCAGATCTCGGGGTAGCGGTCGCTCGGGTCATAGGCCGGACCGCCGCCGGGGCCGAACTCCGGTCCGCGGTCGAAGAAGATCTCCGAGCTCGGTCCGCACGGCCCTATCTCTCCCATCTGCCAGAAGTTGTCCTCGCCGAGGCGCTGCACCCGCCCTGCCGGCATGGGCGTCGTCGATGGCCAGATCTCCGCCGCCTCATCGTCGGTCTCGTGCACCGTCACCCAGAGTCGGTCGGGATCGAAACCCAGCACCTCTGTCACGAACTCGAAGGCGTACGGGATGGCCTTCTCCTTGAAGTAGTCACCGAAGGAGAAGTTCCCGAGCATCTCGAAGAACGTGCAGTGCCGTTGCGTCGTGCCGATGATCTCGATGTCGCTCGTGCGCAGGCACGGCTGGATCGTCGTCGCCCGCGGGTACGGAGGCGGGGCCTCGCCGATGAGATACGACTTGAACTGCACCATGCCGGCGATGGTGAACAGCACCGAGGGGTCGTTGGGGATGAGGCTGGCGGGCGCGACCGCGCTGTGTCCACGCTCGACGAAGAACTGCGTGAACGCTGTGCGGAGGCGTTCGGCCTGCATCAAGAGCTCGTTTCTTCTTGTGGGCTACCGGTCTTCTTGTGGGCTACCGGGCTCTCCGGCTCCCCGCGCCGCTCCCGCCATCTCTTCGCGAGGCTGCCTTCGGCACCGTGCGTTCTCGGCACGTAGTACCGGCGACCGGCGAGCTCATCCGGAAGGTATTGCTGGTCGAGGTAGCCCCTCGGGTCATCGTGAGGATACTCGTAGCCGATCCCGCTCCCGACCGCCGAGGCTCCGTAGTAACCGGCACCCCGTAGGTGGGGTGGCACGGCGGCGAACGGCCCGTCGCGTACCTCCTCCTGCGCCCGCCAGATCGCCGTGGCCGCAGAGTTCGACTTCGGGGCGAGGGCGAGGTGGATGACCGCTTGCGAGAGGTTGAGGGCCGCTTCCGGCAGCCCGACGAGCTCCACGGCGTGGGCGGCGGCCGACGCCACGACGAGCGCCATCGGATCGGCCATGCCCACGTCTTCGCTCGCGAGGATCACGAGCCTGCGGGCGACGAACCTGGGGTCCTCCCCCACCTCGATGAGCCGGGCGAGCCAGTAGAGCCCGGCGTCCGGGTCGGAGCCACGCACGCTCTTGATGAGGGCCGAGATGAGGTTGTAGTGCTCCTCGGTGCCGTGCCGGAACGCCCTCATGGAACGCGCCTGGTCGATATGGCCTGCCTCGATTCGGACGCCGGGAGGCCCTGAGGACGCCACCGCCCCATCGGCAGCAGCCTCCACGCCGGCGCCTCGAGCGAGGGCGCCCGCCACTTCGATGACCGTGATCGCCACGCGGGCGTCGCCGGAGGCGAGGTCGGCGACGAGCCCGAGCGCCTCTTCTGTCACCTCGAGGCCCTCGGCGGCAGCCGCCCGCCGGGCGACTTCTCCCACCTCGGACTCGTCGAGCGGCTCGAAACGCCAGAGCGTCGAACGGCTCAACAGCGGCGTGTTGAGGGCAAAGAAGGGGTTCTCCGTCGTGGCTCCGATGAGCACGACGACACCATCTTCGACACCGTGGAGAAGAGCGTCCTGTTGCGCCTTGTTGAACCTGTGCACCTCGTCGAGGAACATGATCGTGCCCACGCCCTCTGCGCCCAGCGCCTGGCGAGCGTCGTCCAGCTCTGCGCGGACATCCTTCACGCCAGCTTCCACGGCCGACAGGGCGCGGAAGCGCCGTTTCGTGTGCAGGGCCACCAGACGAGCGACCGAGGTCTTGCCCGTGCCCGCCGGTCCATAGAAGACAGCCGACGAGAGCCGGTCCGCCTCGACGAGCACCCGCAGGGGCGCCCCGGGTGCGAGCAGGTGTCGCTGGCCGACGATGTCGTCCAGTGTCGCTGGGCGCATGCGGGCCGCAAGCGGCGCTCTTCTTGCCAGCTCGGCATCGACGGCGGCGTCAAACAGGCTCGGCTCGCCCTGTTTGGCGCTCGAGCTGGCGACCGACGAACGTCGCGGCGGAGTCACGGCGGCGTTTCCTCACGTTCGCGCCCGATCATGGTCTGACCGTCACAGAGGCGACAGCTGCTGTCAAGCGGACGTCCACCTCAGGCAAGTGCCGCCGGGCGACCCCCGCGAAATTCTTCCCGCCCGCGACCCCGCAGCACCGCGAGATGCTGCACACTCGGGGAGCCGCACGTATGAGCACTACGGCGAGCCTGATGGAGGCGCCGACATGCAAGTCGATCCACACAACGAACCGCAGCCGAGGCCGGCGAGCAACCAGCGCTACCCGGTTGAGGCGTTCAACCCCCTGCTCCGCAGCCTCCTCAGCTGGGGACTCGTTGAACGCGTCGAGACGGACAACGGGACCCACCGGTGGGAGCTGACTGAAGAGGCCCGCAAACGCCTCGATGACCTCACGCCCGAGCGGCGGCGGGCGGCTGCCACCCTCGCTTACCTCGACCACTGGTGCGGCTCCTGCCGGCAACAGCGGCTCACCCATCTTGTCGACGGTCGTTTCCTCTGTGTCGAATGCCAAGCCCTCGAGACAGAGGACTCGAACCCACCGGCCCCAGGTCGACGCGCCAGCGGCAAGCCGCGGCCGCGTCTCCTGCGCCGGGACTGAGGTACCTCGAACGACCGCTGGCCACCTAACCCTCGTCGGTGCTGAAGACGGCTGGAGGCTGGCTGGCGGGCGGGCCGACGACGAACGAGAGTCGTCAGGAGGTGGGCTTTTCCTCCGGAGGGATGATGCGGATGCGAAGCTCCGCTAGCTGAGCGGCGCTGATCTCGCGGGGAGCCCCGGTCATCAGGTCCGCCCCCGACTGCGTCTTCGGGAAGGCGATCACCTCGCGGATGTTGTCCTCGCCGGCGAGCACGGCGGCCAGGCGATCGGTGCCGAAAGCGAAGCCGCCGTGAGGGGGAGCCCCGTAGCGAAACGCCCCGAGCAGGAACCCGAAGCGGTTCTCCGCCTCCGCATCGCTGATCCCTAGAGCTGAGAAGACCCGGCGCTGGATGTCCGCCCGGTGTATCCGGATGCTGCCCGAGCCGAGCTCCCAACCGTTGACGACGAGGTCGTAGGACTGCGAGCGCACCCGCAGCGGGTCCGTCTCCAAGAGCTCGAGGTCGTCGGGATGCGGCATCGTGAAGGGGTGGTGGGCCGCCAGCGGGTGCCCGGCGTCGTCCACGCCCTCGAACATCGGGAAATCGGATACCCAGAGAAAGCGCAACGGTCGCTCCCACACCGGCGGCTGTCCCAGCTCGAGCCGGAGCTGGCCGAGCGTACGGCTGGTCTGGACGCGCTCCCCCGCCACGATGAGCAGCAGGTCACCTGGGGTCGAGCCCGTGAGCTGGACGATGGCCGCCTGCTCGGCGTCGGAGAGGAACTTCGCAACGGGGGACTCGATCGTGACCTCGCCACCGCTCTCGATCACCCGCATCCAGACGAGCCCCGCCGCTCCGAGCTGCTTCGCCCGGTCGGTCAGGCCGTCGAGGCGACTGCGGCCGACCGACGCTCCGTCCGGCACGCGAATGGCCTTCACGCACGGGGCCTGGAAAGCACGGAAGTCTGTCGTGGCGACCGCGGAGGCGAGATCGACGAGCTCCATGCCAAAGCGCAGGTCCGGCTTGTCCGTTCCGAAGCGCTCCAAGGCCTCGTCCCACGTCATCCGTACAACGGGCGGCGGCACGTCCCCGGTAGCGGCCTCGGCTGCAGCCAGCACGGCCACCGAGACCACGTCCCAGACATCCTCCTGGGTGATGAAGGACGCTTCGAGGTCGAGCTGAGTGAACTCGAATTGGCGGTCGGCACGCAGGTCCTCGTCCCGCATGCAACGGGCGATCTGGTAGTAGCGGTCGATGCCGCCGACCATGAGCAGCTGCTTGGCGATCTGGGGGCTCTGGGGAAGCACATAGAACAAGCCCGGCTGCAACCGCGTTGGGATGGCGAACTCTCGGGCGCCCTCAGGGGTCGGCACCCACAGCAAGGGGGTTTCCACCTCGACGAAACCCTGCTCGTCCATCGACCGTCGAAGCGCCGCGTTCACCTTGGCCCGGATGCGGAGGTTGCGCTGCATCCGCTCGGTGCGGAAATCGAGATAGCGGTAGCGAAGTCGGATCGGTTCGTCGGTCTCGGCCCTGGCGTCGAGCGAGAAGGGCGGTGGCTCGGCGGTGGCGAGGACCTCGACGCCTTCCGCCCCGATCTCGACCTCGCCCGTGGCGAGCGTCGGGTTGATCGTCCCCTCAGGGCGGAGGCGAACCGCCCCCGAGATGCGAACGACGTGTTCGGAGCGGAGATCCTGCGCACCGTCGACGACGCACTGGATGACGCCGGTGTGGTCGCGCACATCGAGGAAGGCGAGGTGCTCACCGTGTTCGCGACGGCGCGCCACCCAACCACAGACGGTCACCTGCGTGCCGGCATCGGCGGAGCTGAGCGTGCCGCAGTAACGCGTGCGAAGGCCTCGGGGCCGCGCCGGGTCGGCGTCCTCCACTCCGTCGTTGGGGCGCGCGGCGTCGCTCTCGGACATCGTCGTACCGGTCAATTCGCTTCGGACGAGGAGGACTCACCGGCGCCGGGGAGCAACCGGTAGGCGTCGTAGACGCTGTCGAGCTGGCGGAGCGACGTCAGCACCGAGTCCAGGTGAGCGGGGTCAGCGAGCTCGAACTCGAAGCGCATACGGCTCACCCTATCCCCCGAGGTGCTCGAAGAGGAGGAGAGAATGCTCACGTGGTGCTCCGAGAGCACACGGGCGGCATCAGCGAGCAGGCGGTTGCGGTCGAGCGCCTTCACCTCGATACCGGCTACGAAGACCCCGCGGCGGTCCTCGTCCCACTCGACCTCGATGACCCGCTCTGACTCGCTGCCGGCCAGCGCGAGGGCGTTGGCGCAGTCCTCCCGATGGACGGACACGCCCCGCCCCTTCGTGATGAAACCGACGACGCGGTCACCTGGCACCGGTGTGCAGCATCGCGAGAGCCGCACCATGACGTCATCGAGCCCTTCGACGTAAATGGCGCTGCGGCGCCGGCTTGACGGCCGCCGGGGCGTCAGAGCGGAGGACGGCAGCTGGATCTCGTTGTCGCCGCCGCGCAGCTCGCGCTCGAGCCGCTGCACGATCGACTGCCCCGAGACGTGACCTTCCCCGAGGGCGGCATGCAAGGTGTCGAGGTCGCCATAGCCGAGGCTGGCGGCGACAGACAGCAGCGCTGGCGAGCTCTGCAGCTTCTGCACGGGAAGGCCGGCTCGCCGCAGAGCCTTGGCGAGCTCCTCGCGGCCGGCGTCGATGGCGTCCTCCCGGCGCTCCCGGGAGAACCACTGCCGGATCTTGTTGCGAGCCCGCGGCGAGGTGACGATCTTCAACCAGTCGCGTGACGGCCCGGCGGAGCGGATTTTGGACGTGACGATCTCGACGGTGTCGCCGGACTTGAGGTGTGTCTCGAGGGGAACGAGCCGGCCATTCACGCGTGCGCCGACACAGCGGTGGCCGACCTCGGTGTGGATGGAGTAGGCGAAGTCGACAGGCGTGGCGCCGGCGGGCAACGTCATGATCTCGCCCTTGGGCGTGAAGACGTAGACCTCGTCGTACTCGAGGTCCTCCTTGAGGGTCTCGAGGAACTCCTGTGGGTCGGGCGTCTCCCGCTCCCAGTCCATGATCCGCTGCAGCCACGCGATCTCGTCGGTCGATCGCGGTCCGCGGCTGACGGCGCGTTGCGGTGACTCCTTGTAGCCCCAGTGAGCCGCGATGCCGTGCTCGGCACGCTCGTGCATCTCATAAGTGCGGATCTGCACCTCGACAGGCTTGCCCTGCGGCCCCACGACTGTCGTGTGCAACGACTGGTAGAGGTTGAACTTCGGAGAGTTGATGTAGTCCTTGAACCGCCCCGGCACTGGTGGCCAGAGCGAGTGCACGACACCGAGGGCCGCCCAGCAGTCCTTCTCCGCCGCCACGATCACGCGGATCGCCACGAGGTCGGTGATGTCGTCGAACTCCTTCGAGCGGACCACCATCTTCTCGTAGATGCTCCAGAGGTGCTTCGGACGCCCGGTTACCTCCGCCTCGATTCCGAGATCGGTGAGACGCCCTCGCATGGCTGCGAGCACCTCGGCCAGCTCGAGCTCACGTCGGGGTGCTCTGGTCGCCACCATCTGGGCTATCTCGGCGAAGCGCTTCGGGTGCTCGGTCTCGAAGGAGAGATCCTCAAGCTGCCACTTGATCTCTTGTATACCCAGACGGTGTGCAAGGGGGGCGTAGATGTCGAGCGTTTCGCGGGCGATGCGCTTGCGCTTCCACTCGGGCAGGGCGTCGATCGTGCGCATGTTGTGCAGGCGGTCGGCGAGCTTGATGACGAGCACACGCCAGTCGCGGGCCATCGCCACGAAGAGCTTGCGCATCGAGGCAGCCTGTTGCGCCTCCTTCGACCCGAAGCGCAGGCGGTCGAGCTTCGTCACCCCGTCGACGATGTCGGCGACCTGCGGGCCGAACTCCTGCCGGATCTGCTCGAGATCGACTTTGGTGTCCTCGACGGCGTCGTGCAGCAGCGCAGCGCTGGCGCTGATGGCATCGAGCCCAAGCTCCGCCACGATCGTGGCGACGGCAACAGGATGGGTGATGTACGCCTCGCCGGAGTCCCGGCGCTGACCGTGATGAGCCTTCATCGCCAGGCTGTGGGCGCGTCGCACAATGGAGTAATCCTGGTCGGGACGGTGCTTTTCGAGAATGGCGATGATTCCGTCGACGGACTCGGTCGGCGGCGGGACCATCGCCCGCGCGGGGTTCTCCACTGCTACGCCGCTGAGCGCTTCTTCAGGCGGCCGCTCACCATCGGTCGCCGGGCCATGCTCCGGGCCCGCCTCGTCGCCTGGCGCGCGGTTCATCACCCGCGAGCGTACCGTTGACAGCCGTCGTGCCCGTGACTGATCGGGCGCCGGACACGGCCTGCTTGCGAACTCGCCCCGATCCGGTCGGCGCTCGGGGCCTCCGAGGTATTGGGCCAATTTTGCCCATGGACGGTCCGGCCACGGCGTCGGCAGCCGGTGTGAGCAACCTTGGGCGAATTACGAGATCGGGTCGCCCCGCGGATCATCAGTGGCGACCATCTGCGGCGTACTGGGTACGGCCGTGTCCCACGGTTGCATTCGCCTCAGCGGCCTTGCGATGCTCTGGCTCGTCGGCCGCATCGGCCCTGGGACACCCGTCACGATCACGAGTTGAGCTCCGTCGCCTCGGGAGCATCTCCGATACCCCAGTAAGCTGCCCACAGCTCGTGTCGACCGTATCCGCCTCCCGCCCTCGCAGCCCATCTCTCGGGCCCGCCGTGATTGTCATCGCCATCGCGGTGGTGATCGTCCTAGCCGGCTCCGCCCTAGCGGTCATCGGCACCGCCTCAGCGCACGCTCCGGCGTCTCAGCTCGGCACGAACGTGCCAGGAGTGCCGTTCCGGGCTGTCCCTGCGGCGAGCGATCTCCGTCATATCGAGACAGCCGGAGAGCCGCCGCCCGACATCGTTAAGTCGCTCACGGTTCCGGCCAACTCGCAGTACGTCGGCTACTCGAACGAGGCCGCGAGCGCCGACCAGTTCGACGAGAGCGTGACGTTCACGGTGCCATCGACAAGCCCCACGGTGGCCCTCTTCTACTCCAAGGAGCTCCCTGGCGCAGAGTGGTCGATGCAGTTCGACGGAGAGGCGGGCGGTGACCGGGAGCTGATCGGGCAGCGCAACGGCAGCGACGGCTACCAGTGGCGCGTCGCCATCGTCATCACGACGGTCAACCCGAAGCTCTCGCCGGCCTTAGCCGGCTCCAGCCAGACCTCGACGAGCTCGGTGGTCATGACCCTCTACCAGGTCGAGGACGCCAGCTAGAACCGGGGTGCTGCAGCAGGCGTGGAGCTGGGCGGCGCTACTCACGATTGCCCCTGCTGGCGCGTTGGGTCGGCGAACTGTAGGCCCAACGCGACCACGCATAGCTGGTGGCCGAACCGTGGGCCCAACGCGACCGCAATCTCCCCGACTAGCCGACAGTTGGCCTAACGCGACCAAAGTGACCGATTCCGGTCACTTTGGGCACACAAATAGCTGATTCTCGGCCCGGCCAGCCGACTTCGGCCCGGCCAGCCGACTTCGACCAGGCCAGCGGACTTCGGCCAGACTCAGCCGAGGCCGCCGAAGCATCGGAGCAAACAGGGCGAGAAACGCCGGCTCTCAGCGGTTCGGCTGCGGCGTGTAACGCAGGTACGGCTTCACAGCGTTGAAGCCCTTCGGGAACTTCTCCTTCGCTGTCTCGTCACTCACGGCCGGGACGATGATGACGTCCTCACCGTCGTGCCAGTTGACGGGCGTGGCCACCGAGTAGCCGGCCGTCAGCTGGAGAGAGTCGAGCACGCGGAGAATCTCCTCGAAGTTGCGGCCCGTGCTCGCCGGGTACGTGATCGTCAGCTTGATCTTCTTGTCCGGGCCGATCACGAAGACCGAGCGGACGGTGAGCGTGTCGCTGGCATTTGGGTGGATCATCCCGTACAGCTCTGCCACCTTGCGCTCCTCGTCGCCGATGAGCGGGTAGTTCAACTTGTTGCCGGTGACATCCTCGATGTCCTGGCTCCAGCTGTTGTGCGACTCGACGTTGTCGACCGAGACGCCGATGACCTTGGCGCCGCGCTTGGCGAAATCGTCCTTGAGCCGGGCGACCTCTCCGAGCTCGGTCGTGCAAACCGGTGTGAAGTCCTTCGGATGGGAGAACAGGATGCCCCAACCGTCTCCCAGCCACTCGTAGAAGTTGATCTTGCCTTCGGTGGTGTCGGCGGTGAAGTCAGGGGCGGTGTCGCCGAGTTGCAGGGCCATTGCTTTCTCCTGTCGTGCTGATTGTTGAGGGACGGTCGCTGTTGGGCAGTGCCGCCGAGGGCGTTTCCGCTCCCCGGGGGCGAATGCCGATGACAATAGTCGGGTTTCTCGGACGTCGTGTCGAGCTCCGAGCCGGCGGCGGCAGCGAACGGCTAGCGCAGCTTCCCTACCTGGGCAACGCGCACCCCCTTCGTAGCGTTCTCCACCATGGCATCGCACCGGCACGTCGAAGTACCGCTCGGGGGGCGGCTGGCCGTGCCCGGGACGACGGATCGCAGCGACGCGCCAGGCAGCTACGCCATCTGCTCGGTCTGTCGTGGTCCGGCAGCGGCCGGAAGGTTGACCTGCTGGAGCTGCCGCGTCGTGACCGATCAACTCGGCGACCTCCTGCCGCTCGTCGTGCCCCTCTTCCTCTTCGGCCTGGGCTCGCCCGTCCACCGGGCGCTCGTCGACTACAAGGCCGGTGCGACCGCGGCGGGCAGGGCGGCACGCGCAGCGGCGTTGACGGCGATGCTGTCGACCTGGCTCGACACCCACGCCGGCTGCCTCCTCGGCGGGCCGACAGGCGCCCCCGGCGGGCCGACGGTCGCCCTCGTCGTGCCAGTGCCCTCCTCCACCGGCGGACGCCCTTCTTGGCGTGGACGCCACCCGCTCGAGTCGATCTGCGAGGCCGCCGTCACGCGCTCGGACCAGCTGCAAAGCGCCGCCGTCCTCCGTCCGGGCCAGCGGCCGCCCCGCCGCCTGCAGGCGAGCACGGCCGGCTACACGCTCGAGCCCTCCGCAGAGCTGAAGGGCAGGGCGGTCATGATCGTGGACGACATGTTCGTGTCGGGCTCACGGGCGCTCAGCGCGGCGGCGGCCGTCTCACGGGCCGGTGGCCGGGTGGCTGCCGTCGTTCCCCTCGGACGCCTGATACGGCCGGACCACAACGAGGCGACGGCGGCGTATTGGGCGGCGCGGCGCCATCTCGGCTTCGACCCTTCGTTCTGCGCGCTGTGCACACGATGCTTTCCTGCACGCCGGAGCGACCGTGCCTCCGCCTGGCCGATCCCGCTCTGCCGCGTGTCGGAGCGGCTGGCGGCCTGAGCGAGAGAATCTCAGGGCAGCAGCAGCTTGCCGAGGCGAGCCGTCGCCAGCTGCAGGCCGCCGAGCCCCATCGCCGCCAGGTAGCAGACGTGGGCGAGCAACGGCGGTCCGATGACGCCGGCGTCGAGCTCCCGCATGAGGGCCACCCCTTGGTAGAGGGGCGACCAGGTGACGACAGCCTGCAGCCAGCCGGGGTACACCGACAGCGGGTAGAAGACGGCGGAGAAGAGGAACAGCGGCATGATGGCGAGGAAGAGGAAATCGAAGTCCTGCCAGTTCCGCATGAACGACGTCAGACCCATGCCGGTGCCGCCGAAGGCGAATCCGACGAGTGCCGCGCTCGGTAGGCAGAGGATCGCCCAGGGACTGACCACGAGCCCCATAACGGCCATGACGACCAGAAACGCCGTCGAATACAACAAGCCCCTCATGAGGGCCCAGGCGAGCTCGCCCAGGGTGATGTCCCGCACCCTGAGAGGCGTAGACAGGATGGCGTCATAGGCCTTCGTGATCTTGAGCTTGAAGAAGATGTTGAACGTGGAGTCGAAGATCGCGCCATTCATGGCCGAGGAGGCGAGCAGCCCCGGTGCGACGTAAGTGGCGTACGTCACGACCCGCCCGCCGAGGCGAAGATCCCCCACGAGGTGGTTCAGCCCCAAGCCGATGGAGAGCAGGTAAAAGAGCGGCTCGAAGAAACCCGACACGATCAACCACCACCCGCGGCGGTATGCACGCATGTTTCGGCCGACGACGCGCCTCGCCCGTCCGGCCCCGAAGGCGCCCGTCGGCAGCACCCGCACGGGTAGAGCGACCGACCCGTCCTCGCCGAGCAGGCGCCGCCCGAGGAGCTCTCCGCAGAGTCGGCGCCACTCGCCGGGAGGTGGACCTCGCCGACGTCGGGGCATCGAGCGGGCCCGCCCGGAGAGCTCGGTCGGGCTCATTGGAACATCCTCGCCGTGTAGGTCCTCCGTCCCCAAGCGACGCCGAAGGCGAGCAGGGCCAGCAGGTAGCCGGCGTGGGCAAGGCCGTCGGTGAGTCCGAGGTTCCCGAGCACGAGCCCCCGGCAGAGGGCCACGCCGTGGTAGAGGGGCGTGGCGCGGGCCACGTCTTGCAACCAGGTGGGCAGCTGTGACAGCGGGAAGAAGGTCCCGGAGAACAGGAAGAGCGGGATGACCCCCATGCGGTAGACGAGGGAGAAGGCGTTGTCGTTCTCCTGCTTGGCGCTGAAGGCGCTCATGGGTGCGGAGAACGCGAGGCCCGTGAGGACGGCTGCCGGGAGGGCGAGAATGGCCCAGAAGGAGCGGACGTCGCCGAAAGCGGCGATGATCGCCAGAAAGATGGCGGCAGCCGTGGCGAGTCTGGTGGCGATCCAAGCGAGGTGACCGATCTGGACGCTGCGTACCGGGATCGGTGTGGCGATCATGGCGAAATACACCCGGTCCCACTTCACGCCGTGCATCACGGGGTAGGTGGCCTCGTTGTAGCCCATCTGCATCCCCGTGGCGGCCAGCAGCCCGGGAGCGATGAACTGCACGTAGGTCTCGCCGCCGAGGCGAGCAAGGCCGGCCGACCCGGCGGCGAGGTGCTGGTCGACGAGATGGCCGAGGCCGAGACCCATGGCAAGCAGGTACAGAAGCGGGTAGAGAAAGCTCGTCGTGAGGGTGCCCCGCCAGGTCCGCTTGTATCGCAACAGCATGTAGCCGTAGACACGCAGCGCTCCGGGGGTTCCACCGTCACGGGACGAATCGAACGGCACCTCCAGCTCGGCGCTCCTGGCGGCACTCAATCGACGAGGCTCCTGCCGGTCAGGCGGAGGAAGACGTCCTCCAGGCTCGATCGGCGCACGAGAGCGCTCTCGGGGCGCCACCCGGCCGCGTGCACGGCGTGCATGACGTCGTCGCCGTCGTCGGCGTAGAGCAGCACCCTGTCGGGCAGCACCTCCACGCGGGGGGCGTACCCCGACAGCTGCTCGCCGACGGCGGCGTTCTCGTCCGCCCCGAAGCGAAGCTCCACGACCTCTCGAGCCGACCACTCGTCGATGAGGGACTGTGGCGACCCTTCGGCGGCGATCCGCCCCCCATCCATGACGACGAGGCGATCGCACAGTTGCTCGGCCTCATCCATGTAGTGGGTCGTGATGACGAGGGTCACGCCACGCTGCTTCAAGCGGTACAGGCGATCCCACAAGAGGTGCCGCGCCTGCGGGTCGAGGCCGGTCGTGGGCTCGTCCAGGATCACGAGCTCCGGCTCCGAGACGAGGGCGCGAGCAATCGTGAGGCGGCGTTTCATGCCTCCGCTCAGCTTGTCGACCTGGTCGTCGCCGCGTTCGGTCAGCTGAGCGAAGTCCAGGAGCTCCTCGACGCGCCCACGCACCACCCGCTTGGGGATGTCGAAGTACCGCCCGTAGAGATAGAGGTTGTCGCGAACGGTCAACTCGAGGTCGAGCGTGTCCTCCTGCGGCACGACTCCGAGCCTCCCCCGGATGCGGGCACCGTCGGTCGCCGGATCCATTCCCAGCACGCGCAGGGTGCCGGAGGAAACGGGGCTCAGGCACGCGACCATCCGCATCGTCGAGGTCTTGCCGGCCCCGTTCGGCCCGTAGGAACCCGAACGCCTCCCCCCGCTCGATGGCGAAGCTCACTCCGTCGACGGCCGTGAAAGAGCCGAAGCGTTTCGTGAGATCGCGGGCGGCGACGACGGGTTCCAACGGCGGCCGCACAGGCTCGTCAGTCGCGGCGACGTCGTCATTGACGCCGTCGAGGGGGCGCATCCAACCGAAACTACCCCCCGGCGCGCCCCTCATCTGACAGGGCGAATTCCGCCGCGGCGGCGAGGGCGGCGATATGAGCGTCAGCGCCGCGCAGGCCTGCACCCATCGTGTTGATCGACATGTGGGTGGCGCCGGCAGCGCGCCAGCGCTCGAGATGTTTGGAGACGTCGTGCGGTCCCGCGCCGGCGTTCAGGCTCCCCTCCATACCGAGGCTGGACGGGTCACGCCCAGACTCCTCGGCGCCCGCGCGGACCGTCTCGGCCGCCTCCTCGAGGCCGTGCCCGGGGACCGCCTGCGGGAACCAGCCGTCGGCCAGCCGCCCCGCCCTTCGCAGGGCCGGTTGGCTAGACGCTCCCACCCAGATAGGAATCGGGCGCTGCGGCGGCAAGGGACACAGACCCGCCCCCACGACGTGGTCGTAGCTGCCCTCGAAGGTCACGCTCTCCTGCGTGAACAAACGACGGAGCAAGGCGATCTGCTCCTCCAGACGACGGCCGCGGTTGGAGAAGTCCTTCCCGAGGGCGTCGTACTCCACAGGGTTCCATCCAATGCCGAGGCCGAGGCGGAGCTTGCCCCCGGTGAAGACGTCGACAGCAGCCGCCTGCTTGGCGATGAGGGCCGTCTGGCGCTGTGGGCCGATGAGAATGCCCGTAACGACCTCGAGCGAGGTGAAGCCGGCGAGGAAGCCGAAGAGGACGAAGGGCTCGTGGAACGAGCTGTGAAGGTCGTACGGGCCGCGCCAGTCCGGGCGCACGCTCGTGTCGACTCCGAGCACGTGGTCGTAGGCGAGCACATGTGAGTAGCCCAGCTCGGCGGCGGCTTCGGCGTAGGCCCGGACGCCTCCGGCGTCGTGTCCGATCTCGGTCTGGGGGAAGACGACTCCGATGTTCACGTCCCCGATTCTGTACGGTTGCACCGCCTCACGAAGCACGAAGGATGCGGGCGAGAGCACCGATGGCGACATCGCCCCGAAAGACAGCCCACCGAGCGGCGGAAAGGATCGAGTTGCCGGTTCTCGAGAGCGTGATCGACACCTCGAGCGAGACCTATGCCGCCAACCGTGCCAAGTCGCTCGAGCTGCTGGCGGAGCACGACGAACAGCTCGCCATCGCCCGCGCTGGGGGCGGTGCCCGCTACCGGGACCGGCACCGCGCTCGCGGCAAGCTCCTCGTGCGGGAGCGCATCGAGCTCCTGCTCGACCGCGATTCGGCCTTCCTCGAGCTGTCTCCGCTTGCCGCCTACGCAAGCGACTTCCAAGTCGGGGCGAGCTGTGTCACCGGCATCGGGATCGTCTCTGGCGTGGAATGCGTCATCTCCGGGAGCGACCCGACCGTGCGGGGCGGAACGACGAACCCGTACACGCTCCGCAAGAGCCTGCGGGCTCATGAGATCGCCATGGAGAACCGCCTCCCGGTCATCCACCTGGTGGAATCGGGCGGCGCCGACCTGCCCACGCAGGCGGACATCTTCGTGCCCGGGGGCCAGAGCTTTCGTGACCTCACGCGTTTGTCAGCGGCCGGCATCCCGACGATCGCCCTCGTGTTCGGGAACTCGACCGCCGGCGGTGCCTACGTACCGGGCATGTGCGACTACGCCGTCATGGTCGACCGGGCGGCGAAGGTGTTCCTCGGCGGCCCGCCGCTGGTGAAGATGGCCACCGGAGAGGATTCCGCGGACGAGGAGCTGGGCGGAGCAGAGATGCACTCGCGCGTGTCGGGTCTCTCCGACTACCTCGCCGTCGATGAGCTCGATTGCATCCGCATCGGGCGGCAGATCGTCTCGCATCTGAACTGGCGCAAACGCGGCCCGGGCCCCTCGAAACCGCCCGAAGAGCCGGCCCATGACCCTGAGGAGCTCCTCGGCGTCGTCTCGGCTGACCTGCGGGTGCCCTTCGACCCGCTCGAAGTGGTCGCCCGCATCGTCGACAGCTCTGAATTTGACGAGTACAAGCCCACCTACGGCACGAGCCTTGTCACCGGCTGGGCGCATCTGCACGGATACGCCGTCGGCATCCTTGCCAACAGCCGCGGTGTGCTGTTCATGGAGGAGTCGAAGAAGGCCACGGAGTTCATCCTGCTGGCCAACCAGATCGACACACCCCTGCTGTTCCTGCACAACACGACCGGCTACATGGTCGGCAAGGACTACGAGCAGGCGGGCATCGTGAAAGACGGCTCGAAGATGATCAACGCCGTGGCCAACAGCGGCGTGCCCCACCTGAGCGTCATCATCGGGGCGTCCTACGGCGCAGGCAATTACGGCATGTGCGGCCGCGCCTTCGGACCTCGTTTCCTCTTCACGTGGCCAGGCGCCAAGGTGGCCGTCATGGGTCCGACGCAACTGGCGGGCGTTCTCTCCATCGTCGCGCGCCAAGCCGCCGAGGCCGGAGGGAGGCCGTTCTCCGAAGAAGAGGACGCCATGCGCCGCCAGTTCGTCGAAGCACAGATCGAGCGAGAGCAGGCTGCCCTCTTCATGACGGGCAAGTGCTACGACGACGGGATCATCGACCCCCGCGACACGCGGACGGTTCTCGGCATCGCCCTCTCCGCCGTGCATTCGCAGGTGGTGGAGGGCCGCCGTGGCTTCGGTGTGTTCCGGATGTGATGCGGGCGCCCTCGTGACCACCATCGACCGCCTACTCGTCGCCAACCGAGGCGAGATCGCCCGTCGCATCTTCCGCACCGCCCGCGCCCTCGGGATCTCCACCGTCGCCGTCTATTCCGACGCCGATGCCGACCTGCCGTTCGCCGCTGAGGCGGACGTGGCCGTGCGGCTGGCGGGGACCTCGCCGGTCGATACTTACCTGAACGCCGACGCCCTTCTGGCCGCCGCCCGCTCCACGGGAGCAGACGCCATTCACCCGGGTTACGGCTTCTTGTCCGAGAACGCCGCCTTCGCCCGGTCGTGCGCCGAGGCCGGCGTCACCTTCGTCGGGCCGTCGCCGCAGTCCATACAAGCCATGGGGTCGAAACTGGCCGCCAAAGAGCTCATGGCGTCCCATGGCGTCCCCGTTCTCCCGGGCGGCACCGTTGCCGAGGCGGCCGACGTCGTGGAGATCGCCTCCGAGATCGGGTGGCCCCTCCTGCTGAAGGCCGCCTTCGGGGGCGGTGGCCGCGGCATGCGAACGGTCGCCGGGCCGGAAGAGGCGGCTGCCGCTGTCGAAGCGACGCGGCGCGAGGCGTCCGGGGCCTTCGGCGACGGGACGTTGTTCGCCGAGCGGCTCGTGCTCTCGCCCCGTCACATCGAGGTGCAGGTGCTGGCGGACGCCCACGGCACGGTCGTTCATCTCTTCGAACGCGAGTGCTCGATCCAGCGTCGTTTTCAGAAGGTGATCGAGGAGAGCCCGTCACCCGGAGTCAGCACCGAGCTGCGGGCGGCGCTCGGGAAGGCGGCGGTGGCTGCGGCCCGCGCCATCGGCTACCTCGGTGCCGGCACAGTCGAATTCGTAGTTGACGAGGACGGGAGGTATTTCTTCCTGGAGGTCAATACGCGCTTGCAGGTGGAGCACCCCGTCACCGAGGCGGTCACGGGCCTCGACCTTGTCGCCTTGCAGCTCCTCGTGGCCGAGGGGGCGCCCTTGCCGATGGAAGCGGTCCGAGCCGAGATCCGCGGGCACGCTATCGAGGCCCGGCTGTATGCGGAAGACGTGGCCGCCGGTTTCCTCCCGGTCGCCGGACGCTTATCGCGGTTCGAAGTCGAGCCGGCAGAGGGGTTGCGCATCGACTCCGGCGTCGTCTCCGGATCGGCCGTGCCGCCGTACTACGACGCCCTGCTGGCGAAAGTGATCGCCTGGGCGCCGGGCCGGTCGGAGGCGGCCCGGCGGCTCGCCTACAGCCTCGAACGAGCGCACATTCATGGCCTCGTGACGAACCGCGACATGCTCGTGGGAGTACTCCGCCATCCCGAGTTCCTCTCCGGCCGGACGGACACGACCTTCATCGACTCCCACGACCCCGTCCTGCTCGCCGAGATCGGCGCCGGGCCGTCGTCCGTCGCCGAGCGCCGCGCTGCACACGCCGTCGCCGGCGCCCTGGCCGCCCAGGCGGGCCGCCGAGCTGCCGCCGTCGTGCAGAAGGCAGTGCCGCCAGGTTGGCGAAACGTCCGTGACCTGCCCCAACGCCTGTCGTTCCGGGAGTCGGACACCCAAGTGACCGTCTCCTACGTGGCTGCACCGGACACGTCTGCCACTGCCTGGGTGACCGAAGGTGAAGCCCGTGAGTGGACCTCGCAGGCCGGCGCCGGCGATACGGCTGTACAGGTCTCGGCGGCGACTCCAGAGAGCGTCGAGCTCGTCGTGAGGGGCCGATCCGTGCGGGCCGCCGTCCACGTCGACTCGGACACGACGTACGTCGACAGCCCTCTCGGTCACTCCGTCCTCATCGAGGTGCCGCGCTTCCCGGCGCCCGGCAGCCTTGTGGCAGAAGGGTCGCTCCTGTCGCCCATGCCGGGCGCCGTCATTCAGGTCCTGGCGCATGAGGGTGATGAGGTCGACAGAGGTGCCGTGCTGTTCATTCTCGAGGCCATGAAGATGGAGCATCCCGTTCGCAGCCCCGGTCAAGGCATCGTTCGGGAGATCCGCGTGACGGCCGGCGCGCAGGTGGCGGCGGGTGCTGTACTGGCCGTGATCGGACCTGCAGCCGAAGCCGGGAACCTGCCAGGCGCCAGCTCAGGCTCCAGCTCCGGACCGGAGGCGGAGCCGGAGGCGGCGTCGACCGACTCGGCCTCCGGGGCCCCGAGATGAGAGACTCTCGCCCCGTGCAATCCGTCTCGCGCCGCAGCGTCCTCCAGGGCACCGGCCTAGCAGCTCTCGCCGTCCTGCTCCCAGCGGAGCTGCTCGCCGGTTGCACGAGAAGCCCGTCGACGACAGCCGCCCCCGGCGGTGGGGCAACAACCCTTGTCGGGACGCATCATGGCGGGTTTCTCGTCTTCGACGCGCACGAGGCCGCCGTCGTCGTGGAGGCCACCGCCCGGCTCATCCCCGGTCCGCTCGACGACCCGGCCGAAGCGGGCCACCCGGGCGCCCGCGAGGCCAACGTCGTGCGGTACATCGACACGATGCTCGGGGCTCTCACCTTGTCGCCGCAAGCGATCTTCGCCGGCGGACCGTTCTCCAACCGCGCTGGGAGCTCCACCGACGACATGGCGCACTTCATCGGCCTCGGTCCTGCCGAGGCGACGGCGTGGAAGGCTCGAACCGCCGCCTGGCGGGCTGCCTACGAACGAGGTATCGCCGCCCTCGACAAGGGGGTCGGGGGCGACTTCACGACGGCTACCAAGGAGCGCCGGGATGCCGTCCTTGCGAAGGACCCCGGTGGCTTCACGACGCTCTTGTTCGGTCATGCCATCGAGGCGATGTACTCGCCACCCGAATACGGGGGCAACGCCGATCTCGTCGGTTGGAACGACATCGGTTTCCCGGGCGATGTGCAGCCGCGCGGTTACACGGCCGCCGAGGTGACCGACTCGGACGGCCCCGACGTGTACGTGCCCGACGCCACCGCTGCCCAGCTCCTGTCCTTGATCGCCACGTCCAACGAGAAGTGACGAGGGCGCAATGACCACTCGGACGATCGTCATCGGAAGCGGCGCGGGCGCCTCCACCGCAGCCATGGTGCTCGCCGGCGCCGGCCACGACGTCACGATCCTCGAGAAAGGCAGGAACTTCTTCACCGACCTCGAGTCGCAACGACCGGGAACGCTGTTCTCGAACGATGAGCTGAAGATGAACCGGAACTTCGCCGCCCCCGATCCGATCACCGATCCCCGCGTCTTCCGGACGTCTCCGCGGGACAAGGCGCCCTTCGTCGGGCTCGTGCAGCCGCTTGCCCAGACCGTCGGCGGCGGCGCCGTGCACTGGGACGCCAAGACGCCCCGCTACTGGGACATCGACTTCAAGAAGCTCTCGCTCCTCGGGCCCATCCCCGGCGCTGCCGTCGAGGACTGGCCGTTCGACTATGCCGAGATCGCCCCGCACTACGAAGCGGTCGAGCGGCTCATCGGCGTGCAGGGCGACGTCTCGGCCCTGCCGGAGCTGACCCTTGCGCACGCTCCCAGATCCGGGCCCTTCCCGATGCCGCCCGGCCCGCCACAGTTCTCATCGCTCGTCGTCGCGGGGGGTTGCACGAAGGTCGGGCTCCACCCGTTCCCCTCCGCCATGGCCATCACGAGCCGGGAGTACGACGGGAGGCCTGTCTGCAACAACTGTGGTTTCTGTTCGGGTTACGGATGCCCTATCCAAGCGCGTATCGGTGCCCTGGCTCCGCTGCGGCACGCTCTCCTCTCCGGCGCGCAGCTGATGGACAGCTCAAACGTCATCCGCGTCGAGACGAAGGGCGGCCGCGCAACCGGCGTCACCTTCATCGACGTCTCCGGCGCCCGTCACACGATGGCAGCCGACCAGGTCGTCATCGGGGGCAACGGCATCGAGTCTTCCCGCTTGGCTTTGCTGTCCTCCCTGCCTGACCCGCACGACGTCGCCGGTCGCTACATGATGTTCCACTGGTTCACGGACGGCTCGGGCATCTTTCTCGACGAGCGTCTGCACGCCTACCGCGGGCGCGACCACACCCACGACATTGACGACTTCGCCGATCCGGACTTCCCAGGCGCCCGGGCGGCCGCCCGTGCGGCCGGTCTCCCCTACTTCCGCGCTGGCAAGGTCGAGCTCGGAGGGACGGACCCGCCGCTCCAAGAGGCCGCCCAGTACCAACAGATCCTGCAGATCATCTCTCCGGCGAAACCCTTCGGCACCGAGTTCAAGCGCCTCATGCGATCGAGCCTGCTGCGCGACCGGCTGCTGGGCCTCACGCTCATGGGCGAGGATCTGCCCTACGCCTCCAACCGCGTCGACCTCGACCCGAGGGTCCGCGACTGGCGAGGCTTGCCCGTCGCCCGCATCACCTACGCGCCCGGTCGCCACGAGCTGGCCGCACAGGCCTTCTACATGCCCTGGGTCGTGCGCCTCCTGAAAGCCGCCGGCGCCAGTGCCGCCATCGCCCTACCCGAAGAGCCCTCGCAACGCTTCCCCATCGGAGCGGGCGTCACGGTGCAGACGGCGCACATCATGGGTGGAATGCGCATGGGGAGCGACCCGAAGACCTCGGTCACGGACGCGACGGGGCGTCACCACTTCCTCGACAACGTCTTTGTCGCCGATGGCAGCGTCTTCCCCTCCGCCGGAGGTCACAACCCGACGCTGACCATCATGGCCACAGCGCTGCGAAACGCCCAACACTGGGTGTGAGCTAGCGATCGGCTCCGAGCATGAGGGCGCTCGTCGGGACCCCGGTTCCGCTTGTGACAAGGACGTGCTCCGCACCGACGACCTGATTCACCGATGTGCCGCGCACTTGTCGCACACCCTCGGCAATGCCGTTCATCCCGTGCAGGTACGCCTCGCCCAACTGCCCGCCGTGCGTGTTGATGGGCAGGCGACCACCGAGCTCGATGTTGCCGTCGGCGATGAAGTGCCGAGCCTCCCCGCGCCCGCAGAATCCGAACTCCTCGATCTGGGGCAGAACGAACGGCGTGAAGTGGTCATAGAAGATCGCCGTGCGCACGTCGTCGACGCTGAGGCCGGACGTCTCCCAGATCTGGCGAGCGCACGTCCCCATCTCGGGCAATCCCGTCAAGGACTGGCGAAAGTACGACCGCATCATCTGCTGCTCGTCGGCCATCCCCTGGGCGGCCGCCTCGATGACGACGGGTTTCTGCCGTAGATCACGGGCCTGCTCTAGGCTCGTCACGAGGATGGCTTGGCCGCCGTCGGTCTCCTGGCAGCAATCGAGCAGGTGCAGCGGCTCCACGATGAACCGGCTCGCCTGGTGTTCCTCGAGGGTGATGGGCTTGCCGTAGAAGTGTGCCGCCGGGTTCGTGGCGGCGTGCCGGCGGTCGGCCACCGCCACGCGGCCGAAGTCCTCGCTCTCCACTCCGTGCTCGTGCATGATCCGGCGGGCGAACATGGCCACCCAGGACGCAGGTGTCAGGAGTCCGTACGGAGACGTCCAGGCGTACTGCGCCTCCTCGGCCGTGGCCGTCGGCGCCCTCCCCTGCACGCCGGTCCCGAAGCGATGTCCCGACCGCTCGTTGAAGGCTCGATAGCAGAGCACGTAGTCGGCGACACCCTCGTTGATGGCCATGGCCGCCATCTGCACGGTGGCGCACGGCGCCCCGCCACCGAAATGAACGCGGCTGAAATGCGTGAGCTCGGCGATGCCGAGCAGTCGCATGAGCTCGTTCTCCGGGTTTGTCTCCATCGTGAATGTCGAGAGGCCGTTCACCTTGCCCGCTTCGACACCGGCGTCGTCAAGGGCAGCCACGCACGCCTCGAGCGCAAGGCGGAGCTCACTGCGGCCCGAGCGTTTCGAGAACTCCGTCGCCCCGATGCCGCAGATCGCCGTCGTGCCGGCGTAGGCGTGGCGCCTCACGATCGCCTCCCGCCGGGGCTGCCGGGACCGCCGGGCACGGTTGGCGCTGTTGGCGCTGTTGGCGCTTTTGGCGCGCCGGGCGCGCGGGGCCTGGTTGGCGCGCCGGGCGCACGGGGCAATAACAGCTCGACGGTGGCGACGGCGTGATCACCGAGGGAGTCCTTAGCGGTGAGGCTGATTGTTGCCGTGCCGGTTTCGCTGTCGAGGGCGGCGACCCGGCCGGAGAACGTCAGCAAGTCACCCGGGTAGCCAGGAGCACCCAGGCGGAGACGGATCGATCGGAAGACGGCTTCCGGCCCTGCCCAGTCGGAGACGACCCGCTCCACCAAACCGACGGAGGTGTTGATGTTGAGGAAAACGTCTTTCGATCCTTCGCGCTCGGCCACCGCCCGGTCATGGTGCACCGGCGTGTAGTCCCGCGTGGCGATGGCCCCTGCTACTACGAGAGTGGTCGTGATCGGTAGGGAACAGAGCGGCAGGGCGTCGCCGGCGCTGAGGTCGTCGAGTCGCACCGTCTCGGCCGCCCGCACCGGCGCCGGGGCGCGAAACTGCGGCAACGGCAGCGGGGCGCCCTCCAGCCAGCAGAGCTCGAGGGGCATGCCGATGTGTACATCGTCGTGCGGGTCGAGTCCCACGAGATCGGCGACGATCCGACTTCCTTCCTCCAACTCCACCAGACCCACGGTCAGCGGATACGAGAAACCCGCCACCTTCGGGTGCTCGGGAACGGCGAAGCTGTACAGCCGGCCGCGCCCAGAGGCGACGGTCCAGCTCATTTCGAACGAGCCGCACGCCGGGCATCTCGGCCCCGGCGGGGTGAGGAGGCGGCTGCATCGGCCGCACCGTTGCACCCGGAGCTCGCGACGCTCGGCTCCCTCCCAGAAGAACCGGTTGTCGTCATTGATCGCCGGCAGCGGCCGAAGCGACGGATCCGGGTCGGGCACGCCCTCGGCCTCGGCCGGCTCCGGCTCCTCCCGTGCCTCGGGACGGAAGATGAGCATGCGGAACATGAGGTCGCCCACGTGTTCGCCGAGCTGATTCGTGTAGCGGTGCCGCGTGGTGACGAAGTAGCCGGGACCCCGCGCCGTGCGTTTGAGGGAGGAGACATCGTCGAGGACCTCCACGTTGGAGACGAGCTCCCCGCGGCGAAGGTAACGAGAGAACTCGAGCTCGGCGTTGACGGCGACGATCGAATCGAAGCCGTCGGCGAACAACCGTTCCATCACTTTTGTGCGCGGGCTAGCGGAATGGCGCGGGAAGACGAGGCCGCCGCGGTCCCAGACATCGAGCATCGCTGGTGGCGCCACGATGCCGCCGTGCAGGGACGAGAGGGCGAACTCTTCGTTCGTGTAGGAAGGGTTGCCGTCGCCCATGGCGTCGCACCAGTGAGCGGTCATGGCTTCGTTGACAGCGTGGCGCGCCGTTACCGGCAGGCCCGACACGCCGACGTAGTCGCTGAAGAGATCCTGCTCGGCTGGCTGCTCGGAGCCGACGGTCCTCACTAACGCCCTCGCTCGGTCATTCGAGCCTCCCGCAGCCCTGCTACGAGCTGTGCCAACAGCTCGGCCAGTCGCCTGCGGTCGGTGGCCGGCATGTCGGAC
Source organism: uncultured Actinomycetota bacterium (assembly GCA_963735115.1). Classification (GTDB taxonomy): domain Bacteria; phylum Actinomycetota; class Acidimicrobiia; order Acidimicrobiales; family Bog-793; genus JAKACA01. The sequence goes on along the minus strand of CAVTJR010000003.1, from coordinate 852,326 downwards.
AAGGCGGAGGCGAGCTGAGCGCGCATGAGCTCGCGAACGCGGGCACGGGCGTCCAGGCCGGTCGGTGTGAGCACCATGAGGTTCACGCGCCCATCGGAGTCGTCGGCGGTGCGCTCCACGTAGCCGTCGGCTTCGAGATCGCTGAGCGCCCGGCTGGCGGCCGGCTGGCTGACGTCTGCCCACTCGGCCAACTTCGACACCGGTGTCGGTCCACGCTCCGCCAGCCAACCGAGGAAGCTCAGCTGCGTGCGGGACACTCGCAGATCTGCCGCCGTCATGCGCGCCTCGTGCACCCGGATCGAGCTGATCAGACGAAGGAGGTCGGCGAGGGCGGCCTCGATTCGGCCGAAGTCCCGCTGAGCCGTGCCCGTCGTCGGCGAAGCTGCCGGCGGGGGCATCGTGGCCGGCGGGGGCATCGTGGCCGGCGGGGGCATCGTGGCCGGCGGGCGCATCGTGGCCGGCGGGCGCATCGTGGCCGGCGGGCGCGTAGGGGGCGCAGAGGGCGCAGAGGGCGCACGGAGCGCACGTCGGTCCTGAGCGGCTGCCTCTCTCGGTGAACGGACCTTTGCCGGTGACGCAGCCGCGGGCGGCGGTGCCGTTCGGGCATTGCTCATCGAGTCATCACAGTTTAAGCCTAGAAGCAGATGCATAACGTATGCAACTATTTTCGAACATGTCTGGGTGTGACACAGCCCCTTGGTAGGATACGAACACGTGTTCTGATCGGGTTTGTCCCAGTCAGGAGACGCTCGTGCTCGGCACCTTTGCTCGGTGTGTTCAGTCTTCGGTAAGGAGCGGACGTGCTCATCGAAGAGCTTTCGAGGGCCACCTCGGTGTTGAGCGCCGTCGTGGGCGAGCTGGACGGTGAAGGGCTCTCGGGGCCCGAGGCCGCCGTCTTGGTGGAGCGGTTCTCTGCCATCTGCAAGCTGGCGGGCGCCGGCATCACGATCTGTGCCAAGCGGGTGAGCGAGACGCGCTACTACGAGCGCTGCGGCCACCGGGACGCCGGCTCCTGGCTGGGCGAGCTCTGCGGGGAGCCGACGGGCGCCGCCCGCTCGCTGCTGGCGACGGCCGGACGGCTCTGCGATCTGCCCGGGCTCGAGGGGGCGATGCGTGCCGGCGAGCTCTCGCCCGAGCAGGCGGCCGCCGTCGCCCGCGGCGGGGCGGCCGACCCCTCCCTCGAGTCCGAGCTGCTCGAGCGGGCGAGGACGGGTTCCCTGCGGGAGCTGCGGGACAAGGCCGACAAGATCGAGGCGGCCGCACGCTCTCGCCAAGAGGACGAGGCCCGCTATGCCCGCATCCAGGCCGAGCGGCACCTGCGCACCTGGCTGGACGCCGACGGCTCGTTCAAGGGGCGCTTCTCGCTCACGCCCGAGGACGGCGCCCTCTTCCTCGCCGGCATCGAGCAGGAGGCCAACCGGCTCTTCGACAGCGCACGGCGGGCGGGGCTGCGGGAGGCCCGCGAGGCCTACCTGGCCGATGCGCTCGTCGCCGTCGTGAGCGGCCAGCAGGCCACGGTGCCCGCAGCGCCCTCCAGCGGGCTTGCCGGCCCTCGCCGGTCCGATGCGGGCGCCGGCGGGCAGGAGGCGGGCGGGCAGGCGGCGGACGGTGGGCAGGCCGGCCGGCGGGGCGGCGGGCGCCCGGCGGCCACGATCTTGTTCCACGTCGACCTCGAGGCCCTCCGCCGGGGGTCGCTCGGCCCCGGCGAGGAGTGCACCGTCGAGGGCGGCGGGCACGTCCCGCTCTCGGTCGTGCAGGCCTACCTGGACAGCGCCGCCATCCGCCTCGTCGTGAAGAACGGCGGCGACATCGACTCGGTCTTCTCCTGCACCCGCACCATCCCCGCCGCCATCCAGACGGCCCTTTCGGCCCGCGACCGCACCTGCGTCGTGCCCGGCTGCTCGAGCAGCTTCCACCTCGAGATCGACCACATCGTCGAGTTCGCCAAAGGGGGCAAGACCAAGCTCTCCAACCTCTGTCTGCTGTGCCGCATGCATCACGCCATGAAGTCGCAGAAGGGCTATCGCATCGAGGGCGGCCCGGGGCGATGGCGATGGCTCGCGCCGCCAGAGCCGACGGCGGGCGCCGGCGGGTACGGCGGGTACGGCGATCGCGACCGCGACCGCGACGGCAGCGGCCCGGACCGGGTCGCCGGCGACCGCGACCGCGACCGCGACTGCGCCGGCCGGGGCGGCGGGTACGGCGACCGCGACCGCGACGGCACCGGCCGGGGGGACGGCGACGGGGACGGCTACGACTGGGACGGAGTACCCGATGCATGGACCGAAGACCCACCCGAGAGCGACACGAGCGAGCAGGGCAGGCTGCTCTTCGAGTGACGCCTGAGCTGCTGGAGGCCACAAGGGCGAGGCGGGGCGCCGGCTAGGGCGTTTCGTTGCTCCCGCCGTTCAGACGCTTGAACATGGAGCGCTGGATCTTGTAGAGCTTCGGGAACTCTGCATAGAGCCGGTCGTACTCGGCCCGGTTCGCCCGATCAGGCTCGAAGCGCCTATCTACCTCGACGAGGTCCTTCAACTCCCCGGCGCGCACCGCCCCGAGCGACATCGAGGCGAAGAGTGCCGCACCCCTGATCCCCGCGTGCAGCGGTTGTCCCACCCGCTCGATGGTTCGATCCATCACGTCGGCGTGCACCTGGCACCACAGGTCGGACTGCGCCCCCCCACCGATGATGCGGATCGGGTCGAGGCGGCGATGCGCAAAATGCTCACACGCGTCCAGGAGCCACCTGTTGTTGAAGGCGACACCCTCGAGGACGGCGCGCACCAGGTCCGCTCGGCCCGTCGCGAGCGAGAGGTTGTGCCAACCGCCCCGTGCCCTGCGGTCGTCGACCGGCGAGCGCTCCCCGTTCAACCACGGCGTGAAGATGACGCCACCGGCACCGGGGCGCGATGCCTCGGCCTCGGCGATGAGCTCCTCGAAGGACTGCGACGACCCGAGGACCTTGTCGCGCAGCCACTGCAGGCAGAGCCCGCCAGTCTCGTGATTGTTGGCGATGAGGTAACGATCGGCCGACAGCCCCGGCACAGAGGCAACCTGGCGGACGGCGTCGGTCTTCTTGTTCGGGATGGGCGCACCGATCCAGGCGCTCGTCGAGATGGCGAGATGCGTGGCGTAGTCCGCCACAGCACCGGCCCCGCACGCAGCCGTGTGGAGGTCAGGCACGGCAGTCACGACCTGAACCCCCTCTGGGAGGCCGAGGTCGGCCGCGACCTCGGACCGCACGGTCCCGATCACGGAGCCGGTGGGGTGCAGTGGGGGGAGCTTCGAGGAGATGGACTCCAGCCCGGCGAGGCCGAGCAGCACGGGGTCGTACTCGAGCAGGCCGAGGTCGCGGTTGTCCGTCAGCCAGGCGGCGGTCATGGAGGCGTGCGAGGCGGCGGCAACGCCCGTGAAGCGCATCGAGAGGTAGTCGATCGGCTCGAGATACCAGCGAGCATGCCGCGCCACCTCCGGCTCCTCATTCAAGAGGTAGAGGAGGTGCCCGATCGGGTCGGCGCCGCTCGTCGAGGGCGCTCCCCCCGAGCGGCGGATCCACTGCAGGGCGGGCCGCGGCGCGTACCCGGCCACCGGCCCGCCGATGATCTTCTTCGAGTATCGCCCGCCGCGGCTGTCCATCCAGAGTTGCGCCTCACCGACCGGCTCGCCCGCGTCGTCGACTGGGACCGTGCTGGCCCACAACCCGGTGACGCACACAGCGACGACGGCCGCAGGGGCGACCGCACCAGAGGCGAGCCCGCGGCGGGCGGCGCCCCGGATGGCCGTCCACCACTCGTTGGCATCTTGTACGGCGCCGCTCGCACCGATCCAACGGGTTTCGATCTTTTCGTGCTCCTGCCAAGCGAGCCGGCCGGCCAGCGAGACGAAGCCGACTTTCGGGCCCCCCGTCCCGAGATCGATGGCGAGGACGTACCGCTCGTCTCGCACCGCCCGCAGATCCGTCTCGCCGTCCGCCGTCTCGCGAGCGCTTCGCTCCCCTGCGGCCCGAGCGCCAGCAGCGCTCACGACGCCGCGGCCGAGGAGCCCGAAACGCCCGGTGCGGTGTCCACTGGCACCGCCTGTTGACGGTCCATCATGTCCGCCATGATCATGCGGATGAACGCGTCCGCCTCATCGGTCATGCCGCCTGCAACGCCACCGTAGATGGCGCTCGAGGACGGGGTAGCGCCGGCGGCGTGTTGCTCGACGGCGTAGGTGACCGCCTCGCCGAGATCAGCAGCGAAGGCGGAAGCCACACCCGCCACCGTCTGCGGTCGCGTGACCGTCATGTGCAGGGCGTTCGGGTACTGCTGGCCGTTGAACCGCCAGCCCCGCAGACGCATGAAGTCGTTCATGTGGTAGATGTCGAAGTCGTCGGACGTGAAGCTGAACAGGAACGTTGGTTTCCCCATGAAGCGCAGCTCCGGATGCGAGCGTACGGCAGCTTTCATCTCCTCGGCCGTTTCGAAGATGGCCTTGGCGTAGGTCAGGTAGCCCTCGCGGCCGAGGTGCACCATGGACGCCCACGTCGCCGCCAGCAGTCCGCCCGACCGGGAACCTTCCATGCCCGGCGAGCAGTACTTCCCGCCCGTCCAGTCGGTCAGGTAGAAGTACTGCGAGTTGCGCAGTGCCTTGTCACGGAACAGCAGTGTCGAGGTGCCCTTCAACGCGTAACCGTATTTGTGCGTGTCCGCCGAGATCGTCGTCACGCCGGGCAGGCGGAAGTCGAAGGGCGGGATGTCGTAGCCGAGCTCCTGACCGAAGGGGAGAATCCAGCCACCGAGGCACCCGTCCACGTGCAGTCCGATACCCCGGCCGAGGGCCAGCTCGCCCATGGCGGCGATCGGGTCGATCGTGCCGTAGCCGTAGTTGCACGCAGATCCGACGATGGCGATCGTCTGGTCGTCGACGTGATCGGCGATCCATCCGAGATCCGCCTGTGTCGTGTCCGGGTCGACGGGGGCGCGGCGCAGCTCGACGCCGAAGAGATGGCAGGCCTTGTCGAAGGCGGGGTGAGCCGTCTCTGGCTTGATGAGGTTCGGTCGGGTGGTACCCCGCGTGGCTGCGGCGTGGTCACGGTACGCCAGCACGGCGTGCAGGATGCTTCCGGTCCCGCCCGTCGTGACGAGACCGGCCGGCGTCGATCCCTCCACGGCGTCGCCGTGCATCAGATCCAGCGCCATCGCGATGATCTCGCCTTCGAACCGGGTGGCGCTCGGGCAGATGTCCCGTTGCAGTGCGTTGACATGCGAGAACAGGCCGAAGGCTTCGTTCATGAAGTCATAGTGGGCGTGGTCGCCGCAGTACATCGTCCCGGAGCATCGGCCTGACTCCCACGAGCGGTCCTCGAGGTGCGCCATCTCCCGTAGCTCGGCCAGGACGTCTTCACGGGGGCGGCCGCGCTCGGGCAACGCGCGATTGACGCCGAAGCGCTCGTTATAGGGGTATTCGTTGCTCACGGCGCTTGACTCCTCAGATGATCTGTCGCTGCTCGGTTCGGATCGGCTGATCCAGCATCCCAACTACCATGTCCGCGTGTCGAACGAGCACGCATCCGGGCGCCCCGCCTCCGTCGCCAGCAGGCAGCTCGCCGCCCTGCACCGGGAAGTCGGCGCCCGCCTCGGGCGCTGCGACCAGCGCTACACCCCGGCGCGCCGAATCCTGGTCGAGGCCCTCTCGACGGCGGCCAGGCCTCTCACGGTTCCCGAGCTCGTCGCCTTGCGCCCTGATGTGCCCCAATCGAGCGCCTACCGCAATGTGACTGCCCTCATGGAGGTCGGAGTCGTGCGGCGCGTGGCTGGAACCGACGACCATGGGCGTTTCGAGCTGACAGAGGACCTGTCTGGGCACCATCACCACTTCGCCTGTGTCGTGTGCGGCAAGGTAGAGGATCTCGAGCCGTCGGCCAGGCTGGAACAAGCCCTGGCGGAAGCCGCCCGGGTGGCCTCGGAGGAGCAGGACGTCGAGATCACCGAGCACCGCTTTGACTTCGTCGGGCGCTGCTCGAGCTGCAAGGCAAGGCAGTAGCCGGCCGCTCAGTGTTGACGGCGCGGCGTCATCGCTGCGTGGCCGCCGCCAGCCGAGCTCGTTTTGCGTGTGCCGTCGCCCGCCCGCGAGTCTGTTGATCCAGCGTCGTCTTGCGGAGCCGCACCTGCAGCGGCGTCACCTCGACGCACTCGTCCTCGCGGATGAACTCGAGCGCCTGCTCGAGCGACAGCTGGCGAGGCGGGATGAGACGCACCAGCTCCTCCGCCGTTGACGACCGGACGTTGGTGACCTTGCGCTCCCTCGTGGGGTTCACGTCCATGTCCTCCGAGCGCACGTTCTCCCCGACGATCATGCCCTCGTAGACCTCAACGCCGGGTGCGACGAACAAGGCGCCACGGTCCTGCAGGTTGAACAGGGAGTACATCGTCGTCACGCCGCTCCTGTCGGCCACGAGCGAGCCCGTGGGTCGCATGCGCAGATCGCCGAACCAGGGCTCGAAACGATCGAAGACGTGATGGAGGATGCCCGTCCCTCGTGTCTCGGTGAGGAACTCGGTGCGAAAGCCGATGAGCGCTCTGGCGGGGATGACGTACTCGAGGCGCGCCCAACCGGTGCCGTGGTTCACCATCTGCAGGAGGCGTCCCTTGCGCACGGCCACGAGCTGGGTGACGACCCCGAGGTAGTCCTCCGGCACGTCGATCGAGACCTGCTCGACCGGTTCGTGCAGCTTGCCGTCGATGACCCGGGTGACCACCTCCGGCTTCCCGACCGTCACCTCGAAACCCTCCCGCCTCAACACCTCGACGAGCACGGCCAGCTGGAGCTCCCCGCGGCCTTGGACCTCCCAGGCGTCGGGTCGCTCCGTCGGGAAGACACGCAGGGAGACGTTTCCGACGAGCTCGGCGTCGAGACGGTTCTTGAGCAGCCGAGCGGTGAGCTTCTTCCCGTCCCGTCCGGCCAGCGGCGAGGTGTTGATGCCGACGGTCATCGACAGGCTGGGTTCGTCCACGGTGAGCACCGGCAAAGGCCGCGGATCTTCGGGATCCGCCAATGTCTCGCCGATCGTGACGCCGGCCAGCCCGGCGACGGCGAAGATGTCGCCCGGTCCGACTTCCGTGGCGTCGATCCGCTCGAGGCCCTCCGTCACGTACAGCTCGGAGATCCTGACGTTCTCGATCGACCCGTCGGCCCGGCACCAAGCGACTTGCTGGCCTCGGCGGATCGAGCCGTGGAGCGCCCGGCAGAGTGCGAGACGCCCCACATAGGGCGAGGCGTCCAGGTTCGTGACGAGCGCCTGGAAGGGATGGTCGGGGTCGTAGGTGGGTGCCGGGATGCCCTCCCGGATGGCCTCGAAGAGGGGCTCGAGATCCGTCCCTTCCTCCTCAGGGTCGAGCGACGCCCGAGCCGCCTTGGCATTGCAGTACACGATCGGAAACTCGATCTGGCGCTCCGTGGCGTCGAGATCCAAGAACAGCTCATAGACCTCGTCGAGAACCTCGGCCGGCCGCGCGTCGGGCCGGTCCATCTTGTTGATGACGAGCACGACGGGCAGATCGAGTGCGAGGGCCTTGCGTAGCACGAAGCGCGTCTGCGGCAGCGGCCCCTCGCTCGCATCGACCAACAGAAGCACGCCGTCGACCATGGCGAGCGCCCGCTCGACCTCGCCGCCGAAGTCGGCGTGCCCCGGTGTGTCGACGATGTTCAGCTTCATCCCGCCATGGCGGACCGCCGTGTTCTTGGCGAGGATCGTGATGCCCTTCTCGCGCTCGAGGTCCATCGAGTCCATGACGCGGACATTGACCTCCTGGTTGGCGCGGAACACGCCGGACTGCCAGAGCATGCCGTCGACGAGCGTGGTCTTGCCGTGGTCGACGTGGGCAACGATGGCGAGGTTGCGGAGATCAGAGCGCGCAATCATGTGAGTGAAAATTCCAGGGAGAAAGACACCGAGCGGCGGAATTGCCGCTCCCCAGCAGTTTACCGGCCGGTCGGTGCCGCCAAAGCGAAGCGATCGCCGCCTTCGCGTTTGGCCTTGTACATCGCGGAATCAGCCGCGTGGAAGGTCTCGATGGCGCCGTCGGTGGGGCTCCCGACGGCCACACCGATGCTGGCGCTGGCCGAGGCACCCACGAATTCAACGGTTTTGAGCGCATCCAGCATCCGCCTGGCGATCTCCTGCCCAGCTTCGAGATCGGCCTCGAATGCCAGCACGGCGAACTCGTCACCCCCGACGCGCGCCAATACGTCACCCCGGCGCATCACGCGACTCAGTGTGGCCGCCACCTCGACGAGCAGCGTGTCACCCGCCAGGTGGCCACGAGAGTCGTTCACCTCCTTCAGGCCGTCGAGGTCGATGACAAGGACGGCGAAGGAGCTCCGACCGGGGCGCTGCTCCATCAGCTGCTCAAAGGCCCGCCGATTGGCGAGGCCCGTGAGAGAGTCGGTGGTCGCCAACTCGCGCAGTCCCCGGTGCGCCATGGCATTGCCGAGAGCAAGCTCGGTGAGGTGCCCGATCGCCTTGCACTGATCGAAGAGCTCCTCGGGCAACTCCCCTTCCCGCATCGAGACGGCGAGGACGCCATCCACGTCGCCGCCCAGCTTGATCGGCACGTAGACGCTGTGGATGAGTCGCAAGGTATCCATCCTCGCCTTTATGCCCGAGCCGACAGCTTCCAGATCGGGCGGGCCGTGCCAGGGTTCTCCGGTGTCGAACACCCGTTGGAGGGCAGGATGGTCCGCCAACGAGAACGTGCCGGGAATCTCGATCCCCGACTCGTCGTACTCGGCGGCGAGGTGCCCGATGCCATCGGCTGCTCGGATGTACTGACCGCGCCGCAGATCGCTGCCCGGCGGGCACACGAGCAGGGCGGCGAGACGCGAGGCGGCCGAGATCACCTCGAGGGGGTCGAGATAGGCCGTCAGCTCCTCAGCAGCCAGCTCGAGCGCCTCCGTCCTGCGAAGGTGCTCGGTCTGAGCAGTGTGCAAGCGTTCGCGTTCCCCGAAGACCTCTCGTAGCTGGTCACGCAAGGATTGGATCCCGAAGGAAACCACAAGCCCGAGGGCTGCCCAGAACCCCACGCGTCGGGCGATCACGGCCGCCGAAGCAACCTTTGGGTCGAGTGAGATAACGAGCTCGACGCCGACGATGGCAGCCGTGATGATCACTGACTCCCAGCGCCGGTGGTAGAGCGCCGTCCACACGAGCGGGATGAGGATGATGACTCCTACGCCGGAGGTCGCTCCGCCGGCCGCAAGGATCAGCATCATGACCGATCCCACATAGGTGAAGGGCACGACGACGGTCGCCCACGCCGGCATCCGCTGCCAGGGCAGGACGACGAGCCCGACCGTGACCGCGAGCAACACGATGCTGATGACCGTGTCTACGGTTGATACCGGGCCGGGCGACAGGGCGAGGCTTGCCTCGGCCAGGAGGGCGACGGCGCCGAACGCCCAAATCCGCCGCGCCAGTCCTGGCCGTTCGAAGGGGGTCGCCCAGCCGGCGTCCTCGAGCTCCAGCTGCCCAGGATCGGTCGTCGCCAATGCTTGCCTCACCGACGCGTTCGTGCGCCGCCCGGGTGAGCCGGCGCCTGCTGTCGCCAGGCTACCTGGTGAGGGATTCGCACTCACTGATACTGCTGATCGTGGCTGAAACTGCCGGCTGTTTCTTGCCCGAGGCGACCTGCTCTTTGCGCGAGGCGACCTGCTCTTTGCGCGAGGCGAGGCGCTCTTTGCGCGAGGCGAGGCGCTCTTTGCGCGAGGCGAGGCGCTCTTTGCGCGAGGCGAGGCGCTCTGTGCGCGAGGCGAGGCGCTCTTCGCTGGAGGCCACAGGGTGGAACTCGTGAAGCTCGAGGAGCTTGCGGCGCCTCGTCTGCGCCTTCAGCCGGTCAGGCGTCCCACATCGCCAACGGCGTTCCACCAGCTGCCTGTCTCTGGGCCTTCTCAGCCGCCGTCACGACCTCCGGCAGGCGAATCGCCAAGCGGTAGTAGGTCTCCATCGTGGGGATCGCCTCCGGCGGGGCGGCGAATCGTTTCCTCACCCCCACCGGGATCATGTCCGGTCGGTACCCGTACTTCCGCAGCAGTTGCGTCACCCGCCCGAGCTCTTTCTCGACGACGGGCTCGTAGGCAGGAGGCAGCTTGTGGCCAGTCTCCTGCCAGGTCCCGTAATCGCGGTCCGCCATGATCGTGCCCGTTCCGTCTCGCTGGATGTCCACGTAGAGATGGCGCCAGGCCGATGCGCGCAAGCCGGCGGCGATGCGTCCCGGCAGGGCGGCGCTCAGCTCTGCTGCTTCGTCCATCAGCTGGTCGTAAGTATCTGCTGTCTTCAACAGCTGCGTGCGATGCTCGTCGCCGGCGACCGCCGTTTCGACCGACTTCCGGCACCACTCTTGCGCCCACTTCCCGAGCAGGTCGTCGATGGTTGCCGCCGCCGCTGCCATGGCCGCCAGGTGGTCGTCGAGAACACGCCTCTCTGTGGTCGCCGACATCCGATGCTGGATCTCATCGCCTCGGTCATCCCAGACGCCACCCGTCACCTCACCACCCTACGCCACCTCGCCGCCGTCACTTCGCCGCCTGGGCGTCCCGCCCGACCCCATCGGGCGTGAACTGCGAGACTTGGGCATGGAGTTACAGCGCTGGTACAACGCCGGGCAGCCGCAGACGCTGCAACTCGCCCAGATTCTCCTCTACACGAACGCAGTCATCGAGCTCCTTCGGATGTTGTTCAGCGGGGGGTTCCTGCCGCTCGGGACAGGGGGTCTCTGGCTCTACGTCATCACGGTGCTCTGGATTGCCGTCCTTCTCGGGCAGATCCTTGGCGCCTTCGGGATCGCCAACTCCCGCAAGTGGGGGTATCGCCTCGGCCTTGGTGTCGCCCTGCTGCCGGTGGTCCTCCAGCTGTTCGTGCTCATCCGCTACGGAGTGGTGCCGACCGATATCTTCAACTTGTTGTTCGAGGCTGCGCTCATCGCCGCCTTGGTGCACCCGCAGAGCCGCGAGTACCAACGCATCTGGTTCAGGTAGCTGAGGTTCAGGTAGCTGACCAGCGCGTCGGTTCCGCAATCGGCTACTCGTTGATACATCAACTACAGGCCGCCTGTATGCTGGCACTGATGAAGGGGGCGAGGCCATGAATGGCGCCGAGAGCCGTGCAACATCGCCTGGGCAGGCTCCCAGATGGTTGGACGAGCGCGAGAACCGTGGCTGGCGGAGCTTCCTTGCCATGCAGTCGCAGCTACGTCGCGTGCTCCGCAAGGAGCTGCAGCAGGAGACGGGGCTTTCCGACGCTGACTACGCGGTACTCGTGCACCTGTCCGAGGCGCCGGACGGGCGCCTGCGACCCTTCGAGCTCGGTGGCGCCGCGGACTGGGAGAAGAGCCGGCTCTCGCATCACCTCACCCGCATGGAGCGACGCGGACTCGTTGAGCGGCAAATCTGCCCATCGGACAACCGGGGGGCCTTTGTTGCCTTGACCCCCGCCGGGAGAGCGGCCATCGAGTCAGCAGCTCCCTTCCATGTCGAGCAGGTGCGCCGCTGGTTCGTCTCGGCGCTCACATCTGAGCAGCTCGACGCCATCACGGCGATCTCGGAAGCGGTCCTCGCTCGGCTCGAGCCGGTTGACGACGGATCCGACGCCTGCGATCGGGAGGAGATCGGATGGCAGGACGAAGCGGCCGAGTCGTGCCCTGGAGAGGAATCGTGCCCAGGAGAGGCCTTCGAGGCGGGCTGACCTGAAGCGCCAAGGTGAGGCGGGGCCGAGCCGGGGCCCTCACCCAGAGTCGAGGCTGAGTTGAGGTCAAGACGGGAGCTGGCGCGGGACCGAGTTTGAGGGCCGGGCGCAACGCTGGCGCGGGACCGAGGTTGAGGGCCGGGCGCAAGGCTGGCGCGGGACCGAGGTTGAGGGCCGGGCGCAAGGCTGGCGCGGGACCGAGGCCAGGACCCGTCCCGTCGATGCTCGAAATGGATCACGGGCCGGCCTTCCGCCCGGCCGGCCCGTGTCCCGGTTCCCGCACTTGCTTGCTCCCCGAGTACGCCCGCGGGCTCCTCGGTGAGATCGGTACCCGCAGATCAGTGCCCGAATATCACCTTTTCAACCTGCGGCCATGTAACGAGCATGCGGGTGGGCAGTCGCCCGCAGTCGTTGACGAACAGTTCGGTGATGGAAGGGCTGAATGCGACCCCCTTGGTCACCTCGGCCACACCCATGAGGAGGTTGACGGCGGAGCCGCTCACGCAATAGGCGGGCTTCTCCCAGTCGAAGAGGATGTTCTCCCGGTGCCCCCAGCAGGACGTCCGGTTCTGCTTGGTGCACGTGGCATTGGGTGAGTTGAGCCCGTCGTCGTACATCCAGTAGTAATCAGCCGCCAGCGGGTTCGGGGCGCCCTCGGCCCAGTTGGAACCGTAGGCCGTGGCGGTTCCACCCCGGGTGATGTGCAGAGGGACCTTCGGGTTGGGATCGGTCTGCGCAACGGCAGCTCTCTCGGCGATGGCATCCAGCTGGGACGTCAAGCCCGCCATGGGCGGCAGTCCACGGGCGGTGCGCTCGATGTCGGCGATGGCGAAGATCTGGGCGGGACGCGAGAGCCTGTCGAACGCCGCCAGGTCGAAGGTCTTCGGCACGGGGCCGAGCGGCTCGGTTCGGCGGGCGTTGTTGATCGCCTTGAGGACGCCGGCGTTGCACGTGGCCGCGTTGTTCGGACCGAAGTAGCCGCAGACGCCAGCGGTGAGAAACACCGGCTTCGGCGGGATCGAGCGGGGCAGGCTCATCTTCACCTTGTGGGGCGCCACCGCAACTGTCGCTGAGCTGACGCCGGCGAGAGTGCCGGAGGAGACGCCCACTACGAGGAGGCTGGAGCACGACAACGACCGGAAGATCGATCGCACCGACGGCGCGCCGCGAGCCATACCCCCTTATCGGCGCCTGTGAACGCCCTCTGTAGTTATTCGCCCGCTCAGAGTGGCTGCAGAGCCGTAGGACCAGTGCCGCTCACTCCTAACGGTTCGATACACTAACTATGTGACGACCGAACAAGTAGCCAAGCGCCCTGCTCTCGGGGCGGGACGCATCGCCGCCTTCATCGCCCGTCAGGTCGAGGTGTGCCTGGCCGAGTGCGACCTGTCACTCTCGCAATACCGGGTGCTCGGCCTGCTCGCGGAGGGAATGGCGCTGCCGTCGTACATGGCCGACCGCCTCGACGTCCGGCGGCCGAGCATCACTGGCGTCGTGGATGTCCTGGTGAGCAAGGGTTTCGTCGTCCGCACGCACGACGAGGACGATCGCCGGCAGGTCACGCACGGCATCACGGACGACGGCCGCGCTGTGTTGACGTCCGCCGACCGGTCCGTGGAGGCGCGCCTGGCTTCCATCGCTGCCTACCTCGACGACGAGGACGAGGCCGACCAGGCGATGCGCGACCTCTCGCGATGGGGCAAGGCGCTCTTCAACTGGCACCGTGCCAAGGCGGCCACCTGATGGGACTCCTCGCCGACACCTCTTCGCCGTTCGTTCCGGTGGCCGTCGATTCGCGCTACCGCGCCCCGAGGGCCTCCATCGACCCCGATCCGTCGAAGAGCTGGCTGCGCCGCGCCTGGCCGGTGGCGGCAGCGCACAAGCGGGCGTTCCTCACGGCGATCATCCTCTCCTTCGTCGGCCTCGTACTCCAGGTGCAAATCCCGGACCTGTTGAACAAGGCGTTCAGCAACTCGATCGGACTCCACCACACCGTCCCGCTGCACTACTACGTGTGGTGGATCCTCGTCCTCGGCGGCGTCGGCGGCGTCACCGGTTACATCGCCCGCCTCTTCCTCTACAAGACCGCCTATCGGATCGAGTTCGACTTCCGGAACATCATCTACGAGCACCTCACGAAGATGTCGTTCTCGTTCTACGACCGCGTGCAATCCGGTCAGCTGATCTCCCGGGCGAACTCGGACATCCGCTCCGTGCAGATGTACATGACCTTCGCTCCGCTCATCCTCGTGCAGTGCTCGATCGCCGTCGTGGCCTTCGGCTACATGCTCTCGATCAACGTGCTCCTCGCCCTCATCTCCATGGTGACGATGCCCCTCGTCTATGTAGTCGGCGTGATGATGCGGAAGTCCCTCTTCCCAGTGTCCTGGCTGATCCAGTCGCGCCTCGCCGACGTGGCGACGATCGTGGACGAGAACGTGAACGGCGTCCGCGTCGTCAAGTCTTTTGCCGCCGAGGATCAACAGCTGAAGGCGCTGGCGAATGCTGCCACGAGGGTGCAGTGGGGGTATGTGAAGGACGCCGACATTCGGGCTCGCTGGACGCCTGCCATCCAGAACCTGCCGCAGCTCGGCCTCGTGCTCGTGCTCCTCTTCGGCGGCTGGATGGTCATCCAGCACCACCTTGGCGTCGGCGCCATCCTCGCCTTCAACATCTACCTGCTCATGATGCAGGCCCCCTTCATGATGCTCGGCATGCTCATCATGATGGGCCAGCGAGCGGCCGCTTCGGCCTCGCGCATCTACGAGATCCTCGACGAGCGGTCCGACATCGTCGACCGCCCGGGCGCCGTCGATCTCGTCGATTGCCGGGGCGAGGTGACCTTCGATGCCGTCGACTTCGCCTACCCAGGCGAGGATCGGCCGTTGGTCCTGCGGGGTTTCGATCTGCATCTCGATGCCGGCGAAACGGTGGCCCTCGTGGGGCGCACCGGATCCGGCAAGTCCACCGTGGCGAGGCTGCTGACGCGTTCGTACGACGTCACCGCAGGCGCCGTCCGGGTGGACGGGCACGACGTCCGCGATCTGACCGTCGAAAGCCTGCGAGCCAACGTCGGCATCGTCCTCGACGAGCCGTTTCTCTTTTCCGTGTCGATCCGCGACAACATCGGCTACGGGCGCCCGACGGCGGACCTTGCCGAGATCGAGGCAGCCGCCAAGGCGGCCGGAGCTGACGAGTTCATCCGCGAGCTCCCCCGCGGCTACGACACCGTCGTCGGTGAGCGCGGTTACACCCTCTCGGGCGGCCAGCGCCAGCGCATCGCCATCGCCCGCACACTCCTCGTCAACCCCCCGATCATGATCCTCGACGACGCCACGAGCGCCATCGACGTCCAGGTGGAGCAACTCATCCACAGCGCCCTCCGACACCTGATGGAAGGGCGCACGACGCTCGTGATCGCCCACCGTCTCTCCACGATCAGCCTCGCCGACCGGGTCGTCCTGCTCGAGCAAGGCCGCATCGTCGCCGACGGCACCCATGCCGAGCTGCTCGAGACGTCCCCCCTCTACGCCGAAGTGCTCGCCCAGGTGGAGGCCGAGGCGGCGGAGCAGGAGCGCGACGGCCTCGCCGCCGCCGCTCCGCTGAACGATCGGGACCTCCGTCCGCCCACGATGCCAGGTGGCCTCCTCTCATGATGGGGGGAGCACCCATGTTCGGCGGCGGGGCGCCGATGGGCCGGCCGGCAGCTCCCGGCCTTCCCTTCGGCGGCATCCCGTCGGAGCTGCAAGCCGGCGTCGATCAGCTCCTCGCCGAAGAAACCGACCACCCAGAGCCCACCGTCGCCTTCTCTCAGATCCCGTCGGAGGAGGAGAAGCGCCGCCTCACGCTCTGGCGCCTCATGACCGAGTACCCGGGCATGCTCTGGCTGGCGGCCGTCCTCGTCGTCGTGATCGCTGTCGCCACCCAGGCGGGTCCCTCGATCACCGAATACGCCATCGACCACGGCATGAGCCCCGGCCACGAACGGCTCACGGTGGTCGTCATCGCCGCCGCCGTCTATCTCGTCTTCGTAGCCATCAGCGCCTTCTCCCAGCGCGCCCAGGTGAAAGTGACGGGGCGCCTTGCCGCCTGGGTCATGAACGACCTTCGCATCAAGGTGTTCACGCACCTGCAGCGGCTCTCGCTCGGTTACTTCACCGCCGAGAAGGCGGGCGTGATCATGAGCAGGATGACGAGCGACATCGAGAACCTGCAACAGCTACTGCAGGACGGTCTCGCCCAGTTCGCCATCCAGGGCCTCACGATGGTCGTCATCACGGTGAGGCTCTTCGCCTGGAACGTCCGCCTGGCCTTCATCACCGTCGTGATCATCGTCCCGGTCCTGACGGTACTCTCCATCTGGTTCCGCATTGCCTCCGAGCGCGGTTACGACAAGGTCCGCGACGGCATCGCCAACGTGCTCGCCGACCTGTCGGAGAGCCTTCACGGCGTCCGCATCGTCACGGCGCACAACCGTCAGCGCCACAACGTCGTCCACCACCGCAACGTCGTCGGCGCCTACCGCGACGCCAACGACTACACGGCCCGCATCAACGCCATCTACGGTCCGGGGACCCAGATGCTCGGGGTCCTCGGCACGGCGGCCCTCCTCGGCATCGGCGGCGACATGGTGCTCCGCCACACCCTGTCGCTCGGCGTGCTCGTGGGTTTCTTCCTCTACCTGAACCGCTTCCTCGCCCCCATCCAGCTGCTCGTGCAGCAGTACAACACCTATCAGCAGGGTCAGGCCTCTGTTTTCAAGCTCCGCGGGCTGCTGGAGACGTCGCCAGAAGTGACTGAGAAACCCGATGCGATCGAGCTGCCGGCGATCGAGGGCGAGATCGTCTTCGACCATGTGACCTTCGGCTACGACCCCGCCGTACCGGTGATCCACGACGTCAACCTCCGCATCGCTCCCGGGGAGACGGTGGCTTTTGTCGGCTCGACCGGGGCGGGGAAGTCGACCCTGGCGAAGCTGATCACGCGTTTCTACGATCCGACCGAGGGACGGGTCCTCATCGACGGCTACGACCTACGGGACGTCACCTTCATCTCGCTCCGGAGCCAGCTCGGCGTCGTGCCACAAGAGCCTTTCCTCTTCGCCGGCACGGTTCGCGACAACATCTCCTTCGCCCGACCCTCGGCGTCCAAGGACGAGGTGCTGGAGGCGGTGCGGGCGGTGGGCCTGAGCGACGTCGTTGACCGCTTGCCGAACGGACTCGACTCAGTCGTGCACGAGCGGGGCCAATCCCTCTCCTCTGGTGAACGCCAACTGCTGGCCCTCGCACGGGCGTTCCTCGCCCAGCCGCGGGTGCTCGTGCTCGACGAGGCCACGTCGAATCTCGACCTCCAGTCGGAGACCAAGATCGAAGCGGCACTCGACGTGCTCCTCGAGGCACGGACGGCTGTCCTGATCGCCCACCGTCTCTCGACCGCGATGAAGGCGGATCGCATCGTCGTGGTCGAGGGCGGCGAGATCGTCGAGTCCGGCTCCCATGACGCCCTCGTGGCCTCCGGCGGTCGCTATGCAGAGATGTACTCGACCTGGGTGCGTCAGGCGGAGGGCGAGACGGCCGGCTCGGGCTCACATCCCTGAGGGCCGGAGCCGGCCCGAAGGGGCCCGCCGTGGATCACCCGCTGGATCACCCGCCATGGATCACCCGCCATGGATCCATCAGGTCCCGAAGACCAGCCGCTCCACGTCCGACCAGGTGAAGACCACACCGCTCGGCAGCGCCCCGCAGTCGTTCACGAATATCTCGGTTACCGCAGGGCTGAACATGACTCGCGAGGTGACCACGGCCGCACCCATGAGAAGGTGGACCGACGATCCCGGCGGGCACAAGGCCGAGCTCTCGTAGTCATCGAGGACGTTCTTGCGGTGCGCCCAGCATCCCGTCCGCTTCGACTTCGTGCAGGTGGGGTTCGGGGAATGGAGACCGTCGTCGTACATCCAGAAGTAGTCCGCCCCGAGCGCGTTGGCGGTACCTTCGGCAAAGTTCGAACCGTAGGTGGTGGCGGTTCCGCCTTTTCGCAGGTGGAGCGGGAGGCTGATCGACGGGTCGATCTGCTCGACCGCCGACGTGGTGGCCATGGCATCCAGCTGGGCGGTCATTCCGGCCATGGGTGGCAGGCCACGAGCCGTGCGCTCGATGTCGGCGATGGCGAACATCTGCTCGGCTCCGCTCAGCCTGTCGAAGGCGGCAAGGTCGAAGGTGGCGGGAAGGCGCCCGAGCGGCTCGGATCGGCGGGCACGGTCGATGGCCCGCAGGATGGCGCCGTTGCAGGCCGCCGTATCGTTCGCCCGCGAAGCACCGCAGACCCCTCGCCGCAGGAAGACGGGGTGAGGGGCGATCGATCTCGGCAAGCTCATCTTCACGCCGTGCTTCCCGATGACCTGGCCTCCGGCGAGGGTGGCCGGGCCGATGGTGGGGGCGGTGACACCGAGGGCCAGGCCGGCTGCCACCGCAAGAGACGTTGCGATTCGCACGAGACCTCCGCTCCCCATGCTCAAGTATCGGTGCCGTAAGGGCTCCGCGGGTGGATTTCGCCCGCTGAGTGGTCGGTGGAAGCGCCAGCGGGGAAGGCCGGCGTCCGAAACACCGTAGTCAAGGACTCGGCGCCGCACGTCCTCGAGGGAAGAGCTTGATGCCCCAGGCCGCCTCCATGGGAGCAACGAGGTCGACGGCGAGCAGGTCGTCCCCGTAGTTGGCGATGTGGACGCCATCGGGGTCCCGGAGTAGCTCCGTTTCGCCATTGACGACGATCGAGGCCGTGTAGGCGCCCTGCGGGGTGGCGAACACGGCCCAGGACGGGAAGTAGGTCACGCCCGGGTGTCGCCGCGCCTCCGCCTCGTAGATGGCGTTCATCTTCTGCATCTCGGCAGCCAAGTACGCCGCCTGCATGATCGGCATCCCCACCCAGAGCACGCGAGCATCGGCGGCCAGACACTCGCGCATGACAAGGGCCACCCTGGCGGCGTACACGCGATGCCACAACGAGGTCCCAAAGCCGACGTACTCACCGTTCACGTTGAAGCTCTGGCCGTCGTTCCCGCCGAGGAAGACGATGACGGCTCCGGGGTGGTATTGCCGGAGGTCGGCCTCCAGGTGGGCAGGCCAGTCGTAGTAGTCCGGCCGCGCCAGCCCCGTGTCACCGACGGCGGCTTGGATGACGTGCACGTAGCTGTCCGAAGCAAAGACGTAGTCGCCGAGGCCGAAGCCGAGGTCTTCCCCCAGCGAGTCCCCGATCTCGAGGATGGTCAGTGGGTGCTCGGCCGTCGGCTGGGACATCGGCGCCTGCATGGGTGACGTCGTGGTCGTCGTCGTGCTGGGCGGCGCCGTCGTGGTTGTGGCGCTGGAAGACGAAGCCGCCGAGGTCGAGGTGGCCGACGCGCGGCGCCCGCTGCCGCAGCCCGCCAGCACAACGGCAGCCAGGCACAGCAGGCTGACAGCGGGGCACCCGAGACGGCCTGGAGTTTTCACAGGACAGATCTAGCAAGAAAGGTGGCCGATGGCGGGCGCGCACCTCGGCGCTCCGTTACCGCTCTCAACGGAAGCGGCGGAAGTCGGGCGCCCGCTTCTCGGCGAATGCCTGCACGCCCTCTTCGCCCTCGGCACCATGGGCGTAGAGCTCGAGCCCGTCGAAGGCGAGGTTCGAGATGCCGGCGATGTGGTCGGTGTCGGCGTTGAACGAGTGCTTCAGGAACTTGAGTGCCGTCGGCGAGTACGAGCCGATCTTGCGTGCCCAAGCCCGCGCCGTCTCGAGCAGCTCGTCGGCCGGTACCACCTCGTTGACAAGGCCCCAGCGTTCTGCGGTAGCAGCGTCGTATCGGTCGAGGAGGAACCAGAATCTGCCGGGCGCGCTTCTCGCCCACGACTCGGGCGAGATAAGCCGACCCGAAACCGGCGTCGAACGACCCCACCCGCGGCCCTGCCTGCCCGAATGTGGCGTGCTCGGCCGCCACGCTCAGGTCGCAGAGGACGTGCAGCACGTGGCCGCCTCCGACGGCGACTCCATTTACCGCCGCGATGACGGGCTTCGGGATGTCGCGCATGATGCGGTGCAGCCGCTCGATCTCGAACGTCCCCCACTCCGTCTCGCCGTAGCCGCCCGTCTCCGCCCGCTCCTTCACGTCGCCTCCGCTGCAGAACGCTCGGTCGCCTGACCCCGTGAGGATCACGGCCGCCACACGCCCGTCCACCCAGGCGTGCTTGAAGGCAGAGATGAGCTCGTCAACCGTGCGGCCACGGAAGGCGTTGAGCCGCTCCGGCCGATCGATCGTCACCAGTGCATAGGTGTCTTCTTCGACGGCGTAGGTGATGTCCGTGAAGTCGTCGATTCCCATGTCGCTGTCCTCCCGTCGCCGGATGCTGCTTTTCACTCTCAACCCCGCAGCGGTGCCGGAGCGAATCTTGAGCTGCTGTTCACTCTCAACCCCGCAGCGGTGCCGGAGCGAATCTTGAGGGCGAAGCGGTCACCCGGACAAGCTGATCCTGACGAGCCTGACTCCTGACGAGCTGATCCTGACGAGCTGATCCCGACGACCTGATCCTGACGAGCTCGGAGGGACGTCGCCTTCACGCCCGCAAGACCCTAAGTTGGATGCATGCGCTTTGCCTTCAAGACTGCTCCGCAGCACACGAGCTGGGCGGACATGCTCGCCGTGTGGACGGCTGCCGACGACATCGAGGTGTTCGAGTCGGGTTGGACCTTCGACCACTTCTACCCCATCTTCTCGGACTCGACCGGGGACTGCCTGGAAGGTTGGACGACGTTGACCGCTTTGGCGCAGGCGACCAAGCGGCTTCGACTAGGCACGCTCGTAACAGGCATCCACTATCGGCACCCCGCCGTGCTGGCGAATATGGCGGCGACGCTCGACATCGTCTCGGGCGGTCGCCTCGAGATCGGGATCGGCGCCGGTTGGAACGAGGAGGAATCCGGTGCCTACGGCATTCCGCTCGGGAGCCCGCGCGAGCGCAGTGACCGCTTCGAGGAGGCGTGCGAGGTGATCATCGGGCTCCTCAGTGAGGACACGACGTCGTTCGCGGGACGGTACTTTCAGCTGACGAGCGCCCGCTGCAACCCGAAGCCCGTGCAACGACCCCACCCGCCCGTCTGCATCGGCGGCAGCGGCGAGCAGCGCACACTGCGGACGGCGGCCCGTTTCGCCCAGCATTGGAACTTCGTCGGGGGCACCGTGGAGGAGTTCGCCCACAAACGCGACGTGCTTCACGAGCACTGCGCCGCCATCGGTCGGAACCCCTCGGAGATCCTCCTTTCGAGCCACGTCCGCTTCGAGGGCGACCCGGCGGAGACAGCGGCGGCGGCCTCCGCCCTCGGTGAGGAAGGCGTCGGCCTTGCCATCGTTCAGCTCCGCCCTCCTCACACACCTGACGTGCTCGAACCGCTGGCGGCGGCGCTCGCCGAGCTCCGATGACCGTCGGCGGTTTGACGTTCGCCGACCTGCTCGCAGACGCCTTCGGGCGGGTGCACGACGCCCTCGTCACCGTTGTCGAGGGTCTCTCAGCCGATCAGCTCGCCTACCAACCCGGACCCGGGTCGAACACCATCGCCTGGCTCGCTTGGCACCTCACACGAGTCCAGGACGATCACATCGCCGGTGCTGCCGGCACGGAGCAGGTGTGGACGTCGCAGGGATGGCAAGAGCGCTTCGCCCTGCCGCTGCCTACGCTCGACACCGGCTACGGCCACTCGGCCGATCAGGTGCTCGCCGTGCGGGCATCGAGTGATCTCCTCTCCGCCTACCACGAAGCCGTCTTCGGGAGGACGGTGGAGTTCGTGCGGAGTCTCCGGCAAGCCGATCTCGATCGCATCGTGGACAAGAGGTGGGACCCGCCGGTGTCTCTCGGGGTGCGGCTCGTGAGCATCATCGACGACGACCTCGAGCACGTCGGCCAGGCCGCTTACGTACGGGGGCTTACGGAGCGGCGGCTGCCCTGAGGCTGCCGATACCGTCCGAGCCGCTCGAACCCGTTGTGGCCGGCGCGCTTGCGCCCGGTCTCTGTGTTCCTGTGGTGTTCCTGTGGTCGTCGATCGGCAGGCCAGGCGTCCCGTCAGTCGCCCGTCTTTGCGGTCAGGCCGAGATCGACCATGGCCCGCCGATAGGCCACAGCGACGGCGTCGAACTTCAGGTGAATCTCGGCGGTGATGTCGAAGGGCACGCGGTCGGGCCGCTGCGACTCGACGATGCGGCGGTCCTGGCCGAAGATGACGTCCTCGAAGTCGCGGATGGCGGCGTCATCCTTGTCGAGGTCGTAATTGCGAGCCACGAACAAGAAACCTCGGCAGTGGTCGTCGTCGACGGGCTGCGAGGCGAAGAAGTACACCATGCCGGCGTCCCCTCCCCACCCGAGCCGCAACACCAATGTGTAGGGGAGGTGCACCTCATAGCGGCTGCGCCGCATCGGTTGTTCCTGGTCCTCATTGGCGAAGATCGGAAAGTCCTCGGAGTTGGGCGCCTCCGGTCGCACGATGTCGTAACACAGGAGATGGCCCTCAGTGCGAACGGAGTAGTCCGGAACCACCGGCCGTTCCGGGTCGCCCAGCAGTCCGGGATGCACCCACGGGAAGTGCCCGAAGTCCGTGAAGTTCTCGAGCTGTCGGGAGGCATCGGTCGCCCAGGCGTACGGCCCGCAACCTACCGCCCGCCACGAAGCGGACTGTAACTCCGGTATCTCCGGCAGCCCCCAGCGCGGCTCCGCCAGGCAGACCCAGATCAGCCCATGGCGCTCCGTACAGGCGAACGCCGAAACCCTCGCTTTCGGCGGCACGCGCCTCGGTGAGTCCAGTTGCGGGATGAGGGTGCAGGCGCCCGCCTCGTCATAGTGCCATCCGTGGTACGGGCACACGATCTCGTCTCCCACGACGCACCCGAGTGAGAGGGCTGTGCCCCGATGGATGCAGACGTCCGTCATGGCGTGAGCCGATCCCGCCGAGTCGCGCCAGACGACGAGTGGTTCTCCGAGCAGCGTGGCGGGAACTGGCGAGTCGGTCACGTCCGCGGCGAAGGCGACCGGGTGCCAGCAGGAGCCGACTCCCGCCCACCCAGCCGCCGGGTGCGTGTCCTTGTCGCTCTCGATCGTCATACGAATCTCCTATGTCAAGCCACGGCCCTGAGCCTATGCACGAGCCTCTCGGCGCACCCCTCGACGACGCGACCGCTGATCGAACGGAAGGACCGGGCAGCCATAGGCTTCGAAGACATGACGACCTACTTGCGTCCGATCTCGGACGACGAGCTGCGGACGTGGCTGATCGCTCAGCGGGAGGACTACATCGAACAACGCATCCAAACAGGCGAGCGGCCGGACGAGGCGAGGCGGATCGCCGACGAGCAGTACGCCGTGCTGTTCCCCGGAGGCCAGCCGGCTCGCGGGCACGTGCTCTCTCGCCTCATGGACGATGACACGCCGGTCGGCTGGCTGTGGATCGGCCCGCGCTCTCCTGACCACCCGGAAGGCGTTCTGGGTCTGGGAGGTCGTCGTCGACGAGCAGCACCGCGGACGGGGCCTCGGTCGGGCAGCCATGCTCCTCGCTGAGGAACAGGCCCGAGCTGCTGGTGCTGTCGAGCTCGGATTGAACGTCTTCGGCTACAACACCGTCGCCCGCGCTCTGTACGAGTCGCTCGCCTACGAGACGGTGTCGATGCAGATGCGCAAGCAGCTCTCGGCGCAGGCCTGAGCGCCTCCGGGTTGCACCTCGCCTCGCCGCCTGCGCCGGCGGGGTTGCAACCGGCACGCCGGCGGGTTGCAGGCGGCAGGCCGGCGGGTTGCAGGCAGCACGCCGGCGGGTTGCATCCGGCACGCCGGCGGGTTGCAACCGGCACGCCGGCGGGTTGCATCCGGCACGCCGGCGGGTTGCAACCGGCACGCCGGCGGGTTGCATCCGGCACGCCGGTGGGTTGCATCCGGCACACGGCTGGCCCCCTTCTAGCGGACCCGGCCCGGCGGCCTTCAAGCCGGGCTTACAGCCGGCCCTGGCGAGGATCGAGGGCGGCGCCTGCTTTCTGGCCCATGAAGTTGAGGGCCATGATCGTGACGACGAAGACGATGATCGGCGCGAACGTGAGCTGCGGTGCGGTCGTGAGCTGCTGCTGGCCCGCGGCGATCATGTCACCCCACGAGAGCGAGTTCGGAGGGCCAAGGCCGAGATACGCGAGGGCGCCTTCGGCCAGGATGGCGATGGACGCACCAATAGCGGCGTAGGAAGCGATCGGGAGGGCGACGAGCGGCAGGACATCACGAACAAGGATCCGGCGCGGCCTGGCACCGAGCGCTAGCGCCGCCAGCACGAAATCGCGTTGCGAGACGGCCAGGGCCGTGGCTCGGGCAATGCGGGCATACGCGGGTATGGACAAGATGGCGATGGCCAAGAGGACGTTGAACAGGGTCTGGCCGAGAAAGGCGACGAGCGTCAACAACAGGATCAGGCCCGGCAGCGTCAAGAGGACATCGGTCACCCAGACGACGATGACGTCGGTCGTCCCTCGATAGAAGCCAGCGAGGATCCCGATTCCGCCTCCGATGAGCAGCCCCGCGAGCACGGAGGAGGCACCGATGAGCATCGAGACGCGAGCTCCGGCAACGACCTGGCTGAAGACGTCGTGCCCGATCAGGTCAGTACCAAAGGGGAAGCGCCACGAAGGTCCCTGGTTCGGTGGGCCCGCAAGCACCTGGGTCGGGCTCGGCAGAGGGAGGATGTTGTCGAAGATGGCAGCGAAGACGATGAGGCCCATCCAGCTTGTCGCCAGCCAGAAGCCAAAGCCGAGCCCTTTGCGTGGGCCTGACCCGATCATCCCGGCCGCCGGCGCCGACAGGGCGTCTCGGCTCAGCGCCTCGAGCTGGGAATCGGAAGGCGCCAGTTGCTCGAGGGCGCCAGCCGCCATGGTCAGATCGGCGGCTTCCCTCGCTTCGGCGGCGACAGCCAGCGAGGCCCTCAGTCCTTCCTCGGCCCGGCTCGTCACCGAGGCGTCCAGCCCCGATCGCCGCCGACGTCCGCGCGTTTCGGTCTCAGCCGATGAGTCGGGCACGCCGAACCCTCGGATCGAGCACACCGTACAGGGCGTCGGTGACGAAGTTGACGGTGACGAAGCCGGTTGCGATGAGGACGACCATGCCTTGGACGATGAGGTAGTCCCGCTTCTCGATCGACGTGATGAGCAGCGTGCCCATACCGGGCAGGGCAAAGACGTTCTCGACGATGAGGGCGCCCGCCAGCAAGCCGCCGACGCTGAGGCCGACGAGACTCATCAGCGAGAAGCTCGACGGGCGCAGGGCGTGGTGCAAGAGGACGTACCAACGCGAGAACCCCTTCGACCTCGCCATGAGGATGAACTCAGACTTGAGCGTCGCCAGGAGATCGCCGCGCAGCACGCGGGCGAACAGGGCGAGCTGGCCGGCCGAGAGGACAATCGCCGGCAGGAGGATCGACTGGGGCGTGGCAATGATGGTCGGTGACGTGCCTCCGCCGATGGTGAACCACGTCGACTCGCCGCTGGCAGGAAAGACGTGAAACCTGATGGCGAACAAATAGATCAGGGCCGGACCGAGGATGAAGGCCGGGAGCGCCAGCAATAGCAGGGTGGAACCGCTCGTGAACTTGTCGAACCACTTGTCGGGCCAGAGTGAGCAGACCATGGCCATCGGGATGGCGAGACCGAGCGAGATCACCTCGGCCATGATCATGAGCTCGAGCGTGAGGGGAACTCGCTGAGCGATGGCGCTCGTGACGGACTGGTCGCTGACGTAGGACTGGCCGAGGTTCCCGTGCAGTGCGTGGCCGAGCCAGATGAAGTAGCGCTCGAACAACGGGTGGTTCAAACCCAGCTGGTTCGTGAGCTCGGCCCGGGCGGCCGGATCGCCGGCCGCCGGCCCGAGAATGGCGTTGATGGGACTGCCGGGAAGCAGGTTGAGCAAGAAGAAAGTGAACAAGGTGACGGCGAACACGACCGACAGCATCCGCACGAAGCGCCACCCGACGTAGCTCAGCATCGATGAAGCTCAGCGATCTGTCAGCTGCTCAGCCACAGCTGATCGATCGGCACGATGGCGTCGGAACCGAGGCTGTCTTGCTGCTGGCCGCCGGGCAACGTCGCCTGCCCGAGGCCGTGCAGAGTCGGCCCGGAGACCAACCCGTTTGGCCCGCGAGAAAGCCAGATGTACGGCGCCTCCAGGGCGAACTGTTGCCATACCTTGCCGTAGGCGGCCTTGCGGATTGCGAAGTTGGGGTTCGTTCGACCGATCTGCAGCTCGGCATCGGTGGTCGAGTCGGAGAGCCTCGCGAAGTTCAACGCAGGCTGTCCGTCGGGATGGGCGTTGGCAGAGAGCCACCACGTGGCGTCGATGTCCGGGTCGATGTCGCCGAACTGGATCCAGCAGTTCGCCTGGTAGCTCCCGAAGATGGCGTTGTTGATGTAGGTCGCCTGCTCGGTGTAGCTGAGCGTGACGTCGATGCCGACCTTCGCCCATTGCGCCTGCACGAGCTGCATCGCCTCCGGGTTCGTGCCAGCGCTCGTGCAGCCGAGGGTGAACTTGACTGGACCTGATGTCTTCGTCTCCTGGTGGTACTCGGCCACGAGCTGTTCCGCCTTGGCGTCGTTCGGCTGGGTTGGATAGCCCGAGGGCACGTACCACGGTGACGCTGCCGCATAGGGCTCCGTGACGACCGAGCCGAGGCCTAGCTCGATGCTGCTGTTGACCTGTTCTTGGTTCGTGGCGTACTCGAGTGCCAGACGGAGCTTGAGGTTGTTGAGCGGGGCGGAGTCTGTGTTCAACATGATGAAGGCGGGCACGTCGAGGTGCTGCACGTACATGGAGTCGGTCGTCTGCCCCTCGACTTGCTTGATCTGGGCCGCCTCGTCGGTGTACATGAACTGAATCTGTCCCGACTGCAGCGACTGCAGCCGCGTCGTCGGATCGGTGATCACGTGGAAGACGATCTTGTCGACGTGGGTCACGCCGGGCCGCCAGTAGTTGGGGTTCTTCGTCACGGTAAGCGTCGAGTCCACGATCCATTGCTTGAAGATGAACGGGCCGGTACCGATCGGATCGGTTGTCGACGTGGACTTGGACTCCAACTGCGCCGGGGCGGCCATGAAGCCGGCCTGCGACGCCAGAACGGCCGGGAATGCCACCCACGGCTCGCTCATCTGGACCTTCACCGTCAGGTTGTTGACGGCGACGGCCTTCACCATCGGGCCGAGTGCTTGGCCGACGAGCGCCGACGCCTTTCCGAGCGTCAGCTGCAGCACGACGGCGGCCGCGTTCAGAGGCTGGCCGTTGGCGAAGTTGATGCCCGGCCGCAGACCGATCGTCCAGACCCTGTAGTTGGCGCTGTGAGTCACCGACTTGGCAAGGTACGGGACCGCTTGACCGGCGCTGTCATAGGCACACAGCGGGTCGAAGAAGGTCTGGGCGACGTAGTAGCCGGCGGCGGCCCACTCGCTCGTGACGGGGTCCCATCCGTCGGTCTCGGCGTCGAGCCCGATGTTGAGCGTGCCGCCGTTCTGGGGCGCAAGGGTCGTCGTTGGCCCCTTAGCACTGGTGGTGGTGGTGCTGACCCCACTCGTGCTCGCTCCCTTGGCGCATCCAGCTGCCAAAAGGGCGAGCACAGCTACCAACACGAGCCAGGTGCGCTTGTTCATCCCGTCCCCCTCCCGCCACGCCTCTGGCGCCGCGTCCCACTCCCCATGGTCAGGGATTGTTTACCACCTCGATGGTCGGCAGTCTCGGCGCCGCAGAGGGGTGCCGTGGGTCCTGACCGGCTCACTCGCGATCGGTCACCTCGCCGGGACGGAAGCAGCCCTACCCGATCCATTACCAGAACTGTTACCCGATCTGGGAGCGCCCGCGCTCGATGATGGACTGCTGGCGGTGGGCGACCTCATGCGGGCGGCCGTGCCCGGCGGCCAGCCACTCTGCCGCTACCGTCGCCTCGAGGCGCCATGCCTGCCCCGGGCTGAGCAATGATCCGGCGGCGTAGGTTGCGAGGAGGCGCTCCACTCCGGCGGGATCGTTTCCGGCGATGTCCGCTGCCGTCGCCTGGGCACTGCCGAGAAGCTCATCGTGGGCCACGACGTGATTGACGAGGCCCCACTCAAGAGCCGTCTGCGCATCGACGAAGTTGCCGGTGGCACTCATCTCCCGCGCCCGTCGCAAGCCGATCGCTTCCGGCAGCAGCACGGACAGGCCCCAGTTGGGCTGCACGCCCACTCGGGCGTGCGTGTCGGCGAAGCGGGCCCGCTCGGAGGCGATGAGGAAATCGCAGGCGAGCGCCAGTTCCAGGCCACCGGTGACGGCCGCACCGTTGACGGCCCCGATCAAGGGCTTGCAGCGTGACGGGAACGGCCCCCTGAGCGGTGACGAGGCGCTCTCACCGGCCGGCTCCCCCGACGCTGCCTGCCTGTCAGGGACTGCCGGCCGAAGGAGGGCGTCTGAGGATGCGAGCTCCTTCAGATCCAACCCGGCACAGAAAGCCGGGTCGGCACCCGTCAGGATGACGACGCGGACGTCGTCGCGCTGCTCGCACTCGCGCACGGCGCCGTAGAGCGCCCGCAGCAGCTCGCGGGAGAGGGCATTGCGGGCCTCCGGTCGGTTGAGCGTGACCGTCGCCACGCCATCTGCCACCTGCAGGATGACAACCTCATGAGTGGGCATGCTGCAGTCTGGCCCCTCTATGGACACGGCGACATCGCGACGGACTACGGCCTCGGCACAGCATTCCCGCCGTGATCCGTGCCAAGGTGTGTTCGTGCAGGCCGGCACCGCCGATGCGTCTTCGCCGACGTTTGCGTCTTCGGCAACAGTTGCATCCTCGCCGGCGCCGACGTCTTCGCCATCACTTGCATCCTCGCCGGCGCCGACGTCCTCGCCGCCGTTGCGCCGGAGCGCTCGATGACTGTCGAGCTGGATGGCGCCTCGCTCCGCATCAAGGACGTCGTGGCTGTTGCCGCACGAGGAGACGCTGTCACTCTGGCGCCGGCCGCTCGGGAGCGCATGCGCGCCCACCGGGATGTCGTGCTGGAGATGCTCGAAGGCGGCGAGCCGATCTACGGGCTGACCACCGGCGTGGCCGAGCGCAAGCGGGTGTCGCTCGGGGCAGGTGACCAGGTCCGGTTCAACCGCTCCCTCCTGCGGAACCACCGCATCGCCCAAGGCCCCCTTGCCTCGCCGGCCGTGGCGCGCGCCACGATGCTCGTCCTTGCCAACACCTTTGCCATGGGCGTCTGCGGTGTCCGCCCGGAGCTCGCTGAGCTGCTCATCAGCGCCCTTCGCGAGCAGGTCGTGCCGCCCATGCGCACCCTCGGGTCCGTCGGGCAGGCAGATCTCGGCCCTCTGGCGGATTTGTCTGCCTGGCTGGTCGACTGGGCGGGTTTCGAGCTGGCAGAAAACGAGGGCCTCGCTCTCATCGACACGAACGCCTTCTCGACGGCCGCCTCCGCCCTCGCCCTCGCCGGGGCAGAGCAGGTGATCGACGCCATGGACGTCGCTGCCGCCCTCGACTTCGAGGCGTTCGCCGCCAACCTCAACGCCCTCCATCCTGTCGTGGCCGAGACGCGACCGTCGCCCGGCGTGCGCTCGTCGCTCGCGAACCTCCGGGCTGCGCTCGCCGGAAGCACGCTGTGGCAGAGCGGGGTGGCGCGGAACTTGCAGGATCCGCTCACGTTTCGCTGCGTTCCTCAGATTCACGGTGCTGCCCGCGACGCCATCGGCTATACGCACGAAACCGTTGAACGCGAGCTCAACTCCTCGCAGGGCAATCCGGTCGTGGTCCTCTCCGAGCGGACGGTTGTGTCCGTGGGCAACTTCGATGTCGTGGCGATGTCCGCCGCCGTGGACTATGCGCGCATCGGCCTCGCCCCCGCCGCCACCTCTGCCGCCGAGCGAACAGTGAAGCTCCTGCAGAGCCCTTTCTCCGGGCTGGCGCCCGGCTTGTCCGACCGGCCGGAGACGGGCGACGACGGCCTCGCCGAGCTCGCCGTCGCCACGCAGTCGTTCGCCGCCGAGGCGCGACTGCTCGCCCAACCCGTCTCCTACGAGCTCGCCAGCACGAGCAAGGCCGAGGGCATCGAGGACCGCACGACCATGGCGCCGCTCTCGGCCCGGCGCCTCGACGAGGTCGTGACGCTCCTCTGCCGCATCGTCGCCGTCGAGCTCGTCGTGGCCGCACAGGCGATCGACCTGCGTCGCCTCGGCACCCTCGGGCGGGGAACCGCCGCCGCCTACAGCGCCGTTCGCGAACGGGTCGGCCCGACGAGCGTCGAGTCGCCGCTGCCCGACGACCTCGAGCCGCTCGTCGCCGCCGTGCGCGACGGCGAGTTTTCCGCCATTGTGAAGGCTCCCGCGACCCCATGAACCGATCTCATGAACCCGATCTCATGAGCCCGACCCCATGAACCCGATCCCATGAACCCGATCCCATGAAAGGAGGGCCATGGCGACCTACTTCCTGAAGCGCCTCGGCCTTTCCCTCATCACGCTCTGGCTCCTCAGCCTCGTCGTCTTCTACGCAGGCCAGGTGCTGCCGGGCAACCCGGGTCGTTTCATCCTGGGCCCGCTCGCCGCCCAGAGCGCCGTCCTCGCCCTTGACCACCAGCTCGGCGTGGATCGACCGCTCTGGGTCCAGTACTGGAGCTGGATCTCGCACTTCGTGCAGGGAAACATGGGAATCTCCTACGAGTACCAGACAGCCGTGCGGCCCTTCATCGCCAGCGCCGTCGAGCAGTCGCTCAAGCTGGCAGCCGTCGCGTTCGTCATCGTGGTGCCGCTCGGCATCGTCGGCGGCGTCGTGGCTGCGCTCAAAGTTGGACGTCCGCTCGACCGCATCATCTCGATCAGCGGCCTCTCCGGCTCAACTTTGCCGGAGTTCGTCTCCGGCATCGTCCTCGTGGCGATCTTCTCGGTGTTCTTCCACCTGCTGCCGTCGACGGCGACGTCCCCCCCAGGAGCGTCGTTCGTCACGCAACTCGACCATCTGCTGCTGCCGGCGATCCCGCTCGTGCTCGTCCTCTTCGGGTACATCAGCCGCATGGCCCGCGCCGGCACGATCGAAGCGCTCGACTCGGACTACGCCCGCACCGCCACTCTGAAGGGCCTCCCCCGGTCGATCGTCATCTTCCGGCACGTGCTGCGCAACTCGCTCCTGCCCACCATCACCGTCATCGCCACCCAGCTGGGTTACCTCATAGGCGGCCTCGTGGTCGTCGAGACGCTCTTCAACTACCAAGGAATCGGGAGACTTGTCTACAACGCCGTGACGGCCAAGGACTTTCCGATGCTCGAGGCCGGTGTCCTCACGATCGGAGTCGTCTACGTGCTCGCCACGCTGCTGGCTGACGTCGCCTACTCATTCTTGAACCCGCGCATCCGCCTGGGAGGCGCCGAATGATCCCGCTGTCGGAACGAAGCGATCCGATCATCCCGACGGCCGAGCTGCGCGCCCTCGAGACCGCAGGCGTCCAGTCGCCCCGCACCGTCTGGCAACAGCTGCTGCGCTCCCCTACGTTCCTCGTCGGGGCGTTCATCCTGCTGTTCTGGATCGTCTGTGCCATCTTCGGAAACAGCATCGCTCCCGACGACCCCCTCGCCCAGCAGCTGCTGTCGGTGAACGCCCACCCGTCCGGCGCCCACCTGTTCGGGACGGACCAGCTCGGGCGCGATGTTCTCTCCCGCGTCATCGTCGGCGCCCACGACATCTTGATCATCGCCGTGAGCGCCACGCTCCTCGGAACGGTTCTCGGCACCGTCCTCGGCCTCGTCATGGGGTACTTCGGAGGCGCCGTCGACGCCATCGTCGGCCGCCTCGTCGAGACCCTCCTCGCCCTTCCCCTCATCATCGTGTCGGTGCTGTTCATCCTCGCCCTCGGACCCTCGGTCCCCACCCTCGTCATCGTGATCGGCTTCGTGTTCGCACCACTGATCGCCCGCACCGTTCGGGCCGCCGTGCTCGGCGAGCGCGAGCTCGACTACGTGGCGGCCGCCCGCCTGCGAGGGGACTCGTCGTTGCACATCATGTTCGTCGAGATCCTGCCGAATGTGCTGTCTCCCATCCTCGTCGAGTTCACCGTGCGGATCGGCTACGCCATCTTCACGGTCGCCACCTTGTCATTCCTCGGCCTCGGGCCACCCCCGCCGACGCCCGACTGGGGGGCCGACATCTCCGCCAACTACGACGTCATCTCGCTCTACTGGTGGGAGACGCTCTTCCCCGCTCTCGCCATCGCCTCCCTCGTCATCGCCGTGAATCTCATCGCCGACAGCGTCGAGTCGGTGCTCGCCCAATGACAGCGCTCACACCCGGTCAGCGGTCCGACGCCTCCCCGGAGGGCACTGGGCCGAGCGACGCTCTCGTCGTCGACCATCTCGATGTCACCTACCGAGTGCGCGGGCACGACCGGCGAGCAATCGCGGACGTGTCGTTTCGCATCGCTCGGGGCGAGTCCTACGGGCTCGTCGGCGAGTCCGGCTCCGGGAAGTCGACCTTGGCGGTCGCCGTCGAGCGCTACCTTCCGAGAAACGGCCGCGTCAGTGCCGGCTCGATCTCCGTCAACGGCCGCGACGTCCTCGGCTTGGACGGCGACGCCCTCCGGGATCTGCGGTCCAAGACGGTGTCGATGGTCTACCAGGAGCCCGGACGGGCGTTGAACCCATCGATCCGCGTCGGTCGCCAGGTGGCCGAGGTCTTCGAGGTCGCCGGGCTCCGGCGCTCCGAAGCGCTCGAGCGAGCGGAGGCGATGCTCACGAAAGTGCAGATCTCCGACCCAGGCAGCGTCATGCGTCGCTATCCGCACCAGATCTCGGGCGGGATGGCCCAGCGGGTCGTCGTCGCGATGGCTCTCGCCACCGACCCTTCGTTGCTCATCCTCGATGAGCCGACAACGGCGCTCGATGCCACCGTCGAGGCCGAGATCCTCGACCTCGTGGCCGCCTTGCGGACAGAGCTCGGCTCGACCGTCTTGTTCATCAGCCACAACCTGGCCGTCATCGCCAAGATGTGTGACCGTGTTGGCGTCCTCTACGCCGGCGAGCTCGTCGAGGAAGGCCCCGCTGGCGACGTCTTCGACCACCCCCGACATCCCTACACCGTCGGCCTGCTCCGCTGCATCCCCCATGGAGGGCTGCGGAAGGACCACGGTCGCTTGGACACGATCCCCGGCTTTCTTCCCTCGCCCGGGGCGGCTCGGGTCGGTTGCATATTCGCCCCGCGGTGCGCTCTCGCCGATGACCGCTGCCGGTCGGAGTCGCCGCCGATGAGCAATCTCGGCGACGGACGCCTGGTGAGCTGTTTCCATCACGACAAGGCGGCCGATCTGCCGCGCTCCACGCCAGTCGAGCTCGCCTTGCTGGAGCATCCGCAGGCGCCGGACGTCGTCGTGCGCCTGGGAGCGCTCTCGAAGACGTTCCACGCCCATGGGGAGGACGTCAAGGCGCTCGTGGACATCGACCTCGAGCTTCGCCGGGGCGAGACGCTCGGGCTCGTGGGTGAGTCCGGCTCCGGCAAGACGACGCTCGCCCGCGTGCTGCTGGGGCTGATCGCGCCGGACTCTGACTCCGTCATCGAGCTCGACGGCGGTCCGTTGGCGAGCGACGTGCGCAAGCGCGGCCGCGAGCAGCTGAAGGCGCTGCAGATCGTGTTCCAGAACCCTGACTCGGCGCTCAACCGCCGCCACAGCGTGCGCAGGATCATCGGGCGCTCGGTGCGCAAGCTCGCCGGCCTTTCTGGGGAGGCTCTCCGTCAGCGGGTGATCGAGCTCGTCGAGGCCGTGCGCATGGAGCAGCGCCACCTCCTGCTGCGCCCGAGCCAACTTTCCGGCGGTCTCAAGCAGCGGGTGGCGATCGCCCGTGCCTTCGGCGGTGAACCCCGCATCGTCGTCTGCGACGAGCCGACGTCCGCCCTCGATGTCTCCGTGCAGGCAGCGATCCTCAACCTCCTCGTGGATCTTCAACTGGCCGAACAGGTCACCTATCTGTTCATCTCCCACGATCTGCGGGTCGTCGGCTACCTCTCCGACCGCATCGCCGTGCTGTACCTCGGACGACTCATGGAAGTAGGCCCAGCAGACATCGTCTTCAGCGGGCCGCACCACCCCTACACCGAGGCGCTCGTCTCGTCGGTGCCGAGCATCGGTGAGGACCGCCGCACACGCATCCGCCTCTCCGGCGAGATCCCGAGCGCGGCGAACCCTCCTGTCGGCTGCGTGTTCCACACGCGTTGCCCCCGGCGCCTCGAGACAGGGGTCTGCGAGACCGTCGAACCGCCCCTCGTCGAGGTGGCGCCCGGCCACCTGATGCGTTGCCACATCGATATCGATTCGCTCCGCCGCCTGCAGGCTGCCGAGGCGCCGCTTCCGCCGGCCGTGGCGGCGTCGACGGATTGACCCCCGGAAAGCTGCCGGCGGCGCCTACACTTTGACGTCAAGGAATTGTAAATGTTGACAAATGCCAGTATTGCGACTGTTTTAGTGTATAAAGGAACTGCTGCATCGTTCGCGTCTGCCGGAACCAGCCACAGGGACTAGGGAGCAATCACATGGGTATCGACCAACGAAAGCTTGGGGAGCTTCGCAGCCGTACGGGCGAGGTCGAGAATCACATCATCGACGAGTTCGCCGCCGGCCACATCTCCCGGCGTGAATTCCTCCGTCGCGGCACGGTCATCGGGATGTCCATCCCACTCCTGGGCGCCATTGCCGCCGCGTGCGGCAGCTCGACGCCGTCGTCGAGTCCCACCACGACCAGCCCGAAGAGCGCCGGCGGCACGATCAAAGCAGGCATCGTCGTCCCGACCGCTGCCATCAACCCCCTCACGGTGGCAGACCAGGGCGGCCTCGACATGCTGGCGCAGACCGGTGAGTACCTCTGCCTCTCCCAGCAGAACCTCACCCTCAAGCCGGTACTGGCGACGAGCTGGACGGCCAACCCCAAGTCGGACGTCTGGACATTCACCCTGCGCGACGACGTCAAGTTCCACACCGGCCAGACGATGACAGCCGACGACGTGGTCTACAGCTTCAAGCTCCAGTCGAACCCGAAGGGGACCCAGAATGCCCTCTCCGCCTTCGGCGGTGTGCTCACGCCGGACGGCGTGAAGAAGATCAACGACACCACGGTGGAGTTCAGCCTGGAGGCCCCGAACGGGAACTTCCCCTACCTGTGCTCGTCCGACAACTACAACATGATCATCCTCCCGAACAACTATGACCCGGCGGACTGGCAGTCCTCCTTCGTCGGCACCGGGCCGTTCGTGAAGACGAGCTACACCGCCAAGGTCGGCGCGACATTCGCCCGCAACGAGAATTACTGGGGTCCGAAGGCGCTGCCGGCTGCGACCGACTTCACGTTCTACGCCACCCAGCCGCCTCAGATCACCGCCTTGCAATCCGGCGCCATCGACGTCATCGGCCAGTTCTCCGTGAGCGGCGGCGAGGCGCTCCTCGCCGGCGGCTACAACGTCATCAAGCTCCGCTCGAGCGCCCACAGGGAGCTCTCCATGCGCTGCGACATGGCGCCGTTCACCGACGCGCGCGTGCGGCAGGCGGTGGCGCTCACGCTCAACCGGCCGAACACGGTGAAGGCGTTGTTCAGCGGCTACGCCGACATCGGTAACGACAGCCCCTTCGCCCCGGTGTTTCCCTCGACGAACGCGAGCATCGCCCAACGCGCCCAGAACATCGCGCAGGCGAAGTCGTTGCTGACGGCAGCGGGCCACCCGTCGGGTTTCTCGACGACGCTCACAACCGAGCAATTCCTCGAGATCCCAGAGTTCGCCGAGATCGTCAAACAGGCTGCCAGCGCCGTCGGGATCGACATCACGCTCAAAGTCGAGTCCTCCTCCGCCTACTACGGCGACGCCGTGTTCGGAAAGTCCGACTGGCTCGACGCCATCATGAGCCTCGTCGACTACGGGCACAGGAGCGTTCCCAACGTCTTCCTCACGGCCCCGCTCGAGAGCAGCGGGACCTGGAATGCCGCCCACTTCAAGAACACCCAGTACGACAGCCTCGTGGCGAAGTACGTGGCGGCGAGCGACTTGGGCACCCAGCGGACGATCGCCGGGCAGATCGAGACCCTGCTCCTGGCGGAGACACCGATCATCTACGCCTACTTCTACAACTACCTGACGGCCACGGCGAAGAACGTCAGCGGCGTGTACCCGACGCCGATCGGTCACCTGTTCCTCTACAACGCCTCGGTGAGCTGAGGCGGTCGCTCGTCGCATGAATTCATCGCCATTCGCAGCCTCGCTCGAGCCGGAGGACTCCCCAGTCCCGCAGCGCAGCTCGATGCGGTTCGCGCTCGACGATCTCTTGGCGAGAGTGGCGCCGAACGGCACGCTGCTGTCGCCAGCGGCGCTCGGCCGCGTGACGAGCGCCCTTGCCGACCGGCGGGAGCTGTGGGACGGCCTCGTCATCGAAGACGACGAGCAGCGGTGGCATCTCAAGCTGCACCAGGGCCTCTTCTTCGACGTCTGGCTCCTCGGCTGGCAGCGAAGCCAGGAGACCGACTGGCACGATCACGGGGGCTCGGCCGGCTCGTTCGCCGTCGCCGGCGGCACGTTGCTGGAGCAGTACCGGCGTGCGGGCAACCGCAGGCTGGCGCGGCGAGAGCTGACCCCCGGGGGACATACGAGCTTCGGGCCGACGCACGTTCACAACGTCCGACACGCAGGCGACGGGCAGGCGCTCAGCATCCACGCTTACTCGCCTCCACTCGTCGCCATGACGTACTACGACCTCGGTCCATTCGGGCTGACGGCCGTAGAAACCCTCGCCGTCGACTCGCCCGAGGGCGCCCGCACCCGCAGCCCCGCCCGGCGACCGTTCCGGGCTGAAGCCGACGGTGACCAGCGATCGATCTTGGACGTCCTCAACGACGCCCGCCGCGGACTCGACCGACTCAGCCCGCAGATTGCCTTCGACGAGATCGAAGCCGGCGCCATGCTCATCGACATCCGCCCGCCCGAGCAGCGCCTCGTCGAAGGCGAGGTGCCTGGCGCCTTCGTCATCGGGCGCAACGTGCTCGAGTGGCGGCTCGACCCCAAGAGCGACGCCCGCATCCCCGACCTTGCCCGCTACGACCGCCGCGTCATCGTGATGTGCTCGGAGGGTTATGCCTCGAGTCTGGCGGCCGCCTCGTTGCGACAGCTCGGGCTCTTCCTCGCCACGGACCTCGAGGGCGGCTTCCAAGCCTGGAAAGCAGCCGGGCTGCCGACCCGCGAGCTCAGCTGAGGCTGTCGGCGTTTCGGGCCCGGTGACCCGGTCGCCGGTACCGGTACCGGTACCGGCGACCCGGCGCCCACGACTCGGCGCCCCGGCGACTCAGCTGGCGGCGTCCGGGAGCGGACTGGGCTTCAACGAACGCCGCGGGCGCGAAACTGCACGCTGATGCGAGCTCCCACCGGTCGAGCCGTCTTGGGAACGGCGTGCTGCCAGGTGCGCTGGCAGCTACCGCCCATGACGAAGAGGTCGCCGAGACCGAGCTCGTAGCGGAGGGCCTGCCCGCCCGCGGCTGGCCGCACGAGGAGCCCACGGGGTGCCCCGAGCGAGACGATGGCGACGATCGTGTCCTCGCTGGCCGCCCGCCCAAGTGTGTCGCCGTGCCAGGCGACGCTGTCGCGGCCGTCGCGGTAGAGGCAGAGCCCCGCCGTGCACAACGGCTCGCCCAGCACCGCGCCGTAGTGGGCGTTGAGCGCCTCTCGGGCCAGCTCGAGCACAGGGTCTGGCAGGTGCTCGCCCTCGCCGTAGAAGCTCACGAGCCGCGGGACGTCGACCATCCGGTCATACATGCGGCGGCGCTCCGCCTTCCAGGGCACGACCGAGAGCAACCGGTCGAAGAGCCCTCCGGCGCCGGCAATCCAGGCTGGTCGGAGGTCGAGCCAGGCGCCGTGGGCGAGGACGGTTCGCTGCAGGCACGCTCCGAGCGGACGCGGGCTTGGCTCCTCGACGAGATCCAGCAGCGAGCCCTGGAGCGCAACCATACGAGTCGCAGCCTAGACGCGCAGCGAACGTCTGTTTGCTCATGCGGCGGCTCGGAGGGGCGGCGGCGGGTTCAATCGGCTTTGCCGCGCCCCTTCATGCAACCTCACCCTGGGACGACTCGGCGAGGCGGTCGCGCACCACGGCGGGGTCGACGCCGAGCGCATGGAGCAGCTCGGCAGCGGGATTCTGGTCGTTCAAGGGCCAGGAGGGCGAGGAGGAAGTGCCCGCTCTCGATACGCCCGCTCTTGAGCGGACTGGCCTCATCGATGGCTCGCTTCAGGACGCCGCGTGCGCCGGAGGTGAGCGGAAGCAAGCGACGACCGGGTTTGCTCGCTCCCCCTTCGCCGAGGGACTCCACCTCGACACCGACTGCGGACAAGGCAGCCACATCAAGTGCTTCCGAAGCCGCCCGCGCGGCCGCGAGGGACACCCGGAGGGCATGTGCCGCCTGGGAATCCTCATCGTGCAGGAGTCCGAGCAGGAGATGGTCGGTTCCGAGGCGGCGGTCGCCACGGCGCCGAGCCTCTTCGGTGGCGGAAGTCAACACCAGCTTCCTGACATCGATTCTCAGTCGCTTCGTCATTGTCCGATCTCACTTTCCGTACTTGGCGTGAATTGACTGCCGGGAGACTCCGAGGGCGTCGCCGATCTGTTCCCATGACCAGCCGCGCTCTCTGGCGAGCCGCACGCTGCGCGCTTCGACCTGCTCGGCCAACCGAAGGAGAGCTCCAACCGCTCGCAAGCCGACGGCGGGGTCGTCGGACTCGAAGCTTGCTGCTGCTTTTCCCGATTCCACGTTGTCAGTTTAGACTGACATGCAGGATTTGTCAAGCCAGCCTGACACACCGACCGAAGTCGCCTGCCGACCGGAGTCGCCTCAGGGGTGCTCCGAGCACTCCCTGGAGGCTCCGGCGACCTCCCTGGCGATCGTGGCGAGCAGCTCGTCGACCGTCGGGAGCGCACCGAGCTCGTCAGCGATGCCCTCGGCGGCCCGCCGGTACGACCCGTCGGCGAGCACGGACTCGATGGCCGTCCGAAGGCGCCGAGCGTCGTGAGGTCCAAGCCCTGCCATGGCGCCGGTCGCCTCCGGCTCCGGTTCGAGGAGTACACCGGCGCCGGCCGCCGCGACGAGTCGGCCGTTGACCGGCTGATCGGCGAACAACGGGACGATGACGAGCGGCACTCCGGCCGCCAGCGTGCCGAAGGTCGTGCCAGAGCCGCCGTGGCACACGACGGCGGCAGCCTCTGCGAAGACATCTCCTTGCGGCACCCACGCTTCCACGTGAACATTCGGCGGCACCGACCCGAGGGCTGACACGTCGGCGGCTCGCCCGAGCGTGAGCAGCACCCGCGCCGGCAGGCCGGCGACGGCGTCGAGGGCGGCCCGATAGGTCGGGACGGCGATCGGCAGCCGGCCGGTGACGCTGCCGAAGGTGACGTACACAAGAGGACCTGTCGCCCCGCCCCACCAGTCGGGCAGCGGCTGGGGCCGGACGGCTGGCGCCGCCCGCCAGCGCCACGTGGTGGAGAACGGTGACGGGTCGAGAGACGGCGGAAAGGGCGTCAGATAGGGAGAGGCGAGGAGCTGCTCGACAACGCCCGCCCCATAGGGCCGAAGGACCGCCGCCACGAGGGCGATGACAGAAGCTTCGATCTCGGCGAGCGAGATGGCGACCTGGACGTGCGGCACCCCGCCGCGCTCCGCCGCCACAGCCGATGCGTACTCGGACGCCTCGCGCACGACCAGGTCTGGTTGCCAATCGTGGCAGGCCGCCTCCATCGTCGGCAGCATGGCGGCGGTGCACAGCCGGCCGAAGAGCTCACGATCGATCAGTCCGGAGGTTTCCTCTCGCGGTGCCGACGAGAAGCGCTCCCAGATCGCCGCTTGCTCATGGGCCGGCGGCTCC
Source organism: uncultured Actinomycetota bacterium (assembly GCA_963735115.1). GTDB lineage: Bacteria > Actinomycetota > Acidimicrobiia > Acidimicrobiales > Bog-793 > JAKACA01. Next base: position 812,701 of record CAVTJR010000003.1, on the reverse strand, counting down.
GCGCCCATCCGGAACCGATGGTTGGTGGACGCCACTGCCGCTTCGAGAGAGGGGGACCGACGACGAGGACGTCGTCCCGGCGCCTGCCGAGGGCCTGTAGGAACGGCACGATCGGTCCGAAATGGCCGGCACCCGCCGTGGAGGCGACGAGCACTCGCACGGCGTCGGTCGCCCTCTAGAAGGCCGGAGGGTCGCTGGCGGGGAATGACTCCCTCCCGGCCTCGTCGACGATGTCGTCGAGTGTGCTCCGGCCGGCGTCGGCGGCGCCTGGGCCGGGCAGGCTCCTCTTCAGCTCGGCCCACTGCTCGGCAAGCATCCCGAAGACGACCTCGTCGATGAACTGCCCGTTGACCCAGGCGGCTCGTCGCAGCACACCCTCGCGCACGAAACCCACCTGCTCGGCTATGCGGAGCATGGGGCCGTTGTCTCTCAGTGTCTCCACTCCCAAACGATGCAGCCCGCGAACCGTGAAGCCGTATTCACACAGGACTCGCACGGCGTCGGCCCCGAGGCCCCGGCCACGAAACGCCGGCCGCAGCGAGATGCCGACGTGTGCGCTGCGGTTGTGTGGGTCGATCCCCCAGAGGATGGCTTCGCCCGCCAGGTCTCCGTCGCCCAGGTCGACGACGGAGAAGGCGGCCCAGTCATCGGTCGGGTCGGAGATGCGGTACGGAGCCGCAGGCGCGTCCGGCGAGATCGGGCGCCAAGGGCGGGAGTCGGTCCGCGTCCGTGTGACGACGTCGTCGTAGAGCTCAGCATGCAGCACCGCCACGTCGGATTCGATTCGTGCTCGAAGTGCGACTCGTTCGCCACGCAGCATGTGCCGTTGTTACCGGACCGGCGCCGTTCGATCAAGCCGACCGGCCCTCGTGGCCGGCGTGTGGTGGTCGGCGGCCGTCTCCGATAGGCGCTCCGCTACGGTCGTCTAGGAGGCTCGTCTAGGAGGCTGCCGCCCCTTGGGAGGCCCGATCGCGGGCGACCTCGTCGTACGACTCGTAATCGGTGGCCGTGTCGTCGGCGAACTCGAATTCGAGGAGTCCGGCGGCGCCCCACTGCTCTCGCAAGTACCCGTTGTTGGCATCGAGCAGACCGAGCTTGCGCACGTTCGGGACGAGCTTGGCGAAGAAGCCTCGCTGGAAGCCCGCGAACGGGCTCACCCTCATCCTCGAGGCGGCCTCCACAATGAACGGGATCACCGCCTCTGCTTTCACGCCCATCCGTTCCCAGATCTCCGGCGTGGTGGAGCGAGCCCGGTTGCGCAAGGTGTTCTCGAGGAGGAACTCCTGCCGGTCCTTCAGCTCGCCGTCGGACAGCTCGGAGTAGTACTCCTTCAAGGAGAGAACGCCGAAGGCGACGTGCCGCGCCTCGTCGGACATGATGTAACGGAGCAACTTCTTCAAGAGGGGCTCGGTCGTGCGACGGAGCATGTCCCCGAAGGCGGCGAGCGCCAGGCTCTCGATGACGATCTGCATCCCGAGGTAGGCGATGTCCCAACGACTGTCCTCGATGAGCGCCATGATCTGGGCCTCGAGGAACGGGCTCATCGGGTAGGCGCTGCCGACTTTGGTCTCGAGGTACTTCGCGAAGACCTCGGTGTGACGGGCCTCGTCCATGGTCTGGGTGGAGGCGTAGTACTTGGCGTCTATCCAGGGCACCGTCTCCACAATCTTCGCCGCCACCATCATGGCGCCCTGCTCCCCGTGCATGAACTGGCTGATGTTCGCCTTGAACATCTCGACTCCGAGGGCCGTGAACTCCTTGTCGGTCCAGGCGGCGATGGGTGAGCCGGGCGCCGCGGCGGCCGAACGGATGATCTGCATGCCCGCGGAGCCGGGTTCGACGAGGCGCTCGGGGTCGACCTCGGTGCTCCAGTCGAGATCGGTGACGCTGTTCCACTGCGAGGCCATCGCCTTGTTGTAGAGCGTGACGAGTTGTGGCCGTGACCGCTCGTAGTTCCACGTGTAGACCCTGGCGGCGTGGTCCTCCACGATCTTCACGGCGGCCCGCACCTCGTCCTCCGGCGGCAGGGGCATCTGGGTGCTCATGCACCCAAGGATAAGTCCTGCGGACCTCTGCCCCTGTGCGGCCGGCACGAGAGCGCTGGCGCTAAGCGCCTGGCCGACGTGTGAGGGGATCGGCATCAGTGACGGAGCATCGCCGTCCGTCAGGCGTCAGTCAGGGAGCATCGGCGGCGAGATGCCGGGTTCGTGGCCGAGCAGCACGGCTCGTGTCACCGAGGCGGAGCCGAAGCGATGACGGATGTCGTCGAGGGCCGTGTCGAGGGACGCTTCGCTGTGGCCCTCGAGGGGGAGCATGAGCTGAACGGCGCCCTCGTCATCAAGGTTGGCAACGCCAATGCCCACGAGCGTGAGACCGCGCTCCTCGATCATCGGCCCGGAGGCGCTCAGGAGCTCCCTCGCGGTGACAAGAATTGTGTGGGTGTGCGCCGTTGCTTGCGGGAGCGTGCGCGATCGTGTCGAGCGGGAGAAGTCGTCGAAGCGCAGCCGGAGCACGACGGTGCGGCCGACGCGGCCGGCTGCCCGCATCCGTCCGGTGACGCGATCGACGAGCTCAACGACGACGGTGTCGAGATCCTGCTGCGAACGGCGAGATCGCCCGAGGGCGCGTTGCGAAGAGATCGAGTGCCGGCGACGACCGACCTGCACGACGCGCGGGTCCTCGTTGTGCGACAGCGCGTGAAGGTGCCGGCCAGCCGCCAGCCCGAGCATGGCCACGAGCGTCGGCTCGCTCAGGTGGGCGACGTCGCCGACGGTGGCGACCCCGCGGTCGTGGAGCTTGCGAGCCGTCACACGCCCCACCCCCCAGAGCCGCTCGACGGGGAGAGGATGGAGGAACCCAAGCTCCTCAGCCGGCTGCACGACGAGCAGGCCGTCGGGCTTGGCGACTCCGCTGGCCACCTTGGCGAGGAACTTGGTTCGCGCCACCCCGACCGTGATGGGCAAACCCACCCGTTCGAGCACTCGGCGACGCAGCCGCCGGGCGATCTCGCTCGGAGACCCAGAGACTCGTGCGAGTCCGCCCACATCGAGAAACGCCTCGTCGATCGACATGGGTTCCACGAGCGGAGTCGTCTCTTCGAAGACGGTGAAGACCGCCTTGCTCGCCTCGGCATAGGCGGCCATGCGAGGTGCGACGACGATCGCCTTCGGGCACAGGCGCCTCGCCTGCCCGCCGCCCATGGCCGTGCGTACACCGAATGCCCGAGCCTCGTAGCTGGCAGTCATCACCACGCCCGAGCCGACGATGACTGGCCGTCCGCGTAGACGCGGGTTGTCCCGTTGCTCCACCGAGGCGAAGAAGGCGTCGAGATCGGCGTGCAGGATCGTCGCCTCCTCGTTCACGAACATATGTTCGCATATGCCGAGCCGCCGGACTCAGTGAAGGCGTCGCCGACGTGCGAGCGCTTCGCCCTCGGGCGGAGCTTTGCGCCCTTCGCCCGGCAGCGGTAGGTGCTCGGCGACGGCTCGCCTGACCAGCTCGCGCAGGAGAGTCTCGTCGTCCACCGTGGGGACCTCGAGATCGATCCAGTCCGAGCTCGTGGAGGCGCGCAGGCGCACTCGCGGATCTGCGCCGAGACGGGGTCTCAGCTCCCGGATCGCCTGCCGCGTGAGCCGAAGGTCGAACCGCCCATCTGCGTCGCGATGGAGGATCTCACGGCCATCGACCCAGACGGCTGCACCACCGCCAAACATCGACTCGCCCCGATCGGCGCCCTCGATCTTCCAGAGCCAAGACGGCAGTTCCCAGGCCATATCAGTCTGCCGGTTCGACCTGATCGGGTGGTGCCTGCTCGCCCGGCGACCTCGACACAGCCGGCTCCGACGGGGCCGTCGCCTTGCCGGCGGATTTCGACGCGACCGACTCCGGCGGGGCCATCACCTTGCCGGCCGACTTCGACGCGACCATCTCGCCGCCGGCCCCCGGCGCCGGTAGTGCGCCTCCACGGGGTGCAGCAGCCGCCTCGGCGACCGGCAAGCCGGTCCTGGCCACGACGACGTCGTCGCGGCCCCGTAAGGCCGCCGACAGGACCAGGTCGATCTGGTTGTGGAGGATGCGGTAGCGGGCGCGGGTGGGGATGACGACGGGGATCAGCACGACGATCTGCACGTCACGCTCGGATCGGACCTCGTCGATGAAGGCGAGGAGGGGCTCCACGACGGAGGAGTATTCCGTCGTCAGCACGCGCAAGGGCACGCCGGGGTCCCATTCGGCCCACGCCTCCGCCAGCCCGGAGGTCCGGTGTTCGACGTCGTCGACGCTCGTGAGCTCGACGGTGACGGCAATGACCTCCTGGCCGAGCGAGAGGGCCTCGCAGAGGGCGTGCTCGGTGACGCGCGAGATGTAGGAGACCGGGACGATCACGAGCGTGGATTTCGCCGCCGGCCGCGCCGGTCGATCGCCGAGACCGAGCTCGACACCGACGCGGGCGTAGTACGCCCGAATGCGAGTGAACAGCCAGATGAACGAGGGCACAGCCACGACGACCACCCAGGCGCCCTCCGTGAACTTCGAGATGAGGAAGACGCACGTCGCCACGCCCGTGACGACGGCTCCGATTCCGTTGATGGCGGCTCGGCGGCGCCAGCGTTTCGGCCGCGTCCTCCACCAATGCACCACGAGCCCGCTTTGGGCGAGGGTGAAGCCAATGAACACGCCGATGGCAAAGAGCGGGATGAGACTGTTCGTATTGCCGCCGGAGGCGACGAGGAGGGTGCCGGCGAAGATCGCCAGCGCCCAGATGCCGTTGGCGAACACCTGCCGGTCGCCCCGGAGCCCGAACAGGTGGGGCAGGTAGTTGTCGCGGGCCAGCAGGCTCGCGAGGATGGGAAGACCTCCGAAGGAGGTGTTGGCGGCGAGGGCGAGCACGAGGGTCACGGTGAGCGACACGATGTAGTACGCCCAGTGGCGCCCGACGGCCATGCCCATGATCTGGCTGAGCACGGTCTGGTTCGACCGCGGGCCGATGTGCCAGCGACGAGCCAGCACTGCGAGGCCGATCAGCATGCTGCTGAGGATCAGCCCGAGGAGCATCTCGGTCCGTTTGGCCCGTTTCGTCCGAGGCTCTTTGAACAACGGCACGCCATTGGCGATCGCCTCGACACCGGTGAGAGCACTGCAGCCGGCGGAGAACGCCTTCAGCACCAGCAGCACGCCGACCGTCTCGAGGGCGTGGCTAGGCAACAGCGAGTGCCCGGGTTGGGGCACGTGCAATGCCAAGGGATGCAGCAAGCCCACGGCGATGATCGCCAGCAGCCCGACGATGAACACCAGCGTCGGGAGCAAGAAGGCGCGGGCCGTCTCTCCGAGGCCGCGGAGGTTGAGAAGCGTCACGACGGCGAGGATGCCGAGGCAGATGGGCACGGTGGCGGACGTCAGGCTGGGGAAGGCCGACACCAAGGCGCCGACTCCGGCCGCGATGGAGACAGCGACCGTGAGGGTGTAATCGACGATGAGCGAGGCGCCGGCCAGCAGGCTGACACCCGCCCCGAGGTTCGCACGCGAGACGGCATATGCGCCGCCCCCGCCGGGGTAGGCGTCGATCACCTGCCGGTAGGAGAAGACGAGGACCGCCAGCAGGCCCACGATCACCAACGTGATCGGCAGCACGAGGTGGAGCGCCCCCGCCCCCGCCAGGGCCACGACCACGATGATCGCCTCCGGACCGTAGGCAACCGACGTGAGGGCGTCGAGCGAGAGGGCGGACAAGCCCTCGACCGGCGTGATTTTCTCCTTGCCGACCTCGGAACTGCGCAGCGGCCGACCGACGAGCACGCGCCAGGTGGACGACAGGGCGCCCCCGCTGCGACGAGTTTCCGCCATTCGGACGATGCTAGACGCAGCCCCCTTCGCGTCCCTGGCTAGCCGGTTTGCCGCCTCGATGAACGGCTCAGCTGCCAGCTGCGTCCAGGCGCGACCTCACCCAGGCGACGAGATGGGCACTGGGCACGATCTCGCGGGCGCCGTCGAGGTCCGCCCGGAGGTTGGCCTCGACGCCGCCGGCCGCCAGGGACCGCTTCGACACCGTGAGGCGCACCGGGCAACCGATCAGCTCGGCGTCGGTGAATTGCACGCCGGCACGCTCGCCGCGATCGTCGAGGAGCACGTCGAGGCCTGCCGCCTCGAGTAGCCGGACGATCGAATCAGCCTCAGCGAGGCCTTCTTCGCCGAGGGCGCACACGTGCACGGAGAACGGGGCGACCGAGGCCGGCCACAGCAGTCCACGATCGTCGTGGTGCTCCTCGGCGATGCACGAGAACAAGCGGCCCACGCCGATTCCGTACGATCCCATGACGATCGGCTTCTCCGTCCCGTCCTCGGCGAGATAGTTGGCGCCAAATGAGACGGAGAAGTGCGTGCCGAGCTTGAAGATGTTGCCCGCCTCGACGCCGCGGACGCTGCGCAACGGCGACCGGCACACGATGCACGGCTGCCCATCGTCCACGGCCGCGAGGTCGGCGACGTGGTCGGGCTGGTAGTCCCGCCCGACGTTGACATTGAGAAGGTGCCATCCCTCCTCGTTTGCGCCGGCCACGAGGTTGGGGGACTCGGCTGCCACCTCGTCGACGACGACGAGGGCTCGTTCGCCGACTCCGATGGGAGAGGCGTATCCCGCCACGCAACCGATCTTCTCGATCTCCTCGCCCGTCATTGGGCGCAGCTCGGCCGCAGCGACCACGCCGGCGAGCTTCGCCTCGTTCAGCTGCATGTCCCCACGAACCACGGCCACGATGAACCGGCCGTCGGACGTCGCCGTGAAGACGACCTTGGCGGTCCGCTCCGGCGGCACGCCGAGGAGGTCGCACAACCGCTCGATCGTCGTCGTGTCCGGCGTGGCGACCCGCTCGATGGGACGTGGCTTCTCGCTGGAGGCGGCAACGGCTGCGGCCCGCGCCACCTGCCGGTTCTGGGCGTATCCGCACGAGTCGCAGAGCACGATCGTGTCCTCGCCGATGGCGTTGAGGTACATGAACTCCTCGGCCTCGGACCCGCCCATCATGCCGACGTCGGCGGCAACGGGCAGGACCGGCAGCGCGCACCGTTGGAAGATCCTCAAGTAGGCCTCGTGCAGCCGCTCGTACTGGGCGTCGAGGCCGGCCTCGTCACGGTCGAGCGTGTAGGCATCCTTCATCGTGAACTCGCGAGCCCGGATCAGGCCTGCCCGCGGACGCGGGTCGTCACGGAATTTCAGCTGGATGTGGTACACGAGCTTCGGCAGCTGCCGCCACGACTGGATCTCGCTGGCGGCAAGGGCCGCCACGACTTCCTCGTGCGTCATGGCGAGCACGAGTGGGCGGTCGCGTCGGTCCGTGAAGCGGGCCATCTCGGGACCGATCGAGTCGTAGCGCCCACTCTTCTTCCACAACTCCCCCGGGTGGACGAGTGGCATCGACATCTCGACGCCACCGATGGCATCCATCTCCTCGCGCAGGATCGCCTCGATCTTGCGCATCGCTCGCCAAGCGAGCGGCAGGTAGGAGTAGATGCCCTGTCCGAGCTGCCGGATGTAGGCGCCGCGCAGCAGCAGCTGATAGCCGGGCGTCTCAGCACCGGTGGGTGCCTCGCGAAGTGTGACTCCGAAGAGCCTCGACATCCTCATCTGCTCAAAGCTAAAGGCTTTGCGCAACGCCAGGGCTGCCCGTACTCGCGGGCGGCCACGCCTCTACGATCGTGGCACGCGACAAGTGACATCGAGACAGTGACGGAGGACATCATGAGCGAGGAGATACCGATCTCCTACCTGGCACTTCAAGTCGGAACGCCAGTGCAAAGCTCGACAGGCCAGACGTTCGGCACGGTGGCTCACGTCTTGCAAGTCCCCGAGTTGGACCTCTTCGATGGGATCGTCGTGAAAATTCACAAGGGTCTGCGGTTTGTCGAGCGCGACCAGATCACCGAAATCACGGCCAGGGTGGTGACCTGCGCCCTCACGGATGAGGAAGTCGCCAACCTTCCCCCACCGGAAGGCACCCCCGTGTACCACGTGGATGCTCTCCAAGACGTCGGACCGGGCCTGTCCGCCCGCCTCGGGCGGATGTTTCGGCGCGAGCACTGGATCGCCGACAAGTGAAAGCCGACAAAGAGGACACGTAAGAGGCCCGCCTTCTGGGCAACGGGAACAACGCCAGGGAATCAGCTCGTGAAGCTGGCTCGCCCCGGCTACCTGCATGCACTCAGGGGTAGGGCGCCGCCGTCGTCACCAGCGGCCTCACCAGCGGCCTCACCAGCGGCCACGAGCGTTCACACCAGCGGCCACCAGCGGCCACGAGCGTTCACACCAGCGGCCACCAGCGGCCATCGCCGGCACGTCAAGCCTGCGAGCGTTCCTCCTCAACCTGTGACCTTCTCCCCTGGTGCGAGCGGTCATAGAACGAGAAGCTTGACCTACTCCCCCGGAAAAAGGACGCGTGGAATGCTCACACTCGAAAATCTGCAAGCTGTTGAGATACTCGACTCACGGTCACGGCCGACACTGGCCGTCATCGTTACGTTGAGCGATGGAACAACTTCGCGTGCCGGAGTGCCCTCCGGCGCCTCCACGGGATCGCGCGAAGCGGTCGAGCTGCGCGACGGAGACCCGAAGCGCTACAGCGGCCTGGGCGTGATCACGGCCGTCAGCAACGTGAAGGGCGAGATCGCCGGGGCGCTCATCGGTCGCAAGTTCGCCGATCTCGCAGAGCTGGACGGTGCCCTCATCGCTCTCGACGGAACCGAGACGAAGTCGAGACTCGGCGCCAATGCCATCGTCGGCGTGTCCATGGCGGTGGCAAGAGCGGACGCCGTGTCCTCCGGTCGATCGCTCTGGCGCGCCCTCTCCCCCGCCGACGTCACGCCCCGCCTTCCCGTCCCTCACTTCAACGTCGTGAACGGCGGCGCCCACGCACCGAACGAACTGGAGTTCCAGGAGTTCATGATCGCTCCACTCGGTGCCCCCACGCTGGCGGAGGCGGTGCGGGCAGGCGCCGAAGTCTACGGGGCGCTTCGACGGCTGCTCTCCGAGAAGGGGCTGGCGACCGGACTCGGGGACGAGGGTGGGTTCGCCCCGGAGATCGACCGGCCTGAGGACGTTCTTGCTCTGCTCGTGAGGGCGATCGAGACGGCTGGCTACCGTCCGGGTCGCGACGGCGTCGCCATCGCTCTCGACCCGGCCGCCAACGGCTTCTACAGCGATGGCGCCTATCACATCGCCGGAGAGACGCTCTCGAGCGACGACATGATCGCCCGGTACACGGAGATGATCGAGGCCTTTCCGATCTGGAGCCTCGAGGACGGGCTGTGCGAAACGGACTGGGATGGCTGGGAGCGCCTCACCGCCCACGTTGGCCACAAGGTGCAGATCGTCGGCGACGACCTCCTCGTGACCAACCCGGCCATCATCGCCGAGGCGATCGCCCGTGGCGCTGCCAACTCGGCTCTCATCAAGGTCAACCAGATCGGCACCGTCACCGAGACGCTCGAAGCGATGCGGGTCTGTCGCCAGGCGGGCTGGACGCAAATGATCTCCCACCGTTCCGGCGAGACCGAGGACAGCTTCATCGCCGATCTCGCCGTCGGGAGCGGATGCGGCCAGATCAAGAGTGGCGCGCCCGCCCGCGGCGAGCGTATCGCCAAATACGACCGGCTCATCGAGATCGAAGCCAGCGAGCACATGGCCTATGGGCTCGTCTGACAAGGTGGGGCCGTGAAAGTCAGGATCGCCGTAGCACCGGGCGGTGGGCGCTTCGTCGCCGAGTCGTACGTGTCGCTCGTCGACGGGCTGGAGGAGCGGGGTTTCGACACGATCTGGCTATCGGACGTGCCGCTCGGGCCGACGGCCGACCCCACCGTCGGTCTCGCCTTTGCCGCCGGCCGCACACGGCGGCTCAAGCTCGGGGCGAACATCGTGCCCATCGGAAGAAACCCGATGCTGCTGGCGAAGGAGCTCGCCCAGATCGATCAGCTCAGCGGCGGCCGCCTCCTTCTCATGATCGTGCCCGGAATCGGGCAGTCGGCGGAGCGGGAGGCGCTCGGCGTGCTCAGGGCCGACCGAGGCGCCTGCCTCGACGAGGTCGTGCCGCTCCTGCGGCGTTTCTGGTCGGGTGAGCGCGTCGAGCACCACAGCGAGCGGTTCAGCTTTCCGGGCATCATCGTGACACCGCGACCGGTGCAGGACCCGCTCGAGCTCTGGCTGGGTGGCATGGGGCCGCGGGCGCTCGACCGGGCAGGGCGTCTCGCTGACGGTTGGCTGGGCGCTGCCCTGACGGCCGCCGAGGCGGGAAGCGCACGGATGTGCATCGAGCGGGCGGCAGACGAGGTCGGCCGCAAGATCGACCCGGAGCACTTCGGGCTCTCGATCCCCTACGCCCGCAGCCAGGCGTCGTCGGAGGCGTTGTCCCAGCTGGCACAGCGGCGGCCCGATACGGATCCGGAGTCACTGCTGCCCGTCGGCCGTGAGCGCCTCCGGAGCTTGATCGCCTCTCTCGTCGGGCAGGGGCTGTCGAAATTCGTGCTCCGTCCGGCATGGCCGGTGAGCTCGGTCGACGAGGAGCTCGATTGGCTCGCCGAGGCGGTGCTTGACCTGCAGACCTGACGGCGTCGAGGGTGGCTCGAAGGACGAGACGGTCAGCCGCCAGGCACGGTGACGAACGTGTCGTGGGGAGGAGGCGCCCGATCTGCAGGCCCCGCGCCCGTCTGTGGTGTGCAACCGGGCGCAGGCGGGTCGCCATTCCCCCGTCGAAGCGGCTCGTCGCCGCCCCTACGCCACCGAGGTGGCCGAGGAGCCGATCATCCCGCAAGACTGCGGTCACGCAGGGTCCTCGCGAGGTGGCGGAACTTCGCCAGCGCCTCCTCCTCGTTCACGCCGACGATGGCGCCGTCGTCGAGGAGCACGTCGCCGCCGACGACGGTGTAGCGAACGTCGTCGGCCCGGCTCGAATAGACGAGGGCGGCGCCGACGTCGTAGACGGGCTGCACATGTGCGCCGCCGAGGTCGACGACGATCACGTCGGCGGGATGCCCGGGGGCGAGTCGCCCGAGCTCGGGGCGATGCATGGCATCTGCCGCCCCGGTCGTCGCCATCTCGAGCAGCTCGCTCGTGGTGAGGAACTGCGGGTCGCCCGCGTTCTGCTTGTGGATGATCCCGGCGAACTTCATCTCCTGGAACATGTCGAGGGTGTTGTGAGAAGCCGGCCCATCGGTCGCCAGGCCGACGGGAATGCCGGCCGCTCGCACCTCCCGCAACGGCAGCGTGCCTGAGCACAGCTTGGCGTTGCAGACCGGACACGTGGCGATGCGGGCGCCTCGTTCGGCGAGGATTTCGATGTCGCGGGCATCGAGCTGGGTGCAGTGGGCGCAGGTGACGTCCTCGCCGAAGAAGCCGAGCGAGTCCAGCCACTGCACCGGCGTGGTGCCATAGTGCTCTGACACATAGGCCATCTCCTGCAAGCCCTCGGCGAGGTGGACGTGAATGGGCACGCCGACCTCGCTGGCCGTGCGGCGGACCGACCGGAACATCTCGGCTCCGCAGGAGTAGGTGGCGTGAGGCGCCAACGCCAGGCGCACTCGCCCGTCACTGCCTTCCTCGTGGGCGCCGACGATCTCGCCGAAGCGCCCGATCGTCTCCCACGACCAGTTGGCGATCGACTCGTAGATGCCTCGGTCGGCGAAGCCGTAGCCGAGCGTCGCCCGCAAGGGCACCACCCTGAGCGCATCGAGCTGGGGCTCCACCGCGTAGGCATCGAAGTGCTCGTTGAAACAGGTGATGCCAGAGCGGACCATCTCGATGAGCCCCACGAGGCTCGCCCAGTAGAGCGTCTCGTGGTCGAAGTTGCGCTTCAGCCGCCACATGGACGCCAGCCACTCGAAGAGCGACACGTCCTCGTCGAGACCTCGGAGCAGCATGTTGGAGCCGATGTGGGTGTGGGGGTTGACAAAGCCGGGCATGATGACGCCACCGCCGGCGTCGATCAGGCGCCGCCCGTGCGGGCGGGCGGTGTCGTCGGCGCCCCCGACGGCGACGATCTCGCCGGCGTCAACGGCCACGAAGCCGTCCTCGATCGCCGCCAGCCCTCCCATGGGAAGGACCGTTCCCCCCGCGAGAACGAGGTCGACCTCGCGCCGGTCCTCTCCTGGCTCGATCGCCATCGTCCCCTCCTCAAGTGGTCCGGCCGCCGGTGATAAGCCCCCGACGCGAAACGGCGAAGACGCCCCCCTGGCGCTCAGTCCGTCGAAGTCTGGCAGACACCCGCCACGCCTCGTTCCCGTGCCTGCTGCTTCCGCCGACGCCGCCGCTCTAGCGGGTCAACCACGGCAGGCGGTCGGCTGCCCGCGCCAGGGACCGGACGGTGCTCGTCCCGCCCGCCTCGAGGTGGGAGGCGAGCGCCAGGAACGCCTGTGCCGTCGTCAAGGCGTCCCCGAGGGCGTGGTGGGGGCGGTGCTCCGGGAGGCCGAGGTAGGCCACGAGCTCACCGAGGCGGACGAAGGAGGGGACGGTCGCACCCCGCTCCGCCATGAGGAGGCGGGCGAGCACTTCGGTGTCGATGACAGGCTCGCGCAGGCGCAGCCCGAAGCGCCGCAGCGCAGCGCCCAGAAACGCCCGCTCGATAGGAGCGGCGTGCGCCACGAGCGCCCTGCCCGTCATGGCGTCGACGAGCGGGCCGATCGCTTCCTCGAGCCCGGGCGCCCCATCGAGGTCGACGGTTCGGATCCCGTGAACCAGCACAGAGGCCTCCGGGAGCGAGCGCGTCGGTCGCACGAGCCCGTAGAGGGTCTGGTCGGTTCCGACCAAGCCCTGCTCGATGGGGACCGCCCCGAAGGAGATGATCTCGTCGGTGCGGGCGTCGAGACCAGTGAGCTCCAGGTCGACGACGCAGAAGCGGGCTTGGCGCCAGGGCGTGCGGCCCGGGGGAGGGCTCGCTCTGGCATAAGCGACGGCCCACGGAGCCCTACGGGCACCCCCGTGCGGACCGAGCCTCACCGGACGCTGAGCGAGAGCTCGGCCGAGACGTGTTTCTGCACGGCGGCGACGGCGCGGAACGCCTCCTTCAGATAGCTGCGCGTGAGGGCGCTCAGGTCGCCGGGGTCGACGAAGTCGTCCGGCTCCGCGCCGGCCACGAGCTGCCTGACCTGATGGTCGAGGCGAAGCTCGGAGACGAGCTCGAACGACTCGATCAGCGTGCTGGCGTCCGTCGGCAGGAGGACACCCGCCTCGCCGGCGGCGCGCAAGCGCTCGGAGGTCGAGGCGCACGTCACGCCGGCGACCATGCCGGCCCAGCGGGCCAGGTCAACGATCGGCAGGGCGCCACCGTCCTTCAGATCCAACCGGCCGCGGTGCTCCCCCGAGTGCTCCACCACGAGCCCTCCGAGAAACCCCGTCGGCGGCCGGTGCGAGACGGCGAAGCGGGCGAGCAGGCGTAGGAGCCCGGGGTACTGCGAGGCGTTGCGGAACGTCTCGGCGGGCGATTCCGCCGCGTCCACGCCGAAGACCGGGCGGCTGTCGGCGAGGACGGACACGAGGACGAGAGCCTTCTCCTGGTTCGGATCCTCCAGCCAGGAGCGCCCGGCTCGATGCCAGGAGTCGTAGGAGCGCACGAAGAGAGGGTCGGAGGCACTCACTCGATGGGTGTCGGGATGAAAGCCGCAGGCGACGAGGATCTCCATCGCCCGCTCGGCGAGGGAGTTGAAGTAAGGGCGGACGGCAGGCGCTTGCCGAGCCGCCTCTTCTCCTGTCACAAAGGCGATAGCGCTGTCGAGGTCCGAGCTCGGGACCGCTTCCCGGCGGGCTTGGCTGCCGAGGGCCAGCCACGCAAATGGCGCCGGCGGCTCACCCATCTCCCCGATGGCGAACTCGAGCGCCCGCCGGGTCAAGGCATCAGATACGACCGAATAGATGGCCTCGATGTCGAGTGTCGCCATGTGGCCCCGATGCAGGCTCACCACCGCCGGGCGCAGGGCGGCGGCGGCCGTGGCCAGCTCTGCCACCGATGCCGCCCGGCTGATCGCCTGGCGGAGTGAGAATGACGAGCGGGTCTGGACGACGACCAGGTCGGAATCTGCGATGACGCCGATCACCTCGCCCGTCGGCGACAGGACCGGGAAGTGCCGAAACCCTCGATCCAGCATGTCGAGCAGCACCTCGCCCGCCGGTCGATCGAAGGCAACCGTCTCGGCGGGCGCGCTCATCGCCTCCGAGACGGGGATGTCGGGCGAGCGGCCGGCCGCCAGCACGCGAGAGCGCAGATCACGGTCGGTCAGGATCCCGAGCGACGACCCGAGGTCGACCACAACGGCCGTCGCCCCGCGGGCGCTCATCTCGCGGGCAGCGTCCCCGATCGTCGTCGAGGGCGGGCACAGCACGGCGGGCGAGCGCACGAGGGTGCCGACCGGCTGGGTGAGCTGATCGGGTTCGGTCGAAGGGCGCCCCAACCGGATCTTGTAGCGGTCCTGCAAGAGCGAGCGAGTGATGTAGCGGAGGCCGGCCGCCTGGCCGAGCAGCGCATAGGCGGCATCGGCAGGAATCCGGTAGGTGACGGTGTCCTCGGCGGCCCGAGTGGCAAAACCCGTCGGCAGGCCCGACAGCATCGAGGCGTGGCCGAACATCTCGCCCACGCCGAGCAAGTCGAGCACGCGGCCGTCGTGCACGACCTCGACCGCGCCTGCACGGATGATGCGGAGGGACTCACTCGACTCGGCGCCCTGGGAGAAGATCACCGTGCCGGCGCCATGGAACTCCACTTCGGCGGCGGCAGCCGCCCGCTCGACGTCCTCGCGCTCGAGCGCGTCGAAGGGCTGGTGCATCCGTAGGAACTCGACGATCTCCGGGACGGTGCTCACCGACGACCAGTGTTGCCGCGCCCGGCAGCCGGCGCCGAATTGATCCTCGGCGCCTCGGCCCACCAGGCGTCAGGGGGCCGACAAAGGCACCCCTTATCAGGGCAATGCCTCAACCTCTGCGCGGTTTCGGCCGATAAGGCGGGGGACGAGAACCGCCTGTACTGCCCGCGAGAGGAGCGCCCACATTGAAGCATCGGGCCGACCTCCACGATGCTGTCCGGCAGGCCGTCGACCCGATGGGGCTCATGCAGCGGGTCGCCGACGAGGTCACGGCGGTCGTCGCCGGAGCCGAGGGCGTCCTCATCGGGCTCGTCGGCGAGGACGCTTCGCTCAGCTTCGTCTGCGGCAGCGGCTATCTCGCCGGTCAAGTGGGTGGCAAAGTGCCTCTGACCGGGAGCCTCTCCGGGCTGGCCGTGAAGACGCGTCTGACGCTGCGCTGCGACGACGCGGAGAGCGATCCCCGCGTTCATCTCGACCTCTGTCAGGCCTACCGGGTCGCCTCGGCGGTCTGCGTGCCGCTTCGGCGCGGCACCGAGGCAATCGGCGTGCTCAATGTCAGCTCCTCGCGTACCCACGCCTTCGACGACGGCGACGTGACCACGCTCAGCAAGTTCGCCGAGTTCGTGAGCGTCGTGATCGCCGCGGCTGCAGATCTGACCGGGGTCACGGGCAGGTTGCTGTCACTCACCCCGCTCGATGCACCGGCTTCGGACGAGTTCGACCTCGCCGTCGAAGAGAGGTTCGTGGCGAACGTGTTGAGCCCGGGCACGGTCGGTGGCCTGGAGGCCCGCCGTCGCATCGAGCGCGTCCTCGAGGGGCAGCGCCTGATGCACCACTTCCAGCCCATCTTCGACCTCTGGAGCGGGGAGCTCTTCGCCTTTGAGGCCCTTGCTCGCTTCCCCGGCAAGCCCAAGCGGCCGCCCGACCAGTGGTTCGCAGAAGCCCACGCCGCCGGCCTCGGCGTCGAGCTCGAGATCGCCTCAATGCGCACAGCGCTCGAGTCCTTGTCCGGCCTCCCACCCGGCATCGGCCTCTGCCTGAACGCCGGCCCGGACGCATTGGCGGACGAGGAGGTCTTGGGTCTCCTCATGGAGTCCGACCCGGGTCGGATCGTGATCGAGCTGACCGAACAGGTCCCGGTCGACGACTACCCGCGTCTGGGGGATTACCTCGCGCGGTTGCGCCTCATGGGGGCCCGTCTCGCCATCGACGACACGGGTGCGGGTTTTGCCAGCCTCGCTCACATCCTCAAGCTCAGCCCTGACCTGATCAAGCTGGACCGGGCCTTGACGACGGGAATCGACTGCGATCCAGTCCGGCGGGCGCTGGCGGCTGCCCTCGTGGCCTTCACCGAGCAGACGCGGGCGGAGATCATCGCGGAAGGAATCGAGACCGCCGGCGAGCTCGCCGTGCTCGGTGAGCTCGGAATCCGCTACGGACAGGGCTACTTCCTCGGGCGCCCCAAGCCGCTCGACTCCGTCCGCTGGCGACCCGCCCACCCGGTTCGGTCCCGGCTGTTCGCCGAGGTGTCACGGTCGATGTCGAACGCTGTTCCCGAGGCCCTGCGCGCAGGAGAGCTCCTGACGGCCGGCCTGAAGCCCTGAGGCCACTCGTCGCCAGCAGGAGGCGGCAGGCGCCGTCGCGCCGGGGAGCCCTTGACGGAGCCCTTGAGGCCGGCCCATTCAGTTGGCGCCTTGCTGGCGAGCCGGGGGAGCCTTCTGCAGGCCCGCTCACTTGAGGCCGCGGGCAATGACGAGGCGCATGATGTCCGACGTACCTTCCTCGATCTCTTCCAGCTTGGCATCTCTCATCCACTGCTCCACCGGGAAGTCGCGGGAGTACCCCCACCCACCAAGGGTCTGGACGGCGGCCCAGGTGCAGTGCATGGCCGTCTCGGAGGCGGCCAGCTTCGCCATGGCGGCGGCGACGGTGGCCGGCAGACCGGCATCGAGCCGCTTTGCCGCCCTCCACACGAGCAGGCGTGACGACTCCACCCGGGTCGCCATGTCGGCGAGACGGAAGGCGACCGCTTGGTGCTCGATGATGGGCGAGCCGAACTGCTTTCGGCTGCGGGCGTACTCGCAGGCGTACTCGAGGGCTGCACGGCCGATCCCGACGGCGGCGGCGGCGAGGACGGCGCGAGAGATGTCGAAGGTTCGCATCAGGCCGAGGAAGCCCTCGCCCTCTTTGCCCAGTCGTTGCTCGCTCGGGACAAAGACGTCGGAGAGGAACATCTCCCGGCAGACAATGGCCCGCTGGCCCATCTTCCGCATGGGCTCGCCGAAGCTGAGCCCGGCGGCATCACGGCGGAGGAGGAACGCGCTGATGCCCTTGCTGCGCTCCGAGGGGTCGGTCTTGGCAAAGACGACGTACTGCTCGGCCGCCCCAGCGTTGGAGATCCAGGCTTTCGAACCGTTGAGCCGGTAACCGCCGTCCACCCTGAGCGCCGTCGTCGTGATGGCGGCGGCGTCCGAGCCGACATCTGGCTCGGTGTTCGCCAGCGCCGTCAGCGGCGGTCGGGCGCCGCACAGCGGCGTCAGCCACTCCGCCTTCTGCTCGGGCGTGCCGAGCTCGAGAACGGGATCGGCGAAGAACCCCCCAGAGCAGAGGAGGTTGCCGATACCGAGATCGCCGAAGCAGAGCTCCTCTTGGACGAGGCACTGGCTGAAGACGTCGGTGAAGCCTCCCCCGCCGTACTCGACCGGGAGCATGAAACTCGTGATACCGGCGCCGGCGGCGAGGTTCCACAGCTCCCAGGGAATCTCCGTGTCTGCCTCGTCGACGGCCCGTGCTCGCGGGCGGATCTCCGTGCGGGCAAACCTGTTACAGAGGTCGACGATCGCCAGCTGTTCGTCGGAGAGCTCGCACAGCTCGGTCGGGAAGAATTGACAAGGACGCTCCCTGAGAAGACGGTTGGCGAAGGCGACTGCAGGCTTGTGAACGACGTCTCCGGCCGATGGCGCTCGGGTGTCACGAGGCCGATGTACCCGGCCTTGAAAGTCTCGCCGGGCGCCAGCGCCGGTCGCTCGGCTGCCACGCGGCAACTGTACCGGCCGCGCATCGCAGGAGGCATCTGCTTCGGGCCCCAAGGCTCGGAACCCCACGAAACCACCTCGTTGCACGTGCACAGGCGCACCTCGCGGCCTGTGGGCGGTCGTAGATTGGCCGGCAGTGGACCTCGCCCCCTTCCGCATCGAGCGTTTCTACTCGCGCTTTGAGTTCACGACGCCGTTCATGCTCTCGAGCAGCGACTGCGAATCACGCCCGATCGGCGAACTGCTGGCTCTCGAGCCCGACGCGCAGGAACGGCTCTTGCGGCTCCGGTGCGGATACACCGAATCGCCGGGCGCACGAGAGCTTCGCGAGGCGATCGCCGCCATCTACGCGGACATGGTGCCGGAGGACGTTCTCGTGACGACGTGCGCCGAGGAGGGCATCTTCCTGCTGTACCACGCCCTGCTCGGACCGGGCGACCACGCCGTCGTGGAGACACCCTGCTACGAGTCCGCCCTAGAGGTCGCCCGCAGCACGGGCGCCGAGGTGAGCCAGTGGCGACGGCGCTATGGCGATGGCTGGGCGCACGACGTCGAAGCCCTCGAGCAGCTGATCCGCCCGAACACACGGGTCCTCTACCTCAACCAGCCACACAACCCGACCGGGACGCTGATGGACTCAGCGACCTTTGCTCGCGTGGTGGATCTCGCCCGCTCCGCCCGGCTCGTGCTCTTCTGTGACGAGGTCTACCGAGAGCTCGAGCACGAGAGAGGCGACCGCCTGGCGGCTGCTTGTGACCTCTACGAGAGGGGGGTTTCGCTCGGCAGCATCTCCAAGAGCTACGGCCTTCCCGGCCTGCGGATCGGGTGGATCGCCTCCCGTGATGCCGCCCTGCGTGAGGCGGTGCTCGACCTCAAGCACTACACGACGATCTGTGCGAGCGCGCCGAGTGAGTTCCTGGCGGCACTGGCGCTACGCCACCGGGGCGCCCTGCTCGCCCGCAACCTCGAGATCGTGCAGGGGAATCTGCCGCTACTGGAGGCGTTCTTCGACCGTCACTCGGAGCACTTCGCCTGGGTGCGGCCCACTGCGAGCCCGATCGGTTTCCCGAGCGTGCACGGCCTCGGCGACGTCGACACGCTCTGCGAGCAACTGGCCGCCTCCGGCACCCTGCTGCTGCCCGGCACCGTCTACGACGAGCCCGGTCACGTCCGCGTCGGCTTCGGAAGGGCCAACCTGCCACAGGCACTCGACGTCCTCGAGGCCTTCGTGGCGGCCGCGCTCCCGGGTACGAACCCCGCAGCTGCCGCCCGCACGTCCGACGCCGGCAACCTCAGGAGATGACGGCGACGGCTTCGAGATCGAGAGCGTGGCGGGCATGGCGGGCGGCCATCGTCAGGAACATCTCGTCGCCACGAGCCGTGCGCGCAACGAGCATGGAAGCGGCAACGGCCATGAGGAGCCCCGACCATGTGCCTCGTCGGTAGTCATGCCAGCACCGCTCCCAGCCGTAGTCGGGCACGCCGGCGGCGACGAGCCCGGCATGATATCGACGCACGAGGGCGTCCTCGATGGCTCGCCGAGGCTCGGCGTGCAGGCCGGCCCCGATGAAGTAGGCGACGTCGTTGAGGGCCGGCCCGTCGGTCACTGTCTGCCAGTCGACGACGGCGACCGGGGTGCCGCCAGGTGTCGAGTCGAAGAGCAGGTTGTCCAACCGGTAGTCGCCATGCACGACCGTCCATGGCGCCGTGTCCGCCATCAGGTAGCTCTCGAGGTTGCCGAAGAGAGCCGAGCCGGCCTCGAGGACGTCGGTTCCGAGATCAGCGGCGTAGCGCTGCCCGAAGCCGGACCACAGCCCCGGCAGCAGAGCCAACAGGAACTGACGTCCCAGGGTCTTGTCACCGTGGAGCCAGCCCACCTCCGCCAGGGCCGGGTCGCCCCAACGAGGGGCGTGAAGCTTGACGAGCTCGTCGAGGGCGACCTCGGCGCACTGAGGCGAGCAACCGGCGATCTGGTCGCCTGGGCGTGAAGGCGCCAGGTCCTCCAAGAGCAGCACGAAGCGCGCCGTGTCGACCTCGATGTCCGCGTGGAACACCCGTGGCGTCCGAACCGGCAACTGCGGCGCCAGCTCCTGATAGAAACGGACCTCGTTCTCATAGCTGCGCAGCGCCTTGGCGGTAGTTCGACTCGTGGCGTCGGCCGCCGGCAACTTGGCCACGAGACTCGCCGGCGCTTCGGTCGGCCGGTCGTAGCGCACCGTCAGCCGGGTGCAGGTACACATCTGGCCCGTCCCGATGGCGCTCGTGGCCACCTCGAGGACTCGTTCGCGGCGGATCGTGCCCGAGGCTGCCAAGGCGGCCGTGAGCCACTCGGGCGTGAGCGCCTCGGGCGCGTCGACGATCGGCAGTCGGCCGCCTCTCACCACGGGAGCACTCCCTCGACGACGGTGTCGGGAAAGTAGTGATGGTGGCGGGCGCCTGTCACCTCGCAGATGGCTGTGCCGAGGCGGCCGTCGTCCGTGCGCACGCGCATCTGGCTCAAGCCGCCGCGGTGAAATGGCTCATAGGGCTGGTCGAAGGTCCCCTCGGTTTCCACGCCGATGCGGCGACCTCCCTCGAGCGTGAAGGTGGCCGTGCCGCCGAGGCCTCTCACGAGGCTGCCGTGCTCGCCGTAAGCCTCAGCGTCGCCGTCGGCGCCGGTCCAGGACAGGTCATGACCGAAGTCGACGACGGGCACCGGGTCGCTCCCGTCCGCGCTCGCCCAGCAGCCGTCGGTGAAGATGCGGGCGCCGTTGGCCAGCTCCCAGTGCCAGACGCCGAGGAAACCGTCCTCGAGCTGAATTTGAAACCACATCCACAGCGGGCAGCGCGCGTGGTCGCGAATTCCCCAGGAATGATCGCGCTGGCCGACCCAGCCGTCGGCCTCGCGGGTGACATCTCCCACGGTGTAGGTGCCGGTGTAAGTCCCCGACTGGAGAATGTGACTCTGGTCCCAGACGATGTCGTCGCCCGCCCGCATCGTGCCTCGACGCAGGCCGTAGGGCTGCGTGCGGGCCTTGAAGATCAGGTCCACGCCGACGGCTGAGACCGAGGGATCGGACCAGATGTGAAGCTCCTCGAATGGGTGCAGCACCTCGACGCCCGCGCCGGGCAGAGCGGTCGTTTGGGGGTCATCGCCGTGCGGCCGGCTCAGCCAGCTGCCCAACTGGGCGCCCGCAACCCGACCCATCTGGATGGAGTCGGTCATCTTGCGGGCTGGGTAGCTCGCCATCGTGAAGAACACGACGTCGCCCGTCCCAGATGGATGGTGCAGTTCGAAGAAGTAGCTCTCGCGCCAGAAGTCATTGCGGCTGGCGACTGACGACAGCAGCTCGGGAATCTGATGAACGAAGTGCTCGTCCATCGCCGTCGGTCGGGCCACGGCTAGTCGATCGCCACGAGTGGGCGGCCGGCGCCGTCGAGCTGGTGCAGATACTCGGCAATGCCCGTGCCGGGGCGCCCTTCGTAGGTCCATCTGGTGAGACCTTCGTTGACGAGAGTCCCACCACTGGCACCCACGCGGGACAACGGCGCCACGCGGAGGACATCACCCCGCAGCTCATGGGAACGCCCGGACTTGTCATGCACCTCGAGGTGGACGACCCGCTGGGTGAGGTCGTCATCGGCGAGCTCGGTCCGCACCTGCCATGCCGCCACGCTCGTGGCCGCCCTGTCACGCCACACCCAACCGCGGTGCAGATCGCCCACCTCGGTGTGGATGCGGATACCGCCGAAGGCAACGTCGTCACCGATGTTGATGGAGAACCACCGCCACATCTTCGGTCCGCCCCACTGGCGCGGTCCCCACGACTTGTCGCGGTTGCCGCGGGCATCGCCGAGCTCGTACGTCGTCCCGTCAAGGGTGATGGTGCCCCTCCAGCGGCCGGCCTGCTCGAGATGTCCCTTGCCGACCGACTTGCTCACGACGCTGGCGACGCCTCGTTTCTCCCCACCCTGGCCATCGACCCCGATGGCTGGGGTGAGGGCATGAAAGCTCATGTCGACCTCGACATCCCTCCTGGCCAGCCGGCCGGGCGACGCGCCCCGGTCGGGCGCGAGGTGCTGCACACCGGCGGCGCCCCGCGCCTGCAGGCGCCAGTGTTGCATCGGCAGGATGCAGTCGTAGGTGATGGCTCCGACGTCGAGGTGCGAATCGATCATCTCGCGCTGCGGGCGCTCGGCTCGCAGGTGAGCGACGTCGCCGTCCGGAAGCCAGACGGACAGGGAACCGTCCATGGTGCCTTCGTTGGGACGGATGCCGATCCGGCTGAAGAAACCCATGTCCACGGCGGGGTCGTAGGCGTTGAAGTAGTACGACTCGCTCCAGGCGCCATCACCTTCGACCGGGTGCTTGTGGTCGTGGTGATCGTCGAGAATCGGCACGGGGTCCTCCTGACGGTTGTTTCGCTCCACTCATCCCGATCGCTGGCGAGCCGGGCGCCCGCGCTCGGTGCCCGGGGCGATGAGCATCAGCAAGTCGTACTCGAGCTCGGCCGCCTTGCGCCCGCTGGCGGCCAGCACGAGCGACGACGAGGCACCCGACTCGAACGCCGCCGCCTGCAACTGCAGGACGAGGCACCACCACATCGTGCGTGCGACCTTCCACCACCGGAACGCCGCCGCCCGCCAGGTGCCGCCCGCCTCCTCGTACGCGGCACGCAGATCGGCCAGCAGGCCGAAGCCGCCGACCTGGAGCTCATCGGCACGAAAGCGCCAGCATCGCAGGCACAGCCAGGCGAGGTCCTCCATCGGATCGCCGACGTGGGCCAGCTCCCAGTCGATGACGGCCGCCAGTGCGCCTCCGCTCACGATGAGGTTGCCGTTGCGGAAGTCGCCGTGCACGAGCGAGGTCGGCCCCTCGTCCGGGTGGTTGCTGGCCAGCCACCGTTGACCGAGAGCGATCACGGGCGAGGGC
This sequence comes from uncultured Actinomycetota bacterium, assembly GCA_963735115.1. Classification (GTDB taxonomy): domain Bacteria; phylum Actinomycetota; class Acidimicrobiia; order Acidimicrobiales; family Bog-793; genus JAKACA01. Next base: position 789,925 of record CAVTJR010000003.1, on the reverse strand, counting down.
GGGAGGCCGGCGGCGACGGATCGCAGGTACTCGGCGTAGGCGAGGGTAGGAGTCGGTTCCACGAGTCGGCCGACGCTCCCGGGCACCGCCTCCGCGTCGATGGCGTGCAAGACCGCCAGAGCCGTGCCGCAGTCGCGAGCCAGCCGGGAGCCGAGCTGCCGATCCTGCCCGACAATCCGCAAGATGTGCCGCGGGACGGTCATGCCGGCCACGCGACGGCTGATCTGGAACGGCGCCCCCACGTAGGCCGGGTCGTCCGAGGCGAGGAGTGGCTCGGCCACGGGCACCCCCGCGGCACCGGCCAGCCGTACGCACTCCGCCTCGGCGGTGAACGGGACGCTCCTCAAGCCAACGGAGGCGAGCTGCGCGACGGCCGCCGTCGTGGTGTCCCCACGAACGATGTCCACGAAGATGGTTCGGCGGGTGGCGCCGACGGAAGCCGCACCCGTGACGTGCACCGTGGGCGCCGGCGAGCGCTCGTCCGCAGCGGCCAGCGCCCGAGCCAGGCCGCCCGCGAGCACGTCGTGTGACCCGGCAGGGTCGTCGCCGGCGTATCTCAAGGGCGCTCGGCGGCAAAGTCGTAGTCGTCGTAGCCGGGCCTGGCCACGGCGAGCTTGCCTCGCACGACGGCGAGCAGCACGGCGTGGGCCGCCACCTCGTCGACCCTGACGCCGTCACTGACGGGTTCGAGCCGGGCGGCCAGCTCCGCCCAGAGCTCCTTGCTGGGGCCGTCATGGCCGAGCAGGCCGGCCATTCTCGCCCGGGCATCACGGTCGGCCTCGTCACCTAGGGTTGCTTCGCGCTGGAGGATGCGGCACAGATTGGCAGCGACCCGCACCTCGTGCTGTGCGGAGGGATCGACGTGGTCGAGAACCCGGTTCTCGAGCGTGTCGGCGATCGCGGCGAGAAGCCGGTTGGCGTCAGGCGAATCCTGCACGTCGCGAGCCTGCCACACCCATCGGCACGGGCCGCAGAACGGTGCGGTCGGGCACGGGGCCGCAGATCGGTGCGGTCGGGCACGGACCCCAGATCGGTGCGGTCGGGCACGGACCCCAGATCGGTGCGGTCGGGCACGGACCGCAGATCGGTGCGTGGACCGCAGAACGGTGCGCTCGGCCTCGCCTCCGAGGCGCGGGCCTAGAGGAGCTCCTGGTTGGCCGCCAGGTAGACGTCGAGGGCTTCCCGCAGGAGGCTGGCCTCAGGTCGTCCGGTGCGGCGGGACAGCTTGGTGAGCCGGTGGAGAGAGGGACGCGGGTAGTAGCTGCTCTTGAGGATCATGCGCTCCTCGACGTGAATGGCGATGCGGTTGCCGCCGGCGCGCTTGGCACGCACGAGCCCGGCATCTGCCGCCTCCAGAAGCTCCTCGGCCGTAGAGCCGTGTGCCGGCCGGCCGGCGACGCCGATGGAGACGCCCAGTCGTTCGCTGAGACCGGGGGCGGCCTCCCGCCCGGCGAAGTCGGCCCTGATGCCCTCCAGCACGAGCAGGGCCTCCTCGCAGGCCATGTCGGGCAGGCCGACGGCGAACTCGTCGCCGCGGACGTGGGCGATGAGGGCGGCGGCCGGAAGGCCCGCAGCGAGTCGGTGCTCGAAGGATGCGAGCACGGCATCACCCGCCTCTGCCCCGTGCAGCTCGTTGAGAGGTCCGAATCCGTCCAGGTCAGAAACGGCAACGGCGATGGGCAGGTCGGGATCGAGGAGGTTGATCTCGGCGGCGAGCCCCTCCAGCGACAACAAGTCGGTGCGATACGCCATGCCCTGAGTATCCTCGCAGAATATATAATATATATATATCTCAAATACTAGTACGTTAGATATATATAGGCCCACTCGAGACGCAAGCTTCCCAGGGAGGGGCGCCGACCTTACCGGCGAAGCTCCATGAACCTCCCCGGAGCCACCTCGGCGAATCCGAAGCGGCTGTAAAGATGATGAGCGTCACGGGTGGCAAGAAGCAGCAATCCGAGCCCGCTGACGCTGGGATGGGTCATGGCCGACTGAACCAGGAACTGGCCAAGGCCCTGACCACGGCGATCCACGTCGACAAAGACGTCGCACAGCCAGGCGAAGCTCACGCCGTCGGTGACCCAGCGGCATACCCCGGCCTGGGTGCCGTCTGCAGCGAAGCACCCGAAGGTGACGGAGGCGTCAAGGGAGCGGGCGACGGCCTCCATGGAACGCCCGGCGGCCCAATAGCTCTCCTCGCTCAGCCAGCGGTGGACCCGGTCCAGGTCGAGATGCCTCTGGTCATCTGTCACCCAGTACCCGTCGTCGCGGACCCATTCCATTCTCGTAGCCTCGCACAGCCGCGTGATTGCCCCGCTGCCGCCAGCACGAGCGCCGAATCAGCTGGCGCCGCCGGAATGGTGTGCGCCAGCAGCGGCGAGAAGCCCACGGGCGGCTTCGACGACGTCGGCCGCCCCGGTCTGCTCGGCCGTGTCTCGGGCTCGGATGAGCAGGTCCTCGGCGCGGGTGGACTCGCCCGTATCGAGCAGGAAAGCCCCCCACTCGAGTTGCGTGCGCGCCAACCAGCCGGTGGCGCCGAGGCGAAGGTGCAGTGCGTGCGCCTCGGAGAAGTGTCGCTCGGCCAACTCGCGCCAGCCAGCGCGCCCAGCCAGGCCGGCGAGCGCCAGGCTGACCCCCGGGCGGGCGACGTTGCCGAGGCAGGGCACTCGCCCGGCATAGGGCTCGAGCAAGGGGTACTCACGGGCGGCCTGTGCAGCGGTGCCGACGGCGGCGACGGCCTCCGCCAGGACCGAGTGGCCCAGCAGCCAGGCGACGTTCTCCGGGAAGGCCTTGGCGGGGTCGGACATGAGGTCGTCGATGATCGAGACGGCCTCGTCTGTGTCGCCCAGCTGTGCACAGGTGAGCGCCAAGGCGGCACGCCAGGCGGGTACCCCTGGGGTGTCGGCGGTCACCTGCCGGACCAGCTCGACGATCTCGCCGAGGCGACCCTGCGACCAGCGGGCGATCAGCAGCTGCGGGGCAAACCAGGTCATGAGGTCGGGTTGCCCGGCGTCTTGTCCGATCTGCAGGGCCGTGAGGGCTGCTTGCTCGATCTCGTCGCCGGTGCCCGAAACCGTCAGTCGGCAGCAGTGGTAGTTGGCCTCGATCCATCTGAAGAACGGGTTGTTGACCTCGGCGACAAGCCGGCCGATGCGCTCGACGAGCCGGTCGGCCTCGTCGAGATCGCCCATCTCCACGCAGTGCAGAGAGCCCCAGCCGCAGGCGACGACGAGCTGCTGGACGTCGCCGATGCGCTCGCCCAAAACGAGAAGGTCAGGCAGCTCGGCGACGAGCGCCGGCACCCGGTCCGCCACCGAGGCGGCGATGTGGGCGGCCGTCCACACATCGAGCAGGCAAGCGTCATCGCCGAGACGGCGCGCCATGGCGACGGCTTCGTCGGCCAGAGCGAGGCGCCGCAGCTCCGGATCCCGCCAGATGAGCTCGAGGGCCAGAACGGAGAGCAGGCGTGCTCGCGTCGCTGAGTCCGCCGGCCCGATGGCGTCGAGGGCGGCCTCGATGAACTGGACGCGTTCCTCGTCCACGATACCCACCGTGCTCGAAATGCCCCGGTTGTTGGCGAGTGCCGCCTGCGCCAACAGCTCGGCGTCCCCGAGGTCCTGGGCCAGTCGGGCGGCACCGAGGAGGGTTTCCCGGTAGGCGGGCACGGCCGCGAGACGTTGGGCGGTGCCGAGGCGGACGAGCAGCCCGCAACGGCGATCTGCCCCCGCCTCGACGTCGTCGGCCGCCTCGAGAGCCTGCGAGAAGAACGCCACTGCCTGGTCGAAGGCCAGTCTCTCGAGGGCTTGCTCCCCGGCGGCGGCGGCGTACTCGATGGAGCGGGCATCGGCGCTCCCGGCGCGCTGGAAGTGATACGCCAGCGCGGCGGCATCCTTGTTGTCGCGTGCCTCGAGGGCTTCGGCCACCTGGCGGTGACGTCGGGCGCGGCGGGCGGCGCTCAGCTCGTCGTACAACGTCGAACGGACGAGCGCGTGGGTGAACTCATAGGCGCCGGAGGATGTCTCACGTAGCAGGGAGGCGGCCGTCGCCTCGTCGAGGGCGTCCAACACGGCGTCTTCACTCAGGTCCGAGACGGCGACGACGACGTCGAAGTCGATCACTGCCCCGATGACCGAGGCGAGCGCCAGCACTGCATTGGCGGTCGGGCTCAAGCGGCTGAGCCTGCGACCGACGACCTCGCGAACGCCTTCGGGGATGCCGAGCTCCGAGGCCCCGATCTCCATGGCCGGCCTGCCGTCACCCTCGGTCAGGCGACCGGACTCGACGAGGCTGCGGAGGATCTCCTGCACGAAGAAGGGGTTGCCGTCCGTCTCCGACCACAGCAGCTGGCCAAGCTCGGCCGCACGGGCGTCCACTCGCTCGTCACCGGCGTTTGCGAGCATGTCGCGCACGCCCCCGACATCCAAACCTGTGAGGGCCAAGCGCTCGACGCACGGTTCGCGACGGAGATCGGCCAGCATCTCGGAAAGCGGATGCGTCCGGTCCAAGTCGGTGTCCCGGTAGGTGCCCACGACGAGGATGCGCATCGGCTCGGCAGAGCGCACGAGGTGGCGGAGCAACAGCAGCGTGGGCTTCTCCGCCCAGTGGATGTCGTCGAGGACGAGGACCATGCCCGCCTCGGCCGACATCGCCGTCAGCCAGTCACCCACGGCGTCGAAGAGCCGGTAGCGCTCGGTGTCAGGGTCAGCCTGCAAGGGTGGCTCGAGGCCGGGCACGATCCAAGCGAGGTCGGGGGCGAGACGGACGAGCTCGCCGGCGTGGCGGCCGAGCGAGGCGGCCGCCGGGGCGGACTGCAACACTTGCTCGAGGGCCTCGACGAAGGGCTGGAACGGCACGCCCATGTCCTCGTCGCAACGGCCGAACAGCACGACGGCGCCCATGTCGTGGGCGCGGGCGGCCAGCTCGGCGGCCAGGCGGGTCTTCCCGATGCCGGCCTCGCCCGACAGCAAGACGACGCGGCGCCCGCTCGCGGCTGTTTCGGCCCAGGCGTCGAGGAGGAACTCCAGCTGTGACTGGCGTCCTGACAGCGGCAGGAGACTCTGCGACACGAGGCGAGCCGGGAAACGAACGGCCGGTGCCCCGCCGGCCGGCGGTTGGCGGCGACTCGCCATGGCGGACTCTGCACCAGGTGACCCCGCCGGCGGGCGGCGCCCGTGGTCGCCGACGAGGTGCGAGTCGTCGGCGCTTTCCTCGTCTCCGGCTTCGTCGGCCCGTGCTCCCCCGGGCGTCCCCGGCACCGGCGTCGTGACGGCGGTCGGCTCGCGACGGACGAGCGGAGCCCGCTCGAGGGCGGGGTCCTGGTCGAGGACCGCCCGCTCGAGCTGTCGGAGGGCAGGGCTCGGGCGGATGCCGAGCTCTTCGCCCAACAGCACTCGGAGATCCTCGTAGGCGCGGAGGGCTTCTGCTTGGCGGCCACAACGGTAGAGGGCGATCATCCGCTGTCCCCACAGCCGCTCGCGCAACGGGGACTCGGTCACCAGCTGCTCGAGCTCGCCGACGAGTTCGTGGTGATGCCCGCAGGCAAGCTCCGCCTCCACCCGGTCCTCGAGGGCTCCCAGTCGGGCTTCCTCCAGACGCACGACTTCCGGTTCAACGGCGGGCGAGAGCGTGAGATCCGCCAGGACCGGGCCACGCCACAGAGCCAGCGCGCCCGCCAAGGTCTCAGCGGCGCCGACCGGATCGTCTGCGAGCTGGCGTCGGCCGGTCAGGGCCAGCTGCTCGAAACGCCAGGCGTCCACAGCGTCGGCCGGCACCTGCAGGGCGTAACCGCGACCACTCGTGACGACCACCTGCTCGGTCGACTCGCCGGGTACGGCGAGCGCTTGGCGCAGCCGCGAGACGTGAACGCGCAGCGTGGCCGGCGGGCGGGGTGCCTCCGCGTCCTCCCACAGCCCGCTCGCGAGGTGATCGAGGGACACCACCTGGTTGACGCGCAGGAGCAGCAAGGCGAGCAGGGTCCGCTCCTTCACCCTCCGTAGCTCGAGCGGTCGGCCGCCGAAGCGGACCTCGAGCGGGCCGAGGATCCCGAACTCCAAGCGAGCCTGCTGAGACGTGGGAGCGCCCGTCACATGCCGGACCGGCAACGCCCACCGCGAACCACTGCCGAAGCATATCCAGCGTCCAACCTCGGGGCCGGGGCGTCGGCGGCCGGGCGGCGAGCCTTCTGAAGACCTGAGGATCCCCCTCAGCGTCCAAAGGCGATGGCGACCGGATAGCCGCCGACAGCAATCGGCGCCAGGGCGTGTTTGGCAGCGAGCTCGATCGGCGTCACCATGCCGGCGTAGTTGTCGAGCACGAAGGCCGTCTTGCCGGTCGGTGCGAGCGCGAGGACGAGCGGGTAGGAGTACAGCCCTACGGAGATCGGGTCCTCGGCGCGGTCCGTGGCCGTTTCGATCGGCGTCACCGTGCCCGAGATGGTGTTGGCGACGTAGGCGGTCGCACCCGAGGTGTCGATGATGACCGAGGCGGGCGAGTACCCGACCCGGATCGGCTCGAGCGGTCGGTCGGTCGTGGTCTCGATCGGCGTCACGGTGTCAGAGTCGCTGTTCACGACGTAGACCGTCTTGCCATCGGGTGTGACGGCAAGGGCATCGGGGGCGGCGCCGACGCGAATGGCGGCGCCGGGGGCGTTCTTGGCGGTGGCGATCGGCGTGACGGTGTCCGAGCCGTAGTCGGCCACGTAGGCCGTCCCGCCGTCCGGTGTGATGGCCACGGCGAAGGGATAGGACCCGACCGCGATCGGCCGGCCGGGCTCGTTCGTGGCGGTGCCGATCGGTGTGACCGCGCCACCCTGCCAGTCGAGGACATAGGCGGTCCTGCCGTTCGGAGTGAGGGCGATGGCCGCGGGGTACGCGCCGACAGGAATGGGGCTGCCGGCCGTGTCCGTGGCGGTATCGATCGGTGTCACCGTGTTCGAGCCGGCGTTAGCGACGTACAGGGTGCGCCCGTTCGGCGTCATCGCCATGGCGTCCGGGTCGGTACCGACCTTGATGGAAGGCCGCGCCTTCCTCGTGGACGTGTCGATGGGCGTCACGGTGCCCGAGCCGCCGTTGGCCACAAACGCCGTCCGCCCGTTCGGCATCATGGCGATGGCATCGGGGTCTGCGCCCACCGTGATCGCCGCGTAGACGTGGCGGGTGATGGTGTTGATCGGCGTCACGCTCGCTGAGGTCGAATTCACGACGAAGGCGACCGAGACGTGACTTCCCGGTCGAAGTTGCGCATGCCCCGGACCGAGCCGGGAGAAGGCGGCGCCGGCTGCCGGCAGCAGCAGAGCAGGCAGCTGCGACGTGAGGGCACCCAACCCGAGCGCCGCCAGGCTGGCGCCGGCGGCAGCGAGCCGGGCGGCTGCCGGCTTACGGGGTTGCATCGAAGACATCGTTCACGGGCTGGGCATAGAGATCGTTGTCGGTCAACGTCCCGAGACCGAGAGCGGCCTCGATCGTGCGGAGCAGGCTGTAGTGCGTGTAGCGAGTCATGGAGACCCACCCCTGGCGGACATCCTGCGATCCGAGGATGATCGTGGGCACCAGCTGGGCAGGCCGCTCGAAGTCGTAGCCGTCCTCGTCGAAGGTGATGATGACGAGCGATCGCTGTGTCGTCCATGCGGGAGAGCGAAGGATCTCGCCGAGTGTCTGAGCGAGAAACGTGTCGCCTGCCGTGATGCCGCACCCTTCCATGTCGTCGCAGTCGTTCGGGCTCACCCAGGCGAAGCTGGGCGTGGTGGAGGTTTCTTTGAGATCGGTCGAGAGCTCGGCGAGGGGCACGAGGTGGGTGGCGCAGTACGCCGGCCGCTTCCGCACATCGCGGAAGTACAGAAACGGGAGGTCGTCGTCCCAGTACCACCCGTGCACCGTGTCGTCACACGGCCCGTTAGCGCTCTGCAGGTAACCCTTCCAGGACTCGTGAGCCGCCTCCAGGAGGTCACCGAGGTTGCGAGCGTTGATCGTGTAAGTGGGGTTCTCCTCGAGGGGGTCGGTGAGGGGGATCCCGAATGTGCTGCCTCCCGCCAGAGCGAGGTAGTTGCCGTCGCTCGGGTGCTCCTCCGCATAGAGGTCGGCGAGCAGGCTGGACCGCGGGAGCAGGCTGTTGAGATACGGAGCTTGGAGGCTGTTGCCGATGACGGAGCGGAAGTCCTCGTTCTCGAAGTAGTAGACGAAGACGTGATCGAAGCGCGGCACCTGTGCAGCCGGTGGCGCCAGCACGGGAGGGCCGACGACGGCGGCCGAGACGCTGAAGCTGAGGTTGTCCGCAACCGCGCGGTCGTAGCCGACCTGGGGCGCATCAGGTCCGTCGTCATCGGTCAGCGACGTCGCCAGCACGAGGCCGACTTCGACTTCCGCCGTGCCCGCCGGCAGCGAGCCGTCGAGCTGACGCAAGGCCAAGCGCTTGGCCCCCCCGAGGCCGCTGCGGCCGACGGGGCCGATGAACGTGCTCCCGAGGGAGCGGTCAGCTGCGGAGAGGAACTGGAGCCTGACGCTCGCGTCGCTCGTCTTCGTGCCGCCGAGCCAGGCCGAGACGTCGTAGTCGACGACGGCGGGTGGTCTCTGGCCGTTGGGGATCTGGAGGGCCACGTCCTGCACGAGCTCTGCGGTGCCGCCGGCACCGCCGGCAAAGAGCTGGCGGCCGCGGTGGCTCGGGCCGGCGTCGCTACGGGAGGGGAATCCGGCCGTGCCGTACCGGACAACGGTGGGGAGACCTTCCACCACCTGCCATCCGGGAACCGTCACGGCGTCCCAACCGGCTCCCGAGGCGTCACCGGCCTCGGCCCCTGCGTTGACGAGAAGGTTCGTCCCTGCCGCGGCAATGTGCGATCGCCCTATCGGGCGACTGCGGGCTGAGCGCACACCTCCCGTGCGCCTTGCCGCCGTTGCCGCCCGCCCGGGCGCCGCCATCGTCAGCGCGCCCGAGAGAGCGACGAAGGACACGCCGAGACCGAGTGCACGAGATTCTGAGCGATGCAACCATGTCCTGCGCCTCCCGCATCACTGCTGGCGCCTGGGACGAGCGGCGTTTCCGGCGCGCTGACTGACGGTACAGTCAATGTATCCCGGGGCATCAGAGGGTGCAAGGGTACGACTCGACGGTGAGCTGCTCCCATCGCCTGCAATCCCCCACGCCGTTGCGGCGGTGCCGTCATCGATTCTCTGCCCGGCGCCAGGCTTTTTCGCCAGGAGATGGGCTAGCTTTCCCTCGACGGTGGGAGCGCAATCGATGACCACGGCACGAGGGTGGCAGGCCCGTTCGGGGGGTCCTGGCGATCGGACGGTAAGAAACGGCGCCTTGGGCCCGGGCACACCCCGGTTGCCGGCGTCGTCGACCCGGATCGTCATCTCGACGGGAGCTTCGGTCCTGTGCGTCGCCGTCCTCGTGCTGGTATCCGTCGTCAGCTCGTCTGCCGCTCGGGCGGCGGGTACCGGCCCGCAATTCGCCGGTTCGTGGAGCCTGCAGAAGGCATATCCGCCGTTTCTTCTCCAGGTGCAAAGCGTGTCCTGCCCGACGACCGCTGACTGTTGGGCGGTGGGATACGGCCTCGACAATGCCGCCGTCGCAGCCACCACCGACGGCGGCGGCACCTGGACGTCCGAGGACCTGCCGAGCGGGATCGTCGACCTCGACGGCCTGTCATGCCCGAACAGGGAGGACTGTTGGGCGGTGGGAACCCGCACCCTCTCGAACTCGGCGGCGGTGGTGGCCACCACCGACGGCGGTGGCACATGGACGACCGAAACCCTGCCGAGCCGCATCACCAGCACGTTGAGCAGCGGGCTCACGGCCGTCTCGTGCCCGACGAGGAAGGACTGCTGGGCGGTGGGAGCCACCTCGAAGGGCGCAGCCGTCGTCGCCACCACCGACGGCGGCAGGACCTGGACGTCGGAGGCTCTGCCAGGCTCGACGAGCGGGCTCACCGCCGTCTCGTGCCCGAGCACGAAGGACTGCTGGGCGGTCGGGCAGAATGCCGCGCTCGACGGCGTCATCGTGGCCACGATCAACGGCGGAGCCAGGTGGAGGTCCGAGGCTCCAGCGAGCGTCCGGGGCGCCCTCCTCGACGGCGTCTCGTGCCCGAGCACGAACGTCTGCTTGGCCGTCGGATCCACCTCGAGGGGCGCCACCGTCGTCTCCACAACCACCGGCGGCAGCGCCTGGAAGTCCCTGGCCCTGCCGAGGGGGCTCGTCGACCTCAACGGCCTGTCGTGCCCATCGAGAACCGACTGCTCTGCCGTCGGTTTCAACTCGTCAAACGCAGCCGCCGTCGTTGCCACCGCCGACGGCGGCATCAGCTGGAGGTCCCGAGCTCTGCCGAGCGCCGTGACGAGCGCCTTCAGCAGCCAGCTCAATGCCGTGTCCTGCCCGAGTACGCGGGATTGCTGGGCGGTCGGATACACCTCGAACAGCCAGACCTCGGTCCCAGCCGTCGTCGCCATGACCAAGGGCCGCGTCAGCTGGGAGTCGCAGGCACTCCCGGCGGGACCTGTCGATCTCGATGGCGTGTCGTGCCCGACGAGCACCGACTGCTGGGCAGTGGGAAGCGACGCAGCGACCGCCGCAGCCGCTGTGGCCACGACCAACGGCGGCAGCACCTGGCGGTCGGAGACCCTGCCCGAGGCGATCACGAGCGCATTCACGGGCGGGCTGGGCGCCGTGTCGTGCCCGACGAGCACCGACTGCTGGGCATCCGGCTACACAGAGACCGACGCACTGACTGTCCCGACTGTCCTCGCCACGGTGAACGGAGGCAGAAGCTGGCAAGCCCAGAGTCTCCCGAGCGAGATCACGAGCGGCATCGTGGAGGGCCTCTCTTGCCCAACGAGCACCGACTGCTGGGCGGTCGGAGGCGACGGATCCGGCGTGGCAGCCGTCGTGGCCACCTCGGACGGCAACAGCTGGCTGTCGGAGACCCTGCCCGAGGCGATCATGAGCGCATCCACCAGCGAGCTCGACGCCGTGTCGTGCCCGACTAGCACCGACTGCTGGGCGTCCGGGTACACCTCGAACGGTGAGGCCGACACCGCTGCCGTCGTCGCCACGACAGACGGTGGCATCACCTGGATCGCAGAGAGCGCCCCGAGCGGGATCAGCCAGCTCCAAGCGTTGTCCTGCCCGACCACGCTCGACTGCTCAGCCGTCGGCCTGACCACCTCTGGGATGGCGGCCGTCGTCGCCACGACAGACGGTGGCACTACCTGGAGCGCAGAGAGCCTCCCGAGCGGGATCAGCGAGCTCTACGACGTATCGTGCCCGAGCGCTTCGGACTGTTGGGCTGTCGGCGAGAACTCGTCATTCAGCCGGGTCGTCGTCGCCACCGACGGCGGCGGCGCCTGGACCTCTCAGACCCTCCCCCCGCTGATCCCCGACCTCTACGCACTGTCGTGCCCGTCGACTACCGACTGCTGGGCGGTCGGCGAAACGAGCAACGGCGGCGTCGCCATCATCTCGAACGCGCCCGGCGGCTGACTCGCTCCTGCGTCCGGACCGTTCCTCCCAGGCGATCCCCAGCCTTGGTTACGAAGCGGCAGACTGTCGCGGTGCATCGTGGGGTCGTTCCTGCCTGTCGATTGGCTTCGGGGTTGCTGGCGGGTTGCACGACCGCTGAGCCGGGCAGTGACGAGGTATCGACGAGGGTCCGCTGCAGGCCGTCGGACATCCGGTGACCCCTCGTGACTCGGGGGCTGAGCCCGGCTCACCGCCAACGCCCGGCAACGCCGCCCGAGATCCTTCCCCACAGCCCGGCTCGCACGGCCGACTCACGGCGGCCGCCCGGCTGCTGATTGCCGCAACCGTTGCGGTCATGTTCGCTTTGTGCTTGCACCGTGGCTTCGACATCACCGCGTTCGAGCGGAGCGCGACGTCCGTCGACCGCTGGAGCAGCTTCAACCAGCGCGAAGAGTGCATCTACGCCGCAATCCGCTCAGAGCTGCCCCGGGGCGCCACGGTGTTCATCTATGACCGTGCGGTGACTTACCGTCAGGAATTGACCGAGCTGTCGACCCTCTGGGCGATACCACGACGACCACGCACGACCGCCCAGTGGATGATGACCCTTGTTCGTGGCCAGGAATGCGTGGACGTGACGTTGAAGGTCCACCGCAGGTGAGCCGAGCGCTGTTCGTCCTCGTCGTGATGCTGGGCCTTCCCGGTTTTCTTCCCGCTCTTGCCGCTGTGCGCCGTTCGCCCGCGCTCTTCTTCCTCGCCCCGTTGATCGGGGCGGCCATGGCGGCCGTTGCGGTCGAGTTCGAGCTCGGCGTGGGCGGCTCCCTCCTGATGTGGTACGTGGTGCTCTCGGTGCTCACCAATGTGGCCGTGATTGCGTGGTGGTGGGTCGTCGGAGGTTCCAGTACGCAACCGGCAGGCCCGTCGTGGGCGTGGTTGGCACTCACTGTGGTCGTCGTCGGCGGTGCCATGGTCGTTCCCATGACCGGTCTGCGCACCCTCATGTTCGGGCGGGACGCCAACTCGATCTGGCTGACGCACAGCTTGATGATCGCCGGAGGACACCAGGTCCTTCTCGCGGACATGAGGAACTCCGCCTACGCCTTCTCCAACCTCGATTACCCGCCGCTGGCGTCGGCTGCCGGGGCGCTGGCGTTCGCGCGCTTCGGCTTGGCGAGGTTGCACCTGGCCGTCGACGTGACGGCACTCCTGACAGCGTGCGCCCTCGGAGTGGCGGGGGCGAGCCTCGCAACGGTGACGGAGAGGGGGCGCCCGTTCCTGCGGGTAGCGGGGATCGTCGTCGCCGCCGCCGTCTGCATGGCGGGCTTCTCCCTCGCCGCGGACAGCGCCGTCGACGGACGCGCCGACTTGCTGTGGTCGGCGGCTGCCCTGGGTGCCATCATCTGCGGCCTCGTGCTGCCCCAGAGCAAGCGGTCGCTCGTCCTGGCTTGGATCTGCGCCATCGTGGCAAGTCTCACCAAGAACGAAGGCCTCACGACGGCGCTCATCGTGCTCGTCCTGATCGCCTTTCGTTACCGGCCGCTGTCATGGCGCCGCCAATTGCCCGCCCACGCCGAGAGTCACGCCCGTCCCCGCCGACGGCTCTCGCCGACGGTGCGGAGCTGGGCCGAGCGGGCTGCCTTCGTCGTGTTACCAGCACTGCCTGGTCTGGCCTGGCTCTTACTGGTGCATCTCCTCGGCGTCCGCGACCGTTTCTTCGGCCAACACTCCGGGGAGACGCCGGGTCTGCGCGCCGGCGCCACCCTCAACAGCATCCTTCCGCACCTCGTTATCGTGCCGATCGCTCTGGCCGTCCTCGTCGTCGGCGGTGTCTTCTTTCACAGGGCGCGAGGAGGCGCCGGACTTGGGAACCCGGGGTGGCTCTGGGTCGTGTGCCTTTCGTATCTGGCAGTTCTCTTGGCCACGTACGTGGTCGGCGCTTATGAGATCCACTGGTGGTTGAAGACAAGTGCGGCTCGGACGACGATCTTCCCGCAACTGGCGCTGTACGCTGATCTCGGAATCTGGCTCATCATCGCCCTTGACGCCAGTGGGCAGCTGCGCGGTGGCGGGCGGCTCGACGCCGGTGGGCGACTCGCCGCCGGCGGGCTCGACGCCGGCGGGCTCGACGCCGGTGGGCCGCTCGACGCCGCCGGACGACTGAGTGCGGGCGAGGGCCCCGGCGGCGGCCAACCCCGTCCGGCCGCAGCGGTCAAGATCGGAGCATCGACACAAGACGAGCAGGAGACCAAATGGCGCAGCTAGCGGTGATCGGGGCGGGCTATGTCGGGTTGACGTCTGCCGCCTGCCTTGCACATTTGGGACATCGGGTCGTGTGCTCTGACGTGCTCGAGGAGCGGGTGGCGGGCCTGTCGCGGGGGGAGATCCCGATCGTGGAGGAAGGGCTGGCCGACCTCGTGAAGGAGGGCCTCAGGAGCGGCCGCCTGTCGTTCACCTCGGACAACACAGCGGCCGTGCGTCAAGCCGAGTTCGTTCTGCTCTGCGTGCCGACGCCACAAGGCGACGATGGCAGGGCCGACATGTCATTCATCCGGGCCGTGGCCGCCGAGATCGGGCCCTATCTGCCACCGGAGTCGATCGTGATCAACAAGTCGACCGTTCCTGTCGGATCCACCCGGGTGGTGGAACAGACCTTGGGACGCTCCGACGTCTCCGTCGTCTCCAACCCCGAGTTCCTTCGTGAGGGCTCGGCCGTGCATGATTTCTTGCACCCGGACCGCATCGTGATCGGGGCAGACGACGAGTCGACGGCGATCAAGGTGTCAGGGATGTTCCTCCGCACGAGCGCCCCCCTCGTCGTGACGGACCCGGCCAGTGCCGAGACGATCAAGTACGCCTCGAACACCTTCCTGGCGACAAAGCTCAGCTTTGTGAACGCCATATCCGCGCTGTGCGAAGCCGTGGGTGCAGACATCCGCCACGTGGTGCTGGGAATGGGGTACGACCGTCGGATCGGCTCGGAATACCTCCGTCCCGGACCCGGCTGGGGCGGATCGTGCCTGCCGAAGGACGTCACCGCCTTGATCCACACGGCGGAGGAGGCAGGATACGACTTTGCCCTCCTCAGAGGTGCCGTGCAGGCCAACGACGAGCAGTACCAGCGGATGGCTGACAAGGTCGTGCGCCTGGCCGGCGGGTCGGTCGATGGGAGGACCGTTGCCATCTGGGGGCTCACCTTCAAAGCACGCACCGATGATCTCCGTCACTCCCCCTCGCTCGAGATCGCTGCCAGGCTGAGCAGCGCAGGTGCCCGCGTGAGGGGCTACGACCCGACCGTGCACGGACCGCTACCCGGCGTGGAGATCTGCGCCGACCCGTATGCGGCTTGCGAAGGCGCCTGCGTGGTCGTGGTGGGGACCGAGTGGGACGAACTGCGATGGCTCGACTTCTCCAAGGTTGCCGACGTGATGGCCGCGCCCGCCGTCCTCGACTGCAGGAACCTGCTCGAACCGGCTGCGCTTCGCCGGCGGGGCTTCGTGTACGAAGGAGTTGGCCTCGTGTGAGCCGAGTCGTGGTGACGGGCGGGGCGGGTTTCGTAGGCTCCCACCTTTGCAAGGCTCTTCTCGCTCGCGGCGATGAGGTGGTCTGCGTCGACAACCTCTCCACTGGATCGATGGCGAACGTCGACCGTCTTGCGGCCGATGCGCACTTCACCTTCGTGCAGGGCGACGTCTCAGACGAGTTGCACATCGATGGCCGGATCGACGCCGTCGCCCACCTGGCGTGCCCGGCATCGCCGCCCGATTACTTGCGCCTCCCGCTCGAGACGCTGGCGGCGGGGAGTGGGGGGACCGAGTGGGGACTGCGACTGGCCGAGCGCTACGGGGGGCGGTTCCTGCTCGCCTCGACGAGCGAGATCTACGGCGAGCCCACCGTCCACCCGCAACCCGAGTCCTACTGGGGCAACGTCAACCCGATCGGCCCCCGCAGCGTCTATGACGAGTCCAAGCGGTTCGCGGAGGCACTCACGATGGCGCATCACCGGGCGCTCGGCGCGGACGTCGGGATCGTGCGGATCTTCAACACCTACGGGCCGCAGATGCGCCTCGACGATGGGCGGGTTGTGTCCAACTTCGTCACGCAGGCGCTCGGCAACCGACCGCTGACCGTTTATGGGGACGGCGCTCAAACCCGTAGCATCTGTTACGTGGACGACCTGGTGGGCGGCCTCGTCGCCATGCTGGACTCCTCACACACCGGCCCCTTCAACCTCGGCAACCCGACTGAGCTCACCATGATGGAGCTCGCTCACTTGGTCGTCGAGCTCACGGGAGCGTCCGTGGAGATCGTCCACCGACCTCTACCTGAGGACGACCCGACCCGCCGAAGGCCGGACGTAACACGTGCCCGCGAGGCCCTCGGGTGGCGGCCGACCATCAGCCCCCGAGAAGGGCTGCAGCGCACCATCGAGTGGTTCAAGACACACGTCGAGACCGCCACACCCTGAGCCCACCGGCACCTCGGTTTGGGTGCCAGCGGACTCGGTCACTGCCGCCGAGTTACGGGTGCAACGACCGAAGTCGGGCGACAAGCGGCGAGTACTTGACGATGCAACGTGCTGCATGGATGCCGTCCCGCCAGCCGATCTTCTTTCCCTCTGCATACGTACGTCCGGAGTACGAGATGCTGACCTCGAAGAGGCGCCAGTTTCCGCGGGCCACCTTGGCCGTGATCTCGGGCTCGAAACCGAAGCGATCTTCTTCGATCTGGATGGTCTCGAGCACCTCTCGATTGAACGCCTTGTAGCAGGTTTCCATGTCGGTGAGGTTCAGATTCGTGAACATGTTCGACACCGTCGTGAGGAGACGGTTGCCCACGTAGTGCCAGTAGTACAGGACACGGTGAGGACGATCCGAACAGAACCGGCTTCCATAGACGACATCGGCTCGGCCGTCGAGCAACGGGGCCAACAACTGGCCGTATTCTGCAGGGTCGTACTCGAGGTCGGCGTCCTGCACCACCACGAAATCAGCAGTCGCCTCGGAGAAGCCTCGCCGGAGGGCAGCGCCTTTGCCCATGTTTCGCGGCTGCTCGATGACGCGAACTCGCGGATCGAGGATCTTGCGAGCGCCCTCGACCGAGCCGTCAGTCGACCCGTCGTCGACGACAATCACCTCGGCTGTGTAAGGGGAATCAAGCACTCGCTCGATGATGGTGGCAACACTGGCTTCTTCGTTGTAACAGGGGATAACGACTGACAGACATCTCATGACCGTTACCTAGCCGTCTCAGCCTTGAAAGTCACCCGGGTCGCACGGGCGGAGATGTTCCACAGGCATGACGGCAGGCGTCCCTCGATCGCCATGCCCGACCGAGCATGGACGGCCCTCCTTCCCGCACAGAGCGACGCGGGAAGATCGCGCATCGGCGCATCGTAGCGAGCCTTCTTCTCCAAGTCAGAGCGCGCGGTCACCTCGTCCCTCGAGCTTGTCCAGGGGCGGTGTCGTGGGCGCGGTCGGGACGCGAGGAAGCGAGGAGCACTAACTTGTGGACGGAAGAGCTTCGAGAGAAGGGGGCGCCGTTGTCCATGTCCGCAGCCGTTCCCGAACGGGCGCCTGAGCCTCCTAGCGCCCGGGAGCGCCCTGTCATCAGGGAGATCTCTCATGTTCGTAACCCTCCGAAGCATCACGGTTGACTGCGCCGATCCCTACCGCCTCGCCCTGTGGTGGTGCGAGGTGTTCGGCGTCTCACCCAACCCGGACGACCACCCAGGCGATCCGGAGGCGATCTGCCAGCCTGCGGCTGGGACCCGGCTGCTCTTCGAGCGCGTGCCCGAGCACAAGTCAGGCAAGAATCGCCTGCACATCGACCTGCACGCCCGCAGCCACGGCGACGAGGAGATCGAGCGGCTCATACAGCTCGGTGCAGGCTTCCTCGCTGACCACCGGCGATCCGACGGCGGCGGCTGGGTCGTGCTCAGCGACCCGGAAGGCAACGAGTTCTGCGTCGAGCGCGGAATCGCCAGCGCCTGAGCGGAGCGCAAGCACCGCCTGAGATCAACACCGGGGCGGCGAAGCGACCTTCGACGGGTCCGCCAGACGCCTCCCTGCATACTCCCCGTCAGTGGTGCTGACACTACGCCTCCGCCGGGGGTTACCACACTGGCGGTGATCAGTCGCTCATCCATACTGCGACGAGACGTGTCCGTCGTCCAGCAAGCCGTTTCGCTTGCACCGAGATAGCCACGCCAGATCACTCACCGCGGGGAAGAAAGAGGGTCACATGAGAGACGCCGACATGCACGTCCATCGGCCGGCGCGAGCAGCGTTGCGAAAGATCATCGCCGTCGCCGCCCTCGCCGCCGGCCTCACGGCCCTGCCCGCCTTGGCCGGAACGGCCTCTGCCGCCCCGGCCGTGCGGGGAACCGTCATCACGACGGCCAGCAACGCCTTCGGCACCTCGCTCGTCGTCGGCTCGGGCAAGTTCGCCGGCTACGCCCTCTACTTCATCACGAGCGACCACGGGTCGAGCTTCGGCTGCTCGAGCAAGACGGTGAAGACTCCGGTAGGGCCAATCTTGTGCACGGGGCCGTCGGGCGACAACAACGCCGAGTGGCCCGCCATCACGACGAAGGGCGCGCCGATCGCCGGCCCCGGGGTGCAAAAGGCGCTGCTCGGCACCGTCAAGCGGAGTTTCGGTCGGCAGATCACCTACGCCGGGCACCCGCTCTACCTGTTCGACAGCGGTCCCGGCCAGGTCAGCGGTGAAGGCTGGGACGAGCCGAGCCTGCCACCTTGGCACGGCGTCTGGTCCCTGATTGCGCCCTCGGGACTGGCCCTTCCCTGGATCGGCACGCTCACGACCACGAAGATCGGCGGCAAAGAGGTCCTCGCCACCCAGATGATCACCGGCGCCGGCACGATCAACTTCCCCGTCTACAGCTTCAGCAAGGACACCGCCGAGACGACCACGTGCACAGGCGGGTGCGCTCGGGCCTGGCCCCCGGTGCTCACGAGCGGAACGCCCGGGCTCGCGAGCGGGCTGTCGTCGGCCGACGTCGGCACCCTGAGCGCAGCAGAGGGCACCCAGGTGAGCTACGACGGGAAGCCGCTCTACCTGTTCGCCTCCGAGGGTCTGGCACTGACCAGCGGCCCACGGGCGACCGGCAATGGCAACGGCATCGCCGTCGACGGCGGGACGTTCTCGCTCGTCACACCCTGAACCTCGACGAGCTCGGCCTGGCCCCCCGAACGAGGCCGGGCCGAGCTCGTCCGCGTCTGCCGGCACCCGGCCCACGGTGCCGGGCACGTCGGCACCGGCGCCTCCGGCGGCGTCCGGGGGATGGGGAGGCTACGTCCCTCCGAGCCCGTGCCCGATGCCGGCGATGGCGTGTTACCGGCGTGAAATCGCCACGTAATCACCGGGGCGCAGTGTTCTCGGAGCGCCGGCAACTCCGCCGGGCCCGCCCGATGCGGCGGCGGTGTTGGAGGGCGAGCTCGTGTTCAGCGTGCGAAGCGACAAGGCGATGTGTCCTTTGCGGGATCTACGTCTGGTTCGGGTGGCGGTGGCGGCACCGGTGGCGGCACCGGTGGCGGTGGCGTTGGGGGGTCTGGGATCGGCCTGCACGGCGGCGGCGGAGACCGACGGCCCCAACGCCACCGGCTTGGCGGCAGCCGCCGTGGCGCACCGCCGACAGAAGGTGGTTCTGCCCGGCGCCGCCGTGTACTTTCATTGGAGCGGGAGGTGATCGCCATGCTGCGGACCTGCTGGAGGCGAGACAAGCTGGACCGTTGGCGATCGTTCCACGTCCCTTCAACGAGGACCCGAGACGTCCGCCGCCACGGTGCCGCCGCTTTGGCGGCGAGTGTGCTCGTCATCGTGGCGGCCGCCTGCAGCAACGCAGGTTCTGGCTCGGGGCCGTCCACCAGCTCGACCGCCCCCGCCGGCACCAGCAGCGGGACGGCGGGATCGGTGAGCGGACTGCCGATCGGGCTGGCCAACGCCGGCGCCTCCTCGAAGACGCAGGTCACCTACACCTCGAGGACGGTGGCCGTGCCCGCAGCGATGGTGCGCAGCGACTTGGTTGGTGTCTCCGGCAGCGGCTCCACCTATACGTTCTCGAGTGACTCCGGGCCGCTCGCTCAGCTGGCGCCCGGCAAGGTCATGCTGCTGGAGGGCTTTGACGTTGCGGTCGTGGCCAGCGTCGACCACGCCGGCGGGGATCTCGTCGTGCACACGACGCCGGCGACGATCACCGATCTGGTGCAGTCGGGCACGATCGCCGTCAGCTCACCCTCAGACTTCGCTTCGGGCTTCGGCGCCCAAGTGGCTGCAGTCCCCTCCTCGGCATCGACGTCGGCCGACGAGTCACCCAATGCCGGCGACGACATCGTCTTGCTGGGCGCTCCAACGCCGGCGCCGCACATGCTCGCCTTCGCCGCAAAGGCGAACGGCCTCGGCTTCAAGATCGCCTTCGACCCGGAGGACTCCGGCGTCCGCTTCAGCGGAACGTTCTGCTACCAGCTGATCGTCGCCTCCGGCGCCTGCGCGGGCTCTCGCACGATCGCCCTGTCGCTCGAGCTGTCAGCCGACGGAGCTGTCTACTGGGACAACGAGGACACCGACATCACGGTCTCGAATGGCGCCGTGACCTCGAGCTCATTCTCCCTGTCGGGCCTGCGGGGCGACTTGACGCTGAACTGGCAGGTAGCGCGCGGCACGGGTGGAAAGCTCGGCGCAGATATCCCGGTGATCAAGATCCCCTTCGAATTCGAGTTCCCCCTCTGCCCGGTCGCCTGCGGGGTGCCGTTGTATGCAAAGTTCGGGATGGCGCTTCTCGTCAAGTTGGCTGTTTCGGCCAAGAACGGCGTCATCGAAGGCGGCACGACGGTGAACTTCGGTAGCTCGTCCGACACCTTGACTCAAAGCGGCCAAGCGACCTCGGGGAGCGGCTCGGGCGATATCACCGGCTCGTTCAACACCTCGGGCACGTCCCTCACCCTGGCCGCATCCGCCGCTGTGATCGCCATGCAGCTCAAAGCGTGTGCAGGGCTGGGAATCCTCGGTGTCAACGCGCTCGGCTGCCTCAGCTTCGTCACGAGCGTCGGCCAGACCACCGGCTCGGCGGACGCCGGTCAGAACTGCTCGATCTACCAAAGCGACCTCACGCTGAGCGGGTTCGTCGAGGCGCAGTTGCTGCTGCTGACCGCCACGTCGCAGTCGCACATCTTCGCTAACAAGACGTACTCACTCAAACAACCGGGCTGCTGAGCGCTGTCCGGTCAACTGGGTCGATCGGAGGCGGCTCCCCGGCGCCGCCACGCCTGGGAGCTCAGGTCGCCTGCGTAGGTGCCGAGCTGCCGACGTAGCCGGCGCCGAGACGGTTCTTGGCGATGACGGCGACGGTGTAGTCGAGGCCTTTTGCCACGCCCTTGAAAACATGGGAGCGGGTGGAAGCGGACACCGTCACTTTCTGGCTCACGTGCTTCAGGTCACCTTTGAAGACCAGCTCCACGATGTAGCTCGTGACGGCCGAACCGCCATCAGAGGCCGGGGCCGTCCAGGCACCCGTGATCGTCCGCTTCCCGCCTTTGGCCGTGACGTCCTGCGGTGCGCTCGGAGCACTCTTCCGATATGTGTAGTCGACCGTGTTGCTGAACCCGTGCCCGGTCGCAATGCCACCTGCCGTCTCGACGGCGACCGCGACGGTCGAGCCCGCCCTGCCCGGGGGCGGCAACGCCAGGATCCGGTAGTCCTGGCCGCCCCCCGGTAGCCCAGGCGGGTTCTCGAAGACCGTGGCCGCGATCTTGCCGAACCTCACGGCGACGACCGAGTCGAGCAGCGTTCCGGTGATGACGACGGCCTTGCTGAGCGACTCGCCGCCGGCAGCCGGGCCTGCGGATGGGTTGATCTTGGAGATGATGGGCGCTCCCGGGTAGCCGTAGACGAAGTCGTCGACCGAGGGGACGACGGCGCTGCACCCGGTCTCCGTGCAGGCGAGCACTTCCGTGGCGAGGGGCAGGTCAGATGGTGTGCGAAGGCTCAGCTGGGTGGCTGATTGAAGGGTGAAGACGGTCGTCTCGGATACCCCCAGCAATGCCTGGTCGGCGGCGAACTGGACGGCCTCCACGTCGCTCAACCCTTTGCCCGTCAACGTGAGCGATTTGCGGCCTTCTGTCGAACCGAAATGGCTGGAGAGACTCGAGATCCTCGGTACGCCCGCCAGTGCGAACAACCCGCTCGCGACGGCGTCGTCACCTGCGCTCGTGACGATGGTGACCGCCTGCGCTTCGGGCCCGGTCGTCGGCCCTCGCAGCGTCGGGTCACCGGTGTTCACGATGAACAGGTTGTCCGGTGTGATCGACTGAACGTCGAAGTCCTGGCTCGCTTCTTGGGTGGCTGGGCCGAAGTCGGTCCAGAAGTAGGTGAGGATGCTGAAGCCGCTGCCTGTGATGTCCTCGAGCGAGCCCCCGAGCTCGGAGCCGTATCGAGGGGAGATGTTCGTGACGCTCGTGGCGGGGGCATAGTCGAACTCGGTGGCGGCAGCCACCGCCTCGGTTCCTGAGTCCGCCGGGATTTCAATGGCGCCGCTCAGAGCGTATTCGATAGGCCCCTGGTAGGCGGGAAGGATGTCCGCTTCACTCGAGGTTCCACCAGGGGTCGTCACCTGCACCTGTACCTGGCAGACGGAGCTGGCGTCCCGGACCGCACTCTCGCAGACCGTCGAGCCAGTCTCTGCCGGGACGGTGACGACCAGGGTGGTGTCACCGTTGTTGGAGTTCGTCGAGCCGTCGATCGTCCCCGCTCGGCCGCCGAAGGTCACGCCGGTCGCACCGGAGAGACCACTGCCGACGAGGTCAACCTCGTATCCGCCGGTGGCGCCCCCGGCCGTCGGCCCTACGTAGTCGATGACCGGCGCCGTCCCGGAGATGCCGGCGAGGTAGTGGAAGACCGTCGTGGCCGGATCGAGGGCGCTCGAACGCTCAGGGCTCTTTGTCACGACGGTCACTGGTGCCGGACCGGCTGCGGAGGCCCCGGTCCCCTGCGGGGCGTCGTAGGCCGGCGTCGTGATGGCGATCGACGTCGCCGACCAGCTGACGACCGTGGCCGCCTGCGTCCCTACGTAGACGTCGCCGGCGGTGGCGCCGAAGTTGGAGCCCGTGATGGTGACGGCCGTGGCGCCGGCGACCGGGCCGCTGTCAGGTGTGATCAGCGTCACGTCGGGTGGAGTGCTCGCGCCCTGCACCATGTCGCAGGCTTGCTGTGCCAGGCCGGGCTGACCGTTCGGGTTCGTGATCTTCGGTGAGCCCAGGCCCGAAGCAAGGTCGTAACCGGCCGTCGCCGGCCAGTCGGACCCATTACCGACGGCAAGGTTGTCATTGTTCCCGACGGTGATGTCGTTGAAGGCGTCCGCATAGTCGGACGGGCTGGCAGAGGCCACGTCGTACAGCAGCGGGCTGACAAAGCCGAGCGTCGTCCCGGAACAGAACGAGGAGGCGTTCATCTCGGCCGTCATGGCTGCCCAGAGCGGAGTGGACGACGAGGTCCCGCCGACCGTGCTCCACGAGCCGCTGTAGAAGGTCGTGATGCCGGTGAACTCGTCGGCCAGCGCCGTGACATCGGGAACGAGCCTGCACGGAGTCCCCGACGAAAGCGTCGTCGGGAAGCCGGCGAGGTTGAATTCAGTGGCGGTTCCCTCCGGGTCGTCCGAACAGGGCTGCTGGCCCGTCCCGGCAGCATCGGCGATCCCGGTCACGGTGGAATCGGCTTGCCAGGAAGGCTCGGCCCACGTGTCGGAGATGCCGCCGCCTCCCCCACCCCACTCAGAGCCGTCGTTCCAGACCGCCTCGCCCGGAGGCTCCGTGATGCTCGTGAAGGTGGTGCCCCCTACCGAGGTGACATAGGGCTGACTCTCGGGGTCGTCGACAGAGAGATAGGGAACGACCTGCGTGCTACCGGATTCGGCGCAGTCGTCGGAACCGTCATCGCCACCGGCCGCGAACACGGATTGGCCCTGCGCTGCCGTCTCGGCAAATATCTCGCTCTCGACCTCCTGGGTCCCCGGAGCACCCTGCTGCATGGCCGCCTCGCACAGGCCCCAGCTCGTGCTGACCACGCTGGCGTTGTCATCCGTCGCGATCGTGTTGTAGGTGTCGAGGGAGCCGTAGGTCGTGTTCGGTCCCTCGTACACGTCGATCTTGGCGTCGGGCGCAATGGCCGAGACGTCCTCGACGTCGAGTGCCGCTTCCCCTGAACCGACACCAATGCCGGCTCCACCGTCGATGGCCGTCACCGAGACGTTGTTCGAATTGGTCTCACCGCTCCCGAAGTAACACTCGTCGAAGGCCGTGAGGTCGGTGAGTGCAAAGGGCTCCAGCTCGAAGATGTCGACCGTCTCGCCCCGGCCGAGGTCGCCGGCGTCGTAGAGGCCGTCGACACCGTAGGCGTGGGCGACCTGGTCGTCGGTGACCCCGCCGAAGGGCGCCTGCGCCTGAGCCGCGTGACAGGCGGAAGGGCCCCCGCTGGCAGGTTTCGGCAGCGTGCCGTGCTTGACGGCTGCGCGCGCGACTCGGGGTGCTCGCGCGAGCGATGTCGAGTCGTGCACGAGGTTGTCGAGGCCGACGACGCCGGACACCGTGGCCGCAATCCCCGCCGGCAGGCGGGCCTCAGACGTCGTTCCCCATCCGAGGTGCCCGTTCGAGAACCGGTACTCGGCCAACTTTGTCGCGAACGCCCGCTCGGCATTGGCGGCGCTCCCATGGAACGACATCAGGATCCTGTTTGCCGACACGCTCGGGTGGAGGTCGTAGGAGCGAAGGAGTCGTGCCAGCTGGGTGACTGCGGAGACCGAGGCGCCGAAGCGTCGAGCGAATTCGCCTCTGCTCAAGTAGTGGTGGAACGCCGGCGAGTACCGGTTGGTCACCTCGGCAAGAAACTGATTGAGGCCGTCCTGGTTGCGAGACCGCAGTCCCACCGCTCCGGAGATCTCCATGGAGGAGGGGACGTTTCCGACCGTGCGCGTGTGCTCCGGCAGGATCGGCTGCGCCGCCACTTCGGCGAGACGGTTGCCGTAGGTCGGAGCCTGCGCGCTCGTGGCGGCGCTTGCAGGCACCATCGCCAGCAGCGGAGCCACGGCGACAACAACCGCAAGCCCCCCCGCCGCCTTCCAGACGCCCTTGTCCTTGCGCACGGTGCACACTCCCCTTCCCGGCCATTTCGGCCGCCGGCGATGAGACGGCACGATGTCGCCACCCGGCATGGGTGTCTAGCAACGGCTCGCGAGCAAGTCAACGCTCCCCTGCTCTGCAGGCGAGGCGAGCTCGGGCGTCCTTGCTGAGGCGACGGCCATCTCAAGGTTCGCCGAGCGGCAGGCGTACTCGCGCACCCGCGCAACCCGCGCACCCGCGCCCACCGCTGGCCGTTGCGTTGCGACGGGCAGACAAGGCGGACCTTCGGAGAGATGCCTGCGCCGATGACAGACTGTGGTTGTGGCGGCGGAGGACGGCCGAATACTCGGGGACGCGTCGTGAAAGTCGTTTTCATCACAGGCTGGGGCAGAAGTGGGACGACGCTGCTCGATCGCGTCCTCGGTGAGATGCCCGAATACACCTCGCTGGGCGAGTTCCGTGACATGACCGATGGCAAACCTGTCGCGACGCACGTGTGTGCCTGCGGGAAGTCGATGGCCGAGTGCCCGTTCTGGGAGGGGATCGTGCCGGAGGCGATGGCGAGCGTGGGCGTGAACGAGCAGGGTTTGCGCGATCTCCTCTACTCGACGAGCCGCCAGCGGTACCTTCCGAAACTGCGGCTCACGAGCAAACGCATCCGCTCGATGGACGACGTGCAGGACTACGCCAAGTACCTCTTCGCCGTCTACGAACGCGTCATCGCCCGCTCCGGGCGGCCCGCTATCGTCGACTCCTCCAAGAGCCCGAGCGACGCCATGCTGCTCGCCAGCCATCCCGGCATCGAGCTCCACCTCATCCATCTCGTGCGCGACCCGCGCGGCCCTGCCTTCTCGTGGTCGCGTCCAAAGCCCGATCCGGGCAAGAACGGCGCCAGCATCCTTGTGCTCAGCCCAGTGGCGAGCTCGACGATGTGGACGGGGGTGAACCTGGCAGTCGAGTTGTTCCTGCGGACGTCGGTTGGCGATCGGTATCAGCTCGTCCGCTACGAGGACCTCATGGGCCGCCCCGACGTGGAGCTCCGTCGCATCGCCCTCGAGATCGGATCCGATCCTGACACGCTCCCGCTCGTGGGCGAGCGTGAGGTGGAGTTCTCTCCCGGCCACACGATGGGCGGCAACCCAGTGCGTTTCACCCAAGGCCGGGTGACGCTCGCGCCCGACGTCCGCTGGGTTCAGGAGATGAGCAGGCACGAGCGGCTCGCGGCCACGCTCCCGGCCCTCCCGCTGCTCCACCACTACGGCTACCACCTCTGGGCATCCGACGGGACGCCGGCGAGGCACTGAGCCAGGCGGGCGCAGGCCGAGTCCGTGACAGGATGCCTCATGGCCTCACACGAACTCGTTCTGCACGGCGGGCGTGTCATCGACCCGGAAAGCGGTCTGGACGCTTTCCGCGACGTCGGTATCGACGGAGGCAGTATCAGCGCCATCTCCGTTGAGCCTCTCGAGGGCGACACGATGATCGACGCCACCGGCCTCGTGGTGGCGCCGGGTTTCATTGACCTGCACAGCCACGCGCAGACACTGAGCGGCCGCCGGCTGCAGGCGTGCGACGGGGTCACGACAGCTCTCGACTTGGAGGCGGGCCGGGCGCACATCGGCGACGCCTATGCCGCCGAGGCGCGGGAGGGTTCACCCATCAACTACGGGTTTTCGGCGTCATGGGCGGCGATCCGGATGCAGGCGGTCGGTGGCCTCAACCCGCAGGCAGGCAGCGACGGGGTCCTCGGGCTCCTCGGTGACCTACGGTGGCAGGGACCTGCCACCACCGAGCAGCTGTCCGTCATCCTCCAGGCGCTCTCCGACGAGCTCGGCGCAGGTGCGATCGGCATCGGACTGCTGATGGGCTACGCGCCCGGCGTCGACCCGGACGAGTACCTCGCAATCGCACGGCTGGCTGCCGACGTCGGGGCGCCGACCTTTACCCACTGCAGAGACCTCATCGAGATGTCCCCGGAGACCCTCATCGACGGGCCGGAGGAGCTCGTTCGCGCCGCCGGCGAGACCGGTGCCCACATGCACCACTGCCACGTCAACAGCACGTCTTTGCGTCACATAGATCGCGTCCTCGCCCTCATCGAGCGCTGCCGAGCAGAAGGCGGACGGGTGTCGGTCGAGGCGTACCCGTACGGCTCTGGCGCCACGGCGATCGGCGCCGCCTTTCTTTCGCCGGAACGGCTGGCAGAGCACAGACTTGTGCCGTCTTCGCTCAGGTATCTCGCCACCGGCGAGCGTGTGGCCGACGAGGCGCGGTTGCGCGAGCTGCGGGAGCTGGACCCCGGCGGCGTGGTCATCGTCGACTTCCTCGACGAAGACAGCGCCGCCGACCGCCGGCTGCTGCGCCGCTCGCTCGCCTTCGAGGGCGCCATCGTGGCGAGCGACGCCATGCCTCTCGTGTCGGCTTCGGGGCAGCTCGACCCGGCGGCATGGCCCCCGCCGCCGGGTGCGGTCACACACCCGAGAACGGCTGGATGCTTCTCTCGGGCGATGCGACTCTGGCGGGAGGAGGGCAAGCCGTTGCTCGACGCCTTGGCTTCCTGCACGCTCGGTCCGGCCCGGGTGCTCGAAGCGAGCGCGCCGGCAATGCGGGCCAAGGGCCGCGTGCAGCAAGGCGCCGACGCCGACCTCCTGGTGTTCGACCACGGTCGGATCACCGATCAAGCGACCTACGAGGACAGCACCCGACGCTCGCTCGGCATCCGTCACGTTCTTGTCCACGGAACGGTCGTCGTTCTCGATGGCGATCTCGTTGCCGCTGCACGACCGGGCAGGCCGGTGCGGGCCGTGCCGCGATGAGCGGGCGCCGACGTTTCGTCTGCGCGGCCGCTGTGCTAGGCCTGCTAGCGACGGCCTGCAGCTCCACGCCGGCCGCCAAGGCGCCGGCGTCGACGGCGCCGCCGCCGCGGGCGCTGCTGTATGTCTCGCTCGGGGACTCGTACGCGGCGGGTTACCAGCCCACGGGACCTCACTCCGGCCGCACGGGCACTAACGGCTTTGCCTATCAGGTTCCGGCGCTGGCGGCGAAGAAGGGATGGGACCTAAAGCTCGTGAACTTCGGTTGCGGGGGCGCCACGACCGAGTCGATCCTCCACTCCCGAGGGTGCTCGCAGCTCGGGCCCGGTGCGACGCCATACCCGACAGAGAGCCAGGCGACGGCGGCGGAGGCGTTCATACGAAGTCATCGTGGCGAGCTCGGCCTCATCACCGTCTCCATCGGCGGCAACGACGTGACCGCTTGTGCTGCGGTCGCCTCACCGATCCCTTGTGTCGAGCAGGCCGTGAAGCGGATCAAGAGAAACCTCGGGGTTCTGCTGCGAGGGCTGCGAGCAGCCGCCGGAAGGTCGGTGAGGATCGTCGGCACGACCTACCCCGACGTGATCCTCGGGCTCTACGTGTCCGACGACGCCTCTCTGCGTAACCTTGCCGAGATCTCGGTGCCGGCGTTCCGCGACTTCATCAACCCAGCGCTCAAGCAGGAGTACGAGGCACACGGCGCCGCCTTTGTCGACGTCACGGCGGCGACCGGCGCCTACGGATCGCTGAAGCAGACCACGACTCTCGCCCCCTACGGGAAAGTTCCGCTTCCGGTCGCCAAGGTGTGTGAACTGACGTACTTCTGTCAATACCACGACATCCATCCCCGGACACCCGGCTACACGGTCATCGCCACGCTCATCGTGGCGACCCTACCGCAGCACGGCTGAACCTCCGCCTGCGGGTGCGGGACTTTTGCCACGGCCTGTATTGTGGTGTAATACACTTCGTACTATGATGTAGTACATGGAGCCGCAACGTCGATCCCCGTCGAGCTACTTCAAGGCCGCCGCCCGCACGCAGCAGGCGGCGACGAGCCAGCTCGTCAGCATCCGGCTCCCGGAAGACCTGATCCGTCGGCTCGCCGAGGTGGGCAACGAGGAGGGTCTGTCGATGAGCGACACGATCCGGCTCGTGCTCGAGCGCGGCCTGGCGCGTCCCAAGGAGAGGAGCCGGTCCAAGTGACCAAGAAAGTTCGCAACTTGCACATCTATTTCCTGCTCGATCGTTCCGGATCGATGCAATCGATGGCCGACGACGTGGTGGGAGGGTTCAACGGGTTTCTCGCTGCCCAGCAAGGCGAAGGCCACGATGCCGTCCTGACGCTGGTGCAGTTCGACAGCCAGGATTCCCATGAGGTGCTCGTAGACGGAAGCCCCATCGCGGAGGTGGAACCGCTTGATCGGGCGAGGTTTCAGCCCCGAGGAGGCACCCCGCTCTACGACGCCATCGGCCACCTCATCGCCGACGCCACGATCCGGGCCGAGAAGACCGCCATCGATGGCTCGCGAACCGAGGAGATCTTGTTCGTCACCTTCACCGACGGTATGGAGAACCGGAGCACTGAGTACACGCAGAAGCAGATTTTCGGCCTCATCTCAAAACGGCAGGAGCTCGGCTGGACCTTCGCTTATCTCGGGGCCAACCAGGACTCGTACGCCGAAGGCGGCCAGATCGGCTATTCGGTCGGCAACGTCCAGAATTTCGCAGCCGACGGCACAGGTACCGCAGCGGCATTCGCCAGCCTCTCCCCTGCCGTGAGCCGGCGTCGAGCCGCCATCCGTACCGGTGCGGCCTATGACAACCGCGATCTGTTCGAGGGCGACAAGGGGGCCGAAATCGACTTGCAGAAGCGAGCACAACGCTCCGGCGAGAACCCCTGAGCAAGGCGGCGCTCCAGTCGCTCCACCACGTCGGCTGGACGATGACCCTCGGGTCACATACAACCATATCGCCTCGGTCTCCAAGCACCCCGGCGATTCGGAAGGAGTCCCCAATGGGTGCCTTCTTCAGCGACATTCGCCGGACGATTCTTCCGAATCGCGACAGTAAGGACGGTCCCTTGCCGCCCCTCATGGTTGCCATGACGAAGGTCGGCCGTGCCGACCGGGCTCAGTCGTCCTCGGCCTTGGCCTCCTCGAGCTGCTCGTGGTAGCCGGCGGCACGAAGCATGCGGCGCAGGTCGACCACCTGCTGGACGGCGATGTCCTTGTGCTTGGGTCGTTCGATCATCTCCGTCTCGCCTCCGAGCGTCACGACGTACTTGCCGTCATGGCCCTCTCTCACCGACGCCACCGCCTCGAGCAGCGAGAGAACGTCGTGCCACTCGATGTTATGGCCACTGGGGTGCCGAAATATCTGCTCCAGGGTGTCACGATGATGGCTGCTCAGCTGAGCGGGCTGCTGAGCGGGCTCGTTCGCCGGTGTCGGAACGCCCTCGTCGGTCATGTCGGCAGCCTAACGGGTCAGACCCGCACCGTAGGTTTCGAGACCGCCTGCTCAAATGCCGGTGAGGCGGGGTGACCGATACCCGAATACATGGGAGCTCAACCTTGGACCAATATCATGTATAGGTCGCCACTTTCGAGGGCCATGCAGTGTTGCGGCGCCGCGCAAGTAACCGCGGTCGCTCCCTCGAGGCCCGAGAATCGCGAAATCACCTCTCTCCCCCACCGCGCCCCATCGTCGTTCGTCGTCACGACAGACTGCCCGTCAGTGCCGGCGACACAAGCGGTGCTCGTTGGACAGCTGATGCTCCAAGGCGTCAAACCGCCGAGTCCAGGCGCGGTCGCGACGGCTCTCCACGTCTGGCCGAGATTGTTGGTGAGTAGGACCACGTTGTCTGGATCTTTGAGGGTTTCGTTCAGACCGGTTGCATAACAGCGAGATGAGCTGAGGCACGACACGCCCGTGAGAGACAACCACTTTCCTGGGAACCTGCCCTTTGACGACGTCAACCAACCGTTCTCAGTGGTCCGACTTGCCGCCGGCCAGGCGACCGAACCGTCCGCCGGTGGCACTGATCCCACACCGACGCAGGACGACGGCTGCGGGCACGTCATGAAGTTGATCTGGTTGTGGACGAAGCTCTCGAAGCCCCACCTTTGGCCACTGTCGGTCGAGACGTACAGCATGGTCCCGCTGTAGCCGCTGAGACCAGCCGCCGCGTAGCAGGTGCCGTTCGCCGCGCAGGTGACAGACGAGAGCCCGGAAGGTCCCGTGACGCCAGTCGGAAGGTCGACTGGCGACCAGTGGTCGCCACCGTCCGAGGTCACCATGACTTGGTCGCCGCTCCCACCGATGACGCAATGTTCCTGGTCGACACACGCCACCGCGTCGAAGAACTGTTGTGCCTTGATGGTCGTGGCCGTCCAGCTCTGCCCGTCGTTCTCGGTCCGCAGGATGTACCCGTATCGAGGCGTGCCGCCGGCTACGAAGCACTCCGAGACCGTGGGACACGCCAGTGCGCTCAGGTAGCGGATGTTCGACTTCCAGGCGAGGCGCCAGCCGTGCACGGCGGAGGCGGAGGCGGAGGCGGAGGCGCCTGAGCCGCCGGCGCCTTTCGTGGAGGCCAACGCTCCCCCTGCGCCACCCGTTGCCGCCAGCATGAGCAGCATGATGAGAAGTGCGCCGGACGAGAGAGCTCGATGCAGCGGCGTTGCCCGCGATGGGTTCACCCGCGTCTGCCTCTCACGGCAACCCGAGGAGATCCCCCAGCCGATCGCCCAGCTCGACGATTGTCCGGCCCGTCGTTGCGGGACACGGCCGACTCACCCAGGCGGACGGATCTGTGACTCTCGAGAGGCGAAGGTCCTCGGCGACGACGCCGTGTCCCTCGATCGAGACCAGGTGGTCGTTCATCGTGCCGAGGGCGAGCCAGTGACCCGCCATGCTGAGGCGTTGGAATCGTGCGGGAGCGCCATCCACCCTCACCTCGAATGCACGCCAGTCCCTGTCGAGCGTCGAGGAAGCAGGCCGGGACCGCGACGGCGCCCGCTCATCGTCCTCGCTCTCGGTCGAGGCGGGCTGTCGCTGGTCGATCACCCAGCTGATGGAGAGGAAATTGTTGACGAGTCGGGCGGTGTCCACCTCTTCGCCCTCGCGATGGCTCGTCACGATGAGCGTCTTGCCCTCGGCCTCATGATAGGCCCGGAGCTCATCGACGATGAGGGGACCGTCCTGCAGGCGCAATCCCAACCATCCTCTCCGAAAGCTGGCATGGCAGAACCCGATGCGCGCCTCCCTGCTTCCCTGCCACTCGTCGCCGAGGCCGTACATCGGTACGTCGCACTCCGTCGCCAGCCGCAAGGTCTGCGCGGCCTCGCGACGGCGCTCGTGCTCGTGCGCAATCGCGAGCCACCACCAGCGCGGGGGCTGAAGGACGAGCCTCACAGATCCATTCTGCTCCCGATTTGCTCCCGGCGACCACTGCAACTCGGTGACGTGGCCCTCACCGTCACGCAGGCGTACGCACGCCCATCAGCGTCCGCATCCACTCGGCCACCCGCGAGGCAACTTCGGCGTCTCGTCGCCGCAGGCTGTGGTCGCCGTCCACCCAGACGTGCGTGACGGCGCCAGCGATGGTCGCCGTTTCGGCTTCGAGCTCGGCAGGCGACGCGAAGGCGTCATGAGTGCCGGACACGAACAGGCAGGGCACCGTCAGCCGGGGAAAGTGCTCCGTCCGGAGTTTGTCCGGTCGCCCTGGCGGATGGAGCGGATAGCTCACGAGCACGAGACCTGCCGCCGGCAGGCCGTCGGCAACGGCCATCGAGCAGATGCGACCACCCATGGATCGGCCGCCCAATACGACAGAACCGGTGAGCGGGCCTTCCTCGATCCTGGCGCCGGCCGCACGATCGCCAGACCCAGCAGCGCCGAGGCCGGCACGAGCGGCGAGCCCTCGGGCGGACGAGCGCACCGTCTCGATGAGTACGTGGGCGGCGTCCGGCCTCCGCCTGCCCGCTACGTGGTACGGAAAGTCGATGCGCTCCACGAGAAGACCCAACTGGGAAACGGCCTGGTCGATGGCGACGAGCGACGACTGCTCCCTGCCGGCACTCGCTCCCGGCGCCAGCAGCAGGCCGGAGACGGAGGCGCCCGCTCGGCGTCTCACTCGAGGGGCTTCGGTTCGAGTCCACCCCAGGACCATCGGGGAACCGCCAGGTCCGTCGGCACCGTCGCTCCCTGCGGTGAGTACGACATCACCTCTCCCACCGCCCACTCCATGTAGGCACGAAGGCAACGCCGCAAGTCGGCATCCTCAGGGAGACCGGCGTCATCTGCTGCCCTCACGAAGCATTCGACGAAGCGAACCCCCAGCTCAACGTGCGCCCCCGTGCCGGCGTGGATGTGGAGCATGCCCGAGTGACCGCCACAGGACTGCGAGTAAAGCGGAGGTCCGCCGAACACCTCGGCCCAGTAGCTGGCGAGTCGCTCGACATGCTGCGGATGTCCTGGATGAGAGAACGGATGGTTCAAGACTGGATTCTGCAGGCACCGCTCGTGGTGGGCAGCCGCAAGCTTGAGAAAGGCCGCCTGCCCGCCGGCGGCCTCGAAGATCGACGGGCGCTGCACAGCAATTACCTTCCCATATCGGTCCCGAGGCGCGCCGGAAATAACATCGGTCGATGGCGTCCTCGATCCGTGCGGCCGGGCGAGATGACCTCCCAGCCATTCTGGCCCTGTGGACGGAGGCTGAGGTCGAAGCCGGACACACTGACAACCTCGACAGTCTCGAACGCCTCATCGCCCACGACCCCGGGGCGCTGCTCATCGCCGAGCTCGGCGGCAGCGTCGTCGGTTCGATCATCGCCGCCTGGGATGGCTGGCGGGGATCGGTGTATCGCCTCGCCGTCGCACCTTCTCAGCGGCGGGGCGGCCTCGGTCGACGGCTGCTGGCTGAGGCGGAGGCGCGGTTGGCGGGTCTCGGGGCTGTCCGCCTGCAAGCGATCGTCGTCGAGACCGACCCGCTGGCGACAGCTTTCTGGCGATCAAGCGGTTGGCCCCAACAAGCCGAGAGACTGCGATTCACCAAGGGATAGCCCCCGGCTCGGTGGTTCGCCAGGCCGGTGTGCCGGACGGTAGAACACTGGAGTGCCTGAACCCGCCGCAGCCGACCCGGTTGCGAACGCTCCGATCCCGTCAAGCGCCGGGAGCACAGGCGTGCTCGAGCTCGCGGCCCAGCTGAGCGACACGTTGCTCTTCCCAGCGGCGCTCGCCGTCGATCAGGCAACAGCCGTTCCCGTCTCGCATCTTGATGCCTTGGCGGCTGCAGGGCTCTACGGCCTAGCCGGGCCACTCGACTACGGGGGTCTCGGCCTCGAGGCGGAGGAGTCTCTCGCCGTGATCGAGCGTCTCGCCTCGGGCTGCCTCACGACGACGTTCGTTTGGCTTCAACACCACGCCTCCGTGCGGGCGGTGAGCCTGGCGGGTGGCTCCATCGCCGAGGAATGGCTGCGTCCACTCTGCAGCGGAGAGCGCCGTGCCGGCGTCGCCTTCGCCGGATTGCGGCGCCCGGGGCCACCGCTGATCACTGCCGAGCGGACGAGGCAAGGCTGGGCCCTCACCGGAACCGCTCCTTGGGTGACCGGATGGAGCCGGATCGGTGTGATGCTCGTCGCCGCTCGCGTGCCGGCGATGCCCGATGTGCCGGTGTTGTGGCTGCTGGTGGACGCAGTCGAGCGCCAGGGGGTGTCGGCCGAACGCCTCCGCCTCGAAGCGGTCGACGCCAGCGTCACGGTTCGGGTCACCTTCGATGGCGCCTTCGTCGACGACGATCGGGTCGTCGGGCTCGAGCCGTTCGCTTCCTGGCAGGAACGTGACGCCGGCGGTCTGCGCGCCAACGGCTCCCTGTCCCTCGGGCTAGCCCTCCGGTGTGCGCGCCTCCTCGGTGGAACCGCCGGGCGGGCGGCGGAGGACCTGGTGGCCGAACGGCGGAACCAGCTCGACAGGAGCGATTCGGGCGCGCTCCCCCGAGCACGGGCGAAAGCCGCCGAACTCGCACTGGCGACGGCGACTTCGCTCGTCATCGAGACGGGGGGACGAGCCGTGCTGCTGGAGTCGGTCGCTCAGCTGCTCGCCCGCCAGGCCATCTTCTTGCTCGTCTTCGGCCAGACACCGGCGATCAAATCCGAGCAATTGCGGTTGCGAGCGGGTTGGGGAGCTGTTGGCTGTTGACAGTAGCCTATTCGCTAAGTATCATAGCTTCATGGCAATGAACAATGCCTCCGACACGCAACGGACCTCTTATCTCACCCGGCCGGACGGGCGAATCGCCTACGACGTCGCCGGCGACGGTCCCCTCGTCGTGCTTGTTCCGGGCATGGGCGACCTCCGCGCCACGTACCGGTTCCTTGCCCCATCCCTACTGGCGGCGGGCTACCGGGTGGCCAGCACGGACCTGCGCGGCCACGGCGAGAGCGATGTCACGTTCACTTCTTACGGCGACACTGCGACGGCGACGGACATCGCCGCCCTCATCACCGAGCTCGGTGGGCCGGCAACCGCTGTCGGCAACTCCATGGGCGCCGGAGCGGCCATCCTGGCAGCGGCCGAGCGGCCCGACCTGGTCGATGGCCTGGTACTTGTCGGGCCCTTCGTTCGTGACCCTCGCATAGGGGCGGCCGCCCGCCTCCTCCTGCGCGTCGCCATGGCGCCCCCATGGGCGGCCGCCATGTGGAAGGCCTACCTGCCCAAGCTGTACGCCGGCAGGCGACCGGCGGACTTCGACGAGTACCGTCTCCAGGTCGTGGCCAACCTGCGGCGGCCCGGCTACGCGGCCGCCTTCTCCCGTACGACGCGAACGAGCCACGCCCTCGCAGAGGCGCGGCTGGGAGACGTCCAGGCTCCCGCTCTCGTTGTCATGGGCGCTCTCGACCCTGACTTCGACGACCCGCAGGCGGAGGCCGAATGGATCGGCCGCGCCCTGCGGGCAGAGGTCGTCATCGTGCCCGAGGCCGGGCACTATCCGCAGTCGCAACGCCCCGACGTCACGACCGACGCCGTCGTGGCCTTCTTGGCGACCGTGCCTGGCCGTGCCTAGGGCGGGGCTCAGCGAGGACCGCGTCGTCGAGGAAGCCGAGCGGCTGGCCGACGAGGTGGGCCTGGCCCGCCTCACGCTGGCCGCTCTCGCCGAGCGCCTCGGCGTGCGCCAGCCCTCGCTCTACAAGCACATCACCGGCATGGAAGGACTGCAGCGCAGCATCGCCATCCGGGCCCAGGTCGAATTGACCGACGTGCTCGCCCGTGCAGCCGTCGGGCGATGGCGCGAAGACGCCATCGTCGCGATGGCGCACGCCTACCGGGACTGGGCGCACAAGCACCCGGGGCGCTACACCGCCAGCCAAGGCGCCCCCGCCGCAGGTGACACGGACCACCTGGCAGCCGCCCTCTCTGCTGTGGAGGTCGTGGCCGATGTCTTGTACGGCTTCGACTTGCGCGGTGACGACGCCATCGACGCCATCCGCGCCTTGCGATCGGCCCTGCACGGCTTTGTGAGCCTCGAGGCGGCTGGCGGCTTCGGCCTCCCGCTCGACGTCGACCGCAGCTTCGACCGGCTCGTAAGGGGGATGGTGACGGCGTTCTCGAACTGGGCCGACCAGCCGAGGCCTGACGTCCTTCTCGAGATTCCAGGGACCCACTGACCGGAGTGCCACCGCTCGGCCACCTGTGCCCCAGCGTTCATCACAGCACCTGCTGATCGGTCGTCGCCACGATGGCGCACCCACCTCTGTTTGGGCAGTGGGAATACCACTACTTTCAACACGGCGTTGACCCCCTTGCGGTCACCCAGCCCGACGTGCGAAAACAGCAGTCATGGGTAGCGCGCTCAAAGAGACTCTGCCGGCACTGGGCTCGGACGCCGTCGAGCCGACCGCCTCGCGGCGCGGCGACCGACCCGCCTTCGCAAAGACGCTCGGCTTCACGAGACGGCAGCGGGCGGCAACGGTCGCCTGGCAGTCCTCCGTCTCCGCCGCCGTCGGGGTTCTCGTGGGCCTGCCCCTCGGCATCGCCCTCGGACGATGGCTCTGGACGCTGTTCGCCCGGGGAATCTCAGGCGTTCCTGATCCCACCGTGCCGGTCTTGTCGATGGTTCTCGTCGCGCTCGGCGGCTTGGTGTTCGCCAATCTCGTGGCCGCTGTCCCCGGGCGCATCGCCGCCCGCACGCCCACAGCCCTCCTGCACCGCTCGGAATGAGCAGGGGCTGTGAGCAGGGGCTGGAGGCGGTCAGCTCACGTGCTCTTCCCGGATGGATCCGGCAGGTCCTCCATCGTCGCCGCGATGCCGCGGACATCACCGTCTTCGTCGAGAAGAACCGTGACGTCGGCGTAGCCGAGACGCTCGAGGTCGCCTTCCAGAGCATCGGCCTGCTCACCGCCGAGCTCCAGCAGGAGCGCACCACCGCGTCGAAGGAAACGAGAGCTCTCGATCAGCACTCGCCGAAGCAGCCAGGTGCCGTCGGGGCCGCCGTCGTAGGAGCGCGGCGACTCGAACGTCAGGGTGTCGCGCGGCAGCAGACCGAGGGCGGGCGTCGGGACGTACGGCACGACGCCGACGACGACGTCGACGCGCCCTTGCAGCGGTTCGGGCAGTGGGGCGAACAGGTCGCCTTCGTAGGCCTCCACGCCGTTCGCTCTCGCGCATGCAACTGCGCGCGCGTCGATGTCGGACCCCATCACGCGGGCACCCGGGCGCTCCGTGATCAAGATCTTGGCGATCGCTCCGGCCCCTGTGCAGAGATCGATCGCCACGCCGTTCGCCGGCAGGCGGGCGACCGCGCGCCACGCCAGCGGCTCGCTCTGCCAGCGGGGAACGTAGACACCAGGATCGACACGTATCTCCACACCGCAGAACGCCACGGTCCCGGTGATCCAAGCGAGCGGCTCGCCGGTGAGGCGACGCCCGACGAGCGAGTCGAGGAGCTCGACATCGCCCGCCGCGCAGGCGAGGAGCTCGTACGCCTCCTCATGCGCCGCCACGAACCCGGCGCCCGTGAGCAGTGCCGTCAGGGCCTCGAGGTCGGTCGGCATCGGCACAACGGCAATTGCACCATGGCGGACCAACACGGCGCCCGAACGACGGCGACGTCCCACAGACCTGCCGCCCGGGTCATCGAGGGAGATCCGCTTGCGTCTCCCACACAGGAGACATCTAGCGTTGCCACAGTGCCGGGGGACCTGATGAGCATCGGGGAGATGTCACGCCGTTGCGGGCTGACGGTGAAGGCGATGCGTTACTACGATCGCGTCGGGCTGCTGCGGCCGGCCGTCGTAGACGACGCAACGAGCTTTCGCTACTACTCGACCGATCAGATTCCGGCCGGGCGTGTCGTCGGCCGCTTGCGCTCCATCGACGTGCCGCTCGACGACATCCGCAGGTGCCTGGAATCGCCCGACCAGGCGACTGCGTTGCACGAGATCCTCCTTGCTCATCGCAGGCGGCTCGAGAGCAGGGCGACGCGGATCGCCGGCGATCTGCACGACCTCATGCACGTGCTCAGCGACGGATTGGAGACCACTGTGACCAACCAGCCCACCGACGAGCTCCTGTCCCCTGAACAGGAGCGGAAGCTCGGCGCCGCTTACTTCAACTCGGTCTGGGACCTGATGGAGAAAGAGGACCGCACGACCGAGGAGGACGACCTCATGTTGCACATGGCTCATGCCTCCCGCCACCACTGGGGCCAGGTCGGCAAACCAGAGCAGATCGCCCGCGGCGAGTGGCAGGTCTCGAGGGTCTACGCCGTCCTGCACCGCTCCGAACCGTGCCTGCACCACGCCCAGCGGGTGCTCGACATCTGCCTCGCCAACGGGATCGCCGACTGGGATCTGGCCTTTGCCTACGAGGCGCTCGCCCGCGGTCACGCCGTCGCCGGCGACCCCGAAGCGGCTCGAGCGATGACCGAGCGGGCGCTCGAGGCTGTCGAGCAGATCGCCGAGGACGAGGACCGCAAGCTCGTCTTGGCGGACCTCGAGACGATCCCAGCTCAGAAGCGCTTCTGGTAGGAGGGCGGGCGGCGTCTCCCGGCCACCTCAGCTCGACGACGTCGATGCGAAGTAAGCCGCTGCCACGCTCTTCGGCACGACCATGCACCAGGCATCGAGCACGAGCTCGCGCATCTCGGGGGGATCGATGGCCCCGAGACGCACCTCCACCCAGTTGTAACGCAGGTCGGACTTGGCGGGCATGAGGAACTTGTCGGGCTCGGACTCCACAAGGGCCTGGCGCTCCTCCTTCGGGAAGGCGAAACCCATCACGGCGTCGTCGTGCGAGAACGCCAGGTAGACGATCCGGCCGACACGAAACTTGACCCGGTCGCGCACCAGCGCCTCGTACGAGCGCGGCAGGCGGGAAGCCAGTGCCCGCACGTCCTCGATGGTCACCACCGTTGCAAGTCTGCCCTCTTCTCGCGCCTGCGCTGTCCACTCTCGGCGAGGGGTCGCCGGGAGTGGACAGCGCCGTAGGATGCGAGCGGGCGGACGTCTGACCGAGGGGACCGCCATGGACGACAGAGGTGACGGAATGGGCATGAGAGCGAAGTCGGTCGGAGGGGCACTTCAGGAATCCGATGTCGAGCTCTTGAAAAAGCAGTTCCAGACGGATCCAGCCCTGAGGATCGTGCAGAACGCCGTGACTCGCGTGACGGTCGACGATGTCGCCATCGACCGCTCCATCGTGAACGAAGCCGATCACACGATGTCGGCCTCCCTCGACGACTGGAAGGTGACGAGCCAGGGCAAGAGCGGGCGCTGCTGGCTGTTCGCCGGGCTGAACCTGCTGAGGCCAGGCACCATGGCCAAGCTCAACATGAAGGACTTCGAGTTCTCCCAGAACTACATGATGTTCTGGGACAAGCTCGAGAGAGCGAACTACTTCCTGGAGGCGATCATCGAGACGGCCGGGCGCGACATCGACGACCGCACCGTCGCTTACCTCCTCGATTCCGTGGCCGGAGACGGTGGTCAGTGGAACATGTTCGTCGCCCTCGTCGACAAGTACGGCCTCGTGCCGAAGCCCTTCATGCCCGAGACGCAGAGCTCGTCGGAGACCGCCCGCATGAATTCGCTGCTGCGGCAGGTGCTGCGCAAGGGCGCCCTCGCGGTGCGGGCGGCCGTGGGAGAGGACGTCGAGACGGCGCGCGACCAGAAGACGGACGTCCTCCAGGTCGTCTACCGGATCCTCTCTATCCACCTCGGCACCCCACCGCAGCGGTTCCTCTGGCAGTGGCAGGACAAGGACAAGTCATTCCACCGCGACGGCCTCCTCACACCGAAGGAGTTCGCCGAGTCCTATGTCACGCTGCCCGTTGACGACTACGTCTGCCTCGTTCACGACCCCCGCCCCACGAGCCCGCTGAATCGCACCTACACGGTCGAATACCTCGGCAACGTGATCGGCGCCCCTCCCGTCACGTATCTGAACGTCGAGATCGCCATGATGAAGGAGCTTGCCGCTCGGGCCATCGAGTCGGGTGAGCCTGTGTGGTTCGGCTGTGACGTCGGAAAGATGATGAGCAACGACTTCGCCCTCTGGGATGCCAAGCTCTTCGACTACGACTCTGTGTACAGCACCTCGCTCGAGCTCTCCAAAGCTGACCGGCTCATCGCCCACGACTCCCAGATGACGCACGCGATGCTCTTCACCGGCGTCGATCGGGTCGATGGTGTCCCACGTCGGTGGCGGGTCGAGAACAGCTGGGGCGCCGAGCGGGGCCGAGACGGCTTTTACACGATGAACGACAGCTGGTTCGACGAATACCTCTTCGAAATCGCCGCTCGCCGGGAGTTGCTCCCGAAGAAGCTGCAGAAGGCGCTCGATGCCGAACCGACGGTCTTGCCTGCTTGGGATCCGATGGGCGCACTCGCCCACTGATCCCTCCTGGGGACGGGTGAAACAGCCGGCCTCAGTGCTTCAACGCCGCGATCTGGGCGCTCGTGCAAGCGCGGGGGTCGTAGGTCGGCAGGGTTTGAACGGCGGCGCTCGGTGGGCCGAGGACCGGGTAAGGGTTCGGAACGGTGGTCGTCGTCGGACCGTGAGAGGCGCGGTGGTGAGCTGGCGGCTTCACCTTGACGGAGAAGTTCGAGCCCGTCACGAGGGTGACGTCGGCGCCGTCTTGAGTCGTCCCTTGCGCCATCGAGACCATTCCGCTCAGTGACTGCAGAAGGCGCTCGGCGTCGAGCAGGTGCCCGCGGCGGTAGTAAACGATGGCTTGTGAGATCGGGCCGACAGGCGTCGCCGTGCCCGTGCCCACGACGTGATAGCCGAGTGATTGGAGGCGGGAGGCGACGACTCCCTCGTCGTCGGCTCCGGTGCCGCTGACGACCGAGACAGACACCGCACTCGGTGCGATGTCCGACCCAGGTGGTGCCGAGAGCCCTTCGAACTGGTCGATGGCCTCCTGGTCTTGCGGGTAGGAAGGCAACACGACGGATCCGAAGTCGATGCCCTCCCAGAGGTAATCGTCATGGTCTTCGATACTCGGGAGCGTCTGCTGCGGGGCCGTGAGGGGGTTGACACCATGGAAGGCGAGGATGAGGTTCACCATGTCGGTGACCGACAGACCCGAGTCGACGGTCAACTGGGGGGCGATGGCACCGATGACGGCATTGTCCTTCAGCGGGTTGTCCAGCCCCTGCTCCTCCATCGTCGTCGCCAGGACCCGCAGGAACTCGTGGACACGGGTGATGCGCCCGAGGTCGCCGCTGCCGTCGTAGTCCCACTGGCCGTTGTCGTAGTAGCTCAAGTGGCGAGCCCGCACGACGGCGAGAGCTTCGAAGCCGTCGAGGAGGTGACAGCCGGGAGTTCTGATGTCGAGGGACGAGTAGTCGTCGGTCTCTGCGTAGGGAAAATACATGTAGATCCCGCCGAGGGCTTCCACCACATTCTGGAAGGTGTCGAAGTTGAGCTCGACGAAGTGGTTGATCGGGATGCCGAAGTCCTGCTCGATCACGGTGACGAGCTGCCCGGGACCGTCAGCCAGGGCGGCATCGATCTTGTAGAACCTCTGATCGTCGTCCCGGACATTCTCAAGGACGAGGTCCCGTGGAATGGAGAGCACGGAGATCGTGTGGGTCTTCTGATCGGCGCGGAGCAGAATCATCACGTCGCTGTTGATCCCCGTGATGCCCTCGGCGCATGTCCCGAAGACGGGGTTCTGCTTGGAGAGGGCACAGCGCGAGGTTGATCCGATCATGAGAAACGTCTGCACTCCGACGTCCGGGCCTGACGTCGCCGGCCGGACGAGGGACTTGATGTCGATTTTCTTGATCTGGTGGTTTCGGTAGGCGACGTAGGCGTAGCCGGCGCCGACGACGAGACCGAGGAAGACAACGATCGAAAGGGTGACCACGGCGATGCGGTGCCGCCAAGGGTGCCGGCGCGGGCTGCGCGGGCCGCGTGAGCGGCTACGAGGGCGCCACCTCGACCGCATCCGCTCGCGGTGTTGGGGGCTCGGCGCAGGGTCCGCGCCTGGGTTGGACTGCATCGGAATTACCTCTCAGATCGTATGGCAGGCAGATGGCGCACCGGCCGGCCTGGTCAGATCATGCGCTTCGAAGGTGACGCCAGCATGAAGATCGCCCTTCGACGGGGAGGCCGCGAAGCCGTGTTACCGCCGTTCAACCGTCCTTCAATCCTCGTCCTGCATGCTCCGTAGTGCGAACCAAGGACCAAAACCAAGGAGGATCCAATGAAGAAGACTGTTGTAGCTCTCGTGACCTTTGCTCTCATCACTGTCGGGAGCGTCGCGATCGCGGTCGCGGCTGGGGCGCCGCGGATCAACGAGGC
The DNA here is from genome assembly GCA_963735115.1 of uncultured Actinomycetota bacterium. Lineage (GTDB taxonomy): Bacteria > Actinomycetota > Acidimicrobiia > Acidimicrobiales > Bog-793 > JAKACA01. The sequence continues at coordinate 747,729 of CAVTJR010000003.1, read as the reverse complement.
GAACGCCGGCATGCAGCTGGCGGCGTCGAAATTCACGGTCGTACGGTGCACCGGCGTGAAAGGCATCACCTACGAGACCTGGCGGGGAACGTGGAAGGGTGGAGAGACCGACCACACGCCTGGGTCGACCCCTTACAACCTGTCGGGGCCGATCACGATCAAGAACATCGTCTGGACGATCAACCTCAAGACCGACAGGGGCGTCCTCCGGGGGACGACCGTCTTCCACAGCGACGCGTCGAGCACGTTGGTGACCTACTCAGGACCCCTCACCCTGATCACGCAGGGTCTTCCGAGTGCGGCCAGCGGTGCGTCCGTGCAGGCGAGGGGCTGGATCAACGCCGCCACGTTCACGAAGGGCGTGGCCGACGGCGGCAGCCTTCTGGCCAACGTCGAATTCAACATCGGGGCCGGCCTCGACGCCAACGCCGAGTTCGGAAACACCTCCCTCGGCATCCAGGACTTCTCCGTGGCGACGGACAACCAGACCTGCTGAGAAAGCTCACTCCGCCCTGCCCCGTCCCCCAGCTAGGGGCGGGGCACCGGCGCGTCCGTGACGGGACACACGAGCGGACAAGACGTGTCCGGCTCTGCTCCGCTGCCGTCCCTAGGGACCCCCCACCTTCGGATCACCGGCGGGGATGATCAGCACCTTGGTCACCTGGGCACCTGAGGTGCGGATCGACTGCACGCAGGGAGGCTTCGGCCCCCCTGCCGGACACCTCGGTAGTGCGCCGCTCGTGACGTCGTGGTCGCCTGCGTCGACGAATGGCACAGTGGAGGCGAAACAGGTCGTCTCGACCTGGTCCGGCTCGCTCGTCGTGTATTCGAGGCTGACGGTCAGGTCCCCACTGAAGCCCGTGTCGGTCACGCCGACGGCAGCTGCGATCCCGGTCTCGCAGTTGCGGATCCGGAATGGTCCCACGAACAGGTGGAGCGTGGCGCGGGTGGCGGGACTGACGTGGCCACTGGCTTGCAGCAGTTGCACGGAGCGAACGTGGTGCAGGGCCTTGGTGCACTGGGTCGTTCCAACCGGGCACTTGAACAACTCGAGCGTGCCCTTCGCCGTGGCCCTGTCGCCCCTGCCGTCGGTCTCGGTCAACGACGCAGAGAACACCGAGGGCGACGGGTACGTATGGGTCACCGTAGGCTTCGAGGTCTTCTTCGACCTCCCGTCACCAAAAGTCCACGCGTACGAGACAACCGGTGCCGGGAACCCGGAGGCCTCGGCAACGAATGTGACCGTGAGGGCGCCGGCAGCCGGGTTGATCGAGAAGCCGGCCTTCGGAGCCACGCTGGCGCCAGCCGAGCCGGCGCTGACCGAGACCGTGGCTAGGAGGACTGCGGCGACGGACGCGAACTGTGCCAACCCTCGCAGCCCGACCGGCATGTGAGCCTCCTCATGTGCTCCCGCTCGGTGCGAATTGCACCACGCCTGTTCGAGGATCACAAGCGGTCGCCGCTCAAAGGCTTGCCAAGCGGACGACCTCGGTTCCGATCAGGCGCCGGCCGGCCTCAACGGCTCCCTCCAGCTCCTCGCCGAGAACGGCGCGCAGGGCCTTCAGAGTGCTCTCTTGCAGCCTGGCCTCCATCCGCTCGGGTTGCTCGCCAAGCTCATCGAAGAGCGCAGACGACGCCCCGAGGAGGGCGGCCGCATCGGCCTCGCGGCCCGTGGCGGCGCGCGTGACGGCGATGCCGAGGAGGGCATACGCGACGAGGGAGCGCTGGCCCGTCCGGCGGGCGGCGTGCAGGGCGCCGGTGAACGCCGGTTCGGCCGCCGCGTAGTCCTCGTCGAGGGCGGCCGCCAGTCCTACCCCATATTCGATAAAGGGGAGGAGGGCGGCGCCTCGAACGTCCTCCGCCATGGCCAGCGCCTGGCTGAAGTGGCTCCGGGCGGACTGATGCTCGCCCTGCTCCAGCTCGAGAATTGCCAGGTTGTTGAGCACCGTTGCCTGGCCCAAGCTGTCTCCGGCGCTTTGGCAGTACCGCAGCGACTCGGCGTAATCGGCTCGGGCTGCGCGAGGGTCGTGGTACTGCGAGGCAGCTGCGCGTACCTCGTAGGCGCGCGAGATGAGGTGGCTCTCACCGCTCGCGAGGCCCTCGTCGACCGCCTCGCGGGCCAATGCAAGTGCGGCCTCGCCATCACCTCGTCGATCCGCCACCCAGGCCATCGTGCGCAGCGCGTCCGCCGCCAACGACGCCGACCCTAGGTCACGGGCAATTTCGAGGGCTTCGTTCAGCCGCTGCTGAGCTCGAGTTGTTTCACCCCGGCGAAACAAGAGGTACCCAGCCGCCGCCAAGGCAGCACTGCGTGCAGGCGTTCGGGCAGACGGCTGCTGACGCTCCAGCGCCGCCTCGAGTAGGTGCATCTCGTCGCCGTAGAAGCCCCGGCTGTTCCAGTACCTGCTGACGGCGGCCCCAAAGCGCAACGACTCCTCCGCCTCCGGTGCCGCAAGCAGCGTGTTGAAGGCGGCGCGCAGGTTGTCGTCGTCCGCATCCAGCTGGGCGCGCCACGCCGCCTGGCCGGCCCCGGAGAAGTACGGAGCGGCCGTCTCCACAAGCTCGAGGAAATGCCGGGCGTGGGCAGCGCGAGCCTCAGCTGCCTCGATCCCACCCAGCTTGGCCGAGGCGTACTCGCGCACGGTCTCCAGCAGTCGGTACCGGGCGGTGACGCCTGTCATGTCCGCCTGCACGAGGCTCTTGTCCACGAGCGAGGCGATGACGTCGAGCGCCGGCGGCTGTTCGCCGGCGGCGACCGCCTCCGCGGCCGCAAGGTCGAAGCCGGCAGGAAAGACGGATAAGCGGCCCAGGGTGTCCCGTTCGCGCTCGTCGAGCAGGTCGTAGGACCAGTCGATCAGCGACCTGAGCGTCTGCTGCCGGGCTGGAGCGCTCCGCACCCCGCTCGTCAGCAGGCGGAAGCGGTCGTCGAGGCGGCGCTCGATGTCAGCCACCGACATCGTCCGCAAGCGAGCGGCTGCCAGCTCCAGGGCGAGCGGGATCCCATCGAGGCGAGCGCACACGGCTGCCACGGCCGCAGCCGTGCTCTCGTCGAGCGAGAACGCCGCCTGCTGGCTTTTCGCCCGCTCGACGAACAGCCGGACGGACTCGAAGGCGAGGACGCCCTCCGGGCCGGTGACGTCTCCGGGCACCGACATCGAAGGGATCCGGTCCACCACCTCGCCTTCGACCCCGAGCGGTGACCGGCTCGTGGCGAGCACTCGAAGGTTGGGTGCGCTCCGCAGAAGTCGAAGGACGAGGGCGGCGGCGGCGTCGAGCAGGTGCTCGCAGTTGTCGAGGAGCACCAGGTGGGTGCCCTCTGCCAGCCGGCGGGTGACGGTCTCGGCCAGTTCGACGCCGGCCTGGTCTGCACATCCGATCGCCGAGGCGAGCTCCGGCCAGAGCTGGCTCGGGTCGTCCAGCGACGCCAGCTCGCAGAACCAGACTCCCTCGCATTCGGGCTCGGCGTTTCTGGCCGCCCGGAGAGCCAGCCGGGTCTTGCCGGTCCCGCCGGCGCCTGTCAGGGTCACAAGGCCCGGCTGCCGCAGGAGCGAGGCCAACTCCGCCGCCTCCGTCGGTCGCGAGATGAAGCTGGTCAGCTCCTGCGGGAGGTTGCTCGTCGGCCCGGCTCGCGGCGGGGCGGGCCGGGCGCTGCCGTACACGGGGCCGAGGGTGAGGTCCTGACGGAGGACGGCTCCTTCCAAGGCCGCCAGTTCGGGGCTGGGGGCGATCCCGAGCTGCTCAGCGAGCAGCTCCCGGAGACGCTGGTAGGCGCGCAAGGCGTCGGCCTGCCGGCCGCATCCGTACAAGGCGGTGATCAGCTTGGCCCACAAGCCTTCGCGAAGGGGGTGCTCGGCCACGGCAGACTCGGCATCGGCGATGACCTCGTGGCTTTCGCCGAGCGCCAGACGCGCTTCGAGCCAGCCCTCGAGAGCGCCGGCGCGGAGCTCCTCCAGCCGCACCGCCTCCGGCTCCCCCCAGGACGTATCGGCGACGTCCATAAGAGCCCGGCCGCGCCACCAGCCAAGACCGCGGCCGAGGGTCTCAGCGGCGCCTCGCATGTCACCGCCTCGAAGCAGCGCACGGCCGGCGGCGGCTTCTGTCTCGAACCGGGTGATATCGAGCTCGTCCGGCCCGACCGCCAGCACGTAGGCGCCATCGCAGTGCGAGAGCCGATCTGCGCCCAACGAGCGCCGCAGGAGCGAGATGTGGCTCTTCAGCGTGGAGGCCGCACTGGCGGGAGGCTCGCCCTCCCAGAGGTCCTCCCGGAGGCGCTCGACCGCTACCGGCCTATTGGCGGCAATCAACAGGCGGACGAGGAGCCGGCGCCGCACCACCCCGTGAATCGCGATCTCGCCTGTCTCGCCTACCACCACCATCGGGCCGAGAAGACCGAATGCAAGACCGCCCATCACACCCGCGGCCGACGGTAGCAGACCGCCTTACGACCTGTTGGCAGAGGCAATTTTTGCGGAGCGTTTCACCCTTGTCGCTCAGGCGAAGGCGCGAGACTCCTCGGCGCGGTGACGCCAGTTGACCGCCAACCCGAGGGCGAGCGCGTAGACACAGAGAACTCCGGCGTCGCGGAGCGCGGGTGCCCGCCCGGCCACGACGGCCCATCCGAGGGAGGCTCCGTGATAGCTCGGCAGGAAGGCGGCGACGTGACGGAGAACCGTCGGCATGTCGCCGACCGGGGTGAACAAACCGCCGAAGAAGCTCAACAGGAACATGAGTGCGGTGACGAGTGGATAGGCCGTCTCGCTCGAGGCGACGAACCCGACGAGAACGCCGAGGACGACGAAGGGGAGAGTGCCGGCCCACAGCACCGCCGTCAGCAGAAGCCACGTCTCGAGCCCGAGGCGCACCCCGCCGATGAGCAGGCCGGTCATCTCGACGACGCAGATGACGGGCAGGGCGATGACCATGGAGGCGGCGATCTTCGTCGCGATGTAGCTCCAGGTGGGAAGTGGAGTGACGCTCAACTGACGGGTCCAGCCTGAGGCTCGCTCGGCCGCCAGTCGCGTGCCGCCGGCGTTGAGAGCCGCCACCACGGCTCCAAAACTGGCCATCGACACCATGAAGTAGGTGTTCCAGGTCGTGCCGGCGAGGTGCACGGCCGGCTGCAGACTATGCAGGAACAGGCTGTAGAAGACCACCGGAAAGCCGAGGGTGATGGCCACATAGCGCGGGTTGCGCAACAGGCGCAGCACCTCGAAACGCAAGAACGCACCGAGCCCGGTCACGCCGCCGTCTCGCTCCGCGTGTCCCGTAGCCGGTTCGAGATGGCGTCATCGACTGTCTGCACGTTTGCCAAGTCGCAGGTGAGCGCAACGAAGGCCTGCTCGAGATCCGCACCCGTGACCTCGAGGTCGCTGAAGGGCATGCCGGAGGCCACCAACGACCGCACAGTGGCGTCGGCGTCGAGGGAGTCGAGGACCACCTCAGAGCCGCGCACGCTGGCGGCATCGACGCCGTCGAACTCGCGCAGTCGAGCGGGGTCGGCTCCTTCGGACACGAAGCGCAGGCGCCGCGTCGCCACGGTCGCCTTGATGGTCGAGGCGGCGCCGTTGGCCACCACCGCTCCCTTGCGCAACACGACGATGCGGTCGGCAACGGCGTCGGCCTCGTCGAGGTGATGGGTGGCGAAGACGACCGTGCGCCCCTCGCCCGCAAAGCCGCGCATCATCGCCCAGAAGCTCCGCCGACCCTCCACGTCCATGGCGACGGTTGGCTCGTCGAGGAAGACGAGTTCCGGGTTCCCGGCGATGGCCAAGGCGAAACGCACCCGCTGCGCCTGCCCACCCGAGAGCCGCTGAGTCTGGCGATCGGCGAGACCAGTGAGCCCGGCGCGGGCGAGCGTGCGGGCGACATCGGCCGGGTGGCGATACAGGCGCGCTGTCATTGCCACGAGGTCGCCGACCTTGACGCCGTAGGGGAGACCGCTGCCCCCGCCTACCTGCAGCATGGCCCCCACCTTGCCCGACACCATGGCGGCGCGCGGATCAGTGCCGAGGACCGAGATGGTGCCCTCCTGGGCACGCTGGAGGCCGAGGAGGATAGAGATCGCCGTCGACTTCCCGGCGCCGTTGGGACCCAAGAGTGCGAGGGTCTCGCCGCGGGCCACCTCGAGGTCGACGTGGTCGAGGGCGACGACTGAGCGGTAGCGGTGCACGACGCTGCAAAAGCGCACGGCCGGGCCGCCGCCAGGCTCACCGAGGCGCGGAGGGTCGCAAGGAGGTTTCATCTGTTGATAGTCATCGGCGTGCCCCGTGCCTTCCTTGAGGTGTCCGGGCGAGATCCGCCTGCGGCTTCGTTCCACCCCATGGACGACGCGGCGTCAGCGTCGTCGCCGCTGCCGATCGTCCCGGCGCCTAGGATTCGAGCCACGGCCGCGTGGATGTGACTAACAGCTCGGCGCGCTTGCACCAGCTCCTGGTCGGACGCGTGGGTCGGGCCGTCTGAGGAGGGCGCCTCGACGTGCAGGAGTCGATATGACAGAGCTGATGTCGAGATGATCGGGGAAACAGTTCGCAACGAGCCGGTGGAGGCGGGAGTCGTCGACCGCGGGCTTCTCGTGCGCTACCGGGTGATGGCGTTCACGACGGCGACCCTGCTCATCATCCTCGTCTTTGTCGGCATACCTCTTCAGCTGGCGGCCGGGCGGCCCGAGGTCGTGAACGACGTCGGCACGATCCACGGCTTCTTGTACCTCGTCTATCTCTACGTTGCGTTCCAACTGACACGAAAGCTGGGCGTCCCCAAGTGGCAGATGGTCCTCGTGCTGCTGGCAGGCACCGTGCCGTTCTGCGCTTTTGTGGCCGAGCGGAAGATGACGAAGCGCTTTGAAGCCCGCGGCGGTCGGGCGAAGACGGCGGCTGTCAAGTCTGGTGGCCGATCGCTCACAGGCGACGCAGCTCGCAGGCGGCAACGATGGTTCTCCCGCAGGGCGCTGCTGCTCCATCTCGAGGTCGCCATCGTCGCTCCCGGGTGCGTCGTGGCCGGATGGTGGCAAGCGACAAGCGCCTTGGCGGGCAACGAGTTGAGCTGGGTCTACACCGTCGAGTGGCCGGTGTTCGCTCTGCTCGCCGTTGCTGGCTGGTGGTACCTCATCCACGAGGACCCCGAGGCCTACAGGGCGCGCAAACAGAAGGCCCCCCTTGACGGAGAGGGGCTCGCCCTTGTGGGTCCGGCCGATCGAGCGAGCGCCCAGGTCACGGTCGAGGACACGACCGCCCGACTGGCGATGTCGCTCGCCGTCCTGGTGGGGGTTGAGCTGGCACTCGGGATCGTGGCGCTCATCTTCTTGCCGGTAGCACGCCCGAGCGGCTGGCTGCCGGCGAAGTGGGCGACGATCTATCTCGCCCACACGATCATCGGCCTCCCGCTCGCCTTCGGCGCCGTGGCGCTCCTCGCCCGCGTGCGCACGTCGACGCGCATCTCCCGGCTGAGCGGATGGATCGGCGCAATCGGCGTGGCGATCGCCGGTATCGCCGGCCTTCTCACCGTGGTCCATCCGCTGAGGCTCACCGGCATGGCCTTCATGTTCGTCGGGACGGTGATCGCTGGCTTTGGCTATCTCCTTCCCACGTTCGAGAAGTGGTCGTGAGCTGTCTGCCGAGCCGTACCTATCCCGTCGACGTGGTAGCCCGTTCGCCAGTCCGAAACCGGGCGGCGTACTGCCAAGGCGGACCCCGGCGATCCACAAATGAGAAGCCGTGACGAGCCAGCAACTCGCACACTGACGCCAAGGGGATGAAGTCGCTGTCACGTCTCGTCTCGACGATGGTCAGCAGTCCACCCGGCCGGAGGCTCCGCCTGACCTCTTCGACGCACAGGTCCTTGTCCGGAACCTCGCCGAGCACGGTCGCGAGGAAGACGGCGTCGACCCGATGCCGTCCGCACCGGGAGCGCACAGGCGTCCGCCGTCGCGTACGAGACATTCGCAACCCTTGGGAGTCGGAGGCGAGCCGCGGCCAGCATCTCGGTCTGAACGTCGACGAGCGTCAGCTGGCCCTGCGGCACGGCGCCGGCGATGAAGGGGCTGAAGTAACCAGGGCCGCTGCCTACTTCGAGGACCCTTGCGTCCGCTGCAAGACCCATCGCCGCCACGGCCCGGCTCGGCGACTGCACGAGCCGCCGGAGCGGGTGCACGAGCGACCCGGCGCGCTCGGCTGGGAACACCTTGCCTCGCCCGAGGCCGAACTCGCGAGTCCTCGGTGGTCCCTTACGCGGAAGGCTGGACACCACGGACCGCTTCGGTGACGGCGCCGATGATGTCATCAGCGCCGGCGTCGACGGCGGGACGGGCTGCCCGGAGGGCCGCCGTCACGGCTGGCAGCTCCGCCTCCGAGAATCGCAGCAGCCGGCGAGCTTGCAGCCGGCGGTGCAGGCCGCGTGCGACCATCTGCGGGTCCATGTAGCCGAGCCACCACCGCTCGTCCCTCATGGCGGCGAAGAGCACCCGCCAGCGGCCGGGCTCGGCGCACGAGACTGCCTGCGTGACATCGGGTGCTCCTGCCAGCACGCGGAGGAACTCCTCTTGGACTCCGGGACGAGTCAGCAGGCAGCCGTCGAGGAGAAGCTCGTAACCGGCGTGCCCGACGGCACGAGCCGGACCCGTCGCTACACCAGCCGCTCGCAAGCCTTGGCGTATGTGTCTCGATCCTTCGTGGAACGCCGCGAGGGCGTGGAAGGCGTTGTCGGTCCGGTGATGAAGAGCGACACCCTGCTCGATCGATGGGGGCAAGCGCGAGCGTTCGATGCGAGCGCCCGCCATCGAAGCCAGATCCGGCAGAGCGGCCCCAAATGCCCCTTCCCAGCTGGCACCGTCGCAGCGGAGGGCCACATGAGAATGGGCGACGAAGTTCATCACCTCGTAGTGTTGCCGATGAGCAGCCGGGCGAGCCGGTTCGACGTGGGCGGGATGCTGCAGCTAGCGCTCTGCGCTCAACGGGGGAGCGGTCAATGTCCGTACGTTCGAGTTCAGCAAGGCGCGACCTACGGTCCGACGAGCGCTCCGCAACCTGCGCCCGCTCGACCCCGCTCGTGAGCACACTCGCAAGAGCACTCCTCGTGCTGGCCGGCCTCGTTGCCTCCCTCGGGGCTGCCGTCACGCCCGCCGCGGCCGGCGGCCCGGCAGCGCCGACCTGGCGGCAACTCACTTCCCCGCAACCCCCTGCCCGCGAGAATGGCGCCATGGCCTACGACCCGGCCACTCGCCAGGTCGTGCTCTTCGGCGGTCTTAACAACAACTACCAACCCATCAGCGACACGTGGATCTGGAACGGCAAGACCTGGAAGGAGGTCGTTCCGTCGCAGAGCCCTTCGGTCCGCTTCGGTGCCTCCATGGCCTACGACGCCGCCACCGGCCAGCTCGTGCTCTTCGGCGGCGAGGAGGTTGTGGGCGGGCTCGGACATGGCGGCGAGCTCAACGACACCTGGATCTGGAGTGGCAGGACCTGGACCGAGCTCTCCCCCGCCAGCCGCCCGGGCGGGCGCGCTTACGCCTCCTTGGCCTACGACGCCGCCACCCGCCAACTGGTCCTCTTCGGCGGTGAGAACCCCGACGCCTTCTCCTTCTACAGCGACACGTGGACCTGGAACGGCACGACTTGGACCGAGGCCTCCGCCTCCACGAGCGTTCTCGGAGCACGCGACGGCACCGCCATGGCGTACGACGCGGCCGCCCACAAGCTCGTGCTCTTCGGGGGCCAGAACAGCGGCGGGCTCGATCTCGGTGACACCTGGACCTGGAACGGCTCGAGTTGGGCGGAGTCGCACCCATCGACGGCTCCGCCGACTCTCGGCGGCGCCTCCATGGGCTACGACCAGGCCACCGGCCAGCTCGTGCTCTTCGGCGGCCAGGACGCCGGCCCCCTTCTCAATCAAACTTGGACCTGGAGCGGCGCGACGTGGAGCCGTTCAACACCGTCGAAGAGCCCGCCTGCCCGCGCCTTCGCCACGATGGCGTACGACGCTCACACCAGCCAGCTGCTGCTCTTCTCCGGCTACCCCGCCCTCGACGACACCTGGACCTGGGGCGTGCTCGCGACGACGGCGGGACCGCCTCGCTTCGTGAAGGCGACCGCCGGCAAGGACAAGGTCACCCTCTCCTGGAAGGCTCCGACCTCTGATGGCGGCAGCGCCGTCACGGGCTACGACGTCTACGAGGGCACGAAGTCGGGCCACGAGGCCAGCAAGCCATTGACCGCCAAACCGCTCTCGCCACACGCCAGCAGCTTCGTGGTCAGGGGGCTCAACAAGGGGGTCAAGTACTACTTCGTGGTGAGGGCGATCAACGCCGTCGGCGCGGGCGCTGCCTCGCATCAGGCGTCAGCCACCCCCACGTGACGCACGGTTCAGGGCGCTCTGATTCGTCGAGAGGACGTCGTTCGTGAGGAGGCGGTGTCTCCTCAGCTCGCTGCGTCCGCCCGCCGCAGCCGCTCGATAACGGGGACGAAAGCGTCCATGTCTCGAACGACGTAGTACGAGATCCCCCATCGCTCGCGGCAGCCGAGGAGGTGTGCAGCCATCTCCTCAGGGCTGCCGATGGCGACAAAGGGGGTCGCGAGGGCGTCGTCGACGGTGAGCCCGGGGACCTCCACTGCCAACCGCTCGGCCGCGCCTAGGGGGTCGTCGGTGTCCGTGACCGCCTGTATGAGGGCGTTGAGCTCCAAGCTCGGCCAGCGGTCACCGGCATGCTGCCTGATCCACGCCACGGTGGCGTCGAGTCGCTCGGGGGCCCAGCGTGCCTCGTGCGACTGGCCGTCAGCGAGGGTACGACCGAGCATGGTGAGCCCGATCGTGTCGGCATGCCCGGCGGCGTGAGCAAGGGCTGCTCGCCCGTTGACCCCGACGAGGATCGGCACATGGTCCTGCTCCGGATGGAGCACCGAGACCTCTTGCAGCCGGTAGTGCTCCCCGGTGTAGGTGACCGTCTCGCCGTCGAGGAGACGGCGGAGGATCTCGACCGACTCTGCGAGGCGAGCCTTGCGCACCGCCGGCGGGTCGAAGGTCAGGCCGGCGGCGGCGTACTCGGTGAAGGCGTGGCCGGCCCCGATGCCGACCTCGAGGCGCCCACCGGACAGGCGGTCGAGACTGGCGAGCTCCTGGGCGAGGAGCGCCGGATGGTGGAAGTCGTTGTTGATCACGAGCGGGCAGAGGCGGATGCGCTCCGTCCAGCCTGCTACCGCCGCGAGTGGGGCGAGTGCCGAGAAGTACCCGCCGAGGTGATCGAAGCTGCAGAGCGTGTCGAAGCCGGCCTCCTCGGCGGCCTTCGCCTCGAGGCGGAGGGCCACTGGGTCGTTCTCGCTCCTCAGCTGGTAGCCGAACCGGAAGGGCCGCACCACCGCGAGCCTAGGAGTCTGCCGCTTTCGAAGCCCCTCACTCGGCTCGCAGGAGTGCGGCCGTGGGCGTGCGGGCGGAGCGATTCACGCGCTATTGACGAGCGGCAGCCGTTTCTTGACGCCTCACTGGCGGCCAACCCGCCGTGGTACGACACGACGCTCGGCCTCGCTGTGCTGGTGGGGCGCTTCGTGCCCATCGTGCTCTCCCTCGCCATCGCCGGATCGCTCGCCGGGGGCGCGAGTCCACGCTCGCACGAGGGCCACCCTCGACAGCACCGGGCCGACCTTTGTCGTCTTCCTTCTCGGCGTCATCGTGATCGTCGGTGGCCTGATCTACTTGCCCATGCTGATACTCGGCCCGATCGGCGAGCGCATCGTCGGGTGAGGCGCCGCTGACGCCAGCGAAATGCCGGTGTCAGCGGCGAGCTGCTGCCGGACCACCGACTTTCGGGTTAGCGTGGGTAGCCGGGACAGGGGTCCTCCGAGGGGGGAGCCGAGGCAGAATGCTCCATACCGCAACGATCGTGGCCGCGGGCATTCCGCCGCCCTGCAATGACTTGCTGCACTGCACGTACGAGCCCGGCACGCAGTTCTCGATGATCGGGCTCGTCCTCCGATTCGTGGTCATGGGTGTGGTCGTGCTTGGCCTCCCTCTGCTGATGCGGCGCACCAATCGTGGTCCGGACACAGGTTGGTGGAGACGGACAAGCCCGTACCCCGCCGGCCCGCGGCCACCGTCATCGGACGGTAGCTCCAGGGGGCCTCGAGACGGCTCCGAGCGCTCACACCGTCGGCGACCACGACCGTCCTCCGAGCGGCCTGCTCGTCGTGGCCGCAATGAACGCAGACCGGTGAGCCGGAGAGTGCCGCACCCGCTCGGCCCCTGCGCCTGCGAAGGTCGGAGTCGCCGCTCCTGAATACCGCCCGCCGTTGCCTTTGGCGCGGCTGGCCTGCAGACTCCCTGTGTGAGATACGGGTTGTTTCTCCCCGCCTTTGCCGAGTTTGCCGATCCGAGGCGAGTCGTGCGCTTGGCGGTGGCGGCGGAGGACGCCGGTTGGGAGGGCCTCTTTCTCTGGGACCATGTTCTCGCCATCCCGGGCATGGCCGTTGCCGATGCGTGGGTCACGCTCTCCGCTGTCGCCATGGCGACGAGCAGGCTGCGGATTGGTGCCCTCGTCACGCCGCTCAACCGTCGCCGGCCCTGGGTGATCGCCCGGCAGATCGCCACGCTCGATCACCTGTCGGGCGGTCGGCTCGTCGTGGGCGTCGGGATCGGCGACGACGACTGGAAGGAGTTCAGCTCGTTCGGCGAGGTCACTGGCCAAGTGGCCCGGGGAGAGCTGCTCGACGAGTCGCTCGCCGTGCTGCGCCAGCTCTTGACCGGCCAGCCCGTCGACTACGAGGGCAAGCGACTCTCCGTGCACAGCGGGCCGTTCCTGCCCCGCCCCCTGCAGGACCCCGTACCGATCTGGGGCGCGTGCAGATGGCCGAACAGGCGACCTCTGAAACGGGCAGCCCACCTCGAGGGATGCTTTGTGATCTTCCCGGCCCGCGAGGTGACGCCGCCAAGTCCCTCCGAGGTCGCTGCCGTCCGCGAGCAGCTTGATCGTCTGGGGGCTCCGGCCGGCTCAGACCTGGTCGTCCGCTGTGTGATGCCTCGGGGTGGCCCTGCAGTCCTCGAGGAGACGGTCGCGTCGCTCGAGCAGGCAGGCGCCACCTGGATTCTCGAGAGCTTCGGGCCAGGCGAGCCGCCCGCTTCGGAGATCGAGGCCACCGTCGCCGCCGGTCCGCCCCGACACTGACGGCGTCCCACCCGCACACCGCAGCATTGCGGGCAGGCGGCCCAGCGTGCACACTCGTTGCGGTGACCCATATCCCGTGGCCGACGACGTGACTCCGCGAGATTTCACGCCCCTGCCCGACCTGGCGCACGAGCACTCGCGCACGGGGCCCGTGCGCGATCGCCGTCCGATCTACGTCGATCTGCTGCCGCCGTGCAACGTCGGATGTCCGGCCGGTGAGAACATCCAAGCCTGGCTGGGCCACGTCGAGGCACACGAGCATGAGCAGGCGTGGCGTGCCCTCGTCGCCGACAACCCGTTGCCGGCTATCCACGGCCGGGTCTGCTATCACCCCTGCGAGAGTGGATGCAATCGCGCCGAGCTCGACAGCTCGGTCTCGATCCACTCGGTCGAGCGCTTCCTCGGCGACCTGGCCGTGGAGCGGGCGTGGGCGTTTTCGCCCCCGCCCGCCCGCAGCGGCAAGCGGGTGCTGGTCATCGGTGCCGGGCCAAGCGGGTTGTCGGCCGCCTACCACCTGGCCCGGCTCGGCCACGAGGTCGAGATCCGCGACGCCGGCAGCGAGCCCGGCGGGATGATGCGCTACGGCATCCCGGCCTATCGGCTTCCCCGCGACGTGCTCGACGCCGAGCTGCACCGCATCGAGGCGCTCGGTGTGCGCATCACGGGAGGGCATCGCGTGGAGGACCTCGCCGCCGAACGCAGCGACGGCGGCTTCGATGCCGTCTTCGTCGCCGTGGGTGCACACCTTTCCAAGCGCGTCGACATCCCTGCCCGTGATGCCGGGCGGATCATCGACGCCTTGTCGTTCCTGCGCAGCGTCGCCTCTGGCGAGCGGCCGGCCATCGGCCGGCGTGTGGCCGTCTACGGGGGAGGCAACACGGCGATGGACGCCGCCCGCACCGCCCGGCGGCTCGGGGCGGACGACGCCCTCATCGTCTATCGACGCACCCGCGCCCAGATGCCCGCCCACGAGGAGGAGGCGGGGGACGCCGAAAGCGAGGGGGTGCGCATCAATTGGCTGCGCACGATCACCGCCTTCGACGGCCCCACGCTGACGGTCGAGGCCATGGAGCTCGACGAGAAGGGGTTTCCTCAGCCAACCGGGCACTTCGAGGATCTCGCCGCCGACACGGTCATCCTCGCCCTCGGCCAGGAGGCCGACACCGCCTTCCTGACGGCCGTGCCGGGCGTGGAATTCACACCGGACGGCACCGTGGTGGTGTCGAGCTCGATGATGACCGGTTGCCCGGGTGTGTTCGCCGGCGGGGACATGGTGCCGGCCGAGCGGACGATCACCGTCGGTGTGGGGCATGGAAAAAAGGCCGCCCGTCACATCGACACCTGGCTGGGTGGCGTCTCGAGCTCGTACTCGCCGAAACACGAAGTGGCGACGTTCTCAGCGCTGCACCTCTGGTACTTCGGTGACGCCGCCCGACGCCGCCAGCCCGAGCTGGCTCCGGCCGAGCGGGTGGCCGACTTCACCGAAGTGATCGGCGGTCTGTCCGTCGAGGAGGCAACCTACGAGGCCGCCCGGTGCTTGTCGTGCGGAAACTGCTTCGAATGTGATGGCTGCCTCGGCGCCTGCCCTGAGGACGCCGTCATCAAGCTCGGCGTCGGGCATCGCTACCGGTTCGACTACGACCGCTGCACCGGCTGCGGGGCGTGTTTCGAGCAATGTCCCGTGCACGCCATCGAGATGGTCGAGGAGGGCAGCTGATGCGAACGACGATGGACGGGAACGAGGCAGCCGTCTCGGTCGCCTATCGCCTGAGCGAGGTCTGCTGCATCTACCCCATCACGCCGGCCTCGACCATGGCCGAGCTGGCCGACGAGTGGGCGAGCAACAAGCGGACCAACGTCTGGGGCAGCGTGCCGGCGGTCATCGAGATGCAGAGCGAGGGCGGGGCGGCTGGCGCCTTGCACGGCGCCCTGCAGGGCGGGGCGCTGTCGACGACCTTCACCGCCTCCCAAGGCCTCTTGCTCATGATCCCGAACATGTACAAGATCGCCGGTGAGCTGACGCCGACCGTCCTCCATGTCGCCGCCCGCTCCTTGGCCGCCCAGGCGCTGTCGATCTTCGGTGACCATTCCGACGTGATGGCCGTCCGGCAGACCGGGGTGGCGATGCTGGCGTCCTCCTCCGTCCAGGAGGCCCACGACCTGGCGGCGGTGGCGCACGCCGCCACGCTCTCGGCACGGGTGCCCTTCGTGCACTTCTACGACGGCTTCCGCACGTCGCACGAGCTCAACACGATCGAGGTGCTCTCCGACGACGACTTGCGGGCGCTCGTGCCCGAGGAGCTCGTCCGTGAGCATCGGCGGCGGGCGCTGTCGCCAGAGCACCCGTTCATCCGCGGCACCTCGCAAAACCCCGACGTCTACTTCCAGGGCCGCGAGGCTTCCAACCCCTTCTACACTCGCACCCCAGGCCTGGTCGAAGACGCCATGGAGCGCCTCGCCGGTCGCACCGGGCGCCGTTACCGCCTCGTCGACTACGCCGGGCACCCCGAGCCGGAACGCGTGGTGGTGGCGATGGGGTCGGGGGCGGCGACGGTTCGCGAGACGGTCATTCACCTGTGCGGGAGGGGCGAGCGCGTCGGGGCGGTGACGGTACGCCTCTACCGGCCGTTCCCGACCGAGGCTTTTCTCGCCGCCCTGCCGACGACGGCCTCGCGCGTGGCGGTGCTCGACCGGACGAAGGAGCCGGGCTCACTCGGGGAGCCGCTCTTTCTCGACGTCATCGCCGCCCTTGCCGAGGCGCACGCAAACGCAGAGCGCGATGTCATGCCCCTCGTGATCGGCGGTCGTTACGGGCTGGCCTCGAAGGAGTTCACGCCGGGAATGGCCACCGGGATCTTCGAGGAGCTCGGCCGGGAGCGGCCCAAGCGGCGCTTCACCGTCGGCATCACCGATGACGTCTCCGGGACGAGCCTCTCTTATGACGCGTCGCTCGACATCGAGCCGCCCGCCAACCTGCGAGCGGTCTTCTTCGGCCTCGGCTCCGACGGGACGGTGGGCGCCAACAAGAACACGGTGAAGATCATCGGCTCCGAGGCGCATCTGTACGCCCAGGGATATTTCGTCTTGGACGCGAAGAAGTCGGGCTCACAGACGGTGTCGCACCTGCGATTCGGGCCGGAGCCGATCGAAGCACCGTACCTCGTCGACCAGGCGAGCTTCGTCGGCTGCCACCACTTCGGGCTGCTCAGCCGGGGCGAGGTGCTCGCCCGCGCCGCCCACGGCGCCACGCTTCTGCTCAACGCTCCCTATCCCGCCAACGAGATTCTGGAATGCCCTCGCCCGACCGATCCAGGAGCAGATTCTCGCCAAGGAGATCAAGCTGTACGTGATCGATGCCAGCCGCATCGCCGGCGGGGCGGGGCTCGGCGAGCGCATCAACACGGTGCTGCAAACCTGCTTCTTCGCCATCTCCGGGGTACTCGAGCACACCGAGGCGATAGCCCGCGTGAAGGCGGCGATCAAGAAGAGCTACGCCCGCCGCGGCAAAGCGGTGATCGAAGCGAATCTACAGGCGGTCGATCGCGCCCTCGAGGGGCTGGAGCGCGTCGAACTGCCCAGCCACGTGACCTCCACCGCCGAGTTCGCGTCGCTCGTGCCGGCGAACGCGCCGGAGTTCGTCCGCACGGTCACCGCCACGCTGATGGCCGGCAACGGCGACGATCTGCCGGTCAGCGTGCTGCCCACGGACGGGACGTGGCCGAGCGGCACAGCGGCCTATGAGAAGCGCAAGATCTCCGAGCTGGTCGCCCTCTGGGATCCCGATCTCTGCATCCAGTGCGGCAATTGCAGCTTTGTCTGCCCGCACAGCGTCATCCGTTCGAAGTACTACGACCAGTCCCAGCTGGCGTCGGCGCCGGAAGACTTTCGCTCGGCGCCGTTGCGGGCACGGGGGCTGCCCGACACCGGCTACACCTTGCAGGTCTACGTCGACGACTGCACCGGCTGCGGGCTGTGCGTTGAGGCGTGCCCGGCGGCGGCGACCGATGACCCGTCCCGCAAGGCCATCAACCTGGCGCCTCTCGAGACGGTCGCCACGGCCGAGCGGGACAACATCGCTTTCTTCGAGACCCTGCCGGTGGCCGTGCGCTCCCGGGTGGACTTCGGGACGGTGCGCGGCACGCAATTCCTCCAACCGCTGTTCGAGTTCTCCGGCGCCTGCGCCGGCTGCGGCGAGACGCCGTACCTGAAGCTCCTCTCCCAGCTGTTCGGCGACCGGGCGGTGATCGCCAACGCCACCGGCTGTTCGTCGATCTATGGCGGGAACCTGCCGACGACGCCCTGGACGACCGATGCCGAGGGACGCGGGCCCGCCTGGTCGAACTCGCTGTTCGAGGACAACGCCGAGTTCGGCCTCGGCCTGCGTCTCGCAGCCGACCGCCACGTCGAGCTCGCCCGCAGGCGGCTCGGCGAGCTCCGGGACGAGCTCGGAGGCGAGCTCGTCGACGCAATCCTCGAGGCTCCGCAGCTCTCGGAGTCGGAGCTTCGAGCCCAGCGCGAACGTGTCGTCGAGCTCCAGCGCCGGCTGGCTGCAATGGGCGACCCTGTCGCCGTCGATCTCTTGAGCGTCGTCGACCATCTCGTTCGGCGCAGCGTCTGGATCGTCGGCGGCGACGGCTGGGCCTACGACATCGGTTACGGCGGCCTCGACCACGTCCTCGCCAGCGGGCGGAACGTCAACGTCCTCGTGCTCGACACCGAGGTGTACTCGAACACCGGCGGGCAGATGTCCAAGGCGACGCCGCTCGGTGCCGTCGCCAAGTTCGCCGCCGCCGGCAAGACCGTAGAGAAGAAGGATCTCGCCCTGCAGGCGATCGCCTACGGCAGCGTCTACGTGGCTCGGGTGGCGATGGGCGCCGATCCCGAACAGACCCTGCGGGCGTTTCGCGAAGCCGAGGCCTACGACGGTCCCTCGCTCGTGATCGCCTACAGCCACTGCATCGCCCATGGCATCGAAATGCAGAACGGGCTCGATCAGCAGTACCGCGCCGTCGCAAGCGGGTACTGGCCGCTCATCCGCTACGACCCGATGGTGCGGGCCGCCGGTGGTAATCCGTTCCTTCTCGACTCTCCCAGACCGCGCATCTCGCTCGCCGACTACACCCACCGGGAGCTGCGCTACTCGTCACTTGCCAACTCCGATCCCGCCGAGGCCGAGCGCCTCGGTGGCCTTGCCCAGGAGGCAGTCCGGCAGCGTTGGCAGACCTACGAGGAGATGGCGACGCGCCCGGCGCAGCGGTTCCCGGCCGACGCCCGCAGGAGCCTCTGATGGACCTCTTCACCGACTACATGGGACTGGCGCTGCGCAACCCCCTCGTCGCCTCGGCGTCACCCCTGTCGTACACGGTCGAGGGCGTCCGCCGGCTCGCCGATGCCGGCGTCGGTGCCGTCGTGCTCCACTCGCTGTTCGAGGAGGAGCTGGCGGACGAAGCGGCCCGCAACGCCCGGCTGGCCGAGGCCGGAACCGAGAGTTTCGCCGAGTCGCTCACCTACTTCCCGGAGGCGGCCGGGGACGAGCCGGGCCCTCGCCGTTACCTGAGCTTGCTGGAGCGGGCGGCTGCCGCTGTCGACATCCCGGTGATCGCCAGCCTGAACGGCGTCACACCCGGCGGTTGGGCCACGTACGCGCGGGCGATCCAAGACGCCGGCGCCGTCGCCATCGAGCTCAACATCTACTACCTTGCCGGCGACCCGAACGTCTCCGGACGCGACGTCGAGCAACGTCACGTCGAGATCCTTCAGGGCGTCAAGGCGGCCGTGAGCGTACCGGTGGCGGTCAAGTTGAGCCCGTACTTCAGCTCGACCGGTGAAATGGCGCGCCAGCTCGATGCCGCCGGGGCGGATGCCCTCGTTCTCTTCAACCGCTTCCTGCAGCCCGACATCGACCTAGAGTCGCTCGGTCTTGCTCCCGGTGTGGGGCTCTCGGACCAACGAGAGGCCCGCCTCCCGCGCACCTGGATCGCGCTGTTGCACGGGCGCCTGCGCGCCGCCCTCGCCGCCTCGACCGGCGTCGAGGGCCCCGACGACGTCGCCAAGTACCTCCTGGCCGGCGCCGACGTCGTCATGACCACCTCGTCCCTGCTGCGCCACGGCCCCGGCCACGCGGCGGCGCTGCTCGACGGCCTGTCCGCTTGGATGGCTCGCAAGGGGTTCCACAACGTCGGCGAGGTGCGCGGGAAGCTCGCCGTGCCCTCCGGCGGGGACGAAGCGGTGCACGAGCGGGCGGGCTACGTCGCGGCCCTGCGGGCGGCCAACGCCAGCCCCTACGGCCCGTGGTGATCCGAACGGAAAGAGCTGATGAGCACTGGATCCAAAGAGGACCCGTGGGTACTGCGAACACCGCCCGGCACCTCCGAGTACACGATGTACAGAGACGAGCAGGCCGATCCGCCGGCTCTAGTCTGCCAGGTGGGATCCACCACGTTGAGGTACCACCTGCAGGCTGTCGACGACCTGCACTCGTGGCTGCTCGAACAAGGCGACTGGGTCCTGCTCGGGGCAGCCGACGAGAAGAAACCCGCTCCAGCCGGCAGCGTCGAGGCGTGGGGACGATCGCCTGACAACCCCGTCGGAGGCTGGTACGGCCTACGCAACGGGTATCGCGGCCGGTTCGGAATGTACCTCCCACCACTGCTGGAGGCTCTCGGCCTGGCGGAGCTCACCCACGACGCCCGCAACAACCGGATGCGAGCTCCTGGGCAGGCCTGAGCGCCTGCGGCGACATCGGCGTCACAGGCAGGTCGGTCGAGGCCGATTGAGACGGCACAGCGCTGAGAGCGCCCTCGACGATTGCACAGGTGGTGTCATCCCGGTGCCGCCATCGCGACGGTTCCTATCCGGTGGCCGCTTCGCAATCGCCGCACCGGTGGTCAAGCACAGCGCCCAGGGGTTCGTCGGTCGCCGTGACGGTGCGGAGTCGTGACAGCGACAGCAAGCGTGCGGGCGCAGGCCGCAAAGGCTCGCTGACCCCACGGCCTGACGGATGGGAGGGCTGAGGCCGGACGGCGTGCAGCAAGCTCGTGAACCGGCCTGGCGGGCGGACGATTCCGGCACGGGAGGCAACGGCTGCCCGCTCCAACTGTCGGTCCAGATCGCGCTGATGGGCCCTCGCCAGGTCGGCCAATAGCATCGGGAACACTTGACACCTCCCCATGAGGTTCTCCGGGACCATCCCAGTTCGCTTGATAACAAGCTACTTGATCCACAGCTTGTTGTCAAGCTACTTGTCCTCAAGTGAGGTGGTACGATGGCGGGCAAATGAGCGACGACGCCAACTCCAAAGGCACGAGAGCACGTTCCTCCTCGTCGCCCGAGAACCTCGTCGCCTGCGAGGACGACGACTACGACGAGCACGCTCGATGGGCGGCGCAGGCGTGGCCGACGATCGACCTTGACGTGGAGGCGATTGTCTCTCGGGTCGAGCATGCGCAGCGCTATCTCGAGCGAGCCGCCGTCGACACACGCGACCAGGTCGGTCTCGCTCACGGCGAGCTCAAGGTCCTGCTGCGGTTGGCGCGCGGTATCCGCAGTCAGGGCGAGCTTGCGAAGGCCCTGCTGGTGTCCACAGGCACCATGACGAACCAGCTCGACAAGCTGGAGGCAGCCGGACTCGTGATGCGCTTGCCTGACCCCGATGACCGCCGCGGCAAGCTCGTCGAGATGACGCGGAAAGGTCGAGAAACCCTCGACAACTACATCAACGTGCAAGCAAAGCGGGAACAGCAGCTCCTCGGACGACTCAGCGCGGCCGAGAAGCGGCAGCTGAACGACCTCTTGCGCAAGCTGCTGGCGTCCCTCGGCGATAAGCCGCAACCGCCCGCGGGGTGATGCAACGCCCTCCGCACGGCGTCGACGAGCCGCGAAGCAGAAGCCGCGACGGCCAATGGCGGAAAGGGACCGCTCGCTCGCGCTCGCCTAGATGCCGACCGTGTTGTCGGACCTCTCCATCCGATAGACCAGGACCGTGGCTGACACTTCGGATCCGCTCCGAGGACGACCCCGCCCTCAGGAAACCCACCGCATCGGCCTCAGCCCCGACGACCCGTTCGCGACCCCTGTGGAGCAGCGCCGGCCGGACCGGCGCTTCAGAGGTCGCCTCGTTGCCCCGGTAGCGGTCTGGACGGCAGGGGCGGGAGATCGGCGCGCCGGCCTCGCCATCTCGTCGATGCTCCTCGCCGAGGGCGACCCTGCCGAGGTGCTCGGCCTGCTCGATCCGCTGTCGGACCTCTTTGACGTCCTCGTCGAGCGGGGAAGCTTCCTCGTCCACGTGCTCGAGGAGAGCGATCAACGACTCGCCGACATGTTCGCCGGCGCCTATCCGGTCGACGCCTTCCAGGAGTTCGAGACCGTCGATGGCGAGTTCGGGCCTGTTATCAGCGGCGCCCGCCACACTCTTGGTTGCCGCCTCCTCGGATTTGAGGGGGCGGGTTTCCAGATGCTCGTGCGAGGGCGCATAGACGCGCTCGACGTCGTGGCAGCCGGCGGGCGACCGCTCGTCCGCTACCGCGGCCGCTACCGCAAGCTGTCACCAGAAGCCTGACGGAACGGCCCGGCCTGGCGTCAAGCGCCCGCCCGCATGTCCGCCTGCCTGAGTGCACGCCAGACGCGCTCAGGTGTGAAGGGCGTCTCGTAGAGGGCCACTCCCGTGGCGTCGAGGATGGCGTTACGCACGGCCGGGGCGACGCCGACGACGCCGATCTCACCGATCGCCTTGGCCCCGAAAGGCCCGGATGGCTCCATCGTCTGGACGAGGAACACCTCGGTCGCCGGGGCGTCGTCGGAGCGGAGCACCCAGTATGGGCCGAACCTCGGGTTCACCACCTTGCCGGCGGCGTCCACGACGAGCTCTTCGGTGAGAGCGTAGCCAAGGCCCATGAGGATGGCCCCTTCGACCTGTCCGCTCGCCGTGAGCGGGTTGACGGCGACGCCGCAGTCGACGGCCGTGACGAACTTCTGCACGGTCACCTGCCCCGTTGCGAGATCGACCTCGACTTCGGCCAGCTGGGCGGCGAAGGGAGAGGGCGACTCCGAGGCGAGATGCGAACCGAGGCCCATGATCTGCTCTTGCTGCTCGAGATGGAGCGATCGCATGGCGATCTCGGCGAGCGGTATGGCCCTCCCGTCGGGCGCCCACGCCTGCCGGTCGTGAAGCAGTACTGCGCCGGCCGAGTCCAACCCGAAGATCTCGGCCGCCCGCTCGGCGATCCGCCGGGCGACGACGGTGGCGGCCTTCTTCGCCGCCATGCCGGAGATATAGGTCGTGCCGGAGGCGTAGGCGCCTACGTCGAAGGGCGTCAAGTCGGTGTCGGCTTCGTAGACGAGGATGTCGTCGAGGGGCACGCCGAGGACCTCGGCGGCAATCTGGGCGACGACGGTGTCGGCCCCGGTGCCAAGGTCGGTGGCGCCGATCAGCAAGTTGAAGGAGCCGTCGTCGTTCATCTTGATCGAGGCGGCCCCCATGTCCACGCCGGCGATGCCCGACCCCATGACGCAGAGAGCGAAGCCGATGCCTCGGCGGATCTCCGGCCGGCCCGGCGGCACCTTCCAGTCAGCGTCGTCCCGCCGCTCCCAACCGATGGCGCGCAGCGCCTGGGCGACGCATTCCTCGGTCCCGCAGCTGGCCACCCGGGGCAGGTCCTCGGGAGCGACGTCCTCGACGCCGCCGCGCTCGCCGAGGCGGGGCACGATGTCCAGTTGGTCATTGGCCCGTACCCAGTTCCGCCGCCGAAACTCGATCGGATCCAGGTCGAGCGCCCTGGCGATGTCCTCGAGATGGGACTCGAGGGCAAAGACCCCTTGCGGCGCACCGTAGCCTCGCATGGCGCCGGCGACCGGCCCATTGGTGTAGACGACTTCACAGCCGAACTGCTTGGCCGGACAGTTGTAGGACGAGAGCCCCCGCATGCCCGTCACCGAGCTCACGGTGAAGCCGTGCACGCCGTAGGGGCCGGTGTCGGCGACGACCGACATGTCCTGCGCGACCAAGCTGCCGTCGTTCGTCACGCCCGTGCGGAACCGGAGCGTCTGTGCATGACGGGTGCGGGAGGCGACGAACTCCTCATGGCGGCTCAGCTCCAGGCGCACAGGCCGCCGAGTGGCCAGCACGAGGTGGCCCACGATGTCCTCGATGAGCATCTCTTGCTTGCCGCCGAAACCGCCTCCGATGCGCGGTTTTACGACCCTGATCTGTTTCACCGGCAGCCCGAGGAGAGGGGCGAGCATGCGGCGGGTGTGGAACGGCACTTGCGTGGACGTGCGGATCACGAGGCGCTCGTCCGGGTCGAGCCAGCCGATCGTGACGTGCGGCTCGATGGCGCAGTGCTGCACGCGCTGGACCTGGAACGTCCCCTCGAAGACGTGATCTGCCTTGGCAAAGGCCGCCTGCATGTCCTTCACTGTGCGGCCCTCGACATGCGAGCTCACGTTCGTCGTCGTGTCCACCACCCCGAGCGAGTCATCTTCGTCATGCACGACCGGGGCGCCCGGCGTCATCGCCGCCTGCGGCTCGAAGACGGCGGGCAGCACCTCGTAGGTGACCTTGATGCGCTTGCATGCCTCCTCGGCGATCTCGACGGTCTCCGCCGCCACAGCAGCCACCCGGTCGCCCACATGTCGGACCGTGTCGTCAAAGCTGACCTGGTCCCACGGGTACGGGTTGGGGGCGCTCTGGCCGCCGGAGGCGTACTTCACCCGCGGCGTGTTGCCGTAGTGCAGGACTGCGCGGACGCCCGGCAGGGAGCGTGCCTCGCTGTCGTCGATAGCAAGGATGTGGGCATGGGCATGCGGGCTGCGGAGCACCTTGGCGTGCAGCAGACCTCGCAGTTCGATGTCGTCGGTGAAGACCGGCTTGCCTTTCACGAGTGCGAGGGCGTCCACCTTCGGTTCGGGCTTGCCGACGACCTTCGTCGGCGCCACATCGGGAGAGGTGACGACGCGGGGGACGGCGCCGGGCGCCGACGTCGAGCTCGCACCGGCTTCCGCCTCCGCCCCGTCGCCTTGGTCGGCCCAAGCACGCGTCAGCGGGCTGACGACGAGTGGCTCGAAGGGGTCCGGCTTCTCGCCCCGAAGGACGGCGGCGGCCCGCCTGACCGCCTCCACCACCTTCACATAGCCGCTCTCGCGGTCGAGGATTCCCGAAAAGGCGTCCCGGATCTCGGCGTCGGACGGGTCCGGCTCCCTCTCGAGGAGCGCGACCGCCGCCAGCACCATGGCCCCGGCCGAGTAGCCCGACTGGATGGCTCCGGTCTCGACGAAGGCGGCTTGCACCGGGTGGAGCTCGCCGCGGGCGATGTCGAGGTGCTCGACCGTCATGACGTCGTGCCCATCGGCCTTGGCGGCGAGCAGGACGTCGGCCGAAACGAGCCTGCCATCGAGCAAGACGCCGGCTGCACCTGTCTCGCCGGTCTCGGAGCCGAAGCGGACGCTCGTCAGACCCTCGCGCCGCAGCACGGAGAGGAGGGTGTCGCCGGGGGCGCAGGTGAGCTCACGCCTCCTGCCGTTCAACCTGATGTGAATCGTGATCATCGCAGTGCCTCCCGTGCCCGGACGCCGAGAACCTCCGCCATGGCCTTCCGGTACTCGCTCGAGCCTCGAAAGTCGCCCGGCGGCTCGAGTGCCTCGGGGTTGTCGACCAGCACGGGGGCATGTGCCACCCCGGAGAAGGCCAGGAGCAGCATCCCTTGCGTATCCCGGCGGGCCACGGCCGCCACGATCGGACGATCGGCTGGCGTGCGCGCCACCCGTGCGACCGCGCTCTGGCCACCAACTTCGATCTCAACCGAGACGATGATCCGGCCGGTGAGCTGACCAGGCTCGGCGAGGAGGTCTGCGAGCGGGGCCACGGACAAGCCGGACCTGGCGGCGAGCCTCACGGCCGCCCGATGGACGAGCAGCGTGGCGAGGAGCTCGCTCTCGAAGTCGGCGCTCGCCACGCACCCGCCAAGGGTTGAGAGGGCGCGCAGGCTGCTCGGTTGCTCGCGGCGGGCGGCCTCGCGGACGACCTCCGGCAGCTCGGGGCTGGCGGCGAGGTCCTCGAGCGTCGTCGTGGCGCCGAGCGTGACGGCGTCCTCTCCGCTCGGGCGAACTCCCGCCAGGCCCGCCGCCTGCAGGTCGACGACGACGACCGGCTCTGCGCCGGGCGTTGCATGCAGCCGCGTCCCGCCGCCAACGAGAACGCTGTGGCTGTGTTCGAGTGCGGCCAAGGCCTCCTCGAGGCTGGCTGGCCGCCTGTAGGCGCTCACCGTCACCATGGCTAGCTCACATCCTCGGCGGCCATCTCTGGGCCGCGTCTGACAACAAGGACAGTGAACGCCAGTTCGCGCGCCCCCGGTAGGGGACAACGACCCTTGTTACGACGCTGAGATCCCTCACTGTGCCGCCCGCCGACTTGTGCCAACCAGGAAAGTACTTGCCTGATAGGAAAGTGAATGAGTAAGGTGGCATTACGTAGTTCATGGAGGTGACGTCATGGAGAAGCGGATCGACGTTGATGAGACGGCCAAGTCCTTGGCCGACGTGCGCGGTCGCCAGGTTGAGCTCGTGGATGCCGTGCTCGTGCCTGACTGGTACTGGTGGTTCCTGGCGGTGCTCTCATTGCTACTCGGTGCAGCCGTTGACACCCGTCACCCCGGGGTTGTCGCCGCCGCCGCGGCTTGTTACGGAGTCATCGTGGCGGGCGTGACGGTGTGGATGATCCTCGGGCGCGGCCGGGCGCAATTGAGCCGGCAGCTCATCGGCGCGCGGGAATCGGCCATGATCATGTGCTTTGTGTGGCTCGTGGTAGGCGCCACGATCGCGAGCGCGCTTGGCCTGCGGGCTGCGGGCGTTGCTCACCCCGCACTTCTCGGTTGCACGGTCTGCGCGCTCGCCCTTGTGGCAGGCGGTCAGGCCCTCACGTGGTCGCTGCGCCGCAGCATGCTCTCCCGCGGTCTCGATGGGCGCTGATGAGCAGCGGCTTCAACGAGTTGATCCACGCGCCGACCCGGCTCGGACTCGTCTCCCTCCTCGCCGCCACGCAGTGGGCGGAGTTCCGGTTCATACGGGACAGCCTCGGACTCTCGGACTCCGCGCTCTCCAAGCAGCTGACGGTCTTGGAGGACGCCGGGTACGTGCAGATCCGCAAGGTCTTCGTCGGGAGGCGGCCTCGGACCTCGGCCCGCCTCACCCCTCGAGGGCGTAGCGCCTTCGCCGGTCACGTGAGAGCACTGCAGGAGATGGTGGCGCAGGCTGGCGAGTCGATCACGCTCCCTCAGTGAAGGACGGTCGCGGCAGTCGGCATCAGCAACCCGTGGCACCGGGTTCCGGGGCCCTTGCCTCGCTAGGGTTCGGGGGCGTGCAACCACGAGAAGGCCGCTCTATGCCTGATACCGCTGCTCAGCCCTCCCAATGGGAAGCCGTCCGCGTCCTGGTCCTGTTGGCGTCGCTCCGGCGAGAGTCGTTGAACGCCCGGCTCGCTCACCTCACCGGTGAGTGCATCTCGGCGAACGGCGGCACGGTGACGGTCAGCCGCATGGCGGAGTTCGAGATGCCGCTCTACGACCAGGACCTGCAAGACGACGAGGGGTTCCCGGCAGGTGCCGTCGCTCTGCGACAGGCGCTGGAAGCGAATGACGCCTTTGCGATCGTGTCGCCGGAATACAACGCCTCGATGCCGGGCGCCCTCAAGAACGCCATCGACTGGCTGTCGCGCTTTTCTCCGCAGCCCTTCAACGAGCGCCAGTGCCTGCTCCTCTCCGCATCTCCCTCGATGGCCGGCGGCAATCGAGGCTTGTGGTCGCTCCGGGTCCCGCTCGAACACCTTGGCAGCCGGGTCTACCCGGACATGTTCTCCCTCGCGCAAGCGCACCAGGCATTCGACGACGACGGCAACCTCGTCAACGGTCAGCTGCACGCTCGCCTCGACCAGACCGTCATCGCCTTCATGGATCTCGTGGAGGCAAGCAAGCACTACCCGTGCATCAAGCGCGCCTGGGTGGAGTTCCTCGGCGAGCGCCCCGACCCTGCCGTCGATCGCGTCGAGGCCTAGAGCTGACCGCAGAACGTCTCGGGAACGCAGGTCCCACGGCTGGCGGCCGGGTCGAGGCTCGTACGCGAGATGAGGACCGAGGGGCGATGAGAACATCGGCATCGGGGATGACGTAACGTGCCGAGGCTGCCTCAGATTGGGGTGGTCGTCCCACCCACAGGAAGGTGCTGGCTATGAGTGCCATCGTGACCATTCACATGCCCGTATCCGACGTCGCCAAAGCCATCGAGGGTCTTCACGCAAACGCGGCCTTTCTCGAGGAGATCAGCGGCTCCACGAAGGGCGCAGGGATCATTCATCACCGATTCGTCGCCGGTGAAGGCGAGCTCATGGTCATCGACGAATGGGAAACTGCGGAGCAGTTCCAAAGCTTCTTCGACGGGAACCCCAAGGTCGCAGAAGTCATGGCGTCGATCGGGATGACTGGCCCTCCCGCCATCTCGGTGTTCGGCTCCGTCGACGCCCCCGGCACCATCTAGACAACATCGACGCCGCACGCGTCACACCAGCGCGACCCAGCTCGCCCCCGCAGGTGCCTGCCGATCACGTCGGACTGAGAGACGTCCACCTCTCCGAGACACCCCCGACCCATGGGGTGCCCCAGTGGAGGTAGGCGGCCCAGAGCCACGGGTCTGCAAAGGCGCGACGCTGTAAAACGCTCTTCGCCTCGGCCAGGCGAGGGGCGAGAGGGTGGCCGACGGCTTCCAGCTCGGCGAGCAGGTCGGCACCCGTGGCGTCACGGATCCAGCGCGCCGCTCCCCGCAGAGCCTCGGGGCTCGCCTCCCCGGACTGCAACCCCTCGAACACCTTGCGGCACACCCCCACCGCGACGGGCTGGGCGACTGGCCAACCGGCCCCGATCACCGTTGCCGCCCCGGCCGCCAGCAGACCGGCGGGCACGCCGATGCCCTCATTGAGGTCGGTCTGGGCGACGGTCCCCGAGTCGCAGGTCCCCAGCACCACGAGCGACTGCGGGGAGAGGCGGACGCGGTCGAAGAGGTCGGCGACCGGAAGGTCGAAGCCGAGCTTCAGGTAGGAGGCGAGCGGGGCGCCCCAGTCGAACACGCCATGACAGGACAAGTGGACGATCCGGGCGCCGGCGACGGCGTCGTTGAGCTCGTCCAGTGTCGTCGGCAGCTGCTCGGCGCTCGCTCCCACGAGGGCGGCCCCGCCCTCGGTGGCGGCATCGCCCGCGTCGGCCCGTCCGCGCACGGCCGCCAGCGTGATCGGCTCGTCCCGCCCAGTTAACGGCTGGCGCAGGCCGTCCATGGCGCCCGCGAGCGACTCGGCGTAGAGGACCGAGACACGGTCCACGACCATCTCGTCCCCGCATCGCACGGCGGCGACCGGGACGGCGGCGAGCGGGCCCTGGGGGATCCAGATGAGGCGGCCGTCACTGAGGTCGCTGGTCACGGCGGCCAACAGCGGGCCGAGGCCGGGTTCGACGGCACCCAACAGCTCGTTGATGGCGCGCCCCATGTCGCCGGCTCCACCGGCGTCGTGCAGCTGCGAGGAGAACCGGTCGACAGCGCCGAGTGCCGCCTCCTGCTGGTCGCGAGGCATGGGGAACTCGTTGACTCCGTCTGCGCCGAGGCGCACGAAGCGCAACTGGCCGCGCGACCGCACGCAGTAGAGCACGGCCGTCGGGCGGACGGCGCGGCCGAGGACGGCCACGACGTCGTCGAGCGCAGGAGGAGGGACGACCGGTGACAAGGACTCCGGGGCAACCCCCCGGGCGATGAAGCTGCGCTTCAGCTCGGTCAGCTCGGTCGTGACGGAGGTCTCGACGGCGCGGCCCGACCAGCCGCCCCGAGCGACCAACTCGTTGGCGGCCTGAGCGACGGCGCGGCGCCAGAGACTGATGAAGCGAGACCAGTCGGGC
Organism: uncultured Actinomycetota bacterium; assembly: GCA_963735115.1. Classification (GTDB taxonomy): domain Bacteria; phylum Actinomycetota; class Acidimicrobiia; order Acidimicrobiales; family Bog-793; genus JAKACA01. Next base: position 718,662 of record CAVTJR010000003.1, on the reverse strand, counting down.
TCGGGCACCTGAGCAGGTCGGGCGCCGAGAGCGGCCAGGCGGCTCCCCGTGGCTCTGGCTCGGCCGGTCTCGGCGAACTCCACGGCGCGCAGGGGCTCACCAGCATCAAGGGCGGTGAGGGCGGCCAGCAGGTAGCGATCGGGCCAGTTGGCGAGCCTGCTCACCACGAGGTCGGCGTACGGGATGTAGACGAGGTCGTGGTCGAGCATGGCGAAAGCGCGCTCGAACGCTGACAGCGCTCCCGCCCAGTCGCGGGCCAGTCGGTAGTAATCGCCGGCGGCGGCGAGGTCGCTGAAGGCGTTGATGCGGAGCCCGCGGTTGACGGCGAGGGCCGCCTGCCGTTCAGCCTCGGCGGCGGCCTCCACGAAGCGGCCTTCGAGGGCCAGATCGACGTAGTCCTTGCCGGCGTCCCCCTCGTCTGCCGGTGCCGGGCCGAGGTGGCGGCTCACCCACGCCCGCGTCTGCGCCGACCAGTCTCTGAAATCGGGGCGGGATCCGTCGGTGATCGTCATCTCACGTGCGAGGGCGCCTGCCCGCTCGACGAGCCCCAGTCGTGCCAGGGACACGACCAGCTGGCCGCGGCACTGGTTCGCCTCCCACGCTTCGGAGCGGTCGATCAGCTCCTCTGCCTGGCCGATCCACGGCTCGACACCGGCCAGATCCGGTTGCGGCGGTTTGCCGTCGGGGTCGATCCTCACCGGCCAGTGCTGGAGCAACTCCAGCAGCGCCCGACGCCGATCCCGCAGTTGCACGCCGGGCTGTTCCTCCTCGGGCTGGCCGAGCACGTCGAGAAGGGTCATCGTCGCCCCGAGGTCGTCCCCGCAGGACCCCCGCACAGACGACTCGAACACGGACGTCTTGAGCAGGGTGAGTTGGTCTCCCGGCCCGCTCATCGCCCGCAGACGGGCGAGGATCTGATCGCTGTGGTCGAGGCGGCCGAGGCGCATCCAGTAGCCGGCGGCGTCGAGACCGACCGAGAGCCGGACACCAGCGTCGGCGACGGCAGGCAGTACGGACTCGATGGCGGCTGCCAGCACGGGGAACTGCTCCGAAGCGAGATCGGCTGCGGACACTCGCGCCCCACAGACGCCGAGGAGCATGGCGATCATGTCGCCCGTGGCGGCTCCCGAGTCCTTGGGAGAGGCTGCCAGTGATGACAGGGCGGCGGCGCAGACGCGCAGGGTCTCCGGTTCCGGCGCCCGGTCGTTGCGGTTGAGCACCAGCCGCAGGCAGGCGATGGCTCCGTCGGCCGGCGCCACCCGCATCGCCTCGACGGCCAAGCGCTCGGCCTCGGCCGGGTCGTCGTCGTAGGCGGCGAAGGCTGCGTCAAGCGTCTCGCCGAAGCGGTCGGGATCCTCCGCTGGCGGCAGAGCACCGGAGAAGCGGAGCACGTCGACCCGCGACATCGACAAGGCCACCCCGAAGGCCATGGGCACCGGCACGCCGACCTGCTGAGAAAGAGGCGCCATGATCTGCTCGAGGTCCGCCGGGAACTCGCGGCGAAGCGCCCCCCGCGCCGCCTCGCGCTGCGCCGGCGTCACCTTTGGATCGCCGTGGCAGCTGGCGATGAAACGAAGGGAGGTGGTGAAGACGGCATCGCCGTAGGTCGAGGCTTCCTCGAGCAGGGCGTCGTCGAGCATCTCCCAGTTGGCCCTTGCCATCACGGTCGCCCCGAATGGGTTCTGCTGGGCTGTCTCCCAGATGGCCTTGAGCCACTCGGAAGGCGTCACCTGAGCGACAGGTGGTACGGCTGCGGCTTCGACTTCCATTGCCAGGGTTTGCGCAATCCGGCGAGCAACACCCGCTTGCGAATCCACGTCTCCACCATTATCTCGAGCTGATCGAGATCCTCCGGCACGAGCAGCGTCTGCAGGAGCGACTGCGAGAGCCGCAGGTCCCGGCCGTGGCGGTACAGGTTCCAGCGCGCTCCGCCAGCTCCGACTGGTCCGGCTTGCACCTCGATGAAGCCGATCTCGAGCTTGGCGCAGAGGGCGAAGGAGTTGTCGGTGGCGGCCGCGATCTCAACTCCTGGCAGGCCGACCGGGAGCACGGGCAGACCGGCGATGGACAACCCGTGTGCGTTGAGCTTGCCACCTGCGCTCAGCCCGAACACCACATTCGTCTCGGCCGACCCGATCTCGTGGGTGCGGCTGTCAGGAGCGAGCGCTACCGTCGAGGCGTCCTCCGCGTTGGCGAGGGCGATCTCGTAGCCCATGCCCCATACGCCCGAGGGTCTCTCCCCCGCAGAGGCGAACGCCGTCATGGCGTGACAGAGCAGCAGCGGGCGGTGTGCGCCGAGCGCCGCCTCCACGTCCGCCGGCACGTCCCGATGCAACTGCTTGTAGAGCACCCGGAGGTCGAGCGCTCGTGGTTTCATGAGCTCGAGCTCGAAGGGCGCCTCCGCGTCCACGCTCGTGGCGTCCTGCTCGTCGGCCGCGCCCATCGAGGCGAACAGCTCGGACTCTGCCTCCAGAGCCTCGAGGGCAGGATCGTCGACTGGCCCAAGCGGCTCGGCCGTCACCTGCATCACGTCGGACATCGGCTCTCTCCTGGCGGTTTCGGTGGAACAATACCCGTCGCTCCGCGGCCGATGGCGGTGAGATGGCAGCACCCGCCACGTCTCGCTCGGCGCTGTGGGCGGCTCGCAGGCATGACTCCGGATTCGTGCAGATGCGCTGCAGATGCGCCCCTCGCCCGCGCTCGGCGAAGGTACGTATTTGGGGACAGGAGGCTCCTCTTATACAGTGACCGGAGATGACTCCGTTCGCTCGGGTTGCACTCCGGCGAAGCACGGAAGGCCATTTCGCGGCCAGGGTCCGAGGTCGCCTGGTCGGTGGGGAGAGGTAGCCCGATGACGCCCACGAAGCTCCACGCGGCCAAAAGCCCGCCCGCCCTCGCCGTCACCCAGCTGAGCAAGCGTTTCGGTGAGCGGACCGCCTTTTCTGACGTGTCCTTCGAGGTCGCCTACGGGGAGGTGTTCGGGTTCCTCGGACCCAATGGCGCAGGCAAAACGACCATCGTGCGCACCCTCGGGACACTGATCGCCCCCACCTCGGGAGCGGCCACCGTTGCAGGCATCCCGCTCAGCCCCGAGAACGGAGTGGACATCCGCCAGCACATCTCGATCATGCCGGAGTCGCCTGGTCTCTATCTGCGCCTGACCGTGACCGAGAACCTCGAGTACTTCGCCGGTCTGTACGGTCTGCATCAGGCTGGCACGCGGATCAAGAACGCTCTTGCGGCCGTCAACCTCGCCGACCGAGCGGCAAATCTCTGCGGTGGTCTCTCCAAGGGGCTCCGCCAACGGGTCGGCTTGGCACGAACCCTGCTGAGCGACCCGACGATCATGTTCCTCGACGAACCCACGTCAGGGCTCGACCCAGTGGCCGCACTCGAGGTACACAACCTCATCAGCGGGCTCCGCCAGAAGGGCGTGACGATCTTTCTGACCACCCACCGGCTCGAGGAAGCCGAGAAACTCTGCGACCGCGTCGCCATCCTGAACACGACACTGCGTACCGTCGGTCGGCCGGAGGACCTGCGAAGGCAGCTCTTCAAAAGCGCTCTCGTCGTCAAGACGCTCGTGCCGTTGAGCGACCCTGACCGGCTCTTTTCTCCCATCCCCGCCGTGGAGGGCTGGCGCTCGGAGGAACCGGGCTGTTACGAGCTCTCTGTGTCCGACATCAGGCTGGCCGCGCCCGAGGTGACACGGGGCCTCGTCAACGCCGGCGCCGATGTCCTCTCCATCGGGGAGGCACGCCATTCCCTCGAGGACGTCTACCTCGAGCTGATCGACGAAGACGTCGAGGCCCGCAAGCAATGATGGGCCTCGATGCCACACGCATCCGCTCCGTCGTCCGCAAAGAGCTGCGAGACTACCGTCGCAAACGGTCCATCGTCGTCGCCATGGTCATCCTGCCGACCATCTTCCTCATCCAACCCACCCTTGCCATCTTCCTCGCCTCACCGAGCTCATCGGGTGACGCTTCGTACTACGACCTTCCTCTCCTCCTCCTCCTCTTGATTCCGGTCATCACGCCTTCCACCCTCGCCGCCTACTCGGTTGTCGGCGAGCGCGAGCAAGGGACGCTCGAGCCGCTGCTCACGACTCCGATTCGCAGGCAAGAGTTCATCTTGGGCAAGGCGACCGCCGTCATGATCCCGACGTTGGCGCTCTCCTACACCGTGTTCGGGCTCTTCCTCGCCGTCGTCCGTCTGTTCGCCAACCCCGCGGCCGTCTCAGGTGTGTTCCAGCAGGGTCCCGTGCTCCTCGCCCTCGCCCTCCTCACCCCCCTGTTGGCCGGCTGGGCCATCGTGGTCGGAATGGCGGTGTCGGTCAGGGCGAGCGAAGTCCGCGTCGCCCAGCAGCTGGGAATGGTCGCCAGCTTTCCGCCGCTTGCCGTCGTCGTGCTACTCGGGGTCGGCGTGATCCATCCGACATTCACATCCGCCGTCTTGTTTGCGATCGCGCTGCTGGTGATCGACGTGCGGGCATTGCGCGTCGTCTCCCGGATGTTCGATCGGGAACGCCTCGTGACCGGTGCCAAGGCAGCTCGATCCTGAAGACGCTGGGTTGGGCAGGCGTACGGTCAGTAGGTCAACAGCGTTCCCGACATAGCCTTCCGCCGCAGCGACGACGCAGCACGAGCGGCCGCAGGCCCAATAGGGGCCGGCCGTCGAAGCCGGTGCAGCCCGGGGCGGCCCTGCGGGCGGTAGATCGGGAGCCGAGCGCTCGCTGGCGGGTGTCCTGCCAGGCAGGAAGATCAGGTGTTGCGCCGATCCCTCGCCCGGTCGATTCCACTGCTTCGCGACTGCGCCTCAAGCCATTGCAGCGCCCGTTCCATTCGTCGTTCGTCCGGGATGTGACCCCCCTGCGGACCGTCGGTCTGAGCACCGCAGCGCCGGCAGACGGCCATCCAGCCGTTCGTCTCGGGGGCATGGTGCTCGTCGAGCCGAGAACCGACTTGCAGTACTTCAGCTGATGCCACGATCTCTCCTCGTCCAGCCTGCTCGACGATTGGGCGGTCCGTTCACCGCCCGCTGACACTCGTGACTCGTGGTCGCACGCTTGATTCGGCGAATCGAAGGGGTTCAGCCGCCTCGCCGGACTCCAAGCGCGCGCGGGCGGCATGAAGACGCGAACCGGCGGCATTTGCGCGATCGACGCAGCGACCGAGATACAACCATGCGGACATCAAGTCGGCCTGTCGGATCGACCAGTGGATCTGGTCACCTTCGATCCTCGGTAGCTCGCCCGCCGTTGCACCGTCGAAGATGGAGCCCGACGGGTCCCGCTGGGAGAACTCCTCTACCCAAGATCGGTCGGGAAGGTCACTCAACCCCAACTGGAGATGCAGCTTGTCATCGCAAAGAGTGCCCCGCCGCTTGCTGCTAATGGCGAGCGGCCGGAACCTTGGCAAAACTGGCATAACTGGGACGGGTCCCACGGGGACCCCCGATCTCCTCCGAATACCCGGAGGTCTGCTCGGTCTCAAACGTGAGACGCTATGTGCACTCTATCTCTCCGGTGCCGGCGGCCCCCCTCCGTCCAGGTCGGGGGGCGTCGGAACGTCGAGCCACTCTCCTCTCAGGATGAGGAGACGTTCTGGCAGGTCCAAGTCACTGTTCCCGAGATCGACGGCCCGCTTGTCGCCTCGTCTCCCCCTGCCCAAGCTTTGGCGAACGTGAAGGAGCCTGACCCGTTGGAGTTCACGACCAGCTTCCAGGTGGTGCCGTTCGACGGGTCGATCCAGTAATTGAAGTTGCCCGAGCTGAGCGCGGCCGCACCGATCGTTACGCCACCGCCGCCCCCGGCAGCCTGTGTGTAGGTACCAGGCCCTTTGTAGTTGTTGACGTCGGTGTCGACGTCCACGGTTACCGGTGTGTTGCCATAGGGGATCATGCTGATTCCGGAGGCGGGCTCCGGAATGTTCCAGATAGGCGTGGGGCTGCCGATGTAGGTCGTGGCGTCAGTTTGCGCAGCCGCCTGCGTGCAATCGAGCCTGGCTCCCGTGTTGAGGTTCGTCAGGTCCTCCCCAGCAGCCCACGACTCCGAGACGGTCGACGCGCCCTGGATGCTCACCGTGCCCTTCCAGAGGACGGTGTCTCCGACGAGGCTGCTAGGGAGGGAGGACGTCGTCGTGGAGGCTCCGACAGATGACGGTACCGAGGACGACGACGACGATCCAGCCGTCGTGCTGGTGGTCACGGACGTTGCAGTCGAGCCGCATCCGCTGAGGAAGGCGAGACCGACCGCCACTACGACGATGACTGTCGGCTTGGTCAAAATGGCTCGAGACATACGACTTCCTTCTCCGAAGATGCCGCCGGCGGATGAACAAGGATCGCATGCAAAACGCCACGCCGGCAATCGGCATCACATTCCCGATCCGCCGGCGTTCGGCGAACGCGGGCCGGGCGCACAGCACGACGAGGAACCCGTGTGAGGTCCGACTCGCTGCCAGGGTCGGCCGACTGCTCAGGGGGTGGTTATCGGCTCGAAGCGCGCCGTGAAGTGACGTAACATCGCTGCTTCCTCGACGATGCGATAGCCGGGTAGCTCCGCTGCTCGCATAGACACGTCGGCGCACACCTCGATGACGTAGTCCATGTGGCTTTGCGTGTACGTGCGTCGCGGGATCGCCAGCCGAACTAGGTCCGCCTCTGCCGCGTGCTCAGTTCCGTCGGGTTGGCGACCGAACATCACTGTTCCCACCTCGCAGCTGCGGATCCCCCCCGTCTCGTACAGTGCGATCGCCAGCGCCTGGCCCGGGTACTGGAGAGGAGCGATATGCGGAAGCAGCCGGCGGGCGTCGATGTACACGGCGTGCCCTCCGGCTGGCTGGACAATCGGCACGCCTAGGCGGATCAGAGCATCGCCCAGGTAGCCCGTCGAGCGAATCCGGTACCGCAGATAGTCATGCTGGACCACTTCCTGCAGCCCCTGTGCGATCGCCTCGAGGTCGCGACCGGCAAGACCTCCGTAGGTGGGGAAGCCCTCGGTCAGAATGAGCAGGTTGCGGCATCTCGTCGCCAGCTCGTCGTCATTCATTGCGAGCCATCCGCCGATGTTCGCAAGCCCATCCTTCTTGGCACTCATCGTCATGCCGTCTGCGAGTGACGCCATCTCCCGCACGATGTCTCGAACCTCGCGACTCTCTTGCCCCGGCTCGCGCTCGCGAATGAACCAGGCGTTCTCAGCGAAACGGCAGGCGTCGAGGAAAAGCGGCAACCCGTAGAAGTCGCACACCCGGCGGACTTCATTGAGGTTGGCGAGGGAGACCGGCTGCCCGCCGTGCGAGTTGTTCGTCACGGTCACGAACACGACGGGCACTGAGCCGGGGCGTGATCGAAGGAACGCATCCAATCGCTCGACGTCCATGTTGCCCCCGAACGCGGGCGGAGCCGAGGGGTCGTGTCCCTCCCCGACTACGAAATCAACCGCCTCGGCGCCCGTGAACTCTACGTTGGCGCGCGTGGTGTCGAAGTGCGTGTTGTTCGGCACCGCCTTGCCCGGTCCAGCCACCGCGGTGAAAAGGATCTTTTCGGCTGCCCTGCCCTGGTGCGTCGGAATGATGTGCTTGAAGGGGAAGAGATCCTGCACGCTCTCGAGAAACCTGAACCACGATGGCGATCCGGCGTAGCTTTCGTCACCATGTTGGATCCCCGCCCACTGGTCTCGTGACATGGCACCGGTTCCGGAGTCGGTGAGCAAGTCGATGAGCACGTCCTCGGATCGCAGGGCGAACAGGTTGTAGCCGGCAGCGCGTACCGCTCGCTCGCGATCCGCTTGCGTCGTCATCTTCAGTGGCTCGACCGAGTGGATGCGGAAGGGCTCGATGATGGTGCGAAATGACATGGGTAGCATCATGCACGACCCCAGGTGGCCGAGTCGCCGTAGCCGTCCGCTCGGGGCGAGCCTGGCAGAGTGGGGACTGCGGTGCCTTCAGAGAAGGTCAATGGCAAGGTGCCGCTCGGCAGCCTCGAGCGCCTCCTGCTCCGTTCGATACCAGCGACCACCGAACGAGGCACCACAGGCGCAACGCCATCCCCAAGACGACCGTCGTCGACGCCGCCTCTCCACAATCTCGATGGCGTGAGATTCGCTCACCTGCTCGCGAGACCCGCTCGGAGGATCAGCAACAGGAGGTTCGCCGGCAGGTCGTGATGGATCGTCTCGGGCTCCCACCCTGCCTCTCGAAGGCGCTGGAGGGCCCTGACCTCGTCGGTGTAGAGCGTCGTGGCCGGACGCAAGATGCCCTCCATGTGCCTCCAAACCTGTTGCAGATCGGCGTCTCGAAGCGCCTTGGCGACGCTACTCGCGGCTTCCGCTTCCTCGCATCCGCTCAAGACCGTCGAGGATCAAGTCGAGCCCGAACTCGAACTCCCCCTCGTCGTCGAGGTTCGACATGGTGCGATGCTGGTCGGCATGCTCGGCGATGTACGGGTAGTCGTCGAAGGGGAAGTCGCGGAGAATACTCGCCACGACCTCCGCAGCGTCGTCCCCCGGAATCGAATGACCGAGCTCCCACAACGTGAACCCCAAGATATGGCTGTCGAGGGCGTGGTACCCGTGATAGGCGGCTTCCGCCGAGAAATCCGCCTCCCGTAGCCGCCGCAGCACCGACTCCAGGTAGCGGATTCTCCCAGGGACGAGGCGGGCGGTCGTTGGCGAGAGGATGAGACCGCATGCCCACGGATGGCGGAGGAGCGCCTCATGGACCGAGATCGCACACTTGCGCATCGCCTCTGCCCAATCAGAACCAGGCGGAGACAGATCGACCTCGTTGAGGACAAGATCGATGATGCCGTCGAGGATGTCCTCCTTGTCCGCAACGTGGTTGTAGAGCGACATGGCCTCGACGCCGAGCTCCTGCCCGAGCCTGCGCATGGTGAGCAGCTCGAGCCCGCCATCATCGGCCAGGGCGATGGCGGCTTGGAGCACTCGGTCCCTGCTGAGGGGCGGCCGGGGGTCTGGCGTGGAGTCGTTCCGCTTTGCCATGGGTTGACAAGCTTACGGTGTACGTCTAACTTACAGCATAAGTTTACGGCGTAAGTCTCTGCGCCGTGCGGACCACTGTAAAGGAGTCCCCATGAAAGCCATCGTCGGCACCAACTACGGCGGGCCGGACAAGCTTGAACTGCGGGAGCTCGAGACGCCGGTTGCCGGCGCCGACGAGGTGCTCATCCAAGTGCGGGCGAGTTCGGTCAACCCGTACGACTGGCACCTCATGAGAGGGCATCCTTACGTCGTCCGCCTGGTCTACGGACTGCGACGGCCGAAACGGCCCATTCCTGGTGTCGACGTCGCCGGCATCGTCGAGGGGGTCGGCGCGGACGTGACGGGTTTTCGGCCCGGCGACGAGGTGCTCGGGTGCGCCGGGGGCTCCCTTGCCGAGTACGTAACCGCCCCGGCGAAGGACCTGATATTGAAGCCGGCGGACATGACGTTCGAGCAAGCGGCGACGGTGACGTTGGCCGGCTGCACGGCCCTCCAGGCGGTACGTGATCAAGGAGAACTTCAGTCCGGCCAGCGGGTCTTGGTCAACGGGGCGGCCGGAGGCATCGGCACGTTTGCCGTGCAGATCGCCAAGGCGCTCGGGGCGAACGTCACCGGCGTGTGCAGCACGAGAAACGTCGACATGGTCCGATCGATCGGGGCCGATTCTGTGGTCGACTACACCGCGGAGGACTTCACCCGCCAAGGCGAGAAGTATGACCTGATCCTCGATGCGGTCGGCAAACGGTCCTTGTCAGACCTTCGGAGGGCACTGACGTCGAAGGGGACGCTCGTGATCGTCGGCGGCGCGGACGGCAACTGGGTCCGGCCGCTCGCGCTGCCCTTGAAGGGCGCGATTGTGTCACGGTTCGTGAGCCAGCGATTGCGGTTCTTCGTGGCGAAGATCTGCCGGGAAGATCTGCTCGTCCTGACCGAGCTCGTGACGACTGGCAAGCTCACGCCCGTCATCGACCGGACCTACGCGCTGGCTGCCGGCGCCGAGGCCATCGCTTATCTCGAGGCAGGACACGCGCGAGGAAAGGTCATTGTCACGCCTTGAATCGGCCTGCTCGGCGGCCCAGGCGGTGCCAACGGCGCGCCAAGGCAGCGACGAGGACTGTGTCCTGCCGGACGCGGCTCTCTTAATATGCCGGCTCTCCGGTCGGCATGGCTTGGACCGCTCTCGTCACCGATCCGGCGCCGGACAGCCGAGCTGCCAGCACGACCGGGATGATCGTCAAGCCGATGACGATGGCAACCACCGCGTTCACCTCGGGCAGTTGCTGGCCGAGCCGGATGGCGCCGAAGATCCACAGCGGCAGCGTGCTCTGCGCGCCGGCTGTGAACACGGTGACGATGACCTCGTCGAACGAGAGGGCGAATGCGAGCAGGGCGCCGGACACCAGAGCCGTCGCCACCATTGGCAGCGTGATGAAGCGCAACGTCTGCCACCCGCGGGCGCCGAGATCCATCGACGCCTCGGCCAACGATCCCGGCACCCTCCGCAGCCTTGCGATGACGTTGTTGTAAACGACGACGACGCAGAACGTCGCGTGGCCGATCACGATGGTCCAGATAGACAGCTGGATGCTGTTGAACGAGAAAAAAGAGCTCAGGGCTACGCCGGTAACAACCCCGGGCAGAGCCAAGGGGAGCACGAGGAAGAACGAGATTGCCTCGCGGCCGAAGAACTGAAAGTGATGTACTGCATAGGCCACCGCCGATCCGAGCGCCAGAGCGATGCCGGTCGCCAGCAGACCCACCTTGAGCGACAGGATGAACGCACTTCGGACATCAGGGTCGTGCCAAGCCACAGAGAACCAGTGCAGCGTGAGGCTCGAGATCGGCCAGCTCTCCACGATCGGCCGATTGAATGCGTAAAGAATGATCAGCGCGATCGGCACGTAGAGGAACAGCAACACGGCGATCACCCAGATTCGCAGCCCGATTCTTAGGCCCCTTGATTCCATCTAAAGCGCCTTGAAGGCGCCGAGCGCCCTTGCGAACAACAGATATGCGGCCATGATCGTGACCGGCACCATCGCCATCGCCGCCGCGAACGGCACGTTGTTGGCGATCCCGACGTTCCCCTGGATGACGTTGCCGATGAAGTACGAACCGGTGCCACCGACCAGGATCGGCGTGATGAAGTCGCCGAGCGTGAGCGAGAAGGTGAAGATGGAGCCAGCGACGAGACCCGGGAGGACGAACGGCACGATGACGGAGCGGAGGGTCCGCCAGGTGCGAGCGCCGAGATCTTGCGAAGCTTCGATCAGTGTCGGCGGGATCCGGTCCAAGGCAGCGAACACCGGAAGCACCATAAACGGGAGCCAGACGTAGCAGAAGACGATGAAGACGGCCTTGTTCGTGTAGATCAGGTTGACGCTCGGCAGGCCGATCTTGCCGAGCGTCCAGTTGAGAATGCCGTCATGAGTGAAGATCAGCAGCCAGGCGTAGACGCGCGCCAGATAGCTGGCCCACAGTGGCAGCAGAATGGCTACGTACAGCACGGTCCGCATCCGCGGTGTGGCCAGACGGGCCATGTAGTAAGCGAAGGGGAATGCGACGATGGCGTCTACCACCGTGACTCCGGCCGCCATCCCGACAGTGCGAAAGATGATGTCCCGGTAGGCGGAATTCCCGAAAATCTCGGTGAAGTTGCTCAGGTTCCAGATCCGCTCGATGTTCGTCGTGAAGGGGTTGATCTCCCAGAAGGCGGTTATCAGCAGCACGGCTAAAGCGGCCAGGTAGATCAGCACGAACCACGCAAGCGCAGGCGTCAGCATCAGGGTGGCCCGCGCCCAGGGACGGCGCCACAGTGCGACCGAGAGGCGGGACAGCCTTGCCCCTGTGACCCCTTCGGCAGATGCCGCCACCCCTACCCGACCACCTGGGTGATCCAGGCCGACTCCCATTCCGAGTAGGGCACGCAGTCGGGCTTGCCATTGTCGCAGGTCGCGACCGGAGTCTTCCAGAGCTCAATGGCCTTGAAGTAGCTGAGGGGAGCGTTGGCGTGATACTGGTCGCATGAGCCCGCCTGGATCTTGTTCATGTAGCCGCAAGCAAGGGAGTTGTCCGGTGTCTCGCCATAGTTGACTGCTTGCTCGGCCTGGACCTGCGGCGTGCTGATGTAGCGCATCCACATATAGGCGCAGTTGGGGTGCGGGGCCTTGGCAGCCAGCATCCAAGTGTCCGCCCATCCGGTCGCGCCCTCCTTCGGGATCACCGAGCCGATGGGAAAGTGGATCCCTTTGAGAGCACTCACCTGGTAGGGCCAGCCGGCGCCGACGGTGGCGTCACCATTCTTGAACTCCGAGATCTCCTGGGAGGCGAGGTCCCAGTACTTCTTGACCAGCGGGGCCTCCTTAGCCAGCAGGCTGACAGAAGCTTGGAATTGTGGCTGCGTCATCTCGTACGGGTCGGTGATGCCCAAGGCCGGGTCGTGGTACTTGAGATAGACGGCAGCATCGGCAATCTGGATCGGGTTGTCAGGGATGGTGACCTGCCCCTTGTACTTGGGGTTGTAGATGACGCTCCACGAGGTTGGAGGGGTGGGGAAATCCTTCTCGTTGTACATCAGCACATTCGGCCCCCACTGCAGGGAAACGCCGTAGTGCACGCCGTCGACGGTGTTGAAAGCCGGGGACTGGAACGCCGGGAAGAACTCTTTCCAACTGGGAATCAGCGAGATGTTGACCGGGTGAGCATCGCCCGCGTAGATGATCCTCAGATCGGCATCGCCAGACGAGGAGACCATGTCGTAAATCCCGCCGCCGCCGTTCTTCATGAGCGAGACCATCTCGTCGGACGTGCCGGCATAGGTCGCGTGGACCTGGCAACCGGTCTGCTTCTCGAACGGGTCCACCCACTCTGGCTGTAGATATCCTTCCCACGCGATCAGGTTCAGCGCTCCCTCGCCCTTCCCGATCGTCTTCAGCACGGGCAGGTTCGCAGTCGGCACACCGCCTGCGGGGGTGCTGCCGGTGCCGCTGGAGCTGGCGGTGCTACTGCCGCAGCCGGCGGCGATCAGCGCTATCACGGCCAGGATGGCGGCGCTCGGCGTCATCCGCCCGAGGGCTTTCCGTCCGATCATCGTTACCTACTTTCCTCCGATGGGCAGATTCGCTTGCTGTTCGTGCGTAATCGTGTATTCCTGGTCGGGGCGCCACGCGATGCGGACCGCCTTGTCTTGGTCAGCGGTCAACATCACCGAGTCAGCGTTGTTCTGCCGGGCGACGACCAACTCGCCCCCGGCATCGAGTTCGACAACGTAGCGCGTGAGAACGCCCGCATAGCTGACATCTCGGATACGACCCGTTTCCACGCGGACGCCCTCCGGGACGGCTTCGCCGTCCCGGAGGAGGCTGATCTTCTCGGGTCGGACGGTGATCTGCTTCCCGTGGCGTTCGATCAGGTTGGAGATGCCTATGAAACCAGCCACGAAGGCCGTCAATGGGCGTTCGTACACCTCGAGAGGAGTGCCTATCTGCTCGATCCGGCCCTGGTTCAGCACGGCGATGCGGTCGCTCATCGAGAGCGCTTCCTCCTGGTCGTGCGTGACGTAGACGAACGTGATGGCTACCTCGCGCTGTACTCGTTGGAGCTCCAGCTGCATCTCCTGGCGGAGCTTGAGGTCGAGGGCGCCGAGCGGCTCGTCGAGCAAGAGCACCTCCGGCTCGTTGACGATGGCCCTCGCGAGCGCGACGCGCTGGCGCTGCCCGCCCGACAGCTGCGCCGGCTTGCGTTCGCCGAGGCCGGACAGGCGCACCCGCTCCAGGGCGGCGGCCGCTCTGCGGCCGCGCTCCGCCTTCGGCACGCGCCGAACCCGAAGTCCGTACTCGATGTTCTCGGACACCGTCATGTGTGGGAATAGGGCGTAATCCTGGAAGACGGTATTGACGTTGCGGGCATACGGAGGGATGTTCGTGACGTCGCACTCGGCCAGCTCGATCCGGCCAGAATCCGGTATCTCGAAGCCTGCGATAAGGCGCAGTAGCGTTGTCTTGCCCGATCCAGACGGCCCGAGCAACGTGAAGAACTCGCCCTCGCCAACCCGCAGATCGACGCCCGCGAGCGCCACGACGCCACCGTAGCGTTTGGTCAGCCCCGTGACCTCAACCGCGATCCGGCCAGTAGTGAGGTCGCTGACGGCGGCGCGCTGCGCACGGGCGGTAGTCGCAATAAATTCGTTTGTACCACGACTCAGGCCCACACTTCAACGTGCACCTCACGGATAGGCCGGTAGGTCCGGCACGGGGATTAACGGGTCCCACGACAGTTGTGCTCGTCGCCTGGCACGGCCGTGGCCGCCTCGATCCCGCAGTCGCCCCAAGGCTGTCGAAGTTTGGCACTTCCGTGGGCCGGCACGATCGTGGCAGCCGAGTCCACCCCTCATGTTCTCAGGATCACCTCGCGCTTCGCCGATACATAGAGAGGTGAACAAGAGTGTCCGCTCGCACGTCGACCTCGACGCGTTGCTCGAGCGCACGCGTCTGGCGTCGAGCCCTGCTGCTTGCGAGGCATGCCTGCCAGAGATCACGAGGGCGCTCGAGTGGGTAACGGCCCCCATCGACAGAGCCCGCCTGCTCATCTGCCGGGCCCGAGTGCGATCATTCCAGTCGCTCGACCGCGAGGCATGCGAGGACGCCGCTGCTGCGACAACTCTCTTCGAGATGGCCGGCGACGTCGAGCTGGCCATCGACGCTGCCAGCCTCGGTGCGGCCCACGCCTCCCGGCTTGGCAACGTCTCACTCGCTTCGGAACTGGCGACAAAGAGCATCCTGGGCCTGGACTCCATCAACGATGACCGTCTCCGGATGGAGATCACCAACCGGCTAGGCGTCTTTTGCTACTACTACCTGGACTACGACCGAGCAGTTGAGCAGTTCGAGTTCTCGCTCGCTGCCGCCGAGCGACTAGGTGACCGCGAGCGGGTTTGCCGCGAGTTGTACAACGTGGTCGACGCCTTGCTGCTTGCCGCCCAGCAGCAGCAGAAGTCCCAACTGGGAATCGACACCGAAAGGCTCGAGCGCGCCGAGGCGATGGCTCGAAGATTGCTCCGGGAGTCAGCGGAGGCGGAACCGCGGCTCGGCAACTACCGGCTGCTGGCAGAGGTCCTCTGCGACCTAGGCCGCGTGGAAGATGCGCTACAAGTGCTCGACGGGTTCCGGAACGAGGCGAACGCGGTCAAGCCCGCAACTGAGCACGCTGATCTCGCCTGGGTCGAGGCCCGATGTCTCCGCCTAGCTGGCCGAGTGGAGGAAGCCCTTGCGGTCGCCCGCCGAGATGTGGGGATCGTCGAGGAGAGCGACGACGAGCACGACTTGATGCTGGCGCTCGAGGAGTTGGCCGCTTGCGAGGAGGCTGCCGGTGACTTCCAGAGCGCACTGGCCGACACCCGTGAGGTCAAGAGACACATGTGGGAGATACACCAGGGCCAAACCCAACAGCTCGTGCAGCAAGTCTGGGCACGGGTGGACCTCGAGCGGGACCGCAGCAATCTCCAAACTCAGGCGGCGGAAGCCACACGATCGGCTGAAGAAGACGCCCTTACCGGCATCGGCAACCGGCGGCGGCTCGATCGCTTCCTCGCTGAGGAGGCGGCGCGGCAGACCGAAGTGGCCTGCATCATCGCCGACATCGATTCCTTCAAGGAGATCAACGATACGTTCGGCCACGACATAGGCGACATCGTCCTGCGACAAATCGCCCAGCTCTTCGCGAGCAAGACACGAAGCGGGCAGCTAGTCATCCGCTACGGCGGGGATGAGTTCGTGCTGGCCTTGTCGGGCGTCAACCTGGTGGGCGCTGACGGATTCGCCGGGCGGCTGCGGCACGATGTCTCCGGCATTGACTGGACAGCGGTCGCGCCGGACCTCCACGTAAGCGTGAGCCTCGGAGTTGCCTGCGGTCCGGCGAAGGGCTGGCAGGAGGTGCTCACCGCCGCGGACACGCGGCTGCTCGCCGCCAAGCGGCTTGGCCGGAACGCAGCCGTGACGGCTTCCACGGGCGCCTTTGTCGCTTGAAGATGCCTAAGACTTTCTAAGGAGCGGTCAGCCGGTCATAGAAACCTTGCGAGTCCTGACGCCAGACTCGCCGCTACTCGCCGCTGCGACCGTCGATGCGCTCCCGGAGCAGATCCAAGTGGCGGCCGCAGAAGCTGTCGTCCGCTCGCGAAGGTAAGCACCCGATCCATCGTGTGCCGGCGAGTTCTGCTCGAGGACCTAGCAGCCGACTGATCCGTCGACAAGCTCGCGGATGAGGTCAGCGTGGCCGTTGTGGCGGGCGTACTCCTCGATCATGTGCACGTAGATCCAACGAAGCGAGCAGGGCTGACCATTTCGGGTGACGCCGGTGTCGTCGAGGCTGTGGGACGCGGCCGCCCTGCGGCTGTCGTCGCACTCCGCCTGCCATGACGCCAGGTCATCGTCCCAGTCAGCGCCGTCGAGGGGGACCATTTCGCTGTCCTCTACGTTGGGGTCGCACCAGATGTACGGTGCGCCGACCTCGCGCTGGAGGACCCGCCTGAACCACGATCGTTCAACCTCTGCCATGTGGCGGACAAGACCGTGGAGGGAGAGCTTCGAGCTAGCGACGGGGCGAGCCTTCCGCCCGTGGTCGTCGATTCCCTCGGCTTTGAGCAGCAGCGTCGTGCGGTGGAACTCCAGCCAGGCCTCCAGCATCTCGCGCTCGGCGAGGCCGTCCTTTGGTGGTTCGCGCCGTCTGGGGTCCTCGAGGTCTTGAACCATGTAATGGGAAGCTACCCGCTCGCGGTCGGCACGGGCCGGACGGCGAGGCCACAGGCAATGACATACTCGCCGGGTGAGCTTCGATCCGTACGCTCCTTACGGCTCCCTGGTGCAGTCGACCGTCCGCCTCGTCGCGTGGAATGTCTGGGGTCGTTATGGCGCCCGATGGAAGGAGCGGCAGGCCGCAATAGAGGACTCCCTTCTCGAGGTCACCCCCGATTTGGTGTGCCTGGTCGAAGCCTGGCGTGACGGTGAGATCACCCAACCTGAGCGAGTCTCTCAGACGCTCGGCCTGCCTCATCACTGCTTCGTAGGCGATTGGGAGCAGGAGGATTGGGTTTCGGGGGTGGGATTCGTCTCCCGCTGGCCGATGACCGAGCCTGTCCGTCGACCCCTGCGGGCCGAGGACGGCTCGGGCTTCGGTGAGGCAGTGCACGTCGTGGTGGACGGCGATCGCGGTCCGATCCAGCTGTTCAGCACCATGCTCGACTACCAACTCGACGGCAGTGCCCTCCGCCAGGCACAGGTGAAAGAGCTCGCCCGGTTCATCCAGGAGGTGAGCAGCCGCCGCTACCCGATAGTCGTATGCGGGGACTTCAACGCCAACCCCGACTCGGACGAGATACGAACGCTCACCGGGCGTTCAGCCACCGCCGCTCCGGAGCTCGTCTTCTACGACGCCTGGGAAGTGGCAGGTGACGGCAGCGCCGGTTACACATGGTCGAACCGCAACCCGCTTGCCGCGCTCGGTCTTTACCCAGACAGGCGGTTCGATTACATCTTCTCTGCCTGGCCCTGCCTCGGAGGCGCGGGTCACCCGACGCACTGTGCCCTGCTCGGCGTGCGTCCGCCCGCCGACTTGCAGCTGTCCGACCACTACGGCGTCGTCGCTGACCTGCGTTACTGAATGAGCCCGCAGAGGATGAGCCGGTGAGAACCCACGTCGCCCTGCTACGCGGGATCAACGTCTTGGGCCGCAACAAGGTGTCGATGGCGGAGCTCCGCGACGTAGTCGCGTCGCTGGGTTACGGCGACGTGACGACGTACATCCAGAGCGGCAATGTCCTGTTTTCAGCGGCCGACGCTGCCGCAGACAGCGTCGAGCTCGCGGACAAGCTCGAGGTCGCGATCGCGGAGCGGCTAACTGTCCGACCGGCAGTCGTGGTCGTCGGCCGCGGCGAGCTCAGGCAGGTCGTCCGTGGCAACCCGTTCCCCGACGAGGAGGATCCCAGGTGCCTCCACGCCGTGTTCCTCCGAGAGGCTCCCGATCGCCGGGCAACCGCATCGGTCACGGCCGCAGTCGATCGCGCTCACACGAGGGCGAGCCGGGACGACGCGCGCGTCGTCGGCCGCACGCTGTACCTGTGGACGCCCGACGGGTTTGCTCGCAGCATCTTGCGGGCGGAGCTGAGCCGTGGCGGGCGGCACCGCACCCCGATGCAGGCGGGAACGGCGCGGAACTGGACGACCGTCAACATGCTCGTGTCACTCCTCGAAGGCTGACCTCGAGCTTCAGGAGGGCCGAGGTGCCGACCATGGGCAGGCAACCTTCGCGAGCGCGTGGCTCGGGAACACCCGACGTCCGAGCGTGAGCTTGCGCCACACCGATGGCTGGTACTCGGCGACGTCGGAAGTAGCGAAGCGTCGAATCTCGTGGACGACAAGGAGCGCTCGAAGCGTCGAGCCGACCTGGATGCTCTCGACAATCAGGGTGCCCTTCACTCCGCAATGTGGCATGCGGGGGCGAGGCCGTGTCCACGGACCCGGCGTCATGGGGCAGCCGGATGCGGAACAGATATCAAGGGAATTTTTGGGCGTTGCCTGCCCGCATCACCTGTTGACGATGACCGTTCCTCGTCCTCATCGCTCGGCGGCCTCACTGAGCTGCGGTGGATGGGCAGAGCTCAGGCGGAGACATCGATCTGATATCGCTCGGCGAGCTCCGCGACAGACAGGGCGCTTCCGCTCATCGACATCAGGGCGGGGTCGTCGGACAGCCTGGCGATGACGCGCCCGACTCCTTCTGGCGACTGGGATCCCGTCAGGTCGAGGTGCTCGGCGAACTGCATTACCCCCTCGGTTCGCACGAGTCCCGGGTGAAGCGACACAGCGGCGACGCCGCTCTCCGCGAGTTGCTCCGCCATCGCTAGCGACAGCCTGTCGTCAGCCGCTTTCGCCACGCTGTAGGCCACGCCTTGCCCGGCAACGTGAGATTGGCCGAGAGCCATGGAGATATTCACCACGAGACCACCGGGGTCGCGTCGCAGCAAGGGCGCGCACAGTCGCGATGTTACGTAGTGCGCTCGAATCCCTCCGTCGAACATGGCGTCCCACAACTCCACTGGTTGATCCCAGAAGGGCGCGTTCCACTCCTCCCAAGCACCGGCGTTGAGGCGCTCGTAGCCGGCCCAGACGTTGTTGACGAGTAGGCGCAGGCGGCCTGCGGCCGAGATCTCTTCGACGACCGCCTCTACCTCGTCGTCTCGACGATGATCACAGACGCGGGCAATGCCGGTGCCGCCGGCGGTGTCGACGGCCGCCGCAGTTTCCTCGACGGTTCCCGGAAAGGGCGACACGAAGCCGCCGTCCTTACCGGACCGCCCCGTCACCCAAACCGTCCATCCGGACGCGCCCAAAGCGATCGCTATACCCCGGCCGACACCACGAGTTGCCCCGGTCACCCATGCCCATTTTGAACCCGAAGTAACGCTCACGGCGACGACGATACGCAAGGCGGGCGCTTGCGTGTCCGTCGTTCGGACGTTTACGACAGTGCTCAATTCACTGCAGTCCTGAGTGCCGAAGAGTGACGCTAGGGACGTGCTCGCCCCAACGCTTCCGAATTCCCGACTCGTCGAGCGCACCGACCCCGGAAGGGGCGCGCTGTGTCAACGACGGCGGGAGAGAGCTCGGAGGGCACAGCGTCAATGACGCCGTGATCGCCTACGGCAAAACCCTCCTCGAGGCCGATGACGAACGCATAGGCGAGGTGAGCGCACTCGGCTCGACGAGATGCTCTTTTGTCGTGAAGGACCTGGCGCACCCAGCGCTAGTGCACCTCGATCGTCGACGTCGGAGCCGGCTCGACACACCTCCTCGACGTGGTCCCCGGGCGCTCCGCCAACCGGCCCGCGAGCCAGGTCCGAGAGCGGCGATGGCGCTGGCGAGCGAGCCCCGTTTCGTCACGCGGGGCGTCGATGGTCCGGGCACTGCGCCACGAACACCGAGACGATGTTGGTCACGTAGTTTGGGGTCATGGAGACATGGGACGCCATCAGGGCACGCCGTAACGTCCGTACCTACCTGGACCGGCCAATCGCGGCCAGCGACCTCGACCGGATCCTCGAAGCCGGCTGGCGATCACCATCGGCGTCCAATCGGCAGCCTTGGGACTTCGTGCTGGTGACCGACCGCTCCCGGCTACAGGAGCTCACCACGGTGTGGATGGGAGCCCGGCATCTCGCCGGAGCGGCCGCGGCGGTGGTGATGACTCTTCGGCAGCCGGAAGAGGAGCGCTATCTCACCATCGACCAGTACGACCTGGGCCAGGCGACCATGGCGATGATGCTGGCCGCCACCGATCTGGGCGTCGGTTCAGGCCACTCGGCCATCGGCGACCAGGATGCCTGCCGGCGCATTCTCGGCATACCGGAGGACCGGCTCTGCGCCTACATGCTGGCCCTGGGCTATCCGGCCGACCGGCCCCTGAAGCCGATCGCCCACCCCGACCGCCGCCCGTTCGACGACGTCGTCCACCGAGGCCACTGGTAGCCGCCGGTGTCGGCTGGGCAGTGGCCTCGGTGAGCCACGCGCAGCGGTCGATCAGCCGTCCTGGAACCGGGGATCGGAAGTAGCCGAGTGGGCGTATCGCTGGCGCTCGTGGTACCAGTAGCCGGCGGTCGTCCTGGTCTCCAGGTCTTCACGGGCGGCAAGCCGGCACTGCGCGACCGGCGCCGCCTCCCGGTGGTCGGGGTCGCCAATAGGGCGCGTCAGGGTGAGGAGCACTACCTGAGGTGAGATCGAGCGTCGGCTCCAGGTCAGCTCGTAGCCAGCTCCGGCGGCGCCGGTGAGCCCGAGCCGATCTCGGCCTTGAGGGCGGCGAACTCCTTGTCCACCTCGGCGGCCGACCCGGCTTCGTCGAGGTCCTTCTGGATGTCGTCGGTGCCGCCTCCAACGTCCTCGAGCACTCCGGACTGGAGTAGCTCGTCGACAGCGCCGGCGTGGGCCTGCATCGCGGCGATCTTGTCCTGGGCACGTTGGAGCATTTCCCCGGAGTCGCTGACGGCATCCGAGATGCCCGCGGCGTTCTCGTCCACAGAGCTAACGGCCTTCGCCGCTGTGTACTGCGCCTTCATCACCTCCTTCTGGGTCCGGAAGTCGTTTACCTTCTTCTGCAGAGCGTCGAGGGTCTGCTCGAGCTTCTGTTCCTGCTCGGCAAGCTGTTCGCGCTGAGGCTCCATGGCGTCGATCTGGGCCTGGGCGGCGGCCTTGCGGGAGAGAGCCTCCTTCGAGAGATCGTCCTTTCCCTGGACAATCGCCTCTTTGGCCTGATCCCGGAGGTGGTTCACCGAGTGCTGGAGCTGTTGTTCCTGCAACTCGATCTGCTTGCGCGACGCGGCGATGTCCACTAGCGACCGGCGGACCTGAGTGAGCTGGTCGAGCATCTTCTCGTAGGAGAGATCGATCATCTCGTCCGGCCTTTCGGCAGCGTCTAGCGCCTTGTTGGCCTTGGCCTCGAGTATGTCATGGGCCTTTTGGAAGAGGGTCATTTCGATCTGCTCCTTGTCGGTGGTGGACGGAGCCCGCGCCGATCCGTTTCCGAGCCAGCACCGTGTGGATGTCGGCGCTTGTATCGGCACGGCTGCTTCGGGAGGTTATCGCTCGCTGCGGACAGCGGATCGGCGTTCGGGCTGGCGGTCAAGCCGGAGGTTCGCCCTCGCGGGCCGCCGTCCCTACGAGCTATGGCAGAGTGCGGCGGAGGACGCCTGCGCAGTCCTTGGCGCCGCGGGCGAATCCGGCGTGGCGGGCGCGTGGACGCGGAGCAGATCGCCTTCTATACAGGTAGGCATGGAGTCGCGCATGAGCACCGGCACGTTGCGCACCTACGTCGGGATCGCCCCGGGTGTGGGGAAGACGTACGCGATGTTGCGGGACGGGCGCGCCCGCCAGCGGGCCGGAACTGACGTCGTTGTCGCCTACTGGGAGCGCCACGGACGCGAGGCAACCGCCGCCCAAGTGACCGGCCTGGAGCTGCTTCCGGCCAGGACCGTCAGTTACCGCGGAGGGACCTTCGAGGAGCTGGACGTCGCCGCGGTTCTCGCCCGGCATCCGGACCTGGCGCTCGTGGACGAACTCGCCCACGCCAACGTCCTGGGCGAGGGCCACGAGAAACGCTGGGAGGACGTCGACGAGCTCCTTGCGAACGGCATCGACGTCTTCACGACCCTCAACGTCGCCAACATCGACTCGCTCGCCAACCTCGTCTCCCGCCTCACGGGCGTTCACCCGGCCGAGCCCGTTCCGGACGTCTTCGTGCGGGCCGGTGAGATCAAGCTCGTCGACCTTGCGCCTTCGGCGCTGCGGCATCGACTGGCCGAGGGTCTCGTCTTTCCTGAGGAACGCGTGGACGCGGCTCTCTCGAGCTACTACCGCTTCGCCAATCTCGCCGCCCTGCAGGAGGTGGTCCGGCTCTGGCTTGACGACTCGGTGGCCGATCCGGTCGATGCGTTCCTGCAGGCCCATGGTGTCGTCCTGCCCCAGCCATGCGACTGCGTCTTCGTCGGCCTCGAAGGGTCGTCCGCCGACGAATGGCTCATCCGCTATGCCGCCCAACTCGCCGAGCTGTCGAATGCGCCGGTCATCGGCGTGCACGTCCGTGACGGCGACAATCTCGGGCGGCCGCCTATCGGGCGACTCGATGAGGACCGGCGACTCCTGGGTGAGCTGCAGGGGACGTTGCTGGAGTTGAGGGCGGACGACATCGCCTCTGGACTGATCGAGGCAGCGCGCACGGCCGGCGCCTCCCAGCTCGTGATCGGGTCCGGGCACCGCTCCCGGTTCTCACGCGCCTCGAGGAAGTCAACCGTCGCCAAGATCCTTGGGGCCGCCGGTGACCTGCCCGTCCAGGTCGTGAACGTCGGGAGGCCGTCCACCGAAGGCGCCCGCAAGCCTCGCCAAAGGCCGCTGGCACGGCGCCGGCCATCCAGGCGACACGCCTGAGCCGAGCGAGGGAGGGCTACCGCACCCGCAGCCTTGCGTCGAAGGTGTCGCCCACGGCGTCACCCAGGCAGTTGAATGATGTTTCGTGAGAAAAGAGCAGCTCACAGCTGCGTGTCGGAGGGCCGATGTCGCGAATCTGCGACTGGTTGTGATTTGCGCCCCACCGCCAACACTGATCTGTCATGAATGCCCGGACGTAGTCGGGGCCGCACCCTAAGTGACGTCAGGGGATCGACCGGTAGACACGGATGAATGCAGCCCGAAAACCGCGGGCCGGCCAGAAGCGCGACGCGACGAGGTTGGTTAAGCGCCAGTCCGTCGACATCGTCTTGAAACCGTTCTCCGCCGCCCAGCCGATGACGTAGTTCGTGAGCGCGACCCCGAGCCCGGTACCCCGGACCTCGAGATCGGTCGTGCAGCCCGCGAGATCGATGCTTCGTTGCGGCACTCGCATGTCGGGCGGTCGCCGGTACAACAAGGCGTGACCGACGATCCGTCCGTCCCGCTCGGCGACGAAATGAGTGAAGGACTCATTGGTCCAGGTATCGCCCCACTCGTCCTCGAGTTGGAATTGACTCGACAGGCTGAAGCCGTTGAAGCTCGCCGACCGGGTGAGGTGCTCCTCTTGGACGGCATGCAGTCGCGCTGCGTCGACGAGGTCGGCGGGAGTACTCGGCCGGATGCCCGCCGCTTGGTCGCAGGTCGCCCGCTCGGGCACCGCCAGCAAGGCCTGGATGGCAGAGCCGCCGAAGCTGAGGCAGAACCACGGTTCGATGAGATCGTCCAGCTTCGGGACGAAGACGTTGTGGCGCACCAAGCCCTCGTTCACCCAACGCTCGGCCGCGACTGCGTACAGATCGCGAGTGATCTCTGGCTCGGTGGCGGCGTGCCCGGCATGTCCACTCCTCAGCGCTCGGCCGAGTGGGCTCTCCTCGCACTTGCCGACGAGGTATCCGACGACCTCGTCTTCGCGCAGCGCCACGGCGCCGCTCCCGCCATCTTCTAGCTCAGCCGCGACGTAAGGCTCGAAGTCCTCGATCGCAGGGAGCAAAGGTTCGGCAAAGCGGTGTGCCGCATGCCGCTTGGCCAGCAGCTTGGCGGCTCCGGGCACGTGCTCGGCCTCGAACGGCATGATGCGCGTTGCTGGCACGAATCCTGTCTAGCCGATGGCTGCCACCCCGCCCACCGGGGGGTGCGTCATCCGAGTAATCCCAGTTCAGAAGCGGTGTCGGAGGACCGACTTCGAGGATCTGCGACTGGTGCCACTAGGAGGAGCTAAACGACTGTTCTGCGAGCCGTGAGCGAACTTGGTGTGTCGCCGGTATTGATAGTCGTGCTCGGTTCGAAGAGCAGCAAGGTGGCCTCGGCTTCACTCTGAGGCTGGTGGGCCTTCCCGCGAGGCACGACAAAGGTGTCGCCCGGCTCCAACTTCACCGCTCCGTCGTCCATCCCGATGGTGAGGCAACCGGACAGTACCAGGAAGAACTCGTCGGTCTCTGGGTGAGAGTGCCGAGCGAACTCGCCACGAACCTTGACGACTCGCACGTCGTAGTCGTTAACCACAGCGATCGTTCGAGGTGACCAGTGCTCCGAGATGCCTGACAACACAGTGTTGAGGTTGCGGACGTCGGATTGTGCCACCGGAACATGATGTCACGCGCCAAACGCTGGCTGGCTGTCGTGGACCCGGCTCAGCACTTCGGCGATCCCTGCTCGCTGATCCGGGCCGTGAGGATTCAGGAACAGAGGCGCTTGGGGAGCGATGTTGTCGGAGCTCGACGCCCTGCGCCGCGACGCCCGGATCGAGCTAGTCGTGTCAGTCGATGCTGACGAGCACTCGGTCGTGCTCGACACCCGGGTCCGGTTCCTGAAGGTGAGACAAGGCGAGAACTGAGCTGACGTCATCGGTCGCGGCGTCCAGCCCCGCGCCGCCGGACGGGTGAGGAGCGGGGTCGGGTTTCGGTGGGTCACCCCCGCCTCGCCGTGGGTTACCCGGCCCCGTGTCGAGCTCGCTCCACACGAGCACCCCCATGAGTGCACTGTCAATCGCCGAGATCACGAGGAAGCCGAAGAGGGCGAGCAACAGGCCACCCGCATCCAACACGGCGGTGATCTCGTGGCTGTACGTAATGGCGCCGGGGTCACCTCGCAAGACCGGTTCCAGCCCGGCCACGCCGAACAGGAGGTGCGAACCGTGGTAGAGCCAGTGTCGCAGCCACGACTCCTTAGTCAGCAGGGCGATGGTGCTGGTCCCGAGAGTGTTGACCAACAGCGCACCGACAAGGTTCGCGAGGAGACCGGCTGCTACAAGCTGGCGTGCCCGGTCGCCGGCAGATGGAGACGAGGCGCTCGAAGCCGCGTACCGCTGGCCGGCAAGAGCAGCCGCTGCGATTGGGCCGAACCAACACAAGGATCCAGGCGAGAACCACCAATGGGTCGATGTCGGAACCCGGCAGCCACGGATTCGTGGCGACTTTGCTGAGCCCGAGAGGAGCCACCAAGTACATGACGAGGCCGAGAACGAGCCCGGTGCCGGTGCCGATGACGAGGGTGGCGGGTGCGACTCGCGCCCGCCGCGAGGTCGCCCAAACGATGACGGCGGCGTAAAGGCCCGCGAGGACCAGGAGTATGACCTGAGGTGGCCACACTCCCGCTCTTTCTTGCGGTCCGATGACACGACGCAGGAGCTGAGCGACATCCCCGCTCGGCCGCTGGAAGATGAACTGCTCGATGGTCGCCCAGGCCGGCAAGAAAGCCAGGAGACCGACGTATGCGCCGGCACGTAGGAACCTGGCTATCGGGCTGTCGGCGACTGGTCCCAGGAGCGGGCGTGCTACCAGCACCAGCCCGGCCAGTACGAGCACCACGGTGAGC
Organism: uncultured Actinomycetota bacterium; assembly: GCA_963735115.1. Lineage (GTDB taxonomy): Bacteria > Actinomycetota > Acidimicrobiia > Acidimicrobiales > Bog-793 > JAKACA01. Next base: position 692,823 of record CAVTJR010000003.1, on the reverse strand, counting down.
GTGTCGACCCGGTCGACCGAAGTGGCACCCGTGGCTGCTGAGCCTGGCCAGACTTCCCAGACTATGGAGGCCGCCGCAGCAGCGAACAGCAAGGCACTCCTGAGGCCGCGCCGCACCAGCAGTTCCCTCGCGCCGAGGCGCACGCCGCTAGCTCGCCAGACCCCATGATGCCCGCGTCGCGTGCTTCTGGAAGACTCGGCCGATGTCGGGCTCTCGGTCCACCAACACGGTCGTCGTTGGCGGCGGCCACAGCGGACTCGCCATGAGCAAACGGCTGTCCGTTCTGGGCATCGATCACGTAGTTCTCGAGAAGGGGGACGTGGCCGATTCGTGGCGGAGCCAACGTTGGGATTCGTTCACCCTGCTGACCCCGAATTGGCAGACCAGCCTCCCGGGGCTCAGCTACGAGGGCGACGATCCCGACGGATTCATGACCGGCAGCCAGCTCGTCGAATTCATCGACCGATACGCCAACGAAATCGATACCCCGGTCTACCGCCGCACCACCGTCAGCGCGGTACGCGCAGTCGGCTCGGCCGGGGACGGGTACGAGGTCGCCACCGACCACGGCCCGTGGCGCTGCCGGTGCGTGGTGCTGGCCGGAGGTGCCAGCAACCTGCCGAGCATCCCCCCGTTCGCCGAAGGTGTACCCGACGTAGTCGAGTCAGTGAACCCCCTCGATTACCGAAACCCCGACCAGCTCCCCGACGCAGGGGTGCTGGTGGTCGGCGCCGCGGCGACCGGGATACAGCTCGCCGAGGAGATCCAGCGCTCGGGTCGGGCCGTCACCCTCTCGGTTGGTGAGCACGTGCGTCTACCGCGCACCTACCGGGGCCGCGACATTCAGCACTGGATGGACGCCATCGGTCGCCTCGATGAGCGCTACGACGAGGTCGAGGAGATCCTCAAGGCGCGCAAGGTGGCCTCACCTCAGCTGATCGGCTCCCCTGAGCGGCGGACCCTCGACCTCAACTGCCTCGTCGACGCCGGGGTGCAGCTGCGCGGCCGGCTTGGCGCGATCCGCGACGGGTCGGCCCTGTTCTCTGGTGGGCTCCGCAACCACTGTGCCCTCGCCGACCAGAAGCTCGGCCGGTTGCTCGACGACATCGACGGATGGATCATGATCCACGGCCTCGACGGCGAGGTCGGGCCGGCGGAGCGGTTCGAACCCACCCGGATCGCGCCCGGCACGCCGCTGACGCTCGACCTGCGTCGTGGCGAGATCGGGAGCATCGTCTGGGCCACCGGCTTCCATCCCGACCTGTCGTGGGTCGACCTTCCCGTGTTCGACCCGACCGGCCGGCTGCGCCACGACGGTGGGGTGGTCGACGCGCCCGGCGTCTACTTCCTAGGCAGCACGTTCCTGCGTCGTCGGCGCTCGAGCTTCATCCATGGTGCAGCCGACGACACCCGCGAACTAGCCGACCACCTCGCGCGGCACCTCGCCGTGCGACCGTGATCGATCACGGCTTGGTGCCCACGTAGCCGAAGACCTGGATGCGGCCGCGCAGCGGCAGCCCGTCACGGACGTGCTCCGCGGCCAGCTCGGACGCCCGCCTGATGAACTCGGCCTCCCCGATGCTCTGAATCGATTCGTAAGCCGGTCCGGTGGCCGCGAGTCCTCGGGCGTAGGTCTCCGGATCCGGGAACTCGAAAGCGAAGGGGATCTCGAACCGCTCCTCGACCTCGAACCCGCGCTCGGCCAGGAACGCCTCGCCGATCCCGGGTCGACCGAGGGCCACCATGTCGGCCTGGTGCTGGACCTTGTCGTCGGTCGCCCAGAGGAACGGCGCCAGCATCCACGCCCCGGGCGACTTGCCGACGTTGCCCCACACCGTGATGGCCACCCGGCCGCCGGTCACCAGGACTCGGCGGGCCTCGTCGATGGCGCCCGGAGTCGTGCCCCAGATGCCACGGAAGCTGGTCACCACATCGAAGGACTCGTCGTCCCACGGAAGCTGCTGCATGTCACCGACTCGGACGTCGGCGTCGGGATTGCGGTCACTCGCGACCGCCACCAGCCGGGGTGAGGCGTCGATCCCTGCACACACTGCCCCCCGCATCGTGGCCAGTTCCATCGCCAGGCCCGAGCCGCAGGCGACGTCGAGGACCCGGTCGCCCTCCCGGATCCCGAGACGATGGTGCACCGCCACGTACTCCCGAGACGCCGACGGCTCGCTCAGCGTCGAGAAGTCGACGACGCGTCGACCCCACCCCTCATCAACCATCTCCCAAGACACCGCCGCCCCTCCCGTCGACGATCGCGAACCCTACCGTCTCCCTAGTCTTTCGTGCCGGTCGGCGTGAGGACATTTCATCCACGCGAGGGATACGGTTAGCGTCTCCGGCCACCGCGACCGGGCTGAGAGTGAGGCAGCCGTGGCTGAAGCAGTGGTCCAAGAAGTCAACGGGGTCCCGTGCGACAAGATGTTCGGGGCGATCGCCAAGGTGCGAGAGAATGCCGAACTTGCCCAGTTCCGGTTCTCCGCAAAGAACGAGTGGATCAACGGAACGGCCAGCCAATCCTCGATCCACGAGTGGCACGGCATGGGCGGTGACCACCTCCACGTTGATGAATTCACTTACACCGCCGACCACCCGACCCTGGGCCACGGCCACGGACCCACGCCGCAGGAGTACGTGCTCCACGCGTTGGCCGCGTGCATCACCGCGGGCATCGCCACCGGGGCGGCCGTACGCAACATCAAGCTCAACTCGGTGACATCGGAGGTGAGCGCCGACATTGACGTCCGCGGGGTGCTGGGCGTCGATCCCGACGTCCGCAAGGGCTTCAGCAACGTAAGAATCACGTTCAACGTCGACGCTGACTGCAACGACGAACAGAAGGACGCCCTGATCGCCGCAGGAGCGAAGTATTCGGCAGTGTTCGACATGCTTGCCAACCCGACCGAGGTCAACATCACGCGTGAGTAGCCCACTTGCTCTAGTGCGGTCCGGTCCGATGGCGCGAGGACCGAAACCCTCGAAGGGTTCGCGAGCTACATGAGAAGCCCTGGCTCGCCAACGGAAACCCTCCGTCGGTGAAATCGGGCGGAGCGTTGGCCGGCTTGCCTATCCGCGCGGTCTCTTGGTCCAGCATGGCGCACGCGGACCCTCTTGGTAACGCCCGCTCCGGGTTGCAATTCGGGTTGCATACCCTGAGGACTGCGCCTGGGCGCTACGACCTCGTTGAGCTATCTTCCCAGCTCAGAAGCGGTGTCGGAGGGGGGACTTGTAGCAATACGACACAGCAAACCCGCTGGTCGCTGGCTTCCTGATCTGGTCATGTCTCGGAGGCCAACCACCGAGCCCTTCGGTTGGTTACGACTACACTGTAGTCATGCCGCATCCACTTTCGATCCGCTTCCGGAGTCAAGATGCCCTCGAGCGTCTGAAGAGCGAAGCCGCCGCTCGAAAGCTCTCGTCGTCAGCACTTGCTGAGGAGCTGATTGAAGAGGGCCTCAGGTTGCGGCGCCACCCCCTCATCGTCTTTCGCGACGGTGCCACTGGCAGGCGTGCTGGGCTGCTCGGCGGTCCCGACATCTGGGAGGTGGTCGCCGGCATGGTCGGCGGTGACGTCCCGGTTTCCGAGCGCGTTGCGAGAGCAGTTGATCTATTCGGCCTTTCATCCGAGGACGTCACGGCCGCCCTCGATTACTACGCGGCCTTCCCAGAGGAGATAAACGAGGAGATCGCTGCCAACGCCGCAGCTGCAGAGGGGGCCGAAGCTCTCTGGCGACGGCGTCAGCAGCTGCTTGCCGGATGAGGCTGCTCCTCGATGCCCACCACTCTCCCAGGGCGGCCGAGCAGCTGCGCCAAGACGGTTACGACGCGCTCGCGGCGGCGGAAGACGCGAGGTTGGCTGCGTTGCCTGACGAGGATCTCCTCCGGGCTGCCACCGCCGACGATCGGGCCCTAGTCACCGAGAACGTCAAGGACTTCGACCGTATCGTGCGCATCTGGGCCAGCACCGGTGAGCGTCATCGCGGCGTCATCTTCACGTCGCCGCGTCGGTTTCACCGCGCCCGGAGCAGCTACCCTCGAGACCTCGTTCTGGCACTCGAGAACCTCCTCGCCGAGCCGCCGGACGAGCAGCAGGACTGGGTCCATTGGCTGAGCTGACCAAGACCCGGCGGATCTGGGACTCTCCGTTCATCGGCGCGAGCTCCACCGGCTGGGGCTCGCCGAAGAGCGCCGTGACCGTCTCAGCCGCCACCCGGCCGGCGACGCTCCGCTAGCGGTGCATGACTGCCAGTCAGCCAAGGGCCGTCTACGGACACCACCCGAATCGACTTCAGCCTCCTTGAGTCCTAAGCGGTCGCCGAGCGCCTTGCCGCACGAAGTCACGGACGGAGCCACTCCCGAAACTGTCCTCATCCCTACCTTCTACGCGGCGTGTTGCAGTGCGGACTGTGCGACCGTCGTATGCAGGGTTCCGCTCGGTCCGGCGGGCGAATCCTCTACCGCTGCGACGGGAAGGCTCGCGCTCTCCCACCGGGTTGCACGCATCCGCCGACCGTCTACGTCCGCGAAGACACAATCGTCGGGCGGCTGGACAGCTGGCTGGCGTCGTTGGCGACGCCGGAGGCGTTAGCTGACGTTGCCAAGCGGCTCGCCGCCTACACGACTTCGCCCCAGGTCGCCGTCGGCCTCCGCTACCTGCTCGAAGGCATCCAGCACGATGCCGGAAGGAAGCTCGATGAGAACGGCGACGGGCGGTCGGCTCTCCGGACTCGTGTCCAGGCCGCGACTGATTCCCGGGACCGTCTTGCGACAGTCATTAGCATATACAATGATTAGTGTATGAATGGTCAATCATCCGCTCCAGGCGACACGCCCGACTCGGTGGTCGATGCCGTGCTGTCGGCGAGCCGGGTCCTCGTGGCGGTGGCTGCACGGTCTCTGGCCGATGTCGCCGAGGAGGTCACTCTCACCCAGTACCGGACGCTCGTCGTGCTGGCCTCCCGCGGACCTCAGAACCTTGCAGGGCTCGCCGAGGCGGTGGGGGTCACGCCAGCGACGGCCACCCGGATGTGCGACCGGCTCGTGCGAAAGGACCTGATTCGCCGCAGGACCGAGCGAGGCGATCGGCGCCACCTCCGGGTGGCGCTGACGGCGAAGGGCCGGTCCCTGGTCGATGCCGTCACCGATCGTCGCCGGCGGGAGATCGGACGCATCATGAACGACATCCCCCTCGAGGAGCAGGCCGTCCTCGTGCACGCGCTCGGTCGGCTCGCCTCGGCTGCCGGTGAGGTGCCGGAACAAGACTGGACGACGGGGTGGGACTTGTAAGTGGGCCGTGGCATCCTCACCTTGACGCCCCGATGGCGAGCGCCCATGCGCTCGCTGCAGGCTCGGGCGGCCCGTTGGCTCGCAACGGCGTCCTACGGTCGCAAATGGCTCGTGCTCGGCGCCCTCATCGGCATCACCGCCGGCCTTGGCGCCGTCGTGTTCTACGAGGCACTCCGGGCGGCAACCCACCTGTTCCTCGGAGTGATCGCCGGTTACACCGTTCCCACACCGGTCGGCGAGGGAAGCCAACATGCCTCGGCGCATTTCGCCCGACCCTGGGCGATCCCGCTCGTGGCATGCGTCGGAGCCCTGGCGGGAGCGATCCTCGTCTTCGGGGTCGCACCCGAAGCCGAGGGACACGGCACCGATGCCGCCATCTCGGCCGTGCACCACAACCCTCGCGGCATCCGCCTACGGGCTGTCGCCGTCAAGATCGTCGCCTCCGCCCTCACGATCGGCTCAGGTGGCTCGGGGGGACGAGAGGGACCGACGGGCCAGATCAGTGCGGGCTTCGGATCGTTTCTCGCCCGCCTCTTCGACCTCAGCCCATCAGACGCCCGCATCGCTGTGGCGAGCGGGATCGGTTCCGGCATCGGCTCGATCTTCGGTGCTCCCCTCGGGGGTGCAGTCCTCGCCACCGAGATCATGTACCGGGACGACTTCGAGGTCGAGGCGCTCCTGCCCTCCTTCATCGCCTCCATCGTCGGCTACGTGGTCTTCGGCTCCATCGAGGGCTTCAGCCCGCTGTTCGGCAACGTCGAGAGCTACCGGTTGACCGACGCCCGACAGCTCCTCTGGTTCGGCCTCATCGGCATCCTCGGCGGGTTGATCGGGCTGTTGTACGCGAAGGGTTTCTACGGCATCGCGGATCTTTTCGGTCGCCTTCCCATCCCGCGATGGGTGCGGCCAGCCCTCGGCGGCCTCGTCGTCGGCTGCATCGCACTGGCGATCCCGGAGGTGCTCGGGACGGGTTACGGATGGATACAAGAGAGCTTCGGGCTGCAGCTCCTGCACATACCGCTCTGGATCGTGCTCGTCCTGCCGTTCGCGCGGATCGCCACGACCGGACTCTCCATCGGCTCAGGCGGCTCAGGGGGCATCTTCGGCCCGGGCATGGTGATCGGTGCGTTCGTGGGCGCTGCTGTCTGGCGTTTGCTGGAGCCCATTGTTCCGAGCCTCGGCCACAACCCAGCTCCGTACGTCATCGTCGGGATGATGTCGTGCTTCGGGAGCATCTCCCGGGCGCCCCTCGCCGTCATGCTCATGGTCGCCGAGATGACGGGCACGCTCACCCTCATCGTGCCGGCGATGGTAGCCGTGGGGCTGGCAACCCTCATCATCCGACGGAGCGACGACACCATCTACCGGAGCCAGCTGCGGAGCCGATCAGAGTCGCCTGCGCATCGCATCCTGACCGGTCTCCCGTTACTCGGTGCCGCTGCTGCTTCCGAGGCGATGGCAGCGCCTCGTTGTGTCGTCTCAGAGTCGCTCGACCTCGCCACTGCACAAAGCAGGCTGGAAGCTAGCGGGGTCGAGGCAGCACCGTTCGTCGATGCAGAGGAACGCTACGTGGGCATCGTGACGCTCGCGGCGCTACGGAGGGCGAGCGCGCAGCCGGACGAACCCGCCCTCGCCACTCTGGTAGATACCAGCTTCCTGCCGATCCACCAAGCGGTGCACTTAGACGTCGTCCTCGACACCCTGACGTCCACCCCGCAAGCCTGGGTGGCTGTGGTCGATGACGAACGACGAGTCATCGGCACGATCGCAACCTCGGATCTCATCGCCAGCTACCGGCGGAGCCTGCAGGCCAGTCTGCGTCGCGTCTCCGAGGTGAGCGGGCCGAGCGGCACGCTCGACGTCGTCGTTGCGGAGAGCTCACCAATCGTTGGAGCATCGCTGCGCGCAGCGGCGATCCCTCAAGGTGTCCTCGTCACCGCGATCGAACGTGGCCGCGAGGTGATCCGACCGACCGGCGACACGGTTATCTGTGCCGGGGACCGCTTGATGGTGCTCGGCGGTTCCGACGATCTCACTCGACTTAAACTGCTCGCCTCAGCCAAGCTGCGGCAACCGGATCTCTAGCGGTCCGCGTCGTCAGCGAGATGGCGTGGCGGTCGTGACGTCACCGGGGCCCGGCAGGAACCCTGGCTTCGATCCACTCGGTGGCTGGCGTCGTTGGCGACGCCAGAGGCGTTGGCTGACGTTGCTCCCCCGGATTGCGATGTGAGCGACCTGAAACAGAGGCTCTCCGACACCAACGGCAAACTGGCTCGACTCGTCGCCGCCATTGAGGCCGGTGGCGATGTCGAGGTACTCAACCCCCGAATCGCCGCACTGTCGACAGAGCGTCAGCTCACCTACCGCCGCAACCTTCGACCAGCCGGCGCCGCGGAGATTCGTGCCCTGCTCTCCGCGCTCCGCGGCTTGGTATCCGTGCTCGAGTCGGCGGACCCGACAGAGCGAGCGATGGTCTACGCGCACCTCGGTGTCAGCCTGAGATACGACCCTCGGAATCAGACTGTCCACGCGACCGCAGATCTCTCGCGTGTCGTAAACGTGCGTGTCGGAGGGGCGATCGACCCCGTAAGCACACTGGCGGTGCTGTTCGGTGAGGTCGCGGTCCAGCTGCGCGCCTACCAATCACGGTAGCTCTATTCGCCACACCGACAGTCCCCCTCCTACGAAGCGAGGGTTTCGGAGCATCACTTCAGTCAACCCGCCTAACGAAGCCGGCAGAGGGACCCAGGAAAGCAGCGAATAGGTGAACTTGCAGCGGGTGCTGCATGGGAGTCCAGGCTAGCGGGTCGTGGTCGAGACACAAGAAGTGCAGGCATTGACGGAGCGCACCACCGTTTGACACGTTGAATGCGGTCGTGTCGATTAAGAAGTCTGTGGTCCCGCGGCCCTTGTCGGTCTCGATCCCGGTCCATTTGATCGTGATCTTCTGGCCAGCGTAGGCACCCATGTTGACCGAGATCAGGTGGTAGCCCCGCGCGGCGTTGAGGTTGGTGTAGGTGGAGAGCGTCGCCAGGACCGAGCCGGAGCTGTTGAGAACCTGCAGCTTCAGCGTGTCGCAGCCGTTGCACCGCGACGCTATCTCGCTCGTGTCGATGTGCTGGTAGTAGCTCAGGACGTAGTTCGTGCAGCCGCTCGGCACGGTGACGGTCTGCGCCAGAGTGTCGGTGTGCGGTATGCCGTACCCGTCGAGCCAGGCAAACCACGATCCAGCCTCGGCGACCTCGTAGTAATCGGCTTCCAGGTTGTTCAGGATCACATCGGGCGTCGCCGTCCAATCGATGTTCCCGCTCTCGAAGCCGGGGTTGCGGAGCAATTGTGAGGCGGTGCAGCTGTGTTGCGTGTTCACCGTCCAGGTAAAGCTTGCTGACCCGCTCGCTCCGGTCGTGTCCTGCGCCGTCACGGTGACCGACGAGGTCCCGGCCGTAGTTGGCGTACCGGAGATGAGGCCGGACGAGGAGTTGATCGAGAGCCCCACCGGGAGGCCCGTCGCCGACCATGTGAAGCTCTGGCCGCTGGCCGAGTCGGAGGCCGACATCGGAAGGCTCACGGCCGTCCCGACGGTGGTGGTCTGGTTGCCCGGACTGGTGACGGTCACGGTGTTGGTGGTTGGCGTGTTCACCGTCCAGGTAAAGCTTGCTGACCCGCTCGCTCCGGTCGTGTCCTGCGCCGTCACGGTGACCGACGAGGTCCCGGCCGTAGTCGGCGTACCGGAGATGAGGCCGGACGAGGAGTTGATCGAGAGCCCCACCGGGAGCCCCGTCGCCGACCATGTGAAGCTCTGGCCGCTGGCCGAGTCGGAGGCCGACATCTGAAGGCTCACGGCCGTCCCGACGGTGGTGGTCTGGTTGCCCGGACTGGTGACGGTCACGGTGTTGGTGGTCGTGCCGCCGCCGCACACCGCCTGGGCCAGCGGAGCGCCCTGGGGCGTGCCGAGCCCGGAGGCCATGTCGAAGGCAGTGCCGGCCGGGTAAAGCGTGGTGCCGTTGTAGTCGTTGTTCCCCGACGTGATGTCGTCGAAGTTCCCCGAATAGTTCGACGCCGCCGCGTCGTAGAGGACGGGGTTGGCGAAGCCGATCGGCGTGCCCTCGCAGTAGCTCGAGGCGTCGGCGAGCGCGGTGAAGCCTGCCCACGTTGGCGCCGCGCCGCTGGTGCCGCCCACGGAGGTCCAGGACCCGTCGTAGTAGACGACGTAGCCGTGGTTCTCGTCGGCGCTCGCCGACACGTCAGGCACCTCACGACAGTAGGTCCCGCTAGCCGCCCGGCAAGGCGAACCGGAGGAGTTCGAGTTGATGACGTTCAGCGAGGACGGAGCGCCCGACTGGTATGAGGGCATCGTGTGCGAGATCGAGATGCCGCCACCGCCGGCGCCGTTGCTGCCGCCGTCGTTCCAGACGACTTGTGTCGGACCGGTGATGGAGGTCATCGAGGTGCCGCCTACGCCCGTCACGTAGGGCTGGCTCGCCGGGTCGTCGACAGCGAGGGAGGCGCTGGTTTCGCAGTCGTCGGAGCCGGAGTCGCCGGCCGCCGCGTAGATGGACTGGCCTTCGCTGGCGCCCTGCTCGAAGAGCGTTTCCTCCTCGGAGATGATCGAGGAGCCGGCCTCGGACTCGCACTCACCCCACGAGCTCGAGACGACCTTCACGGCGCTGTCGTCGACGATGCCGGTGTAGTTGTCGATGAGCCCAGTGTTGGAGTTCGGCGCCTGGAAGACGTCGACGTCCGCCTTGGGCGCAAGGCCGATGACGTTCTCGATGTCGAGTTCTGTCTCCAGCCCGTTGTCGTCGCTGCCGCCCGGCGAGCCGGTGGCCCCTCCGTCCTCCATGGTGTAGGTGACGGTGGAGGTGACTCCGCTGTAGCAGGACTCGTAGCCGGTGACGTCGGTCGAGAAGTTGGGCTCGAGCTCGAACAGCGCAACGGTGACCCCTGCGCCTTCGTCGCCGGCGCCGTAGAGCGGGGACAGGTCGTACGCCGACGCGATCTCGTCAGCGGTGTAGGCGCTGTACTCCGTGGCTGCGCTGGTGGCGGCAGAGCATGGCTGCGGCCCGCCGGTGGCGACGTGCGGCGACACCGTCCCAGGATGGGAAGGCGACTCCTCGAGCCCGAGGCGTTGCGGCATCGTCAGGTTGTCCAGGCCGATCACGTCCTGCACGTATCGGGCCGTCGTTCCCGAAAAGAGCGGTGCCTTGGTGTTGGCGTATGCAATGCGCCGGTCGGCGAGCCGGTACCGCTCGAAACCGGTGGAGAACACCTTCTCGAACTTCGCCGCCGTGCCGCTCACGGGGACCGTCAGGCGGTTGGCGCTGATCTTGCCGACGGTGAGCCCGTCTGCGGCGAGCTGCTGTTCGACCGCGGTTACCGCAGTGGCCGTGGGGCCGAACCTGCTGGTGAACTGGCTCGGGGTGATGTAGTGCTCGTAGAGGCTGTTGCCCGGCGTCGATACCGCGGTGGCGAACGACGCAAGGGCGGCAGGGTCGCGCGGGAGGAGCTCGACGTCGACGCTCAACTTCGTCGAAGCGGACAAGGCGCCTAGCGCCACCGCGTGGGCGGCGTGCGGGACCTGCCCGATCCGTTTCGGAGAGAGCGCTGCGGCGCCGGCGGGGATGCCGAAGCCAGCGCCAGCGGCCATCACCACCCCGGCGACTCCGGTCGCGACCGTGAGCACGAGCCTGTTAACGCGCTCGGGAAGGCGCGTTCGACGACTGCCAGCAAACATAAAGTCCCCTCTAGCCTGATGATTCCGGTGTCATGTCGATGGTGATACGGGTACGGCAGCTAAGCACCCGCGATCCGGCTCCCCCCAAGCTGACTCCATTCGGAATGCTTGTCACTTTGTTGCGCACGAGTACGCCAGCGCCGCGGCCAATGAGAGGCTCTAGCGCCATCATCCTTCGACCGCGCGCCCGTCGCCCGCCGGGGGCAGCCGGACAGGGCGAGTGGGCGCTTGGTCATTGGCCACAGCTGAGGTCAGTGGGCCACTACCAGCTCCGTGGCTTCATGAGCCGCGACGATCTCTCGGAGTTCCTCGAGGCGAGCCAGCAGCACTGTCGCTTCGTCGTGCGCGAGTTGTAGACGTCTGGCGGCGGAGGCTTCGGCGACGACCGGCACGGGTACCGTCTCAACCAAAGCCGCCGCCTCTCGCTGGGCGTAAGTCGCATACTCCGCCTCTTCCCACCGCTCTTGTTTCAGCGTCCCATAGAGGACGGGCACCGTCCCGATCGCGACCGCCAAGACGAACAGCGGAATGCTCCAGTACAAAACAGCCATGTCCTCCCCCTTCTCTTGCCTGTCACCAGCCTGTTTGTCCGTGTGGGTCCTTCCTGAACAGAGGTGACAGGTGCCCCGAATCGGGCGTCTCTCCCTCACCCTCTAAGGCGTTCCATCCCTGTGCCATTGGATGGCACATGATGGACGCCGCAACGCCCCGGCCGAAGCCGGGGCGTTGCGGCGGAGCGTGGTGATAGGCGCTACGCGTCGTTCGCCTCCTCGGTTGTCCCGCAATCGCCCTTCGTCGGCCAGCAGTGACACCGCCTTGAGAGGGTGGCCGGATCACCGCTCCAGAGCGCTGGACGCACAACTGGGTTCTAGATGCTCCCGGCAATCCCATGGCGACCCGTGCGGGCGTCTGCGGGCGAAAGTCGGTTGGCGGATGTTGGCGGGCGACTCGGTGATGTCGCCGCCGATTGGATCGATCCTCGTGACAGTTCAGCACATTCGAACGTGCGTGCCATCGAAGTAGCCACTGCTCTAAAAGATGGTGCAGCTCGAATCCAGGTGTCCGGAGCGGTCCTCACCTGTTCGCTGACTTGGAATTCTTTCCTATGCATTCCGGTCAGATTCAGCCTCGTCCAGCCGAAACCAGGGAGGATGAACCTAGGAATGCGAGGTTCGAAGAACCAACCGTCTTTTACGTCACATAAACCCAGCTCAGGACTGGTGCCGGAGGGCCGACTTCGAGGATCAGCGTCTCAGGCATCGGATAGTTTCTCGCGAAGACTCGAGGCGAGCCTGCCCGTGCTCGGCTCGACTACTTCGAACATCGAAAAGTGCCGGATATCCTGCGTGCGCAAGCCGCAGCCGGCGCGGATGGCAGCCGCAGCGATCGCAAGGTCGGCGCTGTCGATTGTGTGAGGACTCGAGAGCCACTTCCGACGAAGTTTGTCCGCCTCCTCGGCCACCCGCCCCACGTCGAGCCGGCAGCGTTCTGGCCAACCTGGCGGCCGGGTTGTTGGCGGCTAGGCGCGCTCCGCAGTCACGAGCTCGATCCGTTCCTCGAAGACCGACTCGCCTTCCAACAGGCGATGAACCGGACACTTGGCGGCGACGATGCGCACCATATCGAGCTGTTCCTGGGTGCAGCTCGCCGGAAGCCGCAGCACCATCTTGAACGTCGCGGGAGAACCTCGTTGCGGCGTCTCGTATTCGCACTCGACCTCGAGCTCGCCAATGTCCCAGCCCTTGCGGTCGGCGTACATCTCCATCGTGATCGCGGTGCAGGAGGCGATGCTCGCAGCCAACAGTTCCTGTGGGCTTGGACCCTGGTCGCTGCCACCATGGTCGGTGGGTTCGTCAACGGTCAGCTCATGGTCGCGGATCGCGATCCGATGGGTGAAGCCCCCTCTGCGCCGCGCGGTCGCCTTCATCGCACCGTCCCTTGTGCTCGTCCGACCTTCGCCTTCGGAGCGAGTCTACGTTGCAGCCGAACTGGTGCTAGGCCAGGTCGACCGCTGCTGCCGTCTTGAGAAGCCATTCGACGTCGACCTCCTCTCCCCCGACGCTGCCCGTGTCCCAGGGCTCGCTGACAAGAAGGGTGTGCAACGTTGGTCCTGGAACCCGCTCGAGGTGGCTCTGCAGGGTCGTGTCATCCGGCAAGCCGGCGAGTCGTGATTCCAGCCGGCGCCGAATCTGTCGCAAGCGCTGCATCATTGCATCAAGGTCCGCCGCCCTGTCGTAGGTACCTTGGTCACCCTCAGCGATCCCCAGGGCAATCTGGTCCTTGATGGCCCGAACGTTCCCAGTGGCGTCGGTGGTGACCATCTGCCGCCACGCCCGGCTCTTGTGCCGGTATTGCAGCATCGCCATCACCGCTTCGTGTCGGAGAAAGTCAGCGTCTCGCAGGCCGGCTTCCCTCCAAGTGGACGCTAGACACCGAGACAGCGAGATGGCCGAGGCGAGGCCGCTGTTGAGCCCGCGCCCGGGCCAGAAGTGAATCGCATTGGCCGCATCGCCGAGCAGGAACCCAAACGTGCCGGGAGTCGTCGCAGTCCTGGAAAACAAGGGTGCCGTGAAGCGGGCCCGCTGCACCATGTCCAGTCGGAAGCCCGTGACCGCCGTCAGGTTCTCCGCCGGAACCCCGAAGAGCTGCAGTCCCTCCTGCACCCGCTGCCAGAGCGGCGAGCCTTTCAACAACGCTGGCAGGAAGATGGCGTGATGTCCGGCACAGTAGAACTCCCGGTCGCCCCGCAGCTCCAGAACGCATGGCTCCGACTGGATGCACGGCGTGAAGACCCGCTGGAGCGGGTCGATTCCCACCGCCTCCTGCGTCTCTTGATCCGTCAACCGCATGTTGAGGAAGCCGTCCCCACGCAAGGAGTTCAGAAGGAACCGGTTCTGGGCCACGGTCAGCAGCACCGACATCGGGTCGGGAAGCTCAGACTTCACCCGCAGCCCTAGCACCATGTCCTGTACGTGCTTGCCGTCGAGCGCGTACATCGATGGGTCCCCGACCCCGAACCGGTCGGCGAAGTGTTCCAGCGTGCGCGAGCGGCTGCCCTCGCAGACAGCGAGCACGTGCCTCGCGGCGACGTCGTCTTGCGTACCGGCCGGATCGAAGACCTCGGGGATGAGATGGATGTGCTCAGACTTCTCGTTCGCGAGGGCGAGCAACTGATCCTCGACGTAGGAAATGCGGATATTGCGCGGGCCGAGGTCCTCGATCGAGTCCGGGCCCGCCGGCCACATCTCTGAGTAGTTGCCCGGGCTGAACAGACGTTCCTGCACCTCGAGAGGGAGCCTCAGATACTGGCGGCTCTGAATGGTCACGACCTGCTGCCGGCGCACATTGCCCTGGTCGGGACTCTTCCAAACGACCTGGCCACCGACCCGGGTCCAGCGACCGTCGTAGATCGTGATGTCAACGCGCGAACCCAGCAGATCCTCCAAGAGGAGAGCAAAGCTCAGGCCGACCGGACCGCCCCCTGTGACGATCGCGCGCAACGTCCGCGCCGATGCGAGCATGGTGGGGGGTTCCAGCGCGGCGCCATCCGCCCCCGGCGTTTCGAAGCGGAAGACGTGGTCACCCATCGCGAACTGGTCCCCCGACTGTAGTCGGTGAACGGTGACGCGACGTCCGTTGACCCACGTTCCGTTGCTGCTGCCGCGGTCCTCCAGAACGAAGGCGTCATCGTCCTGCCGAAGCTCGGCATGGAGGCGCGAGGCTCTCCCCCCGTGGAGGACCACGACGTTCTCATCGCTGCGACCGAACGTCATCGGCTCTCCGCCCAGCAGCGTAAACCGCTTCCCCTTGAGGGAGCCTTGAACCCCGACAACCGCGCCCTGCAGCATCGCTCGCCTCGGCTAGAACTCGACGGCACAGAAAACCTGAAGCGTAACCCGGCCGCGTCACAGCCGGAGGTGCAAAGTGGGGCTCCCATCGCGACGGCCGCGACAGTCAGCGGCGTCCTTGCAGCGCCGAAGCGCCTTCGTTGCCCTCCGGCGAGTTTGGTGGCCTGCGGAATCATAGCGACGGGAGCAGTTGACTCTTCGCCGGCGGTAGCAAACGGCCTCGTCTACGTCGGCTCCGATGACGGCCACTTGAATAGTTTCAGCTCGCCGGGCGGGATGACCTCGATGGCGCAGCGGCCTCCGTCGCCATCACGGCTGCGCCCGAATCTCTCGCTTCGCCTCTCGGCGTAGCTGCCGATGCGCCCTATTCTGCGCTGGGACCGGTAGCTCGGTTACCGAATTCGCTGGCAATCGCTTTGACAGCTTCGTACTCAGAAGCGGTGTCGGAGGGGGGACTTGTAGCAATACGACACAGCAAACCCGCTGGTCACTGGCTTCCTAGCGAGGAGCGGCGGACACACCCGGCCTGCTCGGAATGGAGATCGTCGTGCTGTGCTGAGGGCTGTCCCTTCACGCCATGTGAAGCGACAGGCGATGCACCCCGATGATCGCGACGTGCTCGCACGACGAGGGTTCCTCTGTCGGGCTCGCCACCGCGTCTCGAAGCCCTTCCCCGTGGCCGAGGCGTTCGAATGTGCCTGCACCTCCGATCTCAGCGACCAGTGCCGAGTGCGACATCCGCCGCTCATCCAGCGGGTCCGTCGCTGGCGGCAGGCATGTCAGAATCCCAGTTGCCCAGTAGCGGTTGAGTCGCTCGACAGCCCCTACCTTGCTCATCCGAGCGACGTGCTCCTCGCCGAGTCCTACCCGGTTGATGAGGAGATGCACGAGGTCTGCCGGTAAGGACTCGGCGTCCTGAGGCGGATGACCGCGGTTGGGTGGCGTGCCATCGGTGACGCAGGCCCAGAACTCTGACTCCTTCACCTGTAGCTGGTCTCGCAGGATGTGGGCCTAGAGGCCAGGGCCGTAGGCGGTCCGGTCGGGCGGGTGCGACACCCGTGTGCGCAGCATTCGGCCATCGGGAAGTCAGAGCTCGTACGTGCCGTGATGCCTGCCCTTGCGACCGCTGGCATCGCGGACTTGCTGCCAGCGCTCTAGCACCAGTCACCGTGTTGTAGACGTAGTGGATCTCCACGCCGCTGATGTTTTGAGCCATCTTGACCCAACCGTCCGAAGCCGGCCACCGTGCATCTGTCATCGTGATCGGTAACACTCGGCCAGCTGCAGGATCAGCTTGCGCCGCCTGCATCGCGAGCTGCTCCGTGAGATTGGAAGCTTCCGTGCGTCCCGTTGATCCAACTGCCGACTCAGCAGCGGTTCCGTCTTCTGCGGCGATAGCGCCAGCGCTATCGGTCGGTTCCTGGCGGAACGGCTCATAGATGGGTGTTGCCGAGACGCGGCGCCAGGGCGGCGGAGGCCCGGTCTGTTGCCTTGTCACGATCTTCGCGATCGGGTCGTAACTGGCAAGCGTGCTCGCGTCGTTGGTCGTAGCCGCAGACGAAATTCCGACGGAGGTCAGCGTGGCGACCCGTGGAGTCCTCGGTGGCTCCGCGGCGCCGCTACCGACGAGCGCAGGGACGAGGGCTAGAAGAAGTGCAATCCACCGGATCACGGACGAGAGCTTCACGTCAGTCTCCCATGATCCAGAGTTCCGCGTCAGACACCTCGGACCCCGTCCGACAGAGATCGATGAACTCCCGGATCATCTTGAGCCTGCGAGGCGGTGCTCCAGGAACCAGCGTCTCGAGCTCGCGAGCGACTTCTGAGAGCTGCAGTCGGTTGAACATGGTGTTGCCATAGCGGTCGATCCCGGCCAATAGCGGCAAATCTTCAGCAGCCACGTCCGGAAGAGCAGCATCGAGCGTGTCGTAGGACTCTCCTGTGACACCGAGCAGAGCGCCCGATCGCGTGCGCAGTTCCATTCGAAGGGGCATGTCGAGCTCAGCTCTTCGGGCTCGTACCCGGGAACATCGTGATGACGTTCCCGTCCGGACCGCGAATCACCGTGTAGATGTTGGTGGGGAGTCCAGTTGTGCGATCCACGCCGATGTCTTCCGGCGCGTGCAACACGAACCGCGTGTTGCCGTTCGCCTGGAGGGTGCCGTCGAGTCCGGTCGTGTCGGACAGTTGCCCCAGATCGACGTTGTCGAAGAACTGGCTCTTACCAGCCAGTACGTCAGGGAACTGGTGAATGCCCGCATGACCGATGTCAGCCGCGGCAGTTCCGTCTTCTGCGGCAACAGACGAACCGGTCGCGCTTTGGTCGTAGTTCGGGGTTCTTTCCCGACCCTGAACTGCAAGAACGGAGGAGTGAGGCCCGACGAGATGGCCGGCGGGGTGCTCGGCGGCCGCGACGCGTGTTTGTGGGTGCAGGAGGGTTGAGGCCGACGACATCGGAGCGAGGCAGCCGAGGAGCGCGACGACCAATCCGGTGAGCAAGGTGACGATCGCGAGGCGTCTCGCAGCGCCGACGAAGCCGTGCTCCGGTCGTTTGGTCACGATCGCCAGTCTCGCAGCCCTGACGGGCACTGTGGTGGTCTCTCGTCGGCCGTGAGAGCGGCTGAGGCAGCTAAAGGGGAAAGAGGGGCCAAGCTCAGGGGACGAGCTCGAAGGCAGCCACATGCCTCGGGCGGACGACGGCGAAGTCCCGTCGGTTGACCGTGGCGATCGTCGTCGCTCCGAGGCGTTCGGCGATCGCGACGAGGGATGCATCGGTGCCCCCGAGACGGAGGTCGGCGTACTGGCGCACGAGCTCTCCGGCGCGAGCCCAGTCGTCGAGGGAGAGGTTCTCGATGCTGAGTGTGCCGTCGGTGATCGAGTCGAACAACGAGGCGTCAGCGCCGGGACCGAGCTGGCGGGCGATCAGGTAGGCGGCCTCGGCGATGACGAGGGCGTTGGTGACGAGCGGGCCGGGATGGGTCTCGAGCAGGAGGCGGCAGGACTCGTGGTGGGCGTCGGAGCTGTCAGCGGCCGCAAGCAGCGGGCCGGTGTCGACGATGAGCACTCAGTCGCGTCCGAAGCCCTCGGCCAGCAGCTCGTCGGCGTCGGCCGATCCCCGGGAGGAACCCGACGACCCGATCGCCGCGAAGGCGAGGTGGCGCCGCCGTGTGGGCTGCTCGTCTGGAGCAGCTTCGAGGTGAGACGCGATCGTCTCGATCGCCACCTGCTCGGGGCTCACGTGTCGCGCCTCGGCCACCTCCGTCACCCGGCGGGCGAGATCCTCGGGGAGGTGGACTGTCAACGACACGCCGACAAGCGTAGATCGAGAACAAGCTCCAGCTGTCACTATCGCTCGGCCCTTTCCTTTAGCTGTCGGCTGCTCACTGGTGGCGCCGTCGCCGGTCGCGCTCGGCCGCCCGTCGTGCCGCCCGGTTGAGTCCAGCCGTTTCTGGCGGGCTGGCCGTCGTGGTCGTGGCCGCGGCGAGCTGGCGGCGCAGTCCGGCGACGGTGGCCTCCAGGTCGGCGACGCGTCCGAGAGCAGCGGCAAGGTCGCGCCCGAGTCGGTCGCGCTCGGCGGCGTCTCGCTCAGCCTTGGTGGCGCGAGCCTCCGCGTCCTCGGCGCACCGAGTGGCAACCGCCAGCGCCATCTCGAGCCCCCGGAGGCGTCCGGTGAGCCGGCCGCTTTGGGATAGGCGCATGCGCTCGGTGAGACGGGCGCGATAGGCGGCCTGGCGATCGGCGTTCGACCAGTACACGCGTTCCCGGCCCATCAGCGATCAGCATCCTCCTCACCAAAGAACGCTCCGGCCTTCCAAGCTCTCGCCCTTGTCTATCCGCCAACCTTCGAACGATCTCTCGCCGTCCTCAAGACCAAACGTCACGTTACGAATCGCTCTTTGTCACACACCGTTGGCATCCGAGGCTCAGCGCAGCGAACTGGGGCTTTTGGTCAGCTCGTCACGGTGCCGGAAAGGGGCTCGCCGGCGCTCACGGCGACGTGGGCGAGGTTCAGGTCCCGGGTGAGCGAGGTGACGATCGCCGCCCTTAGGTTCCCTGCTGTTAGCGACGCTCCGGCTACCTCCAACACGACGTGGAAGCGGATCCTGGCGGGGCGGTCGTGGTCGCCCGAGACATGGATGCCGGGGGGCGGGTCGTAACGGGCACGGGCGAAGCCGGCGGCCTCCTCGTCGCTCATGGCGTGCGGGTCGCCCGTCGTCTCCCTGTGGGCCGAGGTGACGCCGGCGAACAGCTCCCCTGCCCACTCGCGGGCAGTCACGAGGGGGAGAACGAGCGTTACGAGCAGGTGCTGCCCCGGCACCTCGACGACAAGGCGCTTCGCAACCTGTCCACTCCACTCCGGGTAGCAGAGCGGCTCTTGTTCGGTGTCGACGGCAAAGCGGATATCGGTGGCTTCTGTGGTCATTACCGGTACTCCTCGATGTGTTGGTTCGCGTCGAGGGCGGCCAGATGGCTCGCCGATAGGAGGGTTTCGCCAGTCGCCCGGTTCTCTTGTTCTTCTTCAGCTTCCAAGACAGCAAACAACCGGTCGGGGTCGGCGGGATCGTCACTCCCGGCGATGGCGAGAGCCGGGTGGTTCGCCGATCGGTGGCGGGTGTTGGTGGCACCGGGATGGGTGGCAGCATGCACCGCCTGCAGCGCCATTATCGAGACCTGGGCGTAGATCTGGGTGGTCGAGAGCTCGGCATGGCCGAGCATCGCCTGGATGTAGCGGATGTCTGCGCCGCCTTCGAGCATCAAGGTGGCACAGGTGTGGCGGAACAAGTGGCAGGCCCCAGACTTCGGCACCCCGGAGGAGTCGACATAGTGCCGGGCGATCTGGCTGAGCCGGTCGGGGCAGAACGGCGTGCCGTCGACCGTCAAGAACAACGAGGTGCCGCTTTGTTGGGTGGCGAGGCCGGGGCGGACGTTCGTGAGGTAGCCCATGACCCAGGCGACGGCCCGTTCCCCGATCGGGATCATGCGGTCCTTACGGCCCTTCCCCTGCCTCACGAGCAGGGTCGAGCGCTCGACGTCGAGGTCGAAGATCGCCAGGTTCGCCAGCTCGGACCGCCTGATGCCGGTCGAGTAGAGGACCTCCAGCATCGCCCTGTCACGAAGCCCGAGCGGGTCGGCGAGGTCGCATGTGGCGAGCACCTGCTCGGTCTCGGCGGCCGTCAGCGCTGGTTTGGGGAGCCGCCGTTCCACCTTCGGCAGCTCGATCTCCGAGGCCGGGTTGTAGAGCACGTGGTTCGAGCGTGCCGCCCATCTGAAGAAGGCCCGCACCGGCAAGAGGCGCTGGGACTGGGAGCGGAAGCTGAGCGGGTCGCCGTTCGGCTTCCGGTAGTGGTAGAGGTACCGCTGGTACGACTCCAGCATCGGCCGAGTGACCTCGACGGGACGCGTCACGCCGCGTTCGTTGAGCCAGATGACCAACAAGGCGAGCTGGCCACGGCGGTTGGCGATCGTGCGGGGCGAGTAGCCGTGGGATCCCATCCAATCGCAGAACTCGCCTGTGAGCCGGGGCCAGCCGGCGACGTCTGCCGGGTCGCCGGGGACGAGTTGGGCTGTGTGCTGCCCGCGCCTTCCCATCAGCTCACCACCGCGTCTGCGTCTTGTACTACGACTTTGCCGTTGGCAATGCCGGGATCAGTGCTGTCTTGGCCATTGTCAACCACGGAGTGCCCAAAGCCGTTGTGGCACCAGGGCTTTGTCGCCTCCACGGCACCCTGACCACCCCCTGACCGGGGGCTGACCGGGGGCTGACCGACCCCTGACCGAGCCGTGTCCAGCCCGGACCGGTTGCCGTCGTAACTATGGCACCCGAGGCCTGACGCGTCGGTGAGGCCGATCATAAAACGCTCGCCGTCGCGCCCTTTACCGTCCCAGCAAAGCTCGTATGTGAACCCCGAACCTTTGTCAGCCCTGTGGGCGATCACGAGCTCAAGCTCGACGAGGCGGGCCAGGTGCACCTTCAACGCGGTGTCGGACCAGCTTGTCTTCTCGCGTAGCTCCCGCCTCGTGAGCCGCAAGTTGTCCCGCTCGATCTGGCGGTCGTCGCAAACCGCGGCGACGATGCCGTCCAGCATCTCGAGCAGCCTTCGCGTCTGGGGCGGCAGCTCGTCGAGCGATCGGCCGAGCACCTCGTGGGCGAGCTGGTTCGCCAGGGCCACGTCTTTGGCCGTCGCCTCGATGTAGGAGATCTGGCGCCCGTCCTTAGCGGTGGCAGTCCGGCGTTCGCGCTGGTGCTGGTGCAATAGGGCGATGGCGCGGATGAGGCTCAGGTACTTCATATGGTCCCGTCGCGTCCGCGTCCTGTTGTCGGCGAAGGTGAGGCTCTCGGCGAAGGGGTTGACGACGGCGACCGGCTCGATGAGGCGCTGGGCGTCCTGGTGGAGCTTGAGCACCCGGGCCCGCTCAGAGTCGGCGAGCAATCCTTCGAGCGTCTGGCTCTTCCGCTGGCGGTCGTGGATGGCCCGGGTCTGGGCGCGGTCCTCGTCGACGCTGAGGACGACGCAGCGGTTCAACAGTTCCTCGTCGACGTCGATCGCCGTCGTGGTGAGGAAGATGGCAACGGGGCCGACGACGCGGTAGGTGTGGGTGACAAGGCGCCCTGTGGCGTTGTCCTTCCCGGTCGAGGCGATCGAGAGCTCGCCTTCTGACTGCAGGAGTTTCAAGGCATAAGCGGCCCGCTCGGCTCCTTCCTCCTCGGCGACGGCGAGCACTTTGTGGGCAAGGTCCGCCTCGCCCATGTAGAACAGGCTCTGGCCGGTCATGGCGGAGAACTTGATGGCGTCCTCGGCCGGGACCATGTCGAGCACCGCCTCCATCAAGGCCGATTTGCCAGCAGCAGAAGTGGACTGCACGATCACCGCGAGCGGCGTGTCGAGCTTCCGCGACACCGCCGCCAGGTAGCCGACGAGGCAGTTTGTCGCCTCGCCCACCATGCCGGAGCTGGCGAAGCCGGCGGTGATGCGCTCGACCAGATTGGGATCGCGCAGCAGTTCGAGGGCGGCGGCTCGTTCTTCTGCCGTCAGCTCGACTCGGGTCTCCGCCGGGGCCTGGGCAGCAGCGACGGCTTGGTCGGCAATGGACTCACAGCTGAGCAGCACCTTCCCAAGGTCGCGTTTCACTATGTCCTCGGAGAGCCCGAGCTCGTCGGCAGCAGTCTTCACGAACGCCGCCCTGGCCCTGGCGGAATAGAGGTCCAACGTGTCGACATGGAACACCCGGCCCGCCTTGTCGTCCGGCCGTGACACGAGGACGTTGAGTCGCAGGAGGTCGAAGCTGGAGATCTTGTCGAGCCCGCGGATACGCCACCGCCGCTCGCCGAAGGTGATCACTGCCTCGCCGGCTTCGCTAAGTTCGGGGGCCGGCAATCCCGGGCTCGGCAGCGGCGAGACGACTCCAGGATCGACCACCGGCGGCGGTTCAGGGGCAGCTAAACGAGGAGGTGGGCTGGGCTGCGGTGAAACAGGTTCGGCGTGGGATTCGACCGGGCCGGCATGGCGGCGATCAGCCGGGGCCTGACCGGCGCCCATGAAGGCGGCGCGGCGCACGAAACGCCCGAGTGCGTCGGTGGCATCGGCGGCGTCCCTGGCGACGTCGTTCACGTCGGCGCCGCGGGGCAACTCGACGCGGTAGCACTCGATCCCG
Source organism: uncultured Actinomycetota bacterium (assembly GCA_963735115.1). Classification (GTDB taxonomy): domain Bacteria; phylum Actinomycetota; class Acidimicrobiia; order Acidimicrobiales; family Bog-793; genus JAKACA01. The sequence continues at coordinate 670,296 of CAVTJR010000003.1, read as the reverse complement.
GTAGCCATGAGCTTTTCGGCGACACGTTTGGCAGCCTTGTCTCCGGCATCGTCGCGGTCGAAGGCGATCAGCACCCTTTTGACGTCGTGGCGTACGAATGCCTCGAAGTGGTCGGTCCCGAAGCCCTCTGTGCCGTAGGCGGCGGTCACGTGGCGGAAACCGGCGCACCAGAACGTGAGTGCGTCGATCAGCGACTCGCAGAGGATCAACTCGTCGCTGGCTACAACTGCTTCGAGGTTGAAGACGCCGGCGTGGGGACCGGGCAGGTACAAGTGAGACGGCGTGCCCGCCCGCAGGTCGTCGCGGACCTTACGCCCGTACATCTCTGCCACCCGGCCGGAACTGTCGAAAACCGGGACGACGACCGAGCCGTTGAAGTGCTCGTGGCCCGACGACCTCAACACTCCGAGTGCCTGCAGCCTGCCCCGCAGCTCGGCGCCGTCCTTCCGGTTCTTCTCCGGCAAGCGGTAGCCGAGAGTGCGGTTGGCATAACCGAGCTTGAAGGTCTCTAGCGCCTCTGGATGGTCGACGCGGCGGCTCGTGAGATAACCGAGCGCCTCGGGAGATTCGAGCAACGAACGGTGGTAGAAGGCGACGACTTGGGCCAACAGCTCCGAGTCCTCGGCCGAGCGGTCAAGGGGTGACGGCAGCTTCTTGACGGTCGATCGCGACGGCGCCGTCCCCGAGACCGGATCGGCGCCCCTGCCGTCTCGGAGGAGCTCGACGGCATGGCGAAAGCTGACTCCCTGCGATCGCATAACCCAGTCGATTACCGAGCCGCCGGCAGAGCACGCCCCGAGGCAGTGCCACAGGTTCTTCTTCGGCGATACCACGAGGGATGGCTCGTGGTCTTCGTGGAACGGGCAGAGGCCGAGCCGGTCAGCACCGTGTCGACGGAGCTCGATCCCGGCGGCCGCGACGAGGCGCTCCAGGGACACCTCCGCCTTTATCCGCTCGATCTCCTCATCCGGGATGCGCGCCATCACACTCTCGCAAGGAAAAACTTCGCCTCGTCTTTCATGCTTAACTATCTAGCATACAAGCCTAACAACAATCCAGCACCTACGATGGGAGATGCGCGCCCTGGACGAGACGAGAAGCGGATTGGCCAACGTCATGGCTTACAGTTGAGTCATGGCCAGACCTGCCCGGGACCTGCACAAGACCCAGCACGAAGACGGCTTCGCAGCGCGGCTGCGAGAGCTGCGCCGGGCAAAGGACCTTTCTCAGAGCGACCTCGGCGAGCTGGTCAGCATCCACTACACCCACGTGAGCCGCTACGAGCGGGGGATCTCGCGGCCAGCGGCCGACACCTTGATGCGTCTCGCCGATGCGCTCGGGGTTTCGAGCGACTACCTGATCGAGGGTGCCAGCGACGACGCTGCCCAGGCCCGTCTCTCGGACGCAGGGCTGCTGCGCTCCTTCCAAGACGCCGAGAAGCTACCGGCCGAGGACAAGGCCGTCATCAAGGCTCTCCTGGACGCCTTTGTGACCAAACGCCAGCTTCAGGAGCTGATCACCCGGTAAAGACCTGCATGACCACCGGCAATGATGGCGGGCGCTCAAGTCGCGCTCGGCTTGTGCGCTCGGTTGCCTCTCCCTGCCGAGCGCCGCAGGGCCTTTGCCGTTGGGGCTCCGTGCACATCGGGCAGTCGTCCGGTGCCAAGCGTCGCCGGCGGCACTACTAAGGAAAGCGGCCAGAGATCGCGTCGTGATCGAGGAGGCGGCAGGTTCCCATGACTTGGCCAGAGATGGCGATCACCGGGACCGACGGATCGTTCTTTCTCTTTCCTGGAGAGAACACCCATGGCACCAGACCGCTCTTCGGCGCTCTGGTGCCTGTATCTCCTTGTCATCCGGATCGTGGGCGTACTCGTGTGCCCGTGACGGCGGGGTGCCGGAACCTGCCAAGTGACTGGCCCTTCGGTAAGGCATCCTTCGTTGGCTGTTGACCACCGGCGAGAAGCCGCGCGGCCGAGCGGTGCCACGATCACCTGCGTCATGGTGCCGGCGGCGGTTCTTCGGCGTCCTCAGGCCCTCTGCCTCGGGCCCTCCGTGGTGAGTACTTTCCTTACTACTATCAAGTCGGATCGGAGCCCGGGTCCAGATCTTCGACTTCGGTGCCTGCGTCCTGAACCCGAGTGCGCAGGGCGTCGCATCGGTGAGGTGCCTCTTGAAGGACGAGGTGGAAGGCAACGGCGGGCCTGTCCCACCGCTCTCCTCGACCCACGGGCAAGGCCCACTGGGTAGCAACATTCTCAATCAGCCTGATGAACAGAGCGAACTCCTCGGGTGGCGCATCCGCCAGTAGCTCGGCCGCATGCTCGACCACCACTGCGTAGGGGCCAGGAGGTAGCCAACTCAGATCGAGGAGGCATTCCTCGAACGCATCCCAGTTGCGACCGAAGTACCGAGGAAACTCGAGTTCGGCGGCGAACTCGCTGAATAGCGCTGGAGTCGAGCGCATACGGGCAGAGTCGACCGCCCGGACGGTGAGCCCAGGAAGCGACGGTTCGGCCTCACGCGCCACGAGAATCACCCACGGCGGCTTCGCTTCCTGAAGATCAGCCAAGCTGAGCACGTCAGTGACCACCTTTACGGGATGGATACGAACGTCGTGTAGTGATCGTTCGTGTAAAAGGCGGATCCGTTGCTTCCGACCACAATCCGCTCGGCTCCTCGGTTGACACCCTGCTGGTACGGGTTGACGTCGTACTCCCGATAAGAGATCGGGTTCCCTTCGGAGTCGTAAGCGGGGAGGTTGCCCTCATAGTTTCCGAAGGGGCGACCGCCCACATAGCCAGGTGGCGCCTCGCCATTGTGCGTTTCTACGTAGTCCAGCACCTGTTGCGCAGACTCGGGAACTTCGCTCGCCGCGGCCGCTCCCCCCTCTGCGGCGACACTGAGAGCCATTGCCGCGCGTGTTGCCGCCAGGAACCCCGACCGACTTCCCATCGGCACGAGCCCGGACCGCACTGGCTGCTTGGGTAGAGCGTCATCCTGATGGACCAGTTGAACGTGCAGCCAAGGCGCTGAAACGCCTGTCGAGGCCGCGCCGGCTGGCTGGGGGGCGAAGCCATCGATCGGCAGCACGAGTCCAACAAGTAGGGCGAATACCACCATGAGCCATGTGTGTCGGCGGACGATGCAACCGTCGCTCATTCCGTCAGGGACTCCAGTTGCGCGGTCGGGTCCCAGCCCTCGGGCGCGGGTCGGCCGGCGCTCGACCAGGGCATCCCGCGGGTGACCCATTCTTCGCGCCAGCGGTCATAGCTGTAGCCGAGATCGTCATCGCTGACGCCGAACTCGAAACCGCATGACGGACATATCTCGTAGGACGCCCCTCCCGTGCGAGGAGATCGAGGCGTCTCAAGGAGGTCACGGAACCCACACACGGGACACAGGTAGCCCATCCAGGTCAGGGTGTCGATCCGGGCTGACTGGCCCAGTACGCCGCGCCGTTGGTGGGTTTGAAGAACGTCCTGGTTGTCCCGTTCGCGTTGTAGGCGCCGAACGTGTTTGTTTCCGGGTCGTAGACGCGGATGACGCCATCGGCGTCGACCTTGACGGGGTAGCCGTCCTTGAGCGCCTGCTGGAGGAACTGTGAAGCGTCGTTCGCATACTGATCAGCGGACGTCGCGCCAAAGTCGGCTCCATGCCGCAGGAAGTGGTCCTCCAGGCTGCTCGGATTGCCCCAGCTGTCCTCGGCGGACAGGTTGAGTAGACCTTCGCCCTCTGCGGCGATAGCGCCAGCGCTATCGGTCGGTTCCTGGCGGAACGGCTCATAGATGGGTGTTGCCGAGACGCGGCGCCAGGGCGGCGGAGGCCCGGTCTGTTGCCTTGTCACGATCTTCGCGATCGGGTCGTAACTGGCAAGCGTGCTCGCGTCGTTGGTCGTAGCCGCAGACGAAATTCCGACGGAGGTCAGCGTGGCGACCCGTGGAGTCCTCGGTGGCTCCGCGGCGCCGCTACCGACGAGCGCAGGGACGAGGGCTAGAAGAAGTGCAATCCACCGGATCACGGACGAGAGCTTCACGTCAGTCTCCCATGATCCAGAGTTCCGCGTCAGACACCTCGGACCCCGTCCGACAGAGATCGATGAACTCCCGGATCATCTTGAGCCTGCGAGGCGGTGCTCCAGGAACCAGCGTCTCGAGCTCGCGAGCGACTTCTGAGAGCTGCAGTCGGTTGAACATGGTGTTGCCATAGCGGTCGATCCCGGCCAATAGCGGCAAATCTTCAGCAGCCACGTCCGGAAGAGCAGCATCGAGCGTGTCGTAGGACTCTCCTGTGACACCGAGCAGAGCGCCCGATCGTGTGCGCAGTTCCATTCGAAGGGGCATGTCGAGCTCAGCTCTTCGGGCTCGTACCCGGGAACATCGTGATGACGTTCCCGTCCGGACCGCGAATCACCGTGTAGATGTTGGTGGGGAGTCCAGTTGTGCGATCCACGCCGATGTCTTCCGGCGCGTGCAACACGAACCGCGTGTTGCCGTTCGCCTGGAGGGTGCCGTCGAGTCCGGTCGTGTCGGACAGTTGCCCCAGATCGACGTTGTCGAAGAACTGGCTCTTACCAGCCAGTACGTCAGGGAACTGGTGAATGCCCGCATGACCGATGTCAGCCGCGGCAGTTCCGTCTTCTGCGGCGCCCAACCCACTGAGGAACTCCCCTCCAACCAAACTGGTCCCAGCGCCCCCGAGGAACTCGTCGAATGAGTTACCCGCAACGGTGCACGAGGCACCGGGTGAGATCCAGTTCGCGATCGTATTGCTAAGCCCGAAGCTGGCTCCTCGGCCTATGTTGACGATCGCGTTGGTCCCGGCACCCGGATTGAAGCCGAAGGAGACCGTGCTCGTGACGGCGCCCCCGCCGAGACAGACGACGCCGAACAAGCTCACGCAGTCCCCGCTCGGGTCACTCTCGCTCACCGGGTCCCCGCCTGTGTACGCATATGCCTGGTCTGTCTCGTCGACGTCGGGATCGACGGAGAGGAACTGCCCGGTCGCCGGGTCGTAGTAGCGCCCGATCAGGTAGACGAGCCCTGTGGCGTCGGTGTAACCGCCGGCGAAGCCGAAGGGCGTGTCGGTAGCCACGGAGCCAGAGCTGGGGTTGCCGTAGGCGTCGTAGGACGTCGTCTCCAAGATCGACCCGGAGCTGCTGATCACCCCCCGCACCGACCCGAGGGCGTCGGCGACGAGGTACTCGCGAGTGCCGGAGCTGAGCGACATCTGCTCGATCGGAGTCCCCGAGGGTCCGTAGAGGTACAGGTTGGCCCCGTCCTCGAGCAGCTCCGGAGTCGCCGTGGTCGTGTCCCAGACAAAGTCCTGGGTGGCCGAGGAGACCGTGTCGGATTCTCGCAGTCCGTTGCCGTCGTAGCTGGCAGAGGTCATGTCGGCGGCGGAGTCGTCGTATGAGCTGAGCTCATCGATCCCGTTCCAGCTGGCTGAGGCAAGCGTGGTCGAGTCCTGTGTGGCCGAGAGCCGGTCGCCGTCGTCGTCGTAGGAGTAGGTCGTCGCACCGCTCGGTGGTGACGAGCAGGTGTTCGAGGAGCTCGTCGTCGACGTCCAGCAGAGCTCGGAGCCATCGTCGTAGGCGGCCGAGGCGGCACCCGGCGGGGTGGTGAGGTTGCCGGAGGCGTCGTAGCCGTAGCTCGTGGCCGACCCGGAGTGCGGCGTGAGGCTCGTCACCCGGTCGACCGAGTCGTAGTCGTAGCTCGGCGAGGAGGCGACCTCGGTGCCGTCCTCGTCGTCGGTCTCGCTGGCGATGCCTCCGGAGGGCTCCCGCGTGTAGCTGTACTCGAGGCTCGTCGAGGCCTTCGTGAAGGTGATCGCCTCGAGGTTGTCGGCGTTGTCGTAGCTGATGGACTCCGAACCGACGGCGCTGGGGAAGGAGATACCGCTCAGGAGGCCGTCGGCCGAGTAGGAGAACTGCGTCTCGTCGCCCGAAAGGTCCGTCAGGCTCGCGAGGTTGCCGTCGGAGTCGTAGCTGAGGCTCTCGGTATCCGTCGAGTCCCAGCTCGTGCCGCTCGGGAGTGGGTAGGTGATCGATGTCGGGTTGCTGAGGCGGTCGTAGGCGTAGGACACGGTCTCGCCAGCGCCGTTCTCGTAGGAGGTGAGGTCCCCGAAGGCGTCGTAGCTATAGGAGGAGGTGCCCGTGCCGTCCACCATCTCGGTGAGCTCGCCGTTGGCGTCGTGGCTGTCGGTCACGCTGTGGAGGCTGTCGGAGTAGCTCTTGGAGGCGACCTCGCCGAGGGGGGTGTAGGCGATCGTCGTGGTCACCCCGGCCGGGCTCTCCGTCGTTGCCAGCTGCCCGGCGGCGTCGTAGGTGTCGGTCGTGATCATCCCGTACGCGTCGGCCGAAGTGTCCGGCCGGGCGGTCGTGAGCAGGTTGCCCGTCGAGTCGTAGGTGTAGGCCGTCTCGTAGACCGAGCTCGTGTCGTGGCTCGAGGAGGAGCAGGCGGCATAGCCGCTGAGGGTGAGGCCGTCGTCCTCCACCGATGCCCCGCTGTTGCCGTCGGGGGGGACGACGGCGGTCTCGTTGCCGTCGGGGTCGTAGCAGTAGCTCGTGACCGCCAGCGCAGAGCCGGTGCCCGTCGAGGTGGCGACGAGCTCGTCGGCGGCGTCGTAGTTGTCTAAGGTGACGACCCCGCCCGAGTCATCGCTCGGATCGGCTGAGGGGCTGACCGTCTTGACGAGGTTGCCGGCCGCGTCGTAGGTCTTCGCCGTCGTCTCCCAGCCGCTCTGTCCGCCCGGCGCCGGGCTGTAGACGTCGGTCGTATGCCCGAGGGAGTCGTAGGAGTAGAGGGTGGCGTCGGCTGCCTGGGCTTCGGAGGCGGCGTCCGACTCGCTCGTCGGGTCGTCGAAGCTGCTCGGACACGATGTCGAGGTGAGCGACTCGGCGGCCACCCCGACAGGGGGCACGACCTCGGCGACGTTGCCGTCCCCGTCGTAGCAGGTGAGGGTGGAGTCCCCGCTCGGCTCGGTGACGAAGACGGCCTCGTCGTCGGCGTCGTAGTGCGTCGTCGTCGTCTCGTCGTCGGCGTTCTCGACGCTCGTGAGGTTGCCGTCTGAGTCGTAGCCATAGGTCGTCGTCCGCGCCGCACCCCCGGTCCCCTCCACGACCTCTGTGAGCTCGCCGTCGTCGTTGTAGGTGTCAGAGGTCGTGTAGGCGGCGGCGTCGCCCGACTCGACGTTGCCGAGGGGCGAGACCACCGAGCTCACCTGGCCGTCGTCGTTGTAGGTCCAGGTCGTGGTGGCGAGCTCGTCACCGGAGTTGCCGTCGGGGATGGACGAGCTCGTGAGGTCGCCGTCGGAGTCGTAGCCGAGCTGGGTGACCGCCTTGGTGCCAGGCTCGGTGTCGATGGCCGACGGGCTCACGACGGCGCAGGGGAGCCCGTGCTCGGGTGCCGAGGCGGCACAGGAGTCCTCGTCGCCGGCGACGGTGACCGACTGGCCGTTGTAGAGGTCGTAGGTCGTCGAGGCGTTCGTGGGCGAGGAGGCGTCCGGAGCGTACTGACCGACGGAGGTCCAGACGAGGTCGCCGTCGGTGTCGTACTCGCCATAGGTGACATAGGCCGGAGGGGCCGAGGCGGGCGGCGTCACCGTCGTGTCGCTCGCGCTCACCGCCGAGGGCGGCGAGAGGGAGGAGCACGGCTCGCTCGCCTCCGGCAGGCTGGCGCAGGTGGCTTCGCTGAAGCCGTTGTAGGTCCAGGTCCAGGTCTCACCGAGGCTGTTCGTCTTCGACGTCATGTTCCCGAGGGCGTCGTAAGCCATGAGCGTGCGGTCGCCGTCCGGGTCGATGATGACGCTCGGCAGCAGCGTCGCCGGGTCCCGGGAGTAAATCCACGTCGAGGTCGCCCCGTCCACCGGGCTCACGGACTCGCTCACGAGCTCGTCGTAGACGTAGCTGTCGACGGTGACGTCGCCGTCGGGGTCCGTGGTGGTCGTGTAGCCGCCGGCGGCCGAGTTGTAGCCGGCTGTGCCGGCGCCGGGGTTGCCGGTGTAGGAGAAGGTCGTCACCCGTCCGAGCGGGTCGGCCTCTTTCACGACCTGGCCGTAGGCGTCCTCGTCCGAGTCGTAGCTGTAGCAGAAGACCGACTCGTACCCGGGCGCTTCCGATGATCCGTCACAGAAGTCGCGGACGGCATCGGAGGAGAGCCCGGAGGCGCCGGACTGGTTGTCCGGGCGCACGAGGGTGGTGAGGTCGTGGTCCATGGCCGCATTCGAGCTGCCCGAGTCGTTCCCGTAGCCGTAGCTCGTGACATTGCCCATAGGGTCGGTGACGCTCGTCAGGTTGTCGGAGTCGTAGCCGTAGGCCCACTGGCGACCGAGCGGGTCGGTCACCCGCACGATGTCGCCGCCGTCGTCGGAGGCGTTGAAGGCGAGGATCAGGCTGCTGTCTCCCGAACCCGGTCCGGTGATCGTCTCGCAGCTCGAGGCGAACGAGGTGTCGCAGGCGGCGTCGGAGGACGAGGGCGTCGGGGTGTCGTAGGAGATCGTGTCGCTCGCCCCGTTGGCGTCGGTGACGGCCGTCAGCTGCCCGGAGGAGTTGAAGGTCTCCGTCGTGCCGTTCCCGAGTGTGAAGGTGTACGTACCGCTCGAGAGCTCGAGGCTGGCCGACACCCGAGGGGCGGCGCAGTAGCTGCCCGAGGTGGAGAGCCCGAGCGGGTCCACCTGACCAGCGGTCGGACAGCTTCCCTCCGAGGGCGCCTGGAAGTACACCGCCGCGCCAGAGCCCTCGTTGACCGTCACGTCGGCGCCGTCGTCGCTGGACGCGAGCGAAGCACTCCAGTTGTCCGTCCAGCCGTAGCCGAGCGGCCCGGCCGTCACCCCGCTCCCAGAGGTTGCCTCCATCTCGGCGAGCTCCGAGTTGTAGGAGCGGGTGAACTCGAGCGGGGGGCCGTAGGTCGCCACGCCGGCGTCGGTGGCCGACTCGGAGGTGTCGCCCGTGGCGGTGTCGACTGGGTCATGGCTGAGGTGGTTGACGGCGGTGGCCGATCCCCCGGCGGCGTCGAGCGCACAGGGGCTGCACGCCTGCCCAGAGTTGTTGGGAAAGAGCTCCGGCGGCTTGAAGAGCCCGCCAACGGGTGGGGGAATGCCCGGATCGAAGGCGACTCCTGTTGCCCCGTCGCTGTCGTCTCCCCCGACGGCGACCTGGGTGACGACCGGGGAGCCGCCGGTCAGGTTGATCGTGTCGACGTCGTTGTAGTCGTGGATCGCCTGCACGGCGAACTGGTCGTTGTCGCTCACGCCAAGGGCCTGGATCGTGCTCAGTGACAGGCTCGCCTCGGTCTGCGTGCCGCTCGCCTGCTCGAACCAGTCCTCGCCGCTGTCGTACTGGGCGGCGCCGACGAAGCCCGTTTCCGGGTCGACGACAAGACCCTGAGTATCCGGGGGCGTCTGCGACGACAGGAGGGTGCCGGACGGCCAGGAGAAGGTGTCAAGGTAGCCGTCGTTCGTCATGAGAATGAGCTCGTTGAGGCTCGGCACGAAGGAGAACTGCGGGCCGAACTGAGTGTCCGCAGAGGGAACGATGTGTCCGAGGTCGACGGCCGAGAGGACGTCGCCTGTCTTCGGGCTCAAGATGACAGCGTGGGTGTCCCCCGAGCTCGTCTCGAGGGCGGCAATGTCGGTCCCGTTGGGGGCCATCGCCAGTTGGTCGATGGACCCATAGGTGTCGTCCGGGTCCAAGGTGACCGGCCCGGACGCGCTCTCAGGGTCCGTGGCCGAGATCGTGTAGAGCTCGTTGTTATCGCCGTCGCCGTCGCCGTTCGGCGCCACCATGTAGGCCGTCGAGCCGGACGTCGTGAACATCGTCAAGTACCCATACGTACTGACGCTGCCGTCGCCCCCGAGTCCGCCCACCGTCATAAAAGCGCCCGTCTCGGTGTTCAAGACGAACTGCTCGCCCCCGCCCGTCCACCAGTCGTAGATGTAGAGGTCGACCTGGTTCGGGCTGAGATCGAGATCCTCGAGGTCGGTATCGTTCTGGCCGCTGTAGTACGGCAGGCAGCCGGGTGCTGTCGGGTTGTCATACGGGCACAGCGGCAGGCTTGCGGTCGCCACCACCGTGCCGCTCTCGGCGTCGACGATGCTGATGTCACCGTCCTCGGTGGCGACATAGGCGTCCTCCCCAGCCGCAGCACCTCCGATGGTCGTGAAGGCGGCTGGGCGGGCGATGCGCCAGAACGAGCTGTGGTGGGCTGGCGGGGAGGACCGCAGCTTGCTGAGCGCGGGGGCTGCGGCCACGAGCAGGCTGGCGAGGAGAGCGGTCGCGATGGCGATGCGCCGGGCGCCGCGTAGTCGCCTCCGACCGGCCTTGGCCGGAGGGCGTTCGTCCTCGGAGATCCCTTGGCTCGGAGTGCTCCCAACGACGAAACACTCCGATCCCCTACGCCCCGCCCCTGCCATCGTTCCCTCCGGAGACACTCGGCGAGCGGAAGGAGAGGCTTCCCACTTCTACCGTCGCTGGACTGCCAAGACGCTCGGAACCTACACAGGCGGTCCCGGGCTTCGCAATAGGCAGTTCGTCCTTTACCCTCGGTTTCCGCACACTGGTTGAGGGATCCCCCTCCCATCGCTCGCCGGGATTAGGAGGAGGCGGGAGAGGGGACGGTCCACCACTCAACGTGACCCCTTGACAACGGAGGGTGGCTGGTGTTGGATTCGGGTTGGCGAGCCAGCGATGCCCCGAATTGTTTGTGGCACCACTGTGACAACTCTCGGCACAGTGGAAAGGGGCTTCAATGGCTCGGCTGCAGCAGGTGCGTCAGAGGATCGGAACGACGATTTGTCGGCTGATCGCAAGGCCGGGTCGGGACTTGAGGACGTTTTCCTTGCTGCGTCGTCCCTCAGTACCGACGCCTACGTCCACCAGGTGGTCCGTCCCGCGGCCCCCTTGGTCGGTGGTCGTGGTGGTGTTGATAACCGTGCTGTCGTTGATAGCGGCAGGCGCCTCCTCTTCCTCGTCGCCGCAGCAGGCGAACCCCGCGCGGAACGCCCTGCGTCACGCCGCGCTCGCGCTCTTTGCCACTGTGCCCTCCCCGGCGACCGACATCCACACCTATGCCGGCAACGGTACGGCCGGCTACTCGGGCGACGGGGGACCGGCGCTCTCGGCTGAGTTTGACGGGACCTGGGCCGATGCCGACGACTCGAACTTGAACGTCGCCTTCCCGGATTGGGCGAACAGCAGGATCCGTATCGTGGCGGGGACCTCGGGCGACTGGTTCGGGACGTCCATGACGGCCGGTGACGTCTACACGGTCGCCGGCGACGGCACATCCGGGTACTCGGGCAACGGCGGGCCGGCGACGAGCGCGGAGATCGACCAGCCTTACGCCGTCGCCTTCGACGCCAGTGGCAACCTCCTGTTCACCGACCAGTGGAACAACGTGATCCGCCTCGTATCGGCCGTCACTTGCACGTCGAGCTGCGCCTACGGCCTGTCCTCGATGACGCCTGGCGACATCTACACGATTGCTGGCGACGGCTACGACGCCGGGACCGAGTACGGGGGGTACTCCGGCGACGGGGGACCTGCGACCTCAGCCGAGCTGTACCTGCCGACCGGGCTTGCCGTCGACAAGTGGGGGAACGTGGTCTTTTCCGACGCGTCCAATTACCGGGTGCGCCTCGTGGCCGAGGAGACCTGCACCTCGGGCTGCCCCTACGGGCTCTCGTCGATGACTATCGGTGACATCTACACGATCGCCGGCGACGGCACCCTTGGCTACGCGGGCAACGGATCAGCTGCCACGAGCGCGAACCTGGACTGGGTGACCGGTGTCGCCGTTGACCGCAGCGGCAACGTCGTGCTTGCCGACTTGTACAACAACGTCATCCGCATGGTCGCCGGGCCTGGTTGCAGTTCCTCTTGTCCCTACGGGCTCTCATCGATCACCTCGGGCTACATCTACACGATCGCCGGTACGACGACAGCCGGCTATTCGGGCGACGGCGGGGCAGCCACGAGCGCCGAGATCGATTGGCCCCGGGGCGTCGCCGTCGACTCGAGCGGCAACGTCGTGTTCGCCGACACCAACAACGACGTCATCCGGGCCATCGCCGAGTCGACCGGCACCTACTACGGCGTCGCCATGACCTCCGGCGACATCTACACCATCGCCGGCGACGGCACGGCTGGTTACAGCGGGGATGGCGGCCCGGCCGTCTCGGCGACCCTCAACCACCCGATCGGCGTGGCGACCGACTCCTTCGGCCAGGTCTTCGTCACCGACTCGAACAACTACGTGGTACGCGACTTCGGAGGAGGGCCGCAAGGACCGCTCAGCGTCTACCCGCAGGGAAGCGCCCTCGGTGACGATCAGTTCGGCGAGGCCAGCGGTCCACAGCCTGCATGCGCGTGCACGAAGGCCGATCCCGTGAACCTCGCCACCGGCGACTACTCCGACACCGTGACCGACCTCAGCATCCCAGACGCCGGCATCCCGCTCCAGTTCACCCGGACCTACGACGCCGTGGCCGCTCAGCAAGAGGAACAGACCGCCAGCACGGCACCGCCCCTCGGCTACGGCTGGGCAGACAACCTCGGCATGAGCGTCTCCTACAACTCCACGAGCGGCATCGCCACGGTCACCGAGGCCAACGGCGCCCTCATCACCTTCCAGAACTACGGGGTCGACGCCAGCGAGCCCGCCTGGTGCCCATCCGATGCCACGAGCGCCGTCTTTTGCCCGACTGCTCCTCGCTATCTCGCCACATTGAGCGAGACGAGCGGCATCTACACCTACGTCGAAGACCTCTCGAGCCCGATGACTTACACGTTCAACTCCGCAGGAGCCCTGTCGGAGATCGAGGACGCCAACGGCTACACCCTCACCGCCTCCACGTACTCGAGCTGCCCGTCGGGCGACACCTGTACCCAGTGGACGTCGCTTCCCTCCGGCGAGAGCTCGGGCCAATCGCTCGTCGTCGAGCAGTCGAGCACCTCGCCCTACCAGCTGCTATCGGTCTTCGACCCGGCCAACACCTCGACCGAGTTCGTCGACTTCGCCTACAGCGGCACCGGTTGCAGCACCTGGGGGAGCGGGCCGGTCGACCTCTGCAGCGCCACGACTGCCGGCAGTCTGGCGACTACCTACACCTACGACACCGGGAAGTCGTCGCCCTATCAGTACGACCAGTTGACGATGACCCCTCCATCGACCGGCGAGGTCACGAACACCTACAACTCAACCGGTCTGGTGAGCGAGCAGACGCTCACGACCGCTTCGGGGACGACGCAGGTGACCGAGTTCGCCTACGGCAGCGATCCGTTGTTGGGGACGGGAGGCACGACAACGACCGTTTCCTCCTACCCCCTCGGGACGGGCTCGGGCAAGCCCGTCGATGAGACCTACGACCAGTTCTCCAACGGAGTGCTCGTGGCCACGACGACCGCCTACGGCACCTCCAACGCGGCCACGACCTATTACAAGCGGGACTCGGCGACGCTGCTCGCCACGAACGCCGTCGACGGCGACGGCAACGTCACGACCGAGACGCTGGCGGATTACGCCGGCCCGGGCGGGACCGAGTCCTCCTCCGCAGATGCGACCCTCGTCACCGACGGGGCTGACCACACCCAGCAGAACGCCTACAACACCGACAACCTCGTCTGGTGCAACGTCGGAGCCGCCGACTACTTGGACGGTATCCGCTGTCCCTCCAGCCCGCTGAGCTCGCCGCCGGCGAGCGGAACCGATCTCGGCATGACGATCACGGTCTACAACAGCGCCGGCGAGCCGACGTCGGTCACCGACCCGCTCGGCAACACGACGACCTACTCCTACACGACGAGCGGCTACGGCGTGCCGGCCGGCCTCATCTACTGCTCGGTCTCCCCCGTCGAGTACGGCCACGTCACCTGCCCCTCGACCTACACGACCTCTCCCACAGCGGGGGCGACGTCCACGACCTACGACGCCTATGGCGACGTGACGGGCACGACCAACCCCGACGGTCACACGACCTCGTACACCTATGGGGTCTCCGGCCACCCGGGCCTTGTCTCGGTGGAGACGGCGCCGGACGGGACGACGACGACGTACTCCTACAACACCCTCGGTGAAGTCACCGAGGAGGTGGTCGCCTTCTCGAGCTATTCGGCCACGACCGTCTCCTCCTACGACTCGGACGGCCGCCTCGTCTGCCAGGTCCAACCCTACGAGTACGCCGCCGGCGTCCGCTGCCCGACTGGTGCGATCACCACACCGACCCCGACGAGCGACAGCTACCTCGGGGCGACGATCACCACCTACGACGAGGACGGCCGGGTCATCCAGACGACGAACCCGCTCGGCGGCATCACCTACACGGCCTACGACCAGGCGGGCGAGGTCTACTGCACGGTCGCTCCCTACGAGGCCGCCTCCCCCCGCGACGTCAGCTGCCCGAGCTCGCCGCCCTCCTCACCGCCGACGCTCACCGACGACCCCTACCTCGGTGCCACCATCACGACCTATGACTCGGACGGGCGCGTCATCCAGGTGACCAACCCGCTCGGTGGGATCACACTTACGACCTACGACGCGGCCAGCAACGTCGCCAGCACGACGGTCGAGTCGAACAACTCGACGGCCGCCCCCAACGTCATCACGACCTACACCTACGACGGCGACGCCTACGACGCCCTCGGCGACCTCCTCTCCAAGACCTACTCGGGCACGGCGAGCGGCTATTCGACGCCGACGAACGTCTCCTACACCTACAACGTCGACGGCTCACGAGCCACCATGGCCGACGCCACCGGCACCACGACCTACTCCTATGACGCCATGAGCGACGTCACCTCGCAGACCTTCAGCGCTGGCGGGGGCACCGGTCTCACCTCGAACACGATCAGCTACACCTACTACTCGACTGGCCAGCTCGCCTCGGTGGTCTACCCCACCTACGGCACTCACACCTCCCCGACGGTCACCTACACCTACGACAGCCTCGGCAACATGGCCTCGGAGACGGACTGGCTCGGTTACGAGATCACCTTCTCCCACGACGGCGACGGCAACCTCACGGCCCAGGACAACGACGTGTCGGGTGCCAACCCGAACGGGACGAGCGGGACCGCCTACACCTACGACAACGCCGACCTCAACACGGGCGCGACCTCCACCCTCACACAAGCATGCGGGGGTGGAGAGACCTTCCTGCAGTCGTTCTCCTCTGCTACGGGATCGGGGGCGCGCAACGCCGACGGGCAGGTGACGGAGGACTACGAGAGCTACAGCGGGTCGTGCTCCTCCCAGTCGTCCTACGAGCGCAACTACTCCTACGACGTCGGCGGCCAGGTCGTCTTCCAGGGCTCGGTGGCACAAGGGTCGAGTGCCAACAACTTCACCTACAACGCCGCCGGCTTCGCCACGAAGATCTCGAGTCACGACCCGCAGGGCAACTTCGACACCTATACCCAGGTCCCCAACTCATCGGAAGGCGTCACGAGCCAGACGCCGGTGAGCGGGAGCAAGGGATCGACGACGACCTACACCTACGACAGCCTCAGTGACCTCGCCACCGCCGTCGTGGGGTCCTCCACGACCACCTACAGCTACAACCAGCTCGGCGAGCTGACGAGCGCCGCCGCTGCCCTGACGTCGACCTACCTGTACACAGGAGATGGCCTCGAGGCGGCCACGAGCTACAAGGTACCGAGCTGGGCCGCTGCTGCCAGCATTGACGGGACGAAGTCTCTCAACGCCGTGTCGTGCGCCTCGTCTTCGTTCTGCGCTGCAGTCGACTCGAACGGCAACGTCGTCACCTACAACGGGACGAGCTGGGCGGCGGCAAAGAGCATCGACGGGACGAAAGTCCTTCATGGCATCTCCTGTCCGACCTCGTCGTTCTGCGCGGCGGTCGACGCCAGCGGCAACGTCGTCACCTACAACGGATCGAGCTGGGCGACTGCCAAGAGCATCGACGGGACCAAGGTGCTCGATGCCATCTCGTGTCCGAGCTCCTCGTTCTGCGCAGCGGTCGATGCCAGCGGCAACGTGGTGACCTACAACGGGTCGAGCTGGGCGACGGCGACGAGCATCGACGGGACGAAGGACCTCAGCGCCATCTCCTGTCCGACCTCGTCTTTCTGCGCGGCGGTCGACACGAGCGGGAATGTCGTCACCTACAACGGCTCGAGTTGGACAACGGCCACGGGCATCGACGGCACGAAAGCCCTCAACGGCGTCTCCTGCGCCACGGCTACCTTCTGCACGGCGGTCGATGGCAGCGGCAACGTCCTTGCCTTCAACGGCACGAACTGGTCCGCAACCACCGTCACCGACGGTTCCAACGCCCTGAAGAGCGTCTCCTGCTCGAGCGCATCGTTCTGCGTGGCGGTCGACGCCGACGGCAACGTGCTCGTGTACACGGGCACGAGCTGGGCAAGTGCGAAGAGCATCGATGGGACGAAGACCCTGAGCAGCGTGTCGTGTGCGTCGGCCTCCTTCTGCGTCGCGGTGGACACCTCCGGCAATGACGTGAAGGGCACCGCCGCGTCGGTCACGGCACAGCTGACGTGGAACACGAACGGCTCACTCCCGCTCGTCCTGTCCGACGGCACGAACTACTACGTGTACGGCCCGGTGGGCGAACCCGTGGAACAAGTGAATGTCACATCCGCACCGCCGACGACCAACCCCCTCTTCCTCACCTACACGCCCTCTGATTCATCCTGGCTAGTCACGAATACTGCCGGACAGGAGGTGAGCTTCTACCGATACGACGCCTACGGTAACCTCGCTCTCGGGACGCCGGTCTCCCCCTTCGGCTACGCTGGCCAGTACACTGATATGTCATCCTCCCCGAGCGGATTTGACAACATGCGGGCGCGCTTCTATTACCCACAGACAGGCGCGTTTACGATCTTGGACCCTGATTTCAGCAGCACCGATCAGGAGTACTCCTATGCCGGCGGCGACCCTGTGAACAGCGTCGATCCGACCGGAGATTGGTGTGTGAAGTTTCTCAGTTGGAGTATCGATTGTTTCAACGGAGGGGAAGCGCCGGTCATCGTGTGCAACACTCACCGAGGCGACGATGAGTTCGCGGAAGAACAGGTGAACAACTTGTACCAGGATACGGTAGGGTTGCCGGGCTTCTTTGACGGTCCGGTAACGTTGGTTAGCCAGACGCTCGCGATCGCGTCAGCTGGAGCTGTTCTCCTGATTTATACGGACGAGTTCCACGGTTGGGATTCTTTGAGTGAAGCGGAAGGTATTTTGCCGGGCCTGCCGTCGTGGATGTCCTGGGTCAACAACGTTCGTGGCGGGATCGTCACCCACAATTTCACCGTGTTCGCAATCGAGACAGCCCTTAATGGACTCATCACTCATGGACTGCCCTGGCTGCCCGCCCAGGCGTTGGGCAACATTCTCATCTCGGGCGAGCCGTCGGCCTCCAACTTCGGGAGCTACGTCCCCCAATCATGACTGCACATCTAACCAGCACCGCCAGTCGGAGGGTATTCACAAGTTTCTGGCTCTTCGGACTTGGCTACGCGCTGGAGTTGCTCGTCGGCCTGTTCAGCTTTGATCCATCCTGGTACCAGTCGCGGGTAACCATAACCGCGCTAAGTTTTCCTCCCTCGGCGGCGGCTACAGAGCTGTCGCGGCAACCGTCTCTTGGTCTTAGCTTCTACGATAGCCTCGCACACACAACCTGGTGGTGGCTCCTAGTATCGGTCTGGGCTATTCAGGGGCTCGCTGTGCTGTTATGGAGGATGTGCGCAGTCCGTACGAGTGTCTCGTGGGTGGTCAACACTACAAGTATCGGCGCGCTTGGATGCTGCCTCTTCGTGGTGGCGGTGATCTCTGAACGGATCTTCTATCCGCCACACAATGGCGCCGTGCTGACAGTGGATAGAGGGTTGGGGTATCGGGCGGTTCTCGATGTGCTTACGGGTGCTGCGGGGTATGTGAGCCTCGGATGCCTTGTCGCTGCTGCCTGCCTGACTGCCACCGGGTTTGGCTTGACCTGGCGGCGAGCTCGCTTCGCTGCCGACAGCATTGAAGACAGGGTCGGCGACTCGACCAGGTAGAGGCTCTCCCACAAGTCGCCCGATGAGTCGGGGAGGCGCTGGGCTGAGCCCCGGAACGGCACCCGCCTCGCCCTGATGGACAACGACGGAGTCCTCGAGTCGAAGCGATAAGTCGGTTCACGAATATGGGCGAGGGCGGCGAGGGCGCTGCCTCAGAGCGCATTGGCTCCGGTGATGCTGCGCCGTCCCAGTGAAGGAGAGCTCTGGAAGAAAGCTCTCCCGTAACACCGGAGTAGTCCACGGGCTCGTCCCCAGTCGCCCGGAGATTTCGAGTGCGTCCGCTGCTATGTCCAAGGAGGCCTCGCTGGAGAAGGTGTCGTGCTCAGGATGCAGGCACTCGCTCTGACGGGCCAAGCCCACTGAGTCGGTCCCAGCGGCGATTCCCGCCAGCGCGAGCCGGGTGGCGGCTCTTCCGGACCGGTCGACTTCGCGTCCCTTCGGCGCAGCGCCTCCTGGGGTCGATCACTGCCTGCTCGCCATGAGCCATTTCGGCCAGTTCCGCATCACGTCACCGACTCGATCAGCATCACTCCTCGACCCTCCACAACCAGCGACCGCGCGCCCAGCACCCTCGACACGGCTCGATCACCTGCCCAGGCCCCAGCCAACCCCCGCTTCCACCACCCTCTAGCCCAGGCCCATCAACGGCTTCACACGATGGGCATTCGGGGTTGAAAGGTCCCCTTTGCACGCAAAGGTGCCAGCGCCTGCCGTGCGGCCGGCGTCGCTCATTCCGTTCCCGGCGGCGAACGTTCCCCCGTGATGTGGCTCGTCCGGCCGCCGTCGGATGGTGCTGTCGACCGATCGGAGGGATCCGCAGAACCGACCGCTCGTCTCCGAAGTCTGAGTCGGGCTGCTCAGTCTGGCGCGGCTCGCAGTTTGCGTGCTCACCCCCTTGCCTCCTGTATAGGGGCGGTCGCGCGGGCGCCCTCCACAGAGGAGCGATGACCTGATGCCAGGGCAGCAGCCGGCGGCGGATGGACGAAGAGCAGGGGATGCACCGGGAGGACCACGCCCGCCAGGAGATGGGTGGAGTCGGTTGGGACGCCCACCGTCGTCGTCGTCGTGCCCGGCGCCGCCCGGAGGTGACAGCGCCTTCGGGCGAGCGCCGCGCTCGAGCCGGGCGAGCTCCCGGCGGTTCCTCCACAGCGGGCGCCGGATGTGGAGCGCCGGCGCGCCAACAGGGAGAGGAGGAGGAACGGGCCGGTGATCTCGATGCGGCGGATCAGTCTGGGAGGGGGGTTCCGCTACCTGATGGAGTCGGTCGCCGTAGGTGACGGCACGCCCGAACGCCCCGAGACCCTGGCCGCCTACTACGTAGCGTCGGGCACCCGGCCCGGGGTGTTCCTCGGCTCCGGTCTCGGCGCTCTGGCCGGCGGCAGAGGGGTGGAAAGGGGGTCGGTCGTGACCGAGGAGCATCTTTACAACATGCTCGGTCTGTGCTGCGACCCGGTCACCAGGGAACCGGTCGGCCGCTGCCCGAACGCCAGCTCGAAGCTGGCCCCAGTGGCTGGCTTCGATCTCACCTTCAGTCCCTCCAAGTCCGTCTCTGTGGCCTGGGCGCTGGCAGATGAGGAGACCCGGCAGGTGATCTACGACTGCCACCACCAAGCCGTCGACTACGTGCTTTCCTACGCGGAACGCGAGGTGTTCCACTCCCGCTCGGGGACGAACGGGATCGTCACCGAGGACATCGACGGGGTCATCGCCGCGAGCTTCACCCACTTCGACTCGCGGGCCGGCGACCCTCAGCTGCACGATCACGTGATCATCTGGAACCGGGCCCGCTCGAGCTCCGACGGGCGCTGGAGGACCCTCGACAGCAGGGCGATCTTCCAGTCCCGTTCGGCACTCTCCTCCATGCATCAGGGTGTCCTGTCGGACCTTCTCACGATGCGGTTGGGGGTCGGATGGGACGCCCGCGACCGCCGTCACTCCGATCGGGCCCGCTTCGAGATCACCGGTGTGCCCGAAGCCCTCATGGCGGAGTTCTCACAGCGCGCCGAGCAGATCGAGGCCTCCAAAGACGACCTGATCGAGGCCTTCGTGGCCGACCACGGCCGACGCCCGACGGGCGTTGAGATCGTGCGCCTCCGCCAGCAGGCCACCATCGCCACCCGACCCGCCAAGATCCATCGCAGCCTGGCCGAGATGACCGAGCACTGGCGCCGACGCGCCGGCAACCTCGGGGACGGCTACGCCGAAGGAGCATGGGTGGCATCGTTGCGGGGCCGCAACGACCTCCCCCTCCTCACCGCCCACGACCTCGCCGAACCGATTCTCCATGACGCCGCCCGGGCCGTCGTGGCCGCCGTGGCGGAGCGGCGCGCCACCTACCGGCGCGACAGCCTTCTCGACGAGGCCCACCGTCTCCTCCACGGTGTCCGTTTCGCCAGCCCCGACGACCGGGCGGTGGTGGCGGAACAGATCACCGACCTCGCCGTCGACGCCTCTTTGACCCTCACACCACCCGCATTGCATCACACGCCCGAGCGGTATCTCCGCCCCGACGGATCGTCGCGCCTCGCGCCCCGCAGCCATCGCATCTACACGACCGAGACCTTGCTCGATGCCGAGGTTCGCCTCCTCGAAAGCGCACAACGAAGCGGCGCACCGACGGTCATGACGGCCACCGTCGCGAGGATCAGCGAGGAGAACCTGCCCGGCAGGAACCATCGCCTCTCGGTCGACCAGGCCGTTGCCGTGGAGAAGATCGCCACCTCCAACCGGTGGATCGACGTGCTTGTGGGACCGGCCGGGACCGGCAAGTCCACCACCCTGGCCGGTCTCCGAGCGGTCTGGGAAGCCGAGCACGGGGCCGGGTCGGTCATCGGGCTGGCACCCTCCGCGGCGGCGGCCGAGGTCCTCGCCGGCGAGCTCGGCGTTGGCACCGACAACACCGCCAAGTGGCTCACCGAGCATCGCAAGTCTCCGACCCGACTCGAAGAGCGCCAGCAGATCGCAGCCGTCCTAGCGGCTTACCCCGACTCCGCCAACGCCCAGCGGCTCCGGGAACGCCTGCAGGCTTTGGACACCGAGATAGCCCGATGGCGCCTACGGCCCGGGCAGTTGCTGATCATCGACGAGGCCGGCCTGGCGGGGACCTTTGCCCTTGACGAGCTCGTGAGGGCGGCAGGTGACGCCGGGGCGAAGGTCCTCCTCTCCGGCGACTGGGCTCAGCAGGGCTCCGTCGACGCCGGCGGAGCCTTCGGTCTCCTCGCCCGCGACGAGACCACCTCGGTGGCCGAGCTGGGAGAGGTTCACCGGTTCAACTCGGAATGGGAACGGACCGCCAGCATCGAGCTCCGCCACGGCAACGAGCGCGCCCTCGATGCCTATGAGTCCCACGACAGGATCAGCGGCGGCACCCGCGAGGATCTGCTCGAGGCCGTCTATGAGGCATGGAAGCACGACATCGATACCGGCAGGTCGAGCCTCATGATCGCCCCCGACACCGCCACCGTGGCCGAGCTGAACCGCCGCGCCCGGGCCGACCGCATCGCCGCTGGGGAAGTCGCCGAAGACGGTCTCACCGTCGCAGCTGGGCAGACGATCGGCGTCGGCGACCACGTTGTCACCCGTCGTAACGACCGCCACCTCGCCACCGGGACCGGTTGGGTCAAAAACGGCGACCGCTGGGTCGTGACTGCCACCGATGCCGACGGGGCCATGACCGTCCGACACGCCGGCGGCCACGGCAACATCGTGCTGCCGGCCGACTACGTCACCGAACACGTCGAGCTCGCCTACGCGACAACGGCGCATCGCTCCCAAGGCCGCACCGTTGGGACCGCCCACGCTCTCGTCTCGCCAAACACGACGCGAGAAGTCCTTTATGTCGCCGCCACCCGAGGCCGCGACGCAAATCGTCTCTACGTCGACACCGCCTACGACCCTGACCCTCAGACCAGCCACGATCACGTCGGCGACCCTCGAACCGCCCGAGACGTGCTCGCCGCGATCCTCGCTAACACCGGAGCCGAGACCTCCGCCCACGAGACTCTCCGCCGAGCACAGCACGACATTGAGAGCTGGGCGAGCCTGCACGCCGAGTACGAGACACTCGCCCAAGCGGCCCAGAAGGACCACTGGGACACCCTCCTGGAGCAGTCCGGGCTCACAATCCAACAGCAGGAGGACATCCGTTCGAGCGATGCGCACGGACCGCTCGTCGCCGCCCTCAGGCGAGCCGAGGCTCGCGGAGTCGATATCGGCGCCGCACTCCCCCACCTCGTCCAGGCCCGCCAGCTTGTTGAAGTCGACGACGTTGCTTCCGTGCTCCACAAGCGCGTCGAACGCTTCACACAAGCAGCCGGCAGCCGTCGAGTGGGCCGTACCAACCTCATCGCCGGGCTCGTCCCTCGAGCCCTCAACGTCACCGATCCCGGGCTCGTCAGAGCCCTCGAAGAACGTGACCACGCCCTGCAGGACCGAGCGTGGACTCTCGCCGAGAAGGCTGTCAAGGGTGACGCCCCCTGGGTCCGCCAGCTCGGAGAACGACCTGCCAACACCGCCGCTCAGAAGCAGTGGCTCCAAGTCATCTGTACTGTCGCCGCTTACCGGGAACGCTGGAACATCGGCGACGACCGTCGGCCCCTCGGAGCCGACGACAAAGTAACGAGCGCAGAGCAGGCTAGCCAGCGCGAACTGGCGCTGGACGCCCTGCGACTGGCAGTCGCTCTCTATCGTGGACATCACGCCCAATCCCATGGCGTCGGAGCTGCCATTGGCGCCGGCCCCGAGGTTGAGCGGGGAGTGGGAATTTGAGCCAGGATCCCGCACAGAGCGCCAAGCCCACAAGCCCTCGAGACAAGACCGCCGCCCTGTCAGTCGCGACAGCGCCCCCGCTGGCGAGAGAACGATGACGCCGCGGGACGACCTCAAGCCGAAACTCTGCTCGCCGGAAAAGCAGGCACGGCCGGACTTGGTCGTCGACTTCGTCCCCGCCCAGAACTACGAGATCCCGACTGAGGCTCTCCGTAGACTCCTGAAATTGATCCTTGACCAGGCGAATCACCGCTCGGAGCAACAGGCGAGCTAGACCGTGTCCATGCAGCGGTTTGCCTTCTATGGACGCGTGTCGACCGAGGACAACCAAGACCCCGCTGCGTCGAGGGCTTGGCAGCTTCGACGGGCGACAGAGCTCGTCGCGCTAACGGGCACCATCGTTCGGGAGTTCTTCGACGTAGGCGTCAGCAGGTCACTTCCGTGGCAGCGGCGGCCAAGGGCAGCTGAGCTCCTTCAGACGATCCGGGAGGGCAGGGCCGACTGGACTGCCATCGTCATCGGTGAACCACACCGTGCGTTCTACTCGAACCAGTTCTCGCTCACCTTCCCCCTGCTATGTCACTACGGCATCGCGCTGTGGGTTCCCGAAGTGGGCGGCCGGGTCGACCCGGACTCCGAGGCGCACGACCTCATGATGGCGATGTTCGGAGGACTCTCGAAAGCAGAGCGCGGACGGATCAGAACCCGAGTCAGGGCTTCCATGTCCTCGATGGCTGCC
This sequence comes from uncultured Actinomycetota bacterium, assembly GCA_963735115.1. Lineage (GTDB taxonomy): Bacteria > Actinomycetota > Acidimicrobiia > Acidimicrobiales > Bog-793 > JAKACA01. The sequence goes on along the minus strand of CAVTJR010000003.1, from coordinate 646,759 downwards.
GACGAAGGTCGCTATCTCGGAGGTCGCCCGCCATTCGGCTACCGGTTGGTCGATGCCGGGCCCCATCCCAATCCGTCGAAGGCAGCCGATGGGAAACGGCTCCACCGACTTGACGTCGACCCGGTGACAGCCCCGGTGGTCGAGCGCGTTTACCGCGAGTACGCGGCAGGTCTCGGTCTTCGCTCAATCGCGACGCAACTGACTGCCGATGGCGTCTTGTCTCCTGCGGCGTACGACCGGGCGAGAAATGCCCATCGCGATCCCACCGGCTGGGCCTTCACCGCGGTGCGGGCGATCCTCGCCAACCCCGTCTACCGCGGCTACTCGACATGGGGCAAACAACAGAAGTTCGAGGAGCTCGTCGATCCCGACGACGTTGCGGCGGGCAACGTCACGCGCATGCGCTGGCGCCCGCGGAGCGAGTGGATCGAAGCGAGGCAGCAAACTCATCCAGCCCTTGTGAGCCAGGAGCTCGCCGAAGCGGTCGCCGAGCGCCTTGCCGCACGAAGTCACGGACGGAGCCACTCGAGAAACAGTCCTCATCCCTACCTTCTACGCGGCGTGTTGCACTGCGGACTGTGCGACCGTCGCATGCAGGGTTCTGCTCGGTCCGGCGGGCGAATCCTCTACCGCTGCGAATACGGGAAGGCTCGCTCTCTCCCACCGGGTTGCACGCATCCGCCGACCGTCTACGTCCGCGAAGACGCAATCGTCGGGCGGCTGGACAGCTGGCTGGCGTCGTTGGCGACGCCGGAGGCGTTGGCTGACGTTGCTCCCCCGGATTCCGATGTGAGCAACCTGAAACAGAGGCTCTCCGACACCAACGGCAAACTGGCTCGACTCGTCGCCGCCATTGAGGCGGGTGGCGATGTCGAGGTACTCAACCCCCGAATCGCCGCACTGTCGACAGAGCGACGCGAAATAGAGCGTCAGCTCACCTCCCGCCGCAACCTTCGACCAGCCGGCGCCGCGGAGATTCGCGCCCTGCTCTCCGAGCTGCGCGGCTTGGTATCCGTGCTCGAGTCGGCGGACCCGGCAGAGCGCGCGACGGTCTACGCGGACCTCGGTGTCAGCCTGAGATACGACCCTCGCGATCAGACTGTCCACGCGACCGCAAATCTGTCGCGTGTCGTAAACGTGCGTGTCGGAGGGGGGACTTGAACCCCCACCCGGTTGCCCGGACTAGGCCCTCAACCTAGCGCGTCTGCCTATTCCGCCACTCCGACGTGGCACCACGGCCGTCCGTACGTAACGACCGCCGACGACTCTAGCGCCCCGAGGACGCCGACTTTTCGGCACACCCGTCACCGCGCGGCGCCGGCACTTGCCCCCCTCACGAGGCGGGCGGCACCGAAGTCGTCACGACGGCAGGACTCTGGCCGATGACCCAGTCCTGCGCGTCCCAGAAGACGCCCGCCCATGTCGGACTGTCGCTGACCGCAGTGACGTTGCTTGCGTACACGACGTCGACGGGCTGTTGGAACAAGGGAATAGTGGGAAGGTCGAGCCACAGCTGCGTCTCGGCGGCCACGATCAAGTTCCCGTCATCGGTCGGGCTCAGGTTGGTCAAGGCTCCCGTCAGATCGGACGTCACAGTGGCATCGTCCAAACCGAAGACGTCTCGAGTGACGACCCCGGCCTCCGTTGCACCTGGCTCGACTCCCGCCGTCGCTTGGGCCAACCCCGCACCGCTGTCGAGCGCTGCCGGCGGCGCCCCCGCCGGCAGGACCGACGCCGAGTAGACGGGCAGCTGGGTCGCCGGAAACGTCGTCAAGAGAAACGGCGCCAGCGCCATCTGATAGCCCCCGGAGGGCAGGAGCGTGCCGAGCATCGACCCGAGCGAGACGAAGTGCACCGCGACCTCGATGCCAACGGCGCCCAACTGAGCCTGAATGACGGCGGCTGCTTGCTGCACGACGGCGACGCCGGAGGGAACCAGCAGCGAGAGCTTCACGCGCTGTCCCGTGGCGGCCAGGCGCAGCGTGCCGGACGGCCCGCGGATGTACCCAGCGGACAAGAACGAGGACGTCGCCGCCGCCAGGTCGTAGCCGATGCCCGCCCCCGACGGGGTAACGCCACCGGCTGGGGACGTGCCGCTCCCGAAGACGTTCGACGCCGGTCCGGAGGACGCCTGGCCGAGCTCCAGCTGGTTTCCGTAGGGCCCGGCGGCGGCGTCGTCGAGACCGACCGAGTCCGCCGCGATCTCGCCCAGGTAGAGCGAATGCTCGATCCCGGTCCGAAACGCCACCGAGTCGACGGTCGCGTACGTCGTGTTGAAGCACAGCTGCCACAGGGTGGGCAGCTCTACGGTGCTCGCCGTGAGAGCGAGGCCGTCGTGCGCAGCCGAGGCGACCGCTTCGCCCACGGCTGGGCCGGGAGCCGTCTGGGCGATCTCGACCCGTCCCGTTTCAAGGTCACTGAGGGCGTCCGCGCTCGGCTCTACCTCGAGGATGATGTGGGCGACGCCGGCCGGCGTGAACCAGTAGTGCGGGTTGCGCGAGAGCACGAGCCTCACACCCGGCGTGTATGACGTGACCTCGAAGGGACCGCCGGAGACGACCCGCGCCGGGTTGAACCCCTCGAAGGCAGCCGCCCAGCCGTAGCGCTCACCGATGTGCGCCGGCACGAGATCGGAGAACAAGGACTCCCATTCGGTGTACGGGTGGGAGAACTCGACTGCGATCGCCGAGCCGCCGTTGCTCGAGGTGATGCTCGAGATCGCCTCGTAGCCGGCCGCCAGCCCCGACTCCCCCAGATCGGGTGCCCAATGCAGTTGCTGCTGCCAGTTGTAGACGAAGTCGGCGACGCCGATCGGCGTGCCGTCCGACCAGACGGCCTTCGGATTGAGGGTGTAGACGACGGTGAAGGGAGAAAGGCTCTCGACTTCGGCGTCCTCCAGAAAGCCCGGCTCTGTCGTCAACGCCGACTGTGAGTCCGTCACGAAGGCTTGCGGCCATACCTGCTCCATCACCGCCGCAGTGATCTGGTTGGCGCCCTGCGGTGTCGAAGGGTTGAAGTTCTTCGGAAGCCTCGGCACCGACACGACGACCGTTCCGCCCGCTTCCTGCACGGCCGTGCTCGGCTGGGTGGACGTGATGTGACTACCGGACTGGGGGCTCGTGCAACTCGATGCGAGCGCGAGAGCCACCAGGAGCGCCGGGAGCTGCCCTCGTCTCAACCGCTCCAACGAAGCGACAGGGCGACGGTCACGAAAGCGAATATGAGGACGAACACGACCGTGATGCGGTCGAGGTTGCGCTCCGCCACGGTCGAGCCGGCCGCCGACGTACCGCTCGACGCACCGAACATGTCCGAGAGCCCACCACCGCGACCGCTGTGCAGCAGGATCAGCACGACGAGTCCGACGGCCACGATCACGTCGATCACCACCAGGACGTCGGTCAACACGGAACGGATTCTCCTCGATAAGTCAAGGGCACGAGCTCGCCCGAGGGTCGTGCCGGACGGTCGGTCAGGCTATCACCGGCCGGCGCCGGAACAGCCTCGCCCCGGCCGCCACAGCGCCGGAGCTGAGCTCAGGCTCCCGCGTGCACGATGGCGGAGAAGCCGACCGCATCCAAACTCGCCCCACCCACGAGGAGCCCGTCGACGTCCGCACAGGCGAGCATGGCGGCGGCGTTCTCGGCGGTAGCCGAGCCCCCGTACTGCACGCGCACCGTCGTTGCCGCTTCGCCTCCGGCGAGACGCTCGACCGCACCCCGGACGCAGGCAGCCATCTCCTGGGCGTCATTGGTGCTGGCGACCTGGCCGGTGCCGATCGCCCAGATCGGCTCGTAGGCGATCACGAGCCGGCCCACGACGGCGCCCGGCCGGCCGCCGAGGGCCGCTTCGAGCTGCGATACGACCTTCGTGTTCGCCTCGCCTGCTTGGCGCTCGGCGAGGGTTTCTCCGACGCAGAGAATCGGCGTCATCTCGTTGCGAAGGACGGCGTCGAGCTTGGCGCGCACGATCTCATCGGTCTCGCCGCAGAACGCCCGGCGCTCCGAGTGGCCGACGATGACGTATCGGACGCTCAGCTTCGCCAGCATCTCGGCGCTCACCTCACCGGTGAACGCCCCTCGGTCCTCCGCGTGGCAGGTCTGGGCGCCGAGCGCCACGGGCACGGCGTCCGACTCGACGGCCGTCTGAACCGAGCGGAGCGACGTGAACGGCGGGTGCAACGACGCCTCCCGGCCTGCGGGCACCGGCGATGCGCGGAGGATGGCAGCCAGCTTCTGCACGAATTGGATGGCCTCGTAGTGGTTGTGGTGCATCTTCCAGTTACCGCTGATGAGCAGCTCGCGAGGGGAGGCGAGGTGGGAGTCAGCGGGCGTCATCGCCGCCGGCGGGCCGGTCCCCTTCCGCCGTCGCCTTCCAACCCACGGACTCTCGCAGAGCCCGCAAGCCGGGAAGGTCCCCGTGCTCGAGCAATTCGAGCGAGGCGCCGCCGCCGGTCGAGATGTGGTCGATGCGATCGGCCAGCCCGTAGTGGTGGACGGCGGCCACGCTGTCGCCGCCGCCGATGACCGTCCGCCCGGCGCAATCGGCCACCGCCTGTGCGACCACTCTCGTCCCCCCATCAAAGCGCCGGTCCTCGAACACGCCCATGGGGCCGTTCCAGAGCAGGGTGGCGGCACCCGCAATCACCTGGCGGAATGCCTCCGCCGTGGCTGGCCCGATGTCGTAGCCCGTCCAGCCGTCCGGGATCGACTGCCCGACGATCTCCACCTCGCCCGGCTTCGGCAGCAGAAGGCCGGTTTCGCCACCGTCGTCCGGCTGGGCGCTCCAGTCATCGGTCTGCAGCACGAGCCCGGGAGCGGCCGCGATGAAGTCCACCGGCAGAACGATGTTGTCGCTCCCGCGCAAGAGCGCCCCGCAGGCTTCGATCTTCGAGACGTCCACCAACGATTCCCCGGAACTCTGGCCGAGGGCGCGGGTGAAGCTGAAGGCCATGGCGCCGCCGATGAGAAGGCGGTCGGCCAGACGGGCGAGCGATGCCAGCAGCCCGAGCTTGTCGGCCACCTTGGCGCCGCCGATGATCACCACGAAGGGCCGCGCCGGCTCGTCGAGCAGACTCCCGAGCTGCTCCACCTCCCGCTGCACGAGGCGACCGGCCGCCGAGGGCAGCAGCTTCGGCGGGCCGACGACGGAGGCGTCGGAACGGTGACAGACCCCGAAGGCGTCGTTGACAAAGCAGTCCTGCCCCTCGACGAGCTCAGCGACAAAGGCGGGGTCGTTGTTCTTCTCGCCCGGGGAGAAACGCAGGTTCTCCAGCAGCCGCACACCCGGCACCATCTCGGACAGCAGCTCCCGCACCGGCTCGACGTCGTAACGCGGATCGGGCGCCCCGGCCGGCCGGCCGAGATGTGTGCAGGCCGTCACCTTGGCGCCCTTGTTGAGCAGCCAGGTCAGCGTCGGCAGGGCGGCCCGGATGCGGAAGTCGTCGGTGACGACCCGCCTGCCGGCGGCGTCGAGACCAAGGGGCACGTTGAGGTCGAGGCGGACGAGGACTCGCTTGGAACGAAGCTCCCCGAGGTCCTCCAGGAGGGGGAGGCGTCCGATCACGCCCCGCCGACCACGCGGCAGAGGTCGATCAGCCGGTTGGAGTAACCCCACTCGTTGTCATACCAGCCGAGGATCTTCACGAGCGTGGAGGAGTCGTCGAGAGGGATCGCCATCGTGAGAGTGGAGTCGAAGATGCAAGAGGCGTCCCGGCCAACGATGTCGCTCGAGACGATCTGGTCTTCGCTGTACTCGATGACACGGGCAAGCGGGCCGTCGGAGGCGGCCGCAAGGAACGCTTCGTTGACATCGCCCGCCGTCACGGCGGCACCGACGACGGCGGTGAGATCGGTGATGGATCCGTCCACGACCGGCACCCTGAGGGAATGCCCGTCGAGGCGGCCCTTCATCGCCTCGAGCACGAGGCTCGTGGCCCGCGCCGCTCCCGTGGAGGTGGGGACGATGTTCACGGCTGCCGCCCGAGCCCGCCGGAGGTTGTCGCGGCCGAGGTCGAGGAGCTCCTGGTCGTTCGTGTAGGCGTGCACCGTCGTCATCAGCCCCTGACGGAGGCCGAAGGAGTCGTCCACGACTTTCACCATCGGCACGAGACAGTTCGTCGTGCAGGAGGCGTTCGAGACGACGACGTGCCGGGCAGGGTCGAAGTCCCCGTCGTTGACGCCGATCACGAACGTGGCATCGGCGTCCTTCGACGGTGCCGAGATGATCACCCGAGTTGCGCCCGCCTCGACGTGGGCGAGAGCGGCGGCACGGCTGGTGAAGCGGCCCGTCGACTCGATGACGACGTCGACCCCGAGATCCCCCCAGCCGAGCGCCTTCGGGTCGGGCTCGCGCAGAACGGCGACGTCGCGGCCTCCGACGCGCAGACCGCTCGCCGTCTCCTCTACGACATGATGCAAGCGACCGTGTGTCGAGTCGTACTTGATCAGGTAGGTCGACACCTCGCGGGCCACCATGTCGTTGACGGCGACGAGGTCGACGTCGGATCCTTCGCCCTTGGCGTCGAGGTCGAGCAGGGCGCGGAGGAAGTTTCTCCCGATGCGGCCGAAACCGTTGATACCGACCCTCACACTCACTTGGTCATCCTTCCACGCCTCCGGCTGGCGCCTGCCGCTCGAGGCGCTCGAGTCCCGCGGTCATGCTCTCAGAGGCAACCGCCCCTCGCAAGCGTCTCAAGCCGCCAGCATGGCCGCCAGCTGCCGCCCGAGGCGGACGGGATCGTGCGCCACGAGGCCCTCGCCTCCGACAGCGGCGCGTATGACCCGGGCGGCGCCGCCCAGCTCGCCGATCGGGAGCGCACCCGAGTCGGCCAGCACGACGTCGATGACGACACCGTGGCGGGCGAGGGCGGCCACGTGGGTGGCGACGTCGTACCCTGCCGTCTCCGGCGGCTGCTCGCGGAGGTTGGCGACGTAGACGCGCTGTGCCGGCGTGGAGGCGATGGCATCGCGCAGCGCCGGCACGCAGCAGGCCGCCAGCACGCTCGTGTAGAGCGATCCCGGGCCGATGACGATCTGGTCTGCCGCCTGCAAGGCTCGCACGGCGCCTGTGGCTGGCTCCGGGTCGGGCGGCACGAGGGAGAGGTGTCGCACCCCCTGCGTCGCCATGATCTGCACCTGCCCGTCCACCTCGCCGAAGTCGCCGCTCGCCTTCAGGTCGACCGGGCCCACCGTCGCCGGCAGCACGAGCCCGACGGCGCCGAGAAGCCGACCGGCTTCCGCCACCGCCTCGGCGAAACCACCCGTAGAGGCCGCCAGTGCGGCGATCAGGAGGTTGCCGAAGGCGTGGCCCGCCAGTGCGCCCGCCTCGAAGCGGTGCTCGAGTGACGCCGCCAACGGGGACGCCGGCTCGGGCAGGAGGGCCCCGAGGCACCGGCGGATGTCACCCGGGGCGGGGATGCCGAGATCGGCGCGCAAGCGCCCGCTCGAGCCGCCGTCGTCGGCCACCGAGACGATGGCCGTGATCTCGCCGGCGTACCGGCGGGCCGCCCGCAGCGTCTGCGAAAGGCCATGCCCCCCGCCGATGGCGACCACGGCCGGGCCTCCTGGTCGCAGCTCGCTGGCGTCGTCCCGCCCGGCGGCTGCACCCGCCCTCGCCTCCCCGCTCAACGACCGAGGTCCCGATGATGCACCGTGGGGTTGAAGCCGAGCTGGCGCAGGATGCCGCCGATCTCCTCGGCGATCACGACCGACCGGTGCTGGCCTCCGGTGCACCCGACGGCGATGGAGAGGTACGACTTCCCCTCGCGGACGTAAGCCGGCAGGACCAGCTCGAGCAGCTCGGTGAGGCGGGCGAGCAAGGCCTTGGCGTCAGCGGTGGCGAGGACGTAGTCGCGAACCGGTTCGTCCAGTCCCGTCAGGGAGCGCAACTCCGGGACCCAATGAGGGTTGGGGAGGAACCGGCAGTCGAAGACGAGATCGGCATCCAAGGGGAGGCCGTGCTTGAAGCCGAAGGACACGATGCTCGTGTCCATCCCCGCCTCGGAGCCGGAGTCGAGGAGATCGATGAGCCGCTCGCGCAGCTCGTGCACGCTCAAGTCGCCCGTGTCGATGACTACGTCGGCCTCCTCACGGAGCTGCTTCAAGAGCTCGCGCTCGTGCCGGATGGCCTCGAGGACACCCCCCTCCGACTCGACGGGATGGCGACGGCGGCTGTCCTCATAGCGTCGCACGAGGATCTCGTCGGGCGCCTCCAGGAACAGCACGCGCACGCGGGCGCCCGACGACCTCAGCGACTCGATGGCGGGACGCAGCTCTCCGAGGCCCTCGTAACCGCCCCGGCCGGAAACGAGGCAGAGGCGCTCGTACTCGCTGCCCGGCTGGTTGGCGAGCTCGCCGATCCTGCCGAGAAGAGCGGGCGGGAGGTTGTCGATGACGAACCAGCCGCGGTCGTCAAAGGCGGCCGCCGCTGTCGAGCGCCCGGCACCGGACATGCCCACGAGGAAGAGGTACTCCGCCATCTCGCGCCATTCTGCCATCGTGGCGGTCCGCCCCCGTTGCGGTCCGCCCTCAGGCGACCACTTCCGGGCCCCTCATCGCCGCTCGAAGACCATGACGCAGAGGCGGGGCATCGCCCGCTCGAACTCCATGTCGATCGAGCCGCAGAGGAACTCGAAGGGCGGTTCCGGCTCCTCGATGCGCACGAGGAACATCCCGAGCTCGGCGAGCGGGTTGATGTAGCGGGAGAGGGGACGGTGGGCGAAAGCGACGTGGATGCCGTTGTCGACCTGTTCGACGTTCCGGGTCTCCGGCAGGTATCGGCCGATCCGCCAGTAGCGCTCGCCGAGGATGGCGTCGTCGACCAGCCCGCTCCCGGGCCCCTGCACGATCGGGTGGTTGATCAGCAAGAGAAACCTCCCCCCCTCTCCCACCACCCTCGCCACCTCGGCCAACAGGGCATCGGGGTCGGCGGCGTGCTCGATGACAAGGCAGCACACCACGGCGTCGAAGGACTCGGCGGCAAAGGGAAGGCCCTCGCCGAGCGCCTGCACCCACTGCGGGCCGCCACCTTCGGCCCGGGCGTTGGCGAGCTGTCGTGATGACGAGTCGAGCCCGACGACGATCGCCCCGGTGTCGGTCCTGTCGGCGGCGAGCCGGCGCGCCAGCTGCCCCTCACCGGTACCGAGGTCGAGGACGCGGCGCCGGCCCGCCAGGTGCGCCGTCGCCAGCGGCAGAATCTGATGCTCGTACTCGAGGTCGGCCCCGTGGGTGAACGTCGCCTTCCACCACGGGGCGAGCTCGTCCCAGCTCGGCAGGCCCGTCTCGATCTCTTGACCCGGGTCACTCATCGCTCAGGCGCCGCGTCGCGAGGAGCTGGCGCGGGCGTGCAGGTGGTCGTAGACGGCTTCGGCGACCGCAGCCGGCAGCCACGTCACTGCCATCAGCTGGTCGAGCGTGGCCGCTTGCACGGCTCGCACGCCGCCCAGCTCGTCGGCGAGTCGCTTGCGCCTCGTCGGCCCGAGGCCGGGGATGCCGTCGAGGGCACCCTTCGTCATCCGACGCTTGCGCAGCTCCCGGTGGAACGTGATGGCAAAGCGGTGGGCCTCGTCCCGCGCCTGCTGCAGGAGGTAGATGGCTTCAGAGTCGCGCGGGATGACGACCGGCTCGGAACGACCGGGGACGAAGACCTCCTCCAATTGCTTGGCGAGCGAGGCGACGGCCACCTTGTCGGTGAGGCCGAGCTCCTCGAGCACCTTGACACCCACGCTCAACTGGCCCTTCCCACCGTCGAGAAGGAGGAGCTGAGGAGGGTAGGCGAAGCGCGACGCCCGCCGCCGGCGCCTACCGAGCGACTCGAGCTCGCCCTCATCGGCTGCCTCACCGTCGCCGGCGAGACTGGCCTCCTCGCCGTGGAGGCCGTCCTCGGCGGCATCGTCGCCCGGAGGCTTGGCCTCAGGCTCGAGCAGGTGGCTGAGGCGACGGGTAAGGACCTCGTGCATGGCGCCGTAATCGTCGTTGCCCTGCACGGCGCTCACTTTGAAGCGGCGGTAGTCCGTCCGCTTGGGCAGGCCGTCCTCGAACACGACCATGGAGCCGACGTAGTCGGTGCCTTGCAAGTGGCTCATGTCGTAGCACTCGATGCGCAGCGGTGCCTGTGTCATCCCGAGCGCCTCCTGCAGCTGCTCGAGAGCAACAGCGCGACTCGTCAGGTCCGAGGAGCGCCGCAGCCGGTGGCGGTTCAGCTGCTCGGCGGCGTTCTGGCGGGCGGTGTCGAGGAGCTCCCGCTTGCGACCCCGCAGAGGCACGCGCAGGTGCACCTTCCCGCCCCGCACGCCGCTGAGCCACTCGGCGTAGGTCTCGGCATCCTCCGGCATCTCCGGCACGAGCAGCTCACGGGGCACTCCGAGGGGCGTGTCGCCGTAGTGCTGCTCGAGCACGCGGCTCAGCAGCTGGGCGGAACTGAGCGGCTCCACCTTCTCGAGCACGAAGCCGTGACGTCCCACGACGCGCCCCCGCCGCACGTGGAACACCTGCACAGCCGCCACGAGCTCGTCCTCGGCGAGGGCGATGGCGTCGAGGTCCTCCGGTGTGTCCGTCACCATCTGCTGGCGCTCGACCGCGAGCCGCACGGAGGTGAGGCGGTCCCGCAGGCGGGCGGCGCGTTCGAACTCGAGCTCGGTGGCCGCCTGGCGCATCTCGCCCTCGAGGCGGTTCACGATGGGCTTGGTGTCACCCTCCAAGAAACCCATCAGCTCGCTCACCAAGCGCTGGTACTCCTCTGGGGTCACCGAGCCGACGCACGGCGCCGAGCACCGTTCGATGTGGAAGAGCAGGCAGGGACGACCGAGCAGCTCGTGGCGGCGCATCTTGGCGTCGGAGCACGTTCGGATCGGGAAGGACCTGAGGAGGAGATCGAGCGTCTCTCGAATGGCGTAGGCGTGCGCATACGGGCCGAAGTAACGCGTGTCCTTGCGCCGCGCCCCCGCATGACGACCGCCTTCGGCCATTCGTCGCCCACGGTGACGGCGAGGTACGGGTAGCTCTTGTCGTCGACGAGGCGCACGTTGAACCGCGGCCGGTGCGTCTTGATGAGGTTGTACTCGAGCATGATCGCCTCGACGTCGCTCGCCACGACGATCCATTCGACCGAGGCGGCCGTCGCCATCATCTGGGCCGTGCGCGGGTGCAGGTGGCGCGGGTCCTGGAAGTAGTTCGACAGCCGGCTTCGGAGCGAGCGCGCCTTGCCCACGTAGATCACCCGTCCGTCGGCGTCCTTGAACTGGTAGGAGCCTGGAGCGTCGGGGATGGCGGTGGGACGTTCGAGCACTAGCATTGAAACTACGCCGGCCTGGTACCCCGGCGGACATATCCCGCCTCACGGCCGACACACCCGCGGATGGGCGACCAGGCTGTCCCCGCCGGCCACGAACGAGGCGACCAACAGGGGGTCCTGATGATCCGCCTCCAAAGTCCACTTCCCGACGACTACAGCCGCGCGCCCGAGTCAGCCCTCGTCGAGCGCGTCTCGGCCGCCAAGCGGTCGCTCGGCAAGCGCCTTGTCATCCTCGGGCACCATTACCAGCGGGAGGAGGTGATCCGTTTCGCTGACGCCCGCGGAGACTCCTTCGGGTTGTCGCGCTTTGCCGCCGGCCAGCGCGAGGCGGAGTTCGTCGTCTTCTGTGGTGTCCACTTCATGGCCGAGTCGGCCGATATCCTCACGTCGCCCGACCAGAAGGTCCTCCTGCCCGACCTGAACGCCGGCTGCTCGATGGCCGACATGGCCGACCTTGACGGCGTCGAGCAGATCTGGGACGAGCTCGCCGAGGTGACCGACATCGACCGAGTCGTGCCCGTGACGTACATGAACTCGGCCGCCGCTCTCAAGGCCTTCGTCGGCCGCGAGGGCGGAGCCGTCTGCACCTCGTCCAACGCCCGCGCCATCCTCACCTGGGCGCTCGGCCTCGGCGGCACGCCCACAGGCAACGGGCCGTTGCGCCCTGGCATGGCGGCCGGCCGTGGCGGCGGTGACAAGGTGCTCTTCTTCCCCGACCAGCACCTCGGCCGCAACACGGGTTTCCAGCTCGGCTTCGCCGCCGCCGACATGCGGGTCGTGAACCCGCGCTTCGCCCGCGGCGGCCTCGAAGACCGCGACGTAAAAGAGGCCACGTTGCTGTTGTGGAAAGGACACTGCTCGGTCCACCAGCGCTTCTCAACCGCCCATGTCGAGGCGTTCCGAGCAAGCCATCCGGACGGCATCGTCATCGTGCACCCGGAGTGCGCCCACGAGGTGGCGGAGCTGGCGGACGAAGTCGGCTCGACCGACTTCATCATCGAGGCGGTGGCGGCCGCCCCGGCCGGGTCGACGATCGCCGTCGGGACCGAGATCCACCTCGTCGACCGGCTCGCCCGCGAGCACGCCGCCGACCGCACGATCGTCTCGCTCGACCCGCTCATCTGCCCGTGCTCGACGATGTTCCGCATCGACCTCCCGCATCTCGCCTGGGTCCTCGACGGGCTCCTCGAGGGCACGGTGCGCAACCGCATCACCGTGGACGAGGAGACCGCGGCCGACGCCCGCCTTGCCCTCGAGCGCATGCTGGCGATCGCCTGAACTTCCCCTCGATCGGCCCGGTTGGGTGGGCGCCCTCCGAGGTGGCGGCGCCATCCTGTGGCTCGCCAGACAGCCCTGGGCGGCCTCAGATGCCGAGCATGCGGGCGAGAAACTGCCCCGTGTAGCTCTCCGGGGTCTTTGCCACCTGCTCCGGCGTTCCCTCGGCGACGATGCGGCCGCCGCCGTCACCGCCCTCGGGACCGAGGTCGATCACCCAGTCGGCCGACTTGATGACGTCGAGGTTGTGCTCGATGACGCAGATCGTGTTGCCGGCGTCCACCAGCCGCTGCAGCACGCCGAGCAGCTTGCGGACGTCCTCGAAGTGAAGGCCCGTCGTCGGCTCGTCCAGGATGTAGAGGGTGGAGCCCGTCGAGCGCTTCGACAGCTCGGAGGCGAGCTTGACCCGCTGGGCCTCTCCGCCCGACAGCGTCGGGGCGGGCTGGCCGAGGCGGACGTAGGAGAGGCCGACGTCGACGAGCGTCTGCATGTGGCGGGAGATGACCGGCTGGGCGGAGAAGGCTTCGAGCGCCTCCTCGCAGGACATGTCGAGCACCTCGGCGATGTTGCGCCCCTTCCAGGTGACCTCGAGGGTGTCCCGGTTGTAGCGGGCGCCCTTGCAGACCTCGCAGGGGACGTACACGTCCGGCAGGAAGTGCATCTCGATCTTGATCGTCCCGTCGCCCGCGCACGCCTCGCAGCGGCCGCCCGAGACGTTGAAGGAGAAGCGCCCCGGCTGGTAGCCCCGCAGCCTCGACTCGGACGTCTGGCTGAACAGCCGGCGGATGTGGTCGAAGACGCCCGTGTAGGTAGCAGGGTTCGAGCGGGGCGTCCGCCCGATGGGTGACTGGTCGATGTCGATGACCTTGTCGAGAGCCTCCGCTCCTTCGATCGTCCGGTGCCGCCCGGGCACGACGCGCGACCGGTAGATGCGCTGCATGAGTGCCCGGTGCAAGATGTCGTTCACGAGCGTGGACTTGCCCGAGCCCGAGACGCCGGACACGGCGACGAAACACCCGAGCGGCACCTCCACGTCGATGTTCTTCAGGTTGTGCTCGCGGGCGCCCCGGATGGTGACCCAGTCGCCCCTCGGCTCGCGGCGCATGGCCGGGACGGCGATCTCCCGCCGCCCGGAGAGGTACTGGCCGGTGATCGACGCCTTGCACTTGAGGAGATCCTGCACGCTGCCGGAGCACACGATCTCTCCGCCGTGCTCGCCCGCCCCGGGGCCGATGTCCACGACGTGATCGGCCACCCGGATCGTCTCTTCGTCGTGCTCCACGACAAGGACCGTGTTGCCGAGGTCCCGCAGCCGGTTGAGCGTCTCGATGAGCCGGCGGTTGTCGCGCTGATGGAGCCCGATGGACGGTTCGTCGAGGACGTAGAGGACCCCCACGAGCCCGCTGCCGATCTGGGAGGCCAGGCGGATCCGCTGCGCCTCACCGCCCGCCAGCGTCGCTGCCGAGCGGTCGAGCGTGAGGTAGTCGAGGCCGACGTCGACGAGGAACTGCAGCCGTGCCCGGATCTCCTTCATCACCCTGGCGGCGATCATCTCGTCCCGCGAGCTCAGCGTGAGGGTGCCGAGCAGGTCGTGGGCGGCACGGATCGACAAGGACGACAGCTGGGCGATGTTGTTGCCGCCGACGGTGACGACGAGGGAGGCGGGCTTGAGACGGGCGCCGCCGCACTCCGGGCAGGCCACCTCGCGCATGTAACCCTCGACCTGCTCGCGCATCCAGTCCGACTCCGCCTCCGAGTGGCGCCGCTGCAGCCAGGGGACGACGCCCTCGAAGGTCGTGTCGTAGCTGCGGAGCGTCCCGTAGCGGTTGCGGTAGTGGATGTGGACCTTCTTCGTGCCGGCGCCGTACAGGAGCACCTTGCGCTGCGCCTTCGTGAGCCTCGACCACGGCCGGTCCATCGGGAAGCCGAATGCCTCCCCCACCGCCTGCAGCACGCGCGAGAAGTACTCGGTGCGGGCGCCTGCCCAGGGCCCGATGGCTCCGAGGGCCAGGGTCAACTCCGGGTTCGCCACGATCAGCTCGGGGTCGACCTCGTAGCGCGTACCGAGGCCGTTGCAGGCCGGGCAGGCGCCGTAGGGAGAGTTGAACGAGAAGCTGCGCGGGGCGAGGTCGTCGAGCGAGATGCCGCAGTAGCTGCACGCCAGGTGCTGGGAGAACGTCATCTGCTCGTCGCCGTCGGTGCCGGAGACGACGATCTCGGCCATGCCTTCGCCGAGGCGGAGGGCAGTCTCGATCGAGTCCGTCAGCCGCCGCTCGATGCCCGCCTTGGCGATGAGCCGGTCGACGATGACCTCGATCGTGTGCTGCTCGTAGCGGGCGAGCTCGAGCGACGAGCGCTCGGAGAGCTCGATGACCTTTCCGTCCACCCGGGCGCGGGCGTACCCCTGCTTCGTCAGGTCGTCGAGGAGGGTGGAGTACTCGCCTTTGCGGCCGCGCACGACGGGAGCGAGGATCTGAAAGCGCGTCTTCTCCGGCAGCTGCATAACGCGGTCGACGATCTGTTGCGGGCTCTGACGCGTGACGGCCCGGCCGCAGCTCGGACAGTGCGGCTGGCCGATGCGGGCGAACAGCAGGCGCAGGTAGTCGTAGATCTCCGTCACCGTGCCGACGGTGGAACGAGGGTTGCGGGAGGCTGACTTCTGGTCGATCGAGATCGCCGGGGAGAGGCCCTCGATGAAGTCGACGTCCGGCTTGTCCATCTGCCCGAGGAACTGCCTGGCATAGGAGGAGAGGGACTCCACGTAGCGCCGCTGCCCTTCGGCGTAGATGGTGTCGAAAGCCAGCGACGACTTTCCCGAGCCGGAAAGACCGGTGAAGACGATGAGCTTCTCTCGCGGGATCTCGATCGAGAGGTTCTTCAGGTTGTGCTCGCGGGCACCTCGCACGACGAGCTGATCGTGTGCCGGCATCAACCCACCTCTCGCAGCTCACGCCGGAGAGAGCGGATCTCGTCGCGCAGGCGGGCGGCGTACTCGAAACGAAGATCGGCCGAAGCCGCCTGCATCTCCGACTCCAGCAGCTCAATGAGGCGCTCCAGCTCGTCGGATGGCAGCACGTCGTCGCCTGATCCGCCGCCCGAGACCGCACTGCCGCCGTGACCGCCGCCGATGCCGCGGCCGGAGCCGGCTCCGAGCGTGGCGGCGATCCGCTCGCTCGCCCGGCGGCCCGCCCGCCGGGAGCGGTCGGCGTTGGCGCGGTGACCGGCCGGCAGCGGGGCACCGTCCTCGAAGGTCCCCGCCGCCGTGCGGAACTGCGCCACGAGGTCGGTCACCGCCTTGCGGATCGTCTGCGGGTCGATGCCGTGCTCGGCGTTGTAGGCCTGCTGCACGAGACGGCGCCGGTCCGTCTCCGCCATCGCCCGCCGCATGGAGTCGGTGATGACGTCGGCATACAGCACCACCCGGCCGGAGACGTTGCGCGCCGCCCGACCCATCGTCTGGATGAGCGACGTGCTCGAGCGGAGAAACCCCTCCTTGTCGGCGTCGAGGATCGCCACGAGGCTCACCTCCGGCAAGTCGAGGCCCTCCCGCAGGAGGTTGATGCCGACGAGGACGTCGAACTCCCCGAGACGCAGGTCGCGGACGATCTCGATGCGCTCGATCGTGTCGACGTTCGAGTGCAGGTAGCGGACGCGCAGCCCGGTCTCGAGGAGGTAGTCCGAGAGATCCTCCGCCATCTTCTTCGTGAGCGTCGTGACGAGAACGCGCTCGCCCCGCTCGATCGTCAGGCCGATCTCGGCGATGAGGTCGTCGATCTGGTTCTTGGTCGGCTTCACGACGACCTCCGGGTCGACGAGGCCGGTGGGGCGGACGATCTGCTCGACGATCTGGTTCGAGATCGTCAGCTCGTACTCCGACGGCGTCGCCGACATGAACACGCACTGGTTGATCCGCTTCTCCAGCTCGGCGAAACGCAGCGGGCGGTTGTCCTTGGCCGAGGGGAGGCGGAACCCGTGCTCGACGAGCACTTCCTTGCGGGAGCGGTCGCCCTCGAACTGGCCGTGGAGCTGGGGCACGCTGACGTGGCTCTCATCGAGGACGAGCAGCCAGTCGTCCGGGAAGTAGTCGAGCAGGGTGAAGGGCGGGTCACCCGGACCGCGGCCGTCGAGGTGTCGGCTGTAGTTCTCGATCCCATTGCACGAGCCGACCTCGGCGAGCATCTCGAGGTCGTGCTCGGTGCGCATGCGCAGGCGTTGGGCCTCCAGCATCTTGCCGGCGCCTTCGAGCTCGCGCAGGCGCTCGCCGAGCTCCTCCTCGATCTGGATGATCGCCCGCCGCAGGCGAGCGTCTCCCGCCACGTAGTGGGTGGCGGGGAAGATGGCGAGCTCGTCGAGCTCCCCGAGGATCTCGCCGGTGAGCACGTCGAACCGGGTCAGCCGCTCCACCTCGTCACCGAACAGCTCGATCCTGACGGCGTACTCCTCGTAGGCAGCGTGCACCTCGATGGTGTCGCCGCGCACGCGGAAGCGTCCCCGCACGAGGTTCTGGTCATTGCGCTCGTACTGCATGTCGACGAGGCGAGTCAACACGGTGCGCTGGTCGTGCAGCTCCCCCGGGTGCATCACGAGGATGCGGTCCCGGTACTCCTCCGGCGACCCGAGGCCGTAGATGCACGAGACGGATGCCACGACGATGACGTCGCGGCGCGTCAGCAGGCTGGCGGTCGTCGAGTGGCGCAGGCGATCGATCTCGTCGTTGATCGAGGAGTCCTTCTCGATGTAGGTGTCCGACGCCGGCAGGTAGGCCTCCGGCTGGTAGTAGTCGTAGTAGGAGACGAAGTACTCGACGCGGTTGTCCGGGAAGAACCCCCGCAGCTCGCCGGCCAACTGCGCCGCCAGGCTCTTGTTGGGCGCCAGGATCAGCGTGGGACGCTGCACGTTCTCTATCGTCCAGGCGATCGTGGCGCTCTTGCCGCTCCCCGTGATGCCGAGGAGCGTCTGGAACCGGTCGCCCCGCTCGACGCCCGCCGTCAGGGCAGCGATGGCTGCCGGCTGGTCGCCGGCCGGCTGGAAATCGCTCTCGACACGAAACTTGGGCATCCTGCGAATGGTACAGACGGGGTGCGCGCTGACCTCCGGCCCAGGTGGGACCCTCAGGGCCGGACGGGACGGACCCGACAGCAACCGTTTGTGGCGCTAATTTTACGGTGCCGAGAGGGCGCACCGGGCCGGCGCAGAGGGCGAGATGCAAGGACGACAGAGGGCGAATCGATGGGAGACTCGTTCTCTTGTGAATCTGCATGCATGCCCGATCACCCGGGCGGGTCGGTGACCGACACGAGTCGGTCGGTCGGACCGGCTGCTCCGAGGAGGGACGCGCCCGGCGCCACCGCGGGCGGCCTTGGGCCGCAGAAGGCCGTCAGCGGCCAGCACCTGCCGGCACTCGACGGTCTGCGGGCGCTCGCCGTCGCGGGTGTGATCGCCTACCACCTGGGTTTCGGCTGGGCGGAAGGCGGCTACCTCGGTGTGGATCTCTTCTTCGTGCTGTCGGGTTTCCTCATCACGAGCCTCCTGCTCGAGGAGTGGATCACGACGGGCAGGATCGGGCTGGGAGCCTTCTGGGCTCGCCGGGTCCGCCGCCTCATGCCCGCCCTCTTCCTCCTGTTGCTGGCGATCGCCGTTTTCGTCGTGCTGGAGGGCCGGTTCGGCTCTGCGGGCGGGATCGCTCAGATCGACCTGAGCGGCCTGCGCGGGGATGCGTTGGCGACCCTGTTCTACGTCGCCAACTGGCACGCCATCTTCGCCCACCAGTCCTACTTCGCCCGTTTCGCCGCCCCGTCACCGCTCCAACACACCTGGTCGCTCGCCATCGAGGAGCAGTTCTATCTCGTCTGGCCTCCCCTCCTCCTGCTCCTGCTGTCACTCGGGCGGGGGCGCTTCCGCACGGTGGGCATGACCGTCACGGTGCTCGGGGCGGTGGCCTCCTCGCTGGCGATGGCACTCCTGTATCACTCCGGCAGCGGCCTGAACCGGGTCTACTTCGGGACCGATACCCGCATGTTCGACCTCCTCTGCGGCGCCACCGTGGCGATGATGGTGGCGGGCCGGCCGCAGCCATCTGCGGCCGGGCAGCGCTGGCTGCATCTCGGCGCCCTGCCGGCCGTCGTCGCTCTCGGCGTCTGCTGGGCGGTAGCGGGCTCCGCGACAGGTCTGCCGCCGCGGTGGATGTTCGAGGGGGGGTTCCTCCTCTGCGCCGTGCTGGCGTCGTTCGTCATCGCCGATGCTCGCCAGTTCCACCTCGGTCCGCTCGGCCGCCTCCTCTCGCTGCCACCCCTTCGCTGGATCGGACGCATCTCCTATGGCATCTACCTGTGGCACTGGCCCGTCATCGTCTACATGACGAGAGGGCGCACGGGTCTGGCCGAGCCCTGGCTCGATTTGGCGAGGGTGGGCCTGACCGTGGCGCTCGCCGCCGCCAGCTTCTACCTCGTGGAGATGCCCATCAGGCGTCGCAGCTTCCCGGGCTGGACTCGTTGGGCGATCGCACCCGCTTGCGCCGCCGGACTGGCGGGCGTCGTCGTGCTGGCGACCGTGCCGGCCATCGCAGCTCCGGCTCCGCGTGCGCAGACCTCCGCACCGGTGACCGTCACGACTGACAAGGCGCCCAGGCAGGCAAGGCTCGCCCGGGCCGGAAACGGCGTCGTCGTGGACACCGCCGTCCCGGGAGCGGGCGGCTTCGGCAACGAGCAGCCGATCGTCTTGTTGCACGGGCGCGTCGTCTCGAAGAAGCGCCCCTTGCGGGTGATGTATGTGGGTGACTCGATCATGGCGGGCGCCGAGCTCGGCATCAACGCCGCCCTCGCCTCCACCGGCGAGGAGACCGCGACCTACGACGCCATCGACGGCTTCGGTCTCTCGACCGACTGGGGTTGGCGGACGGGTCTCCCGAAGCTCGTCGAACA
This sequence comes from uncultured Actinomycetota bacterium, assembly GCA_963735115.1. GTDB lineage: Bacteria > Actinomycetota > Acidimicrobiia > Acidimicrobiales > Bog-793 > JAKACA01. The sequence goes on along the minus strand of CAVTJR010000003.1, from coordinate 627,272 downwards.
GGCGCGCCCCGACATCATCATGGCGGGCTGGAGCTGGGACCAGAGCTGTGACATCCTGCCGCAGGGGCACCGCGGCCCCTGCGCCTTGCAAGACCCGGCGGCCTACAAGGCGGAGCTGGAAGAAGCCATCCGGCTGATGCTGAACGTCCGCGGCGTCTCGGGGATCATCTTTCTGCAGTTCCCGCCAGGGACGGCGGAGAAGATGAGCACGCTGGCAGGGATCAACGCCTGGTACAAGGTCGTCGAGTCAATGCCCTCGGTCTTTCCCGGCAGAGTGATGTACCTGCCCGTTGGTACCTCGCTCCTCTGGCACGGCCACTTCACCGCTTGGCTGCCTCCCGCCAACGATCCGCACGCGCCCCTCTCCCGGTGGGTTCGTGTCCGGATGATCGACGAGGTCCACATGTGCCCGGCCGGCGTCGTGTGGTACTCGGATGCCGTCTTGGCGGACCTGACAGCTCTCTTCGGTCTGCCGGCCGCCAGTCCCGCCTGGTGGCGGGGCAGCTGGACGCGCAACGCCCGCTACAACTCACCGCCGGGAGCCTGCCCGGCGGATCACCCACCGGGAGCCAGCTGAGCACTAGGCGGCGGGACCCTGCGCCCGCAGGCCCTGCATCCAGGCCCAGGCGCGGTCGACCATCAAGGCGAGCTCCTCGAGGGTGCCGATATTGACGATGACGTAGTCCGCCAGGGCGAGGCGCTCGGCCCTGGAGGCCTGGGCGGCCACGCGCCCTTCGGCGTCGGCCCGGCCCATACCTCGGCCGCTGACGAGCCGCTCGACGGCGAGCTCGACGGGGGCGTCGATCACGAGGACACCCGCGACGGGGTAGCGCTGGCGTGCGCCACCTTCGGCGAGCAGCGGGATATCGAGCACGACGATCTCGTCGGTCCCCTGCAGCGGTGTCAGTCGCTCTGCCATCAGTTCGCCGACCGCCGGGTGGATGATCGCATTGAGGTCGTGGAGGGCGCCCTCGTCGGCAAAGACGATGGCGGCGAGCTTCGCCCGATCGAGCCGGCCACTGTCGAGAAGGACGTCAGGGCCGAAGCGCTCCACCACATGGGCGAGGCCGTCGGTTCCAGGCTCCACCACCTCGCGAGCGAGCTGGTCAGCGTCGATGACGACGGCGCCCCGCTCGACCAGCAAAGCGGCGACTGTCGACTTTCCCGAACCGATCCCGCCCGTGAGCCCGACGGCGATCACGGTCGCCGCGGAGCAACCGAGAGGCGCCCACTCACCCGCCTACACTATCCCCGCCGTGCGCCGCGAGAACAGGTACCACAAGCTCATTCTCGGAGCTCTTGAGCTCGGGGTGCTCGCAGCCCTCGCCTACATCCCGCTCCTTTTGACCAAGCCCGGCATGGTGGCGGCTGACACCAAGCAGTACCTCTACCTCGACCCCGGAACCCTCATTGCGCACGCTCTCTCAATGTGGGATCCCACGACGGCTGCGGGCACGGTCACCCACCAGAACATCGGCTACCTGCTCCCGCAGGGGCCCTTCTATTGGCTGTTCGCCAAGCTGGGTGTGCCCGTCTGGGTCGCGCAACGCCTCTGGATGGGAAGCCTGCTCTTCGCCGCCGGCAGCGGCGTCCGTTACGCCATGAAGACCGTGGGACTCGTCGCTGCCGGTCCGCTCGTCGCCGGCGTGGTGTACGAGCTGAGCCCGTACGCGATGCAGTACATCGAACGGATCTCGGCCATCCTCATGCCCTTTGCGGCCCTCGGCTGGCTGCTGGGGTTCACGGTCCTCGCCTTGCGCCGCGGCGGCTGGAAGTACCCGGCGCTCTTCGCCCTCGTGGTAGCGCTCGCCGGAGGCACGAACGCCACATCGCTCATCTACGTCGGGATCGGGCCGCTCGCGTGGGTGCTGTACACACTGTTCGCCACGAGGGACTCGACGCTCCCTCGCGTCATCGCCAGCACCCTCAAGATCGGCGCCCTCTCGCTTGCCGTCTCGCTCTGGTGGATCGCCGGCCTCAGCGTCGAGGGGACCTACGGCATCGACGTGCTGAAGTACACCGAGACCGTTCCCGCCATCGCCGGACCGGCGACGGCGTCCGAGGTGATGCGCGGTCTCGGCTACTGGTACTTCTACGGCAGCGACCGCCTCGGGCCGTGGCTGTCCTCCGCCGTCGAGTACACCCAACGGGTCGCCCTCATCGCCGTCAGCTTCTCCCTCCCCGCCCTCGGGTTCATCGCAGCTGTCGCCACCCGCTGGAAGGCTCGGGCCTACTTCGCCTTCATCGGCCTCATCGGGCTCGTCCTCTCCGTCGGCACGCACCCCTACATCGCACCCTCGTTCCTCGGCAGGGCGCTGAAGGCGTTCATGACCGAGACGACGGCGGGTTTCGCCTTACGGTCCACCGACCGGGCGACACCGCTCGTCGTCCTGGCGCTGGCCGCCCTCCTCGGCGCCGGCATCGCCGCCGTAACGAGCGGCCTGGCCGTTTGGCGTCCGCGCCTGCGCTACACGGCCCTTATCCCCGCCGGGCTCTGCGTCGCCCTCGCCGTCGTGAACGCCGGCCCCCTCATGACCGGGCTCGCCGTCGATCCTCACTTCGAACGCCCGGAGCACATACCCTCGTACTTCTACGCGGCAGCCAAGTACCTCGATGCCGGGGGCAACTCGACACGCGTGCTGATCGAGCCAGGCGACGATTTCGCCGATTACTCCTGGGGCAACACCATCGACCCGGTGTGGCCCGGCATCCTCACGAGGCCGTCGATCCAGCGCCAGCAGCTGATCGACGGCTCTCCCGCCACGGCCGACCTGCTTTCCGCCTTCGACCTGACGCTCCAGCAGGGCACCTACGAGCCGAGCACGCTGGCGCCCATCGCCCGCCTGCTGAGCGCCGGCGATGTCGTGCTCGAGTCCGACTACAAGTACTGGCACTACAACACGCCGGCGCCCCAGCCCACCTGGGCTCTCTTCGACCCTCCGCCGGCTGGCGTCGCCGAGCCGGTCGACTTCGGTCCGGCCGTGCCGAACGAGGCGCCGGCCTACGCCGCCCTCCTCAACGAGCAGGCGCTCGCCACCCCGGCGAAGACGCCGTGGCCCCCGCCGGTGGCGGTGTTCCCCGTGAGCGATGCCCGCCCCATCTACCGGGCGGAGCCGTCGGTGGCGCCGCTCGTGCTCGACGGCAGCGGCGAGGGCGTCGTGGCGGCGGCGGCCGCCGGCCTGCTCGCCGACAACCCCACCATCTTCTATGCCGGTTCGCTCGACGGCCACCCTGCCCTGCTGCGTGAAGCCGTCCCGGCCGGCGCCGACCTCGTGCTGACGGACACGAACCGCAAGGAGGTCCGCCGCTGGTCGAGCGAGAACGACAACATCGGCGAGACGCTGCCGGCGACACCGGGACCGCAGACGCCCGACCCGACGGCCCAGCCGCTGCAGATCTTCGCCACCGCCAAGAATTCCATGGAGACGATCGCCACCTACTCGGAGGCCCATTACGTCTCGGCTTCCTCCTACGGCAACCCGGTCGCCTTCACCCCGGAGGACCGGCCCTACATGGCCTTCGACGGCAACCTCAATACCGCGTGGACGACGGCCGCCTTCTCGCCGGCGGGCGGCCAGTGGCTGCAGGTCTCCCTCGATCACGCTGTCATGACGAGCGTCGTCGACCTCGTGCAGCCATACCTGCAGCAGCCGAACCGCTGGGTCACGAAGGTGACGCTCACCTTCGACGGCGGCAAGAGCCTCACGATCCCGCTCACCGACGCCTCCCGCACGGCCGCTGGCCAACTCGTCCACTTCCCCACCCGCAGCTTCTCGCAGCTTCGCATCACGATCGACGCAACGAGCTGGGGACAGCGGAACATCGCCGGCGCCTCGGGCGTGGGTTTCGCGGAGGTGGGGATCCCCGGAGTCAACATCTTCGAAACGATGCAGGTGCCCTCCGACCTCCTCTCCGACCTCGGGACGGCCTCGCTCTCCCACCGCCTTTCCATCGTGCTCACCCGCGACCGCGTCTCCGCCATCCCGCCGCGCACGGACCCGGAGCTGTTCATGTCGCGAAGCTTCGTGCTGCCGACGGCGCGGACGTTCTCCATCGGGGGCACCGCTCGCATCTCCGCACTCATCCCCGACAACGAGATCGACGACATCCTCGGCGGGCCGAATGTCTTCGCGGGCGCCGTCCTCGGGTCGAACGAGCGCCTGCCGGGAGATTTGAATGCTCGCGCCGTCTTCGCTTTTGACAACAACCCAGCCACCTTCTGGGGTCCCGGCTTTGACGCCCAAGCTCAGGTGGGTGCGTGGATGCAGGCGAACCTCACCCACCCTGTGACGTTCGACCACCTGAACCTGCAGGTGCTGGCGGACGGCGAGCACTCCGTGCCGACGGCGCTGCGCATCACGACGAACGACGGCGGCAACGTCCTCGTGCACCTGCCGGCGGTGAAGGACGTCGACAAGAAAGGCGCCGTGGCCGACATGCCCGTCTCCTTCAAGGCCGTGACGGGCAGTGTGATCCGCTTCACGGTCGAGGCCGTTCGCCAAGAGGCCACGATCAACTGGTACTCCGAGCAACCCATCGTGCTCCCCTTCGCCATCGCCTCCATCGGCCTGCCGGGCGTGCACTTCACACCCGAGAACCCCGCCGCCCAGATCCCGGGGGTCTGCCGCGACAACCTCATGACAGTCGACGGCCAGCCCGTCTGGCTGAAAGTGACGGGCACGGTTGGCACGGCCGAGAATCTCGGCGGACTGAAGGTCTCCGGCTGCGGGCCTGATGCCAAGGGCATCCACCTCGGCGCCGGCACCCACACCGTCGTGACGCAGTGGGGCAAGCTCACCGGTCTCGATCTCGACCGGCTCGTGTTCGACTCGGCACCCGGCGGGGCGGCCGAGCCGTTGTTGGCCAGCGGCGACCTGCGGCCGGTGCCCGGCACGCTGGCCGGCGGTGGCGTGGCCGCCCTTCCTGCCCCGACGGTGCGGGTCGTCTCCTCGTCTGCCACGAACGCGCGTCTCTCGGTGACAGGCGCATCGGGCCCCTTCTGGCTGGTGCTCGGCCAGAGCGTCAACGCCGGTTGGACGGCGCACGTCGCCGGCGGCCCGTCACTCGGGGGCTCCACCCTCATCGACGGCTTCGCCAACGGCTGGTACGTCGAGCCGCACGGACAGTCCTTCACCGTCGATCTCACGTGGACCCCGCAGCACGAGGTCGATATCGCCCTCGTCGTCTCCGCCATTTCCATCCTGGCCTGCCTGCTGCTCGCCTTCGTGCCCTGGCGGCGCCTGCCCCGGCGACGACGCCAGTCCGGCCCCCGACGCCATCTCGGCCGCCGACGGGGGGCATCTGTGGGCGAGGCGGGAACCGCCGAGGCGACGGAGACCTTCGATGGCCGCTGGCCGGCGACGCTGGGTCCTCCCTGGCTCGCCGACGGCCGGCCTGCCGGCCTGCTCGAGTCCCTCGCCGTCGCCGCCGTGGCCGGAGGCATCTGCCTGCTCGTGCTCCCCCCCAGCGCGACGCTGCCGGTCGCGGCAGCCGTTGCCGTTGCGACCCTCGCCTGCGCCAGGTTCGGGGCCACTCGGATCGTGCTGAGCCTCGGTGCGCTGGCGGCTGCCATCGTCGCCGGAGCCGTCACCGTGGCGGGACAGATGACCAATCACTACCCGCCCGGCGACCACTGGCCGGAGAGTTTCTCGGGCACCAACGTCGCCGCTTTCATCGCCTTCGTGGCCCTTGCGGCCGACTGTCTCGTCGAGATCGTCCGGCAACGGGCGGCTGCCCGTGGCGCGGCCGAGGGTCCGTCGGCGGGTGCCCCTCCCCCGGCGGCCCCGTCGGCCGAAGGTGACGGGCCTAGCGGAGCGGAGAGCCTCGCCCTCAGCGGCGGCGCCGCCGACGACATCGCCGCCGACGACATCGCCGCCGCCGACATCGCCGCCGCCGACGCCCCCAGCTGAGGGTCGGCGGACTACTGCCGGCGGCCCCGGCCGCGGGCCTCGTCGGCCAGCAGCTGGAGGGTGCCGAGCGCGGTCGCCTCCCAGGTGTAGCGGCGCGCCCGATCCTGCGCCGCCCTCGACATCGCCTCCCTGAGGGCGCCGTCGGCCAGCAGCCGGTCGATGCCTTTTACGAACTGGTCGTCGTTGTCGACGACGAGTCCCGTCACGCCGTCCTCGACAGCGTCGACATGCCCGGCTATGCATGACACGACGGCGGGTGTGCCGCAGGCGGCGGCTTCGGTCACCGTCATGCCCCATCCCTCCCGGGCGGACGTCGACACGAGCACCCAGGCGCGCCGGTACAACGCCACCAGCTCATCGTGTGGGATGTGGCCGGCGAGGCGCACGACGTTGCCGGCGCCCGCCTCCTCGATGGCAGCTTCCAGGAGCGGGCGCTCGTACCCCTCTCCGACGATGACGATCTCGAGGTCGGGGTGGAGGGCCGCCAACGGTCCGGCGGCGGCGATCACCCGATCGAATTGCTTCACGGGCACGAGCCGACCGACGGCTACGACGAGGGGGTGATCCGCCTTGTTGCCAGGCCGCCTCGCCCCCCTCCCACCTGCAGAGAAGCGCCGGTCGATCCCGGGCGGCAGGACGCTCACGAGATCTGCCCGCAGGCCCAGCGAGTCGATGATCTCCTGGCGGGAAGAGCTCGAGAGGGTGACGATACGGCTGCGCCGGTAGAGCGGGGGCGCCAGCCGTGACTCCAGTGTGTTGCCGGCAGCCGCCAATCGAGGAGGGAGCACCATCTTCCACATCTCGGCGTGGACGTGATGGAGAAACACCAGCCTCGGGCCCCGCCACCAGAGCGGGCTCAGAAAGGGCATCCCGTTCCAGATCTCGACGAGCCCGTCGAAGCGCCCGATCGGCCCGAGGCGACCGCTGGCGATCTCAGCAGGTGCCTGTGCGAAGACCCGGTACCGGCCAGCACGCCGCACGACGCGATAGCCGTCTCGGCTGTCCTCGCTCCGTGCTCCCGGCACGGCGCTCGTCCGCATGAGGACGTCGATGCCGGCGGCAGCCCAGCGGCAGGCGATCTCGTGAGCATGCAGCTCCGAGCCCCCGGCTTCAGGGTCGTCGAGATCCCGCCAGGCCACCATGGCGATGCGGCGGAGACCCGCCTCCGCCGAGAGGGCGGCGAGAGCCTCCGGCGAGTCGGAAGCGGACGCGGACGCCTCGACCGATGACCCCGAGAGGGGAGGAGCGCTCACGGACGGGCCGGGAGCAGGGGAGCCGAGCGACCGGAACCCGAGGCAGCGAGCGCATCGGAGCCAGAATCCCTCGGAGTCGTCCCCTGGGGGAACCTTTCCGACCTGCTCCTCGTGATACTCCGCCTCGACGTTCACCCTCCAGGTGTCGTAGGTCTCGCCGAAGAGGTTCTCGACGGTGAGTAAGGCTGTCAACATGGAATGGTCCTGGTTGTTGTAGCGATGCATGCCGTTGCGCCCGACGGGGTGGACGTTTCGCACCTCGGAGCTGAGGAACCGCCGGATGACGTCCACTCGCTCGAGGTAGCCGGGATCGTAGACGGGATAGGCCTTCGGCATCCTCACGACATAGCCACGTTCCACGTCGTCGGTCCCGACGAGGCCGATGGCCACGAGCTCACGGGAGCCGAGCTCGATGAGATCCTCGTCCGACATGCTCCACAGCTCGTCGCCCTCGAAGACGAAGTACTCGAGCCCGAGACAGGTACGCCCGTCTTTCACCATGTCGGGCGACCACGAGCCGAAGTTCTGGATGCGGCCGAGCTTCACCTTCTCGTCGTGGACGTAGATCCAGTTGTCGGGGAAGCCCCGGGCGGCGGGCACGACGAGTGCCACCGTGAGGAAGTCGCGGTAGTGCAGCCCCTTTGCCGCCAGTTGCACCTCCTCGGGCGCCGGCGGGTCGAGCGCCATAACGAGCTCGCTGATCGGCATCGACGAGATCACGTGATCGACCTGCAGCGTCTCGTCCGCCCGGCGGCCGCTGCCCGGCTCGGACTTCAGCTCGACGGCAACAGCCTGTTTGCCCGAACGCCGGATGCTCCTCAGCGAGCAGCCGAGGGTGACCGTGGAGCCCTGCGCCGCCACGGCCTCCACCGCCCGCTCCCACATCATCCCCGGGCCGAGGCGGGGGTACTCGAACTCCTCGATGAGCGAGGTGATGACCTTCTGGTTGCGCCTCGGCCTGAGGGCATTCGTGAAGGCTTTCCAGAGCGACAGGGTCTTGATCCGCTGCGCTGCCCAGTCCGCCTGGATCTCGGTCGCCGGCATGCCCCAGACCTTTTCGGTGTAGGACTTGAAGAACTTCCGGTAGAGACGCCAGCCGAACCGGCTCGCCACCCAGCCCTCGTAGGTGTGTGCGTCCTTGGGTCGGCGCACCCTCACCCACGCATATGAGAGCCCGCACCGCATCGACTCCACGAGGCCGAGCCCACGGAGGGCGTTCCCGAGCTGGATCGGGTAGTCGAAGAAGGTGCCGTCGTAGTAGATACGGCTCAACCGCGGGCGGAGGAGGAAGTCCTCCGGAGGAAGGATCTCGTGCCAGAACTCCTGCACCTCAGGGACCTTCGTGAAGAAGCGGTGGCCGCCGATGTCGAAGCGCCACCCTTCGCGCTCGACCGTGCGGGCGATGCCGCCGACAACCGAGTCCGCCTCGACGACGCGGCACGTCACACCGCGCTTGCCGAGGGCGTAGGCGGCGGTGAGGCCGGCGGGGCCGCCGCCAACGACGAGGACGCGGCCTGGAGCCGCCCGGGTTGCTTCGGTCGCCGGGGCGGACGCGCCCGTCTCGCCGGCGGTGGGCACCATCGGGTCATTCTCGCGCATCACCACGGCGAGACCCCAGACGACGAGAGCGACTCGGTCACTTCGGGCTGATGCGGATGAGCGTCGAGCCCTCGTAGATCTCAAAGGGCGTGTCGGACTTGAGGGTCTCGACGACGACCTTGAGGTCGTGCCCTGGCCAGAGGCTGAAGTCGTGTTGCATCTCCTCGCATTTCGTCCCGAACCCGTTGTAGTACGGCGCCCAGACGTAGAACACTGTCCCTTTCGAGCCGGCGAGCGCCTCAACGTGCTTGACGAACCTCGCCGGCGAGGCCGCTCTCACGACTTGGAGGTAGTTGACCCAGTCGACGATCTCCGGTGACGAATCCCGTGGGAAGGCGATCTCCTCGAAGCGATCGCCCAGCACCCGGCTCACCGCCGGTCCGAGCTGGTCCGGGCAGTAGGCGACGACGTCGCCCGCATGGGCTTCGGCGAGGATGTGCGCACCGACGGTGGCGGCGCCCGTCCGCGCGATGTAGGAGTTCGGGATGGCCGCCAGGAAGCCGAGGACGACGGCGACCGCAAGGAAGGCTTGCCGCGTGCGCCGGTCGCCGATTGAGGTGAGCCCGTAGCCCATGATGACGAGGGCGGGAAAGAGCACGACGGCGGTATAGCGGTCGGCGAAGGTCGCCCCGGAGACCCGGCCGGCGAGGATCCCGAGCACGAGCGTGCCGAGCACGCCGACGGCGAGGGCGCGCACACCCGGGCGGGTGCGGAGGTCGAGCACCACGAGCCATCGGCCGAACGGAGTCCCGAAGACCGCCAGCACGGCAAAGAAGAAGAACATGACGGCGAGCCCTCGCCCGAAGTCGGAGTTGCCCCCGGCGAACTGTGTGACGGTGAAAACGACGGCCGTGAGCTGCGCAGGGGCCGCCCACGGAGTGCCCGTGTGATGCGTCTGGAACCACAGGGTCGGCAACCACGGCAGGAAGGAGAGGGCACCGACGGCTGCGCCGGCGAAGATGTACTGGCTCGCTCGCCGGTATGGGCCCTTCCAGGCGCACCAAGCCGCCCCTGCGCCGATGACGGCGGTGGAGTAGAGCGCCCAGTAGTGGCTGTAGAGCAAGGCCGACGTCGCGACGGCCAGCCCGACCGCCTTCCAGAGCGTCGGATGCTTCAACAACGACATGATCGACAGGACGGTGACGGTGCCGAGGAGGATGACCATCGCGTACATGCGGGCCTCGGTGTCGTAGTACACGACGAAGGGCGACATCGCCATGAGGAGGGTGACAGCCCAGGCCGTCGTACGGCCGCGCCCCTGGCGGATGGTTCGCTCCGCTGGCGAGGCGCTCTCGAGCGTCCACCAGTGCGATCCCACGCGATATCCGGTGAGCCAGGCCAGCGGCAGGTTGATCAGGCCGAGGACGCCCGAGAAGGAACGCACGGCGAGGTTGCTCTGACCGAACAGCTGCATCCAGAAGTGCAGCAGGTAGTAGTAGAGAGGCGGGGCACCGTCATCGCGCAGCAGGGCCGGTATCTGGTGCAGCGGTGCGCGGGCGATGTTGACGGTGAGCGCCTCGTCCAGCCAGAGCGCCGACGGTGTCCAGAACCGCAGCCAGATCGCCACGGCGAACGTCACGCCGACGGCGATCTTCACGGCGAGATCCCAGGCAAACCCGCCGGTTGAGACGACCGGGTCGGCAGGCAGGCCGGACACGTTGACAGAGACGTCGCTCGGCGCGTCGGCCTGTGCGGTTCCCTCGGAGGTCCGCACCAGCGGGTCTTCGAGGTGCATCGAGGTGATGATACTGCGGATGCCTCGATCGGCCTCGTCCGGGGTCGCCTGACTCCCTCCGCCATACCCACGCTCCCGGAACAAGCGTGCGTAATATGACCGCCACAGTCCGAGTGAGGGGGATGAACGTGCCCGATAATTTCGATCGGCGAGAGTTTCTGGCTAAGGCCGCCAAAGGGGGCGCTGCCTTCACACTTCTGGGCGCCGGCGGCACCCTCCTCGACGCTTGCGGTGGGAACAACAGCAGCAGCAGCAAGCAGACCACGACGACGGTCTCACACAAGGCGGCCGTGCAAAAAGGCGTCAACCAGCCACCGAAGGGCGCCAAGCTCGGAGGCAGCGTCACGATGGGCACCGAAGCGGAGGAGTCGGGCATGGACCCCACCCAGGCCCACTTCGACTCGACCGGCGTCTGCTACGCCCGCTGTGTCTACGACCCGCTCGCCATGGTGACCTTCAGCGGCGACGTCGTGCCCTACCTGGCAGAGTCGATCGTGCCGAACAAGACGTTCACCGAGTGGACGATCACGCTCCGACCGGGTGTGACCTTCCACGACGGCACCCCGTGCGACGGCGCCGCCCTGACGTTCTGCATGCAGCAGTACCAGGCGTCGGAGCTCGTCAACTTCGCCCTCACCTACTGGAAGCCGAAGGCCGCAAAGCAGACCGGGCCGCTCTCCTGCACGATCTCCATGCGGGAACCGTGGGTGGCCTTCCCCGCCTGGCTGGCCGGCTACATCGGTGGCCAGGTCGCCTACGTCTTCTCGCCCACGCAGTTCAAGAAGAGTGAGGCGCTGCTCAACACCCACCCGGTCGGCACCGGGCCCTTCCAGTTCGTGAAGTGGGAGGTCAACAACTTCATCGAGTTCACGCGCAACCCGAACTACTGGCGCAAGGACGCCCTTGGGCGGCAGCTTCCCTACCTCGACTCATGGACCTACAAGCCGCTGCCGGACGTGACGACCCGCTACGACGCCCTCGACGGCGGCACCCTCCAGATCATGCACACCGACGACGACCCGACGATCATCTTGATGGAGGCCAACAAGAAGCTCGAGGTCCTCCTCGACGACGAGGTCCGCATCGGTGAGCCGGACTGCAACTTCGGCATGATCAACACCTCCGACAAGCTTCTGAAGGATCTCCGCCTCCGACAGGCTCTCGCCTACTCCTTCAGCCAGCCGTACTACTGCGCCGATATCGGCAAAGGCCTCCTCAAGCCGATCACAGGCCCGTTCTCCGCCCCAAGTCCCTACTACGCACCCGTGAACTACCCCGCCTACGACCCCGCCAAGGCGAAAGCACTCGTGGCGGCCTGGTCGGCCGACAATGGGGGGGCCAAACCGACGATCAAGTACACGACGACAAGCACACCGGAGTCGTTGACGTCGGCCAGCTTCGTTCAGCAGATGTACGAAGCGGCGGGTTTCAGCGTGACGGTGGGGACGGTGCAGCAGTCTGCTCTCATCGACGACGCCCTCTTCGGCGACTACCAGGTCTTCGCCTGGCGCCAGTTCGCCAGCATCGACCCCGACCTCAACTACGTCTTCTGGTCCTCGACCGGTGGAGACATCGACTTCTCCCGCAACAACGACCCTTCGATCGACAATGCGCTCGACACGGCACGCCAGACGACGGATCCGGCCACGCGAGTCGCCGCCTATCAGACCGTGGCCGACCGCTTCGCCGTCGACCTGCCCTACATCTGGGCGTCACGCGACGTCTGGAGCATCGGGGCGAGCACGACCCTGCAGAACTGGAACAACCCCACCACCCCCACCAGCAACAGCCGGGGATGCCCGACGTTGTCCGGCATCATCTGGCCGACGGAGATCTGGTTGGACAACTCCTAAGTCCTCAAGGCGCGGACGTAACCGACCGAATGGGACTGAGCCCCGTGGTCGACGGGGCCGAGAAGTACCATCGGAGGACGGGGGCGAAAGGGGTTTCATGGCTCAGCTGGTAAAGCTTCGGCGAGTGGCGGAGGTCCTCGTGACGCTGCTGTTCGTCACGCTCGTCACCTACTTCCTCACCTCGAAGCTGCCCGGCAACGAGGGGACGATCATCTGCGGATCTGCGCCCCCCTCGTGCGTCACACATGAGGACGCCATCCTCTACCTCAACCACCCCTTCTTCGCCCGCTACTTCCACTGGCTCGGGAACCTGCTGACGGGCAACCTCGGCAACACCCTGACTCCTCCGGTCCCGATCACGACCCTCCTCAAACAGGACTACCCCGTCACCCTCGAGCTCATCATCTTCAGTCAGGTGATGGCGGTCATCGTCGCCATACCCATGGCGATGTGGGGGGCGCTTCGCGCCGACGGTGTCTTCGACAAGGTCACGACGGCCGTGACCTTCGCCTCGCTGTCGCTGCCGACCTTCATCGTCGGCCCGCTCCTCGTCCTCTTCTTCACCATCTCCAAGCCCTTCAGCTGGTTCCCCGCGGCTGCCTCCACCCTCCCCTCGATCGGGAGCAGCCCTGCGACGAACCTCGATGTCATGTTCCTTCCGTCGCTCGCACTCGCCATCGGATCGCTGGCGGTCTACCAGCGGCTGCTGCGAGCCGACATGATCGCCACGCTGGAGGAGGACTACATCGTCATGGCACGAGCCAAAGGGCTCTCCACCTGGCGCATCCTCTTCCGCCACGCCTTCCGGCCTTCGACCTTCACGGTCATCACCGTCGGCGGCGTGCAGGTTGCCACGCTCATCACCGGGGCGGTGATCGTGGAGTACGTGTTCGGTCTGCAGGGACTCGGCTCGGCGCTCATCACGGGTGTGAGCGAGAAAGACCTGCCAACGGTACAGGCGATCACGATCATCGTGGCCGTCGCCTTCATCGTCATCAACTTCGTCATCGACCAGCTCTACGCCGTCATCGACCCGAGGGTGCGCCGTGCCAGAACCGTTTGAGACCGTAGGAGTCGTCCGCCTCGGCAGCGGCCTCGGGGGCCCGCATCCCCACCCCGAGGACCCCTTCCTCAAGGCTGAGGACGTCCAGGCGACCACGGCTGCCGTCGAGGGCCTGACGACGCCGGTGGGGCGCTCGATATGGAAGCAGATGGGATGGGGTTTCTGGGTGGCTGTCGGTATCTGCGTGGCCTGGATCCTGGCCGCCCTCCTCGCCAGCGTGCTTCCCCTCGACAACCCAAACTTCACGCAATTCAACCCGGCGGCGCCTGACTACTGCTTCCAGAGCCTCGGGCACATCTACTCCGCCCACTGGCTCGGGTGTGACACCAACGGCCGAGACATCCTCTCCCGCATCGTGTACGGCTCGAGGGTGTCGCTCGAGGTCGGTTTCACCGCGATCGCCATCGGCCTCGTCATCGGCGGCGTGCTCGGGATCATCTCCGGTTACTTCCGCGGTTGGATCGACGAGGTGCTCACGATCATCTCCAACGTCTTCCTCTCCTTTCCCTACCTCGTTCTCGCTCTCGTGATCGTCGCGTTCCTCGGACGCAGCCTGACCGACATCATCGCCATCATCGCCATCCTCGCCTGGCCGCTCCTCTTCCGGGTCGTGCGGGCAGCCACGATCGAGTACGCCCAGCGGGAGTACGTGCTGGCCGCCCAGGCGCTCGGTTCCAAACCGAGCCGCATACTGCGCACGCTCCTGCTGCCCGACATCATCCCTTCGGCCATCACCTACGCCCTCCTCGGCGTGCCGCTTGCCATCGTGGCCGAAGGTGCCCTTTCCTACCTCGGTCAGTCCGTGCCGCTCCCGACAGCAACGTGGGGGAACATGATCGCCGCCGGCTCGGGTTCCATCTCACAGGACCCGATGCTCCTCGTCGCCCCGGCCGTCGCCATGTTCTCCTTCATCCTGCCGGTCAACTTCATCGGCGACCGCCTCCGCTCGGTCCTCGACAGCCGACAGGGCGTCATATGAGCCCGAAACGCCATGTGCGGGAGATGGACGATCTCGACGATCGCCCTCTGCTGCAGGTCGAAGGTGTCAAGACGTACTTCCAGACCGGTCATGGGCTCGTCAGGTCCGTCGACGGCGTCTCCTTCGACCTCGAGCGCGGCCGCACGCTTGCGATCGTGGGCGAATCGGGCTCGGGCAAGAGCGTGCTCGCACAGTCCATCATGGGCCTCCTGCCCATGCGGGGGGTCGTCCGCGAGGGCCGAGTGCGCTTCGGCGACGTCGAGCTCACGAGCGCATCGGTGAACGAGCTGCGGGAGCTCTGGGGCGCCCAGATCTCGATCATCTTCCAGGACCCGGCAACCGCTCTCAACCCCGTCGTCCGCATCGGCCGGCAGGTGACCGAATCGCTCCGGTACCACCTGGCCATGTCGAGAGACGATGCCAAGCAGACGGCCATCGCCCTGCTGCGCTCCGTCGGCCTACCCGAGCCCGAGCAGCGTCTGCGCTGGTATCCGCACCAGTTCTCCGGAGGCATGCAGCAGCGCATCGTCATCGCCGTCGCCATCGCCTGTGGGCCGAAGCTGCTGCTGGCCGACGAGCCGACGACCGGGCTCGACGTCACGGTCTCGGCCCAGATCCTCGACCTCATCAACCGGCTCCAGCAGGAGCGCTACATGTCGGTCATCCTCGTGACCCACGACCTCGGCGTCGTGACCGGGCGAGCAGACGACGTCCTTGTGATGTACGCCGGCAAGATCGTGGAGCGGGCGCCCACGGCGGTGCTGTTCCGCGACATGCGCATGCCCTATACCGAGGCCCTCCTGCGCTCCGCTCCGCGCCTCTCCAACCCCAGCCACACCCGTCTGCACACCATCCCGGGCAGCCCGCCGAACCCGGCGGACCTCCCGCCCGGGTGCCGATTTGCCGCTCGTTGTCCATACGTGCAGGCCAAATGCATCGCCGAGCAGCCGCCGCTGCGCGACGCCGATTCCCCCAACCACCAGTTCGCCTGCTGGTACCCCGTCGGGACACCTGAAGGACGGCAGGCGCTCGAGGACAACCGGGCGAAAGGCCTGCCCGCCGCCATGGGAGCCGTGATCTGAGATGGCAGGAAGCGGTACCGCACAGCTGAGGGACGCCTCCGAGGCGATCGTCCGTGTCGAGAACCTCGTCGTAGAGTTTCCCGCCCCGGGGGGAAAGAAGGTGCACGCCGTCTCGGACGTGAGTTTCGACGTCTACCCGGGCGAGACCCTCGGCCTCGTCGGCGAGTCCGGCTGCGGCAAGTCGACGACCGGTCGGGCCATCCTGGCGCTACCGAAGCCGACGAGCGGAAAGGTCTTCTTCGAAGGCACCGATCTCACCACGATCGCGGGTGAGGAGCTGCGGGCAGTCCGCACAAAACTGCAGGTGATCTTCCAGGACCCCATCTCGTCGCTCTATCCGCGGCGGACCATCACCGACCTTGTGACCGAGCCGCTGGCGATCTGGGGCGTCGGCAGCGAGGCCGACCGTGTGGAACGGGCGCGCCTCATGCTGGGCGAAGTCAACATGGACTACGACACCGTCAGTTGGCGCAGGCCGTATGAGTTCTCCATCGGACAGTGCCAGCGGATCTCGATCGCCCGAGCCCTCATGCTCAACCCGAAGGTGATCGTCTGTGACGAGCCCGTCTCCGCCCTCGACGTCTCGGTGCAGGCACAGATCCTGAACCTGCTCGAGGACATGAAACGTCGGTACGGTCTCACGTTGCTCTTCATCTCGCACGACCTCGCCGTCGTGAAGAACGTGAGCGACCGTGTCGTTGTCATGTTCCTCGGCAAGTTGTGCGAAGTGGCCGATAGCGAGACCCTCTACTCTCAACCCGCCCATCCCTACACGAGGGCGTTGCTGATGGCGAGCGTCATCTCGTCCCGGGCGATGTCGCGGGCGGCCGGCCCGGCTCCGAGTCTGGCGAGCGAGGAGGAGAGCAACACCGAGATGCCGTCGTCGGTCAGCCCGCCGAGCGGCTGCCGCTACCGCACTCGCTGCCCTCGCGCTCAGTCAATCTGTGCGGTGCAGGAGCCGATCATGCGCGAGATCAACCGGGATCACTATGTGGCCTGCCACTTCCCGCTGGGTGCTGAATCCACCGTCGCCCACGAGGCCGAGGCCCCTGAGGTCTGAGCGACCGGCCGGCGGTGGCGGCCGGCGGGCGGCGGCCGGCGGCCGGCGGCCGGCGGCGGAACTTCGTGCCTGAAGTGATCCCCCGGTGTTAGTTGGGTCACTTACGGCACGCAGAACGTCCCGTGGAACGGGCACCCACTAGGCGGCGGTCGAACCTCGTGCCTGAAGTGATCCCCCGGTGTTAGTTGAGTCACTTACGGCACGCAGAACGCCCGTGGGGCAGGCACCCCTCGACTCGTTCCCCCGCTTGTCTTCGGATCGTTCCCGCGGCCATCCATCGGGCCGGCAGGGCCGAGAACGCTATTCGGTGGCCTCGGCCGCCTCTGACGGTTGCAAAGGCGCCGACTCCTCCGCTGCCGCCGCCACTGGCTCCTCCGCGGCCGCGGTCACCGGCTCGGCTGCGTCCGCAGGCGCAGGCGAGACGTCACCCTCGCTTGCCACAGCGACTGCCTCGTAAGTCGGCGCAACAACCGCCTCGTCGGTCGGCGGCGCCGACAGCTCTGCCGTCTCGGCGCCGCCGGCGCCGGCTGCTGCTGCTGCCGCCTCCGCTTGGGCCGTCGCCGCCGCTGCAGCCGTGAACTCCGCCCAGGCTGCCTGGCTCTCGCTCTCGGGCGTGAATTCTGTCGTGTAGTCGTAGCTGCCGATGTAATTGCCCTGCTCGTCGTAGGCGTGCTCGCCGAAGGCCTCCTGATACTCCTCGGCGACGATGCCGCCCTCGGCAGCCTGCTTGATCGACAAGCTGATGCGGCGCCGCTGCAGGTCGATGTCGATGATCTTCACCCACAGCTCTTCGCCCGGGGTGACGACCTGCTCCGGCAGGTCGACGTGGTGAGCGGCCATCTCCGAGATGTGCACGAGACCCTCGATGCCGTCGCCTACCTGCACGAAGGCGCCGAATGGGACGAGCTTGGTGATACGACCGTAGACGAGCTCGCCGACCCGGTGGTTCGTGGCGAATTCCTGCCACGGGTCGACCTGAGTGGCCTTGAGCGACAGGCTGATGCGCTCCTTGTCGAGGTCGACGTCGAGCACCTGCACGGTGACCTCGTCACCGACCTGCACGACAGACGACGGGTGGTCGACGTGCTTCCAGGAGAGCTCGGAGACGTGAACGAGCCCGTCCATGCCGCCGAGGTCCACGAAGGCGCCGAAGTTCACGACAGACGAAACGACGCCTTTGCGCACCTCGCCCGGCTTCAGGTTGACGAGGAACTCGCCACGCTGCTCGCGCTGGGTCTCCTCCAGCCACGCCCGCCTCGAGAGCACGACGTTGTTGCGGTTCTTGTCGAGCTCGATGATCTTCGCCTCGAGCACCCGGCCGATGTACGGCTGCAGGTCGCGGACGCGACGCAACTCCACGAGCGAAGCCGGCAGGAACCCTCGCAGCCCGATGTCGAGGATCAGCCCTCCCTTGACGACTTCGATGACCGGCCCCTTCACGACGCCGTTCGATTCTTTGATCCGCTCGATGTCGCCCCAGGCGCGCTCGTACTGGGCGCGCTTCTTCGAGAGGATGAGCCGGCCCTCCTTGTCCTCCTTCTGAAGGACGAGCGCTTCGATCTGCTCGCCGACCGACACGATCTCGTGCGGGTCGAGGTCGTGGCGGATCGACAACTCGCGGGCCGGGATCACACCCTCGGACTTGAAACCGATGTCCAGCAGCACCTCATCACGGTCGACCTTCACGACCGTGCCCTTCACGATGTCACCGTCGTCGAATTCGACGATGGTGCCGTCGATGGCTTCCTCGAAGGACATACCGCCGAGGTCGTCTTCGGTGATCTGGGCGGGGATGTACGTCCCCATGGCGTCGAACGTCCCGAAATGAGGCGACTCGTCGGGCACTTCGCTCTGTGCTGCGGTTGTAACGGACATCAGGTGTGATCGCTCTCTTTGCACTACTTGTCAGGGCTGGGCGGCAGACTGCACGCGCCGCCAGCGACTCGGCTGGGCTGTGGGTCGCCAAACGGCCACACCTGCGTGAGCACGCTCACGCCGGCCGACAAAACGGCAACCAATTGATCGTATACCGCCGGGAGTGGCCCCCGAGCCGGCTCAGCCCGCCACCTCGCTGAGAACGCGGCTGCGACCTCAGAGCTCGAGCGCCAGCTCGAAGTCGAGCGCGTCGGCATCGTCGTCCGGGGCGCTCGGGCCGCCCGAACCAACCTCTTTCGCTTCCGCCCAGCTGGCACCGCGGGCGACGTGCACCGACAGCGGGACGGCGAGCTCGCACGCCGATTGCATGACCGACACCGTGAGCTCGCTCACCTCCGCCGCCTCCTCGAGAACGCTCTCCACGAGTATCTCGTCGTGCACCTGCAGCACCAATCGGCTCGCCAGCCGGCGGGCGTCGAGCTCGGCGTTCAGGCGCACGAGTGCCACTTTGAAGATGTCGGCGGCCAACCCTTGGATGCCAGCGTTCATCGCCTGTCGCTCAGCTGCCTGCCGCACACGGAAATTGGGCGAGTCCAGCTCGGGAAGGTAGCGGCGGCGCCCGAAAAGGGTCTCGGTGTAGCCGTGCAGGCGCGCCTCGCCGACGGTGCGCGACATGTACTCCTTCACATTCGGGAAGGCGACGAAGTACTGGGCGAGGATGGCAGCAGCTTCCTCCACCGGGACGGCGAGACGTTGCGACAGCCCATAGGCCTCCATCCCATAGGCGAGGCCGTAGGAGATCATCTTCGCCTTCGAGCGCTGCGCCGTGGTCACCTCTGAGGCGTCGACGGAGAAGACGCGCGACGCCGTCGCTGCGTGGATGTCGACGCCCGCGCGGAACGCCTCGATCAAGCCGGGGTCCTGTGCGAGGTGGGCGATGACCCGCAGCTCGATCTGGTCGTAGTCGGCCACGAGGAGCTCAGCCCCCGGCGCTGGGATGAACGCCTGGCGAAACCGCCGGCCGAGGGCACTTCGCACCGGGATGTTGTGCAGATTCGGCTGATCGGACGAGAGGCGGCCCGTACGCGCCACGGTTTGGTTGAAGCTGGCGTGGATGCGACCATCGGGAGCCACCTCGGACAGCAGCCCGGTGCCGTAGGTGGAGCGGAGTTTCTCGACTTCTCGATAGGCGAGGAGGGCGTCGACGATCTCGTGTCGACCTCGCAGCCTCTCGAGGCTCTGGGCATCGGTGGAGTACCCGGTCTTCGTGCGCTTCTGAGTGGCCAAGCCGAGCTTGTCGAAGAGGATGTGGCGGAGCTGAGGCGTCGAGTTGACGTTGAACTCCTCGCCGGCAAGCCGCTGCACCTCTGCCTCGAGCATCGTCACCTGCTCGGTCATCTCCCTGCTGATCGCTTCCAGCTGCTCGACGTCGACAGCGATCCCGGCCACCTCCATCCTCGCCAGCACCCGGACGAGAGGTTGCTCGACCTCGCGGTAGAGCTTCTCTGCGCCGGCGTCGGCGAGGGCCTTGCGGAGGGACTCCTCGAGGCTGGCGATGAGCACAACCCGGCGGGCGGCTGCTTCGGCGCGCGGGCTCGGTTCCCCGGCGTCGCCCGCCAGATCGAAACCCAACTGCTCCGTCCGCCCACGCCCGCCTCCCCCGCCTGCCCCGGCTCCGCCCACCGAGAAACGATCCGCCTCTCCCCTCGCCAGCCCGGAGGCTGCCTCCGCCAGCCGCTCCAGCGTCGCCTGCCCGATGCGTGGATCGGCCAGGTAGCCGGCGACGGCGGTGTCGAGACCGAGGCCGGTGAACTCGATGCCCATCGGCTCGAGGGCTCGCATCAACTCCTTGGCACGGTGGGCGACGACACGGCCGGAGGGTGACTCCTCGCCCGCCCGTTCGCCCTCCTCGCGCAGGCCGAACAGGCGCCCGAGCGGCCCTGCCAGAGCCGGCTCGGCGATGAGCTCGCCCGCTAGCCAGCCCACCTCGATCGCCCCGGGCTCTTCTCCCGGTGGGCCGGCGCCTCCGGACGGCAGGGGGGGCACGTGAGTGAACGCCAGCCCGACGATGGCAGAGCGACCCGGCATACCCGCCCACTCGGGCTCGACAGCGACACCGCCGGCGCCGGCGACGAGTGCCTCCAGCCAGCTGGCAGCGGCCGCCACCTCGTCGAGCGGGCGGACTTCGATGACGGCGGCAGACGCCGCCGCGCCCGCGCCCAAGGCGGTACCGGCGAGGGAGGTTTCGGTCGATCCCTCGCCACCTTCCAGGCGGTCAAGCGCCTTCAGGATGCGGTCGCGGGGGCCTTTGATCTCGAGAAGCGTGAACAAACTGTCCATGGCTACACGGTCGGAGCCACCGAAGCGGAGGCGCTCGGCCGGCAGATCCACCGGCACGTCGCGCACGAGCGGCGTGAGGGCGAAGTTCTGTCGGACCCTCGCCTCGTTCGCCTCCAGCGAGGCGCGTAGCTTCGGCGTGAGCTCGCTCGTGTGGGCGAAGAGGTTGTCGAGATCCCCGTAGGTGTTGACGAGCTTGGCGGCCGTCTTCTCACCGACGCCGGGCACCCCGGGAAGGTTGTCTGACGGATCTCCCCGCAGCGCCGCCAGCACCGGGTACAGGCCGGGCCGGACGCCCGTGCGCCCTTCGATGCCTGCTTCGTCATAGAGGACGTAGTCGGTGACTCCCCTGCGGTTGTACAGGACCTTGACGTGCGGGTCGTGCACGAGCTGATAGGTGTCGCGGTCACCGGTGACGATGATGACGTCCTCTCCTGCGGCCTCGAGCGAGGTGGCGAGGGTGGCGAGCACGTCGTCTGCCTCATAGCCGGCTAGCTCGACGACCGGCACGCCGATCGTCTCGACGAGGCGGCGGATGAGGTCGATCTGTTCACGCAGCGGCTCCGGCGTCGCCGCCCGACCGGCTTTGTAGTCGTCGGCGATGGCGTCCCGAAAAGTCGGCTCGGGCCGATCGAAGGCCACCGCCATGCCAGCAGGGGAATGGTCCTCCAGCAGTCGGCCGAGCATGCCGGCAAAGCCGTAGACCGCCGCAGTCTTCTGACCGGATGCCGTCGTCAGGTCCGCCTCCTGCAAGGCGAACCATGCCCGGTAGGCGAGAGAGTGTCCGTCCAGCAGAAGGTAGGGAGCCATCGGGGCCATGCTAAAGGCACCGGGCCCGGTTGCCGAGGGGCGAACCGTGCGGCGATGGGCCGTGGATCAGCTGAACGGGACGAGGCCTCTGCCGCCGGTGCGGCCGAAGGGCCTCTCTGGGCCGCTCCAGCGCCGCTGGCCCGGTACGCTCAGCCCCAGTGCCTGACGGCTTCCACCCTCCTCTCGAGGAGTACCTCGAGACCATCCACTCGCTCGAGGAAGAGGGCGTCGTGGTGATCCAGGCGCGGCTCGTCGAGCGCCTCGGCCATAGCGCCCAGTCCGTCTCGGAGATGGTCCATCGCCTGCAGTCGGAGGGCTACCTGGAGCGGCGGGGTCGCGGGGTCGTGCTGACTGCAGAGGGCCGTCGCCGGGCCGAGAGCGTCGTGCGCAAGCACCGCCTGGCTGAGCGTTTTCTCGTCGAGATCGTCGGTCTCCCTTGGCATCGGGCACATGTGGAAGCCGGACGTTGGGAGCACGTCATCTCGGAGGAGGTGGAGTCCCGTTTCGTCGAGATCCTCGGCAACCCGTCCACCTGCCCGCACGGCAACCCAATCCCCGGGGCGCCGCAGACGGCGAGCGACCAGCACCCCCTTGCGGAGTCGGAGCCCGGGGAGCACGTCCGCCTCGCTCGCATCACCGAGCAGGTGGAGGTGGACCTCGAGGCGCTCGAGTTCCTGAGCGAGCACGGCTTCGTCCCCGGCGCCGGCGCGGAGGTGCGGGCAAAAGCGCCCGACGGCACGCTCACACTCGATCTCGACGGCACCTCCGTCTCGCTTGGGCCGTCGATGTGCCGGCAGCTCTACGTCGTTCCCGCCTGAGACCTACCTAGGTCCGCGGGGTGCGGAGAAATTGTTCGACGGTCGTGGCGATCCCAGCGGCAATGACCTCTTGACCCTTGGCGCTGTCGGCGATCGAAGCTTCGAACGGGTCCGTGGCGAACAAGGGCTCGATGATGGCGCCGGGCATCTCGCTCGGGGTCGAGAAGAAGCCGGCCTTGGCCGGGCCGAGCAAGAGGAGATGGTCGTAGCTGGCGGCCGCGTTCGTGAATGCGGGGCCACCTTCGTAGATGTCCAGGTTGACGCCGACGTTGGGGATCTGCCACCCCTGAGCGTTCATGGCCGAGAGCACCGTCCGCTGCAGCAGCTTGGCGAGCCGGAGGTTCTGCGCCGAGAAGGGCCGGGCGTCGTCGTAGGCGGTGAGGCTGCCGGCGTCAAGGGGCGAGGCGCCGGCGTCGAAGTAGATGCCGATGAGGACGTTGGCCTTCGCCATGTTGGCGCAGACGTCCCGGGCGGCCACCTCGTTGTGGGCGCCGGCGGTGGTGTAGATACCTCCCGAGATGTCACCTGCTCGGGGGGTGGCGACGGGCCCTCCGTTGGTTCGCGAGTCGACGACCCGGTAACCGGCGGCCCGCAAGAGCGCCGTGGCGTCCAGCTCGACGGCCAGGGTCAGGTTCTTCTCGTACACGGTGACCCCGGACTTCGTCCGACCGACGGCGCCCGGATCGACACCACCGTGGCCGGCGTCGAGGAAGACCGTGTCGTGGCGGTCGCCGCTCGTGGGAGGAAACGAGATGCAGGATCCGGTCGCGAAGAGCGAGGTGTCGATCGGGGTACCGCCCGAGCTAGCCGGCGAGCTCGCGGGCGCGCCCGACCGCCCTGGTGAGGAGAGGAGCTCTGCGGCCGCGACGATGCCGGCCAGCAGGATGACGCCTACGACAACGAGACGGATGATGGGTTCGCCTCGCCGTTCCGGGCGGGCCCCCGTCGATGGCGCTGGCCCGCCTGGCCTGGACGATGGCGACACGACGGATCAGACTATGGGACCTCTCCGGCCAATTGGCGGCGCGCCTGACACCGTCCGGGGGCCGGTAGCCGGCGCCTACCCTCGCCGGCGGTCCCCTACGGAGCGACCGTGCCCTCCACGATCGCCTTGGCGATCTCACGCATCGTCGTGCGCTGATTCATGGCCGTTTGCTGGATGAACGAGAACGCCTCCGACTCGGTCATCGAGCGGTCGTCCATCAGCTTGCCCTTCGCCCGATCGACCCAACGGCGGGTCTCGAGCTGCTCTTCGAGGCTCCGCTTGTCATCGGCGAGGGCGGCGTTCTCGGCCTCGAGCGCCTGCATCTCGGCAAAGCGGCCGAGCGCCACCTCGATGGCGGGCAGCAGCTCCTCTTGCTGGAAGGGCTTGACGAGGTAGGCGAGCGCCCCGGCGTCGCGAGCCTCCTCGATGAGGTTGCGCTGTGAGAACGCAGTCAGGATGAGCACGGCTGACTTGCGGTCGGCATTGATGTCCCTGGCTGCGGACAGCCCGTCGAGCCCTGGCATCTTGATGTCGAGGATGACGAGGTCTGGGTGGTGCTCCTTGGCGAGGGCGACCGCCTCGTCGCCTCGTCCCGTCTCCCCCACGACGTCGAAACCCTGCTCCTCCAAGATCTCCCGCAGATCGAGGCGCACGATCGCTTCATCTTCGGCGATGACCACGGTCCTGCCCAAGTTGCTGCTCCTTCTTCTCGGCGAGGACGCGACGAACCTCGGTCCCCGATGGGTGCTGCGCCGCTCAGCGACGGCGGCGATCAGACTACGAGCTTCGCGAGCAGATCGTCCTGCGCACGTTCGAGCTCAGCCACCTGGGCGAGCGCCAAGTCCCGCCCCCGCCGGTAGGCATCGGCATGGCGCCGGGCCTCGTTCCAGTCGTGATTGGCGAGCGGCGTCTCCGAGACGAGCGAGCGGATGCGGGCGTCGTCGGCCGTCTCGGCGAACACCGCCAGTTGTTCCTCGGCGATGGCGAGCTCTTGGCGCGCCCTCACGAGGCGTTCGTGTACCTCGGTCAATCGACGCTGCACGACCTGCTGTTCCACGCCCGAAGTGTAGGCCGGCCAGCGCCGGCGTTAAGCACGGGAGGGCGGTCAGGCTCGCAGGAGGGCCATCGCCGTCATCCCCGCCAAGGTGAGGGCGACGAGGACGCCGTCGCGAAGGGCGAACGGGTGCGTCTCGGGGGCGATCGTCGGCACACCGCCGCGCGCCTCGATCGCCTCGGCGATCTCGCGTGCCCGTCGCAGGGCATTGGAGAGCGCCGCCCAGATGAGATCCTCCAGCCCCTGCGCCATCTCCTTGGCCGAGGTCTTGGCAGAGGAGCGCCGCGCCCGGCGTGCGGCCGAGAGCACCCGCCCCTCCTCGAGCAGGAGGGGCAGGCAACGGATGGACAAGGCGATGGCGCCCACGACCTCGTCGACGGGCAATCGCAGCTTGCGCAGCGGCCATCCCAGCCGTCCGAGGGCCGGTGCCAGGTCCGCCAGGGGTGTCGTCCAGCTCACGAGGAGCGCCAATGCCAGCACCTCGATAGCGATCATCCAGAAGAGGGCGAACTGGTCGAGGCCCCCGAAGCCGATCCGGACTCGGCCGAGGTGGACGTACGGCTTGCCGCCTGCCCCCACGGCGATGGCGAACCCGACCAGCAACAGCAACCAGATCCAACGAGGCAGCCGCGGGGCGACGCCTCGCGGCAACCTCGCCACGAGAAAGCCTCCGAGCACCATCACGCCACCCACCCCGACGGCCCTCCAGGTGGGCCACAGCAACAGGCCGATCGACACGAGAGCGAACCAGACGAGCTTGGTTCCCGCCCACATGCGATGGACGGCACTCGAGCCCGGCACGTAACGAAGAACGTGGAAGTCGCTCATGGCGCGAGGCGAGGAACGGCGGCCCTGGCGGCCGTCGACCCCCAGCCCGCCGTGCGCCGACAGCTCCTCGGCGCCGTCGCCCACGACGGGGCGTATCGGGCTCACGCCCGCCCCGGGAGGGCTTCTTCGGCCGTGATGCGACCGTCGTCGAGATGGATGAGGCGCTCGCCGAGTACCTCGGCGTTGTCGAGGTCGTGGGTGACGACGACGACCGCCACCCCCGACAGACGGCGGAGCTGCTCGAGGGTACGAGCGAGCGATGTCCGTGCCTCGTCGTCGAGGCCCGCGTAGGGCTCGTCGAGCACGATCAGATCCGGCCGGCGGACAAGCATGCCGGCGAGGGCAACTCGGCGCTGCTCGCCACCCGAGAGATCGTCAACGCGCCTCGGGCCCATCGTGTCGGGGTCGAGCCCGACGGCCAGCATGGCTCTGCGGGCGCGGTCCTCGTCCGCACCGAGTTTGACGTCGGACATCACCGTCGGCCGCAGGAGCTGGAGGCGGGCGTGCTGGAAAGAGATGCCGACCCGCCCTGGCTGGCTGGCGATGGGCTCGCCCTCGAGCAGGGCGGTGCCCTCGGTCGGCAACGTCAAACCGGCCAGCAGCCAGGCGAGGGTCGACTTGCCCGAGCCGTTCGGCCCGGTGAGCACGACGCCCTCGCCCCGCCACAGCACCAGATCGACTCCCTGCAGCGCCCGGTGCGCCCACGGGGACCCCTGCGCATAGACGTAACCGACTCCTTCCATGGTGACGAGCGGCTCGCCTCGGCGGGACGTCGCCGGTCGCCCGGGCGAAGCGGACGAGGCGAATGATCCGGGCGGAGCTGGCGGCGGCGTCTCCCCCGTGGTCTTCGAGGGGATGACTCGAAAACGTGGGGTGGGTTTCGGGGAGAGCGCGAGGCCGGACCCGATCGGCGCCGCCGCGACGGAGCTCTCGGCATGGGCGGCGCCGCTCATGTCGAGAACCTCGTCGGCGAGTGCCGCTTCCTCGAGCCGATGGGTGACATGGACGATGGCGATGCCGCTCGATGCGAGCGCCCGCAGCAGGCTGACGACGCCTTCCCGCCCGGGACGGTCGACCATGGCGGTCGCCTCGTCCGAGACGAGGAGGCGGGGCGAGCGGGCGAGGGCGGAGGCGATGGCGAGGCGCTGCAGCTCGCCTCCCGACATCGTGGACGTCTCCCGCTCCTCGAAACTCTCCAGCCCGACGCGCTGGAGGAGCCCTGCGATGTCGGGGCGCTCCCGATGCGGCAGTCCCCAGACGATGTCGTCGCGCACGCGCACGCCCAACACCTGGCTCTCGGGGCGTTGGAAGACGATGGCCGTGCCGCCCACGAGCCCCAAGCCGGCCGGGCCGGGCCGCTCCACCCGGCCCGAACGCGGCTCCAGCCGGCCGGCGAGCACCCGGACGAGAGTGGACTTGCCGCAGCCGTTCGGCCCGACGACCGCAAGGAAGTTCCCAGGCTGCAACGTCAGGCTGACGTCGCTGAGGGCATCACGCGCCGCACGCGGGTAGCGGTAGGAGACGTGCTCGAGGTGCACGGGCACGGGCTGGGGCACCTCCGGATGTGCGGTGGCGCCGCCCGCGGCCCGGTGACGGCGTCGCTCGACGGCTTCGTCGGCGACCGGCATCGGGACGTGACGGCGCACCTCGACGAGGAAGACCCGCAGCCGGATGCAGCCGACGGCCACAAGGGCGATGATGACGATCTCCCCGAGGGGCAACGACGCCCACCAGTGGGCGATGGCCCAGTTGAGGAGGTCGGTGCCCCGCCGTTCGAGGGAGTTGAGACCGATGCCCTTGAGCAGGTCGGCGACGATGTTCCAGAGGATCCGGATCTGGTCGAACGACAGCTTCCGGTAGCCCGCCGAGGCGGCGTCGAGGGCGTCGGTCAGGGCCGCCAGCGGAACGCCCACGACGAGGACGGTGAAGCCGACGCCCACCAGCGGCGACCAGCGCCGGCGAAAGGCGATGCCGACGGAGAGCCCGAGGCCGCTGGCGATCGCCACAGGCACCATGATCCCGATGCCGCCGACGAGCGAGGCCACGGTCGACGCCGCCACGGCGGACACGAGGGCGGCCCGCAGGCGGTGGCGTGCCGCCAGGACGGCGAAGGGGATGACGGCGAGCGCTTGGAAGATGCCGGCGACGCCGATGGGTGCGAACCAGCCGATCACCTCCATGACGAGCGCCAGGTCGCCGAGGACGGCGGCCTCCGCCAGCTCACTCGGGCGGAGCGGGCCGTGCCGCACCGGTGGCCGGCGGTCGGCGGCTGCCGCAGCCGTCACGGTCTCCGTGTCCACCCTCTCAGGCTTGCAGATCGGCTGGCTCGATCGTGACCACGCTCGCCGACACGTCGCCAGGGTGATGAAGATCGGGCTCGGCCCGACCTCTCTGGGAGCGTCCAGGACGCTCAACGGGCTGGAAGTTCGGCCCGGGCGGCGACGGCCGAGGCCGCCCACCGGCCCGCCGGCCAGCTACGCTGGCGACCGGCCCGGATGGCGGAATGGTAGACGCGGCGGCCTCAAAAGCCGCTGTCTGAAAGGGCGTGCGGGTTCGAGTCCCGCTCCGGGCACCGGGTTTCGGCTCGTCAGCGTCACACAGAGAGAGCCAGGGCATCCTCGTGGTCACAGATTGCTCACTCGCCGACCAAGGTGCGCACGGCGGCGAGTGCCGCCGCGCCCTGCACGGCGTGAGTGCCTGTACGTCGTGAGTGCCCTACACGTCGTGAGTGCCCTATACGTCGTGAGTGCCCTACACGTCGTGACCGCCCACCGACCTGCCGGCGAGCCTTGGAGCCACCTGCAGCGACCGCTGCGATGAGCACGCTCGAGGCGTCCGGCGACGGATTCCGCCGCATCTTTGACCGGGCACCGGAAGGCATCTGGTCGGCTCCCGGACGGGTGAACCTCATCGGTGAGTTCACGGATTACAACGACGGCTTCGTGCTTCCGCTCGCTCTGCCGTTTGCGGCTCAGGCGAGCGTTGCCCGCCGCCACGACGAGCTCGTCAGGGTCGCCTCCGCCCAACGCCGAGAGGGCGACGAGTTCACCGTCGTGGCGGCGGAGCTCGACGAGCTGAGGCCGGGTACGACGGGCGGCTGGGCGTCCTACGTCTTAGGCGTCATCTGGGCACTACGCGAAGTCGACGCCGACGTCGGCGGCCTCGAGCTGTACATCGACAGTGACGTGCCCATCGGGGCGGGCCTCTCCTCGTCGGCGGCCCTCGAGTGTTCCGTCGCCTTGGCTCTGCGCGACCTCTACGGTCTGCCGCTCTCGCTGCAGGAGCTGGCGGCTGTCGCCCAGCGAGCAGAGAACGAGTACGTGGGCGTGCCCACGGGCATCATGGACCAGTCGGCTTCGTTGCGCTGCCGAGCCGACCATGCCTTGTTTCTCGACACGCGCAGCCTCGAGGCACGCCAGGTACCCCTCGACCTCGGGGCTGCCGGCTTGACGCTGCTCGTCGTGAACACCGGGGTGAAGCACACGCTTGGCGACTCCGCATACGCGGATCGCCGTCGCGACTGCCTGCGGGCCGCCGAGGAGCTCGGTGTACCTGCCCTGCGCGACGTCCCGCCGGAGGAGATGGACGCCGCCCTCTCACGGCTGGCCGACGACGTCGTGCGGCGCCGGGCTCGTCACGTCATCAGCGAGGACGGCCGCGTCCTAGAGGTGGTGCGGATCCTCGAGTCCGGGCGGCCGGCCGAGGTTGGTCCCGTGCTCAGCGCGGGTCACTGTTCACTGCGCGACGACTTCAACGTCTCCTGTGTCGAGCTCGACACGGTGGTCGACGTCGCCGTTGCCAGCGGCGCCCTCGGCGCCCGCATGACCGGCGGCGGTTTTGGGGGCTCGGTGGTCGTGCTGCTCGAGCTCGTCGCGCTGGAAGCGGTCGGGGAGGCGGTGGCGGAGGCCTTCGCGGCGCGGGGCTACGGTGCGCCGGCGGTGACCGAGGTCGTCGCTTGCGACGGGGCGTCGCGGGTCGCCTGACCGCCATCGCAAGACACGCTCGGCGGCGGGCTCTGCGGCGGCGCCCGGCGACTTTTCGGGTTCCTTACGAAACTTTCGCGCGCCAAGCGGCGCCAAGGGCTCTCACTCGCCTTCGGGCGGCGCCCTTCGCGGCAGCGCTGTGCTGGTCCTTTGGAAGGCCGTACTCGCGCACGGTCCGGACGCGAGCGAATTTTCCCGAGCGCAGACTTTTGTTACGTGTTACGTTCGTACGTACAACTGAGACGGGCAGTTCCGTCCGGGCGAGGACACGAATCAACGTTCGTGTCAAGAAAGAAGGGGACCATGGCAAAAGACGGACCCAGGGAGGTCAGCCCCGTACAGCGCGAGCTGTCTCGGCGGCGCTTCCTGCGCAACGCCGGCGCCGTAGCCTCGCTGCCGATGCTCGGTGGCGTTGCCGAAATCCTGAGCCAGCAGGGCGCAAGTGCGTCGACATACCAGCGAAACGCGGACCATCCATTTTTCGCGTCACACCCGAGGTACCACTTCGTCGTCGTCAACCACGTGACCACGAACCCGTTCTTCACCGCGACGATCTACGGAATCCAGGACGCCTGCAACCTCACGGCTTGCAGCTACCAGTGGACCGGCTCGACCGACTCGATCGTCGGGCAGATGGTGGCAGCCATGGATGACGCCATCGCCGCCCGTGCCAAGGGCATCGGCGTGGCGCTCATCGACAACACGGCCTTCGACAAGCCGACGAACACGGCGCTCGATGTCGGCATTCCGGTGATTGCCTACAACGCCGACGTAGAGACCGGCTTCGTCAACAACCGGATGGCCTATGTTGGGCAGTCGAACCTGACGGCCGGAGCGGCCGTGGCGACCCACATCCTCAAGTACGTGAAGAAGGGCGATCTCGTCGCCATAATCATCGCCACTCCCGGTACCACCAACCTGCAGCCGCGCATCACGGGCGCCGCCCCCATCTTCAAGGCCGCAGGGGTCGACCACGTCGAAGTCGGAACCTCGGCGACCTCTGGCTCGCCGGAGTACGACAAGATCGCTACCTGGTACGCCGGCCATAAGGACGTCAAGTTCATGATGTCCGTCGACGGCGGCGACAGCGACGCCCTGGCGGAGTTCATCGTGAACGAGAAGCTGAAGGGCAAGGTCGGCGCCTCCGGATGGGACGTCGGGACACCGGTGGTGGACGCCGTCCACGCCGGCGACCTCACGCTCACGATCGACCAGCAGGCATACCTGCAGGGCTTCGACACGATCATGCAGCTGTTCCTCTACAACATCTCCGGCGGGCTGATGAGGCCGACGGACACCGACACCGGCACCGCCGTCATCACCAAGCCGATCGTCGGGCCGTACCTGAAGGGCAGCCGTTGGGAGGGCACGAGCTCGAAGGAGACGGTGACAAAGCCGCCTCCCTCCATCCCCCTCTAAGCACCTCATCGGTTGATCGGTGGACACGGAGCGGTCGGAGAGCGCTCCGGCAGATGACTACCTTGTAACCGGCCCAGCTGAGCCCGAGGGCTCAGCTGGGCCGGGCGCAGGTGGGTTCCAGCGTGTACTCCTGCGGGCTGTCATCTCCCAACGCGAGATCACCCCGATCGTCATCACGATCGCGCTCTTCATCTTCTTCTGGGTCAAATCACCAGCTTTCCTCACGTCCCTCAGCCTCAACTCTGTCGCCGGCTACGCCGGCCCCGTAGCGGCGATCGGCACCGGCGAGGTGCTCGTGCTGATGCTGGGGGAGATCGACCTCTCAGCAGGACAGGTCTTCTTGTTCGCGCCGTGGGTCATGTATTGGATGTGGCAGGACGGACTTCCCGTCGGCTGGGCCATCGTCATCGCCCTCCTTGCCTGTGTCGCTGTCGGGGTCGTCAATGGCCTCATCACCGTGCGGTTGAACGTGCCATCGTTCGTCACCACGCTGGCGACGAACTTCGTCATGGTCGGCCTCGTGCTCATCTTCTCGAACGACACGGAGGCCTCGCCCATCCCGGGAGCGGTCCCACCGCAAACGACGCTCGTGGTTCCGCATGTGGGTTTCTTCGGGCAGCTGTTCGGCGTCTGGTTGTGGTCGGAGATCATATGGGTCGTCGCGATCGTCCTCCTGTTCCATTTCATTCTCAAACGATCACGCTTCGGCGTACGGATCGTCGCCACGGGCGGCAACTTGCTGGCCGCCGCAGAGGCCGGTGTACCGGTACGCCGGGTGAAGCTCTGGTGTTTCGTCCTGTGCTCCCTGGTGTCCGGCTTCGTCGGGATCATCGACGGCATCAAGTACGGCAGCATGGACCCGGGCAACGCCGGCATCAACTACATCCTCTATGCCGTCGGCGCCTGTGTCATCGGCGGAACCGCCCTCACCGGCGGCCGCGGGACGGTGATCGGTGCCTTCATCGGTGCCATCCTGATCGGCGTGCTCGAGTCGGGTCTCACGCTCATCGGGGTCAGCACGAATGACTTCTACGTGTATGTCGGTGTCGTGATGGTCGTCGCGATGGCCCTCAATGTGTGGCTTGACCGCTTGGCCGCCCGCACGCGCACGAGTTGACGGACTGGACGAGATGATGAGCGACACGCCCGAAACCAGCGGAGCCCGAGAGGGGACTTCCAACGTCTCTGAAGCGGTCCTCGACGACTCCGAAGCGGCCCTCGGCGTCCACTCCGAGATAGCGCTTGAGGTCCGAGGCATCAAGAAGAGCTTCGGCCCGCTGGCGGTCTTGCGCGGGGTCGACCTCAGGCTCCGCAGGGGCGAGGTCCTCGGTCTCGTCGGGGACAACGGCGCAGGCAAGAGCACCCTCGTCAAAATCCTGAGCGGCTTTTCCACGCCTGACGCCGGTCGCATCCTGGTCGACGGCCAGGAGGTGCATTTCCGATCGGTCCATGAGGCCGTCGAACATGGAATCGAGACCGTCTATCAGGACCTTGCGCTCGTTCCTCAGCTGCCCGTGTACCTCAACCTCTTCCTCAACCACGAGATCACCCACTACGGACCCTTGCGGCTACTCGACAAGCGAAGGATGCGCTACCTCGCCGAGACCTACCTCAATGACATCAACGTCTTCGTACCGAACGTCGACACCGAAGCGGACCGGCTCTCAGGCGGCCAGCGACAGGCGATCGCCGTCGCCCGCGCCACGAGGGCGGAAGCCAACATCCTCCTGCTCGACGAGCCGCTGGCCGCCATGGGGGCTCGCGAGTCACGGCTCATCATCGATCTCGTGAAGGAGCTCGCCTCGAGCAGACAGGTGTCGATGATCATTATCGACCACAACTACGCCCACCTCTTCCAGCTCTGCGATCGGGTCAACGTCATGCAGGGCGGTCGCATCACGATCGACCGTCCCGTAGAGGAGACCTCGCTCGAGCAGCTGACGGAGCTCATGGTCAGCAGCTACCGGACGCAACTGCAAGAGGTGGCGGCGGTGCGTGCACCCCAGCTGCGAATCAAGCCCCCACCCCCGCCGCCGCCACCGAGCAGTCGCGCCCGGCTGGGGGTCATCGGAGTCGTACTGCTCGCGGTGATCGGCATCGTGATCGGTCTTGTCGTTTCGAACACGGGCCACCACTCGTCCGCGCCGACCTCGACCACGAGGGCCGTGACCACGACGACCGTGGCCGTGCCAGCCAATAAGGTCGTCCTGTCTCAGGCCGGGTCGAACCTGGCAACGACCGCCTCGTTCCGAGTCACACACGCGCCGTGGGCCGTTGTGTGGTCGTACAAATGCACCCCCTCCGGCAACTTCATTGTGCAGGTGAATCAGGGTGGCAATGTTGACGCCAGCGACGCCAGCATCAACGAACTGGGTACGAAGGGTCGAGGAACAACGCACTACAGCGACACCGGCTTGTTCAATCTGAGGATCATCTCCGAGTGCTCGTGGAAGGTCGAAGTGAAGAATGGTTAGGGGCGGCGCTCCTCGGGCTTGAAGGCTTCGGTGACGCCGACGGCGGCTGGGCGAACTCCGAACGTCTGCGCCGGCGCCTGCTCACGAAAGCCCTCCACCTGCCTGTTCACGCGAGCCTTGCACCAAAAGCGTGCAGCATGGTGGGATGCCTTCACTCGGCCCGCAGCACGAGCGCCGTCGGCGTGCGGGCGGCCGAGCGCCCGGGCAGGGCGGCGACGATGTTGACGAGCACGAGGGAAACGACGGCGATGAGAACGATCTCCAACACGGGCACGGTGGGCTCGGGCACAGCGAAGATCTCGCGAGCGAACAACACCCAGAGCCAGCGCCCGAAGGCGATGCCGAGGGGCACGCCGAAGACGATGCCGACGATCCCCACGACGGTCGCCTGCACGGCCACCGACATGGACAACTGAGCCTGGGTGAACCCGAGCGCTTTCAAGAGGGCAAGAATCCCTCCTCCTGCGCCGCACCGAAGCCGCCAGCGTCAGCCCGAGGGCTGCGACGGCCCCCGCCGCCAGACCGGCGGCCAGCAGCAGTGGCGTCGCACCGGTGGAGCGGTAGTCGGCAATCTCCGCCGGCCGGAGCACCGACAGAACCGTGATGGTGCCACCTGTCCCTTGACCGTCCGGAACCGCCGCGAAGGCCTTGGCGGCGACGCCGGCGATCCGGTTCATGTCAGCCAATGCCGCCGAGTTGCTGACGCCGGTGCGCATCCGCACGAAGACGAACTCCGGGCCGTTGAGTGTGGGGAAGGGACTCCGTAGCAGCCTTTGCAAGGCAACCGGCTCCACCCCGGTCGCCACGAGCGCACCTGTCCCCATCGACGGGTGATCGCCGTCGGCAGTCGCGAAGCCGATCGCCGGCATGGTCGCCGTCCCGACGATGTGCAGCACCGTCGGGGGAACGTAGGCGGGGTAGCTCTTCGGGCTCCCATAGCTGCCGATGACCGTGCCGCCGACGTGCTCGTGCAGCTCATCCATGGTGGCGGCGCCGAGGACGATCTCGTCGCTCGAGTCGAGGGCATGCCCGGACAGGATGGGCGGGGCTACGGCGGCATGGGAGGCTTGGACGATTGTCGGGACGGTCTGGCCGTCGATCTGGATCGAGATGATCGTGGCGCCAGACCAGGCGGCGACGTCCGGATCCCGACTCAGCAACGCCGTCGCCTGCGGGGGCACGTCCGGCGCATCCTCCGAGACGAGGCCGTAAGTCCAGTTCCACCCGTACAGGGAGGGGTGCGACACGAGCGTGCGCAACCCGCTCCCGAAGGTGACCGTCGCCACGACGACGACGACGGCGAGCACCGTTCCGAACAGGGCCGAGCGAACGGGCACGGCCGTTCGACCGCGGCCCGGCTCAAGGGCGAAGCGAACCCCCGCCACGGCCGGTGCCGGCAGGCCCGCCTGAGCGGCTGAGCGGACAAGCACTGAGCCGCGCTGGCTCGCCAGCCCGCGCCGCTCGGCGACACGGTGGGGAGCCCATCGGTACGAGAGCGCCACGGCGATCGTCCCGAGCCCCACGATCAAACAGGCGAGCCCGAGGCCGAGAACGGTCCAGTCAACGGCCACACCCGGTGTCGGGTAGACGGCACGGACGGGACCGATCGGGCTGAGCGGCGAAAGGGCGACGGCGACGCCGACAGCGAGCAGGGAGCCGACCACGACGGCTGCCAAGACGCCCAACAGCCCGTCGCTCATCGTGGTGGCCGGGTCGGCGCCGAGGGCCCGAAGGACTTCGAGATCCTCGGAGTTCGCCCGCAATTGGCGGGCGAGCGCCTGGCCGGCGATGGCGAGGGTGGCGAGGCCGGCGATCAATCCGAAGACACCAAGGGCGATCGACTCCGGCTTGATGGCGCGGTTCGCCTTGGCCGCCACGAGGGAGGTGACAGCGAACTGGGCATTGTCGCCACTTGGAAGGGCGGCGTTGAACGCCCGCTCGGCGGCGGGGACCGCTCGGCTACCGCCGGTGAGTTGAAAGTCGTAGAAGGCGGCAGACGCTGCCGTCGAGCTGCGTGCGAGCACGGCACGCGTGAGCGCCGGCGTGAAGAGAGCGAACGTCGGCAGGCGGTCGACGTCGTCCTGCACGACTCCGTTGTTGAACACGACGATGCCGACGAGGGTGGCGTCGACTCGAACGATCGGCTCCACGCCGCCCGTGGGAAAGCGTGGTGACGCGATCCCGGCGGCGTCGTAGAAGCCGAAGGGAATGCGCTCACCGACGCGCCATCCGTAGAGCGCGGCTCCCTCTGCCGTCGTCACGAACTCGTCGGTCCTGCCAGGGTTGGCCATCCGGCCTTTGATGACGGCGACTCGATCCTGGTTGAAGTACTCGCCGTTGAGGCTGCTGATCACCGTCAGGTCCGCCAGCGTGCCGACACGAGGGATGCCGTTTGCAGCCAGCGGAAGGCCGAGCGGCTGCAGGGCGATCCCCACACGCCTGACACCGGGCAGACCTTGGGCCATCCGCGTGATGGGTGTGAACGGGCTGGGCTGCCGCGGAAAGACCACGACCGTCATGTCAGAGGGGTTCGTGCTCGCGAGGAACTTCGAAAACGAGGACTGCGTGCGCCGGGCTCCGGCGATGGCGCCCACGGCAATGCCGCCGAGCAGGGCGAGCAACAGCACGATAGCGAGGTAGCCAGTCCAACGGCGACGGACCGTCGCACGCATCCGGTACGAGCTCACGCGAAGCGCGTGACTTCCCACTACGACGGACCTTCGAGCCTGGGCTGCATGTCGGCGTCGACCTCCGGTGACGCGCCCCTCGCGCCTACCCGCTGTGGAGTCTGACGATCGGCGGCCGCGTGGGCAAGGTGGTCAACCAGGGGGTGGTGGCGGGTGGTAGCACCACAACCTCGCTCCGTCGTCTTCGCGATCGATAACGATGCCTCGGGCCGCAGGCTCGACTACCCTGCCGCCGCGTGCCCGAACTCAGCGTGGCGAGCCTCAACACCCACGCCGGCATGGACGGATGGGGTCGGCGCTATGACCTCGTGGACGCCTGCCGGCAGCTCGATGCCGACGTCATCGCCTTGCAGGAGGTCTTCGCGCCCCTGGAAGAAACAAGCCAGAGCGATGAGATCGCCGCCCAACTCGGTTACACGCCGGTCGAGCTTCCTCTGGCCCGCGCCTGGCGGCGGAAGGAGGGAATCCAGCAGGGAAGAGGCTGGCAGCCCCGCACGGTCCTCCCGACCACGCTGAAGGCGATCCGCGTCGGTGGCCGCGTCGACTACTCGAAGCGCTCCAACCTCGCCGGCTACGAGGAAGGCACTTGGGGGATCGCCGTCCTCTCGCGGCCACGGGTGGTGACCACCGAGGCGGTCCGGCTCGGGCGATTGCGGCGCGACTTCACCCATCGAGGTGCCCTCGTCGTCGAGCTGGACGTCGGATCGGGCCAGCCGGCTTCGCAGGATGCGCCCGCGGGTAGGGGGAACTTCACGATGGTCGGGACGCACGCCGCCCACCTCACTGTGGGTTCGCCCCTGCAGATGCGTCGCCTCTACCGCCAGCTGCCGACAGCGCGCATGCCGGCCGCTTTCGCCGGCGACATGAACATGTGGGGCCCACCGCTCAGCCTGCTGCTGCCGGGATGGAGGAGGGCCGTACGCGGCCGCACCTGGCCTGCCTGGCGCCCCCACAGCCAGACGGATCACATCCTCGTCAATGAGGCGGTCACCGTCGTGGGCGGCGAGGTCGTGCATGCGGGCAACTCCGATCACCTCGCCGTGCGGGCGCAGCTTCGCTGGTGACACTGCGCGGGCGTGTCTGGCTGCCGCTCGACGGACCGCTGGAGGGGGCTGCAGTCGGAGCATCACCGTCGGCCGGCCGGTTGGCGGGTTGCGGTCGGGGTATCACCGTCGGCCGGCCGGTTGGCGGGCTGCGGTTCGGGTATCACCGTTGGTCGGCCGGTTGGCGGGCTGCCGTCGGGGTATCACCGTTGGTCGGCCGATTCTGGGTGGGTGAAAGGGACCGTCGCTGTCCCAAACTGCTACCAGAAGCCCGAAGCGGCTGTGCTACCAGAAGTCCGAAGCGGCTGGTCTACAAGAAGCCCGAAGCGGCTGGTCTACCAGAAGCCCGACGCGGCCGGCCTACAAGAAGCCCGACGCGGCTGGTCTACAAGAAGCCCGAAGCGGCCGGCGTACAAGAAGCCCGACGCGGCCGGCCTACAAGACGCGGGAGGGAAGGGCCAGCGGCCCTCACGCCGCTCCCACCGGCGGGCAAATGCCCCCGGTAACCATTCCGGGCCGTCTACGGTCAAAGAGAGGGAGCAGGTCCGGCGCCGCCCTCGCGCCCCGGACATCCTCGAGGAGGTGCGGTGCTCGCGTTCACGTTTCCTGGGCAGGGATCGCAGCGACCGGGGATGGGCACGCCCTGGAAGGCGCATCCGTCGTTCGAGCTGGTGGAACAGGCATCCGACATCACGGGCCGTGACGTCAGCGCCTTGCTGTGCGACGCCGACCATGAGACCCTCAGGCAGACCGACAACGCCCAACTGGCAACATTCGTGCTCAGCCTCATCGTGCTCGACGGCGCCGAGCGAGTCGGTCTCGAACCGGGGCTCTGCGCCGGTCACAGCCTCGGGGAGTACACAGCCCTTGTCGCCTCCGGAGCCCTTGATTACGAGGACGCCCTGCGCCTCGTGTCCGAGCGGGGAGCTGCCATGCAGCACGCCGCCGAAGTCAACCCGGGCACCATGGCCGCTGTCCTCGGGATGGACGACGACGCCGTCGAGTCGGCCTGCACGCTCGCCGAGGGCGAGGTCTGGGTGGCGAACTACAACGCCCCTGGCCAAGTCGTCATCGCCGGCACGAGGGAGGCCGTTGCCGTGGCGGGGCGGGTGGCAAAGGAGATGGGGGGCAAGAAGGTCCTGCCGATACCGGTCGGCGGTGCCTTCCACACGCCGTTGATGAGCCCTGCCCGAGACCGTCTGCGAAAGGCTCTCGCCTCGGCCACGTTCCATGCACCCGAGCCGGCCGTCATCGCCAACGTCGACGCCCGCCTCCACGCCGAGGCGGAGGACTGGCAGCGCCTCCTCTCGGCCCAGCTGTGCAGCCCGGTGCGCTGGCGCCAAACGCTCGACGCCCTGGCCGCTGCCGGCACGCAGACATTCCTCGAGCTGGGCCCTGGCAGTGTGCTCACGGGGCTCGCCCGCCGGGTGCTGCCGACCCTCGAAACGATCGCCGTTTCCGTCTCCACGCCCGACGACCTCGACCGGCTGCTCGAATCTCTCGCCGGCCGGAGCGCCGCCCAGCAGGAGGCGCTCGACGCCCGCGTCGGCGAGCATTTCCACATGTCGGAGCGCCTCGTCGTCTCGCCTACCGCCGGCCTGTTCGAACCGGATGTCACGGTGGCCGGGCTGATGCCAGGTCCAGGTGACGGTGAGCGGGCGTCCGTACAGATCGAGGTCGGGGGCCTGATCGGTCACGTCGGCGAGACCGAGATTCGCTCCGCCTTCGCCGGCTCGATCGAGGGTGTCCTCGTCCTGCCCGGCGAGCGTG
Organism: uncultured Actinomycetota bacterium; assembly: GCA_963735115.1. Classification (GTDB taxonomy): domain Bacteria; phylum Actinomycetota; class Acidimicrobiia; order Acidimicrobiales; family Bog-793; genus JAKACA01. The sequence continues at coordinate 588,656 of CAVTJR010000003.1, read as the reverse complement.
TGACGACAGGTCAGCCCGTCGCCTGGTTGCGGGCCTCGATCAAGGAGGTCCCTTGACCATCACCTACCCTGGTGCAGCCATCACCGGTTGGGGCCTCGCCCTGCCGGACAAGGTCGTCACGAACGCCGACTTCGAGGCTCGGCTCGACACCAGCCACGAGTGGATCGTGGACCGGACCGGCATCCACGAGCGTCGCCACGGCGGGACGACGAGGGGCCTGGCGGTTGAAGCCGGGCGGGCGGCGCTCGCCAAGTCCGGCAACGACGCCTCCGAGATTGACCTCCTCATCCTTTCCACGACCACTCCCGATCAGGCGGTGCCGGCGACCTCCTCGGCCGTGCACGACGACCTCGGCTGCAGCGGAGCGGCCTTCGATCTGAACGCCGCCTGCGCCGGCTTCGTCTACTCGCTCGTGACGGCGGTGTCGATGCTCGGCGTCGGTTACCGACGGGCGCTCGTCATCGGCTCCGACACGCTCTCGCGCATCACCGACCAGGAAGACAGGGGCACGGCCGTGCTCTTCGCCGACGGCGCCGGGGCCGTCGTCATCGAGGCGCGGCCCGATCACCAGCTCCTCCTCTCCCACGACCTCGGGCTCGACGGGTCGCTCGCGTCCATCCTCTATTGCGACCACGGTGGCTACATCGCCATGGAAGGCCGCGAGGTCTTCCGTCGGGCCGTGCGGGCGTCGGTCGACTCGGCCGTGAAGGTCTTGGACGAAGCCAACGTTACGGCCGACCACATCGCCTTGTACGTCCCCCACCAAGCCAACCAGCGGATCATCGACGCCGCCGTGCAGCGCCTCGGCCTCCACTCGAAGAAGTCGGCCATCGTGCTCGACCGCACCGGCAATACCTCGAGCGGCTCGATGGGGATCGCTCTCGCCGAGGCAGCCGACGAGGGACGGCTCAGCGATGGCGACCTCGTGCTGCTGTCGGGTTTCGGGGCTGGGATGACGTGGGCGAGCGCCGTGTTGCGCTGGGGATCGTGAGCAGCACCGAGAGCGCTTCGGAGAGCCCGGCGAAGGCGGAGCGCAACGAGCGCGTGGCCCTCGTCACCGGTGGGTCCAGGGGGATCGGGCTCGCTTGCGCCCGCCGTCTGCAACGAGACGGCTACCGGGTGGCGGTCACCTGGCGGACGGACCGACCGAGCCCGCTCGTCGGCCCCGCCGGCACCCACCCTCTCGTCGCCGTCGCATGCGACGTGACCGCTCCCGGTGACATCGAGCGCGCCTTCGACGAGATCGAGGCGGAGCTCGGCGCGGTCGAGATCCTCGTCTGCGCCGCCGGCGTCACCGACGACACGCTCCTGTTGCGCATGAGCGACGAGCGTTGGAGCCGGGTCATCGACACGAACCTGACGGCCGTCTTTCGGGCCTGCAAGCGGGCGAGCGCCAAGATGGTGCGAGCTCGCTTCGGGCGCATCGTCCTCATCTCCTCGGTGGTCGCCATGCTCGGGTCCGCCGGCCAGACGAACTACGCCGCCTCGAAGGCAGGGCTCATCGGTTTCGCTCGTTCGCTCGCTCGTGAGCTCGCCGGGAGGAACATCACCTGTAACGTCGTCGCTCCTGGCCTGGTGACCACCGATATGATCGCTGCACTGAGTCCTGAACGCTTAGAGGCCCTGACCACAGCGGTCCCACTCGGTCGTGCGGCGGCGCCGGAGGAGGTCGCGGCGGCGGTGGCGTTTCTCGTTTCTGACGAGGCTGCTTACATCACGGGCTGCGTGCTCCCGGTGGACGGTGGCCTCGGAATGGGCCACTGACCCAGCCAAACGCCAAGGACTCGAAGACCCGACTACACGGCCACCGACTACCCCCGGCCACTGACAACAAGGAGATTCCCGACGTGGACAACGAAGCAGCCTTCGACAAGTTCAAGTCCTGCGCCGTCGAGGTTCTGCAGGTTCCGGCTGAGAAGATCACCCTCGAGGCAAAGTTCTCCGACGACCTCGAGGCCGACAGTCTCGAAGTTGTCGAGCTCGTGATGGCGCTCGAGGAGGCATTCGGCATCACGGTGGAGGAGAGCGAGCTTGACGGCGTGGCCACGATCGGCCAAGCCTTCGACCTCGTGACCTCGAAGCTCTGATGGCAGTCCCCGGTCGTCGGCGGGTCGCCGTCACCGGTGTCGGTGTCGTGTCGTGCTGCGGCATCGGGAACGACGCATTCTTCGACGGGCTCTGCGCCCCGGCTCCGGTGGGTGAGCACCGCGTGCACGACTTCGACCCGAGCGCGTGGTTCGACGTCAAGCAGGCGCGACGAGCCGACCGTTTTCAGCAGTTCTCGGTCGCCAGCGCCCAGATGGCGCTCGACGACGCCGGTGATGTCGCCGTTGACCCCGCCCGCGCGGGCGTCATCTTCGGCACCGGCGTCGGCGGCCTCGAAACCCTCCAGCAGCAGATCACCGTCCTCGTCGAAAAGGGACCTCGTCGGGTTTCACCCTTCCTCGTACCGATGATCATGGGCAATGCCGGCGCGGCCGCGATCTCGATGCGCTTCGGATGGCGGGGGCCTTGTGAGACCGTCGTGACGGCGTGTGCCGCCGGGACGCACGCCGTCGGCAACGCCGCCCGCCTCATCCAGTCCGGCCGCTGCGATGCCGTTATCACCGGTGGCGCAGAAGCCGCCATGGCCGGGATCGGCCTCGCCGCCTTCTCGAACATGACGGCGCTGTCCAGCTCCGGTGTGTCACGACCGTTCGACCGTCGACGTGACGGATTCATCATCGCCGAGGGGGGCGCCGCCCTCGTGCTCGAGGAGCTCGACCTCGCCCTCGAGCGGGGTGCCCACGTCTACGCCGAGGTGCTCGGAAGCGCCTCGACGGCAGATGCCCACCACATCACAGCGCCCGCTCCGGGTGGCTCGGGTGCGCTCGCGTGCATGGAGCTCGCCCTCGAAGACGCCGGTGTGACCACTGCGGACGTGGCTCACGTGAATGCCCACGGAACCTCCACCCCCTTGAACGACCTGGCCGAAGCCGAAGCCCTCGAAAAGCTCTTCGGCACTCCCGGCCCGATCGTCACTTCGATCAAGGGCGTCACGGGCCACTCCCTCGGGGCGGCAGGTGCGATCGAGGCGGTCTGCTGCGCACTCACGATCGAGCGGGGCCTCATCCCACCGACCGCCGGCCTCGAGGAGCTCGACCCCGAGATGCACCTCGATGTCGTCACCGGCGCCCCTCGCCCGCTCCCGCCCGGGGTACTGCTGTCGAACAGCTTCGGATTCGGCGGGCACAACGGCTGCCTCGTGATCGCCCCGATCGGTTTCGCCTCATCTGCTTCCCGCTCCTGAACCCTGATGTCCTCGGCTGGATCCGGAGCGCCGTCTGACGTCGGCCTCTATTCGTTCTCCGAGAGGGCTCCCTGGATCGTCCACCCGGACGACCTGCCCTGGCACCGACATGTGAACGCCATCCGGGCGCGCACGCGGGCGGACGTGCCCCGGCTCGTCCGGCGCCGCTACCTGCCGCCGTGGCGCAGGATCGCACGCGTCACCACCATCCTCGGCACGTCGCTCGCCCTCTGGTATCTGCGCGAGCGCCACCAGGACCGCTCCACCTCCCGTCGCGGGCTCTCGAGGCGCCTCCGCATCGGCTTCCAGAAACTCGGCCCGACGTACATCAAGCTCGGCCAGATCCTCTCGTCCGGCGACGGCATCTTTCCCGAGGAGGTTGTCTCCCAGTTCAAGCTCCTACGGGACCGAGTTCCGGCCGAGTCCTTCGAGACCGTCAAGGCCACGCTCGAGTCGGAGCTGGCGGGGCCGCTGTCGGACACCTTCGCCAGCTTCGAGGAGACGCCGATCGCCGCCGCCTCCATCGCCCAGGTCCACCGCGCCGTCCTTCAATCGGGCGAGAAGGTCGTGGTCAAAGTGCAGCGACCCCGGGTCGCCGAGCTCGTCCACCACGACCTGGCCGTGATGAGCTTCATGGCGCCGTTCCTCGTGGGGCGCATCCCCGTCTCCGCCCTCGCCAACCCGCCGGCCCTCATCGAGCTCTTCGCCGAGACGATCGTCGAGGAGCTCGACTTCCGCCTCGAGGCCGCCAACATGCTCGACGTCGGCCGGGTGCTGGCACTGACGAACCAACGGTCCATCATCGTCCCGAGGCCGCACCCGCGCCTTGTCACGAAGCGGATGCTCGTGATGGAGGAGCTGTCGGGTTTCGCCTGGGACGATGTCGCCGGCATGCGGGACGCCGGCATCGACACGCCGGCGGTTCTCCGCAGCGAAGTGATCAGCTTCCTCGAAGGGGCGCTGCTCTACGGCGTCTTCCACGGCGACCTGCACGGCGGAAACCTCGTCGTGCAGCCGACCGGGCGGGTGGCCCTCCTCGACCATGGGATCACGGGACGCTTGGACGAGCCGCAGCGGCTCGGGTTTCTTCGGTTGTTGGTGGGCGGGACGACGAACGACGTCGTCGGCCAGATCGAGGCCCTCCGAACCCTCGGAGCGCTCCCGCTGGGCGCCCGCACGGAGGACGTGATCCGGGATCTCGGCCTCGACAAGCCCGCCCAGGACATCATCACGCTCTCGGCCGATGAGCTCACATCGCAGATCCGCGACCTCACGAAACAGCTCCTCTCCTACGGCGTCCGCCTTCCGAAGGAGCTCATGCTCTTCGTGAAGGACATGCTCTTCCTCGACGGTGCCGTCGCCACGATGGCGCCCGAGATCGACCTTCTCGGCGAGATCGCCGTCATCGCCGCCTATTTCGCCCAGCACCACGGCGAGCGCATCGCTGCCGACGTGGGCGTCGACGTCCGCACGACACCCATCGACCTCGACGGTGTGCGCGCCTCCATGGGCCTGTCCACCGACACCCGCCAGATCACCTACCGGGAGATCCAGCAGCGCCGGGAGACGCTTCGCCGCAAGTTCGAGCGGGAGAGCTCAGGATGAGCTCGCTCGTCGCCCCAACGCTCACCTCCGGACAACCCGGGCGCTAGAGCCAACGCGCCTCGGTCACCTTTCCGCCGTTGATCTCGACCTCCTGCGCCGTCGAGCCATCGGGCGAGCAGATGCCGTAACGGCCCTCTGGCAGTGACGGGAAGACCGCGGCGTACACCGAGCCCGCTCCGACGATCCGTTCCAGCACCCAGACGTGCTGCCGCAGTGCCGGCTCCTCGACGGGGTGGATCTCTGGCTCGAGCCACTCGCGCTCGGCGTCGGCGTAGAGCACGAGGGCGCCGATGTCCTCGCCGATGTCAACGACGACGCCCCGACTCGGCTGCGTCGGGCGCGGCTCTGCCACCGGCGGGATGCTGTCGTCCTCGCTGGCGGGCACGCTCGCTGCGTGCAGGCGCGGGTGCGGGCGGACGTGCAGGTGCGGGTGCGGGTGCTCATCGAGCGGATGCGGGCACGGGTGCGCCTCAAGCGGGTGCTCGCCGGGGAAAGCGGCAGCGTCCGCTGCACGAGTGCCGGCGTCGTCGCCGAGCCCGTGGGGCGGACCGGCAAGCGGCCGCCCCACGAGGAGGCTCATGGCGTCGTCGACGGCGTCTGGAAGCCGCCGTGCGGTTGTGTCAGATACGGGAAGCTCGACTGGTACGTCTCGCCGATCATCGAGAGCTGCGCCGGAGTGGTTGTCGCCGGGTTCTCGATGTCGTAGATGGCTCCAGCGGCGCTGTCCGGCGTGTACTTCGAGTCGACGAGGGCATAGCTGAGGCCGGCGACCGCCCTCAGCTCGATGGACACGACGTCGTCGAAGACGCGGCGGCCGTTCGGGAAGCCGGCGGCGTCGCCACCGAGGAGGCCGAGCAGGCTGGGGCTGCTCGTCGGCGGGATGGCGACGTTGAGCCGGAGCATGTCCGCCTGTACGGGCCCTGTGTAGTTCTGAAACCCCGGCACGATCCCGCTCGGGATACCAGTGAGCAGGATGGCGATGAGGTCCGCACGGGTCGTCTTGGCGGCGTCGAGCGCCGCCAGGTTCGGGAACACGCCCGGATACAGCACCGGGAGAAGCCCTGCGAGCTCCGGGTTGGCGTAGCTGCCGACGAACTGGCTGTCCTTCCGCGGTGACTGGGTGTTCCAGTAGTCCTTGCGCGCCATCGGGATGACGACCTCGTTCACGAGGGGGTTGCCGAGGCGGGACACCTGCGTCCATGGACCCGCCCAGGTCGAGGTGCGGCGGTGGCCAAGTTCCCGGATGAAGGCCTTCTGCCGGCTGGCCGTCGTCCAGACGCCGATCGTGGCCGCCTTGGCGCTGGCGCTCGGAGTCGTCCCCGTCGAGGTGAGGCTGGCGATGGGCACCTGGATGGCGATGCTGTGCACGTTCAGGATGGCCGGGGCATTCACGCCGGGCGCAGCCGGCAGGGGGATCAAGTGCAACTCCTGGAAGGGCCGGAGGGCACCGAGGTCAAAGATCGACCCGAGGTCCACGTAGAACCCCTCCGCCCGCTGCCCGGCGAACACCTTCACCTGCCCGCCGAGGTCGTGGATCGCCTCCGCCTCGAGGGGAGCGTAGTTCGGGATGGAGCGCACGCCGACGTTGCAGGGCGGGCACGGCAGGTGCCTGCCGAGCATCTTTGTGCTGCCTCCTTTGATGCATGCAACGGAATAGAACTGCCGGCGGTTCCATGTGGCGTCCGAGATCGAGGTGATCTGGCCGGTGTTGTAGAGGAACGTCTTGTCGTCCTCGAGCTTCGTGTAGAACTGGAATTGGAAGGTGATGTCGGCGATGCCGTCGCCGTCGTTGTCGACGTGGATCTCGTAGAGGACGTCGTCGCCGAACTCGTAGAAGTTCGGTCCTGCCGGCGGCAGCTGCAAGGGGACGTAGTTGGCGATCAGCGTCACCGTCGACGGGTCGTCAGGGCTGACGAAGGCGTAGAGGTCGGTGCTGTCGGCGACCGGATCGAGGGCGATGCCGGGGGCTTCGCGGTGTGAAGACATCGTGGCTACTCGTTTCTCTCAGGTGTGGTCGGGTTCAGTGGGCGGCCCGCGAGAGGCGAGTCACCAGGGCGCGGTCGTGGAGAACGACTTCCCGCTCGCCGACGAGCAACCGGACCTCGTCGCTTCGCGTGTCGGGCACGTGGGCCACGAGCTCGTGGGTCACCTCGGCCTCGTGGGCAACCGCCTTGCTCGTGCTGGCTTCGGCGGTCCGGGCGGCCCTCTTCGAGGTCGTGTCCCGCAGGACCTTGGGGGTTGCGACCAGCGCTCCGGCGGCCGCGGCAGTGGCGCCGCTCTGCTTCAGAAACGATCGCCGCGTGATCTCGGACATCTCATCCCTCCTGTTTTGGCGGTGCGTCGCGGTTGGGAGCCCGCTTGCTGGGTGTACGGGACCGCGCGCGGGAGCGGATGAGGGGTTTCTTTTGGGGAGGCCGAGGCGGTCCTGCGAGGTCAAGGGTCACCAGCCGCCTGGCAGGGTCCGAGTACGCTCCAGAGACGGCGACCAGGAGGATGTGCCGTGCCGCTGAGGAGACTGTTGGCACTTGGATTTGTGGGGGCGATCGCTCTCGCCGGCTGCTCGTCGTCGACGAGCGGGTCCTCCACTACGACATCGCCGTCGACCTCGACTACGACGACGTCGACGACCACGACATCGACAACCCCATCGACCACCACCACGTCCACCACGATCGCCCCGACGACAACGACCCTCCCGACGGAGAACCTTCCGGTCACCAGCAGCGTGGCCGCCCAGCTGCTCAAAGCCGGGGCTGCTCTCAACGGCCTGCAGGCGTCCGACTACACCGGGCTGGCCGCAGGGCGGACGTACTACGCCTTCGACAGTGCCACCTCGACCTATTGGGCGGGGGCGGCGCTCGATCCGAGTCCGTCATCGCAGGCGGCGCAGGTATCGGTGCAGGACGACGGCAGTTATCTGCTCTTCATTCGCCCGTCCGGCAAGTCGTGGAAGGCCGAGGACGTGGGGCTGGCCGGGATCGAGGGCTCCAAGTGCCCGACGACCGTTCCCTCTGTGATCCTGGCTCTGTTCCACTGGGCGGCCGGCATGTGCCGTCCGTCGGCGAGCTGACTCTCGACCGGTCCCGTGGCGTGGCACCTCGGCTAGCCAGGGTGGATTCCCCCTATCCCCCGACGGCCAACCCGGGTACCCTCTGCTGGAAGCACGTGCAAAGAATCGGCGCCGGCGGGGCAGTCGCTGCAGCTGTCGGCACGTGAGAAGGAGCCCTGAGATGCCGTACAAGCTTGGGAAAAAACCGGCTCGCTTCCCGAAGGAACTACCAAAGCTGCGTGATCGCCTCGTGGCGCCGCTGCCGGCACCGGTATTGCCGTTCGGTTACGGGCTGACGGACTCATATCCGATGGCGGAAAATGACACCTATGGTGACTGCACTATCGCAGGCAAGGTCCACTGCGATGAGGTGGTCGCCGCCGTCCTCAAGCAGACCTACACCTACCCCGGCGATCAGGCGGTCCTTGCCGGCTACGCCCAGCTTCTCGGGTGCACCGTTCAAGAGCTGGAAGGCGACCCGACGCAGTACGACACCGGCCTTGATCTGGCAACCGTCATTCAGGCATGGTCGGCGCCTGGCGGTTTCCTCGGCTCACAGATCGTCGGGGCGGCATCGATCGACAAGAGCGACTACGAGCTGCTCGAGCAGGCCCTGTACTCGTTCGGGTTTCTGTACGTCGGCGTCCAGCTGCCGACGACGGCGCAAACGCAGTTTCCCGGCGATTGGCACAACGTGTCGACGGGTCAGCCGATTGAAGGTGGTCACTGCATCATCCTGAACGGCGCACAGACAGCCGTCGGCGCTGAGCCGACCCACCCCGGTCTGAACTTGATCACCTGGGGAGCCGACATCGCCTGCACGGAGGCATGGTGGGGCAACTTCGGCGAAGAGGCGTGGTGCGTCATCCCGGCTGCTTACGAGCAGGCCAACCACGACGCCCTTGCGAACATTGATCTCGCCGCCATGAAGGCCGACATCGCCGCCCTCCAGGCGGCTACTTGACCGGCTGATCGCAAGAGAACAGCGTCACCGCACGCTGCGCAACGCCGTCAGCCTTGCGCCCGAAGGACGAAGACGCCCCATCCGAGGCAGCGGCGCTCATGGGCGAGGTAGTGGCGGCGAGAGGCGTCGCGATCGCTGCGAACCTCGGACGCCTCGGCGTCGTCAGGGTTGGCCGCAAGCCAGTCGGACACATTCAGCCATTGGCTCGCCGCGTGCCGGTCCCAGTCATCGGGGCTGGCGAGGACCATCTCGACGAGGTCCATGCCAGCGGCGTCAAAGCGTTCGAGCGTGCCGGCAAGATCGGCGAAGTCCTGCCTGCTCTCGTTCCTCTCCCTGACCTGGGGAGGAGGTGGCTCGGCCCAGTAGACCTCTCCGACGAGCAGCCAGCCGCCCGGGGCGACCCATCGCTCCATCAACTGCAGCGTTCCGTGCAACCCGCCGCCGATCCACGTGGCCCCGATGCAGCTCACGATGTCAAAGCTCCCAACGAGGCCAGCGGGGTCACCCGCATCACCGTCGATGAAGGTGACAGCGCGCTCGACTCCGAGCTCGGCGGCCCGCGCGCGGGCGTCTGCAAGAAAGGGCGCATGAATGTCGATACCGACACCGCCAGCGCCGCGGTCCCTTGCGAACAGGCACAGCATCTCGCCCTTTCCGCAGGCGAGGTCCAACAGCCGTGTGCCCTGCCCGATACGGCAGAGCTCACCGAGGAGGAGCAACTTGTCTCGAGAGAGCGGGTTCATAATGCGATGGGAGGACTCTGAGAATCTCGTGGTATCGGAGCACACTGACCATGGCGATCCCTTCATGTCGTCGGCCAAGTTGAGGAGGAGAGCCAAGGGCGCCAGCTGACAAGCCCAACGCCGTCGTGGGGCAGGACGGTACGCCCCCGGAGGGTGGGACGTCGAGGTGTCCGTGCTTGCTGCTATGTTTTCATTACGTCTCGGTGACTGTGGTTGCCTGTCATGTTTGGAACTGCCGGCCGGCACCCTCACTGTGAGGAGAGAACCCATGCGCCCTCCGATCGACGACTCCGCCATCGCCATCCTGCGCAGCAAGCTTCCGGAGTTCGAGGACCACTACCTCGACCTCCTCGACATCTACGACGAGGACCTCACGCCGGAGATCGTGCTCATGGAGCTGGCCGACTTCGTCGCCAACCTCGTCATCACAGGAGGCGAGGAGATGCTGGAGCGATGCTGTGCGGCCGTGGAGGACCTGGCGGCCGGCACGGCCGATGGCCCCGAGCTCGTCTCCTACTGCTTTCTCAACGAGCTCCCGCTCGGATCGCGCCAGGCCGTCGGCTCCTACCTCGGCCGGGTTTCCAGCCATCTCGCCGAGCTCATGTACCGGGGCGAGAGCCCGGCGAACTCCATCGTCGCCCGAGGAGACAACGACGAGACACCACCCGGGGCGGCAGCACCGGCGAGCTGAAGCGGCTCAGCTCCGGCTCAGCTCCTGAGCGTGGCCGGGAGGGCGGACTGAACCGCGTCGATGCAGCGCTGGCGTAGCTCGGCGAGCTCAGCATCGGTGAGCGTGTGATCAAGGGCGCAGAAACGAAGCCGGAAGGCGAGCGAGCGCTTGTCTTCCGCCACGCCCGCTCCCCGGTAGGTGTCGAACAGCTCGACCGACTCGCAGAGATCGCCGCCGGCCTGCCGCAGCACCTCCTGCAGGCGTGAGGCCGGGACGGATTCGTCGACGGCGAACGCCAGGTCCACATCGCTCGATGGGTACCGACTGACCGGCACGGCCTGGTCGGAGCGGCGGGGAGCTCCGCCCAGGATCTGAACGTCGAGCTCGAGCCAGCCGATGCGCTCGTGCGGGAGGCCGAATGCGGCTATGACCTCGGGGTCGACCTCCCCGACGGAGCCGAGGACGACGTTCCCGCCCCTCAGCACGAGCCGGCCCGAGCGCGCCCGGTGGAGCCCGGCGAGGTCACGGTTGGACTCGGCGCCTGCCGAGTGCTGGTCGAGGTCGACCGCTTCCAGTCGGAGGGCATCCTCCAGCGTCCGCCACGCCTGCACGGCCGAGACGGCGCCGTCGTCTTCCCGTGCGAGGACGAGGGCGAGGCGCTCGCGCTCGAGCGGGAGGGCGCCCTCGATCTCGGCGGCAGCGAAGACGTCGCCGATCTCGAAGAGGCGGATGAAGGCGTGGCGGTGACCGGCGTTGTAGCGCACGGCAGCCAGCAAGCCGGCGAGCAGCCCGGGGCGCAGGACGGACTCTTCGGCGACCATCGGGTTCATGAGGGCGACGACGTCCTCGCTGAAGCCAGCCCGAGCCTGCTGGGATGGGTCCACGATGGAGCTCGTCCAGGCCTCGTGGGCTCCGAGGCCGCAGAGGATCCGCCGAATCTGCCGGCGCAGCTGCTGCACGGTGTCGAGGCGCCCGACGTAGGGCGAGCGACGGTCGGTACGGGCGATGTTTCGATAGCCGAAGGTGCGGGCGACGTCCTCGGCGACGTCGACCTCCTGACGCACGTCGGGCCGGAACGAGGGAGCAACGACCTGCAGCACCGCGGGCGGGCGGCCCGCATCCGCCCCGACAGCGCCCGAGTAGCCGATGGGCTCCAGCAGGCCGAGCATCTCGTCGCCGGTGAGCTCGGTGCCGAGCAGCGCGTTCACGCGGGCGGGCCGCACAGCGACCGTTACGGGCGCGAACGGCACCGGGTAGTCGTCGAGCAGTTGGCGGCAGATGACCGGCGGCGCCATGCCCGCAGCCTCCGCCGCTTGCACAACGAGCTCGCACACCCGGGCGGAGGCCCGCTCCACCCCCTCAGGGTCGACACCCCGCTCGAAACGCACCGACGCCTCCGTCCGCAGCCCGACGAACCGGGCAGTGCGGCCGACGGCGACGCCGCGGAACAGCGCCGCTTCCAACAGGACCGACGACGTGGCGTCGTCGACCTCGCTCGAGCGCCCACCCATGACCCCACCGATGCCGACCGGCTCGTCCTCGGCGTTGCAGATGAGGCAGTCGAGCGCCGACGACGGGTCACCCGGCCGCGGCGACCGCGTGCCGAGGGTGCGCGTCTCGCCGTCGAGGGTGACGATCGTCTCGCCCGCCCGAGCCGCTCGCGTCAGCAGTCCGCCGCCTGCGAGGCGATCGAGATCGTAGGGGTGGGTCGGCTGGCCGAGCTCGAGCATCACGTAGTTGGACGCGTCGACGACGGCGTTGATGGGCCGCATGCCCGCCAGAGTGAGGCGCCGCTGCACGAGCGTGGGCGAAGGCAGTGCCACGAGTCCCGTGAGCACGCGTCCGGTGAAGCGGAAGCAGAGCTCCGGCGCCTCGACGGCGACGGAGGCCAGCGCGCCGGCGACAGGATCGGACTCGGCGATGACCGGCTCGGGTACCTGCAGCGGAAGCCGGAAGCGCGCCGCCAGGTCACGGGCGACACCGAGCATGCACAAGCAGTCGGGTCGGTTCGGTTCGACGGCGAGGTCGAAGACGACGTCGGCCGTGATACCGAGGTGATCGGCCAGGCTGCGACCGAGCTGGATCCCTCGAATGGTGCCGTCGTCGGCGGACCCGGCCGAGGCGAGCACCAGGATGCCCTCGTGGTCGTCGCCGAGAGCGAGCTCACGGGCGGAGCAGATCATGCCGTTGGAGACGACGCCCTTCATCTTGCGGCGGTCGATGCGGAATCCTCCAGGCAGTGTGGCCCCCACCGGTGCGAGCGGCACGATATCGCCGACCTGGAAGTTCCACGCTCCGCAGACGACCTCGACCGGCTCGGGCTCCCCGCCCTCGAGCAGGACCCGCCGGATGCGGTCAGCGCCGGCGATGGGAGCGATCTCGAGGACGCGGGCGAGCACGACCTCCCCCAGCCCCTCCCCCACTCGCTCGACACCCTCCACGACGAGCCCGAGGGCGTCGAGCTCGCCCGCCAGCTCGGCAACGGCTGCCCGGTCCGTCGGCGCCACCGCCAGAGGCGTCAGCGACTGCAACCAGGAGAGGGGGGCTCGCATCAGTGCGGACCTTTCGGGAAGGGGCGCATCAGAATTGTTGGAGGAAGCGGACGTCGTTTTCGATGAACAGGCGCAGGTCGGCGATGCCGTGGCGCATGATGGCGAGACGGTCGATGCCGAACCCGAAGGCAAAACCCGTCCATTCCTCGGCGTCCACGCCCGCCGCCTCGAACACGGCCGGGTTGACCATGCCGCAGCCGCCGAGCTCGATCCATCCCGTCTGGGCGCACGTCCTGCAGCCAGCGCCGTCGCAGATCATGCAGGAGATCTCGAATTCAGCCGACGGCTCGGTGAAAGGGAAGTAACCAGGCCGCAGGCGAGTGCGCACCTCGGCGCCGAAGATGGCATGCACGAAGGTGTCGATCGTGCCTGCAAGGTCGCCGAAGCTCACGCCGTGATCGACGACGAGGCCTTCGATCTGATGGAAGACCGGCAGGTGGGTGGCGTCGGGCGTGTCCCGCCGGTACACGCGGCCGGGCACGACGGCGTAGATCGGGAGCTGACCGCGCTCGAGGAGGTGGATCTGCACCGGCGAGGTATGCGTTCTCAGCAGAATCGTCTCCGGCTCGCCCGCCTCACGAAGAAGGTGTCCACCGAGCTGCGGGCGGGATGGTCGAGGGGGACGTTCAGGGCCTGGAAGTTGTACCAGTCGCTCTCGACTTCGGGGCCCTCGGCGATCTCGTACCCCATTCCCACGAAGACGTCCTCCAGCTCCTCGCGGATCTGGGTGACGAGGTGGAGGTGGCCGGCGAGGGGGCCGCCGGGCGCCTCCGTCAGGTCCATCCGGTCGGCCGCCAAGCGCTCCGCGCGAGCGGCGGCGGTAAGGGTGCTGCGCTTGGCGCCGGCGGCAGCTTCGAGACGCGTGCGCAGCTCGTGCAGGTGTCGCCCGGCTTCTTTGCGCTCGGACGGCTCGAGGCGACCGATCTGCTGGTAGCTGGCCGAGAACCTCGACCGCTTGCCGATTGCCTCCCGCTCGGCTTCCTCGAGCTCGGAGAGGGAGGCCGCTGCGCCGATCCGCGCCCGCGCCTCGGTTTCGATCTCGGCGAGGTCGGCAGCCGTGTCGGGGCGCGTGGCGCCCTCGGTCAGCTCGATGTCGGGCACGGCCTCATGCTAGGCGCCGCCTCGGATGGGAGCGATTTCGTCGGCGACGGCCATTCTGGGTGGGTGAAAGGGACACATAGCGACCCAAACAGCATCCAGAATCGTCACGACAGTGGTGAGTTGGCTCGCCCCGACCGGTTCCGGCGCGCCACCTCGAAACAGAGCACCGCCGCTGTCATGGCCACGTTGAGCGATTCCGTGCCTTCGGCCATCGGGATGGTGACGGTGCCGTCGAGGACCGCCTCCAGCTCCTGCGGCAGGCCGGACGCCTCGTTGCCGAGGACGAGAGCCACGTCCGCGCTGAGATCGACCTCGAGGTAGTCCATGCCCCCGGCCGCCGTCGTCCCGAGCAGCCGAAAACCCGCCTCCCGCACCTCCGGCAACGTCGTCGACGGGTCGGACGCCTTGACGAGCGGCACTTGGAAGATGGCGCCGGCGCTCGCCCGCACGGTCTTCGGGTTGTACGGGTCGACCGAACCGGCGCAGACGATGACGCCTGAGGCGCCGGCGGCCGCCGCGATGCGCAGTACGGCCCCGAGGTTGCCGGGATCGCGGACGTCGACGCACACGAGGACGAGGCGGCGTGCCCCGGCTCGCACCGGCTGCTCGAGCAACGAGGTGACGTCGAGGTCGGTGGTGGCCACGACCGCACAAATTGGCTGCGGCGTGACCGTGTCGGCGACCCGCTCCATCACGCCGGCAGCGAGATCGAAGACGCGGGCGCCCGTCTCTTCGACCTCGGACAGGAGAGCGGAGACGGACGGGCTACTCGCGCGCCTCGGCGGCCACGAACACGCTCTCGATCGAGCGCCCCGACCGCAGCGCCACCTCGATGAGCTTGGGGCCTTCGGCCACGAGGACCCCCTCCGCCTGGCGGGCACCCGGCCGGCTGAGGAGCCGGCGCAACCGTTGGACGCGTTGGTGCCGGATGCCGAGGCCGTCGGGGCTCAGGAAGCGGCCTCCTCGGCCTCCGCCTCACCGGCAGCAGCGTCTTCCGCCCCGTCGGACACGAAACGAACGAGTGTGGCGAATGCCTCCGGGTCCCTCACGGCGAGATCGGCGAGGATGCGCCGGTCGACCTCGACGCCCTCGCGATGCAGCCCGGCGATGAACCTGCTGTAGGTCGTGCCGTTCAGTCGAGCGGCTGCGTTGATCCGCTGGATCCACAGCTTGCGGAAGTCACCCTTGCGAGCCCGCCGGTCGCGGTAGGCGTACTGCAACGAGTGCATGACCTGCTCGTTGGCGGACCGGTAGGAGCGGGACTTGTTCCCATAGAACCCCTGGGCGCGCTCAAGGACGACCCGGCGGTGCTTCTTGCCGTGGACCGCGCGCTTTACCCTGGCCATCTCGGCTCCTTTCGTCAGCTTTCATCAGCGATTGTTCTGAACTGTCACGACGGGACGGTGCTCCAGGACCGTCCCAGTACTTTGTCGGCAACGGCCCGACGGTCGTTTGCCGGAGCCGGGCGGTTCGCCCGGCGCCTACAGACCGAGGAGGCGGCGCACCGTCTTGGCATCCGCCTTCGAGACCTCGACGTCTCGCGCAAGGCGCCTGGTGCGCACGGAATTCTTGTGCTCGAGCAGGTGCTTGCGGTTCTGCTGCCGGCGGCGAAGGCGTCCGGTGCCCGTGACTTTGAACCGGGCTGCAGCGCCCCGGTCGGTCTTCCTCTTTGGCATCGTCTTACTCCTCTGTCGCTGTCGTCTCGCTCGTTGCAGCGGATCCGGTGGCCGGATCCTCGACGGCACCCACCGTCTCTGCCGGCGCCGTAGGGGTGCTCGTTGCGTCCATTGCCGGGTCCGCGCTCGCAGCGACTGGGGTGGCGGGAGCACTCGAGGTGGCAGGAGCGCTCTGGGTGGTCCCGCTCGCCGCACCACTGTGCGATGCGGCCGCCTGTTCGCTCTTGCTCTCGTTCTGCGCCCTGGCTGCATCTGCTTGCCTGGCTCGCTTGTCGGGTGCCAGCACCATCACCATGTTCTTTCCGTCGAGTCGAGCTTCCGACTCGATGCGAGCTGTGCCGTCCACCTGCTCGGCGATCCGGTCGAGGATCTTCTTGCCAAGTTCGGAGTGGAACACCTCGCGGCCTCGAAACATGACCGTGATCTTGACCTTGTGTCCATCGTGCAGGAACTTCACAACTTGACGGGTCTTGGTATCGAAGTCACCGTTGCCGATTTTCGGCCGGTACTTCATCTCCTTGATCCCGATGTTGCTCGACTTGCGTCTGGACTCCTTCGCCCGTTGCGCTTCGTCGAATTTGAACTTCCCGTAGTCCATGATGCGACAGACGGGTGGGCTGGCGAGCGGGGCCACCTCCACGAGGTCCAGATCCTGTCGTTGCGCGATCTGCAGTGCCTCTGCAAGCGGCTTGATCCCGAGCTGGTGGCCTTCTGAGTCAACCAGTCGGACCTCGCGAGCCCGGATGCGGTCGTTGATCCGGGGCTCGTTGGTGGTTGGTGCGTTGGTGATCGGCGGTCGGTCCTCTCTCGTTCTGTCCGTACCGTCGGTACGGCACGCAAACGGGGAGGCGAGCGAAGCGCTAGCCGTCACAACTGGACCCGGCGCACTCGGTAGGCCCTGGCAGATTCGCTGCTCGGGTCCGGTGGCCGGGTGGGAGGGCGCCTTGAGCGCGACCCCGCTTCCCCATGGATTGTCGTCTCCTACGCTAGCAGCCGTGAGCAGCCTCTGGACACCCGACGGTGAGCACAAGGTCCCCCGCCCCGACGACGCCGGCGCCCCCTCCGGGGGTGGCCCGCGCCCGAGTGCGAGCCCCTCGGCAGGTACGCCTCCCGCCCGGACGGCGCCGCCGGGCGGACTGGGGGACGCCGGCGACGATCAGCCGAGCGAGGAGGAGCTGCGGCAGATCGCCCGCGAGCTCGCCGAGACGCCCGTAGAGGACATCATCGTCAACCACTGCTACGGCCTGTTCGAGCTGGCGGCACTCCACCTCTCCCAGCAGCCGGTCAACCTGGCCGCCGCCCGCCTCGCGATCGATGCAATGGGTCAGCTGGTAGAGGGCCTGGGCGAGCGCCTCGGACCCCATGCGGGCACGCTCGCCGACGGGCTCACCCAGCTCCGACTGGCGTTCGTGCGCATCGCTGACGCGGCTGCGGCGGCCGCCACAGCAGGATCCGGCACCGATGCAGGTAAGGGCTCCGCCGCGCCCGACGCAGGCAAGGGCTCCGCCGGCGCCGACGCCGCCGCCGACGGAAGTGACGAGCCCGCCAGCTCAAGCCGGGCGGCTGCGTCCGCCTCCGGTCACGGTCCGGTCGAGGATCCCGAGGGTGGCTCGTAGCGCCCCCTCCGACAAGACCGGGAAGATCCCGGCCTCCTTCCAGACGGGGTCGATCGACGACCAGTCGTAGTAGGAGGTGACGACGGTTCCTTCCTCGCTTGGTTCGAGTGTGTAGCCGTAGACATGGCCGATCTGCGGGCGGATTTGACCGAGGATCGTCCAAGCGATCTCGCGGTCAGGGACGAAGGTCGTGATCGTGACGGTGACGTCGTAGAGGCCGAGCGGGTAGTCGTTCAGGGCCTCGCGGTCCATGTGCACGACGAAACTGTCGCCCACGGCCGAGACGGGTTCGCCCGTAGCGTCCATCAGCATCCCCGAGCTGTCGATCGCAACATGACCGCGTGGGTCGCACAGCACGCGGAAGATCGCCGCCGGGTCCGCCTTGATGGTCCGCTGGACTTCCAGACGCTCGCTTGTCATGTGGGCATCCTCCCACCTGGCAACGACCCGCGGCGCGTCTCGATCCGGAGCTCCACCCGTCCGGCTCCCTCCCGCCTAGGTGGTGGTAGCACGAAGCCGCGTGTGCGAGTTGACGCCCTTCGCCTCGTGGCCCGACTGAGTAACAATCCGACGGGGAGGTTTGAATGGCATCCGCCGAGGACTCCGGTGTAATGCAGCGAGATACGGGCGGTTCACGGTGACCCGAAGGGCCTTCCGCTTCGCCTCCTACCGATTCCGCGCCACGCTGCGCAGGCGGCGCGGTGGGTACCTCACCGTGCTCCTCCTGGTGGCACTGGTGGGCGGCGTGGCGCTCGCAGCCGTGGCCGGGGCTCGGCGCACGCAGTCTGCTTTCCCGGCGTACCTGGCGGCAACGGACGCTTCAGAGTTGCAAGTCCAAATCTACCCCCTCACACAGAATGGCGCCGCTTGGCAAAGGAACCTTTCCGAGCAGCTCGCCCGCCTTCCGTATGTGGAGCGCGTCGCGAGCGCTCCCTATCTCCTCGTACTTCCCATCGGTCGCAACGGAAAGGCCCTCCCTACCGCCTTCTACGACAATGACGTCGAGGCTCTCGGCAGCGACGGCGGCATGTACTTCCGACAGGACCGGGTCAGCGTTGCGGCCGGCCGGATGGCCGATCCGAGCAGCGCCGACGAGATGGTGGCGACGGCGGCGGCGGTGCAGCTGAGCGGTTGGCACCTCGGTGAGACCGTGGCGTTCGGCGCCTACTCGCTTCAGCAGGCCGACTCCCCGACGTTCAACCCATTGACGGACAACCCTGCCGAGCACTTCTCGGTCAAACTCGTCGGCCTCGTCGTCCTCTCGAGCCAGGTCGTCCACGACGATGTTGACCGCTACCCGACCGAGGTGCTCATGACCCCGGCGCTCAGCGAACGACTGCAGGCGAGTCAGACGTTTCCGCTCTATGGGCTGCGACTTGAAGACGGCAGTCGATACGTGGCGGCGGTGGAGCGGGAGATCATCGCCTTCCTCCCTCCCGGTACCACGTACAAGTTCCACGTCACGTCCGTCGTCATCGGGCAGGTCGAGCGGGCCAGCAAACCGGAGGTGACCGCCCTCGGCGTGTTCGGGGCCATTGCAGCTCTGGCGGCGTTGCTGATCGCCGGTCTGGCCATCAGCCGAGGGCTGTGGGCGGAACGTGAGGATTTCGACGTGCTGCGGGCGCTCGGGGCTGAACCCGCCTTGGTGAGGGTGGATGCCACGCTCGGCTTGCTGGGGGCCGTCGTGCTCGGCTCCATTGCGGCCGTCGGCGTCGCTGTGGCCCTCTCGCCCTTGACGCCGATCGGGCCGGTGCGCCAGGTCGATCCTTCGCCCGGATTCGCCTTCGACTGGACGGTGATGGCCATCGGGTTCGGCGGCCTCGTGACCCTCCTCGGTGGCCTCGCCGTGGCGCTCGCCCACCGAAGGGCTACTCGCTACGGAGAACGAGACGAGCCCGTGCAACGTGCGTCGAGCGTCGTGAACGCCGCCACGAGGGCCGGTCTGCCGGCGCCGGCCATCGCGGGTCTGCGTTTCGCTCTCGAGCGAGGCCGCCGCCGGGCTGCCGTGCCGGTTCGGGCGGTCCTGGTCGGCGCCGCCCTGGCGGTAGCGGTCGTAGTGGCGACCGTCACGTTCGGGAGCGGCCTCAGCACCCTCAACTCGCACCCCGCCCTCTACGGTTGGAACTGGAGCTACGCCATCACGTCACCTGGGAGCGAGAACGATGTCCCACCCGTGGTAGGCCACCTCCTTGACCACGATCCTTACGTGGCCGCCTGGACGGGATTCAACTTCGCAAACGCCCAGATTGACGGCCAGACCGTTCCCGTCATGCTGGGTAGCCCCCGTGCCACCATCGGCCCGCCGATCCTCTCGGGCCACTCGCTCGAGGCGACGAACCAGATCGTCCTCGGGTCCGCCACCCTCGCCGCCTTGCACAAGAGAATCGGCGACACCGTCGTCGTGAGCTACGGAACCCCCAAGGACGCGCCCATCTATGTTCCACCAACCGACCTCCTGATCGTGGGCAGCGCCACCATGCCGGCGATCGGGTCGACCGGTACCCTCCATCCCTCCATGGGGACCGGGGCGCTCATCTCGACGGGGATCACACCCCCGGCCTTCCAAAGGGTTCTCACGCACCCAGACCCCAACCTGAACGGGCCGGATATCGAGGTTGTGCGGCTCCGGCCCGGCCTGAAGCCCGGCGCCGGCCTGGCCTCGCTGCAACGCATCGCCGAGGCCGCAAACAAAGTCATGGCCGCCGATCCCAATACGGAAGGCGACATCTACGTCGTGCTGGGTGTGCAGCGGCCGGCGGAGATCGTGAACTACCAATCGACGGGAGCCACCCCTGCGATTTTGGCGTCAGGGCTCGCCGCCGGCGCCGTTGTGGCCCTCGGTCTCACCCTTGTGGCCTCGGTCCGGCGACGCCGGCGGGAGCTGGCGCTGTTGAAGACCCTCGGATTCACCCAGCGCCAGCTGGCAGCCGCCGTTGCCTGGCAGGCATCGGTGGCGGCCATGATCGGGGCTGCCGTCGGCGTGCCGGTCGGGATCGCCCTCGGGCGCTGGCTCTGGATCCTGTTCGCCCGCGAGATCTATGCCATCCCGGAGCCTTCCGTGCCGGTTCTCGAGGTGGTCGTGATCGTCCTCGGCACGCTCGTCCTGGCGAACCTGGTGGCCGCCATTCCCGGGAGGATCGCCGCCCGGACGCCGACGGCCTTGGTGCTACGGGCGGAATGAGCTCCTAGACCACCGCGCCCAACGCCGTGATGGCCCGCGCCTCCAGCACCCCGCCGAGTCCGCGGGCCAGCACGAACACGACCCGGGTGCCCGGCTCGATGGTGCGGGAGCCGTCGGCGATGGCGGTGGAGTGGAACCGGTAGGGCGCCGCCTCCCCCCCGCTCACCAAGGCCTCCTCGATGGTGCCGAGCCCTCGCTCGACGTCGTACTCGACGACGCGACCGAATCGAGGGGCACCGAGGGGTCCGGCCGACACCCCTGCGCTCACCGGGTCCTGCGGGCTCAATGAACGATCTTCGAGAGCGCCAGCTCGATGATGTCCGTGGCCCCGCGCTCTTTCAGCGCAGGGATGAGGACGTTGATATCGGCCTTCGGAACGACGGTCTCCACTGCGTAGGCGTCGTCACCGAAGAGCTTCGAAACCGTCGGTGACTTCATCGCCGGGAGCACGTCAATGACGGCGTCGAGGTCGGCGGCAGAGACGTTCAGCTTCACGAGGACTTTGCCCCTCGCCTCCAGGGTCCCCTCGAGGAGGACGAGCAGCTGCGCCATGGCGCGCGCCTTGGCCGGGTCGGCGAAGGACTCCCGATTGGCGATGAGCTCGGTGTGCGACACCATCAAGGTGTCGATGACCCGAAGGCCGGCCGCCCGGATCGCCCGCCCCGTCTCGGTGATCTCGACGACGGCGTCGGCGATGTCGGGCACCTTCGCCTCGGTGGCCCCATAGGAGAAACGCACCTCTGCGTCAACGCCTCGTTCCACGAGGAAGCGCTCAGTGAGGCGCGGATACTCCGTCGCCACTCGACATCCCTTGGCGAGGTCCGCCACGGTCTTGATGGGCGAGTCTGCCGCTACCGCCAGCACGACCTGAATGGGCGACGAGGTCGCCTTCGAGTAGTGCAGTACGCCGAGGGACACCACGTCCGACGCCGTCTCCTCCACCCAGTCCCGCCCCGTGATCCCGATGTCGAACAACCCCTCGGCCACATAGGCCGGGATCTCCTGCGGGCGCAGGATGCGGACCTCGTCGACACGGGGATCGTCGATCGTGGCTGAGTAGTCGACCTCGGACGAGCGCTGCACGGCCAAGTCGGCTTCGGCGAACAGCCGAAAGGTCGCCTGTTCAAGCGATCCCTTCGGAAGGACGAGTCGGAGCATGCGCCTGAGCTGAGCGAGCGTCGCTGGCTAGTACGCCATCGAGGTGCGAGCGGCGGAGCGCAGCCGTTGCCCAGCCTCGTGCACTTCCTTCAGCACTCTCACCATCTCAATGACCGTCACGACGGCTTCCTCGCCCTTGTTGCCGAGCTTGCCACCCGATCGCTCGAGCGCCTGCGGGAGGTCCGCGGTGGTGAGGACACCGAAAGCGATGGGGAGGTTCGTCTCGAGCTGCACTCGCTGCAGACCGGCGGCACACTCGCTCGCCACGAACTCGAAGTGAGCCGTCTCTCCGCGGATGACTGCGCCCAGGCAGACCATGGCGTCGAAGCTCCCCAAACCCGCCACCGTCTGGGCCGCCAGCGGTAGCTCGAAGCTTCCCGGGACCCAGACCACGAGCCGTTTCGCCTCCGGGACGCCGCACTCGTCGAGCTTGCGCAGCGCCCCCGCCAACAATCGAATAGTGACCTGGTCGTTGAAGCGGGCACACAGGACGGCGATGCGTAGGCCGGTGCCGTCGTGAGACCCCCGCAGGGCTTCGTCGGCGGTACCGGCGGGCAGTGGGCCGAGCGTGTGCGTCGATTCAGACAGCGGCCGAGGCAGCGGCGCCTTCCGCGCTGTCGCAAGCTGGTCAGTCGACTTAGGCATCGGCGGCATCGGCCGGGGCGCTGGCGCTCACTGCGCTCGCCTCCCTGTCTCCGTCATGAGTGGCGTCATCACCATCGGTCTCGCCGAGCCCGCCGAGGAAGTGGCCGAGGCGCTCTCGTTTTGTCCGCAGATACCGCAAGTTCTCCTTGTTCGGCGCCGGCTCGATCGAGACCCGCTCGACGATGTCCAGCCCGAAGCCCTCCAAGCCCCCGTACTTCGACGGGTTGTTCGTCATGAGGCGCATGGTCGTGATCCCGAGATCGACGAGGATCTGGGCGCCGATGCCGTACTCGCGATTGTCCACCGGCAGGCCGAGGTCGAGGTTGGCATCGACCGTGTCCCGTCCTTGCTCCTGCAGGGTGTAGGCCCGCAGCTTGTGAGCGAGGCCGATACCGCGGCCCTCGTGACCACGAAGGTAGACGACGACCCCGGCGCCCTCCGCAGCGATCTTCTCGAGGGCGAAGTCGAGCTGCGGGCCGCAGTCGCAGCGCTGCGAGCCGAAGACGTCACCGGTGAGACACTCGCTGTGCACGCGCACGAGGACGTTCTGGCGTCCGGCGACTTCGCCGGCAACGAGGGCGAAGTGGTGCTCACCGTCGATGAGCGACAGGTAGGCGTACCCCGTGAACTCGCCATGGCTCGTCGGGATGCGGGCCGAGGCGATGCGCTCGACGAGCTTCTCCCGGTGGCGGCGGTAGCGGACGAGGTCAGCGATCGTGATCATGACGAGGCCGTGGGCGGCGGCGAAGTCCGCCAGCTCAGGGCGGCGGGCCATGGACTGCTTGTCCTCCGTGACGATCTCGCACAGGACGCCTGCCGGGTATCGGCCAGCCATGCGGGCGAGGTCGATGGTCGCCTCCGTGTGGCCGGCGCGCTTGAGCACACCGCCCGTGCGATAGCGCAGCGGGAACATGTGCCCCGGTCGGGCAAAGTCGTGCGGGCGCGACTGCGGGTCGATGAGGGCCTGGATCGTGGCGGCGCGGTCGCCGGCGGAGATGCCCGTTGTCGTGCCCGGCTTGTAGTCGACGGCGACGGTGAAGGCCGTGCGCTGCGACTCGGTGTTCTGCGGCACCATGAGCGGCAGCTCGAGCTCGTCGAGCCGCTCGGGCATGAGCGGCACGCAGATCAGCCCGGAGGTGTGGGCGAGGAAGAAGGCGATGTTCTCGGGGGAGGCGAATTCGGCCGCCATGACGAGGTCGCCCTCGTTCTCGCGGTCCTCGTCGTCAACCACGATGACCATCTCGCCGCGCCCGATGGCGGCGATGGCGTCTTCGACTTTGGACAGGGGCAAGATGGAAGCTCCTCGTGATTCCCGAACAACCAGCCTACTGGCCGGTAACCGCCTCGACGTCGAGACGGACGTCGTCGCCGAATCTCTCCAGGGCGACGAGGCGCCCCCGCCAGAGATCGCTCATGGTGGAAGCGCCCGGGCCGGCGAACATCGCCACCCCGTCATCGCCCCCGAGAAACCCCCCCGTCAGATACACCACGTACCTGTCCACGGCCCCGGCCCGGTGGAACTCCCCCGCCACGGAGGCGCCGCCCTCGACGAGCAGCTGGAGGACGCCGCGGCGACCGAGCTCGTCGAGCACGCCGCGGACGTCTCCACTCATCTCGAGAGCGGGCTGAACACGGGCGCCGTCGGGCGCCCTCCCGAGCACGACCCGCAGCGGCTGGCGGAGCGGCGGCGGATCCGTCCGCACGGTGAGTTGCGGGTCATCGGCACGCACAGTGCCCGCTCCCACGAGGATGGCGTCGCTCTCAGCCCGCAGGCGCTGGACGTCGCCGCGGGCCGCCTCGCCGGTGATCCACCGGCTCGTCCCGTCGGGGGCGGCGATTCGCCCATCGAGGGTGGCCGCAAGCTTCAGCACGACATAGGGGCGGAGGGTGCGGCGCTGCACGAGGTAGGGCCGCAGTGACTCCTCGGCCGCTTCCGCGAGAACGCCGGTGACGACCTCGATGCCGGCCGCCGCCAGAGATGCGACACCGCGACCTTGCACACCGTCGTCCGGGTCGATGAGTGCCACGACCACGCGGTGGACGCCGGCGGCCACGAGAGCGGCTGCGCACGGCGGGGTGCGACCCTGCGTGACGCACGGCTCCAAGGTGGTGTAGCAGGTCCCGCCCCGTGCCAGCTCTCCCGCCGCCGCCAACGCCGCCGCCTCCGCATGGGCACCGCCCGGTGGCGACGTCGCCCCCTCCCCGGCCGGCGAGCCGTCCGCCGCCAGCACGACCGAACCCACCCACGGGTTGGGCGACGTCTGCCGCCGAACGCTCTGGCCGAGCTCGATCGCCCGTCGCATGAAACGCTCATCGTCGAGGGTGACGTCGTGAGGGGTCAGTGCGGTCTCCCACCGCCGAGCAGCTCGAGAGCGTGAGGGATGACGTCGAGGATCGCCTCCAGGCACTCGACGGCGCCTTTCGGCGAGCCGGGCACGTTCAAGATGAGCGCCCGCTGTTTGGTCCCCGCCACTCCCCTCGAGAGACGACCGAGTGGGCTGACGAGGCGCATCGCCTCGGACAGGCCGGGGGCGTCCCGCTCCAAGACCGATCTCGTGCCTTCCGGGGTCTGGTCCCGCGGACCGAAGCCGGTGCCGCCCGTCGTCACGATCAACCCAGCGAAACCGGAGGCCATGACCTCGAGCGCAGCCGCCACCTCGCGGTCGCCGTCGGGAATCGTCCGCGCCTCGACAACGTGGAACCCGTGCGCCTCGAGAAGATCGGCCACTGCCGTGCCACCGCTGTCCTGTCGTGTGCCGGAGGCAACGCCGTCGGAGACCGTGAGCACCTTGGCGCGCAGACCAGGCGGAGCCAAATCCTGCGAGGCCGCCCCGCTCATCGCCCTGCCGCCCCCGGACCGGCCACGGCCGAGGCGGCAGCCTCGTGGATGCTGCGGAGAGCCCCGAGATGGTCGGGTCGGTGGAAGACGGCGGAACCCGCCACGAAGCAGCGAGCGCCCGCCTCCGCCATGACGACCGCCGTGGTGGCGTCGATGCCGCCGTCCACCTGCAGCGTCACGGGAAGACGGCGGCGGTCGATCTCCTGGCGGGCGGCCGCCACCTTGGCGATCGCCTCCGGCATGAAGGCCTGACCGCCGAAGCCCGGGTGGACCGACATGACGAGCAACAGGTCGATCAGCTCTAGGAAGGGCCATGCGGAGGTGATGGACGTCTCGGGGTTGACGACGAGCCCGACGCCTAGGCCGAGGCGGCGCATCTCGGCGCACAGCTGCTCGGTCTGGCCGAGCTCGACATGCACCGAGGCGCTGTCGGCCCCGCTGTTTGCGAAGGCTTCGAGGAGCTCTCCCGGGTTCGTCATCATGAGGTGGCAGTCGAGCCACAGCTGGGTGTGCCGCCGGAGGGAGGCCACCACGGGGGGGCCGATCGTCAGGTTCGGGACGAAGTGGCCGTCCATCACATCGACGTGCAGCCAGTCCGTGGCCGGCGTGATGCCGGCGATCTCAGCCGCCAAGGCTCCGAAGTCCGCCGAGAGGATCGAGGGAGCCACCCGCACTTCACCGGGTTGCAGGTGCGGCAGGCGAGGGCGCTGGCCGGCAGACATTGCTCTCACCGTATCGCCCGCAACGTGGCCGTCCAGAGTCGTTGGAGGGCCGCCGTCACGCGAATGCCTCGCCCGTGCCGATGCGGGCGCCCCGCAACCAGTCGGAGGCCGCCTGACGCTGACGGCCCGCCGGTTGCACGGCAGCGAGCTCGAGCCAGCCGTCGCCCGTCGCAACGAGCCCGGCGGAGATCGTGCCGGGGGCCGGTCGGGCTGCCGGCCCTCGTTCGTACGCCCTCGCGTCTGCCTCCCAGACGATGAAGCGAGCGTCGCGGAACGTCGTCCAGGCCTTGCCGACGCGCACCTGGCGCTCGATCTCGGCGGCCGCCCGGGACCAGTCGATGTGGAGGTCTTCGGTCGTGATCTTGGCGGCATAGGTCGCCTCGCCCACCTGCGGGGCGGGCGTCCCGAGGCTCTTCGAACCTCCTGCGAGACGAGACACGAGCAGGTCGGCTCCGAGCTCGGAGAGACGGAGGCGGAGGCCGGAGGCGGTCTCCTTCGCACCGATGTCCGTCTCGGCGCAGGCATACACAGGACCGGTGTCGAGATCTTCCTCCAGCTGCATGAGGCAGACACCGCTGCGCTCGTCGCCGGCGAGGATCGCCCGCTCCACCGGAGCGGCGCCCCGCCAGCGGGGCAGGAGGGAGAAGTGGACGTTGACCATCGTGAGGCGGTCGAGCACGTTCGGCCGGATGAGGCGGCCAAAGGCGACCACGACGCCGAGCTCCGCCCCGACGCCGAGCACGTCGGCAACCTGGTCGCTCACGGGGATGCCCAGCCCTGTCGCCACCGCCTTGACCGGCGTGGGGGCGGTGACGGCGCCCCGGCCGCGGCGTCTGTCGGGCTCGCTCACGACGAGGGCGATGTCGTGGCCGGCCCCGACGAGAGCCTTGAGGCAGATGGCAGCTGGCTCGGGCGACCCGAGAAAGGCCACCCGGGCCATGGTCGGCGGGGCTAGAGCGAGGGCTCGCGCGTGGCCGTGCCGGCTCGCCGCGACGGCCGCCGAGCGTCCGCCGGAGCCTCCTCCGGCACGGGTCCCACCTCGCCGAGGACGCGGGAACGGAGGATCTTCATGGCTTCCTTACGCTCCTCCGGCTGCAGGCGCTCGAGGAGCAAGATGCCGTCGAGGTGGTCCATCTCGTGCTGGAAGACGCGGGCGAGGTACTCGTCGGCCTCGATCGAGATTCTCATTGCCCTCGAGGTCGAATCCGGTGAGGTGGACCTCTTTCGGCCGGACGATGTTCCAATGAAGGCCCGGCACGGACAGGCACCCCTCCTCGAAGTCCCACTCTCCGCGAGCCTCGCTGATCGCCGGGTTCACGACCGTCTGAGCCCCCTCGCCGACGTCGTAGACAAAGAGGCGCCGCTCCACACCTACCTGGGTGGCAGCGAGGCCGACGCCGGGTGCGGCGTACATCGTCTCGATCATGTCCTCGGCAAGGCGGACGAGGCGCCCGTCGACGTCGTCGACCTCACGGGCACGCTGGCGCAGCACCGGGTCACCGAACACGCGGATGTTGTACGTGGACACGGCGCTCATTCTAAAGGGATGAGACGCCTCCGAGTCGGCCGGGGGCGGTCGCATCCTTGAAGCGCCGCGGGTACGGCCGGCGGCGACGGCCGCCGGCTCGGGGGCACGCCACGGCTGCCGGCGCCTTGTCGGCCTCCCTGCGGTATTGCGCCTCCGCATGACACAATGTCGCCCATCCGGCCGCGCCGCCCGGATTCCCCGGGAGCAGTTGGAGGAGACGCCATGCCCGAACTCGAGCTAGCCACGGCTGAGGCAAGGTACGTCTTTGCCGAGAGCGACGTCGTCACCATCGGTCGTCGTGACGACAACAGAGTCGTCTTTGCCGATCCCACCGTCTCCCGTCAGCACGCCCTCATCCGCTTCGAGGCGGGTGCGTGGGTGCTCGAGGACCTGAGCAACGGACGGACGTTTCACGACGGCCAGCCGGTGGCGCGGATCACCCTCACGCCGTCCGCGCAGCGGGTTCATTTTGCGTCGCCAACGGGGCCGTGGATCGCCGCCTTCGTAGGACAGCCCGAGCGGACGGCGAGTATCGCCGAGGGCGATGCGGCCACGTCCGCCGAGGACACCGCAGGCGTACCTGTCGTTGGCGGGCTCGCCGCCGGAGCAGCCGCCACCCCAGCCGCCGTCGCAGGTCCTGCCGGCTCTGGCCAGTGGGCACCTGCTTACCGGCCGGCCCCGCCGAGCCCCACGGGGGCGCCTGCGTTCGCCAATGCGGGGCGGCCGGCTACCGCCAAGCGTGGCTCCCTTGACTCGGCGGCGATGAAGCGGGCGTTCCACATCCTCTTTCCCTTCAAGAGCTGGGTCGAGAACGCCGGCTGGCGCTCGGGCGTCCGGCTGGTGTTCCTCGTGTACGCCATGTTGCCGGTGGTCTTCCTCGTCGTGTTCGCCAACACGACGAACTTCCAGACGCTCGGATACGTGTACGGCCTCTACACCGCGCCCCTGTGGATGCTCGCCTTCTGGTGGTTGATCAAGCCGGAGGACACGCCGCGGACGCTCCTCATCGTCGGCGCCGGGATAGTCGTCGTCACGCTCCTTTACATGGCGGGCCCGCTGAAGTGGTACTACAACACCGTCCAGCCCCCATCGACGTCGCCTGGCAACTGGTTCCGGTGGTTCGTCTCTGCCGGCTTGAACGAGGAGTTCGCCAAGGACGGGTCAGCCCTCGTCTGCATCCTCGCAGCCGGCGCCTACTTCAAGAAGCGCCTCGGCGTCCGCAGCTGCATGTTCCTCGGCACCGTGGCCGGCCTCACGTTCGGCGTGCGTGAGGCCGCCTTCTATCAGGACAAGGACGCCAACATCTTCGCCGTGGCCGCCGGGAATCATGCGCTCGTCACCTACGTGCTGGAATTCAGCCTGCGCATCTTCACCGACGGGCTCCAGCACGCCGAATGGGCCGGGATCGCCTGTTTCTTCTTCGGGCTCGGCTTGAACTACACGAGGCGGCGGGTGCCGCTGATGCTCTTCGGCTATGGCTTCGGGGCCCTGATCCACGCCACGAACGACTGGTCGACCGGCATCTCGTCCTGGCTGTGGGTGGCGCTCCAAGTGCTCTGGGCCAGCCTCTTCCTCGGCTACACGCTCTTCGCGCCCAGCATCGAAGCGCAGGTTCGCGAGACGTCCCTCTTCCGTGGCGACTCGATCATCGCCGAGCGATATCCGACAGGCGACGACGGCAACCCCCTCCAGCCCGGCCCCGCCGGGACGGCGGGCTAGGCGGGCGTGTGGGAGCCCAGCGCCAGCCAGACGCCGTTCCCCGGCACCGATAGGCTCCGGCCGTGCAGCCAGGCGACCTGAGTGACGCCCCGGAGCTGACGCGGCCGGGCGGAGTGGTGTCGGCGCGGCCGTTGTACTTCTTCTGGCTGGCCGACTGCTCTGGCTCGATGATCCGTGACGGGCGCATCCAAGCGCTCAACAACGCCGCCGCCGAGGCCCTCCCGCACATGCGGCGGGTCGCCAAGGACAACCCGAATGTCGACGTGATCGTGCGCGTCCTTCGCTTCTCCACGGGCGCGCAATGGGTGGGCGACGACCCCACGCCGCTCGCTCGCTTCGTCTGGCCGCCATTGCAGGCCGGGGGTGTGACCGACCTCGGCGCCGCCATACGGCTGCTCACCGAGGACCTGCGCTCACCCCCGATGCCCAAGCGCGCCCTGTCTCCTGTGGTGGTGCTGCTCTCCGACGGGCGACCGACTGACGACTACGAGCTGGCGCTTCGCAACCTCCTGCAGCTGCCCTGGGGCCAGCACGCCGTTCGGCTCGCCGTCGCCATCGGACGCGACGCCGACCGCGACGTGCTGCGACAGTTCATCTCCGACCCGAATATGGCGCCCCTCGAGGCGAATTCACCGGAGGCGCTCGCCCGCCAGATGAGGTGGGTGTCCACCGTCGCTCTCGACGCGGCGTCTTCTCCCCGGGTCGGGATGGTGACCGAGAGCGAGCACGTTCGCAACATCCCGGCAGGCCTGCTGTCGGAGTCCTACCCGAGCGCCGGCCCGGAGGTTTGGTTTGACGACGAGCCCGGGAGCTAGGGACGCCCACCGCTGGGCGGCCTTCGGGGCGAGCGTCCGCGGATCCGCCCATGTCCGCGAGGCGTTGCCGAACCAGGATGCCGTCGGCTGCCGCTCGGGCGACTCGGGGCGTTGGGCGGTGACGGCCGTGGCTGACGGCCACGGTCACTCGCTCGCCGTGAGGGCGGACCGAGGTGCCCATCTCGCCGTCGACGCCGCCCTCGAGGCCGCACGGTCGTGTTGGGAGGCCCTTCGAGGGCAGGCTGGCGGCTTTGCCGCCGCAGCCGTCGCCGAGGAGCTGCCAACGGTGATGGCGACCTCGTGGATGGCATCGGTGCAGCGGGATCTCGCCGAGGCACCCCTGACAGCGTCGGAGCTGGCGTCCTCCGGCAACGCCGAGGCTCTCAGCTCGTACCCGGAGACTGCTTACGGGACCACCCTCATTGTCGCCCTAGCCGTCGCTGGCTCGATCGTGACCTGCCAGATCGGCGACGGCGACGTCGTGGCCGTCAAGCGCGACGGCACGGTCTTCCGCCTGCTCCCGGCAGACACCCGCCTCGTCGGCACGAAAACCACGTCGCTCGCCTCCAGAAGCGCCTTGAGCGACTTTCGTGCCAGCCACGTCGATGTCGACTCCGAAGCGATCGAGGTCGTGGTAGCGGCGACGGACGGCTACGTGAACTCCTTCAGCGCCGAGGACGGCTTTGCCGCCGCCGGTCGGGATTCTCTGGAGACTCATCCACGAGGTCGGCGCTAGCTCAGTAGAGGGTGCCCTCGCCAGCTGGCTCGAGAGCACGAGCACGGACGGCACGGGCGACGACGCCACCCTTGCCATCTTGTTCGACGACGTCGGGCTTGAAGACACTGTGCGGCTGCCCGATCCTGGCACCACCATCTCGGACGGAGGGATCCTGTGAGCGGCGAGTTGCTCCATGCCGGCGACGAGGTCAGGACGTGGCGCACCGGGCAGATCTGCCGGATCATCGACTTCAAGGGAGGCGGCGGGCAGGGCGAGGTCTTCGGGGCAGAGCTGGGCGGAGACCCCATCGCCGTCAAGTGGTACTTCCCGTCGTCGCTCTCGGATTGGCAGCGGCGCTCACTCGAGAAGCTCTGCAACCGCCCTGCCCCGAGCCGCGCCTTTCTCTGGCCGCTCGACCTGGCCGAGTCGCAGCAGTATCCGGGTTTCGGGTACGTCATGGCGCTGCGGCCGGCGCAGTTCCGCGATCTGAACGCCATCTTGCGGCGAGAGTCGGAGCTGTCGCTCGGGGTGCTCGCCGTCGTCGGCTTCAACCTGGCGGACGCCTTCCTGCGTCTGCACACCGAGGGCCTTTGCTACCGCGATATCTCGCCGTGGAACATCTTCTTCAACGCCGAGGACGGCGACATCCTCATCTGTGACAACGACAACGTCGCCATCGACGGGACCGTGGGCGGTGGCGTCCTCGGGACACCTCGCTACATGGCTCCCGAGATCGTCCGGCAAGAGGCGCTTCCGAGCTCGCGCACCGATCTGTGGTCGCTCTCGGTGCTGCTTTTCTGCATGCTGATCCTTCACCATCCCCTCGAAGGCGAGAAAGAGCTCGCCGTCACCTCGCTCAGCGACCTGGAGGCTGCCCGCCTCCTCTATGGCCAGGAGCCGGTGTTCATCTTCGATCCCGATGACGACAGCAACCGGCCGGACGAGACCGCCCACGCCAACGCCGTTCTCCTCTGGCCGTTCTACCCCGCCTTCATCCACGAGCTCTTCGTCCGGGCGTTCACGGACGGCATTCGCGACCCCATGCACGGCCGCGTGGCCGAGAGCGAGTGGAGGGCAGCCATGGCGAGGCTGCTCGACTGCGTCAGCACTTGCGAGAGCTGCGGAGCTTCCAACTACGTGGATCCGCTTGCTGCCGATGCCGCAAGCTGCTGGCGATGCCGCAGCGTCCTTCGGCCGTCGTATCTCGAGCTCTCGAGCCATGACGCCGTCATCATCCGGGACGGCGCCCACCTCCTCCGCCATCACGTCGAGCTGACCGCTCCGTTCAACTTCCGACAGCCGTTCGGGACCTTCCGCAAGCACCCCTCCCACCCGGGACTCCTCGGCCTCTCGAACCGCTCGTCCCGCCCGTGGCGCTCAGCTCGCCCGGGCCGGGAACCCGTCGACGTCCCGCCCGGCGCCACCGTCGGACTCTCCCCTGGGACCGTCATCGACTTCGGGACGGCGAAGGCGACCGTGCGGGCGCCGGCGCCGGCGCCGCAGTGAGCGAGCAGCTGGCCGCTCAGCTCCCGGCGGTGAGGTCGGAGACGTGCACGGCGCCCCGGCCGAGAGCTTCATTGGCGAGCTGGACCCGACGCCGCTCGCTCGTGCCGTAGATGCCAAACTTGTCGTAGAGGTGGAGCAGGTGCTGCTTCACAGCACCCTCTGAGACGACGAGGTGGCGGGCGATCTCCTTCGTCTCCGCCGGTTCCCGAAAGACGCCCCCTTCGAGAAGTGGCCTGCAGAGCGCCACGAGCACGTCCCGCTCCCTCCGCGTCAGCTCTGGGGGAGCCAGACCCACCCTCGTGGCCGACCCCTCCGTGCGGTTGTCGGCTCGAAAGACGAGGCGGGTCCGACCGAGAAGGATCTCGTCGCTGTCGTGCAGGGCCTGTTGAGCGGTTACGGGCCTGCCGTTCACGAGCGTGCCGTTCTTGCTACCGAGGTCGCGGAGGCACCAGATGGAGCCGAGGCGCTCGATGACCGCGTGTGCCCGCGACATGGACGGGTCGGAAGTGATCTGGACCGTGCTCTGATCGCTCTTACCCACGATGACCGGATCGTCCCGTAGCGGCACGAGGCGCGTCCCTGCGTCATCCCAGATCTCGAGATAACCGAAGGGTTCCGTCATCGCCCAGATCGCACGTGGCGACCGAGATCAGCTCCGGGCATGCCCAAGCACAGGCGAATTATGGCATGGGCGGCCTTTCCGGGACGCAGCTATCATCGCCGCATGCCAGGCCAGGAGGGGGCGTTGCCGGCGGTGCTGGTCGGCGAGCATCGTTTTGAGTGGTCCAGCGAGGCGAAGCTCAAAGTGGGTCGTGACCCCCTCGGCGATGTCATCGTCGAGGGACCGCGCGTCTCGCGCCCTTCACCTCGTCATCGAGGCGACAGCCGGCGGCTGGGTGGTCCGTGATGCCGACAGCCGCAACGGAACCTTCCACAACGGCAGAAGGATCGGAGAGATCAGACTCGACGGCCCGCTCGAGCTCGCACTCGGTTCGGCCAGCGACGGCACGCCGCTGCGGATCACCCTGGAGCAGGCCCCTGCCGCCAGTGGGGTAGGCGCCGCTGCCACCGTGATGCCACCGGCGGTGCAGGTTGTGCCCCCGCCCCCGCCCCCGCCCCCGCCGCCGCCGCGGCCGGAAGCCGTGGCGCCGCCACCACCGCGGCCGGAAGCGGTGCAGCCGCCACCACCGCCGCGACCAGCAGCCGTGGCGCCGCCGCCTGCGAGGCGACCAGATCCCGTTGCGCCGCCGCCACCACCGCCGCCGGCCCGTGTCACGCCGCCAGCGCCGACGCCGCCTCCCGCCGTGGGCTCCGAGGGGGCGGCGCAGGAGGGGGCAGCCACGCGGCCAGGCGCGGCCGTGACGCCGCCGAGAGAAGAGGACATTCCAAAGTCCGTGCTCGGCAAGTTCCAGCAGGTTCACCGCCCGTCGGTGGCTCGCTTCCGCATCGGCCGCGCTCCCGACAACGATCTCGCCCTCGATGGCGACCCGCGGGCCTCCCGCTACCACGCCGAGCTCCGTCGGCTCGACCAGGGTGGCGTCGAGCTCGTCGATCTGAACAGCCACAACGGCACGTTCCTGAACGGGCAACGAATACACCGCGCCGCCGTCCACGAAGGTGACATCGTCGGGGTCGGCAACCATGTCTTCCAATTCCACAACGGCGCCCTGGAGGAATTCACCCAGACCGACGGTGCCGACCTCGAGGTCGCCGGCATCCACGTCGTCATCGACGGGCACGCCCTCCTCGACGGTGTTTCGTTCTCAGTTCCTTCGCGGAGCATGCTGGCGGTCGTCGGACCCTCCGGTGCCGGCAAGACGACGCTGTTGCGGGCCCTGACGGGCTTCTCGCGGCCGACGCACGGAGCCATCCGATTCGGCGGTCGCGATCTGTACGCGGACTACGACGAGCTGCGAGCGCGCATCGGCTACGTCCCGCAGGAGGACCTCGTCCACGAACAGCTCACGGTCCGCCAGGAGCTGGAGTTCGCCGGACAGCTTCGTCTGCCGTCCGACCTCGGGCACGCCGGCATCTCCAAGCGCGCCGAAGAGGTCATGGCCGAGCTCGGCCTCAGCAGCCGCACGGAGCTTCGCAACGAGAAGCTCTCGGGCGGCCAGCGAAAGCGTGTCTCGGTCGGGCTCGAGCTCTTGACCGAGCCGGCCCTTCTCTACCTCGACGAGCCGACGTCCGGGCTCGACCCCGGCAACGAACGCCAGGTCATGCAGGTGCTTCGCACCTTGGCAGACGGCGGACGCATCGTCGTGGTCGTCACCCACTCGACCCAGAGCATCGACGTCGCCGACCGCGTCCTGTTCCTGGCGACCGGTGGTCACATGGCGTACTACGGCCCCCCGAAGGAGGCAGAGCGTTTCTTCGAACGCCAAGGGGTCGTGGGCGGCTGGCCGGCCGTCTTCCAGGCTCTGGAGGGATCCGACGGGTCTGCGTGGGGAGAACGGTTCCGACACGACCCTGACTATGGGCGCTACGTCGGCGCCCTCGGAGAGGCTGCCGCCTCCGTTCCCCGCCCGGCGCCGCCGGCACCCCCGGGCCGGTCTCGGCTGCTCGGACCGGTGACCACTCGCCTCCAGACCGTCGTCTTGTGCCGCCGACAGCTGCGCCTCATCGCCGGAGATCGACGAAGCGTCATCCTGCTAGGCGTGCAAGCTCCCATCTTCGGCCTGATCCTCATCTTGCTGTTCCCAGCTCACACGATCGCGACGAACAAGGGGCCCTTCGCGGCCATGCTCCTCTGGCTCTTGATCGTCTCGGCCACCTGGCTGGGGGCCTCGAATACCGTCCGGGAGATCGTGAAGGAGCAGTCCATCTACCGACGCGAGCGGGCTTCGGGCCTCTCCATGCTCGCCTATACCAGCTCGAAGGTGATCGTCTTCGGGGTGATCACGACGGTGCAATCGCTCGTCGTCCTTCTCTTCGTGCTGATCGCCAACCCGCTCCCGGCGAAGGATCCGCTCCACGTCGTAGCCAACATCCGGGGATGCAACGCCCCGTGGTGCGCCGGCGTACTAACGGGGCTGCGGCCGTTCAATCTGGGTGCCGTGCTCTCCTCCCAGGACCTCGAGGTGTTCATCGCCATGGCTCTCGCCGGCTTTGCGGGCATGACGATCGGCCTGTTCGTCTCGAGTGCGGTGCGCAAGTCCGACCAGGCCGTCTTCATGCTGCCGGTCATCCTCATCATCGAGATGGCGCTGTCACAGCCGATCCTGCAGGCCTCGAACCCGAGTCCGGTGCTAAAGGTCCTCGGCGACCTGACGAGTGCCAACTGGGCCGTCAACGCCATCGGCGCCAGCACGGGCCTCAACCAGATCATGACGAGCTACAACCTCGCCCTCGTCACCGGTCAGGACGAACTGAAGCTCGGGCTCGCCGGCATCCATACACCCGGCCCGTTGCTGCAGTCCCAGCTGCACGCCGCGCTCTTCGGCGATTCGGCATGGGATCACCGACCGGGCACGTGGATCCTGGCCATCTTCCTCCTTGTGTTGATGATCGCCCTCTTCCTCGGCGGCGTGCTCTTGATGATGCGCCGTCTCGACACCGGCACTCGTCGTTCGCTACTGGAGGACGTGCAGGGCTTCGTCGGCAGCTCGGCCGCCAAGCAGCGGCAGGCAGCGGGTGCGCCGGGAGGTCCTGGCGGCTGGCCGGGGCAGCCGCCCGCCGGCAGGACCGGTGGTCCCGGTGGGCCTGGCCAACCCGGCGGGCCTCGCCCACCGGGCTTCCAGCCGGCTCAACCTGCTGCCCCTAGATTCCAGCCACCCCCGGGCGCTCCGCCCGGCGGCTTCCAGCCTGGTCCGGCCCACCCGCCTGCCGGTCAAGCGCCCCCGCGGGGCGCCCTCCGTCAGCCCGTGCAACCTGGCTATCCACCGCCAGTGCCACCACCGCCTCCCTGATCGCGGCTGCGGCAAGCGGGGCGGGTCACCGTTCGAAAGAGGCGAACAGACGGTCCGAGCGCGACAAGAGGGGGGCATCAACGATGCCCCCCTCTTGTGATCTCCGCCGGATCAGATGCTCGTGGCTTACGGGGCGGCGCAGGCCGTGACCGTGAAGGTGGGGAAGAAGCAGGTGTTGAAGGCATCGAACTGGCCACCGGGAGCCGACGGGATGGACGCCTGGCCGTGCGGGTCGGTCAGGATGATCTGGTTGGCAGGCGAGAAGCTCGGGATGCCGCCGTTGGCGGAGGCACCGAGGAAGTGGGCGACGCCGTAATTCGGCAGCACCGAGACGCCCGAGGAAAACGTCGGGGCTTCGGTGATCCACTCGACCGAGCTGAGAGACGAGTGGTAGCTCAGCGTCTTCGTCCAGTTCTGCACCGTCCCGTTCGGAGCGGTCACTTTGAAGGTGAACTGCCACACCTGCGCCGAGCTCGATGCGGGTGCGGAGAAGAGGGAGTGAAGCTCCGCCGCGATCCGCGGGAACCACGGCTCGCTCGCAAGGTGAGACTCGCCTTCGGCCAACAGCTGACGAAGACGCTGGATGATGTGTGTGCTGCCGAAGCTGGGGTCGAAGCGCTTGATCAGCTGCGTGATGTTGGCGTAGAGGTCGGTCTCGCTTTGCGAGCCCGTGTTCGTCCCGCCGCTCACGAGCTGAAGCGTCGCCAGCACCTGGTCGCCGGGCTGGATGTTGACGCTCGGGATAATAGTTTCAGCAGCCGGCAGGATCTCGTACCAGATGTTGTAACCGGTGCCGGAGGAGTCCGAGCAACTGGAGGTACCCAGCTGGATCAGGTCCTTGCTGGTGGCACCGCCGATGCCGGCCCAGTTCGCCACGCAACCTCCGGCTGACATCGTCAGCACGGACGGGACCGTCCATTCGGCCTCCACTTTGGTGTACTTCTGGCCGGTCTGCGCGGTCGTCTGCGCGTACCCCGACCAGTTGTCCGAGGTCGAGCTCCAGGTCGTCGTCTGCGACAGCGAGGCGGGGTTCTGGGGCGTCTTGTGCCGGAAGATCAAGAAGCCGGCGACGAGGGCGACGACAACGACAAGGCCGACGACCATCGTGGTGGCATTCGGGCGGCGGCGAACTTGCTGCCCGGAAGGCTGCTTGGAAAGCGAAGCCTCAAAAGGGGTGGGGCTCTGGCTGCTCATTTTCTCTGTTCTCCTCTCGGACTCGAACATTGCGCTCGGTCTCTTTCTCGAGTGTGCGCCGACACGAGGATGGAAAAGATGCCCTCGCCGACCCCAACGGGCTGCGAGAAAGGTAAGGGAAACCTGACCTTCCCGCCAGCTCACAACGTGGTTCCGATCAGACCCCGTGTGGTGGTCTTCGTGCATTGGGGATGACACTTGGTTACGATCCCCGCCATGGCCGGCCGGACAGGGGTGAGTGCGGGACTGAAGGAGATCGTGGCGGACTATCAGAGCCGCGGGGTCGACCTGTCCACGGATCCACGATTGGCCGAGGCCATCCTCCTCGACTCGTTCCCCGAGGCGCCCGCCGAGATCAACGCCCTCGTCGAGGCGATCCGTTCCGGCGCCATCGAGTACATGCGCGACAGAGCTGCCCAGGGAGCAGAGTTCTCGGTCCACGGCTCGGCTACTCAGCTCTCCGAGAGCGCCGGCTTGCGCGAGGACCTCGCCCGCTGGGCGGTCGAGAGCTGGTGGAACGCCCTTTCGCTGGGCGCCGAGATCCCGAACCGGGAGGCGGAAGCAGCCGCCACAACGGGGGTGGCCGCAGCCGCCGTTGTCGTCCCGCCACCTCCGCCACCTCCGCCGCCACCCCCGGCGGGGGCGTCTCCGACTCCGACGCAGGCTCCCCCGATTGCATCTCCACCGCCAATGCCCGCTGCTGTCCCCCTCATGGGCTCGAGCGAGATGACTCAGACAGCGGGCGAGGCAGCCCCCGTCGGGCAGCCCGCGGCGGTGGATCCGACGGCCTACACCGGCGGCGGCCAGCAGTACCCGCCTGCGCCGCCGGCTGCCGTCACCGGTCCGCAGGCTGGCCAACCGGCCCAGCCGACTGCCGCCGCCTCCGCCCAGTACCCGCCCGGCTCGCAGGGGCCCCCGCAGCAGCCGCCGCAGTATCCCGCCGGCTCGCAGGTTCCACCCCCGCCGTATCCGCAGTACCCGCCCGGCTCACAGGGCCCCCCGCAGCAGCCGCCCCTGCGGCCGCCCGGCTCGCAGGGGCCCCCGCAGCAGCCGCCGGCGTCCTCAGGCCGCGGCAAGTTCATCGCCATCGCCATCGTCGTCGTCGTCCTGCTCGCTTACGTCGGAACGGCCGCCGCCGCCCACCTGCCGCCCTTCTCCCGCAAGCCAGTGGCCGCCACCACGACGACGACAACGACCCCGTCAACGACGACCACGACGACGACGTCGTCGACCACCACTACCACGACGACCCCGACGTCCACGACGAGCGGCACGCGGTCGGCCACCTTGCTGTCCGACATCCCCATCGCCAACGCCAGCACGACCTGCACTCCCCAGACCGTGGCCGAGATCGCCAATCGAGCACCGGGGGCCCAAGCCGCCTACGACTGCACCCCTGAGGTGGGCCTCGACGTCCTCTACGCCATCTTCCCGACCACGGCAGCGGCCGAGAGCACCTACAACGCCACCATCAAGGGTGACGTCCCCGCCGGTCTCAAGACCGGGTTCTGCTCAACCAGCAACAGTGCGCAGGACACCTACATCAACGAGAGCACGAAGAAAAACGTCGGGGATCTCGCTTGCTTCCCCTTCGAGGGGGAGCAGTATCTCTTCTGGTGGCACTTCAGTGACGACATTGTCTCGCTGGCGACGAGCTCCTCCCTCACGCTCGCCCAGATGCTGAAGGAATGGGCAGGGCTCGGACCGAATTAGCGGCCCCGAGCGCCCACTTAGAGACGAAGCTGGTCGCTCCGTCCGGCGGCCGTCGTCTGCTGAGAGAGTCAGTCCGGGCGATCGAAGACGAGACGGACCGTCTCGCCCGAGCGGCCGGCGAGGCTCTCGCCCGTCACCGTCACGCTGCCGGCACGCGGAGGCTCGTCCTCGAGGCGCGCCTCACACACCTGCCACTCCTGCACGCGTTGCAGGCTGCCGAGACGGCCGGCATAACGGCCGGGCGGCGGCAGCAGGATCTCGGGCGGAACTTCCACGGTGACGGTGCCTCCAGCCGCGTGCCCTACGGCCACGCCGCGAACCTCGTGCGGGCGACCGAGCAGACGCTCTGCCGCCGCCAGCTCACCGGAGGCGATGTGGCGACGGATGCGCGTGGAGGAGACCACCTCGGCAGCGCCCCCCGCGCCGGCCGGTTCGTCCATGACGAGATCGAAGGGCACGACGCGATATCCGAGCTCGGCTCCCATCTCCTCGAGAAGGGCGACGTTGCCGCCGCGGGCCTTGCCGAAGTGGAAGTCGCGCCCGACGACCACGGTCGCCACCCTCAGCTGCGACACGAGCACGCTCGTGATGAAGTCCTCGGCCGATTCGGTGGAACGCTCCTCGTCGAACTGGATCACCTCGATGTCGTCGATGCCGGTGGAGGCGAGCAGCTCGAGCTTCTGGGCGAGGTCGGTCAGCAAGGGAGGAGCCGAGTCGGGTCGCACGATCGAGGCGGGGTGGCGATCGAAGGTGACGACGACGCTGCGAAGGCCCTCCTCGGTCGCAAGCGAGCGGACGCGCTCGATGACGAGGCGGTGCCCGATGTGCACCCCGTCATAGGCGCCGATCGTCACAACACTGCGGCCGCCGCTGTGCACCGCGGTGACGCTACCCGGCGGGGGCCAGCACGACGGCCGGACGGACTTTGTCGGAGCCTCGCGGCTCACCCACGGCCACGAGCTCATGGTCGGGACCGACGAGGGCCCAAGGGCCGTCGCCGGCCAGCCTGAGGGCGGCGCGCTCGAGCGATCGCCCATGACGGACTGCGGTCAGGGCCTCCCCGCAGATCTCGGCAGAGGGCATGTCACGAACCAGTTCGAGACACGGGAGCACGCTGGCGGGCGAGATGTCGTCGAGGGCGACCGCCTCCCCATCCCGGAACGAGCCGACTGCGACGCGCCGCAACGTGCGAAGGTGGGCGACGCCGCCGAGGCGCTCGCCGAGATCAGCGGCCAGCACGCGCACGTAGGTGCCGGACGAGCACTCGACGAGGACCTGGTACACGGAGGGGATCCCAGTGTCGAAGACGTCGAAGCGGAAGACCTCAACCGGCCTCGGCGGCCGCTCGACCTCGACGCCCTCGCGGGCGAGCTCGTGCAGGCGGCGCCCGCCGATCTTGACGGCCGACACCATCGGTGGGATCTGCTCGAGACGACCGGTGAGCGAGAGGGCCGCCATGCGGACCTCCTCGGGCGTCACATGGCTCATGTCGGCGCGGGCCGTCACCTCACCGGAGGCGTCGAGCGTGCTCGTGGCGACGCCGAGGACGACCTCGCCGACGTAGATCTTTGACAGCATCGTCGTGAAACGCAGCAGCCGGGTGGCACGACCGACGCCGATGACGAGGACGCCGGTGGCATCGGGGTCGAGGGTGCCGGCGTGGCCGACCCGTTTCGTGCCGAGGAGGCGCCGGATGCGAGCGACGACATCGTGTGAGGTCCACCCGGCCGGCTTGTCGACGACGAGGCAGCCGTCGAGAGGCGCCCGCTCCCCTGCCGT
This sequence comes from uncultured Actinomycetota bacterium, assembly GCA_963735115.1. Classification (GTDB taxonomy): domain Bacteria; phylum Actinomycetota; class Acidimicrobiia; order Acidimicrobiales; family Bog-793; genus JAKACA01. Next base: position 547,966 of record CAVTJR010000003.1, on the reverse strand, counting down.
GCCCGCCCTGTCGCTGCCCGTTGCGGCAGCAGCGTCCTCCTCCGAGGCGCCCTCGGCGTCCTCGGCCTCCTCGGCGCTGCCGCCCGAGTCGGTGGTCACCTCAGGCGCCGCCACGCTCGAGCCGGCGCAGGGTGTTCTCTACCCGCTCGCCGGCGGCCACCCCCGGATCGGGCAGGAACTGCAGCAGCGGGGTGCGCTTCATGCGGACGGAGCGAGCGATGCTGCGCTGCAGGGCGGGGCGGTGCTCGGCGAGGGCGTCAGCCGCCTCGGGCGTGAGAGAGGAGAAAAACACGACGGCGTGCTGCAGATCCGCCTCCGTCCGCACGCCGGTGACCGTCAGGAGGCCGAGGCGCTCGTCCTCGTCGATGAGGCGCTCGAGAGCGTCGGCGAGCACCTCCACGAGGAGGGCGTTCACGCGGGCGACCCGCGGGTAGGGGGCTTGCCGGCGACCATCGCCGCCGCCACGCCGCCGATTCGTCGAACCGGCCATCAGGTCCTCGGGATCTCGCGCTCCTCGTAGGTCTCGATGATGTCGTGCTCCTTGAGGTCCTGGAAGTCGGTCAGGCCGATGCCGCACTCGAAGCCGGACTGCACCTCGCGAGCGTCGTCCTTGAACCGCTTGAGCGACGAGATGGCGCCCTTCCAGATGATGACGCCGTCGCGGAGGAAACGCACTTTCGAGCCACGAGTGATGACGCCGCTGAGGACGTAGCACCCGGCGATCGCCCCCACCCGGGGCACCCGGAAGACGGCCCGCACTTCGGCCTCACCCGTGACGACCTCTTCGAACTCGGGTGCGAGCATGCCGAGGATGGCCGCTTGGATGTCCTCGATCAGCTTGTAGATGATCTCGTAGGTGCGGATCTCCACCTTGCGGGCGTCCGCCAGCTCTCGGCCGCGCCGGTCCGGCCGGACGTTGAAGCCGATGATGGTGGCGTCGGAGGCGGCGGCCAGGTCGACGTCGCTCTCGGTGATACCGCCGACGGCGCGGTGGACGAAGGAGATCTTGACTTCGTCCCGCTCGAGCTTGCGGAGGCTCTCGGTGACGGCCTCGAGCGAGCCCTGCACGTCGGCCTTGAGCACGAGGTTGAGCGTCGCCGTCTCGCCGCGGCTGATCTGCTCGAAGATGTCCTCGAGCTTGGCGCCGGGACCTGCCGTCGCCGCCGCCGAGGAGTGGGCGAAGGAGCCGAGGCGGATGCGCTGCTCGCGGGCCTCGCCCACGGTGCGCGCCACGGACGTGTCGTCGGTCACGCGCAGCTCGTCCCCGGCGATGGGGGGCTCGGAGAGGCCGAGCACCTGCACCGGCGTGGACGGTGGGGCTTCTTTGATGTGGTCGCCGTGGTCGTTGATGAGCGCCTTCACGCGGCCCCAGGCAGGACCGGCGACGATGGGATCGCTCACACGGAGCGTCCCGCGCAGCACGATGACGGTGGCAACCGGCCCGCGCCCGGTCTCGAGGTTGGCTTCGAGGACGACGCCGCGGGCGTCCGTCTCCGGGTTGGCCTTCAGCTCGAGCACCTCGGAGAGCACGACCAGCTGCTCGAGGAGGTCGTCGACGCCGATGTTCTGCAGGGCGGACATCTCGACGGTGATCGTGTCGCCACCCCAGGCCTCGGGCACGAGGCCGTGCTCGGAGAGCTGCTGCATGACCCGGTTCGGGTCGGCATCCTCGCGGTCGATCTTGTTGATGGCCACCACGATGGGGACCTCGGCCGCCTTGGCGTGGTTGATGGCCTCCACGGTCTGGGGCATGACGCCGTCGTCGGCCGCCACCACGAGCACGACGATGTCGGTCACGCTCGCCCCCCGGGCGCGCATGGCCGTGAAGGCCTCGTGGCCGGGCGTGTCGATGAAGGTGATGAGGTGTCCGTTCCAGTCCACCTGGTAGGCGCCGATGTGCTGGGTGATGCCGCCGGCCTCGCTGGCGACGACGTTCGTGGTGCGGATGCGGTCGAGCAGGAGCGTCTTGCCGTGGTCGACGTGACCCATGACCGTCACGATGGGCGGGCGCGGGCGCAGGTCGGAGTCCTCCTCCTCCTCCTCGTCGCCATCGCCGAAGAAGCGTGCCCGGAGAGCGGCCTCCTGCTCCTCGCCCGGGTCGACGAGCCGCACGCGGGCGCCGATCTCCGCGGCGAAGAGCTCGATCATGTCGTCGCTGAGGGCCTGGGTGGCCGTCACCATCTCACCTTGCAGGAGCAGGAAGCGCACCACGTCGCCCGCAGAGCGGTTCAGCTTCGGACCGAGCTGCTGGGGCGTCGAGCCACGCTCCACGATGATCTCGCCTTCGGGCACGGGGGCGTTCGAGGGCATGTAGGCCGTGATCTGGATCGGCTCGAGCTCCTCGATGTTGCGCCGGCGGCGGCGCCTGGCGGGACGCTGCGGTCCCCGCCCACGCCCACCGATGCCGCCTCCGCGAGCTCCCGGAGGAGCGCCGGCTCCCGGCGTCATACCTCCGCGGCCGCCACCGAAGCCTCCGCCTGCGCCGCCGCTTCGCCCTCCAAAACCTCCTCCGCCGGTGCTGCCCGCACCCGTGGAGGATCCTGGTCCGCTCCGGCCCGGGAAGGGGCCGCCTGGGCGGGCGCCCGGAGACGGCCGGCCGGTACCGAAGCCCGTGCGCGGTGAAGCTGGGCCGGCCGGTCGCGACCCCGGGCCGGTCCGGCCCGGCGCCGGCGGTCCGCCCGGGGTGGAGCGGCGCACACCCGGGGGCGGCGGGATCGGCCGACCGGTCATCGACCGCGGCGGTCCGCCCGGGGGCGGCGGGATCGACTTGCCGGAAGGCGACACGGGGCGGGTCGCGCCCGGGGCAGGAGCCGGCGCGGCGGCGGCTGCTGCAGGCGCCTGAGGCGCGGCAACCGGGCCGCCACTCGGGCGCTCGGCCTCGCTGGGGCGGCCTCCGGCAGGTGCACGGCTGGGTGCAGCCGGTGCGCTCGTGCTGGCTGCGGGCGCAGAAGCGGCTCGTTGCGCCGGGGCCGGGCGCGCTGCCGCCGGTGCGCCGGCAGCAGCCGCGGGCGCCGGGGCGGCCGCTGAGGCGGCGGGGCGGGCTACCTGACGTGCTGGCTCGCCGAGCTCGCTGGCAGGCCTGCTCACGACGAGTCGGTGACCTGGCTGGGCCTCGTGGGTACCGGGGCTGGCGAGGCGGGACTCGCCTCCGAGATCGGCCGCCGGGGCGCTGACACGGCTCGGCGTGCTGGCGGCGACCGGGTCAGCGGCGGGTTGCGCCGTCGGGCTCGTCGGGCTCGGCGTGGCAGGGGCGGCGGGTGCCGCGGCCGGTGGGGCTGCTGTCCCACCGCTCTCGGCCGGCAGGTCGGCCACTGTCGGGCGGGCAGCTCGTTCCGTGGGCTCGACGGCTGGGGCGCTCTCCTGGCCTCGGCGGGCGCCTGCGCGTGCACGACCTGTGGTGGTGCCGGCGCTCGGAGCCGGCTCCTCCGGCTGGACCGGGCGGCGGAGACCGTCACGGTCCGCCTTGCGGCGGACGCGGTCGGCTTGGGCGTCCTCGATGGACGACGAGTGGCTCTTCACGCCGATCCCGAGCTCGATGCACAGGTCGAGCGCTTCCTTGTTCGTGAGCCCGAGCTCTCTGCCGAGCTCGTAGACGCGGATCTTCTTCGGCAACTGGCCCTTCGGTCCTCTCTACAGGGACGCGCGCGGCGACAACGCTGACCACCGGCGCGGTTTCCTATCCTCGCACACCGGGGCGGCTGCCGTGAACCGGGCACGAGATACCCACACAAGTTGTACCGGCAGGAAGGCCCCGGCCGGGTCGGGAAGGGGTGCCCGCCGGCTCCTCCCGAGCCCGTCTCAGGCCCCGGCTGGAGCCTTCCCGAGCTCGCGAGCGAGCGCCTCCGCGAGGCCGGGTGCGACGACGATTCGAAGGGCCCGCGAGAAGGCGTTTCGCTCTAGGGCCAGTTCAGCGCAGCCAGGCGTCCGGGCGCACAGCCAGGCGCCCCGTCCGGGGGCGGTGCGGCTGACGAGGAGACCGCCGTCGGCGTGAACGATGCGGACGAGCTCGCTCTGGGGCGCCCGCCGGCGGCACCCGATGCAGGTGCGGACCGGCTCGGGCACGCCTGCGACCGCGCCTAGTCCTCGCTGGCCGGTGGGTCGCTCGCCGGCTCGGCGACGTCCGGGTTGTCCGTCTCGTCCTCGGCGGAGCGCTCGAGCTCGGTGGCCACCTCTTCGAGCTCCTCGTCCTCCTCCGCCATCTCGACGACGGCTTCCGCCTCTGCCAGCACCTCCGGCGTGACCTCCTCGGCGGGATCGGCCGCGGCCTCCGGCTCGACGGACTCCTCTGCCCCGCCGGCGGCCCACTGCTGGGCCGAGACGGACTCGCCGCCCTCGGCAGGTCGCCAGACCATCTCGCCGGACTCGTCCTCCACCCACTCGCCCTCCGCCCAGTCGGCCTGCTCGTAGGCGGCCTCTTCGGCGGCGAGCTCGGACTCGCTGCGGATGTCGATGTGCCAGCCCGTGAGGCGGGCGGCCAGGCGGGCGTTCTGCCCTTCCTTCCCGATGGCGAGCGACAGCTGGTAGTCGTGCACGATGACCGTCGCCCGGCCGCGCTCCTCGTCGAGGAGCACCTCTTTCACCTTGGCAGGCTGCAGGGCGCGTGCGACGAACTCGGCGGGATCGTCCGAGAACGGGACGATGTCGACCTTCTCGCCTCGCAGCTCGGTCGTCACCATGCGCACGCGGGCTCCGCGGGCGCCCACGCAGGCTCCCACCGGGTCGACGTTGGCGTCGTTCGACCAGACGGCGATCTTCGTGCGGTGCCCGGGCTCGCGGGCGCACGCCTTGATCTCGACGATGCCGTTGGAGATCTCCGGCACCTCCAGCTCGAACAGCCGCTTGATGAGGCCGGGGTGGCTGCGCGAGACGACGATCTGGGGGCCCTTGGTGGTCTTGCGCACCTCGACGATGTAGGCCTTCAGGCGGGCGCCATGGTCGTAGCGCTCGTAAGGGACCTGCTCGGCCTGCGGCAGCAGCGCCTCCACCTTGCCGAGGTCGAGCAGGGTGAAGCGGCTGTCGGTCTGCTGGATGATGCCGGTGACGATGTCACCCTCCCGGCCGGCGTACTCCTCGTACTTCTTGTCCCGCTCGGCCTCGCGGACCCGCTGCATGAGCACCTGCTTGGCGGCCTGGGCGGCGATGCGGCCGAAGTCGGCCGGGGTGTCGTCCCACTCGCGGATGACGTTGCCCTCTTCGTCCAGCTCCTGGCCGTAGACACGGATCTCTCCCACATCCGGGTCGATGGTGACGACGGCCTCCTCGGCTGCGCTCGGCAGGCGCTTGTAGGCCGCCACGAGGGCGTTGGCGAGGGCGTCGAAGAGCGTCTCGACCGTGATCCCCTTGTCCCTCGCCATCTGCTGCAGGGCCTCGAGAAGGTCGAAATTCGTCGCGCTCATGGGGTCTCCGTCACGTGTCGGTCGTCGTCAGTCGTCGTTGCTTGGCGTCGGGTTCGGTCGTTGCTGGTGGTGCTCGGGCGCCGCCGATTGTCTGTCGCAGCCGGCGATGTCGCCGGCTCGGCCGTCGTGTGAGCAGCGCCGGCTGTGCGGGCGGCGGCGGCCGCCCGGCTCCGCTCGGCGGCCGACGGGCGCGCCTGGCGGCGGTTGGCGCGCTCGGTCGACGGGGCGCTCGCAAGGGCGGCCCGCCAGTCGAAGATCGTGTGGGCGCGCTCGAGGTCGCCGTAGCGGATCCGCCGTTTGCCACCCGGTGATGCCAGCTCGAGCTCGATGCCGGCCTCGTCAGCGGCTACCAGCTGCCCCTCGACACGCCGCTCGCCGTCCTCGGCCACGCCGGGGCGCAGCCGCACGGCGATCTCGGTGCCGACGAAGCGAGCGAAGTGCTCGGGCCGGCGCAGGCGCCGCTCCAGCCCCGGGCTCGACACCTCGAGCTCGTAGCGCCCGCCGGGAACGGCGTCGGCCTCGTCGAGGGCATGGGACACGGCCGTCGTGGCCTGGCTGATGGCGGCCAGATCGAGGCCCGAGCTGCGGTCGATCGTGACTCGCAGGTGGCCGGGATGGGACTCCACGTCCACGAGCTCGATGCCGAGGGTCGAAAGCACGGGCGCGACGACACGTTCCACCGTCTCTGCGGTGTTCATGTCGCCTGCTCCTTCCTCGGCCTCGTGTCCGACCCGACTCCCGACAAAACAAAAACGTGGGCAACCGCCCACGTCCCTCCACAGCAAATCTCCACTGAACGGCTCGGGAGATCATAGTCCCGCAAGGGCCTTCGCGTGCCCCCGGCTCCGGCGTCCGACCCCGGCCGCGGCTCAGATCGGATAGGGGTCGCGGCTCAGATCGGATCCCCGCCGGCTCAGAGCTGCGAGTCGCCCAGCTGGGATCGGAGTGAGGCGCGGGCAAGCTCGAGCTGCTTGCGAACGGTTCCCTCTGCGATGCCGAGCGAGCGCGCCGCCTCCTTCGTGCTCAAACCGCTCATGAGGCACATGACGGCACAGGCGCGCCGGCGGGGAGGCATCGCTGCCAGGGCCGCCTCGACGGCCGTGCGCGTTGCGACCTGGCCGGCGACGTCGCCGGAGCCCACCGGCTCTACTGCGAGCGACTCCTCCCGCCGAAAGCTCCGCCTCGCCAGGCGGAACCCGACGCGGTACACGTAGCCGGCCGGGTTCGTCCCGAGGCGCACGCGCCGCCAGTGACCGAGCGTGCGGGCGAAGGCCTCCTGGGCGACGTCTTCCGCCGTTGCGCGCTCGAGACCTCCGATCTCGAGGGCGCGCACCAAGCGCCCGTAGTGCGCCTCGTAGACCTCGATGAAGTCGCTGGCCGTACCGGCGGCCGGGTCAGCTGGTATCTCGACAGTCTGACTCAGGGCGCTTCCGATCTCTGGGTCAGCCAGCAGGAGCGTCGTCGACACTCAGGTCGTGGTTCTCGACGACGGCGCGACGACGCTGGCTCCGACGGAGGTCGAGGACGAGCCCGAGCCGGTGGCTCCTGCCTTCGCGTGGCCGACGGCAGGCGGCGAGACCACGCCGACGGCGTTGACCGGCTGGACGAGATAGCGGCACAACCCCAGCGCCGGCGCCGTCGCAAGGGCTCCGGAAGCCGGCAGGCTCACCGTTTCGAGCGTCGCACCGGAGCTCGACTTCGCAACGAGGGTGACGGTGCCCGCCCGCGCCAGGTCGGCGGAGGAAGGCAGCACCTGGGCGAGCACTACCCAGCCGTCCTTCGGCGCCATGGCGTCGGAGGCGCCAGAGGCGAAGCTTGCCGAGACCGTCGACACGCCGGCGCTCGTGTGGGCGACGGCGAGGGCGATCGAGGCCGCTCCCGGCAGCTGGGTGGCGGCGGACGCCACGACGGAGAAGGGCCGGGTGCTCGGGCCACCGGCGGGGACGAAGAGAGTCTCGGTCGTTCCCTTGTAGGCGATCGTGACGACGAGCTCGCTCCCGACCGGGCAGATGCCCTCGATGGGAATCGGCTTCGGAGTCAGCAGCGGCCGGACGCCTTTGCTGGTCGTGCCCGTACTGCGGGGCGTGGGCGCCGGCGCCGGTGCGGAACCGCCCGCCGGAGCCGCCCCCGACACCGGGATTCCGTTCGCCCGAAGCACCACCGGGAAGGCGAAGGGCTCGAGCGATGCCGTCAGCGTGATCCCATCCACGTGGCGGGTGAAGAGCGCCCTCGGGGCGAGGGGGTTGAAGAGGACGCCACAGCCCGCCTTGCAACCCCTGGCGATGCCGTAGCCGTAGCCGCCGCCGGCGTTGGTCGGCGTGGCAGCCGGCACGGGGAGCCGGAGAGGTCCGCCCTGCGACGACGCGGCCTTGGAAGTGGCGGCGAAGCCGAACTCGCCCGGCTCGACCGCTGGCTCGGGGGTGAGGGTGCTGGGTTGCCCGTGGTCCGACGCCGCCGGAGCCAGGACGGATGTCTTCGCTCCGACGGCGATGCCCGAGTCCCATCGCAGGCCCGCGGGCGCTCGGCCCGAGGACGGCGGGCGCTCGCCGGCGGCGTTGTGGGTAGCGCCGTTCTCGTTAAGGCCTACTCCGACCCCGGCTCCGGCGAGGGCGATGACGATCGCCGACGTCGCCACCAGGCGGTAGTGGCGCGCACGCCGCCGGCGGTGGCGGGCGACCACCTGGCGGAGCACGTCGGGGGACGCCGCCGGCCGGTCACCGTCGTCGAGCATCTTCGTGAAGTCGAGGTCGTCGTCCATCTGTTCCTACAAAGGCGTCACGGTGGGGAATCGCGTACGGGTTCTTTGATCAGCCCTGCAGTGAGTAGACCACACTCACCTGCACACTGATGGGCTGGGTGCCGGTCTCGATGGGCACGCTGGCGCGGGCGGCGCCCTCGGCGAGGGGCACGGGGTAGTTGTAGGTCACCGGGGCGTTCTCCTCGTCGGTCACTCGCACGATCGGCCCGAGCTTCACGCCGCCGCCGGCGGCCAGCTGGTCGGCCTCGGTGCGAGCGTTCGCCATGGCCTCGGCACGCGCCGTCGCCAACAGGCTGGAGGTGTTGGCGATCGAGAACGAGATGCCATTGAGGCTGACGTCGTTGCCGACGGCATCGGCGGCGGCATCGAGAGCCGCCCCGGCGTCGGAGACCTGGTTCATCGTGACGTTGAGGTCGTCATCGACCGAGAAACCCGTGATGGCCCCGCGGTTGTCGGTGTTGGCGTAGATGTCCAGCTGGGACGTCTGCATCTCGGAGGCGGTTACACCGTGGGCCTCGAGAGCGGCCTCCAGGTTGCTCACCTCGGCGTTGTTCTTGTCGAGGGCGATCGTGGCATTCGAGCCGGTGGAGTCCACGCCGATCTGGAAGTTGACGGTGTCCGGCGTTCCCTGCACCGTGGCACTGCCGGTGACGGTGATCTGCGCGCCAGGTTCGGTAAGCGCAGAGGTGTTGGACGCGAGCCCGCTCGTATGCCCCGAATTGAGGGCGAAGCCGACCGCCGCTCCCGCCACCACGAGCGCCACCCCGCCGGCCACGAGGGCCTGTCGCCTGGGTGCACGCCGTCGCGGCCCCCGCATACCGTCGGTCGCCGGCGCCACCGCCTGCTGCCCACCGCCAAGGGCCTCGGCCCCTTCGACTTCTTCCATCTCCATCTCCTTTGTCGCTGCAATGACTTCGAGGGCACTCCCTCTCGCGATTACAAAGCACCGGAGGGCTGTGAACGCGTAGGTGGATAAGTCCGTCCAGCGCCGGTAGGTGGATCGGTAGGTCGACAGCGGAGGATGCGGTCATGCCAATCGCAACGCCGGATCGTCCGCGCTTCGAGGAGCGCATCCACGACGACCTCCGGCTCGGTGACTCCGCCGACCAGCCCGCGCAGCCCGGCTGGCGAGCACCGAGCCCCGAGGCGCGGCGACCCATCCTGAGCGCGCTCGGCGTACTCATCGTGCTCGGATGCCGCGTTATCGGGTGCGGAGGTAGCGGCGCACTTCAACCATCGATCGAGTTATCTCGCGGTCGCCACCTTCGTGCCACAAGGCTCGGTGATCACGTCGAGCGATCTCACCGGCGTGAGCCTCGCCGCTGGGAGCGGCTTGGCTGCCGTACCGATTGCTGAGTCACCTACTGTCGTCGGACGGCGCGCAAGCGAGCCACTCGAGCCGGGCAGTTTGCTCGTGCCAGCCGACCTGACCTCCGAGATGCCGATAGCTTCGAGCGAGGCCCTGGTCGGCACGAGCCTCCAGACTGATCAAGCTCCGGCGGGACTCGTAGCGGGCGACTCCGTGCTCGTCGTGCTTGGTGGCCAGAGCTCCAGTCTCCCGACGAGCACAGAGTCCTCGGGGACGGCTCCTTCGTCGTCGCCCTCGGAAGCGGACATCGTGGCAGTAGGAACGGTGTACGCCGTCGCCCTCCCCTCTGCAGCCGATGCAGCCAGCTCAACAGGCACCGAGGCGGTGACGCTCGAGGTGCCTGCCGCGGCGGCGGCGCAGGTGACTGCCGCGAGTGCGGCCAGCGAGGTCAGTCTCGCCGAAATCTCCACCAAGGCACCCTCGTGACTCTCGTCACGGTCTCCACAGTCAAGGGTGCTCCAGGTGGGACGACCGTGGCGTTGCTACTCGGACGTAGCTTCGCCGATGCGGCCGGCCAGGGTCGCACGGCTTTGCTTGCCGAATGCGACATTTCAGGCGGCGATCTCGCTCCGACACTCGGCCTTCCCAGCGTGCCCGGGATGGCCTCCCTCGCCCTCGCCGGACGACACGGCCTCACCGTCGACCTCCTACTGGCTCACACCCAGTTCCAACCGTCGCGACCCGGGCTGCGCTTCCTGCTCGGCGTCGCCGGACCTGAGCAGGGCGCTGCCCTCAGCTGGATTTGGCGAGACCTCGGTCACCTCCTCACCGATCCCTCTCTTGTCGTCATCGCCGACCTAGGGCGCTGTGGCGTCGACGGCCGGCATGACGAGCTGTGGCAGGCAGCAGTGACAAACCTGCTGGTTACGACGGACGGCGTGGCGTCGCTGCTGCACACGAAGGCAGCGGTGGAATCGGCCCAGAACGCCGGCCGGGCACTCGCCGTGATCGTCACCGGCGCGCGCCGACGACGACTTTCTCAGATCGCCGATGTCACGAAGGCCGAGGTGCTGGGGGCAGTGCGTTACGACCCGGCCGCGGTGTTGTCGCTGCTCGGGCGGGGGGGTGCCTTTCCCCGTTTCCGTGTCGGCGAGACGCAGGCGCGCTCAGAGGCTCTCCGCGCAGACGTCGACGCGATCGCCCGCAGGCTCGCCGACAGGGTCGGGGCCGGAGCCCCGACAATGCGGGCCGTTGCCGCCGGCATTCGCGCCCGGACCGCCGACTCCGACCGCACTGTCATCAGCCGCCTTCGACGGCGGGCGGTGATCCTCGGATGACAGCAGTGGCTGCAAGCTGGACGCCCCAGCTCGATCTCAACGTCTTGCGCCTCGCCCGCGAGATACGAGCAGAGGTTGCCGAGTCCCTGGCAACAAAGGGGTTGGCCGCACGAGACGGCGATCGAGTCGACGCGCCGGCGTCCATGGACACGGTGAGACGACTGGCGGCGCGAGCACTCGACCAACGAGTGGCGGACATTCTGGCATCCGGTGGCAACATGCCAGCACCCGGCCAGGAGCGTGCCGTGACCGACCTCGTCATCGCGATGCTGTTCGGGCTCGGTCTCCTGCAGCTGTTCGTTGACGACCCGTTGGTGGAGAACATCGACGTCAACGGTGCCGAACGCGCCTATGTCACCTATGCGGACGGGAGGAAGGAACTGGTCGGGCCCGTGGCCGAGAGCGATGACGAGCTCATCGCCACCATCCGGGCCGCCGGAGCGCGCTTCGGACTGGCGGAGCGGCGCTTCGACAACGCTGAGCCTGAGCTGGACCTCCGCCTTCCCGACGGGAGCCGTCTTTCGGCCGTTATGGGCGTGACGGAGCACCCAGTCATCGACATCCGGCGCCATCGCCTGCAGGATCACGGTCTCGAGGATCTTATGGCGCTCGGGATGCTTGATCAGGAGCTCGCCACCTTCCTCCGAGCGGCCGTCCGGGCGAAGCGAAACCTGCTCGTTTCCGGTGCCATGAACGCCGGAAAGACCACGTTGCTACGGGCGCTGGCGGCGGAGATACCGCCGAACGAGCGCATTGTCACGATCGAGCAAGCCCTCGAGCTCGGGCTGGACCGCCAGAGCGAGCGTCACCCGGACTGTGTCGCCATGGAGGCGCGCCTCCCGAACATCGAGGGAGTCGGCGCCATCCCCATGGCGCAACTGGTCCGACGATCGCTGCGAATGAATGCCACCCGCGTGATCGTCGGTGAGGTGCTCGGTGACGAGGTGATCCCGATGCTCAACGCCATGAGCCAGGGCCGCTCTGGCTCGATGGCGACGATCCACGCCGACTCATCGGCCGGCGTGTTCCGCCGGATCGCCGCCTACGCCGTCCAAGCTCCCGAACGTCTCCCGCTAGAGGCCACCAACCTCCTCGTTGCCGGCGCCATCCACTTCGTCGTCCATGTCGAGGTCGGCGACGCTCCGATGGCGGAACAGCAAGGTATCGGCTCAATGCCTCGCCTTCGTCAGGTGGCCTCTGTGCGTGAGGTCATCGATGCCGAAGGCGCCATGATCATCTCGAACGAGGTCTGGAGGCCGGGGCCCGATGGCCGCGCCCGCCCCGCCGCGCCTCTCCGCGACGTCACCGCCGCTGCCCTCGCCGCCGCTGGCTACGACAGCCGGCGGTTCGCTCGCGGGAGGTCATGGTGATCATCGCGGTGCTTGCCACTGTCGGGACGTTCCTCGGCGCCGGATTGGTGCTCGTCGCCAGCGGCATCGGATTGCTGCCGCTCTGCCCCTCACGACCTCGCTTCGCCGACGACGAGTGGAGCGAGACCCGTCCTGGGTCGCGATCGAGCAAGCGCAGACCGCGCCGGGACCTCGCCGTGGCCGGCGTTTGCAGTCTGGTTGCTCTTGTCGTCACCCGTTGGCCTATGGCGGTACCACTTGTTGCCCTCGCCGTCCTCGGAAGCCGTGGAGTTGCAGGAGGTGCGACCAAGACCACGATCGAACGACTGGAGGCGGTCGCCGCCTGGACTGAGATGTTGAGAGACACGCTTGCGGCAGCGGCCGGGTTGACCCAGGCCGTCATGGCGACCGCCCCCATCGCACCGCGTCCCCTGCGCCCTTCTGTGGCGGCTCTGGCTGCTCGCCTCAACGCTGGCGTCGCCATCGTCCCGGCGCTCGCCCAGCTGGCCGAAGATATCGGGGACCCAGCGGCGGACACCGTGGTGGCCTGCCTCATCATGGCGGCCTCCGAGCGGGCGCAACGGCTCACGGACCTTTTGGGTGCGCTCGCCGAGGCCACACGAGACGAGGTGGCGATGCGTCTCGGTATCGAGGCATCACGCGCCTCGGCCAGGACAGCGGTGAAGATGATAACGGGCTTCTCGTTCGGGTTGCTTGGCCTCATGGCAGTGTTCGCCCGCGCCTATCTGAGCCCTTACAGCTCAGCCGAAGGTCAGCTCGTGCTCGCCATTGTGGGCTGCCTCTACGGACTCGGACTCTGGATGATGGCGGTCATGACTCGCCCCAAGAGCCTCCCTCGCCTACGGACGCGGGCGACAGCAGCGCTATGACAACCAACTTCGTTCTCCTCGGCCTTTTTGGCGGCGCCGGTCTCGTGCTCATCGTCGCAGGACTGATGCGACGAATCCCGCGCCTTGCCGATGAGATGAGGCGGTACGGGCGTCCGGCGGAACGTGCCGGGCAGGAATCGCCCAGGCGAGATTGGCGCATGAACACACTCACGACGGTCGGGAGGTGGCTCGAGCATCTCGGCGCGAGTGAGGAGCGAGCCGGCCGACTCAGCCGCGACCTCGCGATCACTAATCGCACCCACGATCGGCACCTCGTCGTCACGGCGGTCGCCGCTCTTACGGGCGTGCTGGCGCCGATCGTGCTGGCGGGAGCGTTCGTAGCAATGGGGTGGCATGTTCGGGCGCTCGCCGTGCTCGTGCTTGCGGGGCTCGGGGCGCTCGGTGGACTCGCGGTCACCACCGTGGAACTGCGCCAATCGGCTAGCCGGGCCCGTGAGCGCTTCCGTCGTGAGCTGAGCTGCTGGCTCGAGCTCGTTGCCCTCGCTCAGGCGGGCGGGATGGGAGTCGAGAGTGCCCTCGAGGCTGCCGGGCGAATCTCGCCGGCTCCTGGGTTCGCCCGCATCCGCCAGGCCTTGGAGCGTTCCCGCCACTCGGGCGTGACACCGTGGGACGAACTTGGACGTCTCGGGTCTGCGATCGGCATAGACGAGCTCGACGAGCTCGCCGCCAGCCTGGGCCTTGCAGGCTCTGAGGGGGCTCGCATACGCGCCAGTCTCAGGGCGAAGTCAGAATCGCTGCGCCGACACCAGATGTCTGCGGCGCAGTCGCGTGCCAACTCCACGACAGAACGACTCTTTCTTCCCTCGATTGTGCTGATGATCGGGTTCCTCGTCTTCATCATGTTCCCTGCCGGCGTCAGCTTCGCTCACGTGATGTAGCCGCCCCGTCTCGCGCGACCGCTCGCGCCCACCTGCAGGCACGCCCACCGGGCGTCCGACCACACGAAGGGACACCAGTGCTCAAGATTCAAGTCATCCAGTACGTCGTCGACCTCGTCACCTCACGGGTGGCGGAGCTTCGGTTCGCGCCCGAGCGGGGTGACGTAGCAGAGAAGATCGTCATCGTCGGCGTCTTCGTCGCCCTCGCCATTGCCGTCGGGCTCCTTATCACCCACGCCGTCACCGGCGACGCCACAAAGATCTCCAATGAGATCGCCGGCGCCGGATGACCGCTCACTTGACCCCGGCGGCGGCCAGTGCTCCCGCTCCCTGCCGAGATACGGGCCGACGGCGACCGGTGTTCGACGATCGGGGAGCAGAGACGGCCGAGATAGTCGTGGTCTTGCCGGTTCTCATGGCTCTGCTCGTCCTCGGACTGCAGCTCGCCATGTGGGGTTTGGCGTCGCACGCGCTCAGCCTCGGAGTGGCCGAGGGCGGGGCCGCCGCCAGGGCGCAGCTAGGAAGCCCTCCGGAGGCCACCGCCCTCGTCAAGAGGGACGTAGGCGCCATAGGCGGCTCGCTGGTGGGATCGCTCAAGGTGGCCATCCATGGACTTCCGGACGACTTCGTGGCCGTGTCAGCCACGGGTGCAGTACCGACGATCTTTCCCGGCCTGCAGTTCCATGTGTCGGCTCTGAGCACCGGACCAGTGCAGGGCTTCCGAGCCACGGGATGACAGGCGGGCACCGTTGGTATCCGGCGTCATCGGATCGAGAGGAGTGGAATCGCAATGACCGAACCGAACCCCGTCGAACCTCCGCCCTTTCCCTCCTGGCCGCGGTCCGGCAAAGACCGTGGCTCAGCAAGCGCTGAGCTCGTGCTCTTGACTCCCTTGCTCGTGGCAGTGTTCGGGTGCGTTTTCTTCGTCGGACGGCTCGTACTGGCGCGCCAAGCGGTAGACGACGCCGCTCGCACGGCGCTGCAAGCGGCTGTCACGATGCCGGACGGTCCGGAGGCGAATGACCTCGCCAGCCTCACGACACTGGTCCTGCTCAGCGCCGATCATGGCTTATGCGCTCGAGTGTCGACCGTGACGAACACGTCCAACTTCGTGGCCGGCGGGACCGTCTCGGTGAAAGTGACATGTGTCGTGCGCTTCTCGAGCCTGGCGTTCGCCGGCGTGCCAGGATCAGTCACACTCAGCGCAACGCGAGGGGGCGACCTCGAGCCGTACCGAGAGGTCGGTCCGTGATCGAGTCGCCCGCCGACCGGAATGACCGCATCTGCGAGGCGGGGTCCGTGAGCGCCTTCGTGCTCTTGCTGTGCCTTTGCCTCGCGAGCCTCGTTGGGCTCGTCTCCGAGGGCGGCCTCGTGCTGAGCGCCCGGGAGACGGCTGTCGCCGAAGCCGAACAGGCCGCTCGTGCTGGCGCGGCCGAGCTGACCCCTGCCGCACTGCGGGCTGGCGGAACGTCGGGCGCCGGGCCTGAGGCGGTCGCCGTCGCCGAGAACTTCATGGCCCTCAGCGGACACCCTGGCACCGCTACGGATTCTCATGGAGTGGTGACGGCAACGGTTGCGGCGTTTCGAGTGAGCACACCTCTCCTGGCACTCGCCGGGGTCTCGTCCATCTCCATCACCGCCTCCGCAAGTGCAAGGGCGGTCGACGGCTGACATGCGCCCCAATGCGCCCGGACCTCGGAGGTGCGTGGTGTCCCCTCGGACGGGAGCGCGGGCGTCCGTCTGCCTCGGTGCACTCCTGTCACTTCTGCTGCTCGACCGCCTCGCCGGCTCTCCCGTTCACAGCCTCGGTGCCCTTGTGGCTCTGTGGACGGCTCCGACACGCCGTCTCGATGACGGCGCCCTCACGGCAGTGCTGGCGGGCACGTGCTGGACGGCCTGGGTAGCAATGGTCCTGGCCACCACGGCCACCGTGGCACGTCCGTCGCGACGGCAGAGGCGACTTGCGCCGTCGCTCACGGGTTCTGCCACAATGTCGGCCATTCCCGCGACCGTTGACGGAAACCCCGCCTCTCGGCGCCCCGGACGGCGTGACGAGGCTGGAATCGAATCCCACCAGCCTCGATCGAGAACCGGGCCGCCCTCGGGCGACCACCCCGGCGCAAACGAGACGCCCGAGCTGCCGGTTGGTGAACCGGCACACGTTGCCGCCTCACCCTCGCTCGGGCAGGGGAGAGCACTGCCCGGGCCGCCGCTAGTCGGCCCAGCCGTGACGGGGCCGTCGACCACAGCCCCTGCCTCCGTCGGGATGCCACCGCCGCTGAGTCCGTCGCCGAATCCAGTCCCGTTGCCCGCGACCTTCCGACACCTGGAAGAGCCGGAGTGGAGCCGAGCCCTGCTCGGGCTCGCCGCCTCCGTTGCCCCGCATGGCGAGATGCCGCTGACCTGGCTCCTCGGACCGGCTGGGACGGCCGCCTTCGTCGACATGGCTCATGATCCACCCGCTCCCTTCGTACGCCACCGATCGAACGTTGGCTGGTGGCTCGACAGGGACTCCCGACTGGTCGAGCGCGTATCTCCGAGCGCAGTCGTTCGAGCCAGCACGCGTGCGGGCTTGGTGACGCTTTGGCATGACGAGCAGTCGCGCTGCCTCCTCGACGTCGTTGCGGCACGTACCGTGGCGCTCGACGGGCCGCCGGTAGCCGTGGGGTACACGGTGTCCGACATTGTGGTCGAGCTCGCCT
The DNA here is from genome assembly GCA_963735115.1 of uncultured Actinomycetota bacterium. Classification (GTDB taxonomy): domain Bacteria; phylum Actinomycetota; class Acidimicrobiia; order Acidimicrobiales; family Bog-793; genus JAKACA01. The sequence continues at coordinate 531,326 of CAVTJR010000003.1, read as the reverse complement.
CACGTCGCTGGTCGGATCTGGATGAGGTGTTGCTCATCGGGTTCGGCCGCGAAATGCACGGACTCGAGAACGTCCGCTATCTCCCATCGGTCGAGGATGGCGTCGCCCTGCTGACCGGAGTGGATCGGTTCGGCGAAGGGACCGCACGATGCTTGGTGATCGCGCCCATGCCGGTGGACGAGCAGCGTCGTGCCGCCCTTCGACGCCTGCTTCGGCTCGTGGAACAGACGCCCTTCTCCGGCGCCATCTGCTGCGACAACGCTGTGCAAGCGCATTGCACCTGGCACCTCGCCGCCCACCGTCAGACGGTCCGGCTTGAGGTGAGGGGCCGCGCTGGGCTGTCGGCGATCGTCTCGCCGGAGGGTTGGGCCGAGCGCACTGGGAGCAGTCTGCGCGTGGCCTACCGTCCGGTCGCACCGACACCGGACATCTCCCTCCGACCGACCCACGTCGAGACGGCTACCGTCATGGCACGGCCGGCCGAGGACCGCTACTCCGATGGAGTCGCCGTCCTCGTTCTTGGTCCGGTCCAGATCGCTGGTACCGCCGAGAGCCTCGAGGGACGGCCTCTGCTCAAAGAGCTCGTTGCCTACCTCGCGTTCCACCCAGAAGGCGCGAGCGGCGAAGCCTGTGCGACGGTGTTGTGGCCCGAGCGACGCGTCCCTCCGCAAACCTTGTCCAACCGGCTCCATGAGGCGAGACGGGCGCTCGGTACGACCATCGACGGCGAACCGCGCCTGGTTCGGGCGGGAGGTCGCCATCTGCTCTCCCCCGATGTGAGGACCGACTGGGCGCGATTCGTGGCCCTCACCGGACCGGACTCCGGACCCGCCAGCTGGCGCCAAGCACTCATGCTCGTGCGCGGTCGCCCGTTCGGTGGTCTTGCGAAGGGCGATTGGACAGTTCTGGAGGGTTTCTCGGCGACCATTGAGGCAGGCATCGTGGACGTCGCCGGGCGCCTGGGTGCGCACCTCCTCGAGGCGGGCGATCCTGTCGGCGCCGAATGGGCGATCCGCCGCGGGCTGACCCTCACACCTTGGGACGAACGGCTCTATCGCCTCTTGATGATGGCCGCCGACGCCGCGGGCAACCGAGGTGGTGTCGAGTCCGCTCTTCGGTCGCTGGCTCAGGTGCTCGGCTGGTCGGGCGATCCCATCGAGATCGTGCACCCTGACACAGCGTCCCTGTACCGGAAGTTGACCGAGATACCCCAGACTTGAGAAAACCCCTGATGGCGCCAACGCGGCGCGTTAGCCTGCCCTGGAACCGGCAGGGACCGGGGCTGCGGGAGGTGTCGTGGGGCTACTGGAGAACAAGCGCATCGTCGTCACCGGGGTGCTCACCGACGCCTCCCTCGCCTTCTCCGTCGCCCGATTGGCGATCGAGGAGGGGGCCGAGATCGTCCTCACGGGCGCCGGCCGCGGCCTCTCCCTCACCAAGCGCACGGCCCGGCGGCTGCCGATGGAGCCGGACGTCTTTGAGCTCGACGTCACCCTGCCCGAGCACGCCGCCGCCCTCGCCAGCACGCTCGAGCGGCGCTGGGGCTCGATCGACGGCGTCGTGCACGCCATCGGCTATGCCCCGGAGAGCTGTCTCGGCGGGGACATCCTGCAGGCCGACTGGGCCGACGTGGCGATGGCGCTGCAGATCTCGACGTTCTCGCTGAAGTTGCTGGCGGCCGCTTTCGCCCCCCTGCTCGAGAAAGCGCCCGAGGGCGGGTCGATCGTCGGCCTCGACTTCGACGGCACCGTCGCCTGGCCGGCCTACGACTGGATGGGAGTCGCCAAGGCCGGGCTCGAGTCGCTCACTCGTTACCTCGCCCGTGATCTCGGCCCACGCAACATCCGCGTCAACCTCGTGGCCGCCGGTCCGGTGCGAACGATGGCGGCGAAGTCGATTCCGAGCTTTGCCACCTTCGAGGAGGTCTGGGACGGACGGGCACCCCTTGGCTGGGACGTGCACGACCCCGAGCCGGTCGCAAAGGCAACCGTGGCGCTGCTGTCCGGTTACTTCCCGAAGACGACGGGCGAGATGATCCACGTCGACGGTGGCTTCCACGCCACCGGGGCCTGAGAAGAAGGAGACCGATGCCCACGAGCGAGCAGGTTCACGGCGCCATCGCCGCCTATGCCGCTGCCGTGTCGGCAGCCGACAAGGAAGCGATCATGGCGTGCTACAGCAGCGACACCCGCGTGACCGACCCCTACCCGGGTCCGACGCACGAGGGTCGCGAAGGCGCCTCCGCCTTCTGGGACGGTGTGCTCGGTCTCGGAACGCCCGTCTCGTTCGTGCCCGAGCGGGTCGTGGTGGCGGGCGACCGCGGGGTGTTCTTCTTCACGATCCAGATCGACGTCGGCGAGGGCGAGGGCAAGGCCCGCCTGCAGGTGGAGGGTTACGACATCCTCACGATCGACGACGAGGGCCTCATCGCCGATCAGCTCGCCTACTGGGATCCTGCCTCCATGCACCCGGTGGAGGCCTGAGCCTGCCCGGAGTCGACCGCTGAGAAAGCGCCGGCGGCGGGCGATCGCTCGCCCTCGAGGTCGGAGCCGCTCCAGCCGACGGAGATGGCGCGCCACCCTCTGGGGCGTCGTACCCGCCGTTGCGTTGTTCGGCTGGGCCGTCTGGCCGGCGGCGTCGCCGCCGGGGACGTACCGCACCGACGGCGGGGCGTACTGGGGGGTTGACTCCGTCGCCACGATGGGCTCGCGACTCTCCTCCGTGCAGCGGACCTACGACGCCACCCCGTCGTTCTGGGGTAGGTACCTGAGCGACTGCCGGGGTCGGTGCGGCCACGACCTCACGCGGGCGGAGGCCCGCCAGGATCTGGGCGAGGGGGTGCGGCTGTTGCTGGTGGTGGCGGATCGGAGCGGCCGCCATGACGTCGGGCGCCGCGCCGGTGCGGCCGACGGCCGAGCCGCTGTGGCCGCCGCCAGGGCACTCGGCGTCCCGCCGGGCGTGGCGATCTTCAAGGATCTCGAGAACGAGAGCCGGGAGAACGCCGCTTTCATCGTCGCCTGGTACGAGGCGGTCGCCGCCGGAGGCTACGCACCCGGCTACTACCTGAACGCCGAGCCGGGCGAGGACGGTGGTGCCGCCTACTGCCGTGCGGTGGCGACCGATCCGCTCGTCGGCACGTCCTTCCTGTGGGCGAGCGAGAGCGAGCCGGACGCGGCGGAATCGACGCCGCCGGGACGGGCGCCCGCCTATTCGAGCGGTCCGTTGCCGGCTGTCTTTCCCGCCTGTGCAGGCCGCCGTGTCGTGTGGCAGTACAGCGAGGCGGACCAAGCAGGGGTCGACGAGGACGAGGCCACGACGCTGAGCCCGTTCTGGGGCTGAATGGTTGCGATAGTGTTGACGCTATCATTGAGGGGGTGGACTTCGGTCGCCTCCTTCGCCTCGCCCGCCGCCGGGCCGGCCTCAGCCAGCGCCAGCTGGCGGAGCGCACGGGTGTCGCCCAGCCGACGATCGCCCGCATCGAGCTCGGGGTGGCCGTGCCGCGGGTCGACACCCTCGACCGGCTGCTCGGCGCCTGCGGGGAGACCCTCGAGGTGATGCGGCGGGAGGCGGTCGACTTCGACCGCACGCTCATCCGGCGCCTGCTGGCGATGACCCCGGAGGAGCGCGTCGCCTGCCTCATCGAAGAAGCCGCCACGCTGAGGCGCCTCGACGAGGCCCACCCCGTCGGCCGCCGTGGCCTATGACCCGCTGAGGGCGCTCCGACTTCTGCAGCGCCGTCACGTCCGCTTCGTCGTCATCGGCGGCGTGGCCGCTCGACTGTGGGGCTCTCCCACGATGACGAACGTCACGGAGATCTGTTGCAGACGCGAGCCCGAGAACCTCGATCGCCTGGCGGGGGCGCTGCGAGAGTTGGGTGCCAGATGGCGAGACGTGCGGGACGACGTGTCACTCCGGTTGGAGGGGGCGACACTCGCAGCCGGCGAGAACTGCAGGTTCGACACCGATGCCGGGCCTCTCGACGTGCTCGGCGAGCCGGCGGGCATCGGAGGCGGCTTCGACGAGTTGCGTGCGAACGCCACCGACTTCGACCTCGGGAAGGGACTCGTCGTCCCGGTCGGCGACCTCGAGGATCTCATCCGGATGAAGCGGGCAGCCGGCCGCCCGACCGACAGGGTCGAGCTCGAGGTGCTCATCGCCGTGCGTGAGGAGCGCGACAGCGCCTGGAGGCAGGAATCGACGGCCGCCGTCCGTGAGCGTGACGATCAGGCGGGAACGGCTGGCGACCGGCTGTAGTACGAGCGCTAGCGGTAGTTGGTGCAGTCCGTCGACGGCGAGCAGTCGGCGAAGTCCTTCGAAACGACGGCGTTGATGTCCTTTACGATCGTGGCATTGCCCGTGATGATGCCGAGCTCGCGGTTGTAGTTCATGGAGGCGCTCGAGAAATTGATGCTGCCGACGTAGATCCTCTCGCTCTTCAGCCCGGCGTCGGCGATCGTCACCTTGGCGTGGATGTAGAGGTCGCTCGATCCGTCGGCGTAGAGGTGCACGTGACCGCCGGCAGCCACGATCGACGACCAGGCGCCGTCGTAGGAGCGGTCGGCCACCATGGTGACCTCGACCTTCACGCCACGGCGGGCAGCAGCCACGATGGCGCCCGTGACAGCGGCGTCGTCCATCTCCTCGTTCTCGATCGAGAGGGTCTTTCGGGCGCCGTTGATGACGGCGAGCATCCGCGGCTGCGAGCCCGGGCTCCAGACAAGGTCGGTGCCGTCAGAGGGCTTGATCGGCCTGTGGGCATAGTCGCCGTCGAAGACGGCCGTAATGGCGGCCACGTCCTTCGGAGAGGTGTCGAAGACACCGAAGTCGCGCGTCGTCGTGTAGTACCCGTACTCGTCGTCGAGGTTCAAGGACATGACGAGCGACTCCTTGCCGTCGACCGTGATCGTCTTCTGGTGCGTGGCGGCAAAGGCGGTGTCTGCCCATACGACGCCTACGCCCTCGGCCTTGAGCGCCTTGTAAGTCGCCGTGTTCCTCGAGCGCTCGAGGTTCGTGTCGAGGATGACGCGCACCTTGACGTGCCTTCTCACGTCGAGGCCGAGGTCCTTCACCATGGTCGGGTCGATGAACTCGTACATCGTCATGTCGACGGACTTCTTCGCCGAGAGCACGAAGTCGTAGATCGCCCTCATGCCGCCGGCCGACCCGAGCCTGGAGGGTTCGACGAGGACGCCGATGAGGCCCTCTGAGTGCGGGCCGGCGGCGGAGACGTCGGCGGCGAACGGGGTGGCCCGTGGCAGGGCGGTGGCGTTTGCCGGCAGCGGGCCGGCGAGGCAGGCGGCCGTCACGAACAGCACGCCGACGCCGTGACGAAGGGCTGCTCGCAACGCTCTCGGCCCTCCTCCGCCACGAGCCTGCATCATCCGTCGACGCCGGAGCGTGTCACCCATCAGAACAACCGCCCGATTCGTGCCGAGGCGCTCGCCCAAGGTCGCCGGTGGTTGCTAGTTTTCGGGCGTGAGCACGGTGCCCGAGAGTCGTCCGGCCGCTCACGAAACTGGCCCGTGGAAGCGATCGTGCCGCCTCCTCTTCGGCCTCGGATGGCTCTTGGCCGTCACGACGATCGCCTTCGTGCGAAGCACTCCGAGAGGGCGCCGACCCGACGGCGAACCGGCGACGTGGAAGGCGGCCCTGTGGATAACGATCCTGTTCGTGACACTCTTCGGCCTTGCCGCCGTCGCCAACCACTGGGGGTTCCACGGTGAGGTGAACCAAGCCCCCCGCTGAGCCGCTCCGGCGCACACGACCGCGTCGCCCTCACGTGCGCGGCTGCAGCTCGATGAGCACGGAACGGACCGCGTGGTCGATCCCCTCACCGCTGATCGTCCCGAGGCGGAGGTAGCGCCCGCCCATCTGCTCGGCGATCGCCTCGCCCAGCCGCAGTGGGCTGGCACCGGACTCGACATCGACCACGAGCGCCGGGACCCCGGCGCGCCCGACGCGCTCGGCCGCCGACATCGCCGCAGCCACGGGGTCGAGCCCGTCCGGGGCGGCCGTCGCCCGGCCGTCGGAGATGAGGACGAGCACGGGTGAGAAACCCCGCGTGCTCGGTCCGAGGCAGACGTCGAGGGCACAGAGGATGGCCTCGGCGAGCGGCGTGCGCCCGCCGGTGGGCACCGCAGCCAGCCGGCTGCGGGCGACCTCGATGCTCCCGGTGGGGCGAAGGATCAACTGGGCGCCGCTGCCGCTGAAGCTCACGACGGCCACGCGGTCACGACGCTGGTAGGCGTCGGTGAGCAGTCGAAGGACGGCGCCGCGGGCTGCTGTCGCCCGTTGCTCGGCGCCCATCGAGCCGGAGGCGTCGACGCACAGCACGATCAGGTGCGAGAGGCGGCGCTCGGCGACGACCTCTTGCAAGTCAGAGACGTCCACGAGAGCGCCGTCGCCGTCCGCGGCGCTCGGGCCGCCGGCCGGGTGCGAGTCGCGGCGTGCGGCCGAGGCCAGCACGGTCGGCACGAGTGCCACCCGACGGGCATCCGCCTCCGCCGGTCGCGAGGAGATGGGTCGTCCTGAGCCGCTCGGAAGGCGATCAGCCGTCGGGTGACGCCCTCGCCTGGCGCCGATGTCGGTGTAGGACGCCGACGACGACTTCTGGCGGCCGGCCTGCTGCGGAAGCCCGATGGCGAGGACTTCCGCCGCCGGACCATCCGCCCCGGGGCCTTCGGCCGCAGGGCGCTCGCTCGCCGGCTGCGGGACGTCGGGGCGAGACAAGGAGCTGCCGTCGGGCTCGTCCTGCCGCCTCGGCTCTGCGGGCCACCCGGTCTCGTGACGGCGGCCCGAGGGCCCTTCGCCGGCCTCGTGCAGCGGTGTCGGCCCGTCCTGGCGGCCGACCTCCGCGGGCGCCTCCCCGGGCGGGCCGGCGCCGGCGTTTCCGCCGCTCGCCTGGCGCAGGGCCGACTCCAAGGCTTCGTCGAGCTCTTCAGGCGAGACGCCGGGCGAGTCGAACGGCCCTCGGCGGCGCCGGTGGCCGAGCGCCAAGGGGGCGACGGTGCGAAGGTCGTACACGAGGGCCTCGGAACGACCCTCCAGGCCGGCGAAGGCGGCAGCCGCCCTGCACAACGCCAGGTCGGCCCGCAAGCCGTCGGCCCCGAGAGCCACGGCCATGCGGGCGGCCACCTCGGTGATGGGCGCCGGCACGCAGGCGAGCACGCACGAGGCCAGCTGGGCAGCGAGCGCTTTGGTCTCCTCCGCCCACGAGGCCACGAAGGCGGCGGGATCGGCGTCGAACTGCAGCCGCCGGCGCACCGCCTCCGCCCGCTCGAGCGGGTCGGTCGAGGACGCCACCTCCACCGCCAAGCCGAAACGGTCCAACAGCTGCGGCCGCAACTCCCCCTCCTCCGGGTTCATCGAGCCCACGAGGAAGAAACGGGCGGGGTGCTGCACGCTCACGCCATCTCGCTCCACGCGGTTCACACCCGAGGCGGCGACGTCGAGGAGGACGTCCACGAGGTGATCGGGTAGGAGGTTGACCTCGTCGACATACAGCAGTCCCCCGTCGGCCGCCGACAGGAGCCCGGGGGCGAAGCGCCGCTCTCCGCCGTGCAGGACCGCGGAGAGGTCGAGCGTCCCGACGAGGCGGTCCTCCGTGGCTCCGATGGGAAGGTCGACAAAGGGCGGCGCCGGCTCCCCCGGCATGATGGCTGCCAGGCCGCGGGCGAGCGTCGTCTTCGCCGAGCCCTTCTCGCCCCGCAGGAGGACGCCGCCGAGACGAGGCTCCACGGCGCCGATGAGGAGGGCGAGCTTGACGTCCTCCATCCCGACGACCGCAGCGAACGGAAACCCGGTCGATCCCGCAGCCTCACTCACCGGTCCTCCTCCCAACCTTCCCCCTCGAGAACAGCTTGGCGCAACGTGTCGAGAGCCGCCTCTGAAGCGTCCCACATCCCCCGCTCGACCGCCTCCAGGAGCCGCTCGGCGATGGCACGCAACGCCCACGGGTTCGAGCGCTCGAAGAACTTGCGCACTTCGGCGTCGCCCACGTAGGCAGCCGTGACTCGCTCGTACATCCAGTCCTCCACGACCTGGGCGGTGGCGTCGTAGCCGAAGAGGTAGTCGACGGTGGCGGCCATCTCGAAGGCTCCCTTGTAGCCATGCCGCTGCATCGCCCCGATCCACTTCGGGTTGAGCACCCGGCTGCGCACGACGCGGGCGGCTTCCTCCGCCAGCGAGCGCACGCGGGGACGCGCCGGGTCGGAGGAGTCGCCGAAGACGGCCGAGGGGGCGACGCCGCCCCGCAGCGAGCGGATGGCCGCCACCATGCCGCCGTGGTCCTGCAGGTAGTCGTCGGAGTCGAAGATGTCGTGCTCGCGGTTGTCCTGGTTCTTGACGGCCACCTCGGTTCCCGCCAGGCGCCGTGCGAGCGCCTCCCCAGCGGGGGCGCCCATGGCGGCTCGCCCGTAGGACCAACCCGACCAGGCGAGGTAGACGGCGGCGAGGTCGTCGTCGCTCTGCCAGTTGCGGCTCTCGATGACCGGGAGGATGCCCGACCCGTAGGCCCCGGGTGCCGGGCCGAAGATGCGCGGGTCAGCCGTGCCGGCCGCCTTCAGGTAGTTGAGCTCGGGCGGTTCGTCGAGGCCGGCGACGAGCTCGATGGCTTCGTCGACGAGGGCGATCACGTGCGGGAAGGCGTCCCGGAAGAAGCCGGACACCCGCAGGGTGACGTCCACCCTCGCCCGTCCGAGCTCGGCGAGGGGCACGACCTCGAGCCCCTCCACCCGGCCGGACTCGGCCGACCAGGTCGGGCGCACCCCGAGGAGCGCCAGCGCCTCGGCGACGTCGTCCCCACCGGTGCGCATGACGGCCGTTCCCCAGACGACGATGGCAACCGATCGGGGCAGCTCGCCCTCCTCTGCGACATGGCGCTCGCACAGTCGAGATGCCAGCGTCTCCCCCACCTCCATCGAGATGCGGGACGGGACGGCTTTCGGGTCGAGCGAGTAGAAGTTGCGCCCCGTCGGCAGCACGTGTGCCATCCCCCGGCTGGGGGCGCCCGACGGACCGGGAGGGACAAAGCGCCCGTCGGCCGCCCGAAGGACGGAGGCGATCTCGCCCGTCGTCGCCTCGAGGGCGGGCACGAGGCCGTCGCACACCCAGGCCAAGGTCGTCGTGACCGCTTCGAGGTCCGGATGGGCGCCCTCTAGGGGGCGAGGTGATGGAGGTTTCTCGCGCATATGGCCAACAACCTCAACCACCTCCGCCGGCGAGGCGGCGCCACCCGCCGGCCAGCCGGCTGCCGCCAACTGCTCCACGAGGGCGCGGCAGGCCGCCTCCACGAGGTCCACCTCGACCCGGCCGGCCGACTCGAGATCGACGTCGAGGAGGCCGGCGACGCCGGCGCGCAACGAGGGCACGGCGCCTTGGCGCAGCCGTGTGAGTGCCAGCACGAGATCGATGAGCGCCTCCCCTTCGGGTGCCCGGCCGAGGATGTGCAGCCCGCCCCGTATCTGGGCGTCCTTCAGCTCGCAGAGGTAGCCGTCGACTTCGAGGACGAGCTCGTCGAAGTCCTGGCCGTCCCACTGCGGACCGTCGGTCCCGTACCGCCGGTCGAGGCCGAGATCCCGGTGGATCTCGGCGTTCACGAGGAGATCCCAGACTTGGCGGCGGACGGCGGAGAGTTTCGAGGGGTCGAGGGAGGCCACCTGGGCGTGCTGGTCGAGGAGCTGCTCGAGACGGGCGATGTCGTCGTAGGCGTCCGCTCGCGTGAGCGGCGGGACGAGGTGGTCGACGACGACGGCGTGCGAGCGGCGCTTGGCCTGGGCGCCCTCCCCCGGGTCGTTCACGACGAAGGGGTAGATGAAGGGGAGGTCGCCGAGGGCGATGTCCGGGTAGCAGGCCGCCGAGAGGCCGACCCCCTTGCCGGGCAGCCACTCGAGGGTGCCGTGCTTGCCGAGGTGGATGACGGCGTGTGCCCCGAGGCCGCGGTCGAGCCAGCGATAGAACCCGAGATAGTGATGCGTCGGCGCCAGCACGGGCGAGTGGTAGATGGCGATGGGCGCCTCGCCGAAACCCCGCGGCGGTTGGATGGCCACGACGACCCCGCCGAGGTCGATACCGGAGAAGGCAAGGGAACCGTCGGCCGTCAGGTGCACCCTCCCCGGCGCCTCCCCCCAGCTCTTGGTGAGGTCCGCCCGCACGTCCTCCGGCAGGGTCTCGAAGAAACGGCCGTAGTCGCCGGCCCCCATCGTCCCGAGCGCCCGCCCGGCCGCCTCCCTCGAGAGCTCCTCGGTGTCGTAGGCGAGGCCGTCGGCCAGCTCGGCCATGAGGGCGTCGCCGTCCTCGGGGATGCGGTCGACGCGGTAGCCGGCCGCCCGCAGCTCGCGCAACAGGTCGATGAGGGAGGCGGGCGTGTCCAGGCCGACGGCGTTGCCGAGGCGGCTGCGGGAGGTGGGGTAGGCGGAGAGGACGACGACGATCCTGCGGTCGGCCGGAGCCACGAGGTGGAGGGAGGCGAGCCGGCAGGCGAGGCCGGCGATGCGCTCGACCCGGTCGGGCACGCACCGGTAGGCGGCGACGGCGCTGCCGAGGTCATCTCCGTCGTCGACGATCTCTTTGAACGAGAAGGGCACGCCGATGATGCGGCCGTCGAGCTCGGGCAGGGCGACCTGCCAGGCGACGTCCAACGGGGCGAGGCCGGCCGATGACTCCGCCCAGGCGAGCGAAGAGCTCGTGGAGGCGATCGCCTGCAGGACGGGGACGCCGAGGGAGGCGAGCGCCTGCTCCTCCCAGCCTTCGGCGGCGGCTCCCCCGGGGGCGAAGCTGCCGGCGGCGAGCACCGTCGTGACGACGGCGTCGACACGAAAGGAGGCGAGCAGGTCGGCCACACCTGCCCGCGCGCCAGAGCCCGCGGCCGTCTCGCGCAGCGAGTAGCAGTAGACGGCCACGGCATTGCACCCGCCTGCCTCGATGGCAGCGCAGAGCTCGGACACGAACGTCGTGTTCCCCGTGAGCACGTGCGCCCGGTAGAAGACGACCCCGACCGTCGGGCGCCCCGCCTCGAGGTGCGGCTGGCCGAAGACGCCGAGGACGGGAACGGCCACGGGTGGCTCGAAGCCGAAGCCGTGCCTGAGCACGGTGTCCGCCACGAAACGCACCATCTGCTCGAGGTTCGCCGTCCCTCCCTGCACGAGGTACTCGAAGGCCTGCGTGACGACGCCGCCGGGCACGCTGGAGGCGGCCATCGTCTCGGCGTCGGGGACGGCTTCGCCGCCGAAGCACAGCAACGGGATGCTCCGGCGGCGGCACTCGCCGACGAGGGCGTCGAAGGGCGCCCAGGAGCGGCGGCCGCCGAGGAGGCGCACGACGACAACCTCGGCCTCCTCGAGGGGCGGGACGCCGCCCAGCAGGGCCGGGTTGGCAGCCCGCACGGCGGGAAAGCCGGCCGGCAGGCCCTCGGCCACGACCCGCAACCCGAGGATCTCGGTGTCGGCATGGGTGAGGAACAGGATCATGGTTCGACTCGCGAGCTGGCGCCGGCGATGAGAGCGAGGACCGCCTCGACGTCGAGATGGGCCTCGAGGAGGTCGGCGAGGCGGTCGATCTGGCCTTGGCGGGCTTCGCCGAAACGGGCCGTGCTCGCGGCGAAGTGCTTGTTCCGCCGGGCGGCCACGCCGGCGAGGAACGCCTGGCGAAAGCCGTCGGACTCGAACAGGCCGTGCAGGTTCGTGCCGGCGAGACGGCCGCCGAGCGCCGAGAGGCCTTCGTGCTCGGAGCCGAACCCGTCATCGAGGAGGGCGAAGGGCTCGATGCCGTCGCTGGCGAGCGGGCGGCCCTGGCGGATCTCGTAGCCGCTCACCTCCTCGCCGAGGGCGCGACCGCGCCGGGGTCGCGAGAGCTTCTCGGGCTCGAAACCCGTCCTCACCGGCAACAAAGCGAGCCCTTCGACGCGGCCCCGGCGGGATTCGACCTCGTCGAGGATCTCCTCGCCGAGCATCTGGTAGCCGGCGCAGATCCCGAGGATCGTCGGGCCCCCCGGGGCGGTGGCGGCACTCGTGAGGGCGGCGGCGAGGCCCGTCTCCTGCAACCAGGCGAGGTCTTTCACCGTCGTCTTCGAGCCGGGCAGGAGGATCAGATCCGGATCCCCGAGCTCGGAGGGCGCCGCCGCCAGCCGGAGGGAGACGGCCGGCTCGACGGCGAGGGCGTCGAGATCGGTGAAGTTGGCCAGATGTGGCAGTGCGATGACGACCACGTCGAGCGTGCCCGCCGTCCGAGCGCCCGGTGTGCGGACGGCGCCGACGGCGGCTGCCAGGCCGAGTGAGTCCTCGGCGTCGAGGGCGAGGCCGGCCACATAGGGGAGCACGCCCAGGCAGGGCACGCCCGTGCGGCGCTCGAGCTCCTGCAAGCCAGGCGTGAGCAAGGCGCCGTCGCCCCGGAACTTGTTGATCACGTAGCCGGCCACCTGGGCGCTCAGCTCCGCCGGCAGGAGGGTCATGGTGCCGTAGAGGGCCGCGAAGACTCCACCGCGTTCGATGTCGCCGACGAGCAGGGCCGGCATCCCGCCGGCGACCGCCAGTGACAAGTTGGCGATGTCGCCGTCGAGCAGGTTGATCTCGGCCGCACTACCCGCTCCCTCGCAGATGACGACGTCGTAGCGTTCCCTCAGCTCGGCGTAGGCCCCGAGCACGACGGGAAGGAGCACCGCCCGCTTGAGCGCTTGGTAGGCGGCCGCATCGAGCTCGGCAAGGGGTCGCCCCATCACGACGACCTGGCTGCGGTGCTCACCCGTCGGCTTCAAAAGGATCGGGTTCATCGCCACCTCAGGCGTTGCCCTGGCGGCCAGTGACTGGATGCCCTGGGCGCGGCCGATCTCGTGGCCCGACGGCGTGGCGAAGGAGTTGAGCGACATGTTCTGCGCCTTGAACGGCGCCACTCGCACGCCTCGGCGGGCGAGCAGGCGGCACAGCCCGGTGACGATCTGGCTCTTGCCGACGTCGCTGGCGGTCCCGCACACCATGAGGGCGCCCCTCAGCCGAGGGGAGCCGTCCGGGACCGGCTGCTGTCGGACGGCGGCGTGCGATCTGTGAGGCGCCCGTCCCTCGAGGGCGGCGGCCAGTCGCCCCAGCCCGTCGGCGGAGGGCACGGCGATGCGCACCGCCTCCGGCATGGCGAAGCTGGCGCAGTCGCGCACGACGATGCCTCGCCGCGCGAGCCGGTCGCGCAGTCCGGCGGCCGAGCGGACGAGGACGAAGTTGGCGTCAGACGGATCGGGGTGCAAACCGGCCGCCTCGAGGACGTCGCAGAGCTCGAGGCGGAGGACGCCGACCTGTTTTGACCAGGCGGGGAGGTCGGCCGACCGCAGGAGGGACGGCAAAGCCGAGAGGGCTGGGCTGCTCACGGACCAGCGCGGCTGGCGTTCTGCCAGGCGCGCGATGAGGGCGGAGTCCTCGCTTGCGACGTAGCCGAGGCGAAGTCCCGGGCAGGCGAAGAGTTTCGTGAGCGAGCCGACGACGATCGAGCCGGCGCGGAGGTCTCCTCGCGTCCAGCACCCGGTGGCGAGGGGGTAGAAGGCCTCGTCCCAGACGGCCGCCCGCGCCTCGGCCGGAGCGAGGCGACCGCTCGGGTTGTGGGGGTTCGACCGCCACGTTGGGGCGTCGGGCGCCACCTCGCTCAGGTGGCGCCGGTAGAGGGAGAAGTCGGGCTCGTCGATCCATCCTCGGCCGAGCTCGGCGCCGACGAGGGCGATCGCCTCGGCGCCGCCGTTCGTGAGGAGGAGCTGGCCGCGGCGCAGGCCGATGGCCTCGGAGAGGGCGGCCGTGGCAAAGGCGGCGTCTGGGTAGGAGCGGAGCGAGTCGAGGGCTCCCGCCACGACGAGGCGCACGTCGGGGGCGACCGGGTTGAGGGAAGTGGCGAGATCGAGCACCTCGTGCGGCGCCAGCCCGAGCGCCGCCGCCACGCGTCCGGCGTCGTCGCCGTGCGGTCCGGCGGGCGGCACCGCCGTCCGCCTCATTTCGTCCGCCTCATTTCGTCCGCCTCATTTCGTCCGCCTCCCGCCTCGGGCGACGCCGCCCTGCCACAACCGAGGCCACCGCCGACCCAACGAGGAGGGCGCTCAGGAGCGCCGTCACCTGCTTCGAGCAGCGCACGGCGGCGGCGATGTCGGCCGCCACCGGGGACCGGCCTCCTACCGGTCCGAGCAACGGGCGCTCTTCCACGGCACCCTGATACGAATTCGTGCCCCCGAGCCTCACGCCGAGCGCCGCCGCGAAGGCGGCCTCGGCGATGCCGGCGTTGGGAGATGGGTGGGCAGGGGCGTCGCGACGGACCGTCGCCCAGATGCCGCCTGCCGCCTGCGGTCGGACAGCTGCCACGAGCAGGGCGGTCAGGCGAGAGGGGACGAGATTGGCGACGTCGTCGGCCCGGGCGCTCGCCCAGCCAAACCGCCCATAGCGCCCGTCCCGGTAGCCCACCATGGAATCGAGCGTGTTGATGCCCCGGTAGGCGAGCACGCCGGCGGCGCCGTAGAGGGTGGCAAAGAGCACGGGGGCGACGATGCCGTCCACGGTGTTCTCCGCCACCGACTCGACGGCCGCCCGCGCGATCTCGCCGGGCGGCAGGCGGGCGGGGTCGCGCCCGACGAGCGCTGGAAGCAGCTGGCGGGCGCCCTCGACGTCGCCCGTCTCGAGGGCGGCTGCGACGTTGCCGGCTGCCCCCCACAGCCCGCGGCCGGCCACGCTGGCGTAGGCGGCCGCCGCCGCCCCGCCCGGCAGGCGGTCGAGCAGCGAGCCCGCCACGAGAGCGGCTCCTACCCCGCTGGCGGTGTAGGCGAGCCCGGGCCCGCGGCGGTCGTCCCAGAGCCGCCGCTCGAGGACGGTCATCGCATTGCCGAAGAGGGCGACCGGGTGCGGCTGCAACGGCTCGTCACCCACGAGGGCGTCGATCAGCAGGGCGAGGGCGGCACTGGCGGCCCGCCGCCCGCGCCGCGAGGGACGGCTGCGCCTCGACGAGCGGACCGTCACCATTTGGCGGCGGCGACGAGAAGGGCAAGGGTCTCTCCGACAAGCCCGGCAGCGCCGAGGACGTCACCGGTGAAGCCGCCAAGGCGTCGGTGGGCGAGCCAGAGGACGAGCCCGGCACCGAGGAGCTCGGCGCCGAGGACGGCCGGGGCGGCGACGGCGTGCCAGTAGACGAGGGCAACGCCGGCGGCCACGAGACCGAGCGCCGGGACGACGGATCGGCTGGAGGTGAAGGCGGTCGCCATGCCGGCGTCGCGGGCATAGCGGAGGTGACGAGCCGCCAGGCCCATGACGCTGCGGCTGGCCATCCAGATGGCCCCGAGCAGGAGGACGCCCTTCAGGGCGGAGGCGGGTGTCGCCGAGCCGAGGGCGGCGAGACGCAGTCCCAGCACGACTACAGCGGCCGTCACGCCGAACGCCCCCACCTGCGGCTCGGCCATGACGGCCAGGCGCCGAGGGCGATCGAGGTGTGGCAGCAGCCCGTCGGCGGTATCGATGAGCCCGTCGGCGTGCAACATGCCCGTGACGGCGAGGTCGGCCGCCACGACGAGCCCTCCGGCCACGAGGGGCGGGAAGACGCGACCGAGCGCCCACCAGGCGGCGCCGAGGCCGGACCCGAGGGCGGCTCCCACGACAGGGAACCACGCCACCGCTCCCACCCGCATCTCGCCGCCCCCTCCGACCACGGTGAGGAGTCCCAAGGCGCTGCCGAGCCCACCAGGCGTGCGGTCGCCCACCTCAAGGCTCCTCTCGAGGCAAGCTGAGCACGCGGCCGGCGACGACGAGCAGGACGTCGTCGGCCACGTCGGCCACGACTCGGTTGAGGGCGCCGAGGGCGTCGCGAAAGGCGAGGCCCGCCCTCGTCTCGGGGTGGACGCCGAGCCCGACTTCCTCGCTCACAAGGACGGTGGGCTGGCCGGCGGCGCGCCGCCGCTGGAGCGATTCCACGAGCTCCTCGGTGTCGACTGCGAAGTCCGCCTGCGCGGCCACCCAGGTCCCAAGGGAGTCGACGAGGACGACGCCTTCGGCCGCGAGGCAGCTCGAGAGCGCCTCGCCGGGCGCCGGCTCGATCGTCACCCAGTGCGGCGGGCGGCGAGCACGATGCTGGGCGATGCGCTCGTCGAACTCGGCGTCGCCGATCCCGGCGACGGCCGTCGCAACGTAGGTCACAGGGGGGACGCCCGCCGACGGCGCCTCCTTGGCCGCCACGGAGAGGCGGGCGGCCAGGCGTTCGCCGACTTCGGACTTGCCCGAGCGGGCACCACCGAGCACCAACGAGATCACCGTTGTCGACCTCTCCCGTCCACGCGAGCCTCCTCCGCCATCGGGCGGTCCGGCGGGTAGGTCTCCTGGCTGCCGGATCAACGCTGGCTCCTGCCTTCCCGCCCGGATGGGCCGTGGCTTGTTCGGAGTTCGCTCCCCGGTCACAGTTGCGGGACAGCCCCGGATTCACACCGGGTTCCCTACGCCGCGACGCCGAGGTTACCCCGTGGGCGATCGAGCCGGAGAGGCGACGGTGCCAGCGACGCTCGGTGGCTCGTGGACATGAGGGCGCCGTCGGGCCGGGACGGAACGAGAGGCGGGAACGTCTACCATTCGGCCGTCCCGACCGAGAGCGACCAGAAAGAGACAACGTGGCCCCTCGGCCTGCCTCCTTGAGCAGCCGGCGTTTGCGCTCCTGTCTCATCGCCATCGCGTGCGCCACCGTTGCCGTCAGCGCGGCTTCGTGTGCCAACAGCCCGACCGGCCGTGCGGCCGACGGTGCCGCCCCGTTGCTAGAGGAGTCGGCGTCGGCCTTGGCCCAAGTGCCGGCTGTTGACATCAGGGGCTTCATCGCGGAGAGATCCGGATCGACCACCGTGTCGATCAGCGTCGATGCGACGTCTGCCGGACCGAGCGGAACGAGCCAGGGCTCGCTCGATCTCGAGGGGCCGGGACTCGGCTTCACCGGCCCGACGTCGTACATTGTCGTCGACGGGATCACCTACGTGAAGGCTGGGACGCCGTTCTGGAAGTCGCTCTTCGGGTCCCAGACCTCCGTCGCCGTGCGCCTCGAGGGCGAGATCCTTCCCTTGGTCCTCAACCGCTGGGTCGAGCTGTCCGGCGAGAGCACCGAGGTCGTCTACAAGGACACCCTCGGCCTGTCCGAGCCAAGGGTGTTCGTGGCCGGGAGCCTCGCTGGCAAGGGCACCCTCAGCAACGCCGGCAACCAGACGCTGTACGGCCTGAACGGCGTGGAGATCACCTCGAGCACGGGCGCCAAGATCCTCCTGGCTGCGAGCGGCCCGCCGCTCCCGCTCGCCTTCGCCGGCACAGAGTCGGCATCGGGCGGTTTTCGGCTGAACCTCGTGGTGGGCTACCCCACCGGCGTCACCATCTCGGCGCCGGCGCACCCGGTGTCCTTGGCGGCGATCGAGGCAGCCCTCTCCAAGTAAGCGGACTGGTCGGCCGCCGTCAGGCGTCGGCGCCGTCGGCTTGGAACTTCGTCGCCAGTCGCTTGGGCGCCTTGCGCAGCCAGGCCTCGGCGAGAAGGTCTTGCACCCGTCCCGCATCGGCCTCGGCGAGGTTGACACGCACGCCGGAGAGGCGCTTGCCCCACCACAGCTCCTCGAAAGCTGCTGGGTCCTCGGCAACGGCGGCGACCACCTCGCCCTCGTCCACGAAGACGTGGAGGCGGTCTCCCTCCGGCGGCGCCGTGGCAAAGAGGCGATTGCGGATGCGCCACGACGTCATCTCGAAGTGAGGTTCCTCCGTCACTTCCGGCAGGGCGAGCGCAAGGAGGCGAACGGCCTCGAGTTCCATGCGAGCGATGCTAGGAGCCCGCTCGCGTGGCACCGGAAGGGCGCCCTTGACACCGGCAGTGTCGAACGAGCCGCCCCGGGCAGTATCGTGACCAGGCGCCTGGCGGCGTGGCCGAGTGGTTTAGGCAAGGGCCTGCAAAGCCCTCTACCCCAGTTCGATTCTGGGCGCCGCCTCCAGCTTGTAGCTTGGTTAGACTCCTGCTCAATGGCTGTTTTTGGTTTGACCGACACTTACCGTTCTCGACCGCTGCGGACCGAGCAAAACCGCCATCTCGCGCCTCGGCCGCGCCTCGGGAAGCAGGAGGGTGTAGGGATGGGCTATATCGAGAAGCAGCGGGGCCGGTACCGGGCTCGCTACCGCGACGCACACGGCCGGGTGACCTCGACCACTTTCAACGGTTGTACATGCCGCCTTCGGCAACTGGCCGCGCCGCGCTCATTCGGGTGGCTTGGCGGCGGGGTGGTGGTCCTGACATCCTTGCCGGGGACAACGCTGAAGTTGGACCAGTTCTTAGGGGGCCGGACAGAGGGATAAATCCGCACCCCGTCCGGCCTACCGAGGGACGCCGGACGGTGTTGCCAGATACCGGTTCTCTCGATAGAGTCACGGAGTGAAACGTTCCAAGTTCATCGGACTCACCGTCGTTGCCTTTGCACTCGGTGGCTGCAGCGGGGCAGAAGCAGGGGGCGGCCTGAACGGTACGACACCGACCACGGCGGTCTCGCATAGGGCAATTGTTGGCTCCACGATCAAGCTGATTGACAAGTCGAGCTTGGTCTACGACGTGACGCTCGTGAAGGTCACGCCGAACGCGCGACCCGATATCGCTTTCGACAAGGCCCCTGCAGGGCAAGTGATCTTTGGTGCCCAATTCAAGATCACCGGAGTCACGGGGACCGAAGCCGATTCGGTAGACAACGACTCTCAAGTCATCGGTACGAACGGCAAGACCTACGAGTCGGCCGGCAACGGTATTGCGGGCTGTGTCGACTTCAACAACGGCACGTTCACGGTCAATCCAGGTCAGTCAGTTGTAGGCTGCGAAGCGTTCGACGTGCCGAAGAGCGTGAAGATCGCCAAAGTTGAGTGGACCACCGACTCCGGCTCCGGCAGCGTCGTCGAGTGGAGTCTGGCAGGCCCATGAGGAGCCGTGCCGCGCACGACGCGGCCAGCGCACAGCGATAGAGACTCCTATACGTCCACGTAGTTCGGCGCCGCTACCGCGCCGGGAGGACGACAACGCCAACAGCTGTCATATCTTTGCCAACACGTCCGGGAACAAAGAGGCGGGGTCGTCGATGATGCCGCGAATGGCTACGCCGGCGGCTCCACGTACCGCTGCGTCGGCGCCCAGGGAGGAGACAACAACCTCGACGGGTGACCACGCATGGCTCACTACGCGATCGTGCAACTCCGCGGCGAGGGTGTCCGCCAGCCATGGCGCCAAAGTAGCGAACAGACCCCCGAGGACCACGGTCGGCAGATCCAGGACGTTGAGAAGGGATGAGAGCGCGATGCCGAGTGAAGTCCCTGCCTTCTCGAGCGCAAGGATCGTTGCCGTGTCGCCTGCGAGCGCTTGCCGCTCCAAGGCCGACGCCGATCCTTCTGGGCTGCCGATCGCGGTCCCGATGTCTGTCGGCAACCGTGCTGCTGCGAGGAGGGCTTGCAATCCTGCGACACGTTCTAGGCAGCCGCGGCCGCCACAACTACATGCCAAGCCGTTCGGATCCACAGTCACATGACCGAGCTCCCCGCCGAGTCCGCGGACGCCACGAAACAGCTCGCCGCCGATGACGATGCCGGCCCCTATGCCGATCTCACCAGAGACGAGAACGAAGTCCTCTAGATCATCCCTGAGGCCAAACCAACGCTCACCAAGTGCGGCGAGATTCGCCTCGTTGTCACAATGCACCGACCGCAAGGGCCGGTCGAGCGAATCGGCAATGACTTCTGCGACCGGTATGCCCCGCCATCCGAGAAGGTTGGGCGCCCGCTGGAGGATGCCTTCAAAGTCCACGAGCCCAGGCACACCTACGCCGAGGACGGCTACGGAGAGGCCCGCCGCGTCAGCCTTGGCAGAGATACGGCCCGCCGCCCGGCTGGCCCGGCGAAGCACGACCTCGGGCCGAAGCAAACGATTGTCGCCCACGATCGTCTGACGGCAACGGACAGCTCCGGTGAGGTCAACCACGCACAGGGAGACATAGTCGACGTTGATCTCGATGCCGAGGCCGGCCGGTCCTTGCGGATTCAGGTTGAGGGGGCTGCCCGGGCGTCCGATGAGGCCGCGCGCTGGGTCGTTCTCGGCGACTAATTGAGCGTCCATCAGTGCATCGACAAGCGTCGACACGGTGGCCTTAGTGAGGCCGGTGTGGGCGGCCACTTGGGCGCGCGAGAGCCCTCGCCCGGCTGCGATCTGCCGAAGCACAAAGGCGAGATTTTGTCGCTTCAACAACTGTTGACGAGCCGGCGCACTCGGAACTGTGGGCCTCCGCTCAGCCGGGCGCTGTGCCCGGTGCGACGAGCTCTCAGGCATTGTTCAGCCTCGTTCCGTCCGAACGAGCACGACCGACAGCCCTGTCGCGAAGCTCCGCGTACCGATCTCGGACGTCAGGCCGCGGAATGTCATCGAATCGAAGCAACTCACCCGATGGCCAAGATGGAGGTATGCGCCCGGAATCGAGCACCCACTTCGCTTGGAAGGCGGCGCCGTCGGCAACATACTCGCCCTGCGGAGGCACGACGACTGGTCGCCCGAAGATCGAGGGCGCGATCTGCCGCAAGGCCTCGGACTGGCTCCCGCCACCAATCAACTGCACGCGTTCAGCTCGCACGCCATGCATCTCGACAGCATCCAGTGCGTCTGCGAGACCGCAGAGCACGCCCTCTACTGCCGCCCGGGCAAGGTGGGCGGGAGTGGCTGTCTTGTGGCGGAGGCCGTGCAACTCGCCTGCCGAATCAGGAAGATTGGGCGTCCGCTCTCCTTCGAGATATGGGAGCAGCACCAATCCATCTGCTCCCGGTGGTGCGGACAATGCCAGATCGGAGAGTCCTCGTTGATCGACACCAACGATGCGAGCCGCTGCCTCGAGGACACGGGCCGCGTTGAGGGTGCAAACAAGAGGCAGGAAGCGCCCCGTCGCGTCGGCGAAACCAGCAACGGTGCCGGAGCTGTCCGGTGTCAATACGTCGGAGCTGGCAAACGCTGTGCCCGAGGTACCGACGGACACGATGATGTCGCCTGCCGTATGTCCGACGACGAGCGCGGCGGCGGCATTGTCCCCGGCGCCAGCCCCGACGCGGAGGGAGTCTCGCTCGCCGGGACTCTCCGCCGGCTCAAGGACCCTCGGGACGGCGACAACGCGTCCGAGCGCTCGTTCCAGCAGCTCTAAGCGGTAGTCGCCGGTGATAGGCGACCAGTAGCCCGTTCCGCTCGCATCGCTGCGATCGGTGCAGAGCGATTCGATCGTCAGGCCATGGCGGTGCTGGGAGCTGAGCAACCGCCACGTGAGCCAGTCATGGGGAAGACAGATCGCGGCTGTGCGGCGAGCACTCTCCGGCTCGTTCTCGGCAAGCCACCGGAGCTTGGTAACGGTGAAGGCCGCTGCCGGCACGCTTCCGATGGCTTGCGCCCATGCCTCGGCGCCGAGTTCTTCGACGAGCTCTTTAGCCGCTGGCGCCGATCGAGTGTCATTCCACAAGAGCGCAGGACGAACGACCTTGCCGGCTTCGTCGAGGCAGATCATTCCGTGTTGCTGGGCGGCAATCGAAATGGCGGTGACATCGTCAAGGCCTCCGGCGGCCGCTAGAGCACTCTGAAGGGCGTCCCACCAACTCTCAGGATCAACTTCGGTCGAGTCCGGGTGCGGTGCCCAGCCTCGGCGAACGAGGTCGCCCGTGGCGGCGTCACGGAGCACGACTTTGCATGATTGGGTGGACGAGTCCACGCCGGCGACGAGTGTCACAACCGGACCGCCTGAACGCCGTGGCTAGGTCGTGCGCTGCTGGGCCGTCCGCCGCTGGGTGGTCACCGAGCGCCCAGAACGTGCTCGACGGCAAGCTGATCGAGATGGGCAAAGCCGTAGCCGTGAAGGGCCACTGTCTTGAGGTCGAACTCCTCGAAGGCGGACCGGTCAGCGAGCAGGCCGAGATAGGTCTCGGCCACTCCAAGTGTTGGGGCGGCGAGCTCGCCGACCTGACTCGCACGCAAGGCTTCCTGGACGGCGGGATCCGCTCGGAACGCTGCTGCCCGTTCCTTTAGCAACAGGTATGTCTGCATGTTGGAGGCGGCCGAAGCCCAGACGCCAGCCTCGTCCTCCGTTCTGAGCGGCTTGTAGTCAAAGTGCCGAGGGCCGTCGTAGGCACGGCCCCCTCCGGGGCCGCCGTTCTCCAGAAGGTCGACGAGGAAGAAGGCGCTCAGCAGATCCCCATGGCCGAACACGAGGTCCTGGTCGTACTTCGGACCGTGCTGACCGTTGAGGTCGATGTGGAAGAGCTTCCCGTGCCACAGCGTCTGGGCAATGCTGTGAACAAAGTTCATCCCGGCCATCTGCTCATGGCCGACCTCCGGATTCAGTCCCACCATCTCGGAATGCTCGAGGCTCGAAATGAATGCCAGGGCGCTGCCCACCGTCGGCAACAAGATGTCTCCGCGGGGTTCGTTCGGCTTCGGCTCGATCGCAAACCGAATGTCGTAACCCCGGTCGATGACGAACTCCGCGAGGAGGTCGAGGGCCTCTCGATAGCGATCCAGCGCCGACCGGACGTCCTTGCCGGCGTCGGTCTCAGAGCCTTCGCGTCCGCCCCAGAACACGTAGGTCTCGGCACCGAGCTCGGCAGCAAGATCGAGATTGCGCATGACCTTGCGCAGGGCGTAGCGGCGGACGCCTCGGTCATTGCTCGTGAAGGCTCCATCCTTGAAGACCGGATGGGTGAAGAGATTGGTCGTGACCATCGGCACCACAAGGCCGGTCGCCTGCAGAGCGTCGGTGAACCGCTTGACTCGGCGCTCGCGCTCAGACTCGGCTGAGCCGAACGGCACGAGGTCGTCGTCGTGGAACGCCACGCCGTAGGCGCCGAGCTCGGCGAGCCGAGTGACGGCTTCCACCGCATCGAGCGGGTCGCGGGTCGGATCGCCGAACGTGTCTCTGGCTTGCCAGCCGACAGTCCAGAGTCCAAAGGAGAAGCGATCATCGCGGGTCGGCGTCAGCACCGATGGCCTCCTTGGCTACTTCGTTGAAGCACTAAACTTAATCGCCTAGCGAGGCTGAAGTCAACCGATTCTGCACCCGAGGGCACAGGGCTCGAGTCCGAGAACACCTTTAGCTGTGAGGGCGTTGACAAGTGCGCCGTCCGGCAAGTAATAAGTAGAGCATCAGAATCATGAAAGTTATTTTCACTATATGAAATCTCCTGCCCCGAGTGGCACGACCGTGCGGTCGGTTGCGCGTGCTGCGCGTTGGTTGCTGTGGATTGCCGAGAACGAAGGCGCCACCGCCACCGAGGTGGCGCGAGCCTTCGAAGTTCCCGTGCCGACGGTTCACCACGTCCTGAGCACCCTCGCTCAGGAGGGATTGCTGGAGAAGGACGCTGCGCACCGTTACTACATGGGACCGAGGATCGGTGCCCTCTCTGCGGCGTTCGTGCGCGAGCAGGCCGTACCTATCCATTGGCAGCGCGCCCTTGCAGAACTCGCCGCTTCGACCGGTGAGACGGCTTACCTTGCTGCCTGGCGCGGAGGCGATATCAGGATTTTGGCGGGCGTCGAGGGCACTCGAGCCGTACGAGTCCCGGACGTTCAGATCGGGCTCTATGGTCATGCCCACGCTCGGGCGACGGGCAAGCTCCTCCTTGCTCTGGCGCCGCCGTCGCAGCGAGATGAGTACTTGGCGTTGCACCCTCCGTCTCGGCTGACCAGCAAGACGCTCACGACGCGACCGAGCCTCGATGCCGAGTTCGAGCGCATTCGGGAGATGAAGTTCGCCACGGACTGTGAGGAATTCGCCGACGGTCTGTCGTGCCTTTCCGTTCCGATTCTCCAGGGGGGCAGCGTTCTCGGAGCTTTCGCCGTCGCCGCTCCGTCGCAGCGCTTCAGTGCGGAACAGCAGAGCCTCCTGCGAAAGACACGGCGCGCCGCTACCGAAGCAGCCCTCCGGGGCGACACGAGCGCTAAATCGAGACTGCCACGAGGAGCATCGAAATGACAGCACATGCCGCTGGCCCTGGCCGGGACGCCGGAGAGCTCGGCCTTGGGTACTTCGAACAGATGCTTCGGATACGCGCCCTCGAGGACGAGGTGCAGCGAATGTTCACCCAGGGGCTTGTGCGGGGCACCACGCATCTCTGTCAGGGGCAGGAAGCAGTCGCCGTCGGAGTGTGCGCCGCACTGATGCAGGGCGACACGATGACGTGCACCTACCGCGGGCACGGAGCGGTGCTCGCCATGGGGGCCCAACCGGACGCCGTTTTCGGTGAGATCATGGGCAAGGCGAAAGGCCTCTGCGGAGGCAAGGGCGGCTCGATGCACCTCACCGACGTGAGCATCGGCGCCTACGGCTCCTTCGCCGTCGTCGGGGCGCACCTACCGATCGCTGTCGGCCTGGCGTTCGCCTCCCGTTACCTCGAAGACGACTTCGTCAGCGTCTGCTTCTTCGGCGATGGGACAACCAACATTGGCGCTTTCCACGAAGCGATGAATCTTGCATCCGTCTGGAAGACGCCCACGATCTTCGTCTGCGAGAACAATCTCTACGGCGAATATTCTCCATATCGGTCGACGACGCCGATCGAGCGTCTGGCCGACCGGGCGGCCTCGTATCGGATGCCCGGCGTCGTGGTCGACGGCAACGATGTCTTCGCGGTGCACGCGACGGCACAAGCAGCAGTCGAGCGGGCGAGAAGCGGACTCGGCCCAACGCTGATCGAGGCGCTGACATATCGCCAGGTCGGCCATTCCCGATCCGATCCCGCCAAGTACAGACCGGCGGGAGAGCTCGAGGAGTGGGTCGCCCGCGACCCGCTCGTGTTGCTGGAACGACAGTTACTCGAGTCAGGTCTGGACCCCAGTCGGCTACAACAGGTGCAGGACGCGGTCACCGGAGAGATCAGCGACGCCCTCGAGCGAGCCAAGTCGTGGCCCGAGCCCGATGTCGAAACCCGCTTTGACAACGTCCTCATATGACTAGTGTCACGTACCGGCAGGCCGTCGCCAAGGCTCTCGCCGACGAGATGGAGGCGGACGACAGCGTCCTTCTGTTCGGCGAGGACGTCGGGGCTGCCGGCGGCGTGTTCAAGGCCACCGAGGGCTTGCAGGAACGCTTCGGGCCCCGGCGTGTACTCGACACGCCCATCTCCGAGCAGGCGATCGTCGGTTGCGCCATAGGAGCCGCTGCGCGGGGACTCAAGCCCGTCATCGAGATCATGTTCGCCGACTTTGCCGGAGTGTGCTTCGACCAGATCGCCAACGAGCTCGCGAAGTATCGCTACATGACAAACGGCCAAGTGAGCGTAGGCGTGACGGTGCGGATGGCGAACGGAGCCGGTGGCGGCTTCGGAGCACAGCACTCGCAGTCGGTCGAGAACTGGTTTTTGAACATCCCCGGGCTGAAGATCGTCGCCCCCTCCACGCCGGCTGACGCCTACTCGCTGCTGCGCGAGGCGATCCGCGACCCAAACCCAGTGCTCTATCTGGAGCACAAGCACCTCTACAACATCACCGGTCCTCTCGAAGGCCATGACCCGGCGACGATCGGGCAAGCCAAGCTCGTCCGCGACGGCTCCGACCTCACGCTCGTTGCGAGTCAACTCATGCTTCACCGTGCGCTTGAAACCGCCGCCGTCCTTGCTGAGCAGGGGATCTCGGCCGAGGTCATCGACCCGCGAACCATGGTTCCGTTCGACCTCGAAACGGTGGCAAACAGCGTGGTGAAAACGAAACGACTCCTCTGCGTGCAGGAGTGCTCATTCGGTGGGAGTTGGGGCGCCACGATGATCGCCGCTCTCGTCGGATCGAGATTCGAGGATTTCGATGCGCCCCCTCTCATCGTCGGTGGCGACGAGACGCCGATTCCGTTCGCGGCGGATCTCGAAGCGGCGTGGCTCCCGAGCCCGGAGCGGATACTCGAAGCTGCCCGCCTGACCATGGCCTACTGACGGCGAACTCGAGATGGCCGAAGCGTTCCCCGTACTCATGCCGCGACTGTCGGACTCGATGGCCGAGGGCACGATCGTGCGGTGGCTGAAGCACGATGGCGAGCGCGTCTCCCGCGGAGAGTCCATCGTAGAGATCGACACCGACAAGACGACAATGGTCTTCGAGGCGGAGCACGACGGCACGATCCGTCTCCTCGGTGGAGAAGGCGAGACCTTCGAGGTCGGAATGCCCATTGCATCCATCGAAGCCTCCGCAACCGGCCAAGCCGCATCGCTCTCGATGGCCACAGGCGCCGATCTCGACCAGACGGAGGCGACCGAAGATGACAAGCGTCCGGAAGGGGCCGCCTCGTCAACGGCCGCTCCTCGAAACGACACACCCAATGTCTCGCCGGTTGCACGCCGCCTTGCCCTAGAGCTGGGTGTCGACCTCGCTGTAGTTGTCGGAACAGGTTCCGGCGGGCGAGTTCTGAGAGAGGATGTGGCGGCTGCGGCCGGAAGCGTAAGCGGCCGGCGGCCGACGAAGTCAAGTGCCGCAGCCGTTGGACCAGCCGCCACGGCGGAGCCCTCGTTCAACGAGAACAGGCGGGCACTCACGCGGCGTGAACGGATCGTGGGCCAGCGGATGACGCAGGCGGGCTCAGTGCCAACCTTCTACGTGGAAATCGACATCGTCATGACCCAGGCGCTCCGGCTCAGGGAACAACTCGGCACAATCGTGGTCCCTGTCCCTTCCCTGAACGACATCGTCGTCAAGGCAGCCGCCCTCGTGCTGCGCGAGCATCCACGTCTCAACGCCAGCCTTGACGGGGACGAGATGCTCCACCACGACACGATCGACATCTCTCTTGCGATCGCTGTGGGAGTCGACCTTTTCGTGCCCACCATCGAGAGCGTCGACGAACTCTCGCTGGCGGCGCTGGCGGCGAGGAGCCGCGACCTCGTGGAGCGATCGCGAGCAGGAACTCTCACGCTCGCAGACCTCAAGCCAGGAACGTTCACTGTTTCCAATCTTGGGATGTTCGGCGTCACCCGCTTCACGCCGTTGTTAAATCCGCCGCAGGCGGCGATCTTGAGCGTGGGCGCTCTGCATCCCGGCTCTGCCAACTTGGGCGAAGCGCAGGAGACGATTCTTACGGTCGGCATGGTGTGCGACCATCGCATCGTCTATGGCGCTCACGCCGCCGCGTTCTTGCAGTCTTTGCGGGCACTGCTCGAAGAGCCGATTCCTCTGATGTCGTGACAAGCTCCCCCGCGCCGAAGGCGCCGGCGTCTGCTGGAAAGGAAAACCGTGATAGCGGATGTCTTCCACTTCTCGTTCACCGTGAGCGACATCGACCGCTCGATCGACTGGTACACGCGCCTGCTAGGCCTCGAGCTCGTGCATCGCCAGCGGCAGGACAACGCCTATACCCAGACCCTGGTCGGCTTTCCCGGAGCGGTGCTCGAAGTGGCCCAACTCGTGGTTCCCGGCGTGCTACCGGCACGCTCGACGCACATGCTGGAACTGGTGGAGTACGTCACACCAAGAGGAGACCGGCGCGCCGACCTGCCCACCAACGACGTCGGCTGCGCCCACCTTGCGCTCATGGTGACCGATATCCACTCGCGGTATGCCCGCATGACCGAAGCGGGCGTCACCTTTCGGAACCCCCCCGTCAACATCACAGAAGGCGCCAATGCAGGGGGTTTCGCCTGCTATTTCCACGATCCCGACGGAATCACCCTCGAACTCCTCCAGCCATCTCTCGAGCGGATGGTGAGCCTCGGTCTGGCCTGACCAAAGGGGCGTCTCCGCAATGGGAGGTCGCTCGCACGGGCGTCAGGCCGCAAGCCCTCGACGAACTCGAACCGCCCGTCGGCGCGTGACGACTGCCAGAGGGAGGGCCGGCGACGCAGCCCGTCGCGCTATCCTGAAATCAGGTTTCAGTAACCGTCAGGTACTCCCTGGGTGACACGCCTAGGTCCGTGCAAGGAGACCGTTGGCGCAGCGCAGCAAGTACACTCCGAAGTCGCCATCCGCTTCCTTGAACGGCGGCGGCGATCGGCGCAACGCGCTCGCTCGCGTGACGATCCGCGACGTGGCCGAACAAGCAGGGGTGGGACTCGGCACCGCCTCCAACGTGCTGAACCGGCCAGACCGCGTGGCGCCTGAGACCCTTGCCAGAGTCCGCGAGGTGATCGAACGGCTCGGGTTCGTACGGAGCTCAGCCGCTCATCAGATGAGGGGTGGTCACAGCCGCTGCTTTGGGGCAGTTGTGCTCGATGCCTCGGACCCGTTCTCGACGGGTTCCATACGGGGCGTCGAGGACTCGGTTCACGAGCAGGGCTGCGCCGTGGTGGTGTGCTCCACCGACGGTTCCCATGATCGCGAGGCCCGCTACCTCCGCCTGCTCGAGGAGCAGCGAGTCCAAGGCATCGTGATCACGCCGGCAAGCCGCAGCATTCGCCATCTCCAGACGCTGCGAGATCGAGGTACGGCGGCCGTGCTGTTGGACAGGAAGAGCACTGACGGTGAATTTTGCTCTGTTTCGGTTGATCATGCGCGCGGCGGCGAGCTGGCCGGGAGGCACCTGTTCGACCTGGGCCACCGTCACATCGTCTTCATCAATGGACCGCTCCATCTATCGCAATGCTCGGAACGGCGCCGTGGGCTACGTCGGGCAGCCCGGCGAGCCGGCCTTGATGTCGACGACAGCATCAGCGAGTACACGATCGACCCGGTCACCGCCTTCGAGCAGGCTGAGGCAATCGTAGAAAAGTTCCTGGCTATTCCCGACAGGCCTACCGGCATCGTCAGCTTGAACGACCAGGTCGCTTTCACCGTCCTGCGGGTGTTGGCCCAACACCGCGTGCGGGTGCCCCGGGACGTGAGCGTCGTCGGATACGACGACGCCGATTTCGCGGCCATGCTCTCGCCGGCACTCACCTCGATCCGCCAACCGAAGTACGAACTCGGTCGGGCGGCCGCTCAGCTTCTCATCGACGAGACAGTCAACCCGGACCATCAGCACCGGGATATCCACTTCGAGCCCGAACTTGTGGCGCGTCAGTCCACGACCGCGCGGTCGCGATTGAAACGATACAGCCCCGTCGGCGATTGACCAGCTAAATTCTGGCATGTGCGGATGGACGGCTTTCGTGACGTCGGGGGCACGATCCTCGACAGCCACTGCCATGCCTGGCGGCGATGGCCCTACTCACCGCTCGTCCCGGACGAGGATTCCCGAGGAACGGTCGATCAGCTCCTGTTCGAGATGGACACGAACGGTGTCGAACAGGCAACCGTCCTATGCGCGTCGATCGAGAGCAATGCGGACAACCTCGACTACGTTGCCTTCGCCCGAGAGCGCCATCCCGATCGGCTACACGTCCTGGCTGATCTCGATTGCACGTGGCACACCACCTATCACCTGCCGGGCAGCGCCGACCGGTTGCGCGCTCTCGACGACCGCTACGAGCTTGCCGGCTTCGCCCATTACCTCGGTGACTGCAACGACGGATGGCTCCTGAGTGACGACGCAGACGCCTTGTTCGGACTTGCAGCCGAGCGCCGTTTCATGGTCAGCCTGGGAGCGGGTCCCGACTGGCATGCTGACCTTTCGGTGCTCGCTCGCCGGCACCCGAGCGTCCCGGTGCTTTGCCAGAGCCTTGCGGGCGTGCGAGCCGCTGAGGGCCCGGACTCCGCCGGCCTGCGGCAGGTGCTCGCCTCGGCAGCTATTTCGAACATCTACGTCAAGGTGGCGGGATTCCATTATTCGGCTGAGTTGAATTGGGACTATCCCTGGGCGGATGCAGTAGCCGTCCTTGCCCGCATCTTCGACGCCTATGGACCCGGTCGACTCTGCTGGGGTTCGGATTTCCCCGCCTCCAAGCGGTACTGCACATTTCGGCAGTCCCTGGAGGTTGTGCGCTCGCACTGTCAGTTCCTCACCGGAGATGATCTCGGTCTCGTTCTCGGCGACACCCTGCGCGGCATACTCACGACGGGGCAAGCGGCTGGCTGACTGGGTCGTCCGACCCGCCAGAAGACGACCGACTGGCAGGTGCCCGCGACGGCGGGCGGGGTGCGGACCCGTCTACGGGCTAGACGACTGCGCGCCGCGGGATCGTGGCGAGGTGCGCAGCCGGACAAGCTCGGGTGTGAGCTCGAACCACGGCTCGATACCTGCAAAGTGACGCAGACAGTCGTCAACCATGAGCGAGAAGAAGCGGCGGCGGCTCTCCTCGGTCACGCCGGCGACGTGCGGCGAGAGGAAGACGTTCGACATGTCGGCTACCGGCGAGTCGAGCGGCATAGGCTCGGGATCGAAGACGTCGAGACAGGCGACGACGTCGCCCCGCTCCAGCCGGGCAATGAGCGCCGTTGTGTCGACCACTTTGCCTCGAGACACATTCACGAAGACACTTCCCGGGCGAAGTAGGTCGAGCTCGGCCGCACCGAGCATCCCTTCGGTTGTGGGGGTGTGGGGCACGAGCACGAACACAACGTCGGCCGAGAGGACACTGTCGAGGGTGGCGAACCCAACGTCATACGCTTCGGCCAACTCCCTCGATACGAAGGGGTCGAACGCCCGGACATCTACCTCGAAGGGCCGCAGCAGATCGACAAGGCAGCGCGCCACATGGCCGAAGCCGATCATGCCGATGCGCTTGTGCCTGAGCTCAGCCCGGTCGAAGCCCGGCCCCGACCTCAGATTTGACAGAACGAAGCTCGGCTCGTGGTTAATGATCCGGCGAAAGAGAGCTCCGGCATTCCGCAACCCGACGAGCGCCAAGCCGAGCGCCCACTCTGCGGTGGGCCAGGACGAACCGTTTGACGTGTCGACGACGCGTACCCCCCGGCGTTGCGCGGCCGAAACGTCGAGCCTGAGGCCGAATCTGTCGCCCTCGAGCTCGCCCACAAGTGAGAGTGAAGGGGCTTGGTCGAGAACGTCAGAGCTGACGAGCGGCGCACCGTGGCAGACCACGAGCGCGTCGAGGGTGGCGGCGAACTCGGCCAGCTCGGCCTCGGCATCGGGGTCGCGAGCGGCGGCGACCAACAGATCGGAGACGCCACTGAACGCTCGGTAGGAGAAGTCCGCAACCGCCTGCAAGCGGGCAATGTCGGCTGGATCGATGTACACCCGACGTACGTCTTCGTTACAGGCGAGTCCGACCTGTTTGCGTCGGTCTTCACGAGGGTCGTGCGCGCTCATCGAATTGCCACGGAACCGTCCTCACGGAGAGGCAGGTGGGAGAACAGGTCTCTCGAGCCCGATGGATACTGAGCGAGCCCGGCAACATCCAGCTCGATACCGATCCCCACCCGTTCCGGTGCGACCAGGTAGCCGTCTCGCACTTCAATCACGTGGTCCACGATGTCGGTCCAACGAGCTTCAGTCTGCGGCACATGCTCCTGCAGTTCCCAGTTCGGAACACACATTCCGAGCTGGACATGTGCCGCCACCGCAACGGGTCCAGATGGCACGGCGTGAGGGAGGATGCCGGCGTGGAAGGACTCCGCCAGAGCGCAGATCTTCCTCACGTGCGTGATGCCGCCGGCGATGCCGACGTCGGGACGGACGTATGCGACTCCGGGCCGCTCCAGATACTCGGCGAACTCCCAGATCGTCGTGCTGCGTTCGCCTGCCGCCACCGGGACGTTCACTTTGGCGGCAAACGCGCGCAGGGCGGCGACGCTGTCGGGCGGAATCGGGTCCTCGACAAAGAGCGGGCGGAAACGGGCAATCTCGCCGCAGAGGAGCTCGGCGTCTGCGGCCGTCATATTGCGATGAAGTTCCACCCCGAGATCGATATGCCACCCCACGGTCTCCCGGATGGCGGCGAACCTGGTGACAAGGTCATCGATTCGGGCCGCCTGGCGCATCGCATGGTGCTCATTCTGGAAAAGCAAGATTTTTAGCGCCGTATAGCCCTCCTCCTCGACGCCGGCGCGGGCGCTCTCGACGACCTGCTCGAGCGAACCAGTGTCCACCACCCTCATCGCGCGCACAGCGTCGCGAGCCCGGCCGCCCAGAAGCTGCCAGACAGGCACCTCGAAATGCTTGCCCTTCAGATCCCAGAGCGCTTGGTCGAGGGCGCTGATAGCTCCCGTGACCGCCATGCCCCGAAAGCTGAGTGCCCGATACAGAGCCAGCCAGTGATGCTCGACATCAAGAGGGTCGCGGCCCGTCAGATAGGCCCCGAACGAGCGGACTATCTCGGCCACGGCCGTCGGCCAACCGAAATAGGTCGACTCGCCGATGCCGGAGGTTCCGTCGTCGGCAATTACTCGGACATAGCAGGCGTCGGCCGCAGGAAAGGCCTCCACAGAATCAATTCGCATGGTTGGGTTGCTCCTCCCGACCGAAGCCGCTTCGCTCTGTCCAGCAGTGGTTCCGTCAACCGCCGTTGGGAGGGTAAACGAATTCCGGCTGGATCCGGACACGAGGAGCCTCGATGAGCTCGATGATCACGCCGACGCCCGGCGGTTCGAAGTAGGCGAAGGCGCCGTCTCCTTCGGCTCCGAATCCTCTGGCACTTTGGAGCAGCCGAAAGCCGGCTGCCTGTGCCTCGGCAACCGCTGCAGCGTGATCCGTCACATACTTTCCGACGTGATGCAAGCCCTCGCCGTGAACGCCGAGGTGGTCGGCGAAGATACTTGGCCCGTCGAGCGGCTGGACGAGCTCGAACTGGAGCTCGCCCTGCCAGGCGAGTGCATGTCGGAGGGAGAACTCTACGTCTTCGCCGTGGTACCGCATGTCCTTGAGGATCGGCGGCTCGAGCCGGTAGCCGGTCCAGGGTCCGATCCCGAGCTGCTCTACCCATTGAGCCACGGCCTCGTCGAGATCGCGAACGACTACGGCGCACTGCTTGAACGGCACGGCAAG
Organism: uncultured Actinomycetota bacterium; assembly: GCA_963735115.1. Lineage (GTDB taxonomy): Bacteria > Actinomycetota > Acidimicrobiia > Acidimicrobiales > Bog-793 > JAKACA01. The sequence goes on along the minus strand of CAVTJR010000003.1, from coordinate 498,535 downwards.
GAGGGCGGAAGCCTCCGCAGTCATGCCGGCGCCCCAATCGTTTTCGGCATGAGACCGATGACGGCGTCCACAGGATCCTGGGCCGTACTGACGGTTCCGTCGGCGACGTCGGCGATGCGGACGAGTCCCCCGCGCGTATCGGATTCGGCCACCGCCCAGGCTGCGGCGACGGACAACAGGCCGCCGAGTCCGTCGACCTCGGCTTGGCCGTGAGCCGAGACAGCACGGGCGAAGTCGTCGAGCTCGATGCCGACGGTGGCAGCGTCGGCGGCGGCGGCGGAGAGCTCGTATTCAGCTCCCACCGAGCCGAAGAGCAACGCCGCCAGCGGGTCCAGATTGAAGCCGCCGAGCTCTGCTCGCAGGTCCCCGCCGCTGAGAGTCCGGCCTGCAATCTCGACAACAACCGCTCCGCCGGAGCGATCTTGCGGAACCGACATCGACCCTCGACGGCCGTGCACGCTGCGCTGGTTCCACCGGCGACCGGATCCGGACGGCACGTAGGCAAGTTGAATGGGAACCCCAGACGTCGTCCGGTAGAGAGCCACGAGCGAATCCTCTCCGGTCGCGCGGATGAGGCCGGGCGAGACCTCCTCTATACCGGCGACCGGAGAAGAACTGCCCGCTGCGAGAACCCGCAACGGCTCGGCGACGAAGGCGGAGCCGGAGACGCTCTCGAGCTCGCCCAAGTAATACCGGAAGATATCGGTGTAGTGCACGCCCATGTCGAGCGCGATCGAACCTGACTCGCGAATGTGGCGCCATGGGCTGATCACGACGGCGTCGTCACCGCCGACGTGCGTCTCGATCATGAGGTGCACCTCGCCCAGCAGCCCCTGTTCGAGCACCGCGCGGGCCAGGCGGTTGGGCCCGTCACGCCGGTAGTTCTCGGCCGTCGCGAGCACCGTCCCGGAGTCAGCCGCCGCATCGACCATCTCCCGGCAAGCACGAACGGTGATGCCGAGCGGTTTCTCGCAGATGACGTGCAGGCCGGCCCTGAGCGCAGGAACCGCCACGACGTGGTGGGCGGAAGGATCCGTTACCACGTCGAGTGCCCGGACCGCCTGGCTCGCGATCAGCTCGGCGTGGTCGAAGAAGACGGCAGGGCGTCGTCCGAAGAACTCCCCCGCCAGGTCGGCGGCCTCGTCGGCGACGGAGCGGCGCGGATCACAGACAGCCAACACCTCAAACTCATAGGCGCCGACGTCGTGGAGCGCCTTGTAGGCAAGCAAATGCCTCCGACCCATACCCCCACAGCCGACGAGGCCTATCGAGAGACGGTCCACAGGCGTGCCTCCCCGCTCGTCCATTGAAACCTTTCAGCCCTTGCGCAGATTAGTACATGACCGCGCCCGCGGCGACGTTGATGTCTTGTCCGGTGAGGTTATTCGCGGCGGCCGAGCAGAGGAACAACACCGTCTCGACGACGTCAGCCTCGGTGACCGTTCGCTTGAAGGCGGTTCCTCCGGTCATCTCGGCACGAAGCTCGTCTGGCGTGAGCCCGCGCTGTTTGGACATGGAGGACAGGACCTCTCCGAGACGGTCACCTTCGACCAGCCAGGGAGATACAAGGTTCACGCTGATTCCGCTCGGACCTACCTCGTGCGCGAGCGTCCGCGTCAGGCCGACTACACCCATCTTTGCCGCCGCATAGGGCGTCCGGTTCGGCAACGGCTGTTTCCCCGTAACTGAGCCGATGTTGACGATCTTGGCGTGCTCGGCTCGGAGCAGGTAGGGCAAGGCTGCCTTGCAGGCGAGAAAGACCCCTGTCAGGTTGACAGCGATCGTCTCGTTCCAGTCCGCCAGGGTGACGTCGATCAAGGGGGCGGTCGGGCCCGCGATGCCGGCGTTGTTCACGAGGATCTCGAGAAGACCCACGCCTGCTGCCAGCGCCATCAACTCTTCGAGGTGAGCCATGTCGGTCACGTCCCCGACGCAATAGTCGGCCGAGCCACCCTCGGCGACGATCTCATTACGTACCGCCTCCAGCGTCTCGGCATGCCGGCCGTTGAGTACGACATGCGCTCCGTTGCGAGCTAGTCCCTTTGCGATGGCAGTCCCGATCCCCCGGCCCGCGCCGGTAACCACCGCCGAAGAGCCGGCGAACCCCCTGCTCAACCCGTTAGACAACGTCTGTCTCCTCGCTGCACGCTCCTTGCCTGTGGCCGAGATCGCCTCGCGCACCGTCGCGGACAGAGTCCAAGCAGCCGTCCGCCGTGATCCCGCTGGCGGTCCGTCGGGGACCGTTCACGAGTTGGCTGCCGAGGGCGCCGCGCTGCGGCACTGGAAGAGGCGCAACCGCACGAGGTCGACGATCTCGATGAAAGACAGCGGGATGTCACTCACTCCACCCCCGAACCCGTAAGGCCCCTGACAAAACTGGGCTGTACGGCGATGAACACGAGAATCATGGGCAAGGTCACGATCACGACGGATGCGAAGATGACATTCTGCGGGGTGATCTCCCCTTGGCCCGTGGTGCCGGCGCTCGCAAGCGTCTGGGTGAGCACTTGCAGCGATCCTCCCTCTGCGGCCACCAGCGGCCATAAGTACATGTTCCAGGCCGTCAGTACCGAAATCGCCAGATACGCCGCTGTGGCCGGCTTTGCGAGCGGTATCACGAGGCGCCGGAGGATGATCCACCAATTGGCTCCATCGATGCGGGCCGCGTCGAACAGCTCTTCGGGAATCTGACTGATGTATTGGCGGAACAGCAGGGTGCCGAAACCTGTCTGGGCGGCGATTGGGAGAATCAGACCGGGATAGGTGTTGATCAGGTGCAGCTTGTAGGTGACGATGAAGGTCGGGATCAGAGTGGTGATTATCGGAATAAACAACGAAATCGCCAACAGGATCGTGATCACGTTTCGCGACCTGAACCGCATCTTTGCGACGACGAGCCCGCCGCTGACGCAAAGCATCCACTGGAGTCCGACGGCGCCGACGGTGAAAATGACTGAGTTGACAAAGCTGCGTAGCTGGATTACCTGGGTCATGCCCGAAAAGGCGTCTACGTAGTTCCCGAAGTGGAGCGAGCTCGGAATCACCTGGGGCGGTTGGATCGACAGCTGGGTATCGGACATCAGCGAGCCCGCCAGCATGTAGAGGAGCGGCGCCGAGAGCAGCAGCCCAACCACCACGGCGAATACGATCCGGGTGGAGCGTCGGGTTCTCGCGAAAGGAATCATCGCCTAACCAGTCTCGAAAGGAGGCGGAGGATCACAAGGATGCCGCCGAGTATCGAGATTTGGAGAACTGACAGTGCCGCCGCGTAGCCGAACAAACCGTACGCGAAGGCGTTTTCGTAGATGTAGTAGATCAGGGTCTGCGTCGCGTACAGCGGGTCGCCCTTGGTAAGGATATTCACGAGGTCGAACGAGCCGTTCGTAAAAGCGAGCAAGGCGACGATCGCCACAAGCAGCGTCATATAGCGCACGCCGGGCCAGATGATGTAGCGCAACCGTCGGACCGGCCCAGCGCCGTCGAGCGTGGCAGCCTCGATCACCGAAGCCGGGATGCGCTGCAGAGCGGCGAGGTACAGGACGGTCGCCGTGGGTAGGCTGAGCCACACGGTGATGATGTCCAGGGCCGGCAACGACCAGGTCGTGCTCGCGAGCCAGTTGGGCGGCGTGACCCCGAATTGGGAGATCACATAGTCGATGACGCCGAAGCCGGGACCGTCCAGGAAGAGGTACCGCCAGACGACAGCGGACGCCGCGAATGACATGGCAGCAGGAATGAGGTAGAGCGACCGAACCGCGCTTACGAAGCGGAAGCGGAAATTGATCAACATCGCCAGCCCCAGCGAGATGAAGACCGTCGGCACGACACCGAGGACGATGAACTTCAGAGTCGTCTCGACGGACCGCCATACGAGAGGGTCGGCGAACATAGTGCGGTAGTTCGCGAGCCCCACCCATTTAGGCCATCCGTTGGTGATGTCCCAGGTCGTGAAGCTGAGATAGAGACCGCCAACCACGGGCACGACGATGAAGACCGTGAACAGCAGCAGATTGGGGCCCATCATCAACGCAGCTGCGAGACCGTCGCGACGGGCAGTGCGACGGCCGGCGGCCACAGGTGAGGATCTGACCTGAGCGAGTGAGGGATTAGACATTCGAGTCACCTCGCTTGAACTTCGACTCTCTGGTCCACAAGACGATCACCTCCAAACGCGACGTGACGAGAACGGTCGACTCAACTTCGAGCCGACCGTTCTCGTCTCAGCTAGTTAGCGGACGCCGCTACCTGTTACTTATTCGCCTTGTAGGCGGCGTTCATCTCTGCTTGAAGTTTGCCAAACGCTGTGGAGATGCTCTGATGTCCGGTGGTCGCAGCCGTGACCGCATTCGGGATGTCGGTGTTCGACAACGTGAACACGGTGCCAGGGGTCTGCGGTGCGATCGTCGCCGTGTCGGCTGCGATCACGTACGCCTCGCTGTTCGCGGGACCACCCTTGAGGTGCCGCCAGAGGGCGTTCGGTCCATTCAGCGAAGCTACCGCAGGCACGACCCCGAACGTCTTCTCGGCAACGGCTTGGCCCTTGGCGGAGAACAGGTAGTGCAGGAACGCCAGGGCGATCGGGTTGTTGACTGCGTTCGGGGCGAGGCACCAACCCAGGCTTCCTCCACCTGTCGGGATGACCTGGCTGCCGTTGCTCGCCCTGATCGAGGGCATAGGCACGACGTTGTACTTGAACTTCGAGCCGATCGATTGCTGCAGGCCTGGCAGGTTGCCACGCACTTCAATCGACATCGCTGCCTCACCCGACTCGAAGAAAGGTTCGCAGCCCGATGAGCCGTTGGCGGCCTGCTGCTGGGCTTCCGGCACACCATCGCCGTTTAGCATGGGCTCAATCATGAGCGCCCACGCTTCCAGTGCGGCGTGAGTATCCAAGGTTGCCCGCTTCTCGGTGAAGGCGGTCACACCGTATGCCTTGAGCACCGGGTTGTACTCGGCCTGCCAGTCAGGACGCTCACAGATGCCGTATTGGGTTTGAGAGGCGCCGGAGCCGATCCGTAGGCGAGCGGCGTCCTGGAGCATCTCGTTCCAAGTCCAACCGTCCTTGGGGAAGGCAACATGGGCGGCCTTGAACTCGTTCTCGTTGTACATGATGACGGTGGCGTCGGCTTCATTGGCGAGCGCATACGCGTGACCCACGCCGACTGGCGCACCCGGCGGTGGGATGTACGACGCCTCGAAGGTCTTGAGCCAGTAGCTCAGGGGATACGGCTTGCCGGCTGCCAGATCTGGCGAAAGGTTGGCGACGAGGTGCTTCACCTCGAGAGTCGGCGTCAGCACATCATACGTCTCGTCAATCATGGGCTCGTTGCCGGCGAGCTTTTCGGTCTGCAGCAGCGGGACGTAGGTGTCCGGCGTGTTCACGACGTTGGCGGCGTGAATATGCACGTGCGGATACAGCTTCTCGAAGGCGGCGATAACCGGCTGCATGACTGGGGTTGTGAACGTGAAGACGTTCATCGTGAGGTTGCCGCTGAGCTGCGGGGTCTTCGGGATGCTGGCCGACGCAACGGTCGCTCCACCGACGCCGGTCAAGGCAACGACAAAAGCGCCCGCGCCTACTGCGATGGCTACCCTTCTGCCGAGGCCGACTGAGCCTGCGGTCCTCCTCTTGTTATGCTTGGTATGCGACGGACCGCGATCTCCGCGGGGGACGTTAGGAACTCTCATTTGGGCTTCCTTTCCCAACATAAGTCGGTCCGGACGCGTGACATCGCGCCACGGCTTCGGTGAACACACTGCGGTGTCCCTGCCCCTCGAGCCACCGAGGACAGGGTGCACGCCCCCCTTTCGCATCGCGAGGCTCACGCGGTTGCATCTTCCTTATTCCTGCGATCCCCTCCCGATCTCACACCCGTCACCGCTTCCACGGTCGACACTGGCCTTGCCTTCGCTACGCCGATAGACAGCGAGCCCCAGGGTGTTGCAACGTTTCACTCTGAAACTCGTTGTAATGTTTCAACGCGCTGCGACTGGACACTTAACACCACTGGCGACACGACTGTCAAGAGGCACGCCGCGGCGTCGAAGGCGCACGGCAAGCGCCGGTATCAGGGCGTCGCGTGACTGGCCGATGAGCGAGCGGGACCGAGCACGAACGGGGGAATCAGTGGAATCAGCGAGCTTCGGCACGTGCAAGACGACGCGCGCCTCCGCGCTGCCGAGCGTCTCCAGCCGGCCGGGGCCGCTCCCTGGCCATCATCGATTCGGACGGCGGGAAGGTGCCGCCGACATCGTCAGCCACTCGCGGCTACCGTCTCGGCGTGTGACGAAGGTCGGGGGGATATGAAGATCGCGGCGGTCGAGATTCTCGCGGTCGGCTTCGAGCTGACCGGACAGCAGACATTCGTTCGTCTCACGACAGAGAACGGGATCACCGGGCTCGGCCAGTCCGGCGCCTGGGGTTACCCGAAGGGAGTGGCGAGTCTGCTCGAGGAGCTGACGCCGCTCCTTGTCGGCGCCGATCCGTTTCGGATCGAGCACCTGTGGCACCTGGCATATCGGGCGCGTCCGTTCCGGGGCAATCTTCTCTCGGCAGCTGTCTCCGCCATCGACCTTGCCCTCTGGGACATAAAAGGGAAGGCCTTGGAGATTCCTGTGTGGGAGCTGCTCGGCGGCCGGAGCCGGGACCGCGTCAGGCTCCACGTTCTCGTGGGAGGCGGTACTCCCGACGAGATCGTCTCGTCTGTGAACTGGGCGGTCGAGGAGGGGTTCACGGCCGTCAAGTTCGATCCCCTCGCTCGCGGATTTGAAGACCTTCCGGTCGGGCGGCTCGTGAGCTCCGTCTGCGCCATGGCTGCGGCGGCGCGAGAGGCCGGAGGCGACGAGGTCGATCTGATTTTTGAGCTTCACCGCAAGCTCCACCCAGCCACGGCCATGGGGGTTTGCAACGCGTTAGCGCAGTTCAACCCGCTCTTCATCGAAGACCCAATTCAGATCGACTCGATCCAGATTCAGGGCGAGATCGGCAAACGGATCGCGGCCCCACTCGGGATCGGCGAGCGCCTCGGCTCGATTTGGGAATTCACCGAGTTGCTTTCGCACGAGGTGCCCATCGTCGTACGACCCGATGTTGGACTGGCGGGCGGCCTGTCCGGCTGCCGAAAGATCGCGGCCATCGCCGAGGGCCGGCACTGCGGGGTGGCGCCTCACAGCTTTCTCGGGCCTGGTCTCACCGCTCCGACGTTGCAGCTGTGCACAACGATCTCAAACCTCGTAACGATGGAGTACCTACCAGCCGACGAGGACGCTTCAACCTCCTCGGCGGCATTTGTGACGACGGTTCGTCGCAACGGCGGCTACTGCGAGGTGCCCGAGGCGCCAGGTCTGGGCGTGAGCCTGGTGGACAACTACGCCATGGTGGCGCCAGTGGTCGAACGTTCATTGTCCGCTGAGGGACAGCTGCGGGCCGATGGCTCTGTCAGAGCGGCTAACTGAGCGTGGCCAGCGTCGCTGCGTCCTCTGGCACAAGGCCGGCGGGCAGTCCCCGACAGGTGGCCGCCAGGGGATGGCAGGCGAGCGGCGTCACCGCCACGTCCATGTACGGCCAGAGTGGAAGGCTGACAAGTGCCCCGTGTAGGGCCGTCGCGTCAGGTGCCGTCCAGATCCCGCAATTCGCGAGGCGACCCGGAATTCGCCAGATTGCCCTGAGAATGCCACTCTCCGCCAAGGCTTTCCCTCGGGCGAGTTCCGCCTCCACCAGCCCGGTGCGTCGCTCGTCGGAAAGATCGGGCGGAAGGCGGACGTCTATTTCGACAAGGAAGTCCATGATCCCTGAAGTTAGCTGATGCGATGGACACAAGTCGCGGGCGCTCGGTAGAGCTCACCCGATACGACGCTTTCGCCAGCTACTGGCACACGACCTAAGGACAGGAGGCGTCATGGCAACTGTAACCTTCGAGGGCGCTACCCGGATATACCCGAAAACGGACCGACCTGCAGTCGACCGACTCAACCTTGAAGTTGGCGACGGCGAGTTCCTCGTACTCGTTGGACCCTCGGGTTGCGGCAAGACGACGAGCCTCCGTATGTTGGCTGGTCTTGAAGAAGTCGATGAGGGCACGATCAGAATCGACGGCCAGGACATCATCAAGAGGGCACCGCGCGATCGTGACATCGCAATGGTGTTTCAGAACTATGCGCTCTATCCGCACATGAACGTCGCAGATAACATGGCTTTTGCGCTGAAAATCGCGAGGGTTCCCAAAGCCGAGACCGCCGCCCGCGTCCGCGAGGCAGCCAAGATCCTGGACCTCGAGGAGTACCTTGGGCGTAAGCCGGCTCAGCTGTCCGGCGGTCAACGCCAGCGCGTAGCGATGGGCCGCGCCATCGTTCGCCAGCCGCGAGTGTTCCTCATGGACGAACCCTTGTCGAACCTCGACGCAAAACTGAGAGTCTCGACAAGAAGCCAGATCGCCGCCCTACAGCGGCGGCTCGGCGTGACAACTCTGTACGTCACTCATGATCAGGTCGAAGCGATGACGATGGGCGACCGGGTCGCCGTCCTGAAAGATGGGGTTCTCCAGCAGTGCGACAGGCCTCGGACATTGTACGAAGCGCCCGTGAACGCCTTTGTCGCGGGATTCATCGGATCGCCTGCGATGAACCTGATCGACGGGAAGATCGAAGATGCGGGCGTCTCGGTCGGCTCGGCCGTGTTTCCGATTCCTCTGGCACTCAGACAACGCGCAGCCCGCGGCGCGAGTGATGTCGTAACCGTCGGCCTTCGTCCCGAGTCTCTGGACATCGTGCCCGCTGGCGAGGGTTTCCCGGCCGTCGTGAGCGTCGTGGAGGAACTCGGTCCCGAGGCGTACGTGTACGCCCAAATGGCAGACGGATTCGACAACTCCGTCACTGCAGCGAGCGACATAATCGTGCGGGTGGATCCCAAGAAGGCGCCGGCAAACGGCGACCTCATCCACCTTCGAGCCAAGGAGGGATCCCTACTCCTTTTCAACGTCGAGTCTGGGGAGCGAATCACTGAGAACCCATAAGTCGACCATCGCTGATGCAACGGGAAACCATTGGCCTCAAGATTGTTATGCAAGATGCTTGTCACCTTCTTGCTTTCGCTCATAGGCAGCGACGCAAGTACTGAGTCGCGTCACGACCTGGAGATCAGCCGAAGCTTCCAGATAGGAACAGTGGGGACGAACATCGTCGGTCGCGGCGATGTGGGAGGCGCTACAGCGCGGCCTACCGAATTCGAACCAATCCAACCACTACAGGAGCGCTGATGTTGATCTGTCTCATGATCGAGGGCCAAGAGGGTGTCCAATGGGAGGAATGGCTCGCACTCGCGCTCGCCGCTGAAGCCGCTGGACTCGATGGTCTCTTCCGCTCCGATCATTACCGCTCGTTTCACCGAGGGGAGCCGGCCGGTTCGCTTGATGCCTGGACGACGCTCGCGGCGCTTGCCGCACGGACGGAGCGGATTCGTCTGGGAACGCTCGTGTCTCCGGTCACGTTTCGCCACGCCTCACTACTTTCGAAGTCAGTCGTCACTGTCGATCACATCTCCGGGGGCAGGGTTGAGCTCGGCATCGGCACCGGATGGTTCCAACCCGAGCACGATGCTTACCGATTCCCGTTTGGCACCCTTGGCGAACGGTTGGATGAGCTCGAGCGGCAACTGGCCGAGATCCATCGTCAATGGATGGACGCCGATGATGTCTGGCCCAAGCCTCTCCAGCACCCGAGGCCGCCGATCATCGTCGGCGGCGCCGCGAAACCGCGCTCGGTACAAGCCGCCATCCGCTTCGCGGACGAGTACAACACCGTGGTTCCGACGGTCGAAGAAGCGCGTGACCGCTGCCGCCTTGTCCAACAGGCCGCACGGACTGCCGGCAGGGAGGCCCTGAGGTTCTCAATGATGACCACCTGCGTGTTGGGTCGAGACGATGCCGAGGTCCGAGAACGTGTACGCGCTTGGCACGCTTCCACCAGAATGGGCGGATCACCTCAGCTCGTCGGAACCGTCCAACAAGTAGCAGACGCCCTTCGACAGTATGAGGCAGTCGGTGTCGAGCGGGCCATGCTGCAGCAGCTTGTTCACGAGGACATCGCAATGGTGTCGCTCCTCGGTGAGCTGGCGGAAGCTGTGGCGACTTGACCGAAGTGAGCTTCCTGACCTTGCCACGGCAAGCCACGTGCCGACTACCCGGCCGGGCTAGGCGTGGGAGGCGTCGGTTGCCGTGAAGGCGATCGACGAGAGCTTCTGCCTGCGGAGCCGCGCCCGGACGCTTAACCAGGGCGAACGCGCGCTGAGCGACGGGCCCGCAAAGCCCTCTACCCCAGTTCGATTCTGGGCGCCGCCTCCAGCTTTCAGTCGTCGCCAGCCGGATGCTCAAGGAGCGCAATCGTCGCCGGTCACGACAGTTCGACTAGGTCGAAGTGTCGTCCACCGTGTCTGAGTGGGCCGACGTCGGCGCTGCATCCCGTGTCTGCACGGGCACGAACTCGCCTGCTGCTGCGGCCAGGAGCACCCAGGCCACGAACAACGCCCCGGCCTCCAGCATCGGTGCTGCGCGGAGGGGTGAGGCGGACGCCGCCTGGATGAATTCGAATACTGACGCAAACGCGAGGAACAAAAAGGCCACTCGTGCCAGCCGAGCAGCGCTCGCGACATGCCGGCTCATCCCACCCGTCCTCTCACTTCCCAAGGTGCTAATCGCATATGTGAATGAGCTTCTATGGTTCCGCCTGCCGCTCGCGAATCCTGAAAATAGGCCAGCTCACATTCGCCTTGCTGGTCATTTGGCGGGTTTCTCCTCGTTCGACGGGACGCCTAGCGAGATACGTCCGACGGAAGTGCCAGCGCCCGACCTGTCGTTCCGCGTGCCCGACCAGTCGGCATTCGGTGCGGCAACCTGTTCGCACTACCTACGTGCGCGTCAACGCGCTGAGTCAGCTCTTGATCTCGACCTGGAACCACGTCGCACCCCCGTCGTTCGACTCGAAGAGGTGCGTCGGGCCTGAGGCGGTGACGACCAGCAGCGCATAGGCGCGGACCGGGTCGCTGAACCCCGCCCAGAGGACCCTCGCCGAGCTGGACAGGACGGCTGAGTAGCTCTTGCCTCCGTTTGTCGTTCGGGCCAGCGCGGCCGGCAGTTCAAACTGAGGTCCTGGCCAGACGAGCGCCACCGAGGACGAAGCAGCGGCGAGTCCCACGCTGTTTGGGAGTCCCGCTTCCGTCGGTTCGGCGACGCGCCAGGTCGTACCGCCGTTGGTCGAGAGCAGTACGGTCGCCTCCGTTCCTGTGGGGCAGGCGGCCCAGATGGTCAGACTCCCTTCGGCGGCGGCGGTCACCCTGCCGCCGAGCCCAGCGGTGCAGGGCTCGACCCGCTTGGTGAAGGTTGCCCCCTTGTCGGCGGAGTACAGAAGGACGTATGGCCGCGTGTTCGCGTTCGCGCTCAGCACGTACAGGCTCGGACCGCTCACAGTGAAGGTCGCTATGGAGCCGAGTGAAGCGGGCGTCGACACCTTCTGCCATTCACGCGATCCGACCGGCGAACGCAGGAGATCCATCGGATCGCAGCTCGCTGTGGCGCAGGCGAGCCCATAGGCCTCACCGTCGGCCGCCTCGAGTTCGGTCACCGGTCCCGGTGTGGGAACCCTCAGCCAGCTTGCTCCGCCGTTTGTCGTTTCCCACAGCTCCGGGTCGAAGGCGTATCCGTCGAGAGCGTTCGCGAAACGCAACTGCGTCACCTCAGTCGCGCTCACCGGCGGGCTCGGAATGCCGACGAAGCTGGAACCACCATCGGTCGTGCGAACGATTGCGCCACAGGTCCCAGAACCGGTCAAGCATCGAGCGGTCCCGAGCATCCACCACTCGTCGAGGCTCACCGCCGTGAACGAGGTCGGCTGGAAGTCTGCGGGGATCACTCCCCCCGGCGGGACGGGCAACGTTGTCGTCGTCGAGGTCGTGGAGGTCGTGGAGGTCATCGAGGTCGTGGACGTCGTGGACGTCGTGGACGTCGTGGAGGTCGTGGAGGTCGTGGAGGTCGTGGAGCTAGTGCACGTTCCGCCGACCACGGCGAGGGCCGCCACCGCGACCCCGATCAGCGCGCGGGCGCGACCGCCACGCTTTGGTCACGTGCATAAGGGACATATCGCCCCTCCTTCTTGTTGCACCGTCGGAGTACGGCGGCCGTCCACACTCCGCTAAGGCCGAAAGTCCCTTTCGGTCCCCACCTCACGCGACGGAGCGTCTCGCGCACTTGCTCGGCTCGCCTTCGCGGGACTAGCGCCTCACCCCAGAGGGGGATCCCGCTTTATGCCCGCCTGGCGGATGCCTGCCGGCGACGCCGTGTTCGGACCGGCAAAAGGGTCGGGACCTACTGCTCCCTCAGTGCTACTGCCGCGTAACGGGCCGAACATGGCCCGTCCAGCGGTACCCGTCCCAGTAACGCTCTGCACCAAGCCCCTCAGGATCTGGCCACCAGCCCGGCGGAGCGGGTGACTGCGGTCCGAAACCGCCCGGCCACCCCGGAACCACCGGACCTGTCGGGCTGGCTAGACCTGCCGATCGCTCCACCCCCACGAGCTTCGGCCTGATGGCAAACCAATAGATGAGGGCACAAGGCATGGCTACGAGGATCGACAAGATGAGCCAGAGGACCTTGTCCTGCCCGGACATTTGCCATTGCCAGTCCGGTCGCTTGGCTATGTCGACTACGGCCATGATGAGGAATACGAAGCCGACAATCCCCAGCGCGACGAACGCGAGCCACAGCACCAAGAGTCCCACGAAGAAGCCGGAGGGTGGAGCCGGATTTGAGGCGATCGCTGCGCTGACGCTCGCGGGCACTGCCGTTACGGTAGCGCACCCTCAGCCTCACTTTGGCAGCTGTACAGGAGGCACCATCAGACGCGCCCGCAAGTTCAAGGCGATCGCGACCTGCAGAGCACGGTGGAGACTCGGTGCTGAAGGCCGTGGTGACTCTGGTTTGCCGAACGTGTGTTCGAGAAGTCAACGTATTTCGTGATCAATCCTCCAGGGAAACTCAGTGATCCCTCGAACCCGCCAACCATTTGAGATGCACTGCATACGAATGCCGGTTGCCAGATGTCCCGTCGTCCAAAGCTTCGGGGCGACCGCCTCGCCCTAGCGTTGGCGCCACGCCGCGAAACAGCGCTCAGCGAAGACCGTAGGAGGACCAATGTCTGAAGAGACCATCCCTGTCCCCTTGGAGACCGAGCTCGACGCGTTCTTCGGCCAGTACACGGCGGCGGAGCGGTCGCGCGGCTTGGTCTACGGGCTCACGACGCCAGAGGGCGGCCTCTCCCACTGTGCCGGGTTCGGCGTCGTCAACGACGATGGGCTGGTGCCGGACGCCGACACGGTCTTCCCGATCGCGTCCATGTCCAAGAGCTTCGTTGCCTGCGCCGCCTTGGTGGCCCGCGACCAGGGCTTCCTGTCGCTCAGTGATCCGATCACCGCGTACCTGCCCGAGTTCGTCGTCAGCGGAGATGTCAACGGGGCAGAGGGGCCGCCCACCGTCGGGATGCTGTTCAGCATGTGCGGCGGCCTGACGGAGGACAACTCCTGGGTCGATCCGTTCATCGACCTCCCGACCGAGACACTTCTTGCGCAAATCCGAAAGGGCGTGCATCTCAGCCGCTACCCGGGTGCGGAGTTCGAGTACTCCAATCTCGGGTTCGCCCTGGCGGGCTTGGCGGTCAGCCGCTCCGTGGGTCGCCCTCTCGAGGACTTCGTCCGGGACACTTTGTTTGTGCCCCTCGGACTCACGTCCACGTACTTCGACAGTGCCGTGCCAAGCGACGTCCCGCGCGCGGTCGGGTACTCCCTGGACTCGAGCGGCGCGTGGGTGCCGTTTCCGCCGAAGGCGTCGGACGCCTTCGCAGCCGCTGGAGGCATCATGAGCAACGTCCGAGACCTGGCCACGTGGATCTCGTGGCTCGGCTCGGCCTTCCGGCCGCCGCGCGGCGATGGCACGGAGATTCTGAGCCGGGCATCTCGCCGCGAGCTCCAGCGGATACACATCGAAGCACCGCCGGCGCTCGCCGTCGGGCCGAGTGGCGCCATCCAGGTGACGATGAGCGGGTACGCGCTCGGGCTGCGGGTGACCACCGACCTCCATCGCGGCACGTTCATCTCGCATGCGGGAGGCCTGCCCGGCTTCAAGCTGTTCATGACGTGGCACCCGGCGTCGGGTTATGGTGCGATCGTCCTCACCAACAGCCACCGCGGGGATCCGATCGCCCTCTGCAGCGAGGCGCTCGGTCGCGTCCTTTCCCGGTACCAAGTACCGGCATCGACGGTGACGCTCTGGCCGGAGACGGTGGCGCTGCAGGCACAGGTCGAGGGGCTGATCCGACACTGGGACGACGATCTGGCGTCCCGGACCCTCGCCGAGAACGTCGACTTCGACCATCCGCTGGAAGAACGCCGCGCCGAGATCGATCGACTCGTCGCGGAGGTCGGACCCCTCCTCGAGGCGCCGCCCCGCCCTGAGGTCGTCTCGGCGGTCACGCCGGCCGACGTGACCTGGTCCATCCCGGGTCGAAACGGCGAGCTTCTCTGCATGATCCACCTGACGCCGGTCGAGCCGGCGCAGGTCCAAGAGCTCGTGGTGAAGGCATACCCGGCCAGCTGCCCCCGAGCGGCAATACCTGTGGACATCTCGCCTCGGCGGGCCCAGCTGGGCGAGGCGTTCATCACGCCGACCACCAACGTGCGGGTCCACGTTCCGTCGCCGGAGCCTTCCGCCGGCGGGGCTGCCACTGATGCAGGTGGGGGCTGATCGAGATCCCGTCACTCTCTGCCGCGCCCGGGGTGCTTGGTGATGTGGTGATCGCCTCGACGACGAAGTAGGACCGCCTCGCGTCGACTCGGCGGGTCTCTGTCGCGTCGATCGCGGCATGGCCCACCTGACAGGGACCGGTACCGTCAGCCTCCGTCGCGGTGGTCATGCTCTTAGGTCGAGCCGCTTTTCCCAGGTCAAGATGGTGTCGTCCACCTCTATCGGCCCGGTGCGGATCAAGATCGTTCCCTGCACGCGTTTTGGAGCCACCCCGACATCGAGGTACCCAGAGCGACGGTACAAGGCCTGCGCTCCGTAGTTGTCCGTACTCACCGTGAGGCGTAGGCGACCGAAGCCCCGAGTCCGCGCTTCCTCCTCGGCCACCGCCGTGAGCGCCGACGCCACGCCACGTCGTCGGTGCTCCCGTCGCACGGAAACATCCTGCAGCTCTGGGGGATCGGTCAGGGCCAAGTGTGCATGTCCGAGCGGCTCGTCATGCTCCCACGCCACGATATAAAAGCCGTCCCCCTGGTGAAGGCGAGCAAGGCCCAGAACGGCCGCCACACGCTCGAGCTCGTTCGCCACGAGCGGGCGGACAACGAAGGGCTCGGTCTCAGATGAAATGGGCAATCCGACGCTCGCCTCCTCGGAGGGTGGAACATCGCGGGTGCATGGCTGCGTCGCAGAGTCAATGCCGAACACTATTCGCGGCGCGACCCGGCCCGGCATTAGGAGAGACTCGGGCCCGAGGCGACGATGGAGGATCGTGATGAAGGCGATCGTGCAGGACGTCTACGGATCAGCCGACACCTTGCGGGTCGAGGACAACGAGATGCCGGTGATCGGCGACGCCGGGTCCTGGTGCGGGTACATGCGGCCGGTGTCGACCCCGGGGTATGGCATCTCATGACCGGTCGTCCCTAACTCGTACGCCTCATGAGAATGGGTGTCCGCCGCCCGAAGGTACGGGTGCGAGGCCGTGACCTCTCCGGTGTCGTCGAAGATGCCGACCGGGCGACGAGGTCTACGGCGTGAGCGGCGTCGGCTCCTTCGCCGAGTATGCGCGTTCGCGCACGAGCGATCTGCCGCACGGCACCCTGGCGATCGTCGGCGGCGAAGGAGGCAACCGCTGGCTCGGTTGCTTCGACCGCCAGATTCTGCGGGCGCCCCTTCGGTCGATCTTCTCGGACCAGCGACTGCGTCCCGTGATCGCGAAGGAGCGCGCCGAAGGCCCGAAGTACCTGAACACGCTGATCGAGGAAGGGAAAGTCACACCAGTCATCGACCGAACCTTCCCACTGCGCGAGGCACCCCGAGGCAATCCGGTATCTGGCGCAAGGTCACCCCGGCGGCAAGGTCGTCGTCACGCTTTGACGACCGTCGACTTGAGGCATGGAAGCCAGGGCAGATCAGCTAGACATGTCGTAGCAACTCTGCAGATGTGCCTGACGAGCTGTGAAACAGTGGTGACTCTGGATACGCCTTCGCCTGTAGCACTCGATGACACCGACCTGGCTGAAGCCCTGGCCGCCAACTGGAAGTCGGCCGTCGATGAGATTCGGTACCTCCCGAAGGGTGCGGGCAGTTACCACTGGATCGCCGACATCAGCGCAAGGCCGCAGTTGTTCATCACCGTCGATGACCTCGACACCAAGCCATGGATTGGAGAAACCCGCGACTCGACCTTCGAGGGCCTGCGAGACGCCTATGAAGCCGCCCGCGTCCTCCACGACGAGGGGGGATTCGCTTTTGTCGTGGCACCCCTCCGGTGCACAAACGGCTCGACCGTCCTGCGCCTCGCCGACCAATACAGCATGGCGGTGTTCCCCTTCGTCGAAGGCCGTGCCGGCGCCTGGGGAGACCCCCTTGCTGATACGGACCGAGATGCCCTCCTGGGAGAACTCGCGACGCTGCATAAGCCGACTGCCGTCACCGACGTCCGCATCGCCCACAGGCGCTTGCACCTGCCCGAGCGGCCGGACCTCGCTGCTGCCCTCGACGAGCTGGATCGGCCGTGGATGGGCGGGTCCCTGTCGGAGCCCGCTCGACATGTGCTGGCTGCCCACGCTGAGAAGGTGACGAGTTGGCTGGAGCAGCTAGACCTGCTTGGCCGACAACTCGGCGAGGCCGAGGAGACGGCGGTCCTCACCCATGGCGAGCCACATCCCGGCAACCTGATTCACACCGCCGATGGCCTCCGCCTGATTGACTGGGACACCGTAGCCCTGGCCAGGCGGGAGCGCGACCTATGGATGCTCCATGACGGCTCGCCCCAGTGCCTCATGGCATACGAACGTCTGACCGGAACGACCATCAACGAGACGGCGATCAGCTTCTATCGGTTGGCATGGACCTTGTCCGACATCGCCTCCTTCGCCAACATGTTTCGGTCGCCTCATCAAGAGACCCAGTGGACTCGCACCAAGTGGAAGGGGTTCCAGCAACTGCTCGGCGGAGCGCCATCGGCTCCCTACGCACCTACGTCGTCGCCGGCTACAGGGGTAACGGCGGCGCGACGCGCAACTCCGTCAGTGTGACCGCCGGCGAGGTCGTGACCGGCCTGAAGCTGATCATCCCGATCCCATGAAGTGCAGAACGAGTGAGGTTAGAACGTCGCTGACATCTGTTCGTCGAGCCGTCGCCGTCGTCGTCGCTGCCGGGCTGCTGGCGGGGTGCTCGACCGCTCCCGAGAACACGGCTGTCGTCCATGGGCTGTTGTATCGGCCGATGCTGAGCAACTTCCCGGTGAGAAACCGTCTACCCCTACCGGCGGCTGGAGTCGTCGAGGCTGCCCGAGGCTCCAACGTCGTCGCGACCAGCAGCGTCGGCCTGAACGGAAGGTTCTCTCTGCGCCTGCCATCGGGTACCTACAAGCTGTACGCCCGCGTCAGCGGCTTCCCCCCGGGAACGACGTGCCAAGCGCCCCACGTCGTGCTCGCGAAAGCTAACCGGGCGGTGTCGATCGACGTGTTCTGCCGCTACCCACCCGCCACGGGCGGCTGACTGCTCAGGACGCCGTTCGTCGTTCGGAGGTGGCGGTCGAGGGTGGGGGCAGCCGACGACGCGCCGGCGGCGTCCTTGAGCCGCGAGCCGAGAAAATTCACGTTCAGAGTCGAAAGTCCCTAGTATTTGAGATACACTGTCATTTAGGATGATGTTTTACAAACCTCAGTTCGAGGTTGCGGTGACACGGCGACAAGGGAGGTGGAGACGATGGTGATGAAAGCGACGGGGACACGCAGGTGGTGGGCGCTCGGAGGTGTCATGCTCGCGGTGCTGGCAGTGGGCATGGACTTAACGGTCCTCAGCGTCGCCCTCCCGACCCTTGCCGGCGCCCTCAAGGCCTCTGAGTCCGACCTGCAGTGGTTCTCCTCTGGCTACGCCCTCGTGCTCGCAGCGGCGATGTTGCCGGCGGGACTCTTGGGCGACCGCTACGGCCGTAAGAAGGTCATGCTCTCCTCCCTGGCCTTGTTTGCTGTCGGCTCGCTCGCCTGTGCCTTCTCCCGCACGCCCGCAGAGTTCATCGGGGCCCGCGTCCTCTTGGGCTTCGCAGGGGCCGGGCTCGTCGTGATGGCCGTGTCCGCACTCACCGTGCTGTTCTCCGAGGAGGAGCGCCCGAAGGCGGTCGGCATCTGGGCGGCGGCCAACATGTTCGCCTTCCCGATCGGTCCGATCCTCGGCGGTTGGCTGCTCTCGCATTACTGGTGGGGATGGGTGTTCTTGCTGAATGTACCGGTAGCCATCCTCGGTTTCGTAGCCGTAGTCGCCCTCGTACCGGAGTCTGCCTCGGAACTGCGCCCGGGCATCGACACGGTGGGGATCGTGTGCTCTAGTGCCGGCCTTGTCGGTGTGACCTACGGATTCATCGAGGCAGGACAGCACGGGTGGGCTTCGCTGGGAGCGCTCGCTCCCCTTGGCGTCGGACTGGCGCTGATCGTGGCGTTCTTCTTCTGGGAGCGTGCCCTCGAACAGCGCCCTGGCGGCCAGCCGCTCGTCGACCTCAGCCTCTTCCGCTCCCCTTCCTTCACCTGGGGCGTCATCGTGTTCGCCGTCCTCACACTTGCTCTGATCGGCCTCCTCTTCACGATGCCGCAGTACTTCCAGGGCGTCATGGGCACGAGCCCGGAGGGATCGGGCATCCGCCTGCTGCCCGCTGTGGGCGGGATGCTCGTTGGCCTGCTCCCGGCGGCGCCCATCGCCAAGGCGATCGGCGCCAAGCTCGCCGTCGCGGCGGGCTTTCTCGTGCTGGGCTTCGGCCTCGGGATAGGGTCCACCGCCTCGCTGTCCTCGGGCGAGGGTTTCTTCGCAATCTGGATGGCGATTGCCGGAATGGGCACGGGCCTCACGATGGCGACCGCCGCCTCCGCCGCCCTGGCCGAGCTTTCCGAGCAACGGGCTGGGGTGGGCTCGGGCGTGCTCCAGGCGCTAAAGAACACGGGGGCGCCGCTCGGGAGCGCCATCTTGGGGAGCGCGCTCGATCTCGGCCTACGTGAGTCGCCTCCACCTCGCCGGGCTGCCACCGGTGGTCGCCCACGCCGTGCGCCAGAGCATCTTCGGAGGCGTTGCCGTCGCCCACGCTCTGGGCTCGGCGTCGCTGCTGACCTCGGTGCGCGCCGCCTTCGTGCACGGAACCGACGTGGCCCTTCGCGTATCGGTGGGCTTTGCTCTCGTCGGTCTCGTTCTCTCGTTGGTCTTCCTGCCTGCACACGCGCATGCACCCGCCGATGCGGACGAGGAGATACCGGGAGGTGAGCGCGTTGCCGCCTGAGATCGGACCGGTCAGCGGCCTGAGAGAGCGCAAGAAGGCCAAGACCCGCGCCGCCATCCAGCACGAGGCTCTGAGGCTCTTTCGCGAACAGGGCTACGAGGCCACCACCGTCGAGCAGATTGCCGAGGTGGTCGAGATATCGCCCTCAACGTTCTTTCGTTACTTCGGCGCCAAGGAGGACGTCGTCCTCACCGACGACTACGACCCGCTCATCGTCGAGGCCTTCCGCGCTCAGCCTGCTGACAACACCCCGATCCAGGCCATCCGGGGTGCCCTCCGAGCGGTCTTCGACCCACTCACCGACGACGAGCTCGCCGACATGCGCGACCGGGCGGAGCTGGCGCTCTCGGTGCCCGAGCTTCGTGCCGCAATGTTCGACCAATTCGCCCAGACCATCCGACAGGTCACCGACCTCGCCGCCGAGCGGCTCGGGCGTCCTGCTGACGACTTTGGGGTGTGCGCGATGGCAGGGGCGTTCCTCGGCGTCATGATCTCAGCAGAGCTCTACTGGGTGGACCACCCGGGGAGCGACCTCGTGGCGCTGCTTGACGACTCTCTGGCGCGGCTCGAGTCCGGCCTCCTCCTCTGAAGGCTTCAGCTGACAGGTGTGCCTCGATGGTGCTTTGCGGGCGCCCGCTCAATCGCCCGTCCTGCACCGTGGGCCTATGGACCGAGCCGCCGACCTGCGGCATCTCGCACGAACTAGGGAAACCCCCGATTCGAGCCGAAGCAGCAGCGGCGTACCGTTCTAACATCGAGCGTCTTTCCTCGTCGGAGGAGCTCACAGACGGGAGACCCAATGGGCAAAGGCAAGATCACTCGAATGCGGCCCCGATCGACGTCAGCACCTCTCCAGCTCTGCTGCCTGCTGGTCGGACTGGCACTCGCTGGCGCCTTGTTGGCGGCGTGCTCTGGCAGCGCGAGCACCGCCTCGACGACGACCTCGACGGCGGCGACGACGACCACCTCGACGGCGGCGACGACGACCTCGACGGCGGCGACCACGACGACTTCGACGACTGTTGTTTTGGCGACGACGACGACCTCGGCGGCGACGACGACCACCTCAACGTCGTTGCCGTCGACAAGCGGCTGGGTGACCTACACGGTTAACGGCGTCAGTTTTCTCCACCCGGCGTCGTGGACGGTGACGCACGGCAGCTCCGGCCCGCTGTTTGTCTACATTGATCCTGCCAAGGGGGTTCCGTTCCGGCGGAATGTCAACCTGCAGCTGCAGTCGAGTAGCACGCCCCTCACTGCGGCCGGGTACTTGCAGACAACCCTGTCGCAGATAAGTGGGGACAAGGGCACGATCAGTCAGCAGGGCGCCGTGACTTTCGACGGGACGGCCGGTTACCGCGTGGTCTGGGCGGCGACGGTGACCAGCAACGGGACGTCGTACAACCTGGAGTTTCTCTCCCAGTGGACCATCCGCAACGGGGATGCCTGGCTGTTCACCTACACCGCTGACAGCGCTCGCTACGCCTCGGCCCTGCCGATGGTGGAAAGTCTCCTCGCCAGCTTGCAACTCCCCACCTGACGAGGCGGTCGCCCTGGCGCTAGGCCGCGGCCGGACTCGCAGCGGTTCGAGACGGCCCGCCGAAGCCGGAGACTGGGCCTTCGCGTAGCATCGATGGGGTGATGGCGGCTGTGGCTCGGGCGTGCGCGAACGGGTCGGAGCTGACGACCGGTGCTCGATTCGTCTCCCCACCGGTGCTTGCTGAGGTTCCGGAGTGACCGCCGGCCCGACCCCTCGAGGTGCGACATGACGACGATCTACACCAGCCCATTGCCCGACGTCGACATCCCCGCCGTGCCGCTCACCGAGTACGTGCTCCGACGGGCGGCCGACCTGCCAGACAAGCCGGCGCTGATCGACGGCCCTTCCGGGCGGACCCTCACCTACGCGCAGCTCAACCAGGCGATCCGGTCACTCGCCGGAGGCTTGGTGGCCCAGGGCTTCGGCCCGGGCGACGTGCTTGCTCTGATGGCGCCCAACGTGCCCGAGTACGCCGTGGTGTTCCATGCCGTCGCCCTCGCCGGCGGGGCCATCACCACCATCAACCCCACCTACACCGACCTGGAGGTGCGCCACCAGCTCGACGATGCCGGCGCCAGCATGCTCGTCACCGTGGCGGCGTTCCTCGAGACCGCCCGAGCCGGCGCCGAAGGCACCAAGGTGGCCGAGACCTACCTGCTCGGGGAAGGCGAGGCCGACACCCCGGCACTGAGCACGATCTTCGGAGAACCGCTCGCCGAGCAGGTGCCGGTCGACCTCGACGACGTCGTGGCCCTGCCCTATTCGTCGGGCACCACCGGCCTCTGCAAGGGCGTCATGCTCACCCACCGCAACCTCGTCTCCAACATCGCCCAGGTCATGTACCCGCTCAAGATCACCGAGGACGAGCGAATCGTGGCTGTCCTCCCGTTCTTCCACATCTACGGCATGCAGGTGCTGATGAACACCGGCCTGGCGGCGGGCGCCACCATCGTCACGATGCCCCGGTTCGATCTCGAGCAGTTCCTCCAGCTGCATCGGGACCATCACATCACGCGTACGTTCGTGGCCCCCCCCATCGTCGTGGCCCTCGCCAAGCACCCCCTCGTCGACAAGTACGACCTGTCCGCCCTCCGTAACGTGCTCTCGGGGGCGGCGCCGCTCTCGGCGGAGCTGGCCATCGAGGCGGGGTCGCGACTGGGCTGCGAGGTCGTGCAGGGCTACGGCATGACCGAGCTCTCGCCCGTCACCCACCTCACGGTCCCGGGTGGGTTCAAGCCGGGCTCGGTGGGCGTGACGGTGCCCCGTACCGAGTTGCGGATCGTGGCCGACGGCCAGTCGCTCGGCGTCGACGCCGACGGTGAGATGTGGGTGCGCGGCCCGCAAGTGATGAAGGGGTACCTCAACAACCCCGAGGCCACGGCCGAGACCATCGATGACGAAGGCTGGCTCCACACGGGCGACATCGGTCACATCGACGCCGACGGCCACGTATTCGTGGTCGACCGCCTCAAGGAGCTCATCAAGTACAAGGGGTTCCAGGTACCGCCCGCCGAGCTCGAGGCCATCCTGCTCACCCACCCGGCCGTCGCCGACGCCGCCGTCATCGGACTGCCCGACGAGGAAGCGGGCGAGGTCCCCATCGGGTTCGTCGTGCTCAAGCCCGGCGCCGAGACAACCGAGGACGCCGTCGCCGCCTTTGTGGCCGGCCAAGTCGCCCACTACAAACAGCTACGTCGAGTCACTTTCGTCGATGCCATCCCCAAATCGGCCTCGGGCAAGATCCTGCGCCGAGTCCTGCGCGACGAGGTCTCATAGCGGCGCCGGCACGACATCGGCGGCAGCCCGCGGCGCCCGGCTGAACTCGAGCGCCTCGTCCTCGACGGCACCGTAGCGGAGAAGGAGAACGTCGCGCGGGTAGTTCTGATGGAGGCGCCAAGGTGCCTTCGACCCCTGCTTGGGGAGGCTCTCGATCGAGCGCAGCACGTAGCCCGACGTGAGGTCGATGAACGGCTCCGTCGGCGAGCCTGCCTCGGGAGCTCGGGGCACGCACTCGAGGTAGCCGTTGTCGTCCATGTAATTGAGCAGCCGACAGACGTACTCGGCGGCGAGGTCGGCCTTGAGGGTCCACGAGGCGTTCGTGTACCCCATCGTGGCCGCCAGGTTGGGCAGGCCGCTGAACATGATGCCCTTGTAGCCGACGGTCCCGGAGAGGTCGATCTGGCGCCCGTCGACGCTAAAGGTCATGCCCCCCATCAACAACATGTTGAGGCCGGTGGCCGTCACGATCACGTCGGCCTCTAGCTCGGCGCCGGACTCGAGCTGCAGCCCTCGTTCGGTGAAGGTCTCGATGGTGTCGGTGACGACGGAGACGTCCCCGCGCGAGATCGCCTTGAACAGATCGCCGTTTGGCACCAGGCACAGCCGTTGATCCCAGGGCTCGTACCGCGGGCTGAAGTGGGTGGCGACGTCGTAGCCCGCCGGGAGCTGCTTGACGACGCCCGTGTGGATGATCCGCTTCGCGACCCGCGGGGCGCGGCGGCTGAGCTGGAACACGGCCAAGCCCAGCGCCACGTTCTTCCAGCGAACGATGGGGTAGGCGATCCGAGCGGGCAGCTTGCGGCGGAGGAAGTCGGCGATCCGGTCGCGCTCCGGCAACGACACGATGTAGGTCGGAGAGCGCTGCAACATCGTCACGTGGGCGGCCGTCGGTGCCATCGCCGGCACGAGCGTCACGGCGGTGGCGCCGCTCCCGATCACCACGACCCGCTTGCCCGCATAGTCGAGGTCCTCCGGCCAGTGCTGCGGGTGGACGATCCGGCCACGGAAGCGGTCCGTCCCCTTGAACGCAGGCGTGTAGCCCTCGTCGTAGCTGTAGTAGCCGGTATTCAGGTAGAGGAAGCCACAGGTGAGGCGCTCCCTGTCGTTCGTTTCGCCCCGCTGGATCTCGACCGTCCAGCGCGCCTCGGCGGATGACCAGGCGGCGCTCAGCACGCGATGGTGGTAGCGGATCAGCTGCTCGATGCCGTGGTCGTGAGCGGTCTCTCGGATGTAGCGGAGGATGGAGGGGCCGTCGGCGATCGCCTTCGCCCCCTTCCACGGTTGAAACGAGTACCCGAGCGTGAACATGTCGGAGTCCGAGCGCACGCCGGGGTAGCGGAACAGGTCCCACGTCCCGCCGCTGGCGGCGCGCGCCTCGAGAATGGCGAAGCTCTTGCGAGGGCACTGCGAGCGCAGGTGGCAGGCGGCGCCTACACCCGACAGGCCGGCACCGACGACGAGCACGTCGACATGTTCGAGCTCTTGGGCGTTCATCGGCGGTCCTCTCCCCGGCGCAGAGTATCGGCACGCGGACCTCGCAAGGAGCTGGCGGCAGGTGTCGCAGGCACGAGCACGTGAGCCCGGCTCAGGCGGTCATCGCCCGCGTAGTCCCCGGGCGCCACACTTCGTCGAGGAACTCAGCGATCTCGGCAGTGAGGCGTGCAGGCCGAATTCGGAGCTCCAGCATGGAGGAGGCACGCACGAGTCGTGCGTTCTGAAGCTGGCGGACGATGGCCTCGGCATCACTGAAGGGATGGATGAAGTCGGCTCCATGCCCGATGACGATCGTGGGTACGGCGATCTCCTGACGTTGCCTGAGCGTGGGTGTCACGGGCCCGAGCAGCACGCCGTGGAGCACGGCGGCCATCTGGTCGGGCTGCAGGGAGGCAGCGTTGAGGACGCTGTCGAGCGGCGGAAACGCCCCCCGCGGCACGCGGCGCACAAGGGCGGTCAGCACGCCGGCCGGCAGCCGGGCGTAGTAGAGACCGAGCAGGAACGGCACGAAGGTGAGGGCGACGGCCGGCACGGCGTGTTCCATAACGGGCATCTCGAGAATGAGGCCGCGAATGCGGTCTGGGTCTTGCGCAGCCGCCAGCAAGCTCACGTTGGCGCCGAGGGAGATCCCGCCGAGCACTGCGTCGCGGGCGCCGAGGTGGCCGAGGAGGGCCATGACCTGTTCGGCGTAGAGGTCAATTCGGTGCTCGGTGGTCTGCGCCGGCTTGTCGGAGAGGCCGTGCCCGAGCAGGTCCAGCAAGACGACCCGATTGCCCCGGGTCGCCAGAGCTTGGGCGATCGGACGGTTGAGGTTGGCGTCCATCAGGAGGGCGTTGAGATAGACGAGCAGGTGGTCGCCCTCTCCGTGCACCTCATAGGCGAGGTGCCGGCCCTCATGGACGAATGATCGCTGCGAGTACGGGTCTCTCGCTTTCATGGTCCCACCTCTATCCCCGAATGAGCACTCCGGCACCGACGACCATGCCGGCCCCGGCGGAGACGAGCAGCACCCGGCGGGCATCGTGCAGCCGTCCCTGCTCGGTTGCGGCGGCCAGCGCCACGAGGAGCGCCGCCGTATGGACATGCTCGGCGCCCTCGACGACGAGGAAGCGCTCCATGCCGATTCCCACGTGGGCGGAGAGTCCTTCGAGGAAGGCGACCGTCAGCGGGCTGGCAACGACGAGATCGACATCGGCAGGTCTCATGTCATGATCGGCGAGCAGTGACGAGGCCGTCTTTGCTGCCCATGGCGCTGCACGGGTTTCGAAGTCGGCATCCTTCTCGATGCGCAGGACGTTGCGGCGGTGCTCGAAGCCGATGCGGGAGCGGAACGGATAGCCGTCCTCGGGGGCAGACTCCCACCGGAAGCCGGCAAGGCCGATCGGCCCGTCTTCCCAGCTGCAGACGACGGCTGCGCCGCTCGGCGAGAACGGGAAGCCAGGAGCCGCGCCATGGCCAGGGTGGGCGTCACTTGCCACGATCAAGGCGTGCCCGATAGCCCCCGACTGCAGGAACCCGTCGGCAACCTGGAGAGCCGTCAGCACTCCGCATCCGCCGTTGGCGATGTCGAAGGAAAAACTGCCGTGACCGCCGACGTGGGGATCCTCCGGGTTGATACCCACGTCCTCCTGAATGAGAGCTGCCATCGCCGGCTCGCCCATGTTCCGCTCGTGATAGATGCCTACGTTGAGGAGCAGGTCGATGTCATCGCCTTGCAGGCCAGCGTTCTCGATGGCGGCCCGACTCGCCTGGTCAGCCAACTTGCGCGCGCTTCGGTGGACGGGTCGCCGTCCCATCACGACGGCGGGGAGATCAAGCGTCGTTGCCATAGCGACTCACCAACTCATCGTCGACGGTGAACAGAATGATGCCGATCTCGAGACCGGAAGCAAGTGCCAAGAGCGCCACACGGTCGCCTGCCTTCACCCTGCCCGCCTCCAACTCCTCCACGAGGGCGACACAGTGGCTTGTCGAAGCCGTGTTGCCGTAGTGGTCAACCGTCACCACGGCCTCGTTCCTGGGCTCACCGCCGAGCGCCTCGCAGATGTCCTTCATGCCCTTTCGGATGGCTCGAGCGGAGGTCTGGTGAGGAATGACCCAGTCAATGTCGGTGATCGAGAGCCCGGCGGCGTCAAGGGCCTCCTGCATGAGAATCGGCGTATCGGCGATGGCGACTCGCTGTATGGCTCTCGACTTGGTGAACATCCGCGCACCTGGATCGTGGCGCGCTGGGTAGGCCAGGCACAGCCGGCTGTGTTCAGACACGGTCGTGAAACCGGCAACGGAGATACCTGTCACGCCCTCGGGCGCTCGCTCGACGATGGCGGCCGCTCCGGCGTCGCCGAGGGTTAACGACGCCAGCTCCGAGCTCATGATGTTGCGCACGTGTTTGGCGGCATTGCGACCGAGCTGAGAGATGTACTCGCCGCTGACCACCATGCCACAGTCGATCTCACCCCGCCGGATGTGGTTCGCCACTACGAAGACGCCGGTCAGCATGCCCGCACAGGCGTTGGAGATATCGAAGGTCATGGCCTTCGTCGCCCCGATCTGCTGCGCGACGGCAAGGCTCATCGGGGGCTCCAGCCAGGTGTCGAGGCCACCCCGATACTTGGTGATGCTGCAGCTGACGAGCATCTGGAGGTCGCCGGCGCTGTGACGGGAGCGACGCAGGCAGTCAGCCGCCGCCCCTGCCGCCAGGCTGAGAGAATCCTCGTCCTCCGCCGCCACTCGATGCTCGTGGATTCCGGTGAGGCGCTCGAGGTCGACCCGTGTGCGGTGGCGAGTCGTGGCCATCAGCTCTTCGGTCGCGAGCCGCGTCGTGGGGAGCCGTCGCCCGATGCTCTCGAAGCGGGCGACGTAGGGGGCTTTGCCGGGGTTCGGACTCTGCTCCATCATCAGCCAGCTTCTCGGCATGACAGTCCTTTCAAACCAAGCGTGCTGCTTCAGCGAGCTGCAGACCAGAGCCGAAGGACCCAAATCGTGTGCCGATGACTTTCGCCCCTGGCGGGGTTCTCCGGCGATGCCGAACATGGAGACATGGATGTTCGGATTGCGCCGGTGCCGCTCGAGGAGCTCGGTCCGTTGGCCCGTGTCGTGGCGAGGGTCGTCGGGCGCGCCACGATCGGCGAACCGCCACGTGTGTTCACCACCCTCGGACGCCACCGACGGCTCTTCCGCTCCTGGCTCCCCTTCGCCGGGACGATGCTGCTGCGGACGCGTCTGCCGCGCGCCGACGTGGAGCTCGTCGTGCTGCGCACAGCCTGCAACTGCTCGGCGCCCTACGAATGGGTACAGCACGTGCCCCTCGCTCGAAGGGCGGGACTCGGCGAGACGGTGATCGCGGCCGTTTCCGCTTGGCAGGAGAACGACGCCCTCTCCCCTCGCCAGCGCGTGCTGCTCGCTGCCACCGACGAGCTCCACACGGGCCACGTCGTGAGGGACAAGACCTGGGGAGAGCTCAATTCCACCTTTGACGAACGTCAGGTCATCGAGCTGTGCATGCTCGTCGGCCACTACGAGATGCTGGCGATGACCCTCAACAGCCTGGGCGTGCAGCCGGAGCCGCCAGCGGTTGCCGCCCTCGACGAGAGCGCCCGCCAGACAGCGAGCAACCTCGAGGCGACACTCGACCCCTTCGTTTGTTAACCGGTGCTTTGGAAATGAACGGGGCGGACCAAGAGCTCCGGTCGACCGGAACCGTAGATCGGGGGGCGAGCGTCGCCAGGAGTCCAAGCCCGTTCCCTTCAGCGATCGGTGCGATCGGCCCGTTTCCGGTCGAGGGTCCCAGACATCGTGATTTGCCGAACGAAGCGCTCACGTCATCAGTGGCAGAACACCTCTGAGGGTGCCGGAGGGCTGCGCCCTTCCGGTCGCCTCGTCGACCCATTGCAGGGGCGGCATGGCTGCGGCGATCGCCACCAGGTCGGGCCGACGGCTTGCCAGCACGGCAACCAGCGCCGAAGCAGCGACGCGCAGTGCTTCGCCGTCAGGAACGACAGCGGGGAGCAGGTCGCAGCCGTGCACGACGGCTTCGACGCAACGCGTACGCAGGTAGTCCTCGAGGGCGATGGCCCCTTGCAACGTCGTGACGGTGGTGGACAGATCGGCGTCCTCGATGGCCGGAAGGGCGTGACGGAGCCGAGATCCGAAGTCCAAGTCCTCATCTCGGGCGCTGCGGGCGGAGGCGTCGATCATCTCGGCCAGCGCTCGGGTGCCCGAGAGGTTGTCGACCAGAGAAACCTGCGGAGGGATGGCCGAGGCGTCCCGCAGGAAGCGGACGAGTAATGAGGGCTGGACGGCCAGATGGGCCAGGACCTCCCGGTTGCGCCAACCGGGGATGCGTGATGGCGCTGACAGGTCCAGCCCGCTCACCGAAGCGGCGATCAGACGCCATTGCCGGACAAGAGCGGTACGGATGCCCCCGGTGTCAGCGACACCCAACCCTCGGACCTACCTGTTCCTGGCCGGCCCGAACAGTCGAGCTCCGTGCAAGGGGGCGCGCGAGAATCCTGCTCCTCCGATGAAGACCTCGCCGGGTGGCTCTCCCTCTGCCGATGTCCTCAGGGACACGCACGCAGTCTCGCGCCCCGCCGCTGAGGCGCCGCCGCGCCGTGCCACCGATCCATCGGCCGCCACGGGGCCTTTAGCGCCGATATCAGCCACTTCGCCAGCATCGGGGAGGGCGGCCGCGGTGTTTCGCTCCCGCAGGAGCTCTCCCACCATCGCCACCACGCGGGTGTTTCGGGCGCCGATCATCCGCCACGCCCGCGCAATAGCGATCATGAAGAAGACGATCACCAGCAGGGCCTGGACGTGGACGGCGCTTGTGTCTCTCGGGCTCCGCTGCCGTGCGCCCCGCCCAAGGCGCTCCCCATAATTGTCATCTGTGTCGCACGCGAGACGTGAACTGAGTGCCATTGCCTAGCTTGATCTATTCGGCGATCTCATCCCTCGACGGCTACGTCGAGGACGCCCACGGCGATTTCGACTGGGGTGCGCCGGACGAAGAGGTGAACAGCTTCATCAACGATCTCGAGCGGCCCGTCGGCACCTACCTCTACGGGCGCCGGATGTACGAGACGATGCTCTACTGGGAGACCGCGGCGTCGGACGACAGCGTGTCGGCGGTCGTCCGTGACTTCACTCGACTGTGGCGAACCGCGGAGAAGGTGGTCTATTCGCGAACGCTGGAATCGGCGTCGAGCGGCAACACGCGAATCGAGCGAACCTTCGACCCCGAAGCGATACGTCGCCTCAAAGTGGCGCTGAGCCATGACCTAACCGTGGGGGGTGCAGACCTGGCACGGCAGGCTCTCGAAGCTGGACTCGTCGACGAGTTGCAACTGTTCGTGGTCCCAGTCATCGTCGGTGGCGGCAAGCCTTGGCTACCCAGGGACCTGCGCCTCGAGCTCGAGCTGCTGGATTGCCGTCACTTTGCGAGCGGTGTCGTCTTCGTCAGGTACCGCCCTGAAACAGCGGGGTGAATTCATCGCCGTAGCGGGTAGCTGCGCCGGTTCTGCAGGGTAGTTCGGCACGTAGGATCCGGCGGTGAAGGCGATCCCCTGGTGGGCGGTAGTGGCTGCCGGCGCGGCTCCGGTGCTGCTCATCGGCGGCTTCTTTGTCGCCACGGCGATCCAGCCGGCTTCGTACAACCCGGTCCGCGACACGATCAGCGAACTTGCTGCGCAGGGAGCAACCGACTCGTGGGTGATGACCTCAGCGATAGCCGGTGTGGGCTTCTGCTATCTGATCGCCGCGATCGGACTGCAGCCCGCACGACGTGCAGGCCGCGTGCTGCTCGCTGCCGGAGGTACGGCGACGCTATTGATCGCGACGTTCCGTCAGCCTCAGCACGGATACTCGCTCCTGCATGAACTCGCCGTCATCGCGGCGGCGCTGACCTGCTGTACCTGGCCACTATTCGGTTCGCATCGACTACATCCTGCGTTGCTGTTGACGCGTACTCCCAGCATCGTGGCGACCGGGGTCTTGCTTGGGCTCGCGGCGTGGTATGCGCTCGAAAGCCACGGCGCCCTGCTGGGACTCGCCGAGCGCTGCGCGGCCGCCGCGCCCCCGCTTTGGCTGCTCGCCGTCGTTGTCACGAGTCGGCGGGCACTCACGCAACGTGCAACGAGCGACAACCAGTGCGCCGGCGCCGGCGAGACCAGCGCTTGACACCACGAAGGAGGCGCCGGCGAGCATCGCGCCGGGATACCGTCTCGCTGAGGAAGCAACTGTGGACGAAGGATTGAAGCGATGAGCGAGATCGAAATCACGGTTGAAACCGACGACGGGCGGATGCGGGTGTTCCTCGTTCACCCGGACAGTGGAGGGCCGTTCCCGGTCGCCTTGCTGTACATGGACGGTGTGGGGTACCGCGAGCAGGTGAAGGCGAACGCCCGCCGCTTCGCCGCCGATGGCTACTTCTGTGTGGTCCCGGACCTGTTCTACCGTTTTGGCGACAACGTCACCCTGGATTTCTCACAGATGGGAGACCCTGGCTTCCGTGAACGTGTGATCAGGCTGATTGGCGGCTTGAAGCCGCAGATGGTCGCGGCCGACACCCAGGTGCTGCTTGCAGTGGTTGCCAACGATCCCGCCGCAGCGGAAGGGCCCAAGGTGTGTGTCGGCTATTGCATGGGCGCGCGGATGGCACTGCACGTGGCGGCCGCGCTGCCGGACGAGTTCGTGGCCGCCGCCGGCATCCACCCCGGCGCGCTCGTCACGGAGACGCCGGACTCGCCACACCACGACCTCGCCGGCGTACGAGGCGAGCTCTACTTTGCTTTCGCCGAAAACGATCAGTCCGCCACACCCGAGGTCGTCGACCGCTTTCGCACGGAGTTGGAGCGGCAGGGCGTCCGCGGCGACGTGGAGCGATTGTCCGGCACCTCTCACGGCTTCGCCATGGCCGACCTCCCGGTGTATGACGAACGGGCGGCCGAGCACCACTTCGAACGGACATTGGAGCTGTGGCGGCGGAACCTCGCCCAGGACGTGGTTCGAGCTTGAGTGGCGGCCGCCGCGTCCGCCGCAAGGAAGATTGATGTTGCGGGCGACTGCGCGTCCGCGGCCACGGCCGACTGTCAGCACACAGATCAAGCGTTCGATGTCACTCCTCCCCGGAGAACCGCTCCCAGGCCGACTGGCGGGCCATACCCAGAGCTTGTCCGATCGCCGCCCAGGTAGCCCCGAGCTGGCGAGCCTTTCGGACGTACTGGGTGAGGGTGTACTCGGCCTGATTCCCGGCCTTGGCTACTCGAGGGAGGCTGGCTAAGACCTCGTCAAGCCCGGCCTCGGCTTCCCACGGGGCGATGCGTTGGACCGATTTCGGCTCGACCGACTTGGGTTTGTCGGCAATGAGCTGGCTGCACAGGGCGACGCATTCATCGCAGATGTACACACCTGGCCCGGCCACCAACGTCCCTACATCGGTGTAGGTCTTCAAGCAGAAGGAGCAGGACGCAAGCAGCTCCGTCGTGGCCATCGGCACACCTCCTTTTGTCAGGAGCACCTTACAACGTCAGGCAACGCCTGACAAGGTCCGAACCTGACAGGCACGGAACGACGAGCTGCGGCCGCTTGATTCGGAGTGCTTGCAGCACCTATTCGGCGCTCGCGGGCGAGGGGAGGATCAGCCCCGCCGGCGCCGTGGTCGCACAGCGCGATGTGTTCGCGGGCTTCAGTTTCGCCGAGCCGAGGCTAAAAGCACGGAGGGATAAGGCGCTCAGCCATGCAAACCCCGCCGCGATCGAGATGCGCTGGAAGATCCCGCCCTTTGCCACAGGACTCGGCGCGCCAGCGAAAGCTGCGCCAAACCGTACGCAGCTGACCGCCATTACGAGGCTCGACCCCACTGAGTAACCCGCCCAGCGGTACTCCCTGCTCCTTGCAGAGGAGACGGCGGACAACATGCCTGCGAGAGGTATCCCGACGAAGACCGGGATCGCGAAAAGATTGTGCAGAGTGCCCGAGCGACTCGGCGCAGCTTTTGTCGGTGTAGTGGTGGACGCTTCACCTCCATCGGTCGAAGGAGGCGGGAAGCCGGCGACGGGATCGGTCACGAACACGCCCGAGCCGATCAGGCCAACGCCGGCTGCTCCCACCAGCGCCGGGACCAGGGCGGGCCCGACGATCCGCCGCGGGCATCGTGCAAGGCCAGATGCGGTGAGGAGGTACAACGAGCCGGTGAGCACGAAATTTGAGCGTTGGAGCCACCCGAGACGTCCGATCGCGAGCGAACTGACCGCGTGACGCCGCCAGTCGTACCCAGCCCGCCGTGCACCGATCACGGTGAAGGCGCTAACGAACAGCGGTCCGGCTATTGCCCCCAGAGCAGTCCGAGCCGGAACCGTAGGAGACCGCGGCTCGGCCATCGACATGATGGGCATGCTACCGACGACCCCACGGTCGGCGTTGGCGCGCAAGAGGATGCCATTCAACTAACGCATCGGCATGGTCCAGGATGTTCTGCGCCTGTTCTGAACGTCCATACCGGCGCTTCCCGGATGCCCCCTGACCAATGGAATGTGTCGACAGGTTGGCTCGGAGCGCGTTGTCAAGCTTGAGCCGCCAGTGCTGACAGGGCCTCTACCGCTCCAGTGGTGGGCGCGATCGCAACGAGCCCGCGATAGAGCTGGACGATGGTGGCGCGATCGACGGTCCCGGTCCGAGCCCGGTCGCAGTGCGCCGACTGGATCGCGGCCTCGAGCTGGAACCGTCCGAGCGGGGCGCCGAGTGTGTGAGCGCGCCGCAGGAGCGCCTCGCCTTCGGCGATGAGCGAGCGGTCCCACAGCGCGGTGTCCTGTTCGTCGAGGGGCGGCCACGGCGTGCCCGCTCGTGCTGGTGCCCGTGACTGTGCGAGCGTGAGCAGCGCAGCGAGGCCCCATGCCTCAGGCTCGGTGTCGAGCAGGCTCGCGGTCAGCACGGCGAGCCAACGGGCCTCGTCGGCGATCGATTCGCGTATGCGCTCGTGCTGATCGAGCCAGTCGATTGCATAGGCGCCGTAGATGGCTTCGAGCACGGCGGGCAGCCGCGCGGGCAGGTCCGCTCGCGTCGGCACCTGGAAAGGGATGCCGGCGTCGCGGATG
The DNA here is from genome assembly GCA_963735115.1 of uncultured Actinomycetota bacterium. Lineage (GTDB taxonomy): Bacteria > Actinomycetota > Acidimicrobiia > Acidimicrobiales > Bog-793 > JAKACA01. The sequence goes on along the minus strand of CAVTJR010000003.1, from coordinate 465,079 downwards.
CGGCGCTTTGCCCGGACGAGGCGCTGTGCCATCGCGGCGGGCTGCACGGCGAACACGCGAGCGATGCGATCGGCTTCGAAGCCAAGCACGACTTGGAGCATGAGCGGCGTACGCACCGCGGGGTCGATGGCCGGGTGCGCGCAGGCGAACAGCAGCTCCAGCCGCTTGTCGGGGATGGCGTCCGGGTCGGGATCGGCGAGCGTGCCCGCGACGTCGTCGTCCAGTGGCGCCGCGGTGCGCACGGCCGCTGAGGCGAGAAGGTCGCGGATGCGGTTACGGGCCACGGTCACGAGCCACCCCTCCGGGTTGTCGGGGACGCCCATCGTCGGCCACGTCCGCAACGCCCGCTCGAAGGCGTCGGCGAGGGCATCCTCTGCCAGCGCGATGTCCCGTGTCGACGCTGCGAGCAACGCCACCAGGCGGCCGTACGAAGCCCGCGCGGCACGCTCCGCGACTGCACGGGCCTCGTTGTCGGTCACTTGACCGGCTGCGCGCCCTGCCATGAGCCGTCCAGGTAGCGGGTCGCGGTCGGTCGGATCTCGACGTGGCCCCATGACACCGATGGTGCCAGCCTCGCCCACTCGATGGCGGCGTCGAGGTCGGGGACATCGATGACGAACGTGCCGCCGAGTTGCTCCTTCGTGTCGGCGAACGGGCCGTCCTGCACGACCAGCTCACCGGCAGCGAGCGTGACCGTGGTGGTCGCGCTCGACCGCTGGAGAACCTCGGCGCTCGCGAGCACGCCGGCTTCGTCGAGGGCCTTCGCGTACGCCTGGAACGCGCGCATCCCCTCGGCGATGGCCTCGGGGCCGAGTTCCTCGGCGGTCGGCTCGGGATAGTGGAGCAAGAGGCTGTAGCGCACGACTGCCGTCCTTTCGGATCGCTTTCGATTCTGACACCGAAGTGACGGGCGAGCAGCGGCGAAATCGACACGGAAGGGACGCGAAACCCGGCGTGCTCGAGGCGGGCGAGTGAGGCGCCGGTACCGACGGCCGCGGCAAAGGATGTTCTGCGGTGGTTGCCTCTTGACGTTGTGACGCTGGTGGGGCTCGGTTCGGCGAGTGCCACCGCGGCCGATATCGCCTCGACGAGCGCGGTTGGCGGCACACAGTTGGGGGCGCGGCCGTTCGGCGCTTCGGTGGCGACTGCCGCCTCGATCCCGAAACAGGGCGAGTTCGACTGCAATGGCGACAGTCCGGTAGAGACGCCCGCTCGTTCGGCCCTCTGCACTGACGTCCGCGGCATTCTCGGAGTCGACAACGCCAACACATGGGGAGGCCGCTTCTACGACAATGGCCACTACATCGGACACGACGAGCCCGACATGACCTTCCTCTCATCCCGGCCGGGCTCGGGCAACGACGTCACGTGGAACGAGACGTTGCCCGTCGACCCCTCGGCGGGCCCGACCGTCGGCACCCCGGGGAAGGACGTGGCGGACTGGTTCGAGCTCTCGCCGGCTCCGTGGTTCTCGATGGCCATGTGCGACCCCTACTCCTACCCGCAGCTGCCTTGTGTCCCAGAGTCGGATACCAACGCTCCGAGCTGCCCGAATGCCTTCAACTGCCCGAACAACGCATATCCAGGCGGAGGTTCGGCAGTGATGGAGATGCAGCTATACCCACCCGGCAACCCACCGTTCGTCGACAACGAGAGCTGCGGCGACTCCGGGTGGTGCGCTGCCATCACCATCCACAGCCTGGAGTGCACGGATCTGTACGCGACCTGTCAGCCCAACTGCGAGGAGCCCATCAACTTCGCCTTCATTCAGACGAACGGCGTCCCCACGGGCCCGGCCGGGCCGGGTGTCGCCGACTTCGATAGCTCCGTGCCAAACAGCGACACGCTGATCATGAAGCCGGGAGACAAGATCAGCGTCCACATGTTCGACGCCCCTGCGCCGGCGGTGCAAGGGGCGCTGGGAGGCAACGATGCCTTCGAGGTCGTCATCGACGACCTGACGCAACATACGTCAGGTTTCATGCAGGCATCGGCGGCGAACGGGTTCCAGTACATCGACATGAACTGCGACACCGCACCTGCCAACTGGCAGCCCGAGTACAACACGGCCTCAGCTGGCAACATCATCCCCTGGGCGGCCCTGCAGACCGATATCAGCACTGAGTACGAGACCGGCCACTTCGAGGCCTGTAACAGTGTGACCGGCTCGTACACGACGTCGCCGGAGTACGGGAACCCGTTCGATCCCTACGACCTCGGCGGGACCTACAGCACGTGTGTCGGGGGCGACGAGGGCACGACTGGTGCCGGGGAAGGCGACGAGACGACCGACGGCATCTGTTATGCCGCCAACGACACGCATCCCGGCTGGGACCAGGGCACCGGTACCGCTACGGGGCCACCGATCGCCGGCTGCCAGGCCAACTTCACGCAGAACGGCGATCTCGACTTCGACGGCACGCCCTACCGCACCGAGTGGCCGACGGGCGCCAGCCCCACCAGCCTGTACCCGTCGAGTTTCGTCGAATCGTTACCCACCTCCCATGGCAAGCAGTATTCGCAGTGGTACATCCAGACCGACATCGCGCTGAGCGAGGACATCTGCGAGGGGGCGACGGTCCCGCCGGGGAACACCGTCACTGCCACGGGCTGTTCGGTCCCGCCGGCCGGCTCCGAGGTCGACCAGCCGGGCCACGTAGCGTTCTATCCGTACTGGACCGAGGTGCGCACGAGGGGGACGTGCAAGATCGAGTTCGGCAACGTGAGCTCCGGCACCGGGGTGAACGACTTCGGCAAGGACGCCCAGTACGGCTCCGATCTGTTCCCGAAGCTCGGCTATCCGGAGTTCGAGGGCAACATCCACGCCAATACCTGCTGACTCCCCACCGAAGCCAAGAACCAGGGCTACCCTTGCTGAGGCACACGAGGCGTCAGACGGACCCGGAAGGGGCCGTCTGGCTGCCGAGCCGAACGGGGTGGCGGCGGAGCCAAAAAGATCCTCGACACCTCCTTGGCACCGGTCCTGCCATGTCGCTCAATAACCCGCCGTCATCGCCATACATTGACGGTCCCCTACGCCGGTTGGGCGGGCGCAGAATGACGGCGCCATCAAGTGTCTGTTGAGATTCGACGCGAAGCTTGCGACACCGGATCGGGGTGATGCTGTTCCGATGAACGCCAAGCTTCACCACGCCGGAGGGGACAACAACCTCCTTCGTGGGGTCGAGGTTAGAAGCGGCCCAACAGCCAGGCGTGCACCTCACCGATGCGCCCGATGAGGCTGAGGTGGCCATCTTCGCCACTGATGTCGGTCTCGGCACCGGGGATGTGCTCGCCCAGCCAGATTCCGTGTGACACCGGCACGAATCGGTCCTGGCGGCCGTGCCACACCTTGACCGGCACCCGGATCGCCGACAGGTCGAACCCCCAGGGCGCGAGATGAGCGACGCCGTCGTCCCACCAGCCCTCGTCCCCGGGGACCAAGCCATCCTGCATTGCCCAGACCAGCCAGTTGGCTAGGTCGCCGGTCAGTGCGGCGGCGTCCACAGGCGACAACAGGGTGCTCATGGCTGAGGCGACCTGTTCGGGTGTTGCCGCGAGGTACTGCTCGCGCTCTTGCTGGCCCTTCTTGCGAGCTGCGTCGGGGTCAGAGAAGTACAAGTGGATGTCCTCCACGTTCAGCTCGCCCATACCGTCGAAGTAATCGAGCTCGGGAGCCGCCCACGGAGCGATCGAAGCAACCGCAGCGGCCGCAACGACGAGATCCGGGAGCAGCGCGGCGCACGCCAGTGCGTACGGCCCACCGCCGGAGACCCCCCAGGTAGCAAGCCGCTCGATGCCGAGGCTCTCGGCGATCGCGCGCACATCGGCCGCCCCGTCGGCCACGGAGTGACCTTTGTGCGGCGTCGACCGGCCGTAACCGGGCCGGTCGTAGCAGATCAGGGTCGCACCCCGGGCACGGGCATCGGCGATCGACGGACCGAAGAGGTGCCGAGAGTTCGGCGTGCCGCCGTGTACCACGATCGGCGTGCCCGACAGGTCACCGCCGACCTCCACGCACAACTCCCGCCCATCCGCCAAGACGATCGTTCGCGTCTCGACGTTCGCTTCCATTTCCTATCGCCCTTCCCCTCGAGCCCCACGTCGGAGGCTTGACCATCAGACCTTCCTCGCCGTTTGCCATGCGCGGCCGGCGGCCGGCGGAGGTGGACGGCTGAGCAGCGCTAGGCGACTCTGCTCGGAGAGGGGCGCCATTGACAGCCGCCCAATCTGCTGTAGCCTTGTCTTATGACATTAGGTAAGGATGACAGCGAGGCCACGCGGGCGGCATCGCCGATCGAATTCCGACTCGATCCCGCCTCTGGCGTACCGACCTACCTGCAGCTCGTGCAGCAGGTCGAGCACGCCCTGCGGCTCGGGTACCTCAAACCAGGCGACCAGCTGCCCAAGGTCAGGGATGTGGTCGCCTCGCTCGCCATCAACCCGAACACCGTGCTGAAGGCGTATCGCGAACTGGAGACCAAGGGCCTCACGATCGGGCGTCCCGGCCAGGGCACCTTCATCGAGGCGACGCTCAGCCAGGTCGCGCTCCCGAAGCTGACCGAGCTTCGCCGCTCCCTCTCGGGCTGGCTGACCACCGCGGACGTGGCCGGGCTGGACGAGGACGGGATCGTGGCCCTGTTCACCGAGCGCGCTACGGGATTTCTATGAGCGCCGCAGCGGGTCACGCACCCGCGGCGGCGCGGCGAGCGGCGAAACGGAGGGCGTCGCATGAACGTCGTCGAGGCAAGCGGCTTGGGCAAGCGGTACGGCAGCACCTGGGCGCTGCGCGAGTGCTCGCTTGCGATCCCCGCCGGTCACGTGGCCGCGCTTGTCGGCCCGAACGGCGCTGGCAAGACCACGCTGCTGAACCTGGCGGTCGGCCTGGCAGTGCCGTCTGAGGGCGGCGTCACCGTGCTCGGCGGCCGGCCGCCCGGGTCGCCCGCCGCGTTGGACAGCATCGCGTTCGTCGCCCAGGACACCCCCCTGTACAAGAACTTGTCGGCCGCCGACATGCTGCACCTGACCCGCAACCTGAACCGGCGCTTCGACCAGGCCTACGCCGAGGCCCGCCTTGTCGAGCTGGGCATCCCGCTGAAGCGGAAGGCCGGCAGGCTGTCCGGTGGCCAGCAGGCGCAGCTCGCGTTGACCCTGGCGCTGGCCCGACGGCCGCGGCTGCTCGTGCTCGATGAGCCCGTGGCGATGCTCGACCCGATTGCCCGGCACGACTTCATGGCCACGGTGCTGACGGCGGCGGTCGATGACGGTGTGTCGGTGCTGCTGTCCTCGCACGTGCTCGCCGAGCTCGAGCGGGTGGCCGACTACCTCATCCTGTTGTCGCGGGGCCGCGTGCAGGTGGCCGATGAGGTCGACGACCTGCTCGCCAGCCACCGCGTACTGACCGGCCCGACCGATGAGGCCGGTACATATGCTGAACGGCCGGTGGTGCATGTCCGCCGTGCCGAGGCACAGGCCCACCTGCTGGTCCGGGCCAGCGCGGATGATCCGGTCCCGCCGGGCTGGGAGGCGCATCCGGTCGGCCTGGAAGAACTCGCCCTCGCCTACCTGCGCGAGCCTGGCGCCTCGGCGCTGCGCGGCCCGTCCCGCGGCCGGCATGCCGAACCGTCGGAGGTGACGAGATGACCGCGCTCACCACGCTGATCGTGCCCGCCCGGCAGGAGGAGGGCGCGAGCCTGCGGCCGGTGCCGTGGCGGCGGATGGCCTGGGTCATCTGGCGCCAGCACCGGATCGCGCTGGGCGGCGTGGCAGCGTTTCTGGGGGCGCTGGCGGCGTACGTGTGGATCCTCGGCCTTCAGCTTCACCACGCTTACGCCGCCGCGACCGCCTGCAACCCAGCCTCGTCTGCCTGCAGTGACCTGATCACCAACTTCAACTTCATGAACCATGTTCTGCAGGGTGGCTATGTATTGCAGCTCGTGCCACCGCTGATCGGGGCGTTCATCGGTGCGCCGGTGCTGGCGCGTGAGCTCGAGACCGGCACCTTCCGCTACGCCTGGACCCAGGGCTTCGGGCGGTCGCGCTGGGCGCTCGCCAAGCTCGTGGCGCTCGGGGTCGTGGTGGCCTCCGCCGGCGGAGCTTTCAGCGTGCTGGTCTCCTGGTACTACCAGCCGTACTTCGCCGCCACCGGGCACCCGGCTCTGAACCTTTCCGAGGCATCCCCCTTCTCTCTCGCCCTGTTCGACCTGCGCGGGGTCTCCTTCGCCGCCTGGACGCTGGCCGCCTTCGCCATCGGCGGCCTCGCCGGCATGGTCATTCGCCGGGTCGTGCCCGCGATCGTCGCCACCCTGGCCGCCTACACCGGACTCGCCCTCGTGGCTGCGAACCTCCTGCGCCAGCACTATCTGTCGCCGCTGCTCACCAGGGCAGTAAACGTGCCTGGTTCCGCCTGGGTCATGAGCCAGTGGTGGACCAAGGGCGGCAAGTTCGCGTTCTATGGGTGGCGCGACGCGCCCCATGACCTCCTCCAGGCGTGTGCTTCCCCCCCGGGACCCCTTGGCAAGCCGTCGCAGGAGACCCTCGCGCAGTGCTTCGCCCAGCACGGGTACACGCAATTGACCAGCTACCAGCCGGCCAGCCGGTTCTGGCCGTTCCAGTGGATCGAAGGTGGTTGGCTGCTCGCCCTGTCGGTGCTGCTCATCGCCGTGACCCTCTGGCTCGTCCGGAGGCGGGCGAGTTGAGGCCCGCTCGGCGGTATTAGGCACCTATCAGGCACGCTGGCGGCGGTCAGCCTCCGGGCTGAACAGAAAGCTCAGCCCTGCAGTGCCAGCCGCCTCCGAATACCATTGGCATCGCCGTTGCTAGGCCGTTTGAGGAGAGTTCATGCGCAGCTCTGCGGTGTTCGACGCCGATAGTCACCTCATGGAGGTCGACGAATGGCTCCCGACGTACGCCGATCCCCAGGTGCGTGACCGACTGCGTCCGCTCGGCTTCGACAAGGCAGGAGCCGGCGCCGCCAAGCTCATGTCGTCTCTGCCGGCACTGTGGGCGCAGCAGCGCGACGAGGATGTCACCGCCGACGTCCTCGCCGGTCCGAAAGGATGGATGGCGCCCGGCGCCCTGGACGCAGACGTGCGCTCCCGAGTGCTCGACGCGCTTGGCATCTCGGCGCAGCTCGTATTCCCCACCTTTTCGTTGGCGCAGTTCACAGGCAGCGACGACCTCGAGCTGCTCTACGGCGGCACCCGAGCGCTCAACCGGGCAATGGTCGACTTCTGCCGCTACGACCCGCGTCTCAACGCAGTGGGTTTCCTGCCTTTGCAGGCCCCTGCTCTGGCCGCCGAAGCGCTGGACGAGGCGCTTGCAGAAGGTGTCGCCGCCATGTGGATCCCTTCCGACGCCCCCGGTGACTTCTCGCCGGCGCACGTCGACATCGAGCCCGTGTGGGCGCGTCTCGCCGACGCGGGCGTGCCCTTCGTGCTCCATGTCGGAGGCGGCAAGCTTCTGCCCAAAGCCTTCCACAACAACGGCCGCCCGCTGCCCACGGACTGGCTTGGCGGCGGCGAGAACCTGCGGGCCAAGGACTTTCCCGTGCTGCACCATTCGCCCGAGCGTTTCCTCGCCTGCCTGGCCCTCGACGGTGTCTTCGAGCGCCATCCGGGCCTGCGCGGCGGCGCCATCGAGCTGGGAGCCTCGTGGGTGCCGGCACTGCTGCGCAACGTGGACCACGCCTGCCGGTCCTTCTCCCGGTCGGAGCCCGACCTCAAGTCACTGCCTTTGCTGCCCTCGGAGTACCTACGACGTCAGGTGCGCTTCACGCCTTTTTCGTTCGAGGACACCGCCTGGCTCATCGACCAGTGCGGTCCGGGGCTGTTCATGTTCTCGACCGACTACCCCCACCCGGAGGGTGGGCGGCGGCCCTTCGAGCGCTTTGGTGCGGAGCTCGACACCTTCGACGACGACACCAAGGAAAGGTTCTTCTGGCGTAACGGCGCCGAGCTGCTCGGGATCGCCTGAGGTGACCTGACCGGCATCGACACTCGAGAGGTCCTTATGCCCAATCGAGGTCATTCACAGTCGACAAGCGCCGAATCAAGCGACGGGCTTGCGCACGCATCACCGTCGTTCCGCGCTCTCTCGGGCGCGGCGGGAGAGTGACCAACGCCTCGCCGATGAAGCATTCTGCGATCGTCGCCACGAAGCAAGGCGCCGCGCTCTCGGGGAATACTCCCCCGTGAACTTCCTGCTCGTGCACAGTCCCGTCGTCGGGCCATCAACCTGGCGCTGGGTAGCCAATGCCCTAAGAGAGGCTGGGCACAAAGCCGTCGTGCCGAATTTGATCGCGGCTGCAACGACCGGCGACCCAGCCAGGTTCACCGAAGCCGCTGTCGAGGCGACAAACTCCGACGAGCCAGTCGTGCTCGTCGGTCACAGCGGAGCTGGAGCCGTACTTCCGAGTATCGCGGTTGGGCTCGCTCCCCGGCCCCGATTGATCGTGTTCGTTGACGCGGGCATTCCGCCCTGTGAGGGGGTCTTTAGCGCCGGTGGTGATTTCCTCCCGACGCTGCAGGAGCTGGCGAGCGACGGGATTCTGCCTAAGTGGTCGAGGTGGTGGGACGACGGCGTGCTGGAGGCAATCGTTCCTGACCAGGACAGACGGCTTGAGGTCGAGACCGAACTTCCCGAGGTGCCACTTCGTTTCTATGAGACGCTGATCGCCGTGCCGGCGGGGTGGTGCGCGAACGCTGCCGCTTATCTCCTTCTCAGCGACGGATACCGACGTGATGCCGACCGCGCAATGCTCCTCGGTTGGCCGGTCCGTGAGCGATACGGAGAGCATCTCGACATCGTCACCTGCGACCGGGACATTGCCGACCTGCTCCTCGACCTCGCGGAGCGTCCTTAGGCGCCCCCGTTCCGACATCGCACTCTGACGGCGAAGCAGAATGCCGTTGGAGGTCTTCGGCGACTGGGATCGGCGTCAAAGGACGCACACGGTCCCGTCGCTCGGGGTGGCCGCGTCACCACCGCGGCCCGGTATTCGGTATGAGCGTTCTGGGTTCGGGACTGCCCCGGTCAGCACTTCGCGGGCACCCGCTCGGGCGATCACTAGCGTCATGATGCAATGGACCTTAATGAGTCTGTCCCGGTTGCCAGATTTGACCAACCTCGGTACATCATCGATGCCTTCGCGGAGGCGCTGAACGCCAAGGATGCCTTGTCTCTCGGGAAGCTATTTTCCGAAGACGCCGAGTTTGTCAACGTCCGGGGAGCGCGCATGCTCGGACGTCAGGGCATCATCGAGGGCCACGCAATATCGTTTTCGGGTCCACTGGCGGGAAGCACATTTGCGTTCGACTCAATCTCCGAACTGCCCGTCACTCCCGATGTGACAGTGGTCCACGCACACTGTGTTCGTGATCGACTCCCTGATGCTCCTCCGACGACAGCACCAAAGGTATCGACTGTTCTCCAGCTTGTCGCTCGACGCGGACCAAAGGGATGGCTGGCGGTTGCGGCCGCCAATGTCCCCGAGGCGCCTCCCCCCGGGCCCTCCTGAGCTGACGGACATCGGATCCCACCCTGCCTCAGTTCGCCAGCTCAGGGCGTGCCATAACGGCGCGCTTGAACCGCCCCGGGTTCCATGACTGCTCGGGCTATTGGGCAACCGCCTCGGCGGCGGCGTTGGTTTGACGGTAGTAGGCGGCTTCGAACTCTGCCGGAGTGACGTAGGTGTTGTCGTCGGTGATCTCGCCGTGCAGGCGGCGGTGGTTGAACCAGTCGATGTAGCCGAGCGTGGCGAACTCGACGTCGTCGAGCCCGCGCCAGGGGCCCTGCGGGTAGACGAGCTCCCACTTGTAGAGGCTGTTGAAGGCCTCGGCCATGGCGTTGTCGAAGCTGTCACCTCGCGATCCCACCGAGGCGACGATGTCGTTCTCGGCGAGGCGCTCAGAGTAGCGAATTGAAAGGTATTGAACGCCCCTGTCCGAGTGATGGACGAGGCCGTCGAGGACCTGGCCTGATCTCGTGCGGTTCCAGATCGCCATCTCCAAGGCGTCGATGGCGAGGTCGCTACGAAGCGAGTTGGAGATCTGCCAACCGACGACCATGCGCGAGTACACGTCGAGGATGAAGGCGGCATACACCCAGCCGGTGTGCGTCTTCACATAGGTGAGGTCGGCGACCCAGAGGCGGTTGGGCGTCGGCGCCCGGAAGTTGCGCTCGACGAGGTCGTCGGGACGGTGCTGGCGCTCGTCGCTCCTCGTCGTGACCTTGTAGGCGCGCCCCGGCGCGCTCCTGAGATCCCCAGCTCTCGCATGAGGCGCTCGACGGTGCAGCGGGCCACAGCGGTGCCCTCCCGGTTCAGCTGTGTCCAGACCTTGTCGGCCCCGTAGACCTCGAGGTTCTCCCGGTGGACGCGGAGGATCTCTCGCTTCAGCTCCTGGTCGCGCACAAAGCGGGGCGAGGGTGAGCGCTTCTTGGCTACGAAGTAGGTGTTCGGGGCGATCGGACAGCCGTGCTCGGTGAGCACCCTGCAGATCGGCTCGACCCCGAAGCGGTGGCGGTACTCGTCGATGAAGGCGACTATCTCGGACGTTGGCGGTCGAGCTCCGCCCCGAAGAAATGGGCCGCTGCCTTCAGGATCTCGTTCGCCCGGCGCAGCTCTTTCACCTCTCGCTCGAGCTCACGCATCTTCTGGCGCTCGTCGGTCGTGAGCCCGGGGCGCTTGCCGGCGTCGGTCTCGGCCCGGCGCACCCAGATCCGCAGGGTCTCGTGGTTGATGCCGAGCTTGGCCGAGATGGACTCGATCGCCTTCCATTGCGACGGGTACTCGTGCTCGTGCTCGACGACCATCCGCACGGCTCGCTCGCGCACTTCTGCGGGGTAGGGAGGTCGGCCCCGACCGGGCTTCTTCTCGTCTGACATCGCTCCATCCTCTCAAGGGTTGGAGCAGTCACCGATCCCGGGGCGGTTCACCCACCACATCTGCCCCGTCCGACCACGCACCAGCCGATCATAACGATCCGTCCTGAGCGATGGCCGAGGAGCGGCCTACCGCACGTAGTCGGTAGGGATAGGGAGCGGCGGCGAAGTAGAGGGCCGAGCCGTTCAGGACGTCAGCCCTGCTGGATCACGTCCGCGTTCGGAGCGTCGTTTTGATCCGAACGGCGGGTGAAAAGCAGGGTCGATCTGGGAGACTGCTCGTCGTGGGGCGCGCCCGAGCCAGGTACGGCATCGACGGCGGATACTTCGGTGTTCCGTTCTTCGTGCTCGTCGAAGCCGGCCTCTTGGCGATCGGGCGATGGGCGAGGAGGCGTGGCCATCCAGCTGTGACGATTCTTGCTCGGATGGCCGGCGTCGTCGTGCTCGGGTCAGCCGCGAGTTACTTCTACACGACCGGACCGGGCAAGCTGTCAATCTGGCAGGAGCTGCTCGACGAGCTCGACCTTCGTGGCGACGAGCGTGTGCTCGACATCGGCTGCGGTCGAGGCGCCGTGCTCATTGCAGCTGCTCATCGCGTACCCGAGGGTCGAGTGACGGGTGTCGACATCTGGCGCCTGCGGGATCAGACAGGAAACAACCGAGCCGCGACCGAGCGGAACACCCGAGCCGAGGGAGTAAGCGAGCGTGTCGAGCTCGCGGACGCTGACGCTCGACACCTTCCGTTCCCCTCCGAGTCGTTTGACACGGTGGTCAGCAGCCTGACCTTCCACAACATCCAAAACACGGACGAGCGCGCCAAGGCCCTGCGAGAGGCCATCAGGGTCCTTCGTCCTGGAGGACAGCTCCGCGTCGTCGATGATCGTGCCGACCGATACGCCGAGGTGGTCCGAGAAGCCGGATGCCCTGACGTCGAGGTGCGATGGCTTGACTGGCGTACGTGGTTCGGCCTTCCCGGCCATCATCTGACGCTTCTTGCGGCCGGCAAACCCGTCGTCTGAGTCTGGCCTCGGCCCTTCTGAACATGGCCGGCCTTGGTTGGCGGCTCTTACGATTTCGATGGCCCATGGGTTGCGAGGACCCCGATGATCCGGCCCCGTTCGGCGCCACCCGGCCACCAAGGCGCAGGGGGACCACCCGGCCCAAGGCGCGTTTCCAGCCGCTTTGAGCGGTTGTCGTCTGGCCGCCAAACTTCTCCTTGACTCTGACGTCGCGGAAGGTTGGAGAGTCGGTCCTGTGCTTCTGAAGATCGGTGAGTTCGCCCGGCTGGGCTCGGTGTCACCTCGCACCTTGCGTCACTATGAGGACGTCGGCTTGTTGACACCGGTGCAGGTCGACCCGCTCACCGGCTACCGCGCCTACCGGCCGGACCAGCTGGCCCAACTGAACCGCATCGTTGCCCTGAAGGACCTCGGCCTGTCGCTGGCCCAGGTCGCCCAACTTCTGCACGGTGTGACCGCCGAGCAGCTCCACGGGATGCTGGCCTTGCGGCGAATGCAGCTCGAAGGCGAGATCGACGTGCAGCGGGCGCAGTTGGCGCGGGTGGAAGCACGCCTCCGCCAGATCGAAAGGGAAGGGACCATGAACATCGACGACATCGTCCGCAAACACATTCCGGCCACCCAGGTCGTCGCCATCGGGGGTCCGGTCAGCCAGATCGTGAATGAGGATCTCCTTCCGGTCCTGAACCGGGCGGAGGAGCAGTTCGACACCCTGGGTCTCAGGAAACTCCTCGGCGGCAGCAGCGACCCGTTCGTGACTTACTACACGGAGGAGCCAGAAGGTGAGTTCCAGGCCTACCTGACCCTCGCCGCTCCCGACATCCCCGACCCTCTTCCGGAGCCGGCGGTGGTGATGACCCTTCCCGCAGTGGAAGTGGCGGCGGCCGTCCGCAAGGGACGGGTCGCCGACGTGTTCCCGCAGGTCGTGGTCGATATCTACCACTGGGCTGACGCCCACGGCTGCGAGTGCTACGGGTTGCACCGGGTCGTGGTCCTTAGAGGCGCCACCTCCATCGAAGACGCCGATGAGCAGCTATTCGAGTGTCAGCGACCTATCCGAACTCCGGATATCTAGACGATGCCCATAACCAATCCGGCCGCGTCGCCGGCCTGACTCTCAAGGCCGAGGCATTCATGGGGTGGAGGCAGAAACCCTGGACGGCATTACAGCCGAGGGTGGCGTATCCGCCGGCTTCTTCCCCAGACGAGCACGCCCGCGAGCAGGCCACAGCCGAGCGCCACGAGGTGCTCCTGACCATCGAGACCATGGGCGGCCACGCCCGCAATGACGAGGGCGCAGCAGAGTACAGCGCCACAGCGATAGGAATGGGTGGCGATGAGCAGGCATGCCCCGACGGCCGTCACGGCCGCTGAAGGCCGGTGTCGATGGCGCGGGCGAGTGCCGCTGGCAGGCAGAGAAAGTTGCCCGGGCAGGCGCTGGGCAAGGCGGTCGTGGTGGATTGCGATGGAAACGTCCTTGGCTGGATCGAGGTTGGCGCGAAGAACTCGCGCACGGGTGGACGCCAGCGAGGCGTTTGCGGGCATCCCTGACAGGAGCCAGCAGCGCCGGCCAGTCGGTTCGGTGGGGCGAGCTAGGAGGCGGTCGCCACGGCCACGCCGATTGTCTACGTTCGATTCACTGGCGGACGGAGGCCTCATTCATCGCCACGGCCTCTCGAATGAGAGCTTTGAATGCCTTCTCATCGATCTTCTCGCCCTCATGCACATCGATCGCACGGCGCAGGTTGCCTTCGAGGACGGAGTTGAACAGGCGTGAAGGGTCCTTCAGGGAGGCGCCCCTGGCGAAGGTGACTTTCACGTGGTTCTTGTAGATCTCGCCCGTGCAAATTATGCCGTCATGCGACCACACAGGCACACCATCTGGATTTGTCGGCTTTATCCACTTCCTCTCCTCAACGACTCCGGGATCGGCCTGTTCGATCCATTTGCGAATCCGGGAAAGCGTCGCGTCGCGCCAATCGTCAGGGCTCATGGGAGGGAGACTCGTCCCCTCAGGGACCTGCGCTTCTTCATGCCGTTGATTGATACACCGCGTCCGTAAGCTCTGGCAATCCCGAGCATCCACGGACGGGCGCGACGTTCGGGAGCAACACACGTGAGTCACTCGGCAATTTCGGCCGACCGCTTCGGACCGGAAAGAAGGTCATCGACCTGGAAGTGCTTTTGACCACCGGGGCTTGGTGGAGTCGCCGCGCTGGCACGAAGCTTGCGCAGTGCGCTGTAGGAAAACCCGAGATCAGCCCGTATCACTGCCCCCTGATGCCCGGCCGCGTCAGCTCAACCGGTGAACGTGTCGTTATGAGCGCCACTGGCGGGACGTTCCGTGGGGCGCAGGACCTCGATCCGATCGGGCTGCCGTCAGTGAACGGAGTCAGCCACGAGCGAGGAGTTCGTCAAGGATCTCGCCCTCGCGGTGGAAGCCGGCCAAGTGCCCCTCGTCGTCACCGAAGAGCCGCAGTTGTGCATGGGGGATTTGTTCGAGCAGTCGTTGTGCGGCACTGAGCGGCACATTGGCATCGGAGCCGCCATGCCACCAGGTCAGCGATGTCCGAACTGCCGCCAGGTCAACGTCTCGCCAGTCTCCATACAAGGCGAGTGCCTCGTCGAACCACCCGTCGACCCTCTGCCGCAGCGCCTCCTCGATGGAGACCGTCATGGACTCCTGCCAGCCTGGGTCGCCCATCACCACGCGATCGGCCTCCGGTGCCTTGTCCATAACCTCCCGGTAAGCGGCCAGCGGATCGGCTACAAGCGCCTCGCGCGCCTGGGTCATCAGCCGCCGGACGCCAGCCAAGTCGCCAGCCCTGTAAAGGCGGTGCCCTTGCCGGTTCAGTCCTATCAGCCGAGCCTCCTCCTCTTCGGTCGTCGGAGCCGCCCCGACCAGGATCGTCATCGCTCGCACCCGCGAGGGGTGACGGGCGGCGAACGCCAACTGGTGCGGGGCGCTTCCGCTGGCCCCAGCGACGTGCACTGCCTCAAGCCCGAGCTGGTCCAGGACCGCTGCACAGTCATCGGCGGGCTCAGCGAAGCCGCGCCCGGGGAGTCGGGTTGAGGCTCCGAAGCCCGGTCTTTCGGTCGTGATCATCAACAGGTTGCGCGCCTGCCACGGCGTCCGGTCGGCCCGCACGCTGTAGCGGCAGCCCGGCGTACCGGGTAGACGTAGCACCGGCACCCCGTCGCTCTGCCCCCACTCGCTCCAGGCCACCGTGCGTCCGTCTGGTCGCTGCAGTCGGCCCTCACGCATTCCGTCCAACAGTCCAGCCACGCCCGTAGCCTTGCACAGCCCGTGGAGATCTCTCAGAGGGTGGTCCGACCCAAATGCAAGCAACAGCACGGTCATCGCTCCAGTCGCCGCCGAAGGTCACGAGGCGCAGACACGACCCGTAGCTCTTGGACTAGCTGCCTTCAACGCCGACGGCTCGCTGCATTGAGCGCCAGACAGATTGGGCGGCGCAGATCTACCCATGTGAGGCACCTCGGACAACCTGACCCACGCTCAAATAGCACCGACGAGGACCGGTGCGGTGCACTGTCTGGTCCGCCTCGCGGGCCTCCGGGAGAGGAACGCCCGTTATCGCCCGGCAGCCCCCTGCTAATGGCACAAGCGCTCGCACGGGGTTGCAGCTATGGTGCGTTTGTTGGACAAAGGAAGGGGTTTCAAGATGTTCGTAGGTACGACGTGGAAAGCAAGGGCTCTTTCTCCTGAGCAGATGAACCGGATGATGGCCACGTGGGGCAAGCTCGAGGCTTCGCTGGCTGAGAACGCAAGTGTCGAGAGGGTGTGCTGGTACATCACGACCGACGGCACTGCGGGCGTCACGGTAGACAGAGTGATCGACGCCGACGCAGCCGCGGCGCTCAACCTCGAAACGGCCCTCGCCCTGGGGGAGTTCCTTGAGCTCGACTCGCGGATCGTTCTCGACCTGGAGACGGCGATGCCGGCCATCCTCAAGGGCGTCGAACGCATAAGCAGCTGACACTTCACAGCAGCTCGTCCCTGGTCCGGTCGCTGCGCAAGACGGAGGCGAGGCGATGGGCTTCGCCGGCGGGCTGCTTGCCTGCGCGGCTGCGCCCACTCCTGGTCGACGGCCGCTAACCAATCTGGCCGGGCCTACCGGGAGCGGCGCTGACCCACCGCGCCAGAACGTCACTGCCGAACGCCAGGACATCACAGCTGGTCAACGGCGCAGAACGACGGCTATTTCTCGGATCACGGCGCTTGGACCGGTGGTCTGAGGCTCTACTACGTGATACGGTATAGCGTATGGCGAAGCAAGGGCGCGACCAGGACGGCTTGGCCCGATTCGGTGAGCCTGGGTTGCTGGTGCTGCTGTCGTTGAGCGACGGGCCGAAGCACGGATACGCCATAACCGAAGACGTCCTCGAACAGACCGGGATCCGGCTCGGACCAGGAACCCTCTACGGTTCGCTGGCAAAGCTCGTCGAGCGCGGCCTCATCGCGCCGCTCGAAAGCGTGGACCGTCGACGCCCCTACGAGATCACGGCGGCTGGACGAACGGCGCTGGAGGCGCAGCTCGCGAGCTGGTCGCGGATTGTCGACACGGGGAAGGTCCGACTGAGATGGGGATGATGCGCCTGCTCGTCACGCTGCACCCGAGGAAGTGGCGCGACACCTTCGGAGACGAGTTTGCCGCCCTCCTCGAGCAGACGTCTCTCACCCCCGCGGTCATCGTCGATGTCCTGATCCACGCAACAAGGCTCCAGGTGAAGATCCATCGGCGAGTACTTCTCGTGGTGGCGTCACTGGCGTGGTCGGTCTGCTTCGAATACGTCTCCGTACACGCGGGCCTCACCGCCAACATCTTGTGGGCGCCCACCAACCCTGAGCGGGCGCTTGCCCTCCTCGCGACAGTCGGCCCCTGGCTGGTACTTGCCCTGGCGACGATCCTCGGCCACCAGGGCGATGTTCACGATCCAGCAGGGAAGAGCTCGGCGTCGTGAGACTCGCCGTCCGAACCGGCCCTGAAGCGGATCAGCTCCCGGTGCACCGACTGTCACGACCGAGCGTCGCGGTCCTCCTCGCGGCGTTCGTGATCGGGATCGTCGCGGGAGCGGTTATGTACGCCCACCGTTCGTCTGTGATCGAGCGACATGCTGCCGGCATGAACGCGATCACCGTTCACGTCGTCGTTGCCGTTGTGGCTGTGGTGGTCGTCGCTTTTGTCGAGCTGTCAGCATCCCGTCGGGCGATCGAGGGGGACCGCTCGCCATGGGTCGCGCCCTTCTGCACGAACGCCCTCTCACGGCTGCGCCAGACCGTTCGCGCATCTCGTGGCATCTCCGCGGCGAGACTGCTGCCGACGGCGCTGTTGCTCCTTCTCCTCCTCTACTCCCCATTTCGAATGGGCGCGCAGATCGTCGGCGGTATCGATCCGAACGCCACCGTCAACGCCTGGGGAGGACCCACCTACCTCGGAGCCTTGCTGGCGCACTGGCTGGATTGCATCGTTGGCTTCTACGCCGCCGCGTTTCTCCTGAGCCGACTGCTCGTGAAATCTTCTGGGTGACGCACTTTCAAAGGCGGAAGGAGACCGATCAATCGATCTGCGCTGCGGCCACAGGGTGCACGGCGCCGGGAGGATCATGGCACACCTCCAGGTCGAGCTGAGACCCGGGCTGGGCCGGCCGTGCTCCAGCGATGATGAGAGGCTCACCGTAGATTCGACGCACTCAAACACGCTCGACGACACCGGCGGCTCAAGACACGAGCGCCATACCGCAGAATATTTGCGGGTCCGTCCAATGCCGTGATGGACGAGTTCAGCGTCGTTATGGCGCGCCCCGAACCGGTGTTACGGGGACACCTTCCCCACAGTCATGGCCTGATATTTTCCTTTGGCCAATCCCGACTTCGAGAGGAGTCCGACGATGGATGACCATCCAGCCAGCGGCGCGGGTGGTCTCGAATCATCGTCGGAGTCGCCTCGTGCCGATCCCATAGCGGGAGAGTTCGTCACAGAGGCGCTGCCCGACTACGACGGCGGTCGACACGTCACTGTGTACATCCCGCCGGATCCGCCCGAGGCGGTCGTATTTGCCGGCGACGGTCAAGGGATCTCCCAGTGGACTGGGTTCCTCGAAGCGGCCGACGTACCGTCCACGATGATCGTCGGTGTCCACGGGCTGGCCGACGAGATGCCGCGGCTCTATGAATACTCACCGGTCTTCGACGCGGAACGATTCGCGGCACACGAGAGATTCTTCGTCGAGGACGTACGCCGATGGTTGCAGTCGCGTTTTGGAGTCGCGCTCCCCGTCGAACGCACCGCGGTGTTCGGTTATTCGGCAGGCGGAGAGTTAGCGCTCGCCCTCGGCCTTCGGCATGCGGGCGTCTACGGTGCGGTCTTCTCCGGTTCGCCAGGCGGGGGGTACAAGCCGCCTGGCGTGATGCCCAGCTCGCTGCCGCGGGTGTACCTCTTCGGCGGCACGCTGGAGCCGTTCTTCCTCGACAATGCGACGAGGTGGGCGGCCGCGCTTCGCGATGCGGGTGCGGATGTCGTGATGAGCGAGAGGGTTGCGTCACACGGTGACGCTCTGTGGCGAGCAGAGTTCCCCCTTATGGTGGCGTGGGCCTTTGGACGATGAAGTATCGCCTTATCCATAGGTGCCGCGGTGTCCCACCGACGCGGCGTTCGGGGACACCTCGAAGCCGGCTAGTTCGGAGCGGCTCGGTTGGGGTCAGTCGGCGAGCAGGTCCGTCAGTTTGGCGAGCTGCACGATGCCCGCCGCCTTGGCCGCAAGTTCGAGATCTTCCGCGACAAGGGCGTCTGCTTGGAGGGTCGCCACTGCGATGTACTCAGCCACATGGACTGTGGGCCAACCGTGCTCTAGCGCCATCTGCCAAGCAGTGCGCCGCGAGACCCGATCGCCGAGAAGCCGCATCTTCGTCTCCGTCATCCGTTCATGGAGTTCCATTGCTGCCTTCTCGGAGAGTTCGCCGTTGCGGACCTTCTCCAGGAGCAGGTCCAGCGCGAGAGAGCGGATCGAGTTCGGTGCGACCAACTGATGACCCGGGCTGACCTCGCGGCGGCCGCCCGCGAGGCGAATCAGCGTTAGTGGATCGATCGCGAAGCGTGTCATGGGCCGGACGCTACTTCCATCGTCTGGAGCCACGGGAGCTTCAGCTCGCACATCCCGGACCATCTCGTTCCCGGCGCTCCGGGACGCAACGATCGACGGGGCCAGTCAGTCCGAGACTGAAGGCAGGATCTTGGGAAGTGAGTAGTCGTTGTTGTCGATGATCAGATCAGACTTGGAGATTGGGCGCACTTCGGCGATGTAGATCTCCTCTGCCGGCCCGTACCGATCTCGACGAACCCTCGTTGCCTCGTCGATGCCCTCTGCATCGAGGTCCCGCCGGATTCCTCGCGCGAAGGCGACTTCCGGCTCCACTTCCAGCCAGATCCGAAAGTCCCAGTATGCGTCGTACTCGGGTCGCAGTGCGAAGACTGAGTCGACGATCAGGACTGCGTCGTCGGGAGCAGTCACGAAGGTGGCGCGGTGGTCCACGCCCGTGAGCGGATCGTATGCGCAGAGCACGACCTCGCCACTCCCGCCAGGCCCAGCAGGAACAAGCATGAGGTCCACGGCGGATCGGAAGTCGTAGGCATTGCGGTAGTACCCCTCGCCTGTCACACGGTCATACCCGCGCTCGCGGGCGTCGCGCCATGGATGCTTGAAGTCGTCCAGGCTCGCTCTGAGCGTTGAGCGCCCGAGCTTGCGAAGCGCTGCGGCAAGCTCGTGGCCGAAAGAAGTCTTTCCTGCGCCGGTACGCCCGTCGATCGCAATGCGAAGCCGGCGTGGGGAGAGTTGGCTGATCGTGTCGGCCACGTCCCCTATGAGCCTTGTCCGAGAGCCAGACGCAGGCTCGGGCTCGGGCCGTCGCCATGTGGAGACCGACTCGAACGAGGTCACGACAAGAATGTTTACAAGCTCCAGCCGAATCCCAGCCGTGCCGTTGGGGGGCAGTCGCGAAACAGAACGGACGCCCCGAACATCGATCCGCGTCCACCCAGTCCGAGCGCCGAACGACGGTTGCCGGAAGCCTGTTGTCCGGCGAAGGGCATCCCCATAACCGCTGGCCATAATCGCGACGGCCTGGGCGCCCCTACCGCCGCTTCGCGGCGCAGACTGACGGCAACATCCCGTTGGCTGAGCAGACTAAACCGGCGTGCTGGAACATTGAGGCCTCTGGCCACCAGCCGTGGAGCGCGACAAGGGTTTGGGCGCCGAAGTGGCGCAGTGCCTACCCGCCAATCGGCACTCCTGCCAGCGAGGGAGTGCTGCTCCTTCTGCTGACGCCGATGCGTCATTCTGGAACCCGTGGGATCAGACGCGCCTCAGCTGAAAGTCGCGAAGAACCCCATGCACTTGGACTTGCTCGATCCGGACCCCCTCGGTCGTCGACCGGTTGGTGGCCTTGGGTGCGCCCATCGTGGATGAGCACCAGATCGGAGGCGGGCGCCCCCGCTTGACAGTCATGCAGGACCCGGAGGGCAACGAGTTCTGCATCGCAGCAAAGAGCTCCACCGGTTGAACCACCCGGAATGGCGGCACGCCCTGTTGCTCATGCCTCGCCACCATTGACGCCCAGTCGGCGATTCGCTCGTCCTGTCGTGCCTCGGTGGTTCAGGGGAAGTCTGGGCTGGATCGCATAGCCGGGTCGACAGGACTCATAATGCCGACGGCGTTTCCGTCGGGGTCCTCCACGACGGCGTAACGGGCTCCCCAGAAGGCGTCGTAGGGCTCCTGTTGTCCTCGGTAGCCAGACCTAATGAGGTCTCGGTAGATTTCATCGACCCTCCCTCGGCTTTCGACCTTGAAGCCGAGAACCCCTCTCCCACCATGCCATCCCCGGTTCCAGTGCCTGGCGAACTCCGCGCTATCAAAATCGAGGTCAAAACCAACCTCTAGTTGAGCGGAGCGGTGATGACCTTGCCACTCCGGATCGGTGTCCGGGATGGTCAATCCGAGCTTCCGGTAGAAGGTCACGCTGGCCTCCATGTCGGATACGACCAGGTTGAACTGATCCGGCCTAGGCCCGCTCATCTCTATCTCCCCCTATCGCTCAGACAGCGACACTAGGCGCCATAACACCGTCGCCACGAACATGCTCCAGGCGATCCGCTGGCGACCGAGTCGGCGAGACCGGCGGTCCGAGGTTACCCACACCCAGGCAGCGCGAGGGGCCAGATGCTTAGCGAACTGCTCGCTGGTACTCGACGAGAACAGGATGAGGAGGAAAGCTCGTACGTGATCGCTTCCCTGTCATTTGCCATCCGAGCTTCTCGTAAAAGCGTCGGGCCCGGTGGTTTTCCTCGAAGACGCGCAACCGTGCCTGCCTCACCCCTTCGGCTGCCAGCGCTCGGAGGAGAGAATCGTGTGCTGCCGCCGCCGTCCCCGTACCCCAAGTCTCGACAGCGGTGCCGAAGTGCAAGAGCTCATTGTCGCGGGTGGCTGCAAATCCCACGACTTCTTCGTCGTTGTTGGTGATGACGTAGGCACGAATCCCCGGGTCGGCGATCTCCTTAGCCCAGCGCGACCGCAGTGCTTCTCTCGGAAAGGGATGCGTGTCCTGAGGAAAGATATGAGACAACGCGCGCGTTGCGCCTTTTTCTTGCACCGCCAGCAGCGAATCGAGGTCGGTCTCAGCCGCCCGTCGGAGAGTCACGCGACTATCTTGGCCGATTGGCATCAGAGCGCCGCCGGATCGCTCTCCCAAGGAGCGGAAACCACCACGGTGAACATGTGACCGAGGTGGCCGCGCCACCGGCCCACAAAGCAACACCCGCCGGGCCCCGCGACCGTGAAGGGTTCCCAAGTTCCCCCAAGGTGCTCAGGTGACCCGGCAAAGTGCACGACGACGTCTCGCGTGTCGAGCCGCAGACCCTCGCGCAACGCCTTCAGGGCACTTTCCTTCCCGGACCAGATGAGCGTGCTGACAAGGGACCGCGACGACGGTGGCGATGCCGCAACGGCGGCTCGCTCCTGCTCGGTGAACCAATCCGCCACGAAGGCCGCACTGCGGATCTCAACGGCCTCGATGTCACACCCGATCGCCGTCCGACGGGGGGCAACTGCGCACACGGCGACGCCGTCACGGTGCGACAAGGACACGGCCAGCGGGGCCGGTCGTCCGCTCAGGAAGGCTTCCGGAGCACCGTCGGGAGCGGCGACGATCTCCACTTCGTCCAGGGCGTCTGGCGCATTCTCTCCGAGCGATGCGACGACCGCCTGCTTTGCTGTCCACCGACCGAGCCTCCAGTCGGTCCGCCGGCGCTCGACTCGCAGCGCCGCCAGCGTGGCCCGCTCCCGCGAGGAGAGCCAGCCGTCCCCATTTGGAACGTCGGTCTGCGATCGCGACAGCCAGCCGACAGCGGTCACGCCGTCCCAGTCGGAAGCGTGGGTGCCGCCCCCGTTGCTCTATGAGCGTGACGTTCGATGCCCCGCTCGACCGCTGCAACGAGATACGGGCGCAATTCCGCCGGGGGGATGATCCGATGCACTGAGCCCACGGCGCGGGCCCGTTCGACGCTGTGGACTAGATCGAATTCGTGCGCCACGTCACCGAGTTTCTCCGATCGCACGGCCTGATACAGCACCGCCTCCTCGGCCCGCAGCCGCGTCTTCTCGGTTCCCTCGGCGCTGGCGAGCCGTGCTCGCAGCTCTCCGACGCGCGGGTCGGCGCTCGTGCGAGCGTCGACCTCGCGAGAGAACACCACTGCGGCCGCCGGCGCTCCGCCGATGACCGAGGCGAACGAGCCCTCGAGGGCGGCCACCTCGAGGTCGTCGTTGAGGGCGGCCGAGAATACGACGAAGGCACCTCCGTGGTAGCGAGAAACCACGCAAAAGACCAGCGGGCCACGGAAGTTGACCACGGCCCGGCCGATCTCGGCGCCGTACTCAAGCTGAAGGTTGCGCATGGACTCAGGTGAGCCGTCAAAACCCGAGAGGTTGGCCAGCAACAGCAGGGGGCGGTTGTTGCTGGCAGCGTTCACCGCCCGAGCCACCTTCTTGGACGTCAGTGGGAACAACGTCCCCGAGGTCCAGTGATCGGGTCCGTCGGCCGGAACGAAGCCCCAGCGCGGCAACGGCCGTGACTCCAGGCCGATCATGCACACCGGCCAGCCGCCAAGGTGAGCGTCCCACACGACTGCGCTCTCGGCGTGCCGGAAGCCAGACCACCGCTCGAGCGGCGCGTGATCCTGGTCGATGGCTGCTCGCATCACCGAGCGGATGTCGAAGGGCTGCTTTCGTGCCGGGTTGGCTTCTTCACTGAAGACCTCGCCCACAACGGAGAACTCGGATCCCTCATGGGCGTAGCCCCTAACATCGCGATCGGGCGGATCGGTCGTGACGGCTCGGCGGGGAAACCGCTCGCCCGGCGCGACGTAGGTGTGCTCGTAGTGCCGCAGGAGGATATGGCAGGCGCCGGGGATGTCCGGCGCCCAGTATTGCGCCTGCCCATTGGGTCCCATGACCCGTTCGTAGCCGCCGATCCCCTGGTTGTCCTCTGCCGAGACACCCCCCGAGTACTCGAGCGCCTGTTTGCCGGTGAGAACCATGGCCGACTCCGGGGTCATGACAAGAATGCCCCTTGTGTGCATCAACATGGTCGCCTCTGCATTCCAGTAGGGCTGGGCGCCGACATTGATGCCTGCCACGACCACGTTGATCTCGCCACCGCTCTGGGTGAACTGCACGATCCGCCGCAGCACCCTCGCGATCCAGTCCATGTTCTCGGTGCCGCTGTCCAACGCGATCTTCGCCCCTGAGGACAACGCGAACCACTCGAGGGGAACCTCGAGGGCAGCGGCCAGGTCGAGAGCGGCGATGATGCGTCGGCACTCGGGCTCCGCCAATGATCCGAGACCTTTGCTGGGGTCCCCTAGCAGCATGACGCGGGCCATTCCCTCGGGATAGGTCGGCGTAACGCTGCGCAGGATCCCCACCACGATGCTGGCCGAGTTGAGCCCCTCGTCCCGCAACGTAGGTGCCAGGTTGCCGTTGTCGTCGAAGTCGTACTCGACAAACTCCCCCGGTGGAAACTCGCGGTGCCCGTCATCGCCGGAAGCCGTGAGCATCTTGATGAGCTCGTAGGGGTAGACGAGCCCGCGCCGGCGCAGCGTGTCGACCCGCTGCTCGTAGTCCGTGAACGGCAGCAACGGCTCCTCGGAGAGCGGGAGAAACCGCACCACGAACCCGGCCCCGGTGGGGTTGGACAGCTGGACCGTCGTTTCATGCACGTGACCGACGGACGCCTGTTTCAGCTTCACCCGCAGCAGGACCTCGTCGATCCCGAGACCCTCGGTGTTTGGCGCCAGCCGATGCACGATGCCCTGCAGCTCGGCGGCGGTGAGGTCCAGCACCGGCCATACGTAGAGGACGACACGGTTCATGTGTATGCCGCGCTGGGGCGGGCGCGTCGAAAGGTGGGCTCGTATCCCGGCCAGTGCCTGGTTCAGCTTTCGCTGGAGGAAGGGCAACTGGGTGGTGCGCCCGTCTTCGTCGCGTACCGGGGTGACGTCGCGCACCTCGGCCAGCGCGAACAGCCTCTCGTCAGCCGGGTTCTCGTTCGCCACACCAGAGAACAAATAGACGTCCTCCACCGACGGCAGCCGAGTGAGGTGGAATGCGCGCAGTCGCTGGAGATGCAGGCGCTCTCCCATCATCGGATGCAGGCCGCGATACAGCGTGTCTTCCCGGTAGTCACCGCCCGAGGTCTGGCGAAACGTGAAGTGCTGGGTACCCGCCATCCCGAGACCCAACCCTGGAGCGCTGATGGCCACTACGAGACGTCGCACTCGAGGCGGGAATGCGGTCCCGGCCAGCAGATCCTGCAGCTCCTCAGCGGTGGCCTCGTCGCCATCCGGTCGTTCGGGACGCCACACGTAGAAGTCGATGACGACGTCGTGCTCATCGGGCAGCTCGTCCAGAAGCTCAGCAACGGAGGCCATGGCACTGTGCAGGTCGTCATAGCGGGCGAAGAGAGTGACGAGCTGAACGCGTTTGCCCTCATCGTCGTACTGCGCGCTCGCGAGGTCTCTGCCTTCTGAGGTGACGAACGTGAAGCCCTCCAAGCTGCGTACCCGGTAGTAGCGAAGCGTCATGGCCTCGAGCATGATGCGACGGGCGTTGCTGCTGGCAGCCTCGAACTGCGAGGTGAAGAAGTTCTTCAGCGGTTGGGGACATTCGACCAGCGCAGTCATGTGCCGTGCGCGCTCGGTGCCCTCCATGTCCTGCTCGAGCGCGTGCAGATGGGCCGCCGCCTCGCTGTATGCGAGGGCGGATGCCACCTGGAACTCGGGCAGCTCGAAGTACTGGTACCGGACCTCCCGTGCCTGCTGAGCCAGCTCGGGAAAGCGGCGCTGACTGGCTGAGACCAAGCGGTCCAGGATGGAGCGGAAGTCGTGCTCGGACCCAAAGGCGATGCGCTCGATCTGCTCGAGACGGCGATCGAGGATCGACTGGACAGCAGGCACCTGATCGTCGATCCGCTGCTGCGCCTTCGACATCCAAAAGAGCGCCTCCCGCAAAGCCGGCGTGGGCTCGAGATCTCGGATGCCGTAATGGCCAAGACAGCGCCGCAGACCCTCGAGAAACGAAGGGCGCAGGTCTGCTCCTCGTCGCTCGAGGGAGCGAAGGTAGGTCAGCAGGTCCTCGTGGGAGCTGTGCGCCTCCTCTTCGGGATAGTCGTTCGGCTCGGGTCGGGTGCGCGCCAGCGAGCTGATATCAGCAAAAGCAGTGAGAACGAGGTGCTCGCTCCCCAGCAGGGCCTCGTCGTCGGGAGCAAGCTGCCTCGAGGCTGCTGCGTAGGTGGCCACGAGTTGCTGTGAATGAAGGGGGTCGATGTCGTAGCCGAGCATCTGGCGCCCGAGGGTGTCCAGAGCCTCCCTACAACGAGCCTCGGGGCGGGTATCGCGCACCTCGTCCCCCGCGGCGTCGAGGTCCAAATGCTGACTCCCCTCGCCGGTCTCCTCGCTCGCCAGCGACTGCAGTCCCACGAGCGGCGCCGCCAATGCAACCTGGACGTTCGGCGCGACCAGTACCTCGGACACCCGCCCTTTTGCCGGCGCGACCACAGACATCTCGGTCTTCATGGCCTCCAGCACCACCAGCCGGTCACCCGCAGCCACCTCGTCGCCCTCCTTGACGAGCACAGCCAGGACCACGGCTGGCACCGGCGCCCGCACCAGGCCACCCGAGCTCCGGGCCACCCGGTGTGCGACACCGTCCACCTCGATGAGGTGGTCTGCGCCGTGCACCGATGACAGCACGCGGTAGCTCCGTCCCCCCAGTGACACTCGGCGATCGAAGCGGCCAGTCCGTTCCAGGCGCACGTCGACCTCTCGGCCGGCACCCTTCACCCGGTAGAGGAATGGGTTGAGGCGGCGAACGTCAAAGCGATAGTCGACTCGGCCGGCGCGCAGACGCACGGCGTGACCCACCGAGGCGCTGGCCTCCGCTCGACCTCGCGCCGCCAGCGAAAAGAACTGCGCCTGCTCTGCCGCCAACGCTTCGTCGTAGACCTCGACGGCGGCAACCAGAAGCGCAACGCCTCCATGCTGACGAGGAATCTGCTCGCCAGTCATGGCCATCTGGTCGAGCCAGCTCACATCGATCTCGCCGGACGCGATCTCAGGACGACCGACCAACGCGAGCAGGAACGCCCGGTTTGTCGATCCGCCTCGCACGACCACTTCCGTCTCCGTGAGGGCGCGGGCAAGGCGAGCCAGCGCCTCTGGCCGGTCGCGGCCCCAGACGATGACCTTGGCGATCATCGAGTCGAAATCCGCCGGGATGGTGTCTCCGTCACTGATGCCCGTGTCGACCCGCACCCCCGGGCCGGTGGGCAGGCGCAGGAGCTCAACGGTGCCCGGGGCAGGGGCGAAGTTGGCCTCCGGATCCTCGGCGTTGAGACGAACCTCGATGGCGTGACCGACCGACGGAGGTGGGTCGCCCTCCAGGCGGCCTCCGCCTGCCACATGGAGTTGCAGCTTGACGATGTCAAGGCCGGTCGTCGCCTCCGTCACCGGGTGCTCGACTTGGAGCCTGGCGTTGACCTCCATGAAAGAGAAGACCTGGGTGCCGGGGTCGTAGAGGAACTCGACCGTGCCTGCATTGGTGTAGCCGGCGAGGCGGCACAGGCGGGCTGCTGCTTCGCGGAGCTCCCGATCCTGCACCTCGGTGAGCGCCGTCGATCCCGACTCTTCCAGCACCTTCTGGCTGCGACGCTGGATCGTGCAGTCGCGTACGCCTAGGGGCCAGACGGCACCGTGATGGTCTGCGATGACTTGGACCTCAACGTGCCGTGACGCTGGGAGCATCTTCTCCAGGAACACCGTGGCATCGCCGAAGCACTTGTAGGCCTCGGCTCGGGCGGACTCGAAGGCTGCAGCGAGGTCGCTCGAGCTGTAAACGCGACGGACGCCGCGGCCACCACCGCCGGCCGTCGCCTTGATCATGAGCGGGTAGCCGATGCGCTCGGCGTCATTGCGGGCCTGCTCCAGAGATTCGACGGCAGCGCCGCTCCAAGGCGATACAGACAACCCGGCGTCCTCGGCGAGCCGCTTGGCGCTGATCTTGTCACCTAGGCGTCGCATAGCTCGCGAGTTAGGCCCCACGAACACGAGATGCAGGCGTTCACACAACTCGGCAAACTCGGCATGCTCGGCAACGAACCCCCATCCGACCCACACGGCGTCGACCTTCGCGGCCGTGAGCGCCCGCTCCAACCGCTCGTAATCCAGGTAGCTGCTCCGCTGCTGGCCATCACCGTCCAGGAAACTGGATGGCCCGAGCGACACGGCGTCGGTGGCGTTGCGCACGTACATGGAGTGACGATCTGGCTCGGTGAAGAGCGCCACTGCCGCGATCGGGCTGTCTTGCTCCCGGTTGAGCTCCTGGACTGCGTGGATGAGCCTCATCGCCGCCTCGCCTCTGTTGACGATGGCAATGCGGGAGAAAGGACACCGCACGACTAGGACACCGCAACTCGCAGCGGCTCGAGCAACTCCGGGCCGATTTGCGTCGTTAGCGCCACCGTGCGGTAGCCCTCCATGCGCAAACGAACCCTGCCGGAGTCGTCAACCACCTCGGCGTCAAAGTGATCCGCCTGCGGCTCCACCGCTGCGTACAGCCTGCCGACGGTATGGACCGGCTCCAGCAGAGTGACCCGCGCGACCTCCTGCGGCAGGCCCATCCGACCGGTCGATCCCAACTCCCAGATGCCCGCTGTCTGGAAGCACAGCTCGAGCAAGCGGGGCGCAGTCAGCAGCGCAAGCTCGGGCGGCTGATGATTTGCGGGGAGTCCTTCTGCCATGAGACCGATCTGCCGGTCGCCCTGCCGCCAGCTGCGGTCCAGTACCTGATAGGTCGGACCATGGAAGTACACCTTGTAGATCGCGTCCGCGTCCACGGCCGCCCCGTCGGGAGCTATCGGTGGCGCCGTGGTGACGCCGGCCTGCCATTGCCGAGCCAGCCGCACCCTGCCCGTGACGTGCGTGGTGATCAGCGGTTCGGCCTGGTTTGCCAGGGTTCTGGCACCGATCAGCCGGCAGCTGGCCACGACTTCGTTGCCCTCCGGTGTCAGCCATGCCTCGACCGTGAAATGCCGCGGCTCATCTCTGTAGAACTTGAACGGAGCGACGAAGGTGACGTCCTCGATGGAGGCCACCCGCCAGGCCGGCAGAAGCAGGGCGGCCACCTCAGCGAGCGCCTCGACACCCATCACACCTGGCAGGAGCGACACGCCGTCGATGCGGTGGTCGTCAAGGAAGCCCTGCGCAGTCGGGTCGAGCACCGTCTCGACGCTGAGGGGACGGAACACTCCACCGGTACCGACCTCGCCCACCATGGGCCCGTGCGTCAGCAGCCTGACGGCCGCGCGGTCCAGCCCACCGTCGGAGTCGGCCTCCGCGGTGAGGATCCCCAAGTCGCCGGCGACGATCACCTCACCGAGCCGGCTCCCGCACACCAGCTCTCGCCGTACCCACGGAACGCCTACCTCGGGTGCCAGCGTGCTGATCCCCGCAAGCGCCATCATCTTCGGAATCGACCCTCGGCTTGCCATACCGATCCCGCTCCAGGCTGTCCAGTCAATGGCGATGCCCCGCGTCCCGGGCCTGGTGGTGCGGAGACTCGACGTCGACTTGCACAGAAGGTCATTGGCGGCGCTGTAGTCCGTCTGGCCGCCGTTCCCGAAGCGCCCCGCCACTGAACTGAAGCAGACAGTGGCCCCGATCGGCGTGTCGCCAATGGCGGTAAGGAGGTTGAACCAGCCGTCGCTCTTGACGTCGAACACAAGGTCGTATTCGGCCTCGGGCTTGTCGGCCAGGAGGTGGCTGACGTCCAGGCCGGCGGCGTGCAGCAGCACGTCCACCCGACCGTGCGCTTCTCGGACACCCTCGAGCGCTTTGGCTACCGCCTCTGTGTCGCGCAGGTCGAGGCTGTGGTAGACGGCCCGGCCGCCTGCCTGCTCAATGGCGGTGATGGCGTCGAGAGCGGCGCGGCGGCGCTCAATCGCCGCCAGCGCCCGCTCGATCAGGGCCGGCGTCGGCCGTTCTCCGCCATCCGTCATGCGCTGGCGCAACTCGCGCTTCAGGCCATCACGATCGGCCACGAACAGCTCGAGATCGAGGTCGGCGGCGTCGGGCCGGGGAGCCAGGTCAAGGAGGTGGAACGTACCGCCTGAGGCCCGCGCCAGGTCGGCGACGACCGCTGAAACAATGCTGCCGGCGGCGCCGGTCACGACGAAGACGCTGTCAGGACCGAGAGCAAGGCCGGGCTGGCCGTTCCCAACAGCCTCTTCCTGCAGGCCGATGGCCCAGCGCAGGTCGTCTTGCAGGCCGACCTCGATCGCTCCCGGATCGTGTTCGGTCTCGTCGATGAGGGCGGCGGCGATGGCGGCCGGTCCGGCTGCGGGCGCCAGGTCCACAGCCTTGACAAGGCAATCTGTCCGCTCTCGTTTGTAGGCCTTAGCGAAGCCGGTGACAGCCCCACCCATGGGGGCCGTGGCACCACGGTCGTCGTAGCCGTGCAATCCGCCCATGCGGGTGGCAACGACGAGGAAGGTACCGGGAGGCGCTACCTGCTCATAGAGCGACCGCATGGCGGTGGCGAGCAGCTTGACCCTGATCCGCAAGTGCTCCTTCCAGCTTGCGATGTCCAGCTGCGCCAGCGGGGGCTCCGTGTCCAAAGCGGGCAACCAGTACACGCCGTGTACGGCGCCCGCGCTCGCCCAGGCGACGAGCTGAGCTTCGAGGCTCGCGGCCGTCGGCGCTCCTTCGAGGACGAGGACCTCGACTCCTCGAGCGGCGAGCATGCCGGTGAGTGCTTCACTCACTCCGCCGTGGTCGGGCATCACCACGACACGAGAGCCGGCCTGCAGCTCTACCCCGGTCCGTCTGCACAGGTCGAGGGGCGGCCGCAGAATGGGAACGGGCACCCTCCGCTTGACCGTGTCGCACGCCTCGAGGCCCGCCGTGAGATCCAGTCCGGGTGTCGCGCTATGAAGCGCGGCCGCCTCGAGCGGGGTGGCCTCGAGCGGGGCGACGGCAACACCGCCGGCCTGCTCGAGCACGAAGCCGATGACGTGACCCAAGGTGGGGTAGTCGCGCAGCTTGAGGCTGTCGTTGCGGGCGATGCCGTAGGCCTCCCGCACCGTGGCGAAGAGCTCGGCCTGCTTGACGGTGTCGACGCCGAGGTCGGCCTCCAGGTCCAAGTCGAGCGCCAGCATGTCCTCGGGGTAGCCCGTCTTCTCGGCCACGAGGGCGAGCACCCGTTGGCGGACCTCGTCCTCGTCGACGGCGCCTGCGGCCACCGGGGCGGCCTCGACCGGGGTGGCCTCGAGCGGGGTGGCCTCGAGCGGGGCGACGGCAACACCGCCGGCCTGCTCGAGCACGAAGCCGATGACGTGACCCAAGGTGGGGTAGTCGCGCAGCTTGAGGCTGTCGTTGCGGGCGATGCCGTAGGCCTCCCGCACCGTCGCGAAGAGCTCGGCCTGTTTGACGGTGTCGACGCCGAGGTCGGCCTCCAGGTCCAAGTCGAGCGCCAGCATGTCCTCGGGGTAGCCCGTCTTCTCGGCCACGAGGGCGAGCACCCGTTGGCGGACCTCGTCCTCGTCGACGGCGCCTGCGGCCACCGGGGCGGCCTCGACCGGGGTGGCCTCGACCGGAGACGTGTCTCCCACTGGCGCGGCCGCCTCGACCGGGGTGGCCTCGAGCGGGGCGACGGCAACACCGCCGGCCTGCTCGAGCACGAAGCCGATGACGTGACCCAAGGTGGGGTAGTCGCGCAGCTTGAGGCTGTCGTTGCGGGCGATGCCGTAGGCCTCCCGCACCGTGGCGAAGAGCTCGGC
Organism: uncultured Actinomycetota bacterium; assembly: GCA_963735115.1. Classification (GTDB taxonomy): domain Bacteria; phylum Actinomycetota; class Acidimicrobiia; order Acidimicrobiales; family Bog-793; genus JAKACA01. The sequence continues at coordinate 433,780 of CAVTJR010000003.1, read as the reverse complement.
CTGCTTGACGGTGTCGACGCCGAGGTCGGCCTCCAGGTCCAAGTCGAGCGCCAGCATGTCCTCGGGGTAGCCCGTCTTCTCGGCCACGAGGGCGAGCACCCGTTGGCGGACCTCGTCCTCGTCGACGGCGCCTGCGGCCACCGGGGCGGCCTCGACCGGGGTGGCCTCGAGCGGGGTGGCCTCGAGCGGGGCGACGGCAACACCGCCGGCCTGCTCGAGCACGAAGCCGATGACGTGACCCAAGGTGGGGTAGTCGCGCAGCTTGAGGCTGTCGTTGCGGGCGATGCCGTAGGCCTCCCGCACCGTCGCGAAGAGCTCGGCCTGTTTGACGGTGTCGACGCCGAGGTCGGCCTCCAGGTCCAAGTCGAGCGCCAGCATGTCCTCGGGGTAGCCCGTCTTCTCGGCCACGAGGGCGAGCACCCGTTGGCGGACCTCGTCCTCGTCGACGGCGCCTGCGGCCACCGGGGCGGCCTCGACCGGGGTGGCCTCGACCGGAGACGTGTCTCCCACTGGCGCGGCCGCCTCGACCGGGGTGGCCTCGAGCGGCGAAGGAGCGTCGACCGCGGCCTCCTCGACCGGCAGAGGAGCCTCGACCACCGTCGCGGTCGCGACCACAGCGGGCGTCTCAACCGTCGGCCCGACCTCGACCGCAGGGGCATCAACGATTCGGAGTTGATGGTGCACGAGCTCGAGACCGGCGTCCGCTTGGCCGCTCACTCGAGCCAGCCACCCGTGCCAACGCTCCGGGTACTCGATCCGATACTCGTAACCCAAGGCATCGGGCGCTCGGCGCTGGCCGTCAGGTGAGGGCACCCGCCGCAGTAGGGTCATGCTGATCTGCGAGCCGAAGCCGGCGGCCAGTCGTATCGCGTACTCGACGGGGTAGGAGCCGCCATGCGAAAGGTTCAGCTCGCCGAGCTCCGGGTCGATCTCCTTGAAGTTGGCGATGGGTGGGACCAGGCCGGTTTCCAGGCTCTTGACCGCCACCACGTCCTCGATGCCGGTCCCCATGGCGTGGCCAGTTAACCCTTTGGTGTTGGCGATCACGATGTCATCCGCGGCTGAGCCGAAGACGGAGCGCAAGGAAGCAATTTCGGCTGCGGCACTTCCGCCGCGGGCAGGCGTGTAGGTCTCATGCGAAACGAAGACGGTCCGGGGAGCCATCTCACGACGGTCCAGCCCCCAGCGCTGCTCGGCCTGCGTGACGAGCTGCTCCATCTCGGCGGTGATGTGCTGCACATCGAGACGGGTCCCGTGAAAGGCGCTGTTCGCCGTGACGCCCGAGAGCACTTCTGCGATGGGGCGGATTCCCCGTTCCTCGGCGGCCTCGGCCTGCTCTACGACGATGCCCACCGCCCCCATCCCGATGATCATCCCGTGGCGTCGCCGGTCGAATGGCGTGGCCGCTTCCTCCACATCAGCGTCCGTGGCGGCCGCGCCCGAGGCAAGGAAGCCGGCCCCGATCCAGCCGAGGAGGTTGTCCGATGTCGCGTTGTCGGCCGCCACGACGATTACGCGTCGGCAACGGCCCGACCGGATCCAATCTTCCGCCACCGTAATCGCCTGCGTCGTGCTAGCGCACGCAGCGTTGAGCTGGGTGTTCGGACCCCGGGCGCCGATGAACTCAGCGAACTGGGAGTGCCCCATGGACAAGATCCGGAACAGGAAACGGCGATCGAAGGCGTAGGGATGGTCCTCGATCTCGGTACGCAGCGCTGCGGTGCGCCGGTCCAATTCAGCTTTGACGGCGGCTACGCCGGCTCCCTGATGGCTGGCGGTGCTGGCCCGCACTGCCTCGAGGGCCGAGAGCTGCTCTCGCCGTCCTTTGTCCACGTAGTAGTCACGCGAATAGCCCGCAAAGGCGTCGAGACCGGGGAAAGCCGCCGCGAAGATCACACCGGTATCGTCCCGCAGCTCCTCGGGCAGGCCCCAGCGTTCCGGGAGCCGGCTGCCGATGTGAGTGGTCTTGTAGTGCTGAACGAGCGGGATGCCGGCGTCGCACAATGCAGCCAAACCTGCCGCCATCGCCATACAGGTGCTGTTCTCCATCGCGAGGACGCGCTCCGGGTCGATGCCGAACTCCACTGGGTCGAACGCCCCGGCGCGTCCCGCCAGCTTGATGACATCAGCAGCGTCGTCGATGGACACGAAGCTGCCGCTGCCATCGGGCGCTTTGACGAGGCGCGTGATGTGCTGGTCCAGCATGGCGTCTCGTATCTCAGACGGGATGGGGCTGATGCACTGGTCCCCGCGCAGCAGCCGACCGAGGTTTCCTCCATCAAAGACTCGCTCCGTGCCAGGCAGGCCCAGCGCAGCCCCGGACACCACGACGGGGCGCCTCGACCCGTACCCGTCGCCCTTTCCGACGACGCTCCGCTCCAGGAATTGGGCCACCAACTTGCCCAGCTCGGCGTAGCCGGAGGCGGGAATCAGTTCCGTCGTGGCGGCCTGATCAACCGGGAGGGGCCCGACACCGGCCGCGTACAGGCCGCAGAGCGCCTGATTGAGCGCGACGCTGTCCGCCCACTTCGGATGGTTTGTGAAGAGGGTGAACACGGAAGGATCGTCGCGGAACATCTCCTCGGCGAAGCCGTGCAGCGCCTTCTTCGGCCCCACCTCGACGAACACCCGCGTCCCATGCTCATACAACGTCCGCAAGCCCTTCACGAACTGCACGGGCGACGCCACCTGCCGGCCCAGGATCTTGATCATCTCGGTCTCCACGCCCGGTCCCATCGGATAGAAGTCCCCAGTCAGGTTGGCGACCACCGGGATCTGCGGCGAACGGAGGTGCAGACGCGCCAAGGTCTGCTCGAGCGGAACCGATGCGGGCGCCACGATTGAGGTGTGGAAGGCGTGGCTCACCGGCAGCCGAACCACCTGATAGCCGGCGTCAGTGAGCGCGGCCATCGCCTCTTCAACCGGGATGCTGGCTCCGCCGATGACCACCTGCTTGCTGCTGTTGATGTTGGCGATGACGACGTTGCCGGCGATGCTGGCGACGATCCTCTCCACCTCGGTGAGCGGGGCGAACACGGCGGCCATGAGGCCTTTGTCCTCCAGCTCGAGGCTGGCCATCTCCCGGCCGCGGGCGCTCACGGCTTCGAGCGCGTCGGCGAACGGCAGAGCGCCTGCCGCTACGAGGGCGCCGTATTCGCCGAGGCTGTGACCCATCACGAAGTCGGGACGGAACCCTTGTTGCTCCAGGAGCCGAGTGAGCGCGTAGTCGACCGTCAGCACCGATGGCTGGGTGATCTCGGTGCGGCGCAGCTCCTCTTCGGCTTTCGCCACGGCGGACGGGTCGTTGCGATCGACAAACAGGAAGTCCCGCAAGGTCTTCCCCGCCAGCAGCGGCTTCATCGCCCGGTCGGCCTCATCGAAGACCTCGGCCACGAGCGGATCGGTCTCCGCCAGGCTCCGCAGCATGTTCGGGTACTGGGAGCCTTGCCCGGTGTAGAGAAAGGCCACCTTCGGGCGGGGGCCGCTGCCTCGGAAGATGCCACGTGCCTGCAACAGCTTCCAGGCAGCCTCGCCACTGGCCTGGGCTTGCTGTGCCCAGGTGACCTTCTCCGCCAGCTCCTCGGCGGTGCCATAGTCGATTGCGATCCGCTCGGCAGCCCGCAGCGTCTCCGGTCCGGGCGGGGTGGCTGGAGGCATGCGCCCCTCGACGGCTTCCGCCGCCAGGTTCGCCAGCGCTTCGCCGAGCTGGGCTTCCGTGGCGGCGCCCAGCACGGCCGCGCGACGGGGCGGCGCCGGCGCCGGCGCGACGGGGCGGGCCGTGACCTTCACCTCGGGGACGGCGAACTGCCGGGCGCCGCCCTCGCCCGGCTCGGGCACGTACTCCGCCAGCACCGCGTGGAAGTTGGTGCCGCCGAACCCAAAGGCACTGACCCCTGCCCGCCGGACGCCCGACTCGGGAAGCTCCCAGTCGCGCAACTCGGTGTTGACGCGGAAGGGACTCTTGGCGAAGTCAATGTCGGGGTTCGGCCGGGCGAAGTTGAGGCTGGGGGGCAGCACCTTGTCGTGGATCGCCATGACCGCCTTGAAGATGCCGGCAGCGCCGGCGCCGGCCTTGAGGTGACCGATGTTTGACTTCACCGATCCAAGGGCGATCGAGCCTGCCGGAACGCCGCTCCCGCCGAAGACGGCGGCCATGCTCTCGTGCTCCACCACATCGCCGACCCGCGTCGAGGTGCCGTGACCCTCGACGAGCGACGCCGTCTGGGGTGCCACGCCCGCCTTGCGCCACGCTCGCTCCACGGAGAGCTTCTGACCGATCGGGTTGGGCGCGGTGATGCCCTTTCCCTTCCCGTCGCTCGATCCAGCCATCCCCAGCAGCACGCAGTAGACGCGATCGCCGTCCCTGACGGCGTCGCCCAGGCGCTTGAGCAGGAAGATGGCCGCGCCCTCGCCCATGACGAAACCATCGGCGCCTTCAGCGTAGGGACGAGTGCCTGTGGCCGAGAGGGCGCCGATCTTGCAGAATTTCACGTACGTGGACGCCCCCATGTTCCGGTCGATGCCGCCGGTGATCACGGCGTCATACTCACCCTCGACAAGCCCGCTGACGGCCGAATTCATGGCCGCCATCGCCGAGGCGCACGCGGCGTCGACCACATAGTTGGGACCGCGGAAGTTGAAGAGGTTGGCGACCCGCCCGGCGATGCAGTTGGAAAGCTCACCGGGCATCGTGTCCTCGGTGATCTCCGGGTACCGCTTGCCAATGAGGTCGCCGAGCTCGGCGGTGACGGCGTGCTGGACGTCGATGGGCAGCGCGCGGAAGCTGGGGGCGTCTCCCAGCTCCGCAGCCAGCTCCGGGAAGCTGATCCTCATCACGGTCTGGTAGTGCTGCTCGCCCGCCATGGCATTGCCGAACACGACCGCCACTCGCTCGTTGTCGAGTGGGCGCCCTGGGTAGCCGTAATCCACGAGCGCTTGCTGGGTGCAGGCCACGGCCCACTTCTGGGTGTCGTCCATGGCGTCAGCCACTCGCGGCATGAGGGCCAGGTTCCAGGCGCGCGGGTCCCACAGCCAGTCGCGGACCCAGCCGCCGATCTTGGAGTAGGTCTTGTCCGGTGCTTTCGGGTCGGCGTCGTAGTAGAGCTGCGGGTCCCACCGCGAAGGGTCAACGTCGCTGATGCTGTAACGGCCCTGCTTGATGTTCTGCCAGAACGTGTCCGCATCCGGCGCGTCGGGCATGATGGCGCCGACGCCGACGATTGCTACGGCCCGGCTCAGCTGATCGCCCATTATCGTCTCCCCTTCGTTATCGGTATGCCCTAGGACTGGCGCCCATAGAGGGCGGCGGCCACGCGATCCATGTCGGCCAAGAGTCCCTTCTGGGCGGCGTGTATGGCCGCCAACCCGATGGCTGACTCGGCCGCTGCCACATCTCGACCTGCAGCGTCGGCCCCAAGAGCCCAGCAAAGACCTTCCTCGCCCACGGCCAGGGCAGCTGTACGAGCACAAACCCGACTCACGGCAGACAGCCCAGCGGCATCAAAGCGCCGCTCTGCCTTGGCGTTGAGGGTCCCTTCCTCGGCTCTCGCCGCTCGCCGCGCCAGTGATCCAGCACCCTCCGCCTTGGCGATCAGCTCGCCGAATCGCAGCAGCACGTGCTGGTTGCGGGTCAACCGCTCGACCCGGGCCCACTCCAACAGCTCCGCCAGCGCGTGGGCAGCCAGGGCCGCGATGTCCGCCCCGACCTCGGGGTGCTCGGTGTGCAACTTCTCGAGCTCGGTGGCGCGATCGTGATAGTGCTGGCCGCGGGTCTTGAGGTGGTCCTGCCAGCGGTCGCGGGCGATCGTCATTTCCATGATCTCGGAAGTCCCCTCGTAGATCGTGGTGATCCGGACGTCGCGCCGGATCTTCTCGACCAGGAACTCCTTGACGTAGCCGTAACCGCCGAGCGCTTGGATGGAGGCGTCGGCGGCGGCGTTGCCGGCCTCCGTCGCCAGATACTTTGCGATGGCGCCCTCCGTGTTGAAATAACCCTCTTCGCTATCGATACGCTCGGCCGTCTCCTCGATGTAGGCCCGAGCGGCCTCCAGCGCGACAGCGTGGGGCACGATGAGCTTGTGGGTGTAGCCCTGCTTCTCCGACAGTGGGGTACCCGCCTGAATGCGCTCGGTCGAATACGGGATTGCGATGTCCAGTGCCGCCCAGCCGGCCCCCAGCCCGAAGGCGGCCACCATCAAGCGCGTGTAGCCGAAAACCTTCTGAGCCTGAATCAACCCCTGTCCTTCTTCGCCCCCGACGACGCGGTCGGCGCCGACGCGTACATCGTCGAGCATCAAGGCCGCCGTGTTGCTGGCCCGAATGCCGTGTTTGTCCTCAGGCTTGCCGTGCTCGAACCCGGGCACGCCGGCCTCCACGACGAACCAGGTCGGTCCACCGGGAGCGTTGGCGAGGATGCTGTACGCGTCAGCTACCCCACCGTTGCTGATCCATTGCTTCCTCCCGTCGATGGCGTATTCGACATGTCCGTCCTGCTCGATGCGACGAGCTGTCGTCTTGAGAGCAGCAAGGTCACTTCCCGCTTCGGGCTCAGTGGCGCCGTAAGCGAATAGCAGCCCTTCGCTGGCGATACGCGTCAGCCACTGCTTCTTCTGCTTGGGTGTGCCGCCGACGACGATGGGGTCGCTACCGAGGAAGGTCGCCAGGACACCCGTGGCCACGCCGAGGTCGATGCGGGCCATCGCCTCACAGACCCGGTAGACGTCGAAGGTGCCACCACCCATCCCCCCGTACTCCGTGGGAATGAACAGCAACTGGATACCCAGCTTGTCACTACACATCGCCCGTACCACATCGAGCGGGACTTGGTCATTCCTGTCGTACTCGAGCACCTTCTCGGCTGGCAGCTCGAGGTGAGCGAAGTCTCTGATCGACTCCAAGGCCATGTCCAGGACTTCAGGGTCGAGGCCCATCACGTTCTCCTCCCAATGCGACCAGCGTTTTTCCTATCGTCCGCTCTTTCCGTCGGCGTGACAAGGGCACAACGACCCTTCGAGGAGAGGCCTGTCGGACGCCTGTGGCCGACGGCGCACGCCTGCACAGCACGCTCCGGCTGAGGGCTCCGGTAGGACCGCAGAACCAGTGGGAAACCCCGATGATCTCGAACATGCGCCCTGGACCGAGCGACGGTCCTTGACCTCGGCGGACTTCTCACCGACCACCGGCACTTCGGCCGGGCGGCTTACCTGAGTACGCCTTCGTGAACAAAGATGGAGGCCCATGACCGACGATGCCGCAGTCACCCTCAGCCGAGGTCTGCCCGAGACGGTGCTTCCTTTCCCGCCAGCGGAATGGACGAAGGCGCTCACCGAGGCGTTGACGAGATCGGGCGCAGACCGCACGGCCGCCGTCGGTGCCGTCGCCAGAGCTCACCCGCGTTATCTCGAAGCTTGGGCGACGCTGGCCGAACTGGCCGGGGACGAAGTGCAGTCGTACGCGTTTGCGCGGGTTGGTTATCACCGCGGTCTCGACGCCTTGCGGGCTGCCGGCTGGCGAGGCTCGGGCTACGTCCGCTGGCGACACCAATCGAACCGCGGCTTCCTCCGCTCTGTGGAGGCGCTGCGAAGCGCCGCCGAAGCGATCGGCGAGATTGAAGAGGAGGAACGTTGCGAGCTGTTCCTTCATCAGCTGGACCCTGATTGGGAGCGCCGAGATGGGCCGGCATAGCCGAAGAAACCTCGGCGCTGGTGGGAGGAACCCCCGGTCACTGACGAGGAGCTCCGTCAGCTCGAAGAGCAGTTCTGGTCTGCCGGGCCAAGGCTTCTTCTTCTCCCGCCCGGTTGAGCCAGAAGCGGTGGAGGCAACCCTCGACGGTCCGTGAGCCCGCCTCTACTACATCGAGCGTTGGCGGCCGTTGACCGGCGCGTTCCACCTCACGCCCGCCGTTGACGCGGCGACAGCCCGCGTGGAGAATTCTCTTTGGGGCGTCACGAGGTACGTCGTGTCCTCCGCGACGGATCCCGCAGGGTTGCTGGCAGCGAGCCGCCGTCGGTCGGACCTGAGCTCGCCGAAGGGAGCTCCATGAGTGACAAGAGCGGCTCGGAGGATGAGCTCGAGCGGCTCCTCGCCGCCCGAACGACGGCCCATCGACTCGACGCCGCGGCACCGATGAGGTCGGTGGTCGAGCTCGAAGCATGGCTCGAGGACCGCGGTCTGGCCCTCGTCAGTGCCCGCAGTGCCGTGCCCAACGCCACCGAGGCCATCGTGGGAGGGCCGATCGAGGGCAGCTGGTGGGGGCATCGAGAAGGCTCCCGCATCTACCGGCTGCTGAGCGCGCTCCAACAAGGCGACGCCGGGTTCATCGACCTCGCCCTCGTCGATGGCAAGCGAACGCTGATCTCGCCACGGCTCTTCCCCGTCGCGCAAGCCCTGGCCGCTGACCTTGGCCGCCGCAGTCGCGTGATAGATGGCCTGAACGACCGAGCCCGCGGGCTGCTCGCCGCCCTCGATGACGGCAGGGTTGTCCGATCCGATGATTCCGAGTTGAGCGGAAAGGCCGGACGGGCCGCCCGGATGGCCCTCGAATCAGGGCTGCTGGCCCGATCGGTCTCGATCCATACCGCCTCCGGTCGCCACGCGTCCCTACTCGAGCGCTATGGCGATCCAGTGGTCGGCGTCGAGGTCGGTGCCGCCAGCGCAGCGGCCGGACTGCCAGCGCTGCTCGCTGCCGCCCTCAGGGCGGCCGTTGTCGCACAGCAACAGGACGTGGAGAAGTGGTTGCGCTTCGTCGAGCCGGACCGCCGGCTGCGCTCGCAAGCCACAGGGCAACTCTCTGCACGAACGATCAAGGCCGGCAGTCGGACCTGGCTGACCCTGAGCTGACGCGCGAGGCGGCGGCCAGCCCTCAGTACCTCTTGCGCCCGCGGCGCACGAGGGCGACGGCCGCCGCGATGACGGCGATGATCACGACGATCTCGATGAGTTTGACGACGATGCCCACAACGAATCCGAACAGCATCCAGGCGACGACCGCCACGACGACGACCGCTCCGACGACCATGACACGGTGGCCGAGCCGCAGGCCTCCGGACTTCCTTCGGGGTTCGAGCATCGATTCCTCCTCACCAGCACCGTAGCCGCCCCACCGCCGCCCGACAGTACGCGGCGCCCTAGGGCAAGCCTCGTACGCTACGGCGATGGAGGCTGTCGTCTCACCGCTACGCAGGCTGAGGGAGGGGTTCGCCTCCAGCGTCCTTGCCGGAACGCTCCCCCCGGCGGAGATGCCGCCCGCCTACTCGGCCGCGGCGGACGAATGGCTCGCGGGGGTCTTCGAGGAGGTCGTCGGAAGCCGCCATGGGGGTGTCGCCCTCGTCGCCGTCGGCGGCTACGGCCGCAACGAGCTGTGCCCGGGCAGCGATCTCGACGTCACGCTGCTCCACCAGCGACGGCACAACGTGCGGGACGTCGCCGACCGCATCTGGTACTCGGTGTGGGACAGCGGCATTCGGCTCGATCACAGCGTGCGCACACCACGCGAAGCCATGTCCGTGGCGCGTGAGGACCAACGAGCACTCCTCGGGCTGCTCGACGGGCGGCTGATCGCCGGAGACGGCGAGCTTGCAGCCGGCCTGCTGAGCGGTGTGGCCGAGTGGTGGAGGACGCACGCCCGAGAGCTCCTGCCGGCGCTCGCCTCGGCCGGCAGGGAGCGGCATGCCCGCTTCGGCGAGGTCGCCTTCCTCTTGGAGCCCGACCTGAAGGAGTCCGCCGGCGGCCTGCGGGATCTCGAGGCGCTGGCGCTCGCCGCCCGGGCCGTCCCCCCCCTGGCCGAGGCCCTGTCACCCGTAGCTGTAGCCGGCCACCGTCGCTTGCTCCTGAGCGCTCGGGTGGCACTGCAGGCACGCACGGATAGTGCCGGCAATCGGCTCCTCCTGCAGGAGCAGGACGACCTCGCCCCGCTGCTCGGCTACGCGGACGCCGATGCCCTCATGAGCGCCATCTCCGCCGCCGGCCGCGAGGTGATGTGGTCGGTGGCCGATGGGTGGCGCCGCACCGAGTCGTTCCTCGCTGGCCCGCTCGGGCGGGCGGGCGGGCGTGACGTCAGCGTCGGTGATGGTGTCGTGCTGCGAGACGGCGAGGTGGCGGTCATGCCGCAGGCTGAGGGCCTTGAGGACGGGTCCCTTCTCCTGCGAGTGGCTGGCGCCGCCGCCGAGTTCGGCCTGCCGATCGCGACCTCCGCCCTCGCCAAGCTCGCTGCGGCCGAGCCCCGCCCACCCGAGCCGTGGAGCCCGGAGCTGCGCCAGTCCTTCGTCTCCTTGCTCGAGTACGGAGCGGCCGCAACTCCCGTCATGGAGGTGCTCGACCAGCATCGCTTACTCGAGCTGCTCCTGCCCGAATGGCTCGAGGTCCGCCACCGGCCGCAGCGCAACGCCTATCACCGCTTCACCGTCGATCGTCACCTTCTCGAAGCCAGCGCGCAAGCAGCCGCCCTCATCCGCTCCGTCGCGCGACCCGATCTGCTCCTCGTGGGAGCGCTCCTCCACGACATCGGAAAGGGCCGGGAGGGCGACCACAGCGCGGTGGGGCGGGACATCGCCCTCGCCATGGCCCGCAGGATCGGGTTCTCCGAGGAAGACGTCGAGGTGCTCGGGCGTCTCGTCCAGCACCACCTCCTGCTCGCCGACACAGCCACACGGCGCGATCTCGACGACCCGGCCACCGCCGCCAAGGTCGCCGCTGCCGTTGGCGACCGCCAGACCCTCGAGCTGCTCGCCGCCCTCACCGAAGCGGACTCCCTCGCCACCGGTCCCACGGCCTGGAGCCCGTGGAAGGCGGAGCTCGTGGCCGAACTCGTCGTTCGAGCCGATGCGCATCTCGCCGGGACAGCGGCACCCCCGCGGGAGCCGGCGAACGTGCCGAGCAGTCATCAGCTTGCACTCGCCTCGAGCGGCTCCCTGCAGCTCGAGATCGACGGTGACACCTTGACCGTCGTCGCCCCCGACAGGCCGGGCCTGCTTTCCCTCGTCGCCGGCACACTCGCCCTCCACCGACTCGACATCCGCAGCGCGGTAGCGATGGACGACGGCGCTTCGATGGCGATCGAGGCATTCGATATCACCCACAAATCCGGGGGCGAAGGTCTCGATGGCGCCCGCCTGCGGGCCGATCTCTCCCGCGCTCTCGACGGCGAGCTCCTCCTCTCGGCCCGGCTGGCAGACCTGGAGAAGGCATACGCCCGCGCACGGCGCCCGGCGGCAGCCCAGCCACCCGAAGTTCGCGTGATCGTGGACGAGGCCGCCTCGTCGGTGGCGACCGTCATCGAGGTGCGGGCACCCGACTCACGCTCGCTGCTTCACCGGCTCACGCGCTTGCTGGCCGAGTCCGGGCTCGACGTCATGTCGGCCCGCATGTCCACGATCGGCCACGAGGTCGTAGACGCCTTCTACGTTCGCGAGTCGACCGACGGCAGTCGGCCGGAGGCAGCGCGCCTGTCGGTCGTCCTCGCCCGTCTGGCGGCTGAGGCGGCTCCCCGACCGCACGAGTGAGGGCTTCAGCTCGCCGCCAGCGCGCCAGAGCTGCACCCTTCATCCACTAGGATTCCGACGACCGGCCCCGCACCCGTCGTGGAGATCCCTTGTCGAGACTTGTACAAACACGCCGACACGTCCGCAGGGCGTCTCATGCACCCGCCCTCGTGACGGTGGGGCTGGCCGTTGCCGTCGTCGCCGGCGGTTGCTCGGTGCTTTTGGGCCACGGCTCGAACACCTCGTCGAGAGGACCGAAGATCGGGGTCGTGGGCGAGCACACCCATTCGGGACCGGTGCACCCCAACAGAAGGGCGACGCCACTCGAGGTGGTGTCGATCTCTCCAGCTCCCGGCTCCCAGGGCGTCGACTTCACGTCCGCCATCACGGTCCGCTTCTCCGAGCCGCTCGCCCCGAACACCGCCATGCCGAGGCTCTTCCCGACCGTTCCCGGACGCTGGATGGGAGATGGTCCTGAGGTGCTCGTTTTCCATCCGAGGGGGAACTACGTCCCCTATACGACCGAGAACCTGCTGCTCAGCGGCGGGGTTCAAGGCCTTCTCGGAGACAACGGCGGGCTCCTCCGCAAATCGGAGACGGCAAGGTTCACCATCGCCGCAGGCTCCGAACTGCGCCTGCAACAGCTGCTGGCAGAGCTCGGCTATCTGCCGGTGCGCTTCGTGGCGAGTGCACCAACCGAGAGCGCCGCCAGGCTCACGAGCGACCTGAAGCCGACGTCCGCTCACCGCCCCACGACAGGGACAACCACCACGACGACGACCACCTCGGCGACGTCCTCCACAACCACCACCACGACCTCACCCGCGACGACGACGACCACGACGCGTCCAGTGACGACCACGACGAAGCCGTCGAAGCCGAAGCCGAAGCCGACGACGACCACCTCGACGACCACCACGACGCAGGTGCCCGTCACGACGTTGCCCGCTCCGCCACCGCAGGTGAAGGCACCGCCGCCGGAGAAGACGATCGTGTCGGAGCCCACTTTGGCGAGCGACATCCCCCTTGCCCCGCTGAGCGGAAGGTTCACCTGGCGCTTTCGCCACACACCGGCGTCGCTGGCGGCGCTCTGGGTGGCCGGACAGCCCAACGTGATCACGACCGCCGCCGTCATGCAGTTCGAAGAGGCTCACGGTCTCGCCACCGACGGCGACGCCGGGACGCAAGTCTGGGCGGCCCTTCTCCGGGCGGTCGCCCATCGGCAGGTGAACACGGCCCCGTACGGCTACGTGTACGTCACCACCTCGTATCCGGAGACGGTGAACCTGTGGGTCGACGGCAGCGTGATCTTCACCACTCCGTGCAACACCGGCATCCCGCAGGCACCCACCGAGCTCGGCACCTGGCCGGTGTATGCCCGCTATGTCACCACGACCATGACCGGGAAGAACCCGAACGGCAGCCACTACGCCGATCCGGGCATCCCCTGGGTGAGCTACTTCCACGGTGGTGACGCCCTTCACGGGTTCCTCCGCTCGCAGTACGGCTTCCCGCAGAGCCTCGGATGCGTCGAGATGCCCTACGCGGCCGCCGGAACCGTCTTTCCCTGGACCCCCATCGGAACGCTCGTCACGATCATGTGAGCAACTGGCTGGCGGCGCGACGTGGTCACTCCGATTCAGCGGGCTGAGCGGATTCCGAAACGTCCCGACCAGGGCCGCCCGGCAGCCAGGCTGATGACCGATTGTCCGCTTCTCAGGGCGTTCGGCGGGCACGTCATCGGTTCGAGAGCGACGCCTCGTCGGCGATCGTCTCCCGACAGCGTGTCTCCCGTGTAGCACATGACGTACGGCCAGGCGGAGTCCGCCCAGAACATGTTGCAACGCCCGTCACCTTGGGTCAGCGTCACCTGCCAGGCAGCGTCTTCTGGCGGGTGATCGTCAATTGTCGGTTGCAGATCCGTGAAGCAGTCGTCGAGACGGACACCCGAGAGAGAACGGCCCGACCTGAAGTCGTAGGCGCTCCCGTCCACCGGGAAGGACCCGTGGGGAAGACCTCGCTCGTCAAGTTGCAGACGGCGGTTGGCGGGCAGGCGCAGCGTGCACCCGTCGGCACCGAGCCGGCCGGCGTCGAGATAGGCGTGAGCCCCCATCCCGAAGGGCGCAGGCGTCGCCGACCGATTTTCCGCTCGTGCTCTTGTCCGGAGCTCACCGGCGTGCACCTCATAGTTCATCTCGAGGGCGAGGCGCCAGGGGTAGGCCGGCTGGGGAGCCAGTTCACAGCGGAGAGTCACCCGGTTCGCAACATGCTCGGCTACCTCCCAGAGGAGCCACCGCACGAGGCCGTGGATGGCGTTGTGGCGGGTGGGCTCGTCGAGCGGGACGTGCGCCGTCACACCGCCGAACGAGTATGTGCCGTCCTCGATCCGGTTGGGCCACGGGGCGAGAACCTGTCCGCGCCCGCCGCTTGCCATTTCGTTGACCCCATAGCCCCAGACAACGGGCTCGCCGCCGATGGTGAGCTCACGCAGGCTCGCACCGACCTCGGTGACGATCGCTTCGGTGTCGCCGTCGCCGATGGCGAACTGCCGCCCGGACGGAGCCGTGGCGGCGACCCTGCCCTCCGGGACGTCGTGCATGCCTCGGTATCGTAGGGGGGACGCCCGCCACCGACCCGGGCATCACGACGAGGAGGAATCGGTGCGGGTCCTTGTGACGAACGACGACGGTGTCAGGGCGCCCGGTCTCGCTCATCTTGCCCTCGCCCTTCGCGACTGCGGGCACGACCTCACCATCGCCGCGCCGCTGCTTGAGGCGAGTGGAGCTGGAGCCGGCGTGGGCCCCATCCACACGATGGGCGACGGCATCGTCGTGGAGCGGCTGCAGCTGCCGGGTCTCGAGGACGTCAGCACCTTTGGCGTCGACGCCCTGCCCGCTCTCATCGTCATGGCCAGCTGCCTCGGCGCCTTTGGCGCCGCCCCCGACCTTGTCGTGAGCGGGATCAACCCGGGCCGCAACGTCGGTAGGGCGGCGCTGCACTCCGGCACGGTCGGAGCCGCCCTCACGTCGGTCCACTTCAACAAGCGAGCTCTGGCGATGAGCATCCAGTCTGGCCCCTTCTCCGTCTTCGAGTCGGCCGGAGACAGCCACATCCACTTCGAGACGGCCGCCTCTGTCGCCGTGAGCCTGCTGCCTCAGATCGCTGCCGCGCCCGTCCGCACCGTCGTCAACTGCAATGTCCCCAACCTGCCGGCGGTCGAGCTCCGAGGGATCCGTTGGGCGCGTCTCGCCCGGTCGGGTCTTGTCCGGTCGGCGGTGGTGGACGAGCCCGCAGGGACGCGCATGCAGCTAGAGCTCGGATTCGCCAGGCCGCAGCACGATGACGAGAGCGACGAAGCCCTCAGCACCCTCGGTTACGTCACGATCACGCCGCTCGCGAGCGTCACCGAGGATCTTCGTTCGGACGTGCGCGACATGATCAACCGCGCCGTCGCCACGACCGCAGCCAGCTTCGGGATCGCCGATCTCGCCCCCACAGGCGAGGCCGACGGTCCGGCGGCGTGAGGCCGCTGACGAGACACAGTGGGCACCGCGGTGCTTGGACAGTCACACTTCCCTCCGAATTGGCCCTGTATCAGCGAAAGTCGCCGTTGCATCTGAGGTTTATGTGGCAAATGTTGCTGTTGTGGCTAGAGTTCAAGGAAATATTTGCGGCCCATCGGTCCAGCTCAGGCAAGCTACCGTTGACAAATTCGTGAAGATTCTCCGCCGACTGTTGCCTTTCGGCGACGGGCGTCGCTAGGGTCTTGAGTCACACCAACTGTCAAAGACGGACGGTGCCTGCGTCTGGGAGACAGAGCCCGGAGCAACGGGCTAGGTATATGCCGCCCTCGTAATGGCACGTGTTCGTGCCTGGCTGTGTGTGCGACAGCACACCAACCGGTACCGCCGTCTCAAGCCCCTGCCCTCAAGGCCGAGAAGGAGCCGCGCACAGCACTCATCCCAGGGCCGTCCCCGTCTGCACCTCGTAAAGGAGGCCACTTGACCTCCGGATTCGACCGCCCTTCCGGCGCCGGGTCACGAGTCGCATGCAACGAAGACGGGATGCCCGCATCAAAGCACCCACCTGGAGCCCAACGGGTTTCCGATCTCCATAGGAGGAGCACAGATGCGCAAGCACCCCCTGATCGCGCTGACCGCGTTCACTGCGCTCACCGCGAGCGCAATCGCCGGTGCCAGCACCGGCACATTTGAATCCAGTTCCGTTTTGACGAGCGCCCGGACACATCATGAGCCGAGCAGCTCAGCAGCACTTCACACCCCGGGAGCCGCCTACGGCGCCGACTTGGCGTTCAACGTGGCCCTCGTCGGACCAGATATGTCGCTGGTTCACGACCCGAGCCGTCCGTCGGGGCTGCACATGAGCTCCATCACCGGACTGCCGGTGACGACGCGACACGCACACCATGGCGGACCGACAGTCGTCGAGGCAGTGAGCGACCTTCCGGTCGCACCGGTGCCCGCTCCTGTCGTCACGACTACGACGTCAGCGCCAGCGGCATCGACGTCGCCGGTGACATCACCGTCGACATCGCCGGCGGGCGGGGTGTGGTACGAGCTCCGCTTGTGTGAGTCGGGCGACAACTACGGCGCGGACACCGGAAACGGCTATTACGGCGCCTACCAGTTCTCGCTCGCCACTTGGTACGGCCTCGGCTTCTCGGGACTCCCGAGTGACGCTCCGCCGGCGACGCAGGACTTGGCCGCCCAAGAGCTCGAGGCTGAAGCCGGCTGGGGACAGTGGCCCGGCTGCGCAGCCGAGCTGGGTCTCTAGGTCCCTGACGGCCAAGGGTGGCCGTGGCGGGTCAGGTGTCTCGCCGGTTGTTCTTGTGACCCGCCACTAGGCAAGCCGTCATGGCCTACTGAAGGCAACGCCACCCGCGGACTTATTGTGACAGCCGGGTGCCATCTATGGCATCCGGCTGTTGCGCGTCCTCAGCTCGTCGCTCCGGATCGTGAAGTGCCGGCGTGCTACAGGGAGTCGCTCGCCCGGCCGCCAGGCGTGCGCCAGGTTCACGAGAACGATGCCACCCCAGGCAACTACAAGGCCGGCGAGGTGAGCCTTGTCCCCGGCGAGGGCGGTGATGGGAATGCCAAGCGCCAGCGAGTACACCGCCAAGGAAGTCGCACCTCGTCGGCGCGCCGGTGCCCGCCGCGCCAGGCGGGCGTCGATCCGCTCGTCGACCTCGGCGGAGACCTGCTCGACGACGCGCTCGACGAACGCCCGGTCGTACTCGTCGCCAAGCTCCTTGCGGGCAGCGAGGATGGCCGACCAATCCTCGTAGCCCGGATCGCCACTTGCCATGGAACGAGAATCGCGCCGCCAGGCAGCGACGTCAAGCAGCCGTCAGCGGGGGTGGCCGAGCGAGAGGCGCCCGAGCGGCACCGAGGGCGAGATGCCCTCGGCCAGGTCGGCGAGCACCTCGGCCCAGAGGGGACCGAACTTGAATCCGTGACCGGAGGTCCCTCCGCCGATGACGACGCGGCCCACGCGATCGATGACGAAGTCGCCGTTGGGTGTGTTGTCGTAGAAGCACCGCTCCGTGCGAACGGGCTCCGCACGAAAGCCTGGGAGCAACCGCTCGGCTGCGGCCACGAGGAGCTCGAGGGCTACAGGGTCGTCGTCGAGGGCCACGGCCGCCGGCGTGACGGTCTCGCCGGGATCATGAATGCCGATCTTGTAGTGACCCTCCGCCAGTGCCGGCAACCCGTAGTAGGTGACCGGGCCGCGCTCGACAAAGGCAGGCACGCCCCCTAGGAGCCGAGTCTTCGGCTGCAGATACGCCACTTGTTGCAAGCTCGGCCGGAAGATCCCGCCGGCATCAAGACCGGCGGCGGTGGCGAGCTCGCCAGACCAGGCGCCCCCGCACAGTAGGACGACGTCGCACTCCCGCCGCCCCTCGGGCAGCTCGAGGCGCACGCCGTCGTCGTCGACATCGAGGGCGCTCACACGGGCGCCCTCGAGGATCTCGGCACCGAAGCCGCCCGCTGAGCGCGCCAGCACCGAGAGGATCTCGTCGGCGTGCAGCACTCCGGCCGTCGCCTCGAACACTGCCCGGCCGGGCACGCTGACAGCTGGAAAGCGCTCGGCGAGCTCCTCCCCCACTACGAACTCAGAGGTCGCTCCGCCGTCAGCCATGGCGGTCACGAGCTCGTCGAGGCCGTAGCCGAGGGACAACAACCCCGTCGGCTCGAGCAGGCGCAGGCCTGATTCCTCGCTCAGTCGGCTCCAGCCGATCAGCGACCTCATTGCCAGCCGGACGTAGAACGGGTCCGTATAGCCGTAACGGAAGAGCCTCGTCGTCCCCTTCGAACCGGCCCGCTCGTGACCGATGGTCGCCTGCTCGACACAGAGGACGTCGCGTCCGCGGCGGGCAAGCTCCCGCGTCACAAAAAGACCGAGGAGCCCCGCCCCGATAACGATGAACTGCTTCCGCTCGGTCATCGAGTCAGGCTAATGGGCAGCGTGGCGTCGCCCTGGGCAACAGCGTGCCACCGGTGCCTTAGACTTTCGTCATGGCCTGTTGCCTGCGTCGATTTTCCTGCCCCCCGGCCCCATGCGGGTCTGCCGGGGGGCCCACGGCCGACACCGTCGGCTGATCCGGCGCCTCCTTCCGGCGGACCAGGGTCCGGGGGGCTCACGCCCCGCCCACCCCTACACCGAGAAGGAGCATCAACGTGCAACGAACCATCTCCGCGGGCGAGCTCGCCCGCGATCTCGAGCTGAGAGATTTCACGGACCCGCACACCGGCCCGCACGCCCTTCAGCTCCTCGTCGCGAGCGCAACGGACGCCCTCGCCGCCCGCTGGTCGTGCGAGGTCCGCCTACGGCGCGGCAAGCGACTCGTGACCGTGGCCGAGAACTACGACCGATTGGGCTTCGGGAGCGATGTCGTCACGCGAGATGCCCGCTACACGAGGTACATCGACGAAAGCCACATGCTGCGGAGCCATTCGTCTGCCATCGTGCCTGGTGCCCTCGTTGAGCTGGCCGACGACGAAAACAAGGCGAGGGCGCCCCACGACGTTCTCCTCGCCTGCGTCGGCGTCTGCTACCGCCGCGACTCGATCGACTGGCAGCACACGGGGACACCCCACCAGCTCGACCTCTGGCGGATCGCCCGACGGCCGCTTTCAGACAGCGACCTCGACGACATGATCGAGTCCCTCTGCGGCGCTCTTGTCCCGACGCGGCCGTACCGATGCGAGCCCCGCGTGCACCCCTACACCCTCGGGGGGCGCCAGATCGACGTCGAGTGGGACGGAACCTGGGTCGAGATCGCCGAGTGTGGACTCGCCCACCCCGAGCTGCTGCAACGGTGCGGACTCGGCCCTGGCTGGTCAGGGCTGGCCCTCGGAATGGGTCTGGACCGGCTGCTCATGCTCGTCAAGGGCATACCGGACATCCGCCTGCTCCGTTCCACCGACGCCCGCGTCCGCCAACAGATGACGACGCTCGACCCCTACCGGCCCGTCTCGACGATGCCGGCGATCGAACGCCACCTCTCCATCGCGGTCGATGCTGAGGACGAAGTGGAGGATCTGGGCGACCGCGTGCGCCAGGCTCTCGGCGAGGAGGCCGACCTCGTCGAAGAGGTGGCGATCCTCACCCGTACCGCCGCAGGGGCCTTACCGCCGGCTGCCCGCCACCGCCTCGGGATGGAGGCTGGCCAGGCGAACCTCCTCGTGCGGGTCAGGCTGCGGGCCCTCGACCGCACCTTGAGCGACGCCGAGGCCAACGCGGTACGAGATCGCGTCTACGCGGCGCTGCATCGCGGGAGCGTGCACACCTGGGCACACGGCCCCGGGTGACGGACAGCCCGGCCTTTCAGTGACCTTCTGGCGGTCCGGCGGCGACTCGCTCGAAGACCGAGGAGGCCGCTTCGCCGGGCTCCACCGTCTCGAACCACCATGTCGCCCCGGCGTTCTCGAGAGCGCGCAGGTGATCGACGGACTGCTCTGACCACCGCGGACCGAGAACCCCCCGTAGCGCCAGGTCGTGGTGCGCGGGTGCATCGAGTCTGCGGAGCTCCTCCCGGATCGCGCGCACGTCCTTCGTGTCCGGCGGTACCCGGGCGTCCAGATTCTCGGTGAAGACCGGGAGTATGCCGTCGAGGCGAGCGGCTCTGCGCAATGGGGTGCGCCGCGGCCACTCGGCCGTCACCCACACGGGCACGCGGGGTCGCTGCAGCGGGGTGGGAAGGAACGGAGGCGAATCCACCTGCATCCACCTGCCCTCGTGGCGCACGGGATCGCCGGACCAGCAGAGCAGCAGGACGGCCAGTGACTCCTCGAACAGGGAGGTGCGGGCGTCCTCCTCGCCGCCGCGAGCTGCGCTCTCGGGAACGGTCAGACCCTCGTACCAGCTGGCGTGGCCCACGCCAGTCCCGAAGATCAGCCTCCCCTGGCTCAGATGGTCGATCACGGCCGACTGGCGCGCCAGCACCCACGGCCGGCGGCGGTCCGCTGCTGGTGTCACGAGGCCGAGCTGCATCCTCGTGGTGACCGAGGTGATGGCAGCGAGGGTGATGAAGGCGTCCGACTCCGTCGCGCCCCCTCGCGGGACTCGACGAGGTCCGAGACGAACAGCCCGTCCCAGCCGGCGCCCTCGGCCTCTCGTGCGACGTTGACGGCACGAGACGGTTCAGCCAGCTCGCCGACAAGAGGGAGAAAGACGCCGTACTTCATGCCTAGACGATAGATGGTGCGAGGCCGCCTCTGACGATCTCGGGATTGACGCCCGGCGCCGCTGACATTCCCGGCAGCTGGCGCCTCCGAGCCGAGGCCCTTTCGGCTGCGCGGCAGCCCGACCGCCGCGTGGCGGACGCCTGGGCGACCTAACGTCGCAAGGTGCTGCGAGCCCGCCTGACCCGCGCCGACAGGTGGGCGCTTGCAGTCCTCGTGCTCGTGCCCATCATCGTCAACGTGCCCTGGGCGCTCGCCGGTCACCCCGTTCTCGACGGGGACAACCTCACCCAGAACTACCCGCTTCGCGTCCTTGTCGGTCAGCTGATCGCCCATGGCCGCCTGCCGCTTTGGGACGCCGGCATCTGGAGCGGAGTGCCCCTGTTGGCTGGCTGGAACGCCGGGGCGATGTTCCCTGGGACATGGCTGTTCGCCGCCTTGCCGTCGGTGGCCGCCTACGAGGTGAACGTCGTCGTCACCGGCATCGCCTGTGGCGTCGGCTTCCACCTCTTCCTGCGGCGTTCCGGCTGCTCGCCGCTTGCCTCGTTGTTGGGGGCGCTCACGTGGAGCGAGATGGGTTTCGTGAGCGGGCAGAGCGTCCATCTCGGCCTCGTGCAGGGCACGGCCATGGCGCCCTGGATCCTGTTGGCGATCGACGGGGTGTTTCGAGCCGCCCGGGCGGGGGTCGGCTCTTGGCACTGGATCGCCCTCCTCGGTGCCGGCGGCGGTCTCGTCGTGCTCGCCGGCGACCCTCGAGCCGTCTCCAATGACGCCATCATCGCCGTCATCTACCTGGCGGCGCGGTGCTGGCGGGAGCGAAACCTCTGTCTGCGAGCCCTTGCCAGCCTCGCCGCCGGCGCTGCCCTTGCGGTCGCTGCCAGTGCGGTCCAATGGCTGCCCGGCCTCGGTTATCTGCACTCCTCACAGCGATCGGTGAGCACACTGGCGCTCTTCGGCTACTACTCGCTCGGCTGGAGCAACCTGCCGCTGCTCGCCGTGCCGTACCTGATCGGCGGCAACGGCAACTTCGCCATGCCGGTCTATGCCGGCTCGCTCAACATGCCCGAAGTCACCTACGCCGTCGGCATCCTCCCCCTCGTCGCCCTCTTCGCCCTCCTCCCGAAGCTGCTTCGGCGGCGGAGGGGGGCGAGGGCGGGCGAAGACCGCCAGGGCCTTGGCGTCTGGTACGTCATGTTCCTCGTCGGCCTCGTGCTGACGACAGGGACGACGACACCCCTTGGCCACCTCCTTGTGCACATTCCCCTCTACGGCGGCCAGCGGGACCAGAACCGAAACGCCGCCATCGCCGACTTCGCCCTGGCGGCCCTAGTGGCCATCTTCGTCGACGGCTTGCGAGCGAACGCCGCTGACCAGGAGGTCGTGGCGCCGGCGCCGTCGGAGCGACTCCAGCGCTGGCTCGGCGCCGTCCCGATCGCTGCCGTCGTCGGTCTGGTGCTGGCGATGTTCATCTGGACGCGGCCGATGGAGCGGTGGCTCGGCATGGCAACCCTGCAGCCACGGCTGCCTCTCGAGATGACCGGGTACTACGCCGCCGCCGTTGTCATCGCCCTCGCCGCCCTGTTCGTGCTCGTCCGCAGGAGCTGGAGATCGACGGCCAGCCGCCGACGAGCCGCCGCCATCGTCGTGATCGCCGACGCCCTCCTCTTCATCGTGATGGCCTCCTACCAAGCGGTCCCGCTCTCGGCTCTCGCTGTCAGCAACCCCGCCCTGAGCGCCCTCATGTCCCACCTGCCGCCGGGCAGCCGGGTCGCCATCGACGACCCAGACCAGCTGGCGCTCGACGATCCTCCGTATCTCACCGACAAGCTCGGCGTCAACGACCTCGTGCTCCTGCATGCCGTTACCTCCGTGCAGGGCTACGGCTCCGCCGTCCCGGCGGCTTACGACACTGCCACCGGTACCCATGACGTCGAGAACCTCCTCCCAACCGCCTTGCTCGGCTCCACCTACGACGATCTCGACCTCGGGCTTGCGATCGTCGTGCCGGAGCAATTCGGGACGGTCCTGTCAACCGGTGAGCCCATTCCGATTCCGCCCGGCCCACCTCTGGCGATCGGCACGAGCGCCGCCGACCGCCAACCCGGCGGCGTCGCCCGCGCCCCCTACCCGCCCGCCGGCCCCTGGCGTCTCGGGCCCACCGCCACCAGCTGGCAACTGCCAGCCCCCACGGTGATCACCTCGGTCACCCTCGCCTTCGACCGCCGTTACGGACCGCTGCCCGCCGGTCCGGTGAGCGTTGGCGTGCGCCTCGCCGACGGCCGCAGCCTCCAGGTGAGCGGGACCCTGCACGCAGGCCTCGATCTGACGTTGCCACTCCCGGCGGCTGCCGTGCGGGCCGGAGGCGGGGCGCTCGCCGTCCTCGCCCAGGCTGCCGGCGGCGCCGGAGGCGCTCCCGTCGTCGGCGCCGCCGTCGTCACCGCCGAGGCCGCAACGGCCCCGTTGGCCCTGCACCAGCCATCCTCCGGCACCGTTCGCTACGCCCTCAACGGGCTGCTGCAAGGCCTGCTCGAGCCGCCACATTGGGCCTACGACGGGCACATCGGCCCTCTCGTGCTCTACCGGGACGCACGAGCGCGCGGCGGCGCCTGGCTGGAGGCACCGGCAGCGGCCCTGCCGACGGCGCCACCGGTGGCGGGATCCGTGAGCATCCCGCCGGTCGCCGCCTGGGAGGACCCCGTCACGGTCGTCGAGTCACCTCGTCCTGCCTTGCTCGTGCGGAGCGAGCAGTACTCACCTGGGTGGTCAGTCACGCTGCAGCCGGTCAGCCCCTCCGGCACCTTGGGGCCGCCGAGCTCCCGCCCGGTCGAACAGGTCGGCCTCCTGCAAGGTGTGGAGATGCCTGCCGGGCGTTACCGCCTCACGTGGCACTACCACTCGGCCCGAGTCGAGGTCGGTCTCGTCCTTGCTGCAGCCGGTTGGATGGCATGCGCCGCTCTCGCCGTCGTCGGGCTGAGTGGCAGGCGGCGGCGTCTCCGCCTGACGGAGGTCGGCCGGTAGGCTCGCCCGCCGTGCGCTTTGTGATCTGGATCGGTACCGAGCATCCTTGGCCCGATGTCGCCGAGACGGCGCGGGCGGCCGATGCGGCCGGCTGGGACTCCATCTACCTCGCCGACCACTTCATGCCCAACGAGGAGCCGCCCGGTCTCGGCCCTCGCCTCGAGGCATGGACGGCGATCGGGGCGCTGGCGGCGATCACCGAGCGGGCACGTCTCGGCGTTCTCGTGAGCGGCAACACCTACCGCCACCCCGCCATCTTGGCGAACATGGCGGCGACGACCGATCGCATCAGCCAGGGCCGCCTTGTCCTCGGCCTCGGCGCCGGCTGGCAGGTCAACGAGCACGCGGCCTACGGCATCGACCTCTACGAGATCCCCGAGCGGTTGGCGCGTCTCGAGGAGGCATGCGATGTCGTCCGGCTGCTCCTGCGAGAGGAGCGCTCCAACTTCGAGGGTCGCTACTACCGTCTCGCCGACGCTCCCTGCGAGCCGAAGCCGCTGCAAGCTCGTCTCCCCCTTCTCCTTGGCACCTCCGGTGAGCGCGTGGGCATGAAGATCGCCGCTCGTCACGCTGACATCTGGAACTGTTGGGGGACCCCGGAGACCATGGCGCACAAGCTCTCCGTGCTCGACGCCCACTGCGAGGCGATCTCGCGCGATCCCGCCACGCTGCAGCGCTCAACTCAGGCGCTCCTTCGCATCACCGAGGATCGGTCCGAGCTGAGCGAATGGAGGACCCGCCCCCATGCCATGGCGACCCTCGTGGGCACGCCTTCGGAGGTGGGCGAGCAGCTGGCCGCCTACGACAGCCTCGGGATCGACGAGTTCGTCGTCGTCGAGCGCGCCCTCGGGAGCGAACACAGCGCCCGCCTCGAGAACATGGCGGCGTTTCTCGAAGGCCCCGCCGCCCCGTTTCGTGCCTGACGCTCCGGCCGCTCTATGAGCGCTACGAGCCGTCGGGCTGAGTCGGGCTCGGTCACCTCTGCGAGAGCAGATGGCGCCCGCGCCGGCTGCAGCGCCGGCAGCACGTGGCAGACTTTCGCATGGCACACCCGTTTTGGCCGTTGTTCGACCTCGTCGTGCGGACGCCCCGCCTCGAGCTTCGCCCGCCGACCGACGAGATGTGCGTCGAGCTGGCACGAGTAGCGAAGCCCGACATGTTCCCCGATGGCGAGAACTACTTCAAGGCCGACTGGCTGTCGGAGCCGAGCCCGCTGCGCGAGCGCCACTCCATGCAGTTCTGGTGGCGCCAGCGGTCCGACTTCTCGCCCGAGAGCTGGCAGCTCGCCATGGCCGTCCTCGTGGACGGCAACGTGGTGGGCAGCCAAGGCGTCGGCGCTCAAGGATTCCCGCTGCGGCGCTCGGTCTCGACCGGCTCGTGGCTGGCGGCCTCCGCCCAAGGGCGCGGGCTTGGAAAGGAGATGCGGGCGGCCGTGCTCCACCTCGCCTTCGCAGGACTAGGGGCGAACGAGGCACACAGCGAGGCCTTCGACGGCAACGTGCGGTCGATGGGGGTCTCTCGCGCCGTCGGGTACGAGGACAACGGCCAGCGCATCGAGGTACGTGCGGGAGGGCGGGCTGCCGTGTCCCGCAAGTTCCGCATCTCGCGGGAACGCTTCGAGCAGCTCCGGCGCGACGACATCGTCATCGACAACCTGCAGCCGTGCCTGCCGCTGTTCGGACTCGGTCCCGACCTCACTCCGCTGCTTGCGGCGCAGGTACCGGAAGCCGCTGAGGAGGCCACAAGACCTCGCCTCGACACAGGAACGTCGGAAGACGCCGGTCGCTCTGCCGACCGCTGAGACGAAGCCGGCCGTGCCTGTTCTCCTTGCCGCGCCCGACAAGTTCAAGGGCACGGCCACGGCATCCCACCTGGCGGCGGCCATGGCCGCCGGAGCGCTCGCCAGCGGCTGGGAAAGCGCCCAGCGTCCCATGTCCGACGGTGGCGAAGGGCTCCTTGGGGTCGTGGGTGGCCCCAACCGCGAGACTGTCGTCACCGGGCCTCTCGGGAACAAGGTGGCGGCATCATGGCGTTTTGACGAAACGCCGCTCGACAGCAGCGGGGTTCCTACCGCAGTCATCGAGATGTCGCAGGCGGCTGGTCTGGTGCTGGCGGGGGGCCGGGAGCGCAACGACGCCGTCGCCGCCACCACGCGAGGCGTGGGGGAGCTCATGGTGGCGGCCGTCAGGGCTGGCGGGCGACGCCTCGTCGTCGGATGCGGCGGCTCGGCCACGACCGACGGCGGGGCGGGCGCACTCGAGGTGCTGGGGGACAGGGCGCAACTGGCGGGCGTGGAGATCGTCGTCGCCTGCGATGTGCGGGTGAGGTTTCTCGAAGCCGCCCGCCGGTTCGGCCCGCAGAAGGGCGCCTCCCCGGCGCAGGTGAGGGTCCTCGAACGTCGGCTGCGTGCCCTGGCCGATCGCTACGCGGCCGAATTCGGCCTCGACGTGCGCTCCGTCGAAGGCTCAGGAGCCGCCGGCGGCCTGGCCGGCGGGTTGGCGGCGATCGGCGGCAAGCTCGTGTCCGGTTTCGAGCTGGTCGCCTCCCTCGTCCGGCTCGACGACAGCCTGAGCGCTGCCGACGCCATCGTGACCGGCGAGGGGTGCCTCGACGAGCAGTCATTCCTGGGCAAGGTCGTCGGCGAAGTGCTCACTCGCGCCGGCGGGCGCCCGACCCTGTGCGTTGCCGGGCGGGTGAGCCCCCCCGGGGCGCGGGCGGCCGCCGAGCGCGGCCTCGCTGTCGTGAGCCTGAGCGAGCGTTTCGACGAGCCCAGCGCCATCGCCAGTCCGCTCGCCCTCGTGGGCGACGTCGTGGCGGAGTGGCTGAGCGGACTTGCGTCCGTGCCGACGAGCACGTCGTGAGTGAGCTCGTCCCTTGGCTGACGGCCGAGAGGAGCGGTAGCGTCGCGGAGACGCGGGCGTGCGACCGAAGGGGGACCTCGGGTGGCTGATCGGCTTCGCTTCGGCATCTTCATGGCGCCCTTCCATCCGGCCGGGGAGAACCCCACGCTCGCCCTCGAGCGGGACCTCGGCCTGATCGGGCATCTGGACCGGCTCGGCTGGGACGAGGCATGGATCGGCGAGCACCACTCGGCCGGCAGCGAGATCATCGCTTCCCCAGAGATCTTCATCGCGGCGGCCGCCCAACGCACCCGCCACATCCAGCTTGGCACCGGCGTCGTGAGCGTCAGCTACCACAACCCGCTCTGGGTCGCCGAGCGCGCCGTACTGCTCGACCACCTGACGCGCGGCCGCTTCATGCTCGGCCTCGGCCCGGGCTCCCTACCGACCGACGCCGCCATGATCGGGCTCGACCAGGGCCAGACGCGCGAGCTGCTCTCCGACGGAGTCGACGTCATCATGCATTTGCTGAGGAGCGAGGAGCCGCTCACGTTCCGTAATGAGCGCTGGGATCTCGCGCGATGCCCGCCTCCACCTTCGGCCCTACTCCAATCCGCTCTTCGACGTGTCCGTCGCCGCCGTCGCCTCCCCCGCCGGCCCCCAGATCGCCGGCAAGCACGGCATCGGGCTGCTCTCGATCGGTGCCACCCAGGCGGTCGGCTTCGACGCCCTGGCGCTGCACTGGGATGTCGTCGAAGAGCGTGCCGCCCACTTCGGGACCACCGTCGACCGGGCGAATTGGCGCCTCGTCGGCCTCATGCACATCGCTGAGACCCGTGAACAGGCCTACCGCGACGTCGAGTACGGCATCGAGCAGTGGTTCGAGTACTTCCAAGCCGTCGCCGCCTTCCCCCAGATGGCTGTGGGCGGCGGCAACGTCCGCGAGATGATCGACTTCGTCAACGACACCGGGCTGGGGTCGATCGGGACAGTGGAGGACGCCGCCGCTCAGGTCGAGCGGCTGATGAAGCAGTCCAACGGCGGATTCGGCTGCTACATGCTGCTGGCGCACGAATGGGCGAACCCGCCGGCCACACATCGCAGCTACGAGCTGATCAGCCAGCACGTCTTCCCGCGGTTCCAGGGTCAGAGCCGGAGCACGACGCAGGCAAGGGCGCGGGCAAAAGCATCTCGTCCGGAGATGGCCGCCCAGCACCTGAAGGCGATCGAGGAGGTCACGGCCAAATATCACGCCGCGGTGAGCACCGTTTCCGCCACGCCACCGAGGAGTGACTGATGGCCACCGAGGTCGACGTCTGGGTGTGGCCGCAGCTGATGCTGGCGCGAGGCGCCGAAGTTACCTTTCGGCACTGGGTCACTGGAGCTGACGGCATCTCGAAGATCGACCCGGACCACTGGTACTGGATGAGCGCCGTGCCCGACTACGACCCCGACCAGCTGCCCGATGGCCCGGCCTCTGCCACCGGTATTCAGATCGTCGAACAGTACGCCTACCGTCCCTATGAGGACCCGGCGGGTGGGAACAACGCCGTCTGGATGGCGACGTGGCGGACGCCGACAGGTTTGGAGGAGGGCGACACCTGGTTCCGGCCGCGCATGATCGTCGCCCCGGGCTCATGACGGTCCCACGCGACGTCCACGTCATCTACGACGACAGCGGCCGCATCCTCGCCGTCGCGGACGCCAGCGAGGCCGTCGGCCCCGGCGGGCTGCTCCTCGGCTATACGCCCGTCGAACGCCCTGGCCAACGCTCCGTGCGCCTCACCCTCGGCGACGAGCACATCGCCGGTGGCCCGTCGAGCCTGCTCCGCGACTTCGAGATCGACCACGCCGCCTTCCCGCCCGCGCTGCGCCGTCGCCCCAGCTGACGGCGCCTCCGCGCCGGACGCAACGGGAGCAGCCGGACGCTACGTCGTCGGTCGGAGGCACATGCCGAGCTCGGCGGCGTCCCTCCAGTAGGCGGGGTAGGTCTTGCGCACGCAGCCCGGATCTCGGATAACGACACCGGGAACGGCGGCCGCCAGCGAGGACAAGGCCATGGCCATGCGGTGATCGTCGTAGGTCTCGACGACGGCGCCTCTCAGCGGGCGGCCACCGTGCACGACGAGTGCGTCGCCTGGCTCCTCGACGCCGGCTCCGAGCTTGCGTAGCTCCCGGGCGATGGCGCTCACGCGGTCGGTCTCGTGGCCGCGGGCGACCGACACCCTCACAAGGCGCGTCGTGCCCTCCGCCAAAGCTCCGAGGGCGGCGAGCGTCGGCACCTGGTCAGGCACGGCAGAGACATCCACCTCGACTCCGCCCATCCTCCCCCGGCGGCTGACGGTGACTCCGCCGTCAGCCGCCGGCTCGACGCGAGCGCCCATTGCAGCGAACACCTCCGTCAGCCCGCCATCGGGTTGGAGCGTGGCGACAACGTTCCGCACGGTGATGCTGCCGCCTGTCGCCATCGCCAAGGCGAAGAGGTGGCCGGCAGCGCTGGCGTCGTATTCGACCACCTCGTGGCGTCCTTGGTAGTGACGGCCAGCCGACACGACGTAGAAACCGGCGTCGCTGCGGCCCACGCTCGCTCCCCATCGCGACATCGCCTCGAGGGTGAGCTCCACATAGCCGGCAGCCCCGAGGTTGGCGACCTCGAGCTCCACGTCGGCGTCTGCATACGGCGACACGAGGAGCAAGCTCGTCGCGAATTCGAGAGCTCTCGGCCGCGTCGACGCGGACGTGCCCGCCGCCCAGCCCCTTCGAGGTGATGCGGAGCGGTGGCTGTCCCCCGTTGCTCTCGATCTCGGCCCCGAGGGCGGCGAGCGCCTGCAGCAAAGGGCGGATCGGTCGTCGCCTCAAGGGCGGCTCGCCGTCGAGGACGACAGTGCCGCCTACGAGGAGGGCGGCGGCAGCCAACCAGCGCAGCGTCGTGCCCGAGAGGCCGGCAGTGAGGACGCCGCTCGGCTCGAGCAGGTGGCCATCCGTGCCCGCCACCTCGATGGCGCTCCCGCCCCCGTCCACCACCCCGGCACCGAGGGAGCGCAAGGCGGTCATCATCACGGCCGTGTCGTCGCTGCGCAGCACGTCGACGAGTCGGCTCCTCCCGTTCGCCAGAGCCGCCATGAGCAGCAGCCGGTTCGTGACGCTCTTGCTCGTGGGAGCCCGGCAAATGCCGACGAGGGGGCCGGCGGGCACCACCTCTACTTCGCTGAGCTGGAGGGGATCCATCGGTGCCGGCTCGGCATCGCCTCCCATCAGAGGCCACCGCGAGGTCCGGGCTGTGGCCCGGGCGGCTCCTCCGAGCGACCGTCGGGCGAGAGCGTCGGCGATGGCGCTGGCGCCGGTTCGGGCGGAGGCGGTCCAGCGGATTCCGGCCGCGCGGCTGCGCGTGACGGACCGGGGCCGGCCCGGAGCTTCTTCAGCGTGGGGGCGAGGTCGGCGCCGCGCCGGTAGCCGGTCTCGTCCTTGGTGCTGCCGTCGGGCGACCGGTGCGGGGGCCGCACGGGCATCTGGAGCGACTCCGAGAGGTGCCGCCGCTCTCCCGACCACGGCCCCCTCGGGGCGACGACACGATCCGCCAGCCGGTAGGCGATCGCCTCATAGTTGACCCGCCAGCCCTGAAAGTGCGGCCAGGCCTCCAGCGGCGTCCGTTCCATCGGGAAGCCGGTCGTGGCCAAGACCTCGACGGCGTACTCGAACTCCTCGAAGCTCAACTGCAAGGGGGCGCCCGGCAAGGGGTCGGGGTCGAATGACCAGCGCAACGAAGACGCGATGCGCCGCAGGCACGTGAAGCCCATCCGCAGGCACATCCTCGCCTCGCTGGGGGCAGCTGAGGGCATGAGGGCGAGCTGCATGGCGCACGCGTCGAGCACGGCCAGCAGGGAGAGCACCCAGGAGTACCACGGGGCCGGGGAGCGGAAGAGGAGCAGGACCGGATAGCTCGTATGGCTCTCGGATACCTCCGCCGCCCACTGCTCCCAGGAGCTGTACAACTTTGGGAGAGCGTCGAGGGTCTGGATCAGCTGGTGGCGTGCGAGCAGCTCCGGACCCCACGCCGGTAGCCCCGCGCGGGCCTCCAACAAGGTCACCAACGACTCGCGTCGGTTGAAAGCCTGGTAGATGGCCGGCAGGTAGCCGATCTGAAGGGCGATGGCGACGGCCCCCGTGGCCGCCGCCAGGATGACGAGGACGTCGTTGCTGTGCGCGGACACGTGTGCAAGGCCCACCGTGAACATGGAAGAGCCCGCCTGGCGGACAGCCACGGCCCATAGACCGACGTAGGGCCACTGCGCCAGCGAGTAGCCGAGCAGGAACAGGGAGAGAAACGTCACCAGCTGCGCCAGCAACGCCAGCGGCCCCATGGTGGCAAGGATCGTGTCTTTGACCTCGAAGTCCTCGAAGAGCCGAGAGAAGGCGACGACGACCAGACGCGTGGTGCGGGTGGCGATCCGCCCGATCAGCTGAAACGGCGAGTCGCCCCGTGGCGTGACGAGGGTCGACACCATGCTCGCCAACGTCACTGCCACGAGAAGGAGCCCGAGGGCAATGCGCACCGATCCCACGCCCGCCAGCTTGGCATGGTGGCGGGTCCGTCCGGCGACCCCGGCGCTCGGATCTAGATTGGCGGCGTGGGGGATGCGGCCGCGAGTTCGCCTGGCGGTGCCGCGCCTGTTGAGGGTGGCGCCGCACGCTCGGCCGAGCAGGAGTACCTCGACGCCGCCTACGCCCTGCTTGCCCAGATGGAGGCCCGCTCCGCCCTGGCGGTGGCCGACGCCGCCGAACGCGCCCCGGGCGACTGGGACGCCACGATCGCCCATCGCTTCCTCCGCCAGCGTGCCGCATCGATGTCTGCCAGCCTCGGCCCGCTCTGTTTCGGGCGCATCGACGAGGAGGGCGGTGAGAGCTGGCACATCGGCCGTCGTCACGTGGAGGATGCGCTCGGCGACCCCGTCGTGGTGGACTGGCGGGCGCCGGTCTCGATCCCCTTCTATCGAGCCACCTTCCGAGACCCCTTCGGCCTCAGGCTGCGCCGCCGCTTCATCCTCGAGGAGCGGCAGCTCGCCGACATCGTCGACGAGGACTTCCACGACCCTCAGGCGAAGTCGGTCGCCTCCGCCAGCGGTCTGCCCGACCCGCTGCTCGCTGAGCTCGGCCGTGCACGCACCGGAGCGATGCGCGACATCGTCGCCACCATCGCCGCCGAGCAGGACGCCATCATCAGGGCACCCCTCGACGTGCCCGTCATCGTGCAGGGCGGCCCCGGCACCGGCAAGACCGCAGTCGGGCTCCACCGGGCCGCCTGGTTGCTCTACGAGCACCGCGAGCACCTCGAGCGCCACGGGGCGCTCGTGCTGGGACCCAACCGGGTGTTTCTCGCCTACATCGGCGAGGTGCTGCCGTCGCTGGGAGAAGTGGCAGTGGCACAGACAACGTTGGCGGGCTTGTGCAGCGACTGGCGGGTGAAGGCCGAGGAAGCAGCTGATGTGGCCGCCCTGAAGGGCGACCTCCGCATGGCGGAGGTCATCGCCCGGGCCGCCGAAGCGGCCGTGCGCCCTCCGACATCGAACCTGGGAGCCTCGACTCGCTGGGGAATCGTGAGCATCGACGCGGTTGCCATCGCCGAGCTCGCTCGGCAGTCGCTCGAGTCCGGTGGAGCGCTCGGCGAGCGGCGGGGACGCTTCCGACGGGCCATAGGGCGCGCGGTAATGGGCCGGCTCGCCCGCACGCGCCCCGAGCTGGAAGGCGATCTTGAGGAGGTGCTGGTGGAGCTCGGCAAGGACAGGCCCTTCCAGGCGATCCTCAACCGCGTCTGGCCTGCACAGAGCCCTGTCGCCTTGGTCAGGTCTCTGTACGCCAAGCCGGCGCTGCTGCGGGCGGCCAGCCACGGGCTGCTCTCCCCCGACGAGCAAGCGCTGCTCCGGCGGCCTCTCGCCCCGGTGGTCGCCGACGAGCCCTGGACCTCGGCCGATCTGGCGCTGCTCGACGAAGCACGTGCCTACCTCGGCGGGAGTCCCCGTCGCTACGGCCACGTCGTGGTGGACGAGGCGCAGGATCTCTCACCCATGGCGCTGCGCATGGTCGCCCGTCGCTCCCTCGACGGCCGCTCGTTCACGATCCTCGGCGACCTCGCCCAGGCCACGGCGCCGGCCGCCCCCGTCGACTGGGAGGTGACGCTGGCC
Source organism: uncultured Actinomycetota bacterium (assembly GCA_963735115.1). Classification (GTDB taxonomy): domain Bacteria; phylum Actinomycetota; class Acidimicrobiia; order Acidimicrobiales; family Bog-793; genus JAKACA01. The sequence goes on along the minus strand of CAVTJR010000003.1, from coordinate 401,561 downwards.
GCTCTCGGCAATCCGGCGGGCAGCCGGGTCGAGGAGCTCTCCGTCGGCTACCGGGTGCCCGATGAGATCATGCACGTGGCCAACCACGTCCTGCGGGCGACGTCGCCCGGCCTGCGCCCGACGACGTCGGTGCGCTCCTCCGGCCGGGAGCCCGCCTGGCTGCGCTGCGACACGGGCGAGCTCGGCCTCTCTGTCGCCTCGGTCGTCGGCAGCCTCGTGGACGAGCATCACTCCGTCGCAGTCATCGCCTCCGCTTCCTTGCACGGCGAGATCGCCGACGGCCTGGCGGCCGGCGCCCTCCCGCTCGTGCCCTACGGGCATGCCAGCCTCGCCGGCCACGTCGCCCTCGTCCGGCCGGAGCTGGCCAAGGGTCTCGAATTCGACGCCGTCGTCGTGACCGAGCCGCGGCTCATCCTCGACGAGCCGGGCGGTGCAGGCCTGCTCTACATCGCCCTCACAAGGGCTGTGCAGTTCCTCGCCGTGCTCTACAGCGGCGAGCTACCGGCGGTGCTGGGCGCCGCCGCCTGAAGACCGCCTCCGGGGCGCACGAGGCGTCGGCTACGGCGAGGTTGCCGAGCTCGGACCCTGCAGAACGAACCAGGCGACATTGGTCACAGCGGGGCTGGCGGGCGCGTTGGCGCTGAGGGTGATCGTGAAGGAGGGCGGCGCTCCGCCCCCAACGCTCGCACCGAGAACGGCACTCGCCACCGCGATCGGGACGCCGCCCGACGTGGCGTCGCTCTGCAGCGTGGCGAGGATCATGGACGACTCCGTCAGGCCGGCCACGGTAACCGTGACGCTTTCTTCGCCGGCTGCAACGGTCACAAGACCGCTCGTCGAGAACTGCACGGGGCCGTCGACCTCGAGGGCATTGCCGCTCCCGGTCGTGGAGGCCTCGATGGCAGGCCCGGCACCAGCCGTGGAGGCGAAGATCGCAGCGAGCAAATTGTCGGGGTTCAGGAGCGACACCGAAACCCCGTATCCGAGGCCGTAGTTGATCGCCTGCACAGCGTCGCCAGTGCCCTTCTTGTTGCTGAGCTGCGTGACGACCCCGGCCCCCGTCCCGGTTGTGTTCGCCTGCACGGCGGCAGAGGGGTTCTCATTGGTGAGCTCGACGAGGACTCCGGGCCCCGTACCGGTGCCGTAGGTGCTCGAGTCGCTCGCGAAGACGGCGGCCTCCGGCCCTGATGAGAGGGCGATGATGGCGGGGCTTCCGTACTTCACCTGAGCCTGAATGGCCGCTCCCCCACCTGTGTTCTCGGCCATGATGGCCGCACTGGTGTTGCCGGTCCCGTCGCCTTTGCCACGCACTTCGGCGACAATGGCGTTCTTGCCCACTCGCCCGTCGAACTCGCGCCCGCCGTTGTCGTAGGCGTAGAGGGCGATGGCATTGTCGGTATTGACGATGCAAGCCGTGCTGGCGGCGAGGGTGGGAAACGGATCCTTGTGGTTCGACGACACGAGGTCGGTCTCATGGGCGCCGGCCGAGTTCGACTTGCCGAGGATCAGGTCGCCGCCCGGCGCCGCCTCCGCCGGCGACGCCGCCACCAACGTGCCCGCTGCTGCCACCGCGAGGCCGGCGGCCCCACCGAGCAAGAGCGCTCTCCGTGATCTCTGGATCGCCTGCCCAGAAGAGTCGTGTAGAGCTACGTCCTGTTCCATCATCTCTCCTTTTGCTCGAGCGCGGATGGAGGTCGTCGGCGTTCACTGTCGGGTAGCACTGTGACGGTACGGTGGCGCCGCCTCGCCCCGCATCGGGGCATGCCCCCATCTTTCGAGGCGGCCACCCCTAGGTTTTGCCTCCTGCTCCGAAGCCGCCGTGGTCGATCGCGGTGCGCACTCATGTCCGATCACCCGAGGCGCTGCCGCAGCGTACGGACGTGAACCTGGCAGGATCGAGCCATGACGAGCGCACTCGTGGCAAGCCCGTCGAGAGGCGGGAGCGGGTCAACGGTGCATTCAAGGTGATGCCGCCGTCGGGCTGGTACCCGGACCCGTGGCGGGTGGCATCGTGGCGCTGGTGGGACGGTCGGCAGTGGTCTGCCCACACGGCCGCCGCCGCATCGGCCAGCTACTTCGGTCCTCCCCGCCCGGACCCGGCGGTTGCCCTCGCGAGCGAGCTCCGAATGTGGCGCTGGGCGCGGGGCGCCGTCTGGACGTGGTTGACAGTCGAGCTCGTGCAACTCGCCGCCGCGTCAGCCGTCTATCACCGGGTCTTCTCGGCCTTCCGAAAGGCCATTGACACAGCCCGCAGCAACCCGAACGCGGCGCCGCCAGTCTTCCCATTTTCCGGCGGGGTTGGTGCCGCCGCCATCGCCCTCAACCTGCTCTCCCTGCTGACGCTGGCGGCGGCGATCGCGTTTCTCATCTGGCAGTACAGTGCCGCCCAGACCGCCCTAGATCTCGGTTATCCAGCCCGGCGCTCGCCAGCCCTCGGCGTGGTCTCATGGTTCATCCCCATCATCAACCTGTGGTTTCCCTATCAGGCGATGCGTGATCTGCTGCCGCCACACCACCCGGGGCGCCCCGCGGTGTTGCACGCATGGCTCGCCTACCTCGCCAGCGAGGCATTCGCCTCGATCGCCGTCGTCACGGCGCTCTTCTTCGGCCTCTACACCCTCGTGCCGCTCGCCCTCGCACTTGGCAGCGCTGCAACGGCTGCGATCATCGGGACCCGCTTGCTCAAGCTGACCACCGACGACCACCGTCGGGCGGTAGCGCTCAGATGAGCTTCCTGAGCGCCGACATCACCCGCAGGCGGACGTCATCGCGCTCCAGCTCCTCGCCCTCGAGGCTCCACAACAGTGAGAGGACGCACTTGACGTAGCCCCAGGCCGCCACGAGGTCGGCGTCGATGCCGACCATGCCCGACATGAGGTCGAGCCGACGCCGCACGAGCGGCTCGACGTCGGGGACGCGGGCGATGTAGTCGAAGGGGTTGTAGAGCATGGCGCCGGTGTCGTAGCCGGCGTCACCGGCGAAGCCCTTCGGATCCACCACAAGCCAACCCCGCGCCTCGTCCGAAAGGACGTTGTCGTGATGGAGGTCGCCGTGAACCACGGACGTCGGCGCCCGGTTGGCCAGCAGCTCCTGCAGGACGCGGCGGGCCGTCACGACGGCCGCGCGCAGGTCGCGAAGGCCGCTGTCGATCTCGGCGAGGGTCTCGGCGAGGTCTTTCCCGCGAAAGCTTGCACCGTGTCGGCCACGATCGAACCGCTCGAAGGTGTCCTCCAGCCTGCTCAAGGGTGGGAGGCCGCAGTCGGCTTGCGCCGGTGCCCAAAAGCCTGTCATGGCGGAGGCGAGGATCTCCGTGGCGCGGTCGTCGTCACCGTCGCAGACATCGGCCAGCGGTCCGCCCGTCGCCCGTTCGAGGAGCAACGCCCCGCTCTCGGCGTCCTCTTCGAAGAGGCGAACGGCCGACGGTCCGGCGAGACGCAACGTCAGCGCCTCGCGGGCGGCGCCCTCGCCGTCGTCATCGACGGGGAGCTCGATCTTGAGCACGCAGGCGTCGCCCGACTGGCGCGTGGCGGTCACGATATAGCTCCACGAGAGAGGGAGAAGCTCGCCCAACCGGAGCTCCCAGCGCTCGGCGAGTGTGGCCACGACGTCAGGCAGGTCGCGCAGCCAGCGCGCCCGCTCGCCTCGTTCGCCCGCGCCCGAGGTGAGGATGCGCGCACGGAAGGACTCGGGCAGGTCCAGTTCGGTGACCACGGTCGCACGCTACTGAACGCCCCCACCGCCCGCTCCGGCCCGAGGACGACCGTTAGTGTCGCGGCGATGGAGCGCCTCACCCTCATGGCCGTGCACGCCCACCCCGACGACGAGGCGTCGTCGACGGGCGGCATCCTCGCCAAGTACGTCGACGAAGGCGTGCAGACGGTCCTCGTGACGTGCACGAACGGAGAGTTGGGTAACGCCCCGGACGGCTCTGTGCCGGGTGATCCCGGCCATGACGAGGAGCTCGTGAAGGCGCACCGCCGCGGCGAGCTCGACGAGAGCCGCCGACTGCTCGGGATCAGCGACCTCGAGCTGCTCGGCTACCACGACTCCGGCATGATGGGCTGGCCGCAGAACGACGAGCCGGGCGTCTTTTGGCAGACCCCTGTCGCCGAGGCCGCCGGTCGCCTAGCGACGCTGATGGAGAAGTACCAGCCCGATGTCGTGGTGACCTACGACGAGAACGGCTTCTACGGGCACCCCGACCACATCCAGGCACACCGCATCACCGTGGCGGCCGTAGCTTCCACCGGCATACCGAAGAAGCTGTACTACCCGGTGATCCCGCTGTCGGCCATGGAGGGTTTCGTGAGCGTGTTGCGCGGCGCCGGCGTGGAGCCACCGCAGGAAGCCAGCGATGCCGTCGACTTCGGCACGCCCGACGAACTCATCGCCGCCTACATCGACTGCGCCGCCTTCGCCGAGACGAAGTTCCGGGCGCTCGAAGCCCACGCCAGCCAGACCGACAACTCCTTCTTCCTCGACCTTGGATTGGACCTGTTCAAGCAGGTCTTCTCGATCGAGGCGTACGTGCGGGCGCACGACACGACCGGCCACCCGACGCCGGAGGACGACCTCTTCGCCGGGCTGCGCTGAGAGGCCGGTGCGATTGCCATGCGCGTCTTCCTCTCGAGCGACATGGAGGGCACGGCCGGGATCGTCGACTGGTCGCAATGCCGTCCCCCCGGGGCCGACTACGAGGTGGGCCGGCGCCTGCTCTTGGACGAGGTGAACGCCGCCATCGACGGGGCGATCGACGGGGGTGCCACCGAGGTCCTCGTGAACGACTCGCACGGCGCCATGGCGAACCTGCCACCAGGCGAGCTGCGCGCCGGGGTCCGCTATCTCTCCGGGCGACACAAGCCGCTCTACATGATGCAAGGCCTCGACGACTCCTTCGCGGCCGCCTTCTTCGTCTCCTATCACGGTTCGATGGGTTCGCACGGCGTGCTCTCTCACACCTACAACCCGCGAGCGGTCGCCGAGGCTCGCCTGAACGGTGCAGTCGTGGGCGAGGCCGGCATCAACGCCCTCGTCGCCCTCGCCCGCTCGGTGCCTGTGGCGCTCGTGACGGGAGACCAGGTCACCATCCACGAAACGGCGGTCGTGCTGCCGGCCGCCGTCGGGGTCGTCGTGAAGGAGGCGATCACGCGTTTCTCCGCCTCCAGCTTGCATCCGGCGGACGCCTGTGGCGCCATCCGAGCCGGCGCCAGGGCCGCCCTCGAACGCACGAGCCGGGGCGAGGTGCCTCTCCCGACCATCGACCTTCCCGCTCGCCTCGAGGTCGACTGGCTGACGGCCGACATGGCGGAGTTGACGACCTCGATCGGTGGCATCGAGCGGACGGCGCCCCGCACGGTAGAGATCTGTGGGGAGGATCCGCTCGGGATCTTCCGGCGTTTCGTGGCCGCCGTGGCCATCACCCGGTCGATCGTCGAAGCCTGAGCGGTGTTCGAGGTCAGCGAAGACCGCTTCGGCGAGATGATCGAAGACGCTCTCGCCTCCATCCCGGCGCAGCTGGCCGACCGCATGGACAACGTGGCGATCTTCGTCGAGGACGAGGCGAAAGGGCGCCGCCTGTTCGGCCTCTACGAAGGCATTCCCCTCACGAAGCGGTCAGGCGGCTACGGCGTCGGCGGCGTTATGCCCGACAAGATCACGCTCTACCGCAAGGCGATCTGCTCGTCCTGCTCAACGGAGGCAGAGGTGGCCGAGCGGGTGCGGACGACGCTCGTGCACGAAGTGGCACACCATTTCGGCATCAGCGACCCCCGCCTCGAGGAGCTCGGCTGGTAGCCGCAGGCCGTCGTGGCGGCGGCTGCGAATCAGCTCGCCCCAGTTGCGCCCACGGTGACGCTCGGGTTCGGCTCGAAGGTCTGCACGTCGCGAAGAAGGGCGCCTGGAGCCGACTCGCCACCGACGAGCCAGGCTTGTGAGCCGAGCACGGTGAGGCCGGCGTAGGCAGCGGCCGCCTCGAGATGCCCGGCCACGACGGCGCGTCGGCTGCTCGCCAGCCACGCCCAGACGGTCTTGACGGCCGTCGGTGTGGCGGCGGCGCTCGCCGCCGCTTCGCCACCGGCCACGTAGATGACGCCGGCGAGCGTGGCGGCCGCCGCTCCCGTCACGGGCGCCGGCAGGGACCCGACAACCGTGGCGCTGTGCGCCGAAGGGTCGATCATCTGCACCGTGTCAACGGGATGCCCGGCGTGGGCGCCGTTGGCGGCGTCGCCCCCGAAGACATAGATGCGGCCGTCGAGGACCGCAACGGCGGCGTCGCGGACCGGCACCGGCAACTTCGCCACCGTGGCGAAGTGGATCCCGTCCGAGGTGGCGAGCACGGCGGGGTCGGCCGCCGTGGCGGCCATGCCGCCGATGAGGTATGCCGTGCCTCCGATGGCAACGGCGGAGGCGCCGGTCCGAGGCTGTGGCAGCACTCCCACCGATGTCGCCGGCGTCGTGCTCACCGCCGTCCCGCCGAGGCTCGGCAGGACTTGCACGGTCGTGAGCGGGGTAGCCGTCCCCCCACCGAATACGTAGCCCTTTCCACCGAGGACGACTCCGGCGGCATCATGCAGCGGCTCCAGCAGGTTCCCCACCTGCGTGGCCGTGCCGGAAGAGGCCTCCACGTCGTAGACGCCCAGGTCGGAGGCCCCGGCAGGCTCGAGCCCGCCAGCCACGATGAGCGACTGGGCGCCGGCCGCTGGTAGCACGACACTTCGGCTGAGGGGCGAATTCAACTGCCACGAGAGCAGGTGGGTGGTGACCCCCGCCACCCCCTTCCCGCCCGAGGTGCCCGACGGGATGGAGCTCGACGTGGTCGTGGTCCCGGCCCGTCTGCTCCCCGCCGGGGATGATCCGCTCGACAGGGCCACGATGATGCCGATCAGGAGAGCGAGCACAGCCACGAGGACGCCGAGGCGGATGTGCCCGGCGCGCCGGGCCGCACGTCGGCGAGCCTCGTAGCTCGGCCGGAACTGAGGTGGGCGGTACGCCACGGGCACGACGATAGGCGGCGCAGATAAGCCATGCCGAAGGTGCAACAATCCGGGAGTGACGGCCGACGACCACGACCCAGGCATCACCGTGTACGGCACGCAGTGGTGCGGCGACTGCAAACGGGCGAAACAGTTCTTCGGGGAGCAGCGCGTCCACTACCGCTTCGTCGACGTGGACGTCGATGGCGAAGGCCTCGCCTACGTCGAGCACGTGAACGGAGGCAAGCGGGTCATACCCGTCATCACCTTCCCGGACAGCTCGACGCTCGTCGAACCCTCCAACGCCGAGCTGGCCGAGAAGCTGGGCATCGTCACGACCGCCTCTCGATCGTTCTACGACCTCATCGTGGTCGGGAGCGGGCCTGCCGGGCTCACGGCCGCCCTCTATGCCGCCCGCGAGGGCATCGAGACACTCGTCGTGGAGCGGGGCGGCGTCGGCGGCCAGGCAGCCATCACCGAGCGGCTCGACAACTTCCCCGGGTTTCCCGAAGGGGTGAGCGGGGAGGAGTTCGCCGAGCGCCTACGCAGGCAGGCGGAGCGCTTCGGCGTCGAGATCCTCGCCGCCACGGAGATAACAGGGCTCTCGAAGGACGGCAGCTACCGGTGCGTGGCGACCGCCACCGGCGCCTCCTACGGCAGCTACGCCATCCTGCTCGCCCTCGGCTCGACCTATCGCAGGCTCGGCATCCCCGGCGAGGAGGACTTCATCGGCGCCGGCGTTCACTTCTGCGCCACCTGTGACGGCGCTTTCTACCGCGGACAGGACGTCCTCGTGATCGGCGGCGGCAATTCCGCCGGGGAAGAAGGCCTCTTCCTCACGAAGTTCGCCCGCCACGTCACCATCGCCACTCGGGACGCCGAGCTGACGGCGTCGAAGATCGTCGTGGAGAAGATCGCCGAGCACCCTGAGGTCGACGTCTTATGCAACATCGAGGCGGTCGAGCTGCGCGGCGAAGGGCATCTCGAGACGGTCGTCATGCGTGACACCCGCACCGGTTCGACGCAGGAGCTTCACCCCGGTGGCGTCTTCGTGTTCATCGGCCTCTCGCCGAACACCGAGCTCGTTCGCCAGCTCGTGGCGCTCGACGCCCGCGGCTTCGTCGACACCGATGCCGGCTTGCAGACGAGCGTGCCCGGGCTGTTCGCCGCCGGCGACTGCCGCGCCGGCAGCACCAAGCAGGCAGCCTCCGCTGCCGGAGAAGGCGCCGCCGCCGCCATCGCCATCCGCCGCTACCTCGAGCCCTTCGCCGGCTGCATGCCCGAGGTCGAAACGACCGGTGCCGCCATGACGATGATTTGAGGGCCGCATGACGATCGCCGGTGTCCGCAAGCGGGTCGTCATCGGCGGCCGCGTGCAGGGTGTGTGGTATCGCGAGTCCTGCCGCAAGGAGGCCGTCGCCCGCTCGGTGGGCGGTTGGGTGCGCAACTGCGACGACGGCACGGTGGAGGCCGTCTTCGAGGGCTCGGCGGCCGCCGTCGAGGCGATGATCGCCTGGTGTCGCCTCGGGCCGCCTCACGCCTCGGTGACGTCGGTCACGAGCACGGTGGAGGCCCCCGTCGGCGAGACGGCCTTTCGCGTCCGCTGAGCTGCTCGCCGGGGCGCGGACCTCCAAGCAGCCAGCACCCCGATGGCGGCCGCCAGCAGACACGCGGTCGCTCCGACGGCGAGGCCGACTCGCCCGTTCGTTTCGGCGATGATCCACCCGAGCAGTGGCCCACCGATCGGCGTGGTGCCGAGGAAGGCCACCGCCCACAGCGACATCACGCGCCCGCGCATCGACGGTTCCGCCTCGAGCTGCAGCGTCGTGTTGCCCGTCGCCAGGAAGGACACGCTGGCGTAGCCGACGAGGGCGAGCGCCACCAGCTCGAGGGCGAGCACCGGAGAGAAGGCCGCCACCGCCAAGGCGAGCCCGAGCGCCGCCGCCGCGATCGTGAACGGGCGAAGGCCCGTCTTGCCGCGAGCGGCCGTGACGAGCCCGCCGAGAACGGCCCCGATCCCCATCGCCGCCGTCATGAACCCGTAGGCCTCTGCACCGCCGTGGAACGTCCCTTTGGCCACCACGGGGAGCACCACCTGGAACTCGTAGGCGAGCGTGCCCACGATCGCCATCATGACGAGGGGAACGAGCAGGCGGGGCGTGTGCGCCACGTACCGGAAGCCCTCCCTCACCTGTCCGTTCGCCCTTCCGGCCGGCGGGCTCGGCTGCAGGAGCGACCGGTCCATCGTCACGAGCGAGAACACGACGGCGATGAAGCTGGCGGCGTTCAGGAGGAAGCAGATGCCCACTCCGACGGTGGCGATGAGGATGCCGGCGACGGCCGGGCCGACCGCCCGGGCAGCGTTGAAGAGGGTGGAGTTGAGGCTGACGGCGTTGCGAACCTCGTTCGGGCCGACCATCTCGAGGACAAAGGCCTGACGAGCGGGGTTCTCAAAGGTGTTGTTCAGCCCGAGAATGACGGCGAGCACGAGGATCTCCCAGAAGCGCACCACCCCCAGCACCGTGAGGAGCCCGAGGACGAGGGCTTGTACGCCCATGGCGGACTGCAGCACCACCATGAGCCGGCGCTTGTCGACGCGGTCGGCGATGACACCGCCATACGGCCCGAGGACGAGCACAGGGAGCGTCTGCAGCGCCACGGCCAGCCCGAGGTCGGTGGCGGAGTGGGTGAGGACGTAGACAAGCCACGACTGCGCCACCGACTGCATCCAGGTGCCGACGAGGGAGACGGCTTGACCCGCGTAATAGCGGCGGAAGTTGGGGACGTTGAGGGCCGAGAAGGTGCGCCGCCCGATGGCGAAGAGGCGGCTCACCGACCGCTCGGCTCCTGTGCGCTCACCCCAGGTCGCTCGAGCAGCCGCTCGGCCAGCTGCTCGAGGGCCGGCAGGGCCGCCAGGACGGCGTTGCGATCGGCTGCTGGCAGCCGATCGAGCTCGTTCGTGAGCACGTCGGTCCGCTCGCTCCGCACTCGGTCGCGCAGCTCGCTTCCGGCCTCGGTGACCTCCACGCGGCAGACCCTTCCATCGCTGGCGTCGCCGAGACGCCGCAACAGACCTTGCTCCTCGAGCCTCGCGACGACCCGCGAGAGCATCGTCGGGTTGAGACCCGCCTGGTCGGCGAGCATCGAGAGCTTCACAGGCCCAACCCGCGCCACGGTCTGCAGAACGTCGACTTCCGTGGTCGTGAGGGCGCCGGCGGCCGCCGTCGGCTTCAGGCGCTTCGAGAGGCGGGCGACGGCCATGCGCAGTCGGGCAGGCGCCTCTGCCTGCAGATCGCCCTCGTTTGTCGTCGTCATGGCGGTGCCTCGTGGCGTACGTATGCCGGGGAACTACTTGCTTGCTAGCAAGCATATTAACGACCTGCTTCGGCCGTCGAGCCGCTCTCGGCCGGGCCTGGCACCCATTCGGCGTCTCTGGGCGCCAAAGTGAGGGCGGGTGCAACCTTTTGGGTGCTCCCGGGGTGTGGAGGGTTAGACGAGGGAGAGGCCGCAGTGGCCACAACTGATGAGTTTGGAGAACTGTACGAGCAGAGCCGCGAGCGGCTCGCCGGTCAGCTCTACGCACTCACCGGTGACGAGCACGGCGCCGTCGACCTCGTGCAGGAAGCGTTCGCCCGGACCTGGGCGAAGTGGGATCGGATCGCCACCTACGACGATCCGGAGGCATTTGTCCGCCGTGTCGCTTTCAACCTGGCGAAGAACCAGTGGCGCCGGGTCAAGCGGACGCTGCTGCGTGCGTCGCCTCCGGACCGCGCAGAGGCGACCGCCGACCCCGCCGAGCACCAGGACCTCGTGGCCGCCCTGCTGACCCTGTCCATCCACGAGAGGGAAGCCATCGTGCTGCACTACCTCGCTGGCCAGTCCATCGATGAGATCGCCAAGGACTTGAGCGTCCCCACCGGCACGGTCAAGTCGTGGCTGGCCCGCGGGCGGGTTCACCTGGCGCAACGCCTCTCCGTGGAGGATCCCGAGGAGATGACCCGTCGTGGATGAGCACAACGACCCGCTGGAATCCGCCCTTCTGCCCTTGAGGAGCCCAGCCCAGCCTCACACCTGGGCCTCCACCGAGGAGGTGAAACGGCGCGCCACCGCCCGACGGCGGCGGCGCCTTGCCGCCCTCTCCGGTGGCACGACCGTCCTGCTCGCCACCGTTCTCGTCGTCGCTCTCGTGTCCGCGGGCGGCGGGAGGGGTCCCGTTCTGCCGAGCGACTCCGGTGCCATCCAGCGCCTTGCTGGACCGGTCGGCTCCTATCAGCTGGTCGCCGACGTGAAGCTCAACGAGATGCTCGGCACGAGGGACACACAGGCCGAGGTCGCCCTCGCCGAGCAGAGTTTTGCGTTGCGTCTCACGCAGCTCGAGCTGGCCGGCTCCTCCGGCGGCAACGTGCTGCTCTCCCCGATGAGCGCCCACGTCGATCTTTCGATGTTGGAATTGGGTACCGCCGGAGCGACGGCGCACGAAGTCGCCGCCGCACTGCAAAGCTCCGGTTTGTCGCCGGCCGGGCAGGCCGCAGCCTGGAACGGCCTCGTGCAGGGCCTCCTCGCCGGTGAGTCAGCGGGCGAGCTCCACTTGGCGAACTCCATCTGGTTGCGCCAGGGCCTTTTCGTCGAGCCGAGGTTCCTCCGCCGGGAAGCCGAAACCTTCGGCAATGACACCTACCAGGTCAACTTCGATGCGAGCTCGGCCGAACAGGCGATCAACGCCTGGGTCTCGCAGCAGACGGCCGGGCGCATCAAGGAGCTGTATGCCCCTCACCAGCTGAGCACCTTCACCGAGGTCGTGCTCGCCAACGCCCTACACTTTCACGCCGCATGGCAAAAGGGCCTCCTCGCCGAGGCCGCCATCGACAATGAGCCCTTCTACCTCGCGTCGGGTGGCAGCGTCTCCGTGCCCATGATCGTGGACTCGGGCGCAGTGCTCCCCGTCGAAGAGACGTCCACGTACGACGCCGTGCAGCTGCCGTACACAAATGGCCGCTACGCCGCCCTCTTGCTCGAGCCGACCCAAGGCTCGGTCGCCTCACTCTTGGCTGAGCTGACTGCGGGACGCCTCGCGAGCATCACCGGCGCGTTGCGCAGCGACGTCGTCAACTTCGCGATGCCGAAGCTGGCGCTGTCGGTCAACCACAGCCTCGAGGCACCACTGTCGGCCATGGGCATGGCCGAGACGTTCTACTCCGCAGACTTCTCACCCATGCTGGGCGCTGTCGGTGCGGTCAACCAAGCCGTCGGCGGTGTGCAGCAAGCGGCGACCCTCGACGTGAACCAGTGGGGAACCGACGCCGCCGCCGCCACGGGGGTCTCGGTCATTCCTACTCTCGCCCGCCAGTCGACGACGATCGCCTTCAACCACCCGTACGTCTTTCTTCTCCGGGACACGAAGACCGGCGTGATTCTCTTCTCGAGCGTGGTGAACAACCCCGCCAACGCCTGAGGTCGCGAAGGGCGCTCGCTCGTCCACCGATGAACACGAGCGAGCGCGGCGACGCGATTTTCCCTAGGGTCAAGAGCCAACTGACGTACAGTTGCGAGAGGACTGGGGGAAGCGAGAGGCGTGGGGTTACGTCGAGTGGCATGCGCCGCAGTCAAGCTGGGCGCGTCGAGTTCTGAGCGCACGGGCAGCCGCCGGTGAAGCGTTTCCGGCGTGGCGCCGCATCGGGCGTGAAAGAACGCGGGCCTGCCGCCCCGGAGCAGGAGTCGGCAGCCGAGCCCGCAGAGCTCGCAGCTGCGGAGTCCGCCGAAGACGCCCAGTCCGCCGAGGCACCCGCATCCGGACAGGCGACGGAGACAACGAAGGCACCCGAGGCGGCTGAGGCGGCCGAGCCAACCGCCGCGACGGAGTCCCCCCGGGCGGTCGGGCCCGGCGCGCCGGGCGGGGCAGCCCAGGTACTGGAGTCCCCCGAGGCTGCCGAGCCCGAAGCCGCTGAGCCCGAGGCCGCTGGGGAGCCCGGGGTGGCTCAGCCCGAGGCCGCTGGGGAGACGGGGGTGCCTCAGCCCGAGGCCGCTGAGTCCGGGGAGGCTCAGCCCGAGGCCAACGAGTCCGGGGAAGTCGTCGAAGAGTTGGAGGCGATGGCGGCCGAGGCAGCCCACGCGGCGACAGAGGCCGAGCGGGCCCTCCCGGACAGGGAGCGGCCGGCGGTGGAACCGGCGCCCCCTGCGCGGGCACCGGCCCCGGAAGTCGCCGCCGCAGCAGCCGAGACGACGGCCAAGCCGCCTTCACCGGCTGCGCGCCCCGTCGAGCCGGCGCCGAAAGCACCCAGAGCCGCCCCCCTGGTGCACAACCTGCCCCCGCGACCGCCCAGCGCGGCGCCTGATGACACCAGCGGCCGGGTCCGAACCCGATGGCTCGCCTCCGATGGCGCCTGGGAGACGACGCTGCGCGGCCGCCAGGTCATGAGCGACCCGCGCCTGTTCCGCGGCGTCGCCTTCACCGAGGAGGAGCGGCGCCAGCTGGGACTCGTCGGCCTACTCCCGCCCCAGGTCATCTCCCTGCACGAGCAGCTCACGCGGGCTTTGGGCCAGTACCACGCCCAACCGAGCGACCTGGCGAAGAACGTCTACCTCTCACTCCTGCAGGACCGAAACGAAGTCCTGTTCTTCCGTCTCCTCTCCGAACACCTCCCCGAGATGCTCCCGGTCGTCTACACGCCCACCATCGGCGAGGCGATCCAGCATTTCAGCCAGGAGTACCGGCGGCCGCGTGGGGTGTTCCTCTCCGTCGATCATCCCGCTGACATCGAGCTCTCGCTCAGCGCCACCGGCTTCGGGCCCGAGGACGTCGACCTCATCGTCGCCACCGACGGAGAGGCGATCCTCGGCATCGGGGACTGGGGCGTGGGCGGCATCGCCATCTCGCTCGGCAAGCTCGCCCTCTACACGGCCGCCGGAGGCATCGACCCGGGGCGGACCATCGCCGTCGTGCTCGACGTGGGCACGAACCGTGACTCTCTGCTGACGGACCCGCTCTACCTGGGCAACCGGCACCCGCGGGTGAACGAAGAGACCTACGACGCCTTCATCGACACCTTCGTCGAGATCGCCACCAGGCTCTTCCCGAACGCCCTCCTCCACTGGGAGGATCTGGCCGCCCGCAACGCCCGCCGAACCCTGCAGCGCTGGCGCACCAGTACCTTCACGTTCAACGATGACGTCCAGGGCACCGGCGCCGTGGCGCTGGCTGCCGTCCTCTCCGGCCTCAAGCGATCGAAGGGTCGACTGGCCGACCAGCGCGTCGTCATCTTCGGGCCGGGTACGGCCGGCGTGGGAATCGCCGAGCAGCTGCGCGACGCCATGGTGGCCGACGGCTTGGACGCGGAGGAGGCGCGTCGGCGTTTCTGGCTGATCGGCAGGCACGGCCTCCTTCTCGAGTCACTGGACTCGCTCGGGGCCGTCATGTACGACTTCCAACGGCCTTGGGCTCGTGGCGACGAGGACGTGGCCGACTGGGTCCCTGACGAGGACGGCCGCATCGGCCTCAACGAGGTCATCCGCAATGTCGCCGCCACGGTTCTCATCGGCACTTCGGGTCAGCCCGGAGCCTTCACCGAGAACACCATTCGGAACATGGCGCTCTCCTGCCAGCACCCGATCATCCTCCCGCTCTCGAACCCGACCGAGCTCGTCGAAGCCGAGCCGTGGGACATCTTGCAATGGACAGGTGGGCGCGCCCTCGTCGCCACCGGCAGTGCCTTCGACCCCGTCACCTACGCCTGGTCGACGCACTACATCGGCCAGGCGAACAACGCCTTCGTGTTCCCAGGGCTGGGGCTCGGGGCCATCCTCGTCGGGGCGACCCGGGTGACGGACCACATGCTGTCGGCCGCCGCCGAAGCCATCTCGGCACAGGTCGACATGTCCCAAGAGGGTGCGGCTCTGCTCCCCGAGATCGAGACCTTGCACACGACCTCGGCTGCCGTGGCGCTCGCCGTGGTCCGGGCGGCCATCGAAGACGGTGTCGCCCGCTGGGCTCCTCCCGATCCGCTCGAGGAGGGGATCGAAGCTGCCATGTGGAAGCCCGAGTACCGCCCGGTCCGGGCTGTCTAGAGGGCGAGACCGCCGCAGGGCGACGGCGGCAGCAATCAGATCAGCGGCGCCAGCCCGTAAGCCGCCCGGGCGTACTCCCGTGCCATGCGATCGGTGCTGAAGAAGGAGCCGTTCAAGGCGATGGCCGATCGCCGGATGCGCAGATAGCTCTCCGGTGCACCGAAGTAGGCGGGGGCGACGGTGCCGTCGAGCTTGTCGTAGAGGGCGGCGGCGTCACGTGCAGCTGTCGGATCGGCGGCGATGCTCTCGTCACTGCTGACTGTCTCTCTGTTGACTCTCTCGTCGTCGCTCGACTCGTCACCGATCGCCCAGCCGGTGACACCTTCGACCCAGCCCTCGATCCACCAGCCGTCGAGGATGCTCAGGCTTGGGACGCCGTTGATGGCCGCCTTCATGCCGCTCGTGCCAGAGGCCTCGAGGGGACGCTGCGGGGTGTTCAGCCAGAGATCGGATCCGGCGCAGAGGACCCCCGCCAGCGCCAGGTCGTAGTTCTCGAGAAACACCACCTTCACCGAGCTCCCGAGTCGCCGGCCCACCGTCATGAGGGTGGCGATCGTCTCCTTGCCCACCTCGTCGCGCGGGTGGGCTTTCCCACTGCAGACGATCTGCAGGCGGCCGTGCCGCTCGGCGATCGCCCGGAGCCGATCGAGATCGGCGAACAACAGGAGGGTGCGTTTGTAGGGCGTCACACGGCGAGCGAGACCGACCGTGAGAGCGCCGGCGTCGAGGTCCACGCCGGCATGTCGCCGCACGACCTCGAGCAGTACCTCCTTCGAGGTGGCGTGAGCCGCCTCGATCGACGCGAGCGGGATGTCGCTGGCGTAGCGGAGCATCGAGCTGTCTCGCCGCCAGCCAGGCAGGTGATCGTCGAACAGCGACCGCATCGGCGGTGACGCCCAGTACACGTGGTGGACACCGTTTGTGATGGAGTTGACTTCGACATCGGGCAGCATCACCTTCGTCACTTCGGCGTGCCGACGAGACACGGCATTCACGTAGCCCGAGAGCGCCGTTCCCAGCGACGTCATGTTCAGCACATCCCCCCTCAATAGGCCGAGCGAGGCAAGCACTCTCGTGCGCCCGTCGCCGAGGACCGACCGCACGAGGCCGGCAGCGAAACGGTCGTGGCCTGCAGGCACCGGCGTGTGGGTCGTGAAGGCGCAGCGGGCGCGAACAGCCTCGACTTGTGCGGCCGTGGGAACGCTCCCGCTCCCGCTCATCTCGGTCTCCAGCAGCCGCAATGTCAGCAGGGAAGCGTGCCCTTCGTTCATGTGAAACCTCGTCAGGTCGGCGTAGCCGAGCTCGCGCAGCATCGATACGCCGCCGATTCCGAGCACCGCCTCCTGTCGGAGGCGGTGCTCACGGTCACCGCCGTACAGCTGGTCGGTGATCACACGGTCCTCGGGGGTGTTCTCGGGGACATCGGTGTCCAAGAACAGGAGGGCGACCGTTCCCCCGCTCTCACCCCCCAGCAGCAGCTGCCACGCCGCGATCACGACCTGCCGGCCGCTGACCTCGATCTCGACGGTCGGCTCCAGCCGCTGCAGAAGGTCAGCAGGCTCCCAGCTGACGGGCAGTTCGACCTGCTGGCCGTCGGCGTCGATCTTCTGGCAGAAGTAGCCGTGCCCGTAGGCGAGCGTGACGGCCACGAGGGGCAGCCGCAGGTCCGCCGCCGACCGGAGGAAGTCGCCGGCGAGCACGCCCAACCCACCGCTGTAGATGGGCAGCCGCGGATCGAGAGCGACCTCCATGCTGAAGTACGCCACCCGAACGTCGGCTGGGTGCGGCGTCCCGGGCGTGGCTACCTGAGTCGAGGACGTCGTGGGTGTCGAGAGCACCGGGGCATACTACGGGGCCGTCTCGGGCCGGCTACCTCGCTGGGGACTGCCCGCCGCCGATCAGGGGCGGGCTGTGCGGCTCGCCTCGCCCGCGATCACGTCGACGAGGTTCTCGAGCGAGGCGAGAGAGTGGCCGTCCACGAAGTCGTCGACGAACGGCAGAGCGGCCGCCATGCCGCGCACGATGGGTGCATAGCCGGGCGACGCCTTCAGCGGGTTCACCCACACGAGGCGGTGAGCGACGCGACGCAGCCGCCGCATCTCCGACGACAGCGACTCCGGGTCACCCCGATCCCACCCGTCGGAGAGGATCACGACGACGGCGCCTCGCGCCATCCCGCGGACGCCCCAGCCGTCGTTGAACGCCTTCAGCCCATCGCCGAGACGCGTGCCGCCATACCAGTCCGCCACCGACCGACCTGCCTCCGCCATGGCGACGTCCGGGTCCCGCCAGGACAGCTGCCGTGTGATCCGCGTGAGGCGGGTGCCGAGCACGAACACCTCGACGAGGCCGACACCGCGGGCGGAGATGGCTGCGTGCGCAAAACGAAGAAACCCCCTCGCGTACTCCTCCATCGACCCCGAGATGTCGACGAGGAGCACGACGCGCCGGGGGCGGAGCGACGGTGAGCGCCAGGCACGATCGAAGGGTTCGCCGTCGGTGCTGAGGGCTCGCCGAAGCGTCCGGCCGATGTCGGGTTCGCCGCGGTTGCGCTTCGTGGGGGCGAGGCGCCGCGAGCGCCGACGCGAGGTGATCGGGCGCAGGCGAGAGAGAAGACGGCGCGCTTCCGCCCAGTCGGCCTCCGAGTAGGTGGCGAAGTCCCGCTGCCGCAGCAGCTCGACGGCGCTGTAGGGAACGATCCGGCTGCTTGCCACGTCGTCGCCGGTGTCGTCCGCCGCTTGCTGCGGTTCCTCGGTGTCGGCCGCAAAATCGGTCAAGACTGCGAGCGGCACGATGGCTTGCAGAGACGGCAGATCCGCCCGTCGATCGAAGAACACACCGAACGCCCAGTCGTACGCGCCCGCTTCCTCGGGACGTTGCACCAGGGTCGCCCGTCCCGCCCAGTAGACCTCGTCCCGCCGGCCGAGCCCCACGGCTCCGAGCGCTTGGGCGAATTCGACGACGCTGCTCACGGGCACTTCCACGCCCGCCCTCCGCAACACCGAGGCAAACCCCACCGCCACCCTCGCCCCGACGTCACCCGTCTCAGCGACGTTGGCGGCTCTCATCTCGGCCTCGTCTTCGCGCGCACCCTCGGCATCGCCGTCGGTCGCCGCCCGTGGGACGGGAGTGGTGCCTAGGGCGGGGGGTTCGCCGCCCTGGGCGCCACTCCCGTCCACGCCGCGCGGGACCTCAGGCCCCACGCGCCGCTGCCGCCTCGATCAGACGACTGAGCCCGCCAGCGCGCACGCGATGCTGATCTTCCTGGTACTTGAGAACGGCCCCGAGCGTGACGTCCACCGTGTGCTCGTCGATCTCGGACGAACCGAGCGCCGCCACGGCCGCCGCCCAGTCGATCGTCTCCGCCACGCCCGGTGGCTTGTAGAGATCCATCGAGCGCAGCGCCTCGACAGCTGCGGCGATCTGGCGAGCGAGCGACGGCACCGCCTCCGGGGCCCGCAGCAGCACGATCTGCACCTCGCGTTCGAAGCTCGGATGCTCGATCCAGTGGTAGAGGCATCGGCGTTTGAGGGCGTCGTGGACGTCGCGTGTCCGGTTCGACGTGAGCACGACGACGGGCGGCACCTCGGCCCGGACGGTTCCCAGCTCGGGCACGGTGACGGCATACTCCGAAAGGATCTCGAGAAGGAAGGCCTCGAACTCGTCGTCGGCCCTGTCGATCTCGTCCACGAGCAGCACGGGTGCCGGACCGATCGTCGGCTCGAGCGCGCGGAGGAGGGGTCGGCGCACGAGGAAGCGCTCGTCGTAGAGCTCGTCCTCGGCGGCTCGGGCGGACTCGCCACTCGCCTCCACCGCCCGCAGGTGCAAGAGCTGGCGGGCGTAGTCCCATTCGTAGGCGGCCTGGGAGAGATCGATGCCCTCGTAACACTGCAGGCGGAGCAGCTCGCCGCCTGTCCAGCGGGACAGGACCTTGGCGACCTCGGTCTTGCCGACGCCGGCCTCGCCTTCGAGAAGGAGCGGTCGGCGCAGTGTCAGAGCGAGGAAGATCGCCGTGGCGAGGCCTTCGTCGGCCAGGTAGTCGTGGGCGGCGAGCGCCGCTACCACGTCGCTGACGCTCGTCGGGCGCGATGCGGGGAAGTCCACCAAGCGCACACTAGAGCGGTGACGCCTCGGGCCTAGCCTCCGGGCGGCCGGCGGTTTCGGCGTTGCCTGCCCGCCCAGCCCCAACCAGTTGCCCAAAGTGACCAAACCGGGCGGGTTTCCTCACCCCAGGCACGCAATTCTCTTCTGTGTTGCCCTTCGGCGTTGCCTTCGGCCGCCCGCCCGCCCTCAGGCGCCCCGGCTCTCGGCGAGGTTGATCTCGGCCATCGTGGCCGCCGCCGCCGCCGCCGCCTCGGCGATGAGCACAGCGGTGAGGGCGTCACCGAGGAGGTTGGGGTTGCCCTCGGAGGCCACCTTGGTGGCGAGCCGGCCGACCTCGCCGCCGATCTCGGCGATCTCCAGCGGCACGGCAACGGCATTCGCCGTGGCGGCGGCGATCGCCTCCTCGCGCGTTCCCCGGTCTGCTTCTACCGGTTGTACCGGCAGGCGCCGGGCCGCCAGGAGTGCCGAATAGGCGCGGGTGTCCTCGTCGGCGAGCTCGAGGGCGCGGAAGCGCAGACGGTCAGCCGTCGCCGCCAGCTCGTCTGCGCCCTCGAACGACCGCTCGGAGAAGCGGGCCGCCATGGCGCACAACGCCGCCGCCAGAGCGACGACCACACCGGCAGCTGACCCGCTGGCAGGAGCCGACGTGCGCGCTGCCAGCGCATCGAGCAGCTGTGCCAGCGTCAGCTCGCCGAGGGAGTCGGCGCCGGCAGGCAGGGCCGTGCTGCTCATGAGGGATCGCCGATGTCGTCGAGCGCCTCGCGCATGGCACGAGGTTGCCACAGCGCCGGTGCCGGCGCGGGCGATACCATCCGCCCCGCGACGCAAGGAGACGCAGTTGGCGAGCGGGCAGTACGACTTCATCATCGTGGGAGGTGGATCGGCGGGCAGTGCTCTCGCCAACCGCCTGTCGGCGAGCGGCTCGAGCCGTGTCCTCGTGCTCGAGGCCGGGCGGCCCGACTACGCCTTCGACGTCTTCATTCACATGCCGGCGGCGTTGACCTTCCCGATCGGCAGCCGTTTCTACGACTGGAAGTACGAGTCGGAGCCCGAGCCGCACATGGACGGCCGGCGCATCTACCACGCCCGCGGCAAGGTGCTGGGCGGCTCCAGCAGCATCAACGGGATGATCTTCCAGCGCGGCAACCCGCTCGACTTCGAGCGCTGGGCCGCCGATGCCGGCATGGAGGACTGGGACTACGCCCACTGCCTGCCGTACTTCAAGAAAATGGAGACCTGCCTGGCGGGCGCGGACGAGTACCGGGGTGCGGGCGGTCCTCTCGTCCTCGAGCGCGGGCCGGCGACCAACCCGCTCTTCGCGGCGTTCTTCGAAGCCGTCCAGCAAGCCGGCTATCCCCTCACGTCGGATGTGAACGGCTATCAGCAGGAGGGCTTCGCCGCCTTTGACCGCAACATCAACCGCGGTCGCAGGCTGTCTGCCGCCAGGGCATACCTGCACCCGGTCATGCGGCGGCCGAACCTCGAGGTCGAATGCCGGGCGTTCGTCACCCGCCTCGTCTTCGAGGGCAAGCGAGCCGTCGGAGTCGAGTACCGCAAAGGCAAGGGGCCCCTGCAGGAGGTGCGAGCGGGCGAGATCATCGTCTGCGGCGGCGCCATCAACTCCCCTCAGCTGCTGCAGCTGTCAGGGGTCGGGGCGGCCTCCCATCTCGAGAAGTTCGGAATCGACGTCGTCGCCGACGTGCCCGGCGTCGGTGAGAACTTGCAGGACCACCTCGAGGTCTACATCCAGCACGCTTGCAAGCAACCGGTGTCGATGGCGCCGGCGCTCAAGATGTGGCGGCGACCCTTCATCGGCCTCAACTGGATGTTGCTCCGTCGCGGACCGGGGGCGACGAACCACTTCGAGGGCGGGGGTTTCGTGCGCAGCAACGAGGACGTCGCCTACCCCAACCTCATGTTCCACTTCCTGCCCATCGCCATCCGTTACGACGGGTCGGCGCCGTCCGGCGGGCACGGCTACCAGGTGCACATCGGGCCGATGTACTCGGACGCCCGCGGTTCGGTGAAGATCGTCTCGCGGGATCCGGCCGTCCATCCGGCGCTGCGGTTCAACTACGTCTCGACCGAGCAGGACCGCCGCGAGTGGGTGGAGGCGATCCGAATCGCCCGCCACATCTTGGACCAGCCCGCCATGGACGACTTCAACGCCGGCGAGATCTCGCCCGGCAGCGGCGTCTCGAGTGACAACGAGATCCTCGAATGGGTCGCCCGCGACGGCGAAACCGCCCTCCACCCCTCCTGCACCTGTCGAATGGGCACCGACGAACTCTCCGTCGTCGACCCGTTCTCCATGCGGGTGCACGGGCTCGACGGGCTGCGGATCGTGGATGCCTCCGTCATGCGCTACGTCACAAATGGCAACATCTACGCTCCCGTGATGATGATCGCTGAGAAGTCGGCCGACGTCATCCTCGGCAATAGCCCGCTGGCGCCGGAGAAGGTCGAGTTCTACCGGCATGAACCCCGCCCGATCGGCGGGCAAGGGGCGCCAGCCGATGCCTGAGCCGGCTCGGGGCGCCTACATCGGCGGCGAGTGGGTAACAGGCGCCGCCGGCGAGATGCCCGCTGTCAGCCCGTCCTCGGGCGAGACCTTCACGACCGTTGGCGTCGCCGATGCCGCCCAGGCCGCCATGGCGGTCGAGGCGGCTGCCGCCGCCTGGCCGCGGTGGTCGGCGAGGTCCGCCTTCGAGAGGGCCGAGGTCCTAGCGTGCCTCGCCGAGGCCGTCGTGCGCCGTCGCGACGACCTCGCCCGCGTCCTTACCGAGGACCAGGGCAAGCCGCTCGTGCTGGAGGCCTACGACGAGGTGGACGAACTCGTCGGGTACCTGAACATGGCGGCGGAGGAAGCCAAGCGACTGGAGGGGTCGATCCCGTCCTCGCTCTCCGGTTCACGGCGGGTTCTCACGTTGCGGGTACCGCTCGGCGTCGTCGGCGTCGTCTCACCGTGGAACTGGCCCTACACGATGGGTGCCGAGGTCTTCGCCCCCGCCCTCGCCGCCGGCAACGCCGTCGTGTGGGTGCCCGCCCCGACCACAACCGCGTGCTCGGGGCTGCTCGTCGAGGTGCTGGGCGACGCCCTCGCCGCTGTGGGCGCACCCGCAGGCGTCTTCAACTTCGTGCCCGGTCCTGGCGCCGTCGTGGGCGATGCCGTCGTGGGGCACCCGTCGGTCGCCGCTGTGGGTTTTGTCGGGTCCGTCGCGACCGGTGCGCTCGTCGCCACCCGTGCGGCCGGCAAGACGCAGCTGCTCGAGCTCGGCGGCAACGGCCCGATGGTCATCCTGGATGACGCCGACCTCGGGCTCGCAACGGCAGCGGCGCTCGAGGCGGCCTACATGTGCGCCGGCCAGAGCTGCACCGCCGGGGAGCGCTTCCTCGTGCACGCAGCCGTGCGCGAAGAGTTCGTGGAACGCGTGGTAGAGGCGACCAAGGCGAGCGTGCGCCTCGGGGACCCCTTCGATACCGACACGACGATGGGACCGGTCAACAACGAGCCGACGGCGGCGAAGTTCGACCGCCACGTCGCCGACGCCGTCGCCCGAGGCGCCCGCGTGTGCGCAGGCGGACAGCGGGCGCCCGGTATGCCCACCCAGCTGTTCGCCCAGCCGACGGTGCTCGACGAGGTCACGCCCGACATGGCGATCGCCCGGGAGGAGACCTTCGGCCCCGTCGTGCCAGTCGTCGAGGTGGCCTCCATGACAGAGGCGCTCGCGCTCACGAACTCGTCGCCCTTCGGCCTCACCGCCGCCGTGTTCACCGGCGACCTCGAGCGTGGCCTCGCCTTCGCCGAGGCGGCCCGGGCCGGCTGGGTGAACATCAACGCTTCCACGAACCACTGGGAGACCCACCTCCCCTTCGGAGGCCGGGCCGGATCGGTGAGCGGGCGGGGACGTGTCGGTGGTCGTTTCGTGCTGGAGGCCTTCACCGAGCCGAAAGTGGTCCTCTACCCGGCGCCGAGGTCACACAGCTAACGGCCGAACGGATGGCTAGCGGCCGAACGGCTGCCTAGCGGCCGGCGCCGGCGTCGCCGGCGCCGGCGCCCCGGGGGTTCATCGAGATCGCCCTCCCGGCGTCGGCCGGCCAATCCAGGTCCGAGTGCGCTGCCACCATCGCCTGGGCGAGGGCGAAACTCTCGGCCGGCATGGGGCCGACGCGGCCCAGCGCCAAGTCGACGTGCAGCAGCATGAGCTCGTTCGTCGCCAGGACCTCGCCGGTGGCCGCCCTCAGCATGGTGTGGAACATGCGGAGGCGCTTCTCGTCGGCGCCGAGGAGGAGGGTCTCGTACTCCAGGTCGTCGCCGAGGCGGGCCTCCCGCAAGAAGTTGATGTGACCCTCGACTGTGTGGACGCTGCAGCCGGTGCGCGCCCGGTAGGCGGGGCCGAAGCCGAGCAGCTCGAGGCAGGCGTCGGTGGCGTCCGTGAAGGCGACGAGGTAGTACCCGTCCATGACGTGCTCGTTGTAGTCGATCCATTCGGGCAGGACGCCACCGCTGCGCCGCAATGGCTCAGCCACGCTCATGACGGGCCGCGGTCGTTGGGCACCGGCTCACCGGCAGCGGGCAAGCCTTGCGTCCGCCCTCTCAGCGCCGTGCTCAGGGTCGGTCCGGCGCCAGGCCCATAGCGCTCGGTGTTGCGACGGACGAGGTCGAGCAGCTCCACGAGGAAGTCGTCTCGCTGGCGCTCGAGCTCCCCGATCGAGCGCCCTCCGGCCTCCGCCAGGCAACCGTCGACCATGCGGGTCCGCAGCTCGGAGGTGAGCGGCGGGGCCTCCAGCCGGGTCCAGGGCTCGAGCAGCGCCGCCCCGAAGTGGTCGAGCATGTGACCCATGCCGCCAGGCCCACCGGCGAGATGGAACGTCAGGCAGGGGCCCATGAGCGCCCACCGCAGGCCAGGCCCCTGGGCGACGGCGGCATCGATCTCTTCGACCGTCGCCTCGTCGGCGGCCACCATGTGGAGCGCCTCCCGCCAGAGTGCCTCCTGCAGCCGGTTGGCGACGAAACCCGGCAGCTCCCGCTGCAACCGCATGGCGTACTTGCCGAGGTGCTCGTAGACGGCGACCGCCCAGTCGACGGCCTCGGGAGCGGTTCTCTCGCCCCCGACGACCTCGACGAGGGGGATGATGTACGGGGGATTGAAGGGGTGCCCGATGACCGTCCGTTCCGGGTTGCGACAGTGCTTCTGCAACATCGTCATCGAGAAGCCCGAGGTGCTGGAAGAGATCACCACCTCTGCGGGCGTCAGACGGTCGAGCTCGGTGAACACCTCCGTCTTGCCGGAGCCCTCCTCGGGCGTGTTCTCCTGAACGAAGTCCGCACCCTCGAGGGCGGCAGCGAGGTCGTCGGTGAACCGCACGCGCTCGGGGCTGGCACCGGTGGCGAGCCCGAGCCGCTCGAGCGTCGGCCACGCCTCCTCGATCGCTCTCCTCAGTCTCTCTTCCGCACCGGGCTGAGGGTCATAGGCGCTGACGTCGAGCCCCATCCTGAGAAAGTGAGCGGCCCAGCCTCCGCCGATGACGCCGGCGCCGATGACCGCGACGTTGCGCACGGAGGCTGGCTCGACAAAGGCGGCAGGCGTCTTGGCGCTGCTCGTTTCGCGTTCGGTCACGCTCGCATCTCCCCCTAATGGTCTGTGACAGCGTGCTTCAGAAGGCGACCTTGTCGCCACCCTTGAGCTGGAGGATCCCGCGCGCTTCTGCCGGCGTGGCGATCTCGAGGGAGAGGGCTTCGAGGATCGATCGGATCCTCGTCACCTGCTCGGCGTTCGACTCGGCGAGCCGGCCCTTGGCGAGATAGAGGTTGTCCTCGAGACCGACGCGGACATGGGCGCCCATGATGGCGGCGGCCGTGACGATGCCGAACTGGAAGCGACCGGCGCCGAGAGCTGACCACTCCCAGGCATCGCCCAGCAGGCGATCGGCTGTCCGTTTCATGTGGACGATGTGATCGACATCAGGCCCGATGCCGCCCATTGTCCCGAAGATCGTCTGCACGAAGATGGGAGCATTGATCATGCCCCGGTCGAGAAAATGGGCGAGGGTGTAGAGGTGCGAGATGTCGTACGCCTCGCACTCGAAGCGGGCACCGGTTTCCGGGCCGACCACGTTGAGCATGTACTCGATGTCGGCATAGGTGCTGACGAAGGGCTCGTGGCGGGTGCTCTCGAGGTAGGGCTCCTCCCAGTCGAAGCGCCACGAACCGCCGTGCTTGTCGATCATGGGATAGCTGCCGTAGTTCATCGTGCCGAGGTTGAGCGTGCACAGCTCAGGTTGCAGCTTCCTCACGCCCTCGAGGCGCTCCTGGATCGACATGCCCGTGCCGCCTCCGGACGAGATGCTGAGAACGACGTCGCTGCGTTCCTTGATGCGTCGGCCGTACTCCATGAAGAGCCCGGGGTCAGACGTCGGTCGGCCGTTCTCGGGATCCCGGGCGTGCAGGTGGAGGACGGCAGCGCCCGCCTCGGCAGCGCCAACGGCTTGTTCGACCACGTCCTCGACCGAGTAGGGGAGGTGCGGGGACATCGTCGGCGTGTGGCCCGACCCGGTGAGGGCGCAGGTGATGATGACCTTGCCGGATGCGCTCATGGACGGCCCTTTCTCGTTGCGGTGCTTGGCCGAGAATTCCTGCTTGTCACGTTACTCATCGCCGTCTCGGCCACACCGGGTGGGCGACGGGAGCTCGCCAGGAAATCGGCTCAGCCACGCCCCCTCCGATCGGTCGGCGGAGACTGGGAGAGGGCGGCGTAGGCGAGCTGTTCGACGAACAGTCCGACGTCCCTCGACGACTCGGCAGCAGCGTCGATGGCGCGGCGTGCGAGTGTCGCCGCCAGCGGCGGAAGCTCCGCCAGCTCCTCCGCCAGTGCGAGAGCTCGCGAGAGCGCCCCACCGGCGGCCACGACCTCGGTCACGATCCCGAGATCGAGCGCCTCGGCGGCCGACAGACGAGGGCGGGCGAGCACGAGCTCGCGGGCTCTCGCCGTGCCCAGCATGCGGACGAGGCGATGAATGCCGCCGGAGCTCGGGATGATCCCGATCGAGACCTCGGGCAAACCGAAGACGGCCGAATCGTCGGCGATGCGGAAGTCGGTGGCGAGGGCCAGCTCGAGACCGCCGCCGAGACAGTATCCACTGATGGCGCTCACACTCGGCTGCGGCATCGAAGCCACCGCCTCGTAGACACCCCCGCTCGCCCGGTAGTAGGCGAAGACCGACTCCGCGCTGAGATCGCTCATCTCGGAGAGATCGGCTCCCGCCGAGAACACCTCTGGGCCGCCCGTCACGACGAACGCCCGGCTGCTCGTCACCTCCGGGCTCGCCAGGGTGGCGGCGAGTGCCTCCTCCATCGCACTCGAGAGGGCGTTCAGCTTCCGTTGCCGCTCCAAGGTGATGAGCGCCACCGGCCCGCGAGTCTCGACCTTGACGCGACCGTCGCCTGCCTGGCGGCCCCGGGCATCTCCATCGGTGCCGTCGCGGGCGTCATCGCCTTCAGGGTTCACGGCTTCGCCCAGGGCGTGAGCAGCGGAGCGACCTCCCGTTTCGAGATCTCGTTGGCGATGACGAGACGCTGTATCTCCGAGGTCCCCTCCCAGATGCGGTCGACTCGGATGTCCCGATAGAGCCGCTCGACCGGGTACTCGCGCATGTAGCCCCGTCCTCCGAAGATCTGCACAGCCCGGTCGATCACCCGGCCGGCCGCCTCGGAGGCGGAGAGCTTCACCATCGATGCCTTGGCGTGCACGAGCTTTCTCGGCATGCCGGCGTCGGTCTCGGAGGCAACCTGATACGTGAAAGCTCGATTCGTGGCGATCTCGACGGCGCTGTCGGCCAACATCGCTTGGATCATCTGGTTCTCGATGAGGCGACGGCCGAACTGCTCACGGCTCTTTGCCCAGGCGGTCGCTTCGTTGAGGGCCCGCTCGGCGGCCCCGAGGGCGCGAGCAGCGATCATGATCCGCTCCTCGACGAACCACTCGCGAGTCAGGTCGTCACCCCGGCCAATTCCCCCGAGCACGCAGTCCTCGCCGACGAGAGCTCCCTCGAAGGTGTAGATCGGGTGCTTGTACACGAAGGTGTGCATGTATCGGGGCGTCCGTTGGATGCTGACCCCGGGCGTGTCGCGGTCCACGAGGAAGAGCGTCGGGCTGCGCTCAGGGAGCGCCAAGGCCATCACGATGAGGAAGTCGGCGGCGTCGCCGACGGTGACGAACCACTTCTCGCCGTCGAGGCGATACCCGCCCTCCGTCGGAGTCGCCGTCGTCTCGATCGAGGTGTAGTCGGAGCCGGCGCCCGACTCGGTGACGGCGTAGCAGTCTCTGCGCTCGCCCTGGATCGCCGGCAGGAGGAAGCGCTCCCGCTGCTCGGGCGTGCACGCCTTCAAGGCGTTCGCCGGTCGCCAGACTGCGTCCCAGAGGGCGTTCGTCAGCTGCCCCAGCTCTTCTTGCACGAGCACCTGGTCGAGCACCGATAGGCCGGCGCCACCCCACTGCGATGGCATGTTGACGGCGTTCAAACCCGCCGCCAAGGTGCTCTTGTGAATGAGGTCGAGCGCCTCGTCGGGCAGACCGTCCTCCGCCTCACACTGATCCTCGAAGGTCATGATCTCCTCGGCGAGCGCTCTCGCCCTCGCTTTGAGCTCGAGCTGAGACTCCGTGTACGTCCAGTCCATCAACTGTCCTCCTTGCTCGTCGAGCGCGGCATCGGCACGGAGCCTCGCCGTCGCATGGAACTTCCCCTCCGACTCATCGCACCGCTGGCGCGGGCCGGGGGGCGTTCGGTCGCACCGCGGCTGGTGGTGGCGGCGGGCCAGCCCGCCTCGAGGGTCCGCAGGTGCCCCTCGACGATCTCGGGCAACTTCCGATCGGAGAAACGCTCCGACTCGAACACCGCCTGGACACCGACGCCGTCGATGACGGCCGCCAGACGCACCGCTTCGGCGGCGGCATCGAGGTCTGGTCGCACCTCACCCAGCCGTTGCGCCTCGAGGAGGCGCTGTCTCAACAGTGCCCGCCACGTGCCGTAGTAACGGCGTTGCTCGGCAATGAGCCGCTCGTCGCCGATGGCGTGACCCCAGAAGCAGAGCCATACCGCCATCTCGAGCTTGCGCTCCTCCCCGCTCGGGAGCACCTCAGCCACCGTTGCCCGCAGGGCCGCCATGCCGGCGAGACCGGCGGTGCGAGCGGCGATCCGATCGGCCTCGCGCCGCCACACGCGAAGCAGAGCAGAGCGGACTACATCGTCCTTGTTCTTGAAGTAATGGGCGATCACGCCCGTCGAATAGCCGCCCTCGGCGGCGATCTCGCGGATACTCACGCCCTCGAGCCCCTCGCGAGCCATGACCCGCCACGTCGCCTCGAGCACTTCCTCTCGTCGCCCCTCGACATCAACGATCTTCGGCACAGATGACGTCCTTCCGGCCGGGCACGAGGTTCCCGCCGCAGCCGTTCGCTGCAGCCGCCGCATTTTAGCATAACGGACGTGTGATAAAACTGGCAGCCACTCGGGAGCGGTAGCCCCAACCGGTATCGTCTCAAAGCCGTGGGGCACTCAGCGCTCGCGCCTGACGCCAATCAGGGTCAAGTCGCCGTGATCTCCGGCGGCGGCACCGGCATCGGTCGCGCCACCGCCATTGCACTGGCGGGCACAGGAGCGAGCGTCGTCATCTGCGGGCGGCGGGCCGAGCCGCTCGAGACGACATGCCGAGA
The DNA here is from genome assembly GCA_963735115.1 of uncultured Actinomycetota bacterium. Lineage (GTDB taxonomy): Bacteria > Actinomycetota > Acidimicrobiia > Acidimicrobiales > Bog-793 > JAKACA01. The sequence continues at coordinate 372,712 of CAVTJR010000003.1, read as the reverse complement.
GATGGCGTCCCTCGGGACTGACTGCCTGGCCGTGCCGGCCGACATATGCCAGCCCGACGACGTGACGCGGGTGATCGACGGCGCCCTCGAGCGCTTCGGCCAGGTCGACATCGTCGTCAACAACGCCGGCGGCCAGTTCACCGCCGCGGCGGAGGACATCTCGGTCAACGGGTGGCGAGCGGTGCACCGCCTCTCGGTCGAGGCCGCTTGGAGCCTGACGAGGGAAGCGGCTGTCCGTTCGATGATCCCGCGCCGTCGAGGGGTCGTCGTCTTCGTCGGCTTCAGCCCGCGTCGCGGTCTGCCCGGCATGGTGCATGCGGCCGCCGCCCGTGCGGCCGTGGAGAACCTCGCCGGGGGTCTTGCCTGCGAGTGGAGCCGGTATGGGATCCGAGCCGTGTGCGTCGCACCCGGCAACATCGCTACCGAGGGCCTCGACCAGTACGGCGCCGAGCAGGTGGCAGCCTGGGAGCGTGCCGTCCCGTTGGGACGGCTCGGGACGGCGGCCGAGGTGGGCGACGTCATCGGGTGGCTCGTGTCGCCCGCCGCCAGCTACATCACCGGCACGACGATCGTCGTCGACGGCGGTGTCGACGCCTGGGGACAGGCAGAGCCCCCCCCGCCTCCGGATCAGCCGCCGGCATCGGGCTGAGGCGTCTCGAGCACCATGCGGGCATCGAGACCGAAGGCTCCCTGTGGGCACACGAGGAGCGGATTGACTTCGATCTCCCCCACATCGGGCCGGCTGGCGGCCAGGTACGACACGGCCGCGACCGCTCGCGAGGCCGCCTCGAGGTCGAGTCGGGGCCTCCCCCGCCCGCCGAGCAGCAGCGGGGCTCCTCGAAGCGACGAGATCATGCGGGCCGCCTGGTCCGCCCGCACCGGAGCCAGACCTGTGGCGACGTCGTCCATCACTTCGGTGTGGATCCCACCGAGACCGACCGCGACCACGGGCCCGAAGCGAGCGTCGCGAACGACGCCCACGAGCAGCTCGACGCCGGAGGCCACGTCCAACATCGCCTCCACGGACAAGGGCCCGCGGCCGAAGCGCTCCCACATCGCCCTGGCGGCAGCCTCGAGCGACTTGTCGTCGTCGAGGCCGAGAACGACGCCGCCTGCGTCCGACTTGTGCTCGAGCACAGGCGCCTTCAGCGCCACGGGATAGCCGATGGCCCTGGCGGCGGCGACGGCTTCGTCGAGATCCTGCACGCGTCGGGCGGGGGCGAACACGACACCGGCCTCCTCGAGCAAAGCGCGGGCGCCGAAATACCCTTCGATGTCCGGCCGTGGCTGCGCCGGCAACAGCTCCGGCAACCCCTCCGGCGTGGCGGCCATGCGCCGGTGCAGGCGGGCGAGGATGGAGGCGGCAGCCTCCACGCGGTTGACGACGGGCACTCGGCCGGCCTGCAGTCGCACGAGCGCCGCCGAGAAGTCGGCGCCATCGTGCATCGTGTGGACGACGACCGGCCTGCCCGATCCATGTGTGAGGGCGACGAGAGCACTGGCGACTTCGTGCTCGGCCTTCCTGAGCTCCTCTGAGTACTGCCCGTAGCCGCCGAAGTAGCCCGTGAGCAGCACCGAATCGACCTCGGCGGAGAGGAGGATCGCCTCTAACACCCGCGCGAACGACCAGACGTCCTGCTCGCCGGCGCCGGCGAGGTCGACCGGGTTGGCCGTCGCCCCGGACGTCCCCGTGATGAGGGCGAGGCGAGCAGCAAGGGCGGTCGAGAAGGCCGGCACCGTGAGTCCGGCGGCGCTGACGACGTCGGCAGCGATCGCCCCGTGGCCTCCGCCATCGGTCACGACGGCCACTCGGTCTGCAGCCGGCGAGGTCCCGAGGAGGAAGCCGGCGAGGGCGTCGATGAGCTCCTGCGGCGTCGAGACCCGCTCGATGCCGGCCGCCCGGCAGGCGGCGTCAATCGACCGCTCGCCTGACACGAGCGCACCGGTGTGCGAGTGCGCTGCCCTGACCCCGGCCGCACTGGACCCGACCGAGAGCAACACGACGGGCTTGCCGAGGCGAGTGGCCTCTTCGGCCGCCTCGAGAAACCGCCGCCCATCGCGAAAGTCCTCGCAGTACACGGCGATCGCCTGGATGTGCTCGGCGGCGGCGAAGTCGACGACGAGATCGGACACGTCGAGATCCGCCTGATTGCCGAGCGAGGCGAAGCGGCCGAAGCCGAGGCCGGCTCGATCTGCCTTGACGCCCAGCTCGAGCGCCAAGTTGCCGCTCTGCGAGATCAGCCCGACCGACCCGGCCGGGAGATCGTTGGAGGTGAGGTACAGCTCCCCTGGATGATCGAGCACGCCGAGGCAGTTCGGGCCGAGCAGGACGGCTCCGGCCTGGCGGACGCGAGCTGCGACCGACTGCTCGAGGCGTCTTCCCTCTCGTCCAGTCTCACCAAGACCGGCGCTGATTCCGATGACAGCGCGGGCGCCGCATGCGAGGGCTTCGAGCACGGCGGCCTCGAACTGGTCGGACGGGGTGCAGACGACGGCGAGCTCGGCACCGCCGGGCACCTCGGAGATCGAAGTGTGAGCCGCGTGCCCGAGCACCTCGCCGCCACGACGGTTGACGAGGTGGACGCGCCGGCGATGCTCGCCACGCAGCGCCCCCCGTGCGAGCCAGTTGCCCCACTTGCGCTCCTCGTTCGACGCCCCCACCACCACGACGGAGGCGGGGTCGAACAGGGCGCTCAAGACTCGCCTGCCGTCAGGCCTCGCCACTGGCTGGGAGCTCTTCAGCGGCCGCCGGCCGAGCGACGGCGTCCGGCCGGGCCGGCCGCGACGGGCATCTTGCTCCCATGGACGCCGCCCGGCTGCGGGCGGGCCGGGGCGGTGGGTCCGTCCAGCGCCGGGTAGCGATAGGACACTTTGTACATCTTGAGTTCGGTGAACGTCTCGGTCCGGACGATCCCCCCGACGGCGGGGATGCGCTCGGCCAGCAGTTCGTACAGATGATCATGATCTCGGCAGACGACCTGGATGTAGACATCGAAGCGCCCGGTGCAGGCACTCACATAGGTCACCTCGGGGAAGCCGACAAGGGCGTCGATCACCTTCTCGTTCGCCCCGGGCTCGACGGCCACGAGCACGAAGGCGAGCACCCGGTACCCGAGGTGAAACGGATCGGCGATGGCGACCACGCGCAGCGCCTCCGCCTCGGTGAGGCGGCGCACTCGCGAGCGGATGGTGCCCTCGGACACGCCGAGCTCGCGCCCGATCTCTCGATACGGACGCCGGCCGTCTTCTTGCAGGTGCCGGATGATGCCGTGATCGAGGGGGTCGAGCTCGAGGCCGACAGCACCCCCCGGCGACACCGACGGGAGGGCGCCGCCCTCAACCGTTGCACGTCGCACAGGTCAGGCCCTGCCCGACCGGTGACCGGGCGCCAGCTCTGGCGAGTACCAGAACCCTGCACGCTGGCCGCCGTCGACGTCGATGGTGGCGCCGTTCACGAACGACGCCTCCTTCGAGGCGAGAAAGACGATGACACTCGCCTGCTCATCAGGCGCCGACAAGCGCTGCATCGGAATCTGCTCTCGGTACGCCCGCTCGAAATCGTCGGTGAGATCCCTCTCGGTCATCTCGGTCACGGTCATGCCCGGGCAGACGGCATTGCATCGAACGCCAAGGTGTCCCAGCTCGAAGGCGAGGCAGCGTGTGAGCATCACGAGCCCGGCTTTCGAGGCGCAGTAGGCGCCGAAGGGCGACTCGGCGACGAAGGCGTCGATGGAGGCGACGTTGATGATGGCGCCTCCGCTCCCGGCCACCATGTGGCGGGCGGCCTCCTGACTGGCCGCGAAGGCTGCCCCCAGGTTCGTCTCGAGGGTGTCATCCCAGTGCTCGTCGCTCACCTCGAGCAGCCCTTCGCGATGGGCGACCCCGGCGTTGTTGACAAGGACGTCGAGGCCCCCGCCCTCGGCGAACCCGGCGATGGTGGAGCGGAGGTCGGAACGGTTGCGCACGTCGACGGTGGCCGTCTCGATGCGGCCGTCGGCGGTTTCCCGTGCTGCCTCATCGGCGAGCTCCGCCAACCGGTCGGAGCGGCGGGCGATCGCCATCACCGTCGCCCCCTCTCGCGCGAAGGCGAGCGCAGTCGCCCGACCGATGCCGCTCGAGGCACCCGTGACGACGACGCGACCGCCCTCGAAGCGCCCGCCGCCCGGCGAGGTCGACCTCACGGGGGGACCGAGCCGATCGTCGGAGGGCAACCTCCTCGCCCGGACTGTCGAGTCACGCCGTCAAGGCACGGTGCACGAGCCGCTGGAAGTGCTGGATGAGGTGCTCGGAGTCGAGGAGGAGACGGCCTCTCGGGATCCGACCGGAGCGCATGCCCCGCTGCACCGACTCGACGAGTCGCTGGTCCTCGGCACCCACGAGCAGGTTGAACTCCATCATGTCGTGAATGGTCTCCGGGGAGGCGTCCTCGCCGAAGAGGTACTCCGAGATGACGACCGTGTGCTCGGGGCCCTTCGGGACGAAGTACAAGGCCATGAGGTTGCTTGGGCCCGGGTTCTGCACGAGGGTGAAATTCGGCCAGAAGAAGGCAAACTGGGCGGACGACACCAAGCCGGCCGGGTCATAGGGAAGTGCCGGACGGCGGCCCTCGGGCCAGGGGCGTAGCGGGGTGGTCGCCCGCGACCACCACTCGCCCGACTCGAGGCGGTAGCTGTCGGGACCGACCTCCATGACCCGGCTGAAGCTCGGGTGCGCGACGGCGCAGTGGTAGCACTCGTCGAAGTTCTCGACGACGATCTTCCAGTTGGCGGCCACTTCCCACTCGGAGCGCTCGCGCAGGCGGACGGAGCCGAAGTCGACGCCCTCGCCAGCCATGAGTGCCGGCAGCGGTCCGAGCTGGTCGGCGAGTGACGGTCCCTCGGCCGAGACGTTGGCGAAGACGAGAGACCCCCATGACTCGACCCGGACCTTCTCGAGGCAGAAGTCACTCGGATCAAAGTCCGCTTCTCGCTCGGAACGCGGCGCCGACACGAGCTGTCCGTCCAAGTCGTAGGTCCAGGCGTGGTAGTGGCATTGCAGAACATTGCGATGGCCCGAACCCAGCACGACCTCGGCGCAACGATGTCGGCAGACGTTGACGAATGCGGCCAGCTCGGCCGCCTGGTTGCGCACGACGACAATGGGTATCCGCCCGATCTCGGCCGTGACGAAGTCGCCGGGTTGCTCGAGCGAGGCGGCGTTGCAGACGTACTGCCAACTGCGTTCGAAGATGCGCTCGCGTTCGAGGGCGAAGATGTCGTCGTCGACGTACCAGTTGGCCGGGAGCGTCCAGCCCGCCTCGATCGCGTCGCTGAGCTCGTTGGTGTGCGCCATGGATCACCTCAGGTCTGGCCGGAATCAGATGCTGATTGCGTAATCGTACAGGCGAATGCCTACGCAATGCGCGTCCCGCACGGGCCGAGGCTGCTGACTCGCGGAGGGGAGCGTTGTTGACAATCTCGTTGCAAGGACCTACCGTCAGCCAACCAGGCTTCCAGGGGGTGAAGATGGACCGAGAGGCGTCATCGTCAGGGCACGGAATCACGTCCATCCGGGAGTTTTCCCGTCGCGACTTCCTGCGCTACAGCGGAGGAGCCGTGTTGCTGGGCGCAGCCGGTGGGTCGCTGGGTGCCTGCGGCTCCTCCTCGTCGTCGTCCACGACGAGTAGCGGCCCGGCGGGGGCGGCCGGCAAGCCGAAGCGCGGTGGCACGCTCACCGCGGGGCTCACCGGCGGCGACTCGTCCGACACCATCGACGGGCAGCAGGGAGTCAACAACGTCGACTTCGCCCGCATCGTGAGCCTGTACGACGCCCTGGTCATCTGGGACCTGAACTGCCAGCCGCAGCTCTCCCTCGCCGAGTCGATCGAGCCGAACGCCGACTTCAAGCTCTGGACCATCAAGCTGCGGCCGGACATCGTCTTCCACAACGGCAAGCCGCTCACCGCCGACGACGTCATCTTCAGCTTCCAGCGCGTCGTCGCCGGCAACTACGGCGGAGCCTCCTCGGTCGCCCCGTGCGATATCAAGAACATGAAGAAGGTCAACAACCTCACGGTGCAGATCCCGTGCTTCACGCCGTTCGCCACGTTCGTCGAGTCGATCCTCGGCTACTACTACTACCTGAGCATCTTCCCGGTTGGCTGGACCAAGACGAACCCTGTCGGCACGGGGCCGTTCAAGTACGAGAAATTCGAACCTGGCGTGTCGAGCACGTTCACGGCGAACAAGAACTACTGGCAGAACGGCACCGATGGCAAGCCGCTGCCGTACGTCGACGCCGTCGTCATCGAGGACTACCCGAGCGAGACGACGCAGGTGAGCGCCCTCCAGTCGGGTGAGGTCCACCTCGTCAACCTGCTCTCGTCCACGTCGATCCCCACCGTCGAGGGCTTCGCGAACGTCTTGATCGCCGAAGCCGGCGGCATGACCCCCTTCACCATGCGGGTCGACCAGGCACCCTTCAACGACCAGAACGTCCGTCTCGGCTTACGCTGGGCCGTGAACCGCCAGGAGATGATCAATACGGTGTTCTCGGGCCACGGCCGGCTCGGCAACGACATCTTCTCGCCTTTCGACCCGGAGATCGACAAGTCGATCCCACAGCGGGAACAGGATCTCGACAAGGCGAAGTTCTACCTGAAGAAGGCCGACGTCCTCGGGTCGAACCTCACCATGCAGACGGCCGACATCGCCCAGGGAACGCTCAAGGTCGCGCAGGTGATGCAGGAGCAGCTCGCACAGAGCGGCCTGCTCAACATCTCCCTCGACCAGGTGACAGTCACGTCGTTCTACGGCAAGGAGTACCTGCAGTGGACCTTCGCACAGGACTACTGGTACTACGCCGCCTACCTGCCGCAGGTGTCCGAGGCCACGCTGCCGATCTCGCCGTTCAACGAGACCCACTTCGCCAGTCCGGCGTCCAACCCGCTGCCACCGGTCGTCGGCAAGCAGTACATCGACTACTACAACCAGGCCGTTTCGACGAGTGACGTGAACGTGCGCACGGAGATCGCTCACGAGATGCAGATGATCGACTACAACTGGGGTGGCTACATCATCCCCTACTTCCCCCCAGTCATCGACGGGTACGCCAAGAACATCGGCGGTGTCACGCCCAGCCTGACTGGTTTGTCACTCTCGAACTACGGCTTCCAGCGGTTCTGGTTCACCTGAGCCTGCGTGCCGAACATCCGCCCGCGCCGGATGCGGCTGTGGGCGCTTCGGTGCGGGGGCGAGCGCGTCCCCGCCTCGCTGCTTGACCCGCGGGCGGGCGCTCGAGGCCGGCCTGTCTTCCTCCCCTACTTCCTCTACGTCATCGACTCGCCGGCGGGGATCGTCCTCTTCGACTGTGGGGCGCATGCTGACTTCGCCCTGCCGGGGTCTGCCCGCCACGAAACCACTGGATCGTCACAGATCATCGTCGGTGCGACGGACGGTCTCGGAAGCGTCCTTGCCCGCATCGACCTTTCGCCGGCCGCCGTCGATGTCGTCGTCCTCTCGCATCTCCATTACGACCACTGCGGCGGGCTCGCGCAGCTTCCGTCGGCCGAGGTGTACGTAGGCAGAGGGGAGCTCGAGTTCGCCACTGCTCCGACCGCCGACCAGCGCGACGCCTATTCGACCGCCGACTTTGGCTCCGTGGCACCCGAGAGATGGAAGCTGGCTGACGAGGAGCACGATCTCTTCGGGGACGGCTCCCTCGTCATCGTCCCGACGCCCGGCCACACACCTGGGCACATCGCCCTCCTCGTCCGGCTGCCGCACCAGACGCTGCTGCTGGCGGGGGACGCCGCCTACGAGCGCGAGGCGATCCGCCGGCGCCGCTTGCCTGGCTTTCTCTTCGATGCCGCCTCGGTCGTCTCGAGCTGGCAGAAGCTCGAGGAGCTCGAGCGCTCAGAGGGCGCCGAGATCATCCTCACCCACGAGGTGCAGCCGGACGCGAAACTCGGGCCGGCCGAGTACTACGACTGAACGAGAGAGGCAAGCTTCATGAAGGCCATGCGGCTCGTCGAGTTCGGTGATCCGCCGGCATTCGAGCTGCACGAAGTGGCCGACGAACCCCCGGGCCGCGGCGAGGTAACGATCGCGCTGCGGGCTGCGTCCCTCAACCGCCGAGACCCATGGGTGTGGCGGACTCCCGGCTACTGCCCGCTGCCGGTGACCCTCGGCTCCGACGGGGCCGGAACCGTCCTCGAGGTGGGCGCGGAGGTGGCTCGACCCGTTGTCGGGGACGAGGTCGTCATCTACCCGACACTCGGCTGGGAGGACGGGGCTACGACGCCCGGTGACGACTTTGACATCCTCGGTGCACCGACTGATGGGACCTTTGCCGAGCGCATTCGCGTGGCGGCGACGAGTACCTATCCGCGACCGCAACGGCTCTCCTGGCAGGAGTCTGCGGCGCTGCCGCTGGCGGGTCTGACAGCGTTCCGGGCGATGTTCACCTGCGGCGGCGTCGAGCCTGGAACGAAGGTGCTCGTGACCGGTGCCGGCAGCGGTGTGGCGACGTTTCTCGTCCAGCTCGCCGTCGCAGCGGGCGCCGAGGTGGCGGTCACGACCGGCAGCGCCGAGAAAGCCGCACGATGTCGGGATCTGGGCGCGGCTGCCGCTGTGCTCTACAGCGACGAGCGTTGGCCGGACGAGCTTGCGAAGGCCGTCGGCCCGCTCGACGTTGTCGTCGACAGCTTCGGAGCGGACTCGTTCTCCCGCGCCCTGCCGCTGCTGCGTCGCGGAGGCACGTTCGTGTCCTTCGGGGACACGGGCGGGGCATCGGCGGCCTTGCCCGTGGCGGAGGTGTACTGGGAGTGGCGGACGATCGTGGGCACGTCCATGGGAAGCCCGGGAGAGTTCCGGGAGCTGCTCGCCCACGTCGAGGCGGCGTCGTGGCACCCGGTCATCGACAGCGCCTTCTCACTCGAGCAGCTGCCGCTGGCCGCCGAGCGCCTCTTCTCACCTGATCGCTTCGGCAAGGTGGTGCTCGACATCTCGCGCCCGGTCGACGGGTAGTCGGACGATCAGCTCGCTGCCGCCTGCAATCTCTGTGTCTGGTCAGGCCTCTCAGGCAAGCAAGGCGGCGGCTCCCGCCGGCTGTGGGGCGGCTTCCCAGGCGACGCCGGCACGGGCGAGCTTGGGGACGTCCTCCATGAGGCGCATCGTGTAGGCCTCTTTGGGATGCTCGAGGACGTCGTCGACCGTCCCGGACTCGACCAGGCGGCCCTCGCACAGCACGACGGCGTCCTGGGCGATGCTGCGGACGAGAGCAAGGTTGTGAGTGATGAAGATCATCGCCAGGTGGTGCTCACTCTGCAGGCGCCGGAGCAGCTCGACGATGATGGCTTGCACCGAGACGTCGAGGGCGGAGGTGACCTCGTCGCAGACGAGCAGATCAGGCTCGACGACCAAGGCGCGGGCGATGGCGACGCGCTGGCGCTCGCCGCCGGAGAGCTGGTCGGGGTAGCGGTTGAAGAAGTCGGCTCCGAGCGAGACGTCCTCCAGCACCCGCTGCACTTTCTGAGACCGCTCTGCGAGCGAGAGATCGAAGAAGTGCTCGAGCGGCTGGGAGACGATCTGCCCGACCGTCTTGCGAGGGTTGAGCGACGTGTAGGGGTTCTGAAAGATGTACTGCACCCGTTGCAGGAGCTCCTTCGGGCGGCGGCGGGCACCCGCGGCCAAGCGGGTGCCCTCGAAGCTCATGTCGCCGGTCCAGTTCTGGTGCAGCCCGACGATGCAGCGAGCGAGCGTCGTCTTGCCGGAGCCGGACTCGCCCACAACCGCAAGGCAGGACTCGGGCATCACGTCGAGGTTGATACCGGACAGCACAGGGGCGGAGCCGTATCGGACCAACACGTCGCGCAGCGTCAGCACGGGCGCGCGAAGGCTCGCGTCCGCAACCGGGTGAGTCACGATCGCAGTCCGCGCCGCCTCTTTCTCCTCGATCTCGGAGGCGCGCAAACACCGCACGGCTCGGCCGGCCGCCATCACCGGCTCAGGCGTCGTCGATCGGCAGGCGTCAATGACGAACGAGCAGCGGGGGGCGAACGAGCATCCCGGCGGACGCCGTCCTGGACGGGGCGGCTGCCCGTCGATCCCCGTCAGCATCTCGGCCCGATCCGGCGAGGGCACCGCCGCCAGCAGACCTCGCGAGTACGGATGCACCGGGGACCCGAAGACCTGTGCGGTCGTGCCGAGCTCGATCACCCGGCCGGCGTACATGACCGCCACGTCCGCCACGAGACCGCCGACGACGGCCAGGTCGTGGCTCACATAGACGGCGGCGACGCCATAGGTTCGACAGAGCGTGCGGACGGTGTCGAGCACATGACGCTGCGTCGTCACGTCGAGCCCGGTCGTCGGCTCGTCGAGCACGATCAGCGACGGCCTGCACGAGAAGGCCATGGCGATGGCGACACGCTGCTGCTGACCGCCGGAGAGCTGATGGGGGTAACGGCGGAGCATCGCCGGGCTGGCATCGATATGCGCCTCCGCCATAACCTGAGCGACACGCTCGTCAACATCCTCGCTCGCCTCCGGGTGAACCTGGAGGGCCTCTTTCAACTGGGATCCGATGCGCAGCGTCGGGTTGAGCGAAGCCGAGGGATCCTGCGGCACGTAGGCGACCTTGGCTCCCCGGAGGGCTTCGAGGTGCTTGCGGTCGAGCGAGAGGACGTCGGCCCCGTCGAGCAGGACGGAGCCGTTGCTGATGACGAGACCGCGTCGAGCGTGACCGAGCAGCGCCAGGGCGACGGTCGTCTTGCCGGAGCCTGACTCCCCGACGAGCCCGAGCACCTGTCCGGCGCGCACCGAGAAGGACACCTCGCTCACCACATCGGGACCGCTCTCCCCGAGGCATATCCGAAGGTCCTTCACCTCGAGGCGGGCGTGGCCGCGGCCGTCGTTAGGTGTAGGCGGCTCCACCGGAGCCGCCGCGCTGTCGTCGCTCATGGTGGTCACGCCGTCTGCAACCCGATGTTGTCGATCAAGACGGCTTCCTCGGGCTTGCGATCGACCCCGATGGCCACTCGTGCGATGGCATCGGTGAAGGTGTTCGTGCCGATCGTGAGGAGGGCGATGAGCGTGGCCGGGACGACGACGGACCAGAGGTTTGCAGCGGGAGCGAGCCCGAGCTGGTTCAGACCGATATCCGTCCCCCAGTTCGCCAGCGGAGGCGGCGGCCCGAAGGTCAAATACGACAGCCCGGCCATGATCACGATCGAGTACGTGAGACGCAAACCCGCCTCGACCATGATGGGCGAGATGAGGTTCGGCAGTATCTCCTTCCTCATGACCGTCGATGACCGCATTCCCTGCAGCTCCACGGCCTTCACGAAGTCGCGCTCGGAGACATCGAGCGTCGCCGAGCGCAGCACGCGGGCGACGGCAGGGGCATGCGAGAAGCCAACGGCCAGGACGATCAGCCACAGCTTCGGCCCGAGGATGCTTACAAGCAGGAGTGCGAAGACCAGCTGAGGAAACGCCAGGATGACGTCGACGGTCCGCATGATGAGACCGTCGGCGCGCCCGCGCAGGTAGGCGGCCGAGATGCCCGCTGACGCCCCGACGAGGAGACCGAAGACGGTGGCGGCGAGCGCCATGACGAGCAGCTCCCAGCCGCCGTCGAGCGTGCGGGACAGGACGTCACGCCCGAGGTAGTCCGTGCCGAGCAAGAACTGCCCGGACGGCTTGGCAAAAGGAGCGCCCACGAAGTAGTCCGGGTTGTAGGGCGCCACCGACGGGCCGATGGCCGCCAAGAGCACGATGAGGGTGCTGAGGGTCAGCCCGATGGCGCCCCGCGGCGTACGAATCGCCTGGCCGATGATGCTCAGCCACTGATGCCGCCGGAGCTTGGTCGCCGGCGTGCTCGAGGGCGACGGCACGGTGGGGGTGAGGGTGGCCATGGCTAGCGGGCGATCCGACGACGCGGCGTGGCCAGCAAGGCGATCACGTCGGAGAGGATGTTCATGAACACGTAGAAGGCGGCGAGGATGAGCACGATGAGCTGTATCTCGGGGATGTCACGGTTCTGCACGGCGAAGTAGAGCCCCTGGCCGATACCGGGATAGCCGAACACGACCTCCACGATGACGATGCCGCCGGCGAGATAGAGGAAATTCAGCCCGACGACCTGGATCGTCGGGGCGATGGCGTTCGGGAGGGCGTGCTTGATCACGAGACGCCGGGCACCGACCCCTTTCAGCCGCGCCATCTCGACGTACTCCGACTCGAGGGCCTCGACCATGGCCGCTCGCATCATCCGGTAGATGTAAGGGATGATCACGATGATGAGCGTGGCGATCGGCAGGATGAGCAGCTTGGGGGAGTTCCAGAAGTACGTGCCGGCCGGCAGGAAGGAGACGGCCGGCAAGAGGTGGAAGACGTCGGTCGAGAAGAGGATGACGAGCCCGATGCCCACGACGAACTCCGGCAGGGACGTGACGGCGAGCGCCACGACCGAGGAGAGGTGATCGAACCAGCCGTCCTTGCGAAGTGCAGCCGTCGCCCCGAAGAGGATGCCGAGGACGGTTCCGATGAAGCCGGCGATGAACACGAGCGCCGAGGAGTCGACGAGTCTCGGCTCGATCTGGCCCCAGACCGGCAGGCCGTTGGCGAGCGAGTTACCGAGCCGGCCCGTGAGGAGACCGGACAACCAGACCCAGTACTGGTCGATCGCCGAGCGGTTGAGGTGCAGCTGCTGCTCGAGGGCGTGGAGGCGGGCCGGTGTGGCCGAACGACCCAGCACGGAATAGGCAGCATTGCCAGGCAGCGTCTGGGTGGCGACGAAGATGACGATGGAGACGACGAACAGCGTGACGATGCCGGCAAGCCCACGCCGGGCGACGAGGTTCAAGATGGGATGGGCGACCCGCCAGGGTGTAGCGGCCGGCGGCTCGGCCGGGGCGGCGGGCGCAGCCGGAGGTGGCGGGGCGGTGATTACAGCCATGCCGGGCCGAGCGTCCGTGAGTCGGTGCTTCGGGTGCCTCTCACCTCATCGCCTCCCCCCTCCCCCGACCCCGTCACGGGACTGCTGGTGCTACATCGAAGCCGGTCACAGGCGACCGCTTGCCGCAGCATTGTAGATCGCCCGCCGCCAAAGTTCACCGTCGGTGGACGGCGTTGCCTGAGTGTGAAGCCAGCGGGTGCCCCTGAAGCCGACAGAGGCGATCGCTTGGCAGGCCGGGCTGCCCGTTGCAGACCAGAAAGTGACCACCTAGAGTCAACATCGTTCACTGACAAGGGACATTGGGGGGCCGCCCGGACAGGACGAGGTGCGAGCGAGCTCGAGGTAGCCCCAGCCCGAGCGATTACCTGACCCCACAAGATCCAGGAGGAATCCGTGGCGCGTGACCCCAAGTACGACGTTCTCTTCGAGCCAGTCAAGATCGGGCCGAAGACCCTGCGGAACCGCTTCTACCAGGTGCCCCACTGCATCGGGGCCGGTTCGGAGAAGCCGGGCATGCAGGCGTACCACCGCGGCATCAAGGCCGAAGGCGGCTGGGCCGCCTGCTGTACGGAGTACTGCTCGATCAGTCCCGAATCGGACGACACCATGCGCGTCTCGGCGCGCATCTGGGACGACGGCGACATCCAGAACCTGAGCGCCATGTGCGACCGGCTCCACCAGTACGGAGCGCTCGCCGGCATCGAGCTGTGGTACGGCGGGCCGCACGCCCCCTGCCACGAGTCCCGCGACACGCCCCGCGGGCCTTCCCAGATCGCCTCCGAGTTCGAGTCGAACATCTACCCGCGTTATGCCGACAAGGATGACATCCAGCTGCTGCAGAAGTACTACGTGGATGCGGCCATCCGGGCGCGGGAGGCGGGTTTCGACATCATCTATGTGTACGGGGCGCACAGCTACCTGCCCCTCCAGTTCCTCTCACCCTGGTCCAACAAGCGGACCGACGAGTACGGGGGCTCGTTCGAGAACCGCGCCCGCTTCTGGAAGGAGAGCCTCGAGAAGGTCCGCGAGGCGGTCGGGGACACGTGTGCGATCGCGTCGCGCTTTGCCGTCGACTCCCTCTACGGCTCGGCCGGGGTCGAGCTCGAGAAGGACGGCATCCGCTTTGTCGAGTACGTCGACGATCTCGTCGACCTGTGGGACCTCACCGTCGGCGACATCGCCGAATGGGGCCAGAACGCCGGACCGTCCCGCTTCTTCGAGGAGAACCACGAGAAGCCCTTCACGGGCACGATCAAGCCGGGCAACCACACCAACAAGCCCGTCGTCGGCGTCGGCCGCATCGTCAGCCCCGACACGATGGTGGCCATCATCAACTCGGGCCAATTCGACATCATCGGCGCCGCTCGCCCCTCGATCTCGGACCCCTTCCTGCCCCGCAAGATCGAGGAGGGTCGGCTCGACGACATCCGCGAGTGCATCGGCTGCAACCAGTGCATCTCCCGCTGGGAGATCGGCGGCCCGCCCATGGTCTGCACCCAGAACGCCACGGCCGGTGAGGAGTACCGCCGGGGCTGGCACCCGGAGAAGTTCCACAAGGCGGCCAACGCCGACAAGGGGGTGCTCGTCGTCGGCGCCGGACCTGCGGGCATGGAGTGCGCCATGATCCTCGGCAAGCGTGAGATGTCCGCCGTGCACCTCGTCGAGGCCGAGCCCGAGATCGGGGGCCACGTCAACTGGGTCTCGTCCATGGGGTTCTCGGACGGGAACGCCAACATCTTCCGCGGCACGGCGCGTGGCCTCGGCGACTGGAAGCGGGTCGTCAACTACCGCCAGATTCAGCTCGACAAGCTGAAGAACGTGGAGGTGCACACCTCGAGCCGCCTGGACGCCCGGCAGGTGCGCGAGTACGGCGCCGAGATCGTGGTCGTCGCCGCCGGCTGTCACTGGGCGACGAACGGGCTGAACTCAGCGACGCACGACACCATCCCCGGTGCCGACACGCTCTCAGAAGCCTGGCAGCTCACGCCCGAAGACGTCGCCCTCGGTCGCAAGGAGATCGGGCACCGGGTGCTCATCTTGGACAACGAGGCGTACTTCATGGGCGTCACGCTGGCTCAGAAGCTCGCCGGCGAGGGCCACGAAGTCTGGCTCCTCACCCAGCGCGGTGACATCGCCAAGTACATGGACTTCACCCTCGAGGCCCCGATGATGCACCGCGAGCTGCATCGCCTCAGAGTGCACATCCACACCGAGACGATGATCGAAGAGCTCAACGAAGGCAAGGTCGACGCCTACAACATCTGGGACCCCTCCCACAAGGAGCACTTCGAGGTGGACTCGGTCGTGCTCTGCACGGCTCGGCTGTCGAACGACGAGCTCTACCACGAGTTGAAGGCGGACCAGGCCGCCCTCGACGAGAACGGAGTGGAGGCCGTCTACCTCATCGGCGACGCCGCCGCCCCGCGCATGATCGTCGACTGCATCTTCGACGGCCACCGTCTCGCCCGCGAGATCGACAGCCCCAACCCCGCCCTGCCCCTCCCCTTCATTCGAGAGCGGCGGTTGTGGGGCAGCGTGGACAACAAGTCCTACGAGACCCAGCTGCTCGCCAACTCCGACATGGAGCCCATGATCGGGTAGTGCCCATAACGGACGCTGACCCGTACGGGTCCGGTCCCGCCGCCCTTGCGGAGGAGCCCGGCCTCCAGGTCAGCGGCCTGCAGGCTGCGGCGTCCCGGTGCCGGCGGCCTCGTCCAGCGCGAGCGACTCGAGCACGAGCTCAGTGATCTCGCGAAGCTCGATCTCGCCCTCGTGGCCCGATGTCTTGATGGCGTCGGAGTACATCGTCACGTCCTTCGGGCAGGCCACGACGAAGTAGTCGAGCTGCCCGAGCGCCGTCGCCTCGTCGATGCGCTGCTCGCTCGTCCGTCGCGAGCCCTCCGGCCGCACCTCCTTCATCCAGATGCGCCCACCGCCCGCACCGCAACAGAGGGAGTTGTCGCGATTACGGGGCATCTCGAGGAGCTCGGTCCCGAGCGCCTCGAGGATCCGCCGCGGGGCGTCATAGACGCCGTTGTATCGCCCGAGCATGCATGGGTCGTGGTAGGTGATGCGGTAGCCGAGCCGGCGGGCCGGGACGAGCCGGCCGGACTCGATCAGCTCGAGGAGCAGCTCGGTGTGATGGAGCACGCTCCAGCTGCCACCGAAGGCAGGGTACTCGTTCTTCAACGTGTGATAGCTGTGGGGGTCCGAGGACACGATCCGCTCGAATTCGCAGGCGGAGATTGCCGCGACGTTCTGTTCGGCGAGTGTGGCGTACAGCCCTTCCTCGCCCGCCCGGCGAACATCGCAGCCGGCCGTCCGCTCGGCGTCGTAGAGGAGGCCGAAGTCAACGCCGACGTGCCGGAGGATGCGCGCAAGAGCGCGGGACACGGTCTGGCTCCTCGGATCGAAAGAGGCGTAGTCACCGACGAACCAGAGAAGCTCCGTGGCCTCCTTGCGGGCGTCTTTCACCTCGAAGCCCAGGGCGTCGGTCCACTTCGCCCGTTTCCGCTTCGGCTCGCCGAAGGAGTTGCCTGCCTTGTGAACGGTTTCGAAGGTCGTCTGCAGGAGGGGATCCATCTCGCCTTGCTCGACGAGCTGGCGGCGGAACTGGTTGATGATGGGGACATGCTCGATGCCGACCGGGCAGATCTCCACACACGCCATGCACTGCGTGCACGCCCATATGGAAGCCGGTCGGATCGGATCTCCGAGGACGATGCGACCGCCGCCGGGTGCGGGCCGAAGGGCCGTGGCCGCTCCGAGGGCGGCATGCGCCCCGAGTGAGACCTCGGCCGCTTCGCGCAGGTCCAAGACGAGGTCGCGGGGCGAGAGCGGATGGCCGGCGGCGGCCGCCGGGCAGGCGGCCGTGCATTTGCCGCACTTGGTGCAGGCGTCGAGCGACACGAGGTGTTGCCAGCTCAGATCCGTCACGGCGGCGTACCCGACCTCCTCGGGGGCGGCGTCGGCCGGGAGCTCCAGCAGCCGCTTACCGGCAGACGGGTCGCGCACGGCGACGTTGGCTGGGCTCGCCAGCATGTGCACGGCTTTCGTGAAGGGGATGGAGGCGACAAAGCTGAGGGCGACGAGGCCGTGGAACCACCACGTGATGTGATGGGCGAGCTCGGCGGCCGAGCCCCGCAGCCCCATCGCCCGGAACCACTTCATGAGGAGCCAGCCGACGGGCGACCAGTCGGCGAAGTGCTGATTCGACTGGGCGAGCCAGAAACCCTCGAGCAGGAATCCCGTGAGCGCCAGGAACCCGAGGGTCCCGAGGAAGACCCAGTCGCCCGCCCGGTAGAGGCGGCGGTCGTACTCCCCCGCCTCGCGGTCGGGTCTCGTGTAGTCGAGACGGGCAGGACGGCGGACGGCTCGGTTGACGGCCATGAGGCCGAGGCCGCAGAGCAAGAGGACGCCGGCGAGGTCGAGCGCCAGCTTGTAGGCGAGGTAGAAGCCGCCCTGCCAGAAATCCCAGTGGAAGAGCGGCCGCGTGAGATCGGTGTCGATCCCGAGGATGGTCGTGCCGGCGAAGAGCGTCATGAAGCCGTAGAAGATCATGATGTGGCCGAGCCCGGCGAGACGGTCGCGGCGCCGGATCCAGCGGTGGGAGAAGACGATCCCCGCCATCGTGGCCAGCCGAGAGGAGAGCTCACGCGCCGAGATGGCCTCGCCGAGCCGGCCGGAGCGGTACTTCGCCAAGAGGCGGACGACGCCCCAGACGAAAACCGAGGTCGAGATGACGATGAGGCCGTACCAAAGGACGACCTCGGCGCGCGAGAGCCCGTCGAAGACGGTGCGGGTCTCAGCCACGTCGCATCGGCGGGATGGCCTTGCCCGGGCGGGACGAGGTCAGTAGAGCTTCTCGAGCTCGTCGGCGACGTCGAACAGGTCGACCACCGCACCGTAGTGGGCGACGCCGAAGATGGCCGCCTCGGGGTCGGTGTTGACGGCGATGATCGTGCCGCTCGCCTTCATACCGGCGAGGTGCTGCACGGCACCGGAGATCCCGAAGGCGAGGTAGACCTTCGGCTTCACCGTCTTGCCGGACTGCCCGACTTGGCGGGCCGACGGCATCCAGCCGGAGTCGACGATGGGGCGCGAGACCGAGAGCGTGGCGCCCATCTTCTCGGCCAAGCGGAGGAAGCGCTCGATGTTCTCCTTGTCGCCGATCCCACGGCCGATCGAGAGGAGGAAGTCGGCGGCGGTGATGTCGACGTCGCCGACGGGCGCCTCGACGAAGCGGACGTGACGCGCCCGCGGGGCTCTGGTGGTGACAGCGAGGTCGCTCCTCGTTGCCCCGCCGGCGGCCTCAGCCGGGGCCCACACGGTCGGGCGGAGCAACAAGACGGCGGGTACGCCGGCCGGCAGCTCGACCTCGGCATGCACCTTGGCGCCGTAGAAGGCTCGGCGGGCGACGACCCGGCCCGCCTCGATGGAGAACCCGAAGACGTCGCTGGCGAAGCCGAGGCCGAGTTTGGCGGCGACCGCCGGGGCGTACCCCATGCTGTTCACGGTGAAGCCGAGGACGACGACCTCGGGCTGCCGCTCACCGATGAGGGCTTCGAGGGCATCCTGGTAGACGTCGTTCTCGAACTCGTCCCCGCCGGCGCTGACGGCGACGACCTCGTCGACTCCCTCGAGGTCGACGAGGTCGGCGAGAGCTGTCGGGTCGGCGGCGATGACGGCGACGCTCACGGGGCGGGGCAGCTCCTGGGCAGCGGTCACGAGCTCGCGGGTGACGTCGCGCAGGCGCCCGTTGAGGTGCTCGGCGACGACGAGCGTGCCGCTCACGACAGCCGCCCCTTCACGAGCTCGGCGATGCGAACGGCGACGGCGACGGCATCGTCGCCGAGCAGCTCCGCACCGGCACCGCGTTCGGGCACATACATCCTCCGGACACGGTAGGCGCCCGGCCCGCCGGCCGGGAGGCCGACGACCTCGATCTCCTTCTCTCTCGCCTGTTTGATCGCCCGCAAGGTGGCATAGCGCGGCTCGTTGATACCGGTCTGGATCGTGAGGAGGGCAGGCAGGTCGACCTCGACGACATCGAGCAGGCCGCCCTCGAGCTCCCGGTGCACGCTCGCCCGCCGTGATGCGACGTCGTACTCGAGCTTGATGACGACGGCGACGCGGGCGAGGTCCAACAGCTCGGCGAGCATGACGCCGGTGGCGGCCTGCACCGAGTCGCTCGACTGCACGCCGCACAGCACGAGGTCCGGGTTCTCCTTGGCGACCACGGAGGCCAGTGCGCGGGCGACCGTGAGCGGGTCGGCGACACCCGCGGACTCGAGGCGGATGGCGCGGTCGGCTCCCATGGCGAGACAGCGACGGAGTGCCTCTTCGGCTTCGTCGTCCCCGACAGAGACGGCCACGACCTCGCTCTCGCTCTCGCTCAGTGATTCCTTGACGCGCAGGGCCTCCTCGACGGCCGCCACGTCCCACTCGTTGAGCGCCCGTTCCACGTAATCGGGGTCGACGTCGGTCTCGTCGTCGGTGAATTCGACCTCGTCGCCCAGCACAGCTACCTGCTTCACGCAGACGACAACCTTCAACGGCTCATACCTCCGACTGTCCAGGTGTCCACGACTCGAGCGGCCACGTCACTCAACCGTTCGCCGTCGGGTCGCCCAGCTGCTCGGACGGCTCCCCCGTCGGGTTCGGTCCGTAGACGTAGATCATGCGGGCGTGTCCGGCGGCATGGTAGTGCGCCGCCGAGCCGGCGAAGACCTGGATGGTCTCGCCTGGCCCGGCTTCGAGCACCTCACCGTCGCACTCCACGAGCAGGCGCCCCTCGAGGACGTAGTTGAGCTCGTCGAACGGATGCCGGTCGGTCCACCCGCTCTCGGCCAAGGTCCACTCGCCCATCGCCAGCTGGGCCCAGCCGGTCGATGGGGCCGGCACGATGGGGAGGCAGCCCGCCTCGGTGTCGCTCGCGGGCGCTCCGAGGCTGAGTTTGCGTGCTGGCATCTCTAGTCTTCTCCCAGGGTGCGCCAGGGTGTGCTCGGTTCCGCCGGGCTCGGCCGCCGCATTACTACCCCTGGTGAACGGCGTTTCGCAACGGTAAACGACTTTCCCCTGCACCTCGGCGGCCGAGGGCATATAGTGAGTGGACTCAGTTTCGCAGGGGTGGACGGTGTGGGGCCGTCCAGTCCGCTGCCGGGCACCCTTGCCCGGGGGCGGGCGGTGAGTGTGAGGTTGCGACGCCGAAGCCTGGGGGTCTCTCGACCCCGGACTGAAGGGGGGGACAGTGGCCAGTGCCGTCGTCGAGGAGCGACAGCTTCTCAAGTCGCTTCGCTGGTGGGACGGTTTCGTCATCGCCTTGTGCAACCCCGGGTTCCTCATCGCATTCGTCGGCTACACGATGGACGCCGTCGGTGCCTGGGGGGCGCTCTTCCTGTGGGCGACGGCGTCTGCGATCGGGCTGCTGCAGGCGTGGATCTACTCCGAGACGGCGGCGATGTTCCCGGACAAGCCGGGCGGCATCTCCCTCTACGCCCACGAAGGCTGGCGCGGTCGGTTCTCTCTCATCGGTCCGATCGGGGCCTTCGGGTACTGGATCGGATGGTCTGTGGTTCTTTCGATCTTCGGCAAGGTGATCGGCGATCTCGTCATCTCGAAGTGGTTTCCGAACACGACCTGGCACTTCAGCGACGGCGTGCTGACCGGCGGTGTCACGGTCAACGACCTCATCGGCATCGGTTGCATCGTGCTCGTCTGGTTGCTGAACGTCTACGGCATCCGTCCCGCCGTCTGGGTCTCCTACCTCACGGGCCTCGGCCTGGTCGTGCCGCTTGTCGTCATCATGATCCTTCCCTACGTGACCGGGCACTGGCACTCGTCGAATCTGACCTGGGACCTGCACGGCTATGGCAGCGGTGGCTTCGGTCTCATCATGGTGTGGCTCTTCTTGAACGGGTGGTCGGCCTACGGCGTCGAGGTGTGCGCCACGTTCGCCCCCGAGTACAAGAACACGCGACGCGACACGGCCATCGCCCTTCGCTCGGCCGCCATGTTCTGCCTGGTCGTGTTCATCCTCTACCCGCTCGGGCTCGGCGGCGAGATCGGCGCGCCGAAGGCGGCCCTTGCGGAGGGTCAGTACCTGACCGGGGCGTTCTCGACGATCGTCGGCAGCGGCTGGGCGTCCTTCGTGGTCGTCTGCCTGATCGGCAGCCTCTTCCTCTCCATGATCTCCTCGACGGCAGACGCCTCGCGGGCGCTCTACGGGATCGCCCGCGACGACATGACGGTCAAGCAGCTCTACCACTTGAACAGATATCACGTCCCCGGGCGAGCGATGACCGTGGACATGGTCGTCAACACCCTCTTGATCCTGTTCATCTCCAGCAACGTCGCCATCTTGTACATGAGCAACATCGGCTACGTCCTCTGCCACATCCTGGCGCTCACCGGCTTCCTGCTGTTGCGGCACGACCGTCCGAACTGGCCACGGCCGATCAAGGTGGGGAGTCCGTGGGTCATCATCGCCGGCCTGCTGGCGGTCGCCAACCTGGTGTTCCTCGTCTACGGCGTCGCCAACCCCGAGCTTGCCTACGCCGTATCGTTCAAGGACGTCTACATCGGCTTCGGCATCCTCGTCGGATCGGTCCTGCTCTACGTGTTCCGGCGCGTGGTGCAGGACAAGAAGCCGGTCACGTTCCGGGACGAGACGCCGACGATGCCCACGGCCGAGCAGATGCGGCTCCTGGAGGAGGAGATCGTGGTTGGCGCTCCGCAGGCCTGAGCTCCCATGTGAAGACCGCTGAGATCGCGCCCTCATGTCGGCGCAGCGCTCAGACGGGCCGACGGCCGAACAAATCGCCTCCTACGAGCGGGACGGCTTTGTCATCGTTCCCGAGTACCTCGCCTCGGAGGAGGTCGAACGCCTACTCGGGCGGTTTGGACCGGTGTTCGAACATGTCTTTGAGACCGGCATCGCTCCTGACGAGGTCAACTACGTCCCCGGAGTGACGCCGCCAGAGCGGACACGACAGCTCTGCAATGTCTGGAAGGCGGACCGCACGATTGCCGCCACCACGCTGTCGGCGCGAAACGCCGCCTTCGCCGCCGGTCTCACCGGCGCTTCCGGCCTCCGTATCAACCAGGACAACCTCATCTGGAAGCCTGCGGGCGGGACGCCGCTGCTCGCCCACCAGGACGGCTCCTACCTCGACTATCTCTCTCCACCGAACATGATCACGTGCTGGATGGCTCTGGACGACACCTCGCGGGACGCCGGCACAATCTTCTACGCCCGCGGCTCTCACCGCTGGCCGCACGCGCCCGTCGGCGGCCAGTTCCACGCCCCCGCGGACTGGCTCTCCTGGCTGGAGGCGATGCGACCGCCCGGTGAGGAGCTGGACCTCGTGCCGATCGAGGTCTCCCGCGGCGGTGCGGCATTTCACGACGCCTGGGTCTTCCACGGGAGCCCGGCGAACGTGACCGCCCGCGCCCAGCGACGCTCGGTCATCAGCCATCTCATGGCGGCGGACACGCGCTGGAACCCCGCGCGACCGCACGCCATCTACTCGCGCTACCGCCGGCCGGGCGAGACCGAGATCGACGAAGCCTTCTTTCCGGTGCTGTGGCGAGACGACGGTTACCGGAGCCCCTGGCTCGACGAGTACGTGCTAGGGGTGCCTACAGGCAGCGCTTGAGAGCCCGTGGCTCATGGTGAAGGGATCTCCCAACTGATCCAGACGAGGCAGTCGAGGCGTTCGCGAGCCGCTGCCGCCGCCTTGCGGTACAGCCGGGCGCTCACCTGGGTCCGGTCGGGACCGAGAACGAGCATGCGGACGTGGCGCTCGCGGGCGACCTCGACGAGTGCCTCGATCCGGCGGAAGCTCTTCACGCGAATTCGCTCGACGTCGACACCGAGCGCCTGCGCACGCTGCACCGGCCCGAGGAGCGAGGCCGCCAGCTCGGGCGAGTAGTCGAGCATGTCGTGACCCATCATCACGCTGAGGGGCAGCGGAGGCAGCTCGACGAAGTTGGCGACGATGAGGCCTCGTCCCGAGTCAACGGCCGCATGGACGGCGAAGGAGGCGGCCGCTTCGTCGAAGGGCACGTCGAAGGTGGCCAGCAGCACCGTGCCGCCGCCGCCCACTGTCGGTCCAGCGACGTCGGGTGACCTCGTAGCGAGGCGCCCGGTCACTCAGGATGGAGCTCCCAGTTGGGCACTTGGCGGGCATGGCGGCGGACCCGCTGCCGCCAGCGAGGCATGTAGAAGAGGTACCAGCCGCTCATCACGAGCGGGATGAGGATGAAGAACGAGTCCGAGATCGCGAGCGCCAGGAACACGAAGACCGCTGCGATCGTCAGCATGGAGCTGATCGCCTTCACGCGGAACCGCCGCATCTCGTGCATGATGCCCCAGTAGTCGTCGGGGGGGATCTGGTTGGTGTTCCAGCGCCGATGGCACCCCCCGCACTCCCACACGTCACCGTATTTCACGAGCGCCTTCTGCCCGCAGTCGCACCGCACGGTGATCGGAGCGCCCTTCACCATGCCAGTGTACGAGCGTCGGCGGCGCTTCGACGAGGTGGCGGTTTGGTCCGGCACCACTAGCCCTCGACGCGGCCAGGAGGCATGCTTAGGGAGGTGCCTGCAAAAACAGGTACGTCCGGTGCTCGGAAAGGGGTGCTCATGTTCGACAAGCTGGTGGTTGCTCTTGACGGGTCAGACTATTCCGGGCCGGTGCTCAGTGCCGCCACCGAGCTTGCAGGCAAGCTCGGGTCGACGCTCCGGGTGCTGCACGTACTCGAGATGGGCTTCGCAGGTCGGGCCGGCCAGGTCCCGCTCGAAGAGACGGCAGACGGTCAGAAGATTCTCGACAACGCCCTTGCCCAGCTCGAGTCTCAAGGCGTGAAGGCGACCAGTTCCCTCCGTGCAGCCCAGCACGGGCGGGTGGCGAGCGAGATCTGCGATGAGGCTCAGGAGTGGGGAGCCGACGGGATTGTCACCGGCTCGCGGGGTCTGACCGACATCGAGGGCATCTTCCTCGGCAGCACGACACACAAGCTGCTGCACATCACGGACCTGCCCGTCCTCGTCATCCGCTGAGGCGAGGCCGCCTCGCCGGCCGGGGCGATTGCGCCTGTCGCGCTGCAGCCCGTATCATCACAGCAGTCAGTGTTTACTGCTGGGAAACAGCCACCGGGCAGCCTGCCAGGTCTTGGGGGAGGACGTGATGACCGACATCGAGCAATTCGTCGCCGCAGCGGGCCGGGAAGAGCAGATCGCCGAGGTCCGTCGGCAGATCGATGCCGAAGGCATCACGTACATCTACTACCAGTTCGCCTCCGTCACGGGCAGGATCATGGGCAAAGGCGTCCCCGCCCCCCACTGGGAGACGATCGCCCACAGGGGCTTCCAGCTCGTTTACGGCTCGACGGCCAACTTGTTCACCGACCGCCACGGCGACTACATCGGCTATGGCGCGGAGGCACGGGAGCTCGTGGGTGTTCCCGACGTCGAGACGTTCTGTGTCCTGCCGTGGGACCCGAAGGTCGCTCGCGTCTTCTGCACGCTGTTTCGCGGGAGGGAGGAGGAGGTCGACGGCGGTGCCTTCCTCACCTCGGACTGCCGCGGCAACCTGAGGCGCATCCACGCCCAGTTCACCGAAGGGACGGGACTGCACCTGCGCGCCGGCTGCGAGCCCGAGATGATGTGGCTGAAGCTGGGTCCCGACGGAAAGCCGTCGATCGAGGGGCTGACCAAGCCCTACTGCTACCACATCGATCAGTTCTCGGAGCTGCAACCGATCATCCACAAGGTCATCGACTACAGCCAGAAGATGGGGCTCGACATGATCCAGGGCGATCACGAGGACGCCCCCGGTCAGCTCGAGCTGAACTTCCAGTTCGACCACGCCGACAAGACGGCCGACCGCCTGACGACGTACCGCCAGATCTGCCGTCAGGTGGGCCGCGAGACCAACTCGTTCGCCTGCTTCATGCCGAAGCCCTTCATGGGAGTGTCCGCCAACGGTTGCCACCACAACATCTCGCTGTGGCAGGGCGACGAGAACATGTTCATGCCCGACACTGACAACCCGCGCCTTCCCGGCAAGGTGGGCCTCAACGCCATCGGCGGCGTTCTCGAGCACCTCTCGGCACTCTGTGCGATCAGCTCGCCAACGGTGAATTCGTACCGCCGCTTCGCCGACGCCGGCTTTTGGGCGCCGATCTTCGCCGACTGGGGGTTCCAGAACCGCACGACGGCACTGCGAATCTCCGCCCCAGGGCGTTTCGAGTACCGCTCGGTTGACTCGGCCGTGAACCCCTACCTGTCCTTCGCCGGCCTGCTTATGACGATGCGGGACGGCCTCGATCGCAACCTCGACCCAGGGGAGCCGGAGGAGCGGAACATCTACGACGCCATTGCCGCCGGCAAGAAGGTGCGTCGCATCCCTCGCACGCTCGGCGAGGCGCTCGAAGCCCTCGAGCAGGACGAAGTCGTGCGATCGGCCCTCCCCGGGGATATGTACCGAGTCTTCATGCACTACAAGAACGACGAGTGGGAGCGCTTCATCTCCACGGTGAGCGACTGGGACATCAAGGAATACCTGGACATACTTCCATGATCGTCGGGGAGGAGTAACAGCCATGTGCGGTATCGCCGGTGTCATCCACAAGAACGGCCCTTCGGACGTCGGCCTCGAGGTCACCAAGATGCTCCAGTCGATGAAGCACCGCGGCCCTGACTCGACCGGGTTCGCCCTCTACGGAGAGCCCTCGGAGCACGTCGTCATGCGCATCAAGCTGGCCGACCCTCGCGGCGCCGGCTCGATCGACTGGAGCGAGCGGATCGAGCGCCACAAGATGGAGCTCGAGGCCCGCCTCGGCAAAGTGGGCGCGACGATCGACCGGCTCGAAGGCATCACGGAGTATGCCGCCAGGGTGACGATCGACTACGAGGGAGACCTGAAGTCCCTCGTGGACTACGTCGAGGACATCCCGGGTTGCGAAGTGCTCTCGCTCGGGCACTCGCTCGAGATCGTCAAGGATCTCGGCGATGCCGAGACCGTCTCGGCCCAGTACGGCCTGACGAGCTTCCGGGGCACCCACGGCATCGGCCATGTCCGCATGGCGACGGAGTCAGATGTCGACATCGCGGGCGCCCACCCCTACTGGGCCTACCCCTTCGGTGACGTCGCCGTCGTCCACAACGGCCAGCTGACGAATTACCACCAGTGGCGGCGGCGGCTCGAGCGGCTCGGGCACCGCTTCCAGTCAGAGTGCGACTCGGAGATCATCGCCGTCTACCTGGCCGAGAAGCTGCACAACGGCGTCCCGCTCGAGACGGCCATCAAGGACAGCCTGACCGACTTCGACGGCGTCTTCACCTACGTCGTTGTCACCGAGGACAGCCTCGGCATGGCCAAGGACGTCATGGCGGCCAAGCCGCTCGTCCTGTTCGAGTCCGATGACCTGGTCGCCCTTGCCTCAGAAGAGGTCGCCATTCGGGCGCTCATCGACCACGAGATCGACACCCACGACCCCTACGAGGGCGAGGTGCTCGTATGGAATCGGTAGCCGTCGGTGAGCGCGGGATCACTTACGACGCCCGCGGCCTCGTCGAGCCGAACGCTGAACCGCCGCGGACGTCGGAGATCACGGGTGACAAGGCGGTCTTCGACGCCGCGGATTGCACGACGAGGACGATCAACCTCGAGATCCGTTGGCTCCTCACCGACAAGGGGGTGAAGGACGTCACGGTCCGGAACCCGGGCGCCAAGCATTCGATCGGGGTCGCCATCCTCGAGCGGTGCAGGATCCGCTTTGAGGGGAGCCTCGGCTATTTCGGGGTCGCCCTCATCGACGGGCCGGAGATCGAGATCACCGGCCGGGTCGGCTGGTCCGTCGCCGAGAACATGATGTCGGGCACGATCGTGATCGAGAAGAACGCCGGCTCGCTGGCGGGCGCAGCCATCCGCGGGGGCGACCTCGTCGTGAAAGGTGACGTCGGAGCCCGAACCGGCATCGACCAAAAGGGCGGCACGATCATCGTCGGCGGCAATGCCGGCCTGCTGACGGGCTTCATGATGCAGCGGGGCCGCCAGATCATCTGCGGCAACGTCGGAAACGGCCTCGGCGACTCGATGTACGACGGGGCCATCTTCGTGGGCGGCAAGGTGGCCTCCCTCGGCGTCGACTGCGAGGAGGCGGAGGTAACGACAGACGATCAGGAGATGCTCGACCACAAGCTTGGCTACTACGGGGTCGAGCACCCCGACGTGTTCCGGAAGTTCGTCTGCGCGAAGAAGCTCTGGAACTACGACTCACTCGAGCCGAACGAACGCAAACTGGTGCTCTGAGGCGCCAAGGACTGAACAGGAGCCAAAGTGCCGGACCAACCTCCGCGAACCGACATCATCGGCCACTCGAAGATCTTCACACCTGAGGTCATCAACGACATCCATGTAAAGGCAGAGCTCGGTCGCTACCGGATGCGGGGTTTCTCGCTCTTCAAGAAGATGCCCAGCTGGGACGAGCTGATGTTCCTGCCAGGAACCTTGACCCGCTTCGTTATTGAGGGGTACCGGGAGAGGTGCTCGACGCGCACGGTGCTCGGCGCCCGATTCGCCAAGCACCCCATCGAGCTCGACATCCCCATCTACATCACGGGTATGAGTTTCGGGGCGCTCTCGCTCGAGGCCAAGATGGCGCTCGCCCGGGGCGCCTCGATGGCCGGCACAGCGACCTGCTCGGGCGAGGGCGGCATGATCCCGCCGGAGCGGGATCTCTCGACCAAGTGGTACTACCAGTGCATCCAGAGCCGCTACGGCTTCAACCCTCACCACCTGATGCTCGCTGACGCCTGCGAGTTCTTCATCGGTCAGGGATGCAAAGTCGGCCTCGGCGGCCACCTCATGGGGCAGAAAGTCACCGAGCAGGTGGCCGAGATGCGCTCGCTGCCCGTGGGCATCGACCAGCGGAGCCCGGCGCGCCACCCAGACTGGCTCGGTCCGGACGACCTGTCGCTCAAGATCCAGGAGATCCGGGAGGCGACCGATTACCAAATCCCGATCCAGCTGAAGCTCGGGGCAGCCCGCGTCTACGACGACGTCCGGATGGCCGCCAAGTGCGGTCCCGACGTCATCTACCTCGACGGCGCGGAGGGAGGAACCGGCGCAGGCCCGCACGTCGCGGCGGAGGAGACGGGCATCCCCCTCATGGCCGCCATACCCGAAGCCCGCCGGGCACTCGAGGACGTCGGGCTGGCGGACGAGATCGACCTCGTCGTCGCCGGCGGCATCCGCAACGGCGGCGACGTCGCCAAGTGCCTCGCCCTCGGTGCGACTGCGATCGCCATCGGCCACTCAGCCTTGATGGCGCTCAACTGCAACAAGGAGATCCCTGGAGTCACCGACTACGAGGGGACGATCGGTGTTCCCGCCGGCTACTGCTACCACTGCCACACGGGCCGCTGCCCCGTCGGCATCACGACCCAGGACCCGGAGCTGCGCAAGCGCCTCGTCGTCGACGAGGCCGCAGAGCGGGTGTACAACTTCCTCCACACGCTCACCCTCGAGGTGCAGATGCTGGCCCGAGCTTGTGGCAAGACGAACGTGCACAGCCTCGAGCCGGAGGATCTGTGTGCACTCACGGTCGAGGCGGCCGCCATGGCCAAGGTGCCGCTCGCGGGCACGAATTACGTGCCCGGCCTGACGGAGGACCGCATGCTGGGCGAGATGAAGGAACTCTTCGCCAAGCAGGTCGGTGAGGTAGGAGGCTGAATCGATGAGCGACATAGGCCATCACGTCACGATCGACTCAGAGGAGCTCTCGGGCCACTCGTACCCCTACCAGCACGACCTCTCGGTCGTCGAGGACATCGACCTCATGGCGGCGACGCCCGGTCCGGATCTCAACTGGCTCGAGGACATCCACCTGCTCATCGAAGACGGCGTGCCGGCCGTGTTCGACCGGTACTCCAACTCGTTCCTCAAGATCCACTTCCCCATCCCGGCCGGCAGGGAGGACGAGATCGCCCGCAAAGTGCTCATCGCACACCTGCAGGCGGGCAATTCGTACGGAATCCAGCTGAAGCGTGTCCACACGAAGTTCCCCCAGCGCATGCTCGGTCCCTGGCGGGACGACTCCGAGCTCGTCGGTCAACACTGGGAGCCGCGGACTCTGGCCGGCTGGGAGTCACCGACCGGCCACTAGAGCGAGCCCGCAGCAGAAGGAGACGTAGAACGCCATGGCAACACCGAAGGCCGCTCGTTTCGTGGTGATCGGGGCTGGAGTCCACGGCCTCTCCACCGCCTGGCACCTGGCGGCCGCCCTCGATCGGACCGGCCAGCTCAGCGGGGGCGACGTTGTCGTGCTCGACAAGAACGGCGTCGGGGCGGGTGCCTCCGGCATCGCCTGCGGGGTCGTGAGGAACAACTACTTCCAACCGGCGATGCGCCAGCTGATGGCACACTCCGTCTCGGTCTGGGAGTCCGACCCGGCGGCCTTCTCGTACAACTCGGTCGGCTACATGCAGATCGGGCCGGAAGTGATGCACGCCGACGTGGCACGCATCTACGACGAGCAGAGGGCGATCGGATACCCATCGACGCTGGTCGAGGGGGAGGACGAATGCCGGTCGTACATGCAGGCGATGTTCTCGGACTGGCAGGCGAAGAACATCTCGGTCGTGCTCCACGAGGAGCGCGGCGGCTACGCCAACAACGTCGGGTCGCTCCGAGGGCTGTCGAACAAGGCAAGGAGCGCCGGCGCCCAGATCCTCACCGGCGTCAAGGTGACCGGGTTTCGCCTCGAAGGCGGTGCCGTCTCCGCGGTGGAGACGACCGACGGCGCCGTCGAGTGCGAGCAGGTCGTCGTCGCCGCCGGCCCTTGGGTACGTGACTTCTGGACGATGCTCTCCCTGCCGGACACGATCGAGGTGAAAGGCCGCGACGGCCAGCTGTACGAGCGCCCGATGTGGACGTACTGGTGCTTGCAGGAGGGCACGCTGAAGCTCCCACCGGACTTCTTCCTCACCGACAGCGGCAAGCTGCCGCCCGTCCTTCACGTCGACACGGACGCCCCCCTCTACGACGACGTCGACGGCAGCGTCGTCACCGACGAGCTCTGGGGGATCTACTACAAACCCGACCTGCATTTCGGCGGCGTGCAGGGCGGTGCGATGCCCTATGTGGTCGACCGCCCGGTCGACGAGGTGGCCGTCGACCCGTACGGGCCGGCGAGCCCCGACTTCGTCGTCGGCGACGACTTCGCCAGGATGTGGAGCTCTGCGCTCGCCCACTGCCACAAGCGCTTTGAGGGAAAGGGTGGACTGTTCGCGAAGGAGGCGTCCGGCGGCCTCGGCTGCTTCACACCGGACAGTTTCCCGGTCTTCGACCGCTTCTGCGAGAACGCCTACTTCATCGCCGACTCGAACCACGGCTACAAGATGATCGGCGTCGGCGAGCTCGTCTCCCGTGAGCTCCTCGGCACGCCGGAGCCGCTGCTGGAGCCCTTCCGGTTCGGCCGCTACGCCGCCGGCGAGCTTCACCCGGTCAGCCACTCGCCCTACCCTTGGAGCTGAGCCTGGCCACGACAAGCCATGCAGACACCTGCGGTGGCGGAGGCTGTTGCGCCGGCCGCCCCCGAGCACGCTGACACCGGGAGGACTGAGACGTGACGCTCCGCCAGACCGCATTCCACAGCCGGACCGCCGCTCTCGGCGCCCGCTTCGACGAGTACGCCGGCTACGACTTTCCCTCCCAGTACGCCGCCGACCTCCTCGAGGAGTACTGGGCCTGCCGGCAGCGGGCGGTCATGATCGACCTGACGCCGCTTCGCAAGGTGGAGGTGACCGGCGAAGGGTCGGGCGCCTTGCTGCAGGCGACGGTGACACGCGACCTCGGGCGCCTCTCCGATGGTGACATCGTCTACACGGCTCTCTGCGACGACGACGGCAACACCGTCGACGACGGCACGGTGTTCCGCTTCGGGCCGGAGCGGTTTCGCTGGATCGGCTACACCGACGAGGACGAGGCCTGGTTCGCATCCCACGCCGAGCGGCTCGGGCTCGACGTCTCCTTGGAGAACTCGACGGACCGGCTGCACAACGTCGCCCTGCAGGGGCCTGCGAGCCGCCGGATCCTCGAGCGGGTCGTGCAGGCGGCGGCAGGCCGTCCGGCACTCAGCGATCTCACCTGGTTCACCTTCACCGAGGGGCGTCTCGGTGAGAACGGCCCGGAGGCGCTGATCTCTCGCACCGGCTATTCGGGAGAGCTCGGCTACGAGGTGTGGTGCCACCCCGACGACGGCCCCGCCGTCTGGGACGTCATCTGGGCCGCCGGCCAAGACGATGGGATCGGGGTTCTCGGGCTCAATGCCCTCGACGTCGTGCGCGTCGAGGCGGGCCTGATCTTCAAGGGCTACGAGTACGAGGGGGCCGAGGACCCCTTCGAGGCCGGCATCGGCTTCACCGTCCCGAAGAACAAGCAGGACGACTACGTCGGCAAAACGGCGCTGGCGAGCCGCCGAGAACACCCGAGCAGCCGGCTCGTCGGTTTGGAGATCGATGCCGACGAGCCGTACGTGCAGGGTGACGCCGTGCACGCAGGCGGCGACACGGTCGGCGTCGTCACAAGTGGGGTGCGCTCGCCGCTGTTCGACAAGAGCCTCGCCCTCGCTCGCCTCGACGTCGGGCACGCCACCCTCGGCGAGCGCATCGACGTCGTCCGCCAGGACGGAGGCGAGACGACGGCCGCCACGATCGTCCGGTTCCCGTTCTACGACCCGGAGAAATCGAAGCCGAAGTCGTGACCGAGGCTCCGCCTGTCGAGGACCCGCCCCCGGCGGCTCCGGCTGCCGAGGCTGGCGCGGCGGCGGAGGGGCGGGTGTCGGTGACGGTCCTGCGAGTCGTGGCGAGCGGAGCGGTCCGGCTCCTGTGGTGGTGGCCGGGACTCGTCGTGGTGATGGCCGCCTACGCGGCCGTCGCCATCGGCCTCTATCACGACTCCTACCCCAACTTGTGGGGAGGGCTGGCCGCCGCCGTCACGGCGGCGATGTGGTACGGCTCCCCCTTGCGAGCACGGGAGGCTCGCCGCCGCCAGCGCCTGCGGGCCGGGCGGGCCGCCTGAACCGGCCGGGCGGAGCTCAGGTCTTCTCTTTCGCCTTCTTCCGCTGTGGCTCGTAGACGGGGTGGCTCACCACCTGGCCGCTCACGTCTTCACCCTTGACAGAGGCGGTGACCTTCGTGCCGACAGCGTTGTGCGGCCGCCGGAGCTTGGCGAGGCCGAGGGTGGCGCCCCCGAGGAAGGGGGACACGATGGCTTGGGTGACGTAACCCACCTGCTCGCCGTCGCTCGAGAGCGGGGCGCCGGAGGCAGCGGCACCGCCGGCGGCGAGCACGACGCTGCCGAGGCGCACGACGCTCTTGTCCTTGTCGGCACGCAACGCCTCGCGGCCTTGGAACTCGCCCTTCTCGAGGTCGACGGCCCACCCGAGACCGCACTCGTAGGGCGACACCGTGGGGTCGTACTCGATGCCACCGATGATGAAACCCCCTTCGATTCTGAAGACATCGAGCGCATCCATGCCGATCAGCTTCATGCCCGCCGGCTCCCCCGCCGCCACGAGGACGTCGAAGAGCTCGAGCGCCCGCTCCTCGTCGACCCAGAGCTCGAAGCCGAGCTCGGCGGTGTAGCCGAGGCGGGTCATGAAGACGGGGATGTCCGCCACGCGGACCTCTTCCTTGAAGGTGTAGTAGGGGAAGGCCGCGTTCGAGAGGTCGCTGTCGGAGAGCGGCTGCAGGATCGATCGACTGAGCGGGCCCTGCAGGCACAGGTGCGGCATCTCGTCGGTGAAGTGACGGACCTCGACCTTCGTGCCGGCCGCCGCCGCCGAGAACATCTGGAAATCGCGGTCGTTCGCTCCGCAGAACCGGATGCGGTCCGGTCCGAAGACCGAGGCCGTGCAGTCATCGACCATCTTGCCGGCCGCGTCGGTCAAGGCGCCGTAGGCGATATGGCCGGGCCGCACCTTGGCGAGATCGCGGGTCACGAGGGAGTTGAGCAGCTCGAGGGCGCCGCCTCCCTCGAGATCGACCTTACGCAGCATGGAGAAGTCCATCAGCCCGGCCGACTGGCGCACCGCCTGGTACTCCTCGGCCGTGTCGGTGACAGCAGAGGGCGCCAGGTAGCCGAAGAGATCCATCCAGCGGTCGGTCAAGGCCGCCAGCCGAGGATGGAACGCCGTCTGCTTGCTCATCTCGTCCCCCAAGTCTTCGATCCGTTTCACCGCAGCCTAGGACGAGGCGACCGGCGGATCCTGGTGGCAACTGCGGAGGAAGATTCCCGGCGGGCACGAATAGACTCACGCTCGGGCCGGACAAGGGGGCAACCATGGGCCGTCAGGGCGCCGGGAAGGCGGTGGAGGGGCGGTCACGGGTCCAAGGCGGGGGTGGCCCGGCGGCAGACCGCTCGGAGCGCTCCGGACGCCCGCGCAAGTCGACGGGGGTGTCGGCGCCCGAGCCTCCCATCAACGGGCGCGATCCCTTGAGCGACGGGCCGCCGCACATCGACTCGCTCGACCCCGGCGTCGGCTGGGTCATCGCCCAGCGCGTGCGGGAGTTCCGCAATCAGCTCGGTCTCACGGTCGAGCAGCTCGCCGAACGTTCCGGCATCTCCAAGGGCATGCTCTCGAAGATCGAGAACGCCCAGGCCTCCCCGAGCCTCGGCACGCTCGTCAAGCTGGCAGGGGCGATCTCCGTTCCGCTCACCTCGCTCTTCAGGGGACTCGACGAGGAGCACGACGCCCTCCTCGTCCGGGCCGGTCAAGGCGTCGAGATCGTTCGCAAGGGGACGCGCGTCGGCCACCGCTACGAATTGCTCGGCGAGATGAGGGGCCCGAACAAGGTCGTCGAGCCGATGCTCGTCACCCTGAACGAGCACAGCGAAGTGTTCCCGCTCTTCCAGCACCCGGGGATCGAGTTCATCTACATGCTCGAAGGCATCGTCGAGTACGGCTACGGCGCCGACCGGTACGTCCTGCGGCCGGGCGACGCCCTGCAATTCTCCGGCGAGATCGTGCACGGCCCGACCGAGCTCGTCGAGCTGCCGATCAAGTTCCTGTCCGTGATCGCCTACGGCAGCCCTCGCCGCTGAGGGGACGCCGTTAGCGCAGTGACTGTTCACCGGCAGTGGACAATGTTTCCTTCTATACTGAGCGAGCTACGCTGTCGGGAGGATGAAGTATGTGCGGGATCGTTGGCATCCGGCTGAAAAACGCTGATTTGGAGCCTCGGCTCGGCGAATTCGTCGTGCCGATGCTCGACGTGCTCGAGTCGAGGGGCCCCGACTCGACCGGGGTGGCGGTCTACAGCCGCGACTGCCCGCCCGGCTGGCGCAAGTACTCCCTCCGGGCGCCTGCGGACGGCTACGACTGGGACTCGGAGGCCGAGCGCCTTTCCGATCAGCTCGCCTCCCCGGTCGAGCTCCGCCGCCGCGGCCGCGACGCCGTCGCCCTCGCCGCCGCGCCCGTCGCCGCCATGCTGGCGGCCTTGGCCGCAACCGACGCCAGCTTGCAGCTGTTCGGGTACGGAACAGCCATCGAGGTGTTCAAGGACGTCGGGCCCGCCCTGGCGGTCTGCGAGCGCTACGGAGTGGGTTCCATGGCCGGCTACCAGGCGATCGGCCACACGCGGATGGCGACGGAGTCGGCCGTCACGACCGAGCACTCGCACCCGTTTGCCCCCGCGAGCGACCTTGCTCTCGTGCACAACGGCTCCTTCTCGAATTACGCCAGCGTGCGCCGCGACCTCCTCGACGCCGGGGTGCGCTTCGACACCGACAACGACTCCGAGGTGGCCGCCCGCTTCATCGCCGCCAGGCTCGAGACCGGTGATGATCTCGCCGAGGCGCTCCGCCACGTCCTCAAGGTCTTCGACGGCTTCTTCACCCTGCTCGTGTCAACGACCGACTCCATTGCCGTGGTGCGCGACTCCTTCGCCTGCAAGCCGATGGTCGTGGCCGAGACAGAGGACTACGTGGCCGTCGCCTCCGAGTACGTGGCCCTGGCCGATCTGCCTGGGATCGAGAAGGCCGACGTCTTCGAGCCGATGCCGGAGGAGATACACGCGTGGGGGTCATGACCGACGTCGTCGAGCTCGACTGCAACCTGCTCACCGTCCGGCAGGTGAACGCCGCCCTGCACTCGCTGCCGGCCGGCACGGTCGTACGGGTCCTCGAGCCGAGAGGCAAGCACAATCTCGTCGTGGGCATCGCGCGCGCCCTCGAGGTGACCGTCGCCGGCAACGCCGGCTACTTCGTCGCCGGGCTGTGCGACGGCGCCAACGTGACCGTGGAGGGCTTCGTGGGATGGTCCGCCGGCGAGAACCTCATCTCGGGGACGCTACGGGTGAAGGGCAACGCCTCCGAGTGCACGGCGGCGTCGGCTCGGGGCGGTCTCGTCGTCGTCGAGGGCGACGCCTCGTCGCGAACCGGCATCTCGCTGAAGGGCGGCACGGTCGCCGTCGGGGGCGACGTCGGGCACATGTGCGGCTTCATGGCTCAAGCGGGCACGATCCTCATCGGCGGCAACGCCGCAGGGTCGCTCGGTGACTCCCTCTACGAGGCTGTCATCTACGTCGGCGGTCGCGTCGCTTCTCTCGGAGCCGATGCGCGCTTCGAGGACCTCACCGCCGACGACGTCAAGCTCGTAGGCCAGCTGGCCGCTGACGCGGGTCTCGTGCACGTGTCCCCGGAGAACGTCACGAAGGTTGCCTCCGCTCGTCACCTTTACAATTTCGACGCTCTGAAGGACCAGAAGTACTGATGCCTGGCCCTGCAATTCCGGCCCATGGCCTGCTCCCGAGCTACAGCTTCCCGCCGACCGTCATCTCCGAGGTCCACCAGATGGCCGAGACGGGGCGCTACGAGATCCGGGGCTGGGGAGCCAAGCGCCAGCTTCCGACCTTCGACGACCTCACCTTCTTGACCGCATCGCTCTCCCGATACCCGCTCGAGGGTTACCGGGAGCAGTGCGACACCGCCACGGTGCTGGGCAGCCGCGTCGCCACCCGTCCCCTCGAGCTTGCCATCCCCATCACGATCGCCGGCATGAGCTTCGGCTCCCTGTCCGCCAACGCCAAGGAGGCCCTCGGCCGGGCCGCCACTGCGGTCGGCACCTCCACCACCACAGGCGATGGTGGCATGACACCGGAGGAGCGCCGCGCATCGAAGACCCTCATCTACCAGTGCCTCCCGTCGCGCTACGGCTTCAACCTCGATGACCTGCGAGCGGCCGACGCCATCGAGGTCGTGATCGGTCAAGGAGCCAAGCCGGGCGGCGGCGGCATGCTTCTCGGACAGAAGGTCAGCGAGCGGGTGGCGTCGATGCGCACGCTGCCGGCAGGGATCGACCAGCGATCGGCCTCCCGCCATCCCGACTGGACCGGTCCGGACGACCTGCGCATCAAGATCGAGGAGTTGCGCGAAGCGACGGACTGGGAGAAGCCCGTCTTCGTGAAGCTCGGCGCCACCCGTGTCTCCCACGACGTGAAGCTGGCCGTGGCGGCCGGGGCCGACGTCGTCGTTGTCGACGGGATGCAAGGTGGCACCGGGGCGACCCAGACCGTCTTCATCGAGCACACCGGCATCCCGACGCTGGCGGCCGTCCGCCTCGCGGCCGAAGCGCTGCGGGAGGTCGGCAAGCACGAGGAGGTGCAGCTGGTGGTCTCGGGCGGCATCCGCTCGGGGGCCGACGTCGCAAAGGCCCTAGCGCTCGGGGCGACGGCCGTGTCCATCGGAGTGGCCTCCCTCCTCGCCCTCGGCTGCAACAGGAGCACCTACCACCTCGACGGTGACGACATCGACGCCACGGCCGACTACGCCGCCCTCGGGACCGCTCCCGGCTTCTGCCACCACTGTGAAACGGGCCTCTGCCCCGTCGGGATCACGACGCAGGACCCCGCCCTCGAGAAGCGACTCGACCCCGACGAGGGTGCCCGATGGATGACGAACTACCTGAAGGCGCTGACGATGGAGCTGACGGCGCTCGCCAGGGCCTGCGGGAAGTCCGATGTGCACCATCTCGAACCGGACGACCTCGTCGCACTCACCATCGAGGCGGCGGCGATGGCTAAGGTTCCGCTCGCGGGAACCGATTGGATTCCCGGGGCGGGGGGCCCGCGTCGGTGACGGTCACCGGCGGCGTAGGGGGCTCGAGCGTGGCACCCGGCCGGCGCTGAGCTCAACGTTGACGGAAAGAGGGGGACTCATGAACGACAAGTTGCTCGTGGCGCTCGACCACTCCGCGGCATCTGAACGAGTGCTCCGAGCTGCCAAGGAGCTCGCCACACAGCTCGGTGCGGAGGTATTCGTCCTGCACCTGCGCGAGCGAGAGCTCATGGGCCGCACCGGGGTCGTCGCCACGGAAGAGAGTAAGGAGGCTCAAGGCCAGGTCGATGAGGCCGTAGCCGAGCTGAAGGACGCCGGCCTCTCCGCCGAGGGAAGCGTCCTCAACACGCTCTACGGCCATGCCGCTCGCGAGATCGTCGAGCAGGCGAAAGAGCACGACGTCGGGATCATCGTCATGGGCACTCGCGGTCACTCCGAGCTCGAGAGTCTTGTCATCGGCAGCACCGCTCACAAGGTGCTGCACCTGGCGGACCGCCCGGTGCTCGTCATCCGCTGATTTTGGTGGCCACCGGAGCGCACGCAGAGATCCGGACCACCTGCCCGCGGGACTGCTACGACGCCTGCGGTGTCGTCGTGTTGCCGCGCCCCGGCCGCCGAGCGATCGTGCGCGGGGACAAAGCGAATCCGGTCAGCCGCGGCAAGCTCTGCCGTAAGTGCTCGGCGGCCTACAACGGCGTCCTGCTCGACCCTGACGCCCGCCTCGCTCGGCCGCTGCGCCGCCGCGGAGCAAAGGGTCAGGGTCGATTCGAGGCCATCTCCTGGGAGGCGGCGATCGGTGAGATCACCGAGCGCCTGCAGGCGATCGTGGCCGAATCGGGCGGCGCGGCGGTGTTGAACACCCACTACACCGGCACGTTCGCCATGATCGGCTACCACTTCCCGATGCGGTTCTTCAACCGCCTGGGCGCCACCGAGGTCGATCCGGACACCGTGTGCAACAAGGCCGGTCACGTCGCCCTCGAGTATGTGTACGGCACCTCGCTCGACGGGTTCGACCCGCGGACGGCGGCAGACTCCGCCTGCATCCTCGTCTGGGGAGCCAACCCGTCAGCCTCTGCCCCCCACCAGCACGAGTACTGGTTGGCGGAGGCGGCCTGCCCGGTCGTGGTGGTCGACCCGCTCCGAACCGCCACCGCCAAGCAGGCCGATCTCCACCTCCAGCTGCGACCGGGGACAGACGCCGTCCTTGCCTTCGCCCTCCTGCACGTGCTCTGCCGGGACGGCCTCATCGACCGGGAGTTCCTGGCGGCACACAGCGTCGGCTTCGACGAGCTCGAGAGCGAGATCGCACGGTGCGAGCCCGACCGGGCGACGGCCGTCACCGGCGTGCCGGCCGGCCTCGTCGAGCAGGCCGCTCATCTCTACGGGGCGGGCCCGTCGCTGCTGTGGATCGGCCAGGGGCTGCAACGGCAGCCCACCGGTGGCAATGTCGTTCGCTCCGTCGCCATGCTGCCCGCCGTCACGGGCAGCCTCGGGCGGCCCGGCGGCGGTTTCCTCTACCTGAACGGCATCGAGACGCGCAGCCTCGACAGCGACTATCTCCTCGGGAGCACGCTGGCGGCGGCACCGCCGGCGCCCATCAGCCAGATGGACCTGGCGAGCGCCCTCGAGGAGGCGGACAGGTTCCGGGCGCTCTTCTGCTGGAACATCAACATCGCCGCCTCCAACCCCGAGCAGCGCCGGCTGAAGGCGGCGATGCAGCGCGAGAGCCTCTTCACCGTCGTCGTCGACCTCTTCCAAACCGACACGGCCGACCTCGCCGACATCGTCCTTCCCGCCTCCAGCTTCCTCGAGCACGACGATCTCGTCGTCTCCTACTTCCACCACAGCCTCGGGGCCCAGGTGAAAGCGCTCGAACCTCCCGGCGAGGCGCTCCCGAACTCCGAGATCTTCCGCCGGCTGGCGCGGGCGATGGGATACGAGGAGCCCGAACTCTTCGAGAGCGACGAGGACGTGCTCGCCCGTCTCCTCAGCGACGCCGGCATCGGGATCACCTTCGAAGAGCTGGCACGAGGCGGAACGCTCTGGCCGGAGCCTCAGCCGCGACTGCAGTTCGCCGACGGCCGCTACCCGACCCCGAGCGGCCGTATCGAGATCGCCTCCGAGCGAGCCGAAGCGGACGGCTTCTCCCGCATTCCGCTCGCGCAGGCGGACGCGCCGCCGAGCGCCGGTCGCCTACGCCTCTTGTCGCCGGCCTCGAGCTGGACGCTCAACGACAGCTACGGAAACGACCCCGTCGCCAGGTCCCACGCCGGTGCCCAGGCGGTCATGCTCAACCCGAGCGATGCAGCCGCTCGGGGCCTTCGCGACGGCGACGTCGCCCTCCTGCGCTCCGAAACCGGCGAGCTGCTCGCTCCCGTCTCGACGAACGCCGACGTGCCCATCTCGGTGGCTCTCGTCTACAAGGGCCACTGGCCCAAGCTCGAACAGAGCGGCAGCAACGTCAACGTCTTGAACCCGGGGCACAAGTCCGACATGGCCGAGAGCTCGGCCGTGCACGGCATCGAGGTGACGGTGGAGCCGGCAGACGCCCTTCCGACGGCGCCGGCGCCCGCCGCCGGGTCGTGATTCGGCGAGCCGACGGCGACGGGTGCGGGCCGCCTAGGGCGGCAGTTAGACCCTTGCCGTTTGACGAAGCCCGCACCTCCCTGGTAAATAAAGTTGAACCAGGGGAAAGATCGCTGTGGGCAGCGAACGCCGCGCTCTGCAGCGAATGATTGCGTTTGGGGGGTCGTTCAGCCTTCTCGACCACGTCACTCGATATCGAGATGGTCGGGCCGGGTGGAGTTGCGAGCTGTTCGTGAGTTGAACGCTGTGAAACGGGGGAAGATGCAGGACACAGAGGCCGCCCTGCGGGCGCGGGCCGAAGCCGACGGCGTCGAGTTCATCTTCGCCATGTTCGTCGACATGCACGGCAAACCGTGCGCCAAGATGGTGCCGATCGAGGCGCTCGACGTGTTGCTAGGCGGAGGCGCCGGTTTTGCCGGTTTCGCTGCCGGCCCGATGGGACAGACGCCGGCCGACCCGGACATGATCGCCGTCCCCGACCCTGCGTCCTACACCCTCGTGCCCTGGCAGCCGGGCCTGGCCGTGCTGCAGTGCGACATCCACGTGGAGGGCGAGCCGTGGCCGTACTCGCCTCGGGTCATCTTGAAGAACGCCGTCGAGCGCGCCGAGGCACGCGGCCTTGCCTACAACGTCGGCTGCGAAGCGGAGTACTTCCTCGTCCGCCGCCTGGACTCAGGCGGCATCGAGGTGGCCGACCCGCTCGACCGGGGAGAGGCGCCCTGTTACGACGCCAAGGGGCTCAGCCGCATGTACGAGCACCTCACGACGGTCTCTCGCTACATGAACCGCCTCGGCTGGGCGAACTACGCCAACGACCATGAGGACGCCAACGGACAGTTCGAGCAGAACTTCCGCTACGCCGACGCCCTCACGAGCGCCGACCGTCTCATCTTCTTCCGCTACATGGTGCACACCGTCGCCCACAACGCCGGCCTGGCGGCGACGTTCATGCCCAAGCCCTTCGGCAACCTCACCGGCAACGGTCTCCACCTGCACTCGAGCCTGTGGGACAAGGCGACCGGCGCCGAGCTGTTCGCCGACCCGGCCGACGCCCGCGGCCTCGGGCTCTCGTCGATGGCCTACCACTTCATCGGCGGCCTCATCGAGCATGCGAGGGCGCTCGTGGCGGTGACGTGCCCGATCGTGAACTCCTACAAGCGCATGGGCGTGGGCGCCCCGACCTCTGGCGCGACCTGGGCTCCTGCCTATGCCTCCTATGGAGGCAACAACCGCACGCAGATGTTGCGCGTGCCCGAGGGCGGCCGCGTGGAGAACCGTGCCTGTGACGGCGCCGCCAACCCGTACCTCGCCATGGCCGTTCAGCTGGCCGCCGGGCTCGACGGGATCGACCGGGCTCTCGACCCGGGCGAGCCGAACAGCGACAACTTGTACACGCTGTCGGCGGAGGAGGTCGCCGCCCGTGGCATCACGACGATGCCACCCACGTTGCTGCACGCCGTCGACGAGCTCGTGAACGACGACGTGCTGCGCTCGGTGCTCGGCAAGACGCCCGATGGCGATTACATCGACTATTTCGCCAAAGTGAAGCGCCAGGAGTTTCAGGCCTGGCACTCCCAGGTGAGCGAGTGGGAGGTCGAGCGTTACCTGACGCTCTTCTAGGAATTCGAATGAGCGGCCCCGAGATCCGAGGCCTTGGCGCCAGACCCTGAGAGGAGAGGACGTTGTCCGACATCAGTGTTCCACTGTCAGACACCGAGGTTGAGGCATACCAGGGCGGGGACCTCACGAAAGGCACGAACTGGTGGGGCGCTTTCGTCGTCGGGCTCGCCGGCACGATCCTCGTCACCGGTGTCACCGGGCCGGTGCTCGCAGGCGCCGGTTCGGCGGCCATCCCGGAGTTCTTCTTCGTCACCGTCACGGGCGCCATCCTCTGTTTGTGCGTCGCCGAGATGGCGACGATGCTGCCGGACCGCACCGGCGGCTGCCCCTCCTACGCCTACTTCGCCTTCAAGGACCGCTTCCCGCGGAGCTCCCCCATCATCAACGGGGTGACGTCGTGGATGTACTGGCTCGGCTGGTGGCCCGTCATGGCCGTCAACAACATCCTCATCGGCGGCATCCTCGCCACGCTCTTCAACGTCAATATCAGCCACACGATCAAGTTCATGGCCGGGGCGGTCCCGATCCCCGTGTTCAGCCTCGTCATCGGCACGATCGTCTGCCTCTTCCTCTTCATCCCGTCCTACCTCGGCATCCGCCTCGGGACGGTGTTCGCCACTGTTCTCGGCCTCGCCTCGATGATCCCGCTCACGTTCCTGGCGATCTCGCCGATCTTCCACCCTGCGGTCTTCCACGGGTCGAACATCTGGCCGCTGACCTCCCCGAACCCTGGGCACCCGGCCGCTGCTTTCTTCTCGACACACACCTGGGAGCTCTTCATCGAGTACGCCGCCCTGCTCACGTGGAACGTCATCGCCATGGAGGCGGCCGCCTGCTACCTCGGGGAGTGCAAGAACCCCTCGCGTGACGCTCCCATCGCCATGGCGCTCGAGGGCGGCTACGGCGTCTTCATCTACACCGTCATCCCACTCGTGTTCTTCGGCGTCCTCGGGCTCTCGGCCATCCAGCAGACGGCGGCAAATCCGGGCGCCCTCTTCGGCGGCTTCATGCTGCACGTCATCCACGTGACCGCCCTGCAGGACGTCGTCGACGTCGTGCTCGTCATCGCCCTGTTGCTGTCCAGCCTGAACGCCATCATGGGGCCGGCCCGCTCGCTCTACCAAGCCGCCATGGACGGTGACCTCCCGAAGATCTTCACGCACAGGAACCGCCACAACGTGCCCGACTTCTCGATGGGCCTGAACGTGCTCCTGAACATCATCCTCATCACCTTCGGCGCCCCGGCGGTCATCTACATCTTCAGCAACGTCGGCTACGTCGGGTCCTTCGTGCCGGTGCTCATCGGCTACTACTTCCTCCGCCGCTGGCGCCCCAACCTCAAGCGGCCATACCGACTGCCCGAGTTCATGAAATACGTCGCCCTCTTCGTGGCCGCCTTCTACTTCTTCACCTGGGCCTACGGCATCCCGCTCTGCTCCCTGCACGGCTGTGCGGTCGGGTCGGGCAACGAACTGCCGCAATTCTTCATCGGCTGGGCGGTAGTGCTCGCTTGGTTCCCGCTGTGGTGGTGGCGCAAGTACCGAGACCGGGTCGATGCGCGCCGCGGGCCGCCGACGCTCGCGGCGGACTCGGGACCGGCAGTGTCGGCCGGGGACTGAGAAACACCGGTAGGGTCCGCGACATCACCACAATTCGACGCCCATCACCGCCGAAGGCGGTCGCATGAGCCCGCCGCGATTGGGGGCGCGGACCCCGGTTGCCCCACGAGCCGCTGACCGCTCCGCGGTGCTGCTCGCCTCCGCAGGTCTGCCGTTCAGCACCGAGACGGTCGAGGTGGCCATCTCGGTGGCAAAGGGCGCACCCATCCGCGTCCTCTCGACGGCCAAGATCTACGGCACGGCCATGGGCCTGCAACACCCCGGTCTGCTCCCGAGCAAGCAGGAGCAGGAGGCGCAGCGGGAGATCGTTGCGGCCGCCATCAAACAGATCGAGCTGTCGGGCGGCAAGGCCAAGGGCGAGGTCGTCGCCACGCGCGACCCCGCCAAGACGTTCTTTCGCGCCGCCATCAGGTGCTCGGTGCGCCACGTCGTGCTCGAGCCGACCGACTCGAGCCGCCTCCGGACACTCGTCGAAGGAAACCCCGCCTCGTCCCTCCGCCGTCGGCTCCCTCCCGAGGTCGATGTTCGCGTCGTCGACAAGCAGGGTCCCGCGACGACAACCCCGGGGCGGCGCCCGGTCAAGGAACCGGCGACGTCGGGGCGGCGCCCCGTCAAGGAACCGGCGACCCCGGGGCGGCGCGCGGTCAAGGAGCCGGCGACGTCGGGGCGGCGCTCAGTCAAGGAGCCGGCGACGTCGGGTCGGCGGCCCTCCGGGACGACGTCGAGCAAGCGACGGTTCTTCTCCACGCCTCTCGGCACCGCCGTCCTCGCTGTCGTCGTGCTGGGCGGAGCGACTCTTATGGCGACGATCGTGCACGACCTCCAACCGAAGAAGCATGCCCCCGTGCGCACGGCGGCGTCCGCCACGGTTCTGCGGGCGGTGAAGGGGGTGGGAGGGGCCGAGGAGAACGCCGTCGGGTTGCCGTCAACGGTCACGCCGCCCGCCGTCCTCGGCGGCCAGTCGCCCCTCCGGATCGACGGACGGCCGGCAGCCGTCTACATCGGCGCAGAGTTCTGCCCCCTCTGTGCTGCCGAAAGATGGGCGGTCGTCATGGCCCTCGATCGCTTCGGGTCCTTCGCGGGCCTGAAGGAGACAACGTCGTCGCCCTGGGACTCGGATCCGTCGACGCCGACGTTCTCCTTCTACGGTTCGACCTACACGAGTCGCTACG
Organism: uncultured Actinomycetota bacterium; assembly: GCA_963735115.1. GTDB lineage: Bacteria > Actinomycetota > Acidimicrobiia > Acidimicrobiales > Bog-793 > JAKACA01. The sequence goes on along the minus strand of CAVTJR010000003.1, from coordinate 328,652 downwards.
TCACCTTCCTGCCGGTCGAACGTGAGGGCAACGACACGAGCGGGCTTGGCACGCGCAGCGACCTGCAGTCGACGACGCCGCTCGAGTCAGGGCTCTGGAGCAAGTACGACGGCATCTTCGGCGCGCCCCTCCAGTTCCCCTTCCTCGACATCGGCAACAGGGTCTTCGTCGTCTCGGCGAGCTACAACCCGAGCGTGCTCGCCGGGCTCGATCAGGCGGAGGTGGCCGCTCGTCTCGACGACGCTTCGGCACCCGCAACGCTCGACATCGTCGGGACGGCGAATTACCTCACCGCCGCCATCTGCTCGGTGACGGCCGAGCAGCCGGTCGCCGTCTGTTCGGTCAACGCCGTCCAGAAGGCGACCGAAGCTCTCAAGCTCGCTTCCGGCTCCTCACCCTGACAGACCCGTGGACCGCCTCAGGCGGCGTGACGCCGACCGAGCTCCACAGCGGGAACACCCGCCCTCAGCTGCTCGCTGGGACGCGGAGCCACCACGACCGGCAGGGACGAGTGGCGGAAGAGGCGCTCTCGGGTCCTCCGGCCGAAGATGCTGCCGGAGCGCTTGGCGCCGATGACGATCTCGTCGGCGCCGAAATTGGCAGCCTCGGCCAGGATCGCCTGGGCGGCGTGACCAAGGATGGCCCGGACGACGTGTCCGCTCGCCTCCACCCCCTGCCGCTTGATTTCGGACACGGCGTCCTCCACCAGCTGGCGGGCTTCCTCGGGCGTCTCGAGCTCAAAGCGGGCGCGCCCGGAGACCTGGCGCTCCGTGACGTGAACGACGCGCACTTCGGCGTCATGCTCACGGGCGAGAGCGGCGCCCAGCTTGGCGGCCGAGCCTTGCGTGTCAAACCTGTCAACGGCAACGAGCACACGCTTCAACGAGCGGCCGACGGGCTCAACGGTCTCGTCGGCGAATTGCATCGACGGTGCGGTAGTGGTCTTCATGTGCAGTTCACCTTCTTCTTGGTCCCGTCCTCGCTCTTGTGCTCGAGGTTCTGACCAGTGGTTCATACGTGTGAATTTCTTCACTACCTAAATATTATCGACCCGGTCTCCGTCACAGAGCAGTCAAGAGAACCCTGGCGGCGTCAAAAAGACGTCAACGAGCCCCCTTGACGTCCCCTGAGGCGACGGTTTACCCAGAGTGGACCGAGTTTCACGGAGCTGTTAGCCTCCCCCGGATCGGATCGAGTCGAGGAGGACCCGGTGGGGCGAGCGGAGGGGCCGTTCGGAGCTGGGCGGGTGCGGTGAGCTGGCGACGTAACGGTCATGCCGGCGGTGGGGAGAGGCCTCCCACCTACTCGGCCCTCACCCTGCTCCGCCACGGCTTGGCACACGAGGACTGGCCGAGGGTCTGGCGGAGCGTCGATCTCGAGCGTCGCTACGACGCCGTCATCATCGGCGCCGGCGTCCATGGTCTCGCCACGGCGTACTACCTGGCGAGCCGGCACGGCATCCGCCGCGTAGCCGTCGTGGACAAGGGCTACGTCGGGGGCGGCGGTTCCGGCCGCAACACCGCCATCCTGCGCTCCAACTACCTGACGCCGGAGGGGGTGCGCTTCTACGACCGCTCCGTCCAGCTCTACCGCACGCTCGCAGCCGACCTGAATTTCAACGTCATGTTCGCCCCCCGCGGCCACTTGACGCTCGCCCACAACGACGGCTCACTCCGGACGATGCGCTGGCGGGCGGAGGTGAACAAGCTGCAGGGTGTCGATTCCGAGGTGATCGATCCGGAGGACATCAAACGGCTCGTGCCCTTCATGGACGTCTCGCGCCACACCCGCTACCCGATCCTGGGCGCTCTCTACCACCCCCCTGGGGGCATCATCCGGCACGACGCCGTCAACTGGGGTTATGCGCGGGCGGCGGACGCTCTCGGCGTCCAGATCCACCAGAACACCGAAGTCCTGGCGGTCCACACCGAGGCTGGCCACGTCACCGGGGTCTCGACGAGCAGGGGAGACATCTCTGCGCCCATCGTCGTCAACTGCACCGCTGGATGGGCGAGCCTCGTGAGCGAGATGGCGGGCGTGAGGCTCCCGATCATCACCCACCCGTTGCAGGCGGCCGTGACCGAGCCGGTGAAGATGTTCCTCGGGACCGTCGTCGTGTCGGGCAGCCTGCACGTGTACGTCAGCCAGACCGACCGGGGCGAGCTCGTCTTCGGCGCCAGCACGGACCCGTACGCCTCGTACTCGATGCGCGGTTCGCTCGAGTTCACCGAGGAGCTTGCCGGGCACGTGCTGGAACTGATGCCCTCGATCGCCAAGATGCGGGTGCTCCGGCAGTGGGCGGGGTTGTGCGACATCACGCCTGACTTCTCTCCCATCATGGGCGTCACGCCGGTGGAGGGGTTTCTCGTCGACGTCGGTTGGGGCACGTACGGCTTCAAGGCGGGCCCGGCTGCGGGCGAGGCCATGGCCGAGCTCGTCGCCACGGGCAGGACCCCGCGCCTCATCGCAGCCTTTGACCTTGCCCGCTTCGAAGAGGGGCGGCTGGCGAGCGAGCGCGGCGCCGCCGCAGTGGGCCACTGAGGGATCGGGAGGCGAGCGCCCGATGATCCTCATCCGTTGCCCCCATTGCGGAGAGCGCAACTCCAACGAGTTCAGCTTCGTAGGCGAGACGAAGCCCCGGCCGCCGGTGAGCGCTGACCAGGCCGAATGGCGCCGCTACCTCTACGAGAAACGCAACCCGGCGGGCTGGACGACCGAGCAATGGTTCCACGGTTCCGGCTGCCGAGCGTTCTTCTTCGCCGTTCGCCACACCGTCTCGAACGAAGTCCGTTGGACCGGCCTGCCGGGCGAGCCGATTCCCGAGGAGGCGCTGTCGTGATCGGCCAACGGCGTTCCGCGCCGCGGACGGCGATGCGCCTGCAACGGCAGGACTCAGAGGTGATCGACCGTACGAAGACGTTCAGCTTCAGCTTCAACGGTGCCTCCAGCCAGGCCTTCGAAGGCGACACGATCATCTCGGCGCTGGCGGCGGGAGGTGAGCGCGTCTTCTCCCGCAGCTTCAAGTACCACCGCCCGAGGGGCCTGCTGACGGCGAGCTACCACGACCCCGGCTGCCTGCTGCAGGTCGACGACGAGCCCAACGTGCGGGCCGCCCACCGCAAGGTGGCGCCGGGGATGGTGGTACGCACTCAGAACGCCTGGCCGAACCTTCGTGTCGACGTCGGGACGGCCAACCAGCTCGTGGGGCGGTTCATTGGGGCGGGCTTCTACTACAAGACGTTCATCAAGCCGCAACGGCTGTGGCCCGCCTACGAGAAGGTGCTGCAGCGATTCGCTGCCGGTGGGCAGGTCAATGTCCGCAGCGGCCACGGCGAATACGACAAGCGCTACGCCCACCCGGACGTGCTCGTTGCCGGCGGAGGGCCTGCCGGCATGGCGGCCGCCCTTGCCGCTGCCGAGGCGGGTGCCCAGGTCATCCTCGTCGAAGAGGAGTACGAGCTCGGCGGTCACCTGCGATACGGCGGGCCGGACGAGCTGGCAGCCTTAGCCGAGCTGCGGGCGGCCGTGGCGGCGATGCCGTCGATCGAGGTGCTCGTGAACTCCACCGTCACAGGGCGCTACGACGACAACTGGGTGGCCGTGGTGCAGCGCGGCCTGCCGCACGTGGTCGAGCGACTCGTGAAGGCGAGAGTGAAGTCTCTCGTCGTGGCGCCCGGGCTCATCGAGCGCCCCTACGTCTTCGAGGGCAACGACCTGCCCGGAGTGATGTTGTCGTCCGCTGCCCGGCGGCTGATCCGCCTCTGGGCCGTCAAACCCGGTAAGCGGGCCGTCGTGTTCACCGCCAACGACGACGGCGACGCTGCCGCCGCGCATTTGGAGGCCGCCGGTGTCGAGATCGCCGCCATCGCCGATGCCCGCTCAGGCGGCGGGCTCGTGCGCGCCCGGGGCAAAGGTGCCGTCGAGTCGGTCGAGCTCGCCGACGGCACCATCACCGAGTGCGACCTGCTCGTGACGGCCACGGGTTGGACGGCGCCGACGCTGCTGCTCAACATGGCGGGCGACCGGCCCAGCTACGACGAGCGGGCGGCCCGTTTCGTGCCCGGTGGCGAGCTCGCGGCCGGCGTGTTCGCCACCGGCGGCATCGTCGGGGACGGCCCGACGGAGGCGCTCGTCGCCCACGGACGCTCCATCGGCGCCCTCGCCTCGGCGCAGGCCCTCGGACGAGCGCTGACGGCGCGCAAACGCTCGCCCTTGCCCACCCTCGAGCCTGCCCCCCACCCGGCCCTCTTCAAGGCTGCAACGGACGGGGTCGTCGACTTCTCAGAGGACGTCACGTCGAAGGATCTCGTCTCGGCGGCACGTGAGGGCTACGACTCGGTCGAGCTCTTGAAGCGCTACACGACGGCAACGATGGGCCCGACGCAGGGCAAGCTCGAGACGATCAACACCGTGGCGGTGCTGGCGGACGCGAACGGCAGCACGATCGCCGAGACGGGCACGACGGTATGGAGACCGCCGCACGCGCCGATCAGCCTCGGGGCCCTTGCCGGCCGCATCCTGGAGCCGACGCGGTACTCGCCGATGCAACCGTGGCACAACGCCCACGGCGCCCGGCCGATCGTCGCCGGACAGTGGATCAGGCCCGAGCACTACGGTGACCCCGCCGCCGAGGTGCGCAACGTTCGCAACCACGTCGGCATCATCGACGTGACTCCGCTCGGCAAACTCGACCTGCGCGGCCCCGATGTACCCACCCTGCTGAACTTCCTTTACGTCAACAAGTGGTCGAAGCTCGACATCGGTTCGGTCCGTTACGGCGTCATGTGCGGCGAGGACGGCGTTGTCGTCGACGACGGCGTCACCGGGCACCTCGGGCCCGACCACTACTTCATGTCGACGACCAGCTCGGGGGCGGCAGCCGTGCAGGACTGGATCGAGAGCTGGCTGCAGACGACGTTCGCCTCGCTGCACGTCCACGTCACTTCCGTCCTGTCCGCCTACGGCAGCATCAACATCGCCGGCCCGCGCTCGCGTGAGCTCCTCGCCCGCCTCGTCGACGGTGTCGACCTGTCGGCAGACGCCTTCAAGTACATGCAGGTGCGGACGGGGTCGATCGCCGGCATCCCGGGTTGCCACATGTGGCGGATCGGCTTCACCGGCGAGCTGAGCTTCGAGATTCACGTGCCGGCCGCCTTCGGCCTGCACGTCTGGGAGTCGTTGATGTCGCAGGGCTCCGACCTCGGCGTGGCGCCGTTCGGTCTCGAGGCACAGCGCATCATGCGCCTCGAGAAGGGCCATTTCATCGTCGGCCAGGACACCGACGGGGTGACGCAGGCTTTCGCCGCCGGGCTCGACTGGCTCGTGAAGCTCGACAAGGACGACTTCGCCGGCAAGCCGGAGCTCGCCTGGGAGTCCGCCCGCGAGGGGGAGCCCCGGCTCGTCGGCCTGCAACCGACGGACCCGCAGCTCGTGCCGACAGAGGCGAGCCAGATCGTCAGCGGCATCGACAGGATTGAGGGTCGTATCACCTCGAGCCGCTTCTCCCCGACGCTCGGGCGGTCGATCTGCCTCGGCATCGTGTCGGCGCGTCTCGCCAAGCCGGGCTCGCTCGTGACCATCCGCCTTCCTGACGGCACCTCCGCCACGGCCAAAGTCATGGAGCACCATGCCCACTTCGATCCGGAAGGAACTCGCCTCCGTGGCTAGCGCCGAGGCACCCGCGGGCTCACCGGTCGCCCGATCACCCATCACCCAGCGGGCACCGGTCCGCTCGCAGGCGGGCTGGGAGGTCTCCGGGGCGCAGGCGGACGGGGCGCTCCGCCTGGCGGATCTGACGCCGCTCACCAAAGAGCTCGTGCGGGCCCGGTCCGCATCGGCCGCCGCCCTCCGGCTCGATTGCGCCTTCGGGCGCACGCGCCGGGAGCCCGACGGGAGCCTCGTGATCGGCGCCGGCCCCGATGAGTGGCTCGTCCTCAGCCCGGCAGGACGTCGCTCGCAGGTAGCGGGCGAGCTGGAGGCACCTTCGGCAGGCGAGGGCGAAGGTGAGCTGCTCACGGTGATCGACCTGACTCACGGCTCGATCGTGCTCCGCCTCAGCGGGGACGACTCGCCTCGCGTGCTCGAGAAGGTCTGCGCCATCGACCTCGCCGACCGGGTGACTCCGAACGGGTCGTGCTTTCGGTCCTCCGTCGCCCGCCTGCGTTGTACGGTCGTGCGTGACGACCTCGGCCCGGAGCGTTCCTACCTGATCGAGAGCGACCGGTCCTCCGGGCAGTACCTCTTCGACGTCCTTCGCGAGGCGGGGGCCGAATTCGCCGTCGAAGTAGACGGATACCCCAACAAGGAGATCTGACCATGAGCTTTCCCAGCGACCTCGAGATCGCCCGCCAGGCGCACCTGCAGCCCATCGTGCAGATCGCCGAGGAGATGGGGCTCCCCCGCGAGCTGCTCGAGCAGTACGGGGACAGCGTCCTCAAGATCAAGCTGGAGGCCATCGAGGCGCTCGCCGACCGCCCGAAGGCGAAGTACGTCTGCGTGACCGCCATCACGCCGACACCGCTCGGGGAAGGCAAGACGACGACGACCGTCGGCCTCGGGCAGGCGATGAGCCACATCGACAAGCGGGCCACCATCGCCATACGACAGCCGTCGATGGGCCCGACGTTCGGCATCAAGGGCGGTGCCGCCGGCGGCGGCTACAGCCAGGCCGTGCCCATGGAGATGTTCAACCTCCACCTCACGGGCGACATGCACGCCGTTACGGCGGCGCACAACATGTTGTCGGCGATGGTGGACAACCACCTCTACCAGGGCAACGCCCTCGGACTCGATCTGCACAACATCACCTGGCGGCGGGTGCTCGACGTCAACGACCGGGCGCTGCGCAACATCGTCATCGGCCTCGGGACCAAGGAAGACGGCGTGCCCCGCCAGACGGGTTTCGACATCACGGCCGCCTCCGAGGTGATGGCCCTCCTCGGCCTCACGAGCTCCCTGCAGGACCTCCGGCGGCGCCTCGGCCGCATCGTGGTCGGCTACACCGACAGCGGCGACGCCGTCACGGCCGAGCAGCTCAAGGGTGCAGGTGCCATGGCCGTCATCATCCGCGAGGCCGTCAAGCCCAACCTCCTGCAGACGCTCGAGAACACGCCGGTCCTCGTGCACGCCGGCCCCTTCGGCAACATCGCCACCGGCAACTCCTCGGTCGTGGCCGACCTGATCGGCATCCACACGGGAGACTTTCTCATCACCGAGTCGGGTTTCGGGGCTGACATGGGGGCGGAGCGGTTCTTCAACATCAAGTGCCGCACGTCGGGTCTCGTGCCGGACGCCGTCGTCATCGTCGCCACCGTCCGCGCCCTCAAAGCCCACTCCGGCCGCCACCGCGTCGTGGCGGGCAGGGCGCTCCCCCCGGCCCTCCTCGAGGAGAACCCGGAGGAGGTGCACATCGGCGGGGCCAACCTCCGCAAGCAGATCGAGAACATGCAGCTGTTCGGCGTCACGCCGGTCGTCGCCATCAACGCCTTCCCGGGCGACCACCCCTCCGAGCACGAGGCCATCCGGGAGATAGCCGCCTCGATGGGCGTGCAGGCCGCCGTCTCCAACCACTTCGCCGAAGGCGGCAAAGGTGCCATCGAGCTGGCCGAGGCTGTCGTGGCGGCGGCCGAGCGTCCGAGCGAGTTCCGCCTCCTCTACCCGGACTCGGCCTCGCTGCGCGAGAAGATCGAGACGGTCGCAACCAAGGTGTACGGGGCCGACGGCGTCGACTACACGCCGCTGGCGGTCCGCCAGCTCGACACCTACGAGCGGAACGGTTTCGGCGAGCTGCCGGTCTGCATCGCCAAGACCCACCTCTCGATCTCCTCCGACGCCAGCTTGAAAGGGGCGCCGACCGGCTGGCGGCTGCCGGTGCGCGAAGTGCGGGCGTCGGTCGGGGCAGGGTTCGTGTACCCCATCTGTGGTGACATTCGCACGATGCCGGGACTCGGCTCCGCCCCGGCGGCAGAGCGGATCGACATCGACGAGAACGGTGAGATCGTGGGCTTGTCCTGAGCGGTGGCGCTCGAGTGAGGCTTCTCCGTCTCACGCGGGCGAGGGGAGGGCCGGCGTTGTGAGCACCCTCGCCACCCCCAACTCGCTCGAGGGCTGGCTCACCCTCGCCGCCCGCACCGAACGACCTTCGACGGCCTTCATCGACGGCCGGGCGGTCGACGCCGCCTCCGGCCGGACCTTTCCCGATCGCTCCCCCCGCGACGGCGCGCTCCTGTCGAACGTCGCCTTTTGCGCCGCCGAGGACGTCGACCGTGCCGTCGCCGCCGCCCGCCGCGCCTTCGAGGACGGGCGCTGGTCGAACGCCCATCCGCGCCAGCGCAAGCAGACGCTGCTGCGCTTCGCCGCCCTCATCTGGGAGCACACGGCAGAGCTGGCGCTGCTCGAGTCCCTCGATGTCGGCAAGCCGATCACCGAGTCGGTGCGCGTCGACGTCCGCGGCACTGCCAGCTGCATCGCTTACTTCGCCGAAGCGGCCGACAAGCTGATGGGCGAGGTGGCCCCCATGGGCCCGAACGTGCTGGCGACGGTGACTCGGGAGCCGGTTGGTGTCGTCGGATGCGTCGTGCCCTGGAACTATCCGATGCTCATCTCCTCCTGGAAGCTCGGCCCAGCCCTCGTGACGGGCAACTCGGTCGTGCTGAAGCCGGCCGAACAGTCCCCCCTCACGGCCATCCGGCTCGCCGAGCTAGCATCGGAGGCCGGGCTGCCCGACGGGGTGTTCAACGTCGTGCCGGGAGACGGCCCCGTGACCGGTCAGGCGCTCGGACGCCATGCCGATGTCGACAAGATCGCCTTCACGGGTTCGACCGACGTCGGCAAGCTCTTCCTCTGTTACTCGGGCGAGTCCAATATGAAGATGGTGAGCCTCGAGTGCGGCGGCAAGAGCCCTCATATCGTGCTTCGTGACGCTCCCAACCTGCAGGCGGTGGCGGAGGCGGTCGCCTGGGGCGTGTTCTACAACCAGGGCGAGAGCTGCAGCGCCGGCTCCCGGCTGCTGGTCGACCGCCAGGTGAAAGACATCGTCCTCGCCGGGGTCGTGGAGGTCGGCAGCGGGCTCGTCGTCGGTGACCCGCTCGACCCGGCCACCGAAGTGGGTGCCATCGTTGACGAGGCCCAACAGATCCGTATCCTCGGCTACGTCGAGGGCGCCCGCGAAGAGGGTGCCGAGGTCGTGCTCGGCGGACACGCCGTGCGGAGGGAGACGGGCGGCACGTTCATCGACCCGACCGTCGTCGACGGGGTGCAACCACACCAGCCCATCGCCACCGAGGAGGTCTTCGGCCCCGTGCTCGCCGTGCTCGAGGTGGACGGGCCCGATGATGCCCTCGCCGTCGCCAACGACACGATCTATGGCCTGGCGGCCGCTGTCTGGACGCGTGACCTCGGTACCGCCCACCGGATGGCGGCCAAGCTCAGGGCGGGCACCGTCTGGGTCAACAGCTACGACGCCACCGATGTCGCCCTTCCCTTCGGAGGTTTCAAGCAGTCCGGGTTCGGACGGGACAAGTCCCTGCACGCCATCGACGGCTACACGCAGCTGAAGACGACCTGGGTGGATCTCACGAGGTGATCTCGAGCGAGGAGGCGACGTGGCCGCAGCGATGACGACGAGAGCAGCCGTGCTGGCCGCTCCGGGCGAGCAGCTGACTGTGGAGGAGGTCGAGCTGGCCGATCCAGGGCCGAGCGAAGTGAGGGTGCGCATCGAGGCGAGCGGCGTCTGCCACAGCGACTGGAACGCCGTCTCCGGCGCCTCGGCCACCCCGCTCCCGGCCGTCCTCGGGCACGAGGGTGCGGGCACCGTCGAGGAGGTCGGCCGGCAAGTCACCACCGTCGGCCCCGGCGACAAAGTCGTCCTTTCGTGGCTGCCGTCGTGCGGGCGCTGCCCGGCCTGCCAGAAAGGGCGCCTCTCCCTCTGTGAGTCCGCCACGTCCGAGATGGGGGACGGCTCGCTGCCAGGGGGCGGCTTCCGCCTCTCGCACCAGGGCGGTCGCTTGTACCACTACTCCTACCTGTCCACTTTCGCCGGCCACGCCGTCGTCCACGAGCGCTCGTGCATCCCCCTTCCGGCCGACACCGACCTCGACGTGGCCGCCCTCGTCGGCTGCGCCGTCATGACCGGCATCGGCGCCGTCATCAACCGGGCGAAGGTGGAGGCGGGCTCGACCGTGGCCATCTTCGGCGCCGGCGGCGTGGGGCTTTCCGCCGTCATGGGCGCCAGGCTGGCAGGAGCTGGCACGATCATCGCCGTCGAACCGGTCGAGTCCAAGCGACGACTCGCCCTCGAGCTGGGCGCCACCGTGGCCCTAGACGGCGGCGACCCGGATCTGCCCGATGCCATCCGCCATCACGCCCGAGACGGCCTCGACTACGCATTCGAGGCGGCGGGGTTGCCCTTCCTCACGGAGCTTGCCTTCGGCCTCACCCGCCGGGGCGGCACCGTCGTGGCAGTCGGGGTGCCACCGGACGGTTCCAGCATCGCCTTGCCCGGTCCGGAGCTCGTGCGCTCCGAGAAAGTGGTCACGGGCACGTTCTACGGTTCGGCCCGGCCACATCTCGACATGCCGATGATCCTTCGCTTCTACGCCGAAGGCCGCCTGCCGCTCGACCGGCTCGTCACGAAGCGGTACCCGCTCGAGGGGGTGAACGCCGCCTTCGCTGACATGAACGGCGGCGAGGTCGCCCGCGGCGTCCTCACGCCATGGCAGGCACAGCCGTGAAGATCACCTCCATCGAGATCGTGCAGCTCTCCCTGCCGCTCGAGCCCCCCTTCCCGGCCGCCTGGGACCCGGTGCCACGCCGCAGCTTTCCTGCGACGCTCGTCTTCGTTCGCACCGACGACGGTGCGATGGGCGTCGGCTCCGGGGACACGATGCGGGGTTTTGAGCCCTATGTGGATCTGTTCGTGGGCGAGGACCCCCTCGCCATCGCCCGCCTCGTGCGCATGCTCGAGACCGTCTCCTTCCACGGCCCGCGCCCCTGGCCGCTGGAGGCCGCCCTCTGGGACATCGCCGGCCAGGTGTACGGACAGCCGGTCGCACGACTGCTGGGCGGTTACACCGATCGGATGCCTGCGTACGCTTCGACGGGCGCCCTCGCCAGTCCGCAGGAGCGTGTCCAGGTAGCTCTCGAGCTGAGCGAGCGTGGGTTCAAGGCTATGAAGATCCGCCTGGACCCCGCCAGAGCGGAGGAGGGCCTGGAAGCCGTGAGGGCCGTGCGGTCGTCGCTCCCCCACCTCGAGCTCATGGTCGACCTCAATCAGGGGTGGCGCATGCCCGGCGACCCTCGCCCACCACTTGATCGCCCAGCTGCCAGGCGGATCGCCGACCGGCTGGGTGAGCTCGGCGTGCTCTGGATCGAGGAGCCGCTCGATGGTGCCGATGCCCGAGGCATGGCGGCCCTCAAGGCGGGCAGCGGCATCCGCCTCGCCGGCGGGGAGATGGCGCGCAGCTTCCCTGAGCTCGTCGCCCTGGCCGATGCAGACGCCCTCGATGTCTTCCAGCCGGATGCGGTCCTCTCCTGCGGCCTCTCCCGCTGCCGAACCCTGGCGGAGTACGTGCTCGCCCGCGGCCGCTGGTTCAGCCCGCACACGTGGACGAACGGGATCGGACTGCTCGTCAATCTCCACTTGATCACCGGTGTGGGGGGAGGCCCCTACCTCGAGTACCCGATCGATCCCCCCCATTGGACGGCGCAGCGGCGGGACTTCATGCTCGCCGAAACGATCGAGCCCGACGGCGACGGAATGCTCGTCGTGCCCGACCGCCCCGGCCTCGGCCTCGTGCTCGACGAGGAGGCCATCGCCCGCTTCCGAGTCGAGTGACCACCGCCACGAGCCGGCGGACGCCGGCAAGCTCAGGTGAACGTCGCTCGCTGCATCGTCCTGCGGGCGGCCGCGGACACACGCAGGTCCCGGTCGTCGGTCAAGTGACCGAGCGTGTAGCGCGACATCGCCGCGTTCGAAGCGAGGGCGGCCCGCACCTGCCAGTCCGTGTCCGCCTGCATCTTGGCGACGAGTCCGGCCGGCAGCCTCGGCAGGGTGGCCACGACGGCACGGACGCGCGGCAGCTGATCGCCGGCCAGGAAGGTCACCAACCACGACGGTGCCGACGGGTTGTCGGCCAGCTCGACGCGCAGGTGCCAGGAGCCTTGGCACAACGCCGCCAGGGCGGCGGACGGCGTCGCCGGGTTGCCAGCGACCGACAGGCGGACGATGAGCGCCGGGTCGGCAGCGAGTCGCTCCAAGTGCTCGGCCGGTGTGCGCTGATGGCGGCCCGCCAGGGCTCGGAGGTAAGGGGACTCGTCGTCCACGAAGCCCGATGTCTCGGCGTCCCCGAGCACGGCGAGCACGGTCTGCTCGACTCTTCGCCATCTCGAACGCTCGATGAAGTAACTCTGCGGGTCGGCCGAGACGAGAGCGGCCTCCATGAGCGAGCACGCCTCCGACCACTCCTGCAACACCAGATCGTCCACCTGGGTACCTCCCCGAGCTGGCGACGTCTCGCGGCACTCTCCCGCCCGGCCGCCGGCCCTCCAGCGTACGTCAACGGGTCGGACCAGCAGGCAGGGCGCGCCGGCGCCGGCGCCGAACGGCAAGAATCGTCCTCATGAGTCGAGCCGGCCTCGCCGCTGGGGAGGTCATGAGCCCCCGGCGCCTGCTCGTGATCGAGCACGAAGCAGACGCGCCGGTCGCCCTCTTCGGCGAGTGGCTGACGGGCGTCGGCGTCGAGCTCGAGGTGATACGGCCCTGGAAGGGCGATCCCGTGCCGTCGCAGGTCGCCACCGGTGGGCTCGTCGTCCTCGGCGGCGCCATGGCGGCCGAGGACGACGACGTGGCACCCTGGCTGCCGGCTGTCCGATCGCTTCTTCGCGAAGCGGTACCTGCAGGTGTCCCGACCCTCGGCATCTGCCTCGGTGCACAACTGATGGCCGTGGCCACCGGCGGCCGCGTGGAGCGCGGCGACGCCGGCCCGGAGCTCGGCGTGTGCCGCCTCGAGCTCAGCGGGGCGGCGGCGGCCGACCCGCTCTTCGGGCCCCTGCGCCCGCCACTGGCGGCCGCCCAGTGGCACATGGACGCCATCACCGCCCTGCCGGGAGGCGCCGTCGTCCTCGCCTCGAGCGACCGCTACGACGTGCAGGCGTTCAGGGTCGGAGAGGCCGCCTGGGGGGTCCAGTTCCACCCGGAAGTCGACCGGGCGGTGATGGCGTCCTGGGCGGCGGGCGACCCGGCGGACACCTTTACCCCCCAGCAGCTGGAGCAGGCGGTCGCCGAGGTCGGCGAGGCCGAGCCGGTCCTCAGGGCGACCTGGCGCCTCGTGGCGGAACGCTTCGCGGGCATCCTCGACGAACGGCCCTGAGCGGCTCGGAGCGACCGTGACGCCCCCTCCGCTCGCGCCGGGCAGCTGGCGGCTCGGCCGTCGCGCCCAGCTGCCCGCTGGTGAGATCGCCTGGGATCGATTCGGTGACGGACCGCCCCTCGTGCTCGTTCATGGCACGCCGAGCTGGTCGTTCCTGTGGCGCAAGGTCGTTCCCCTCCTCGCCGAACACGCCAGCGTGCACGTGATCGACCTGCTCGGCTACGGCGACTCCGAGCGCGCCCTCGACCAGGACATGTCGATCACCGCTCAGGGGCGGGCACTCGCTCAACTGCTGGCGCAGCTTGGCCTCGAGCGACCCGTGCTCGTCGGCCACGACATCGGTGGAGCCACCGTCCTGCGGGCGCATCTCGTCGAGGGCCGAGCGGCCGGCGCCATCGTGCTCGTCGACGCCGTGGCGCTCAACCCCTGGAACACGCCGACCACGCTCCACATCCGCCAGCACCTCGACGCCTACCGCACGATGCCGTCGCACATCTACGAAGAGGTCGTGAAAGCCCACCTTCGCACCGCCGTCTTCCGGCCCCTCGACGACGGGGCGCTCGCCGCCTACCTGGCGCCCTGGCAAGGGGAGGATGGCCAGGCGGCCTACTTCCGGAAGATCGCCCAGTGGACCGACGACGACGTCGGCGCCCTCGAGGAACGGCTGCCGGGCATCGCCGTGCCGACGCTCGTGATCTGGGGCGAGGAGGATCGTTGGCTCCACCTCTCCGTGGCACGCTCGTTGCAGGCCCGCATTGCCGGCAGCTGTCTCCGCACCATCGCCGCAGCCGGGCATTTCTCCCCCGAAGATGCGCCCGTGGAGGTGGCCGCCGAGATCCTCGCCTTCGCCGTCGCCTCGTCGGCGTGACAGGCCGCGGGCGCGTGCAGGCCAACGGCGGCCGTCGCAGTCCTGTGGCGGAGCCGAGGAGCGACCGAACCTGCGCAAACCGCCAGCAGCGGCCAGAATCGTGCCCATGAGCGAATCGACCAGCGGGGCGGCCACGCCCGCACACGCCGAGAAGCCGCCCGCAGCCACGGCGCCGGCTGACTCGCCGCCGAGCACGCGGGCGCGCGCCGTCATCGTCGGCGCCGGCATCGTCGGCAACAGCCTCGCGTACCACCTCGCCCTGCTCGGTTGGCGGGATCTCATCCTCGTGGACAAGGGCCCTATGCCGAACCCGGGTGGTTCCACCGGGCACGCTTCGAACTTCATCTTTCCCATCGACTACTCAAAGATGATGACCGAGCTCACGGCGGACAGCACGGCGCAGTACAAGGAGCTCGGGGTCCACATCGAGTCCGGCGGCATCGAAGTGGCCCGCACACCCGAGCGCCAGGAGGAGTTCCGCCGGCGCGCCTCGGTCGCCAAGGCGTGGGGCATCCCCGTCGAGATCATCACCGCCGCCGGCGTCGCCGAGCTCGTGCCTTACCTCGATCCGAGCGTCATCTTGAACGGCCTCTCCTTCCCAACCTGCGGCGTGGTGGATTCGCTGCGTGCCGGCACGATCATGCGAGAGCGCGCCCAAGAGCTCGGTGCCCTCGAGGTGCGGGCGAACACCGAGCTGCTCGCCATCGACACCGCTTCGGCCACCCGGCCCCGCATCGAGCGCGTACGCACGACACAGGGAGACATCGAAACGAGCATCGTCGTTGTCTGCTGCGGCGTCTGGAGCCCGCGGATCGCCGCCATGGCAGGCGCTCACATCCCCCTCACCCCGATCGTCCACCAGATGATCAGCGTCGGGCCCATCCCGCTGTTCGCCGGCACGGTCGGTGAGATCGGCTACCCCATCATCCGCGACGTCGACACCAACATGTACGAACGTCAGCACGGAGGCGACCTCGAGGTGGGCTCATACGCCCACCGCGCCATCCTCGTCAGCCCTGACGAGATCCCCTCGAACGAGGAGGCTTCCCTCTCCCCCACCGAGCTGCCCTTCACGCAGGAGGATTTCGACCCGCAGCTAGCCGAGGCCCTCGAGCTCATGCCGGACCTGCTCGGCGACGAGAGCGTCGGCATCCGTTACGCCATCAACGGCCTCATCTCCATCACGCCCGACGGGCACCCCGTCCTCGGGGAGTCCCCGGAGGTGGGCGGGCTCTGGTCGGCGGCGGCGAGCTGGATCAAGGAGGGGCCGGGGATCGGACGGGCCGTCGCCCAGGCGATGAACGGCGAGGAGCCGGAGATCGACATCCACGAGGCCGACATCGCCCGCTTCTACCCGTACCAGATGACGCGGCGGCACGTCACCTCGAGAGCCAGCGAGAGCTTCAACAAGATGTACGGCATCGTGCACCCGTCCGAGCAGTGGGCGGACGAGCGCGACATCCGCCTGGCCCCGATGCACGCGACCACCCGCCAACTCGGGGCAGTTTGCTTCCAGACCGCCGGCTGGGAGCGCCCCTTCTGGTACGAGAGCAACGCCGCCCTGCTCGAGCGCTACGGCGAGCGCGTGATGCCTCGGGAGGCTGAATGGGAGTCGAGATGGTGGTCCCCCATCATCAACGCCGAGCACCTCGCCATGCGGGAGGGCTGCGGCCTCGTCGATCTCTCGGCCTTCGCCATCTTCGACGTCACCGGCCCAGGCGCCCTCGACGCCATGCAGCACCTGGCCGTCGCCCAGCTCGACGTCGCACCCGGCAAGGTCGTGTACACGTCGTTCCTGGACGAGCGGGGCGGGTTTCGAGCCGACCTCACCGTCATGCGGCTCTCCGAAGGCCACTTCCGTGTCGTCACCGGTGGGCTGCATGGCATGGCCGATCGGCAGTGGATCCTCGACCGCCTGCCCGCCGACGGTTCCGCCCAGCTGGCCGACCTCACATCCTCGTTCACGACGATCGGCCTCTGGGGCCCGAACGCCCGCCGCACGCTCTCGGCTGCCACTCCCGACGACGTCTCCCACGAGGCGTTCGCCTTTGCCACCTGCCGGCCGATCGAGGTCGCCGGCGTCATGGCCCTCGCCTCCCGCATCTCCTATGTCGGCGAGCTCGGCTGGGAGTTCTACGTCCCCATCGAGCAAGGCGAGCGCGTCTGGGCCGGCCTGCATGAAGCCGGCCAACCCCACGGTCTCGTGCCCGTCGGCATCGGCGTCTACGGTACGACCGGGCGACTCGAGAAGGGCTACCGAGCCTTCGGCAACGAGCTCACGCCGGACTACAACCTCGTGGAGGCCGGCATGACGAGGCCATCGGTGAAGCGCCAGGACTTCGTCGGCAAGGCCGCCTACGTCGCCCAGCGGGAGCAAATGCCGGCCGCAACCCTGTGCACGCTGACCGTCGACGATCACACGGCGGCCGATGGCCGCAAGCGGTACATGCTCGGGGGGGAGCCCGTTCTCACGGCCGCCGGTGAGCGCATCGTCGACGCCAAGGGCCGCCCCTCCTACGTGACGAGCGCCGGCTCGGCGCCCTCGCTGCAACAGCACGTCCTTCTCGCTTATCTGCCTCCCGAGCTTGCGGTGCCCGCTGGCCACCTGAGCGTCGAGTACATGAGCGAGCGCTTCCCCGTCACGGTGGCCGTCGCAGGCGCCACACCCCTCTTCGATCCCGAGAACGCCCGCGTGAGGTCGTAATGGACATCCTCGTCTGCGTGAAACGCGTGCCCATGGTGGGCGGTCGCATCTCGCTCACGGCTGACAACCGCGAGGTGGACACCCGCCTGCTCGGGTTCACCATGAGCCCGCACGAGGAGTGCGCGGTCGAGGAGGCCGTTCGTCTCGTCGAGCGGGACGGCGGTTCGGTCACGGTCCTCACCCTGGGACCTCCTGAGGCGGCCGATCAGCTCCGCGACGCCGTCGCCGTCGGGGCGAACGCCGCCCTCTTGTTGAGGACCGACGGCCGCGAATGGGGACCCACCGCCACGGCGGAGGCGATCGCAGCCGTGGCCGAACGGCACCAGACGCAGTCGGGTTGGCCGTTCGACCTCCTGCTGTTCGGCAACGAGGCGGCCGACACGGGCGACTACCAGGTGCCCGTACGCGTCGCCCACCTGCTGGGCCTTCCCTGCGCCCTCGGCATCAAGCACCTGGAGATCGACGTCCACGGAGCGCACGCCCGGCGCGAGTACCGGGGTGTCACGGAGCTCTTCGAGCTTCCCCTCCCCGCCGTCGTGAGCGTGAAGGAGGGCATCAACCTGCCCCGCTACCCTTCGCTCCCGGGGCGAATGCGGGCGAAGAAGGCCCTCGTCGAGGAGATCGAGCCCGAATGGAGGGAGGAGGGCCTGCGCCTCGACGGCCTCCGTGTGCCTGTGTCGGAACGGCGACAGGCTGCCCTCCTCGGCCGCGGCCTCGAGGCCGTGCCGGCGCTCGTCGACTTGCTCGAGCAGCTGGGGATGCTCTCATGAGCGTCGTGTGCTTCGTCGAGCAGGACATCGACGGTGCCGTCGTCGACTCGTCGTTGCGAACGGTCACCTTCGCCCGCTCCCTCGCTCGACAGAGCGGAGAGGACATCCTTGCCGTCGTGGTGGCGAGCCGGACGCGGGCTTCCGTGGCCGGCTCGCCCGCAGGAGGCGCCCCCGGGGCAGGCTCGTCCAGCGGGCAGTCGGCGGCCGCGAGCCGAGACACCCAGGAGATCCTCGGCGCCTACGGCGTCGCCGACGTGTGCGTGCTCGTGCTCCCCCGCACGGTCGGATACGCCCCGAGAGCCTTCGCGACCGGGCTCGCCCAGCTCGCCGGGGCGGCGCGTGCCTCGGCGGTCGTGGCGGCCTCCACCGACCACGGCAACGAGGTCATGGCGCACCTCGGCGCCCTCAGCCACCTGCCGATGATCGCCAACTGCTTCGAGGCTGAACGACGGGGCCCGACGAGCTTGCGCCTCAGCCGCCAGCGTTGGGGAGGCAGCCTCATCGAGGATGCGACCCTCGAGACGTCGGTGGCCCTGCTCACCGTCGCCACCGACGCCGTCACCCCGAGCCCGGCAGACTACGCCACCGAGCCGGAGGCGAGGAGCTTCACGCCCGATCTGGCCGAAGCCGACATGGCCGTACGGGCGATCGAGTCCCGCGACGCCACGTCGGGTGTCTCCCTCGCTAACGCCAAGGTCGTGGTCAGCGGTGGACGTGGCATCGGCGGCGCGAGCGGTTTCGAGGCCGTGGAGCAGCTGGCCGAGCTCCTCGGCGGAGCCGTTGGCGTCTCGCGGGCCGTCACGAGCGCCGGCTGGAGGCCCCACTCCGAGCAGGTGGGCCAGACGGGCACCCGCGTCTCGCCCGACCTCTATGTCGCCTGCGGGATCTCCGGAGCCATCCAGCACCTCGCCGGGTGCCAGAGCGCCAAGGTGATGGTCGCCATCAACACCGACCCGCAGGCGCCCATCATGGGGCGGGCCGACTACGCCGTCATCGGCGACGTCAACGCCATCCTGCCGGCGCTCGTGGAGGCGCTGCGCCAGCGGCACTAGCTGAAGAGGCGTCGTTCCGGGCGCGGCGGGCCATCGCCGTTGCGGCCGCCACGGTGGGCTACTCACTCATTCCGAGCGATCTCGGGGCCGGTGATCCGCTCGATGAGCGGGAGTGTGCAGGCGATGGTTCCGAGCGAAGCGGCCAGCCCGGCGATGACGATGAGGTAGTAGACGATCCCCGGCGAGCGGAGCGATACGCCGAGCTCCGATCTGAGGAACAAGTCGGCCGCCAAGAATCCCATCCCCGCCGATACCACGGAGATGACGATGAGGGGAACGGCAGCCTCGAGGGCAACCACGCGGCGTAAGACGGCGAGAGGAACACCGGTGAGTCGCAGGAGACTGAATGGGCGTTTGCGGTCACTCACCCCGGCGGCCACGCTCACCGCCAGGCTGCAACCGGCGATCAGCAGGCTGGCGAGAATCACGACGTCGGTCATGTACCGCAGCTCGCTGATGGTCCGCGAGCTCCCCGTGCCGATCCCGCCAATGGTGCTGGGGGGTCCCTCGTAGGGCAAGGCGACCTCGAGCACGGTCCGTGCGCGCTCGATCGCCGTGCTGGAACCGTTCGTGCCGACGACGATCGATTCGACCGGAAGTCTCTGCAGGCGTCCAGCAGAGATTGCGACGGCGGGCCAGACGGTGGACGCGTCCGACGACCTGCTCGTCAGCGCGTTCGAACTTCTGAAATTCGGTGTGATCGTGGCGGCGTCTGCTCCAGCTGCGCAGCGGCCGAGTGCAGGCGTGCCGGAGAGCTGGGCGCAGGAGACGACGCCTTCCACGCCGCTGTTGTTGCCCTTCGGCCCGACGAGGGGGTCCGAGTGGATCACCGTCACGCCTTGGACTCCGCCGATCGAGCGCAGCTCCGCCAGCACTGCGTTCGGAATCGAGGCAATGGACGTCGACGGCGGCCCGGCGGCCGTAGAGACGAACCGTCCCATGAACTGGTCGACCAAGGTGTCGCTTGCGACGGCACCTCCGCTTGGGGCACCGTGGTCAGCGACGATCGTGCTGATGATCCCGACGGACACGCTCGTGACGAAGAGGGCGACGATGAGGCCGCTGATGGCGCGAAAGGCGGCACGGGGGTTGTCGGCCAGCCGCCGCCCCGCGATGAGGACAGAAAGTCGGCTGGTGCGCCGAGCCATCATCCGCGATCCGACCTTGGTGAGCCACGGACCGGCGATGACCAGCCCCGCCATGATGAGGAGACATCCGGCGAAGTAGGCCCAGATCTGGCCACCCGTGCTCGTCGGATGGCCGACGCCCACGAAGTAGGCGAGCTCCGCCACCCCGGCGACAAGCGGCACCATTCGGTATGCCCGGGGAGCGGACGGCGTGACGCGCCGACTGACGCCGAGGGGGGAGATTTGCACGCGTCGCAGCGCGAGACGTGCCGCCAGGACGGCTGCTGCCGGGACGCCGATGGCGACGACGAGGACGTCGCCCAACCCGAGCGACAGAATCTCCCGGCGCGAAGGGCTCACCGGTGAAGGGAACGTGCAACAGCGCCGGACGGAGCAGGTAGAAGAGGACGAAACCGACGAGCACGCCGGTGAGGGCGGCGATGGAGGCTTCGACAGCGGAGATCATCGAGACCTGCCGAGGCGTGGCCCCCACGAGGCGCATCGCAGCGAAGCGCTGCTCTCGACGTGCTGCTGCGATGCGAGTGGCCGTGCCGATGAAGATGAGCACCGGAACGAGCAGTGCCAAGAGCCCTACCGCGAGGATGACTTTGAGCGTCACGGCGCTGAGGGTCGGAGAATTCGGGCCGCCGCCGTGTCCGGGCACCGTGGCGATGCTGCTTACCTCTTCGGCACGCGGTACCTGTGACAGTTCAGCCGAGCGGTGGCCGATCACGATGATGAGGGAGTCCGGCGACGGAAGCGCCGACGGACCGATCGTGCCGATCAGGCGCCCGGGGAAGCGATCTCCGAGCAGGGCGGCAGAGGTGGACGACAACAGCTTGCTGAGCGCCGGTGAGGCGTAGAACTGACCTGGACCGGGCAGATGCGAGATGCCCGGCGGGACCGGTGAGCCAGCTGCGGTGGCGGCGACGTCCACCCGATAGATCGTCTCGCTCTCGAACTGATCAGTGCTCAACAACCACCAGAGTGGATGTCCCGTCGAGGTGTTGACTCCGGGCGAAGGGCTGCGGGGAATCGTGCCGCCAAGAACGGGGGGGAGGTTGCCTCCGCTGGGGAGTTGTGGAGGCGTTCTCGACGAGGTGTCGAGCCAGGCGGCTCGGGTGTTCTGCGCCTGCACGGCATTGAACCCCGCCAGGGTGAACAACAGCAGGCAGACTCCCATCGCCACAGCTGCGGCGGTGACGACGAGTCGGACGGCTGCCTCCTTCCCGCCGTTCAGGGTCAGGCGGAGCCCGAGGCGGATCATGTGACGACGGGATCAGCGGCGAGGGCGGTCACCTTTCCATCGCGGACGATGACTTCGCGATCCGCGTAGGCGGCCACCCGGGCTTCGTGAGTGACGAGGACGACTGTGGTGCCCTGCTCACGGGAGGCGCCCACCAGCAGCTCCATGACAAGCTCGCCGGTGAGCGAGTCGAGCGATCCCGTCGGCTCATCGGCAAAGAGGACCCTGGGGCGAGCGACGAGGCCGCGGGCGAGCGCAACGCGCTGGGCTTGGCCACCGGACATCTCCCCCGATCTGTGCTGCTCGGTTCCGGCGAGGCCGAGTCTCTCGAACCACGTGCGCGCCTCGTGGAGCGCCTCGGTTCTGCGGACACCGCCGAGCAGCAGCGGCAGGGCGACGTTCTCCTCGGCACTGAGCTCGGGCACCAACTGGCCGAACTGGAACACGAACCCGAAATGGTCCCGCCGAAGGGCGCTGCGCTCCTCCTCGCGCATCGTGTCGAGGCGGCGACCGTCGAACCGAATCTCCCCGGAGCCAGGTAGGAGGATTCCGGCGAGGCAGTGCAGCAGGGTGGACTTGCCCGAGCCGCTCGGCCCCATGATGGCGAGGACTTCGCCGGGGGCCACAGAGACGCTGGCGCCTCGAAGTGCCGGCGTCTCGCCGAAGGACCGAACGACGTCGCGAGCCTCGATGAGACAACCTCGGTTACCGAGCCCTGCGGGAGGCTTGGCCGCACTCATGCCTCCACCGCCTCGGCCAAGGAATACAGGCGGGCTGCAGTCAGGTCGATCCAGCGCAGATCGGCTTCGAGATGGAAGAGGCCGTGATCGGCGAGGAGCGCATCGATCGAGCCGCCCATGCGCTTGAGCTCGGTCAGCTCCCGCATGCGCTGGAGGTGGGCGGCGCGCTGGGTGTCGAGGTAGCGCTCGGCCGAGCGCCCCAGCATCAGTGACAGCACGACCTTGACGAAGAGCACCGTCTGGAGATGCGGCTCGGCTTCCACCGGCTCGCTGAGCCACGCCTCCACCTCGCTCCTGCCCACTTCGGTGATGGCGTAGCGCTTGCGATCTGGTCCGGCTCCCGGCTCGATCTCTCCGGGCATCACCTTGCCGTCGCGTGCCAGGCGGGCGAGCGTCGCGTAGACCTGGCCGAAGGGAAGCGGCTTGTCCCGGCCGAAGTAGGCGTCGTAGTCGCGTTTGAGGTCGTATCCGTGACTCGGCTCTCGTTCGAGCAGGCCGAGGAGGGTGAGGGGAACGCTCATGCTCGAACACTACACTGAGTGTATACTCTACGTCAATAGCTGAGACCGCAAGACTCTGCAGCGCACGAGGCTCGCCACCTGTGTGTCAGCGCACGCGGCGCCGGCGCCTCAAGCGCCCGGCGCCGCCGTGATGTGGAGTCGCTCCAGCAGCTCTTTCCTCCACTGCTCGGTCTCGCGCAGCTGGTTGAAGGTGAAGACGTGGAGACCTTCGACCTTGGAGGTCGGGTCGGCCAGCATCGGGCCGATCCTCGCGAGCAACTTGTCGGGGGCGTATCCGCCGGGGGCGTTCAACCGGAGAATGGTCGAAGAGTGGGAGCGCATGTAGCGGAGTGAATCCGCCACACCGATCTTGGAGGCCATCGACATGAGTTTCGTGCGGTCCACAGGCCCGGCGATCCCCACTCGCAGGGGAAGGGCGACTCCGCGGGCGCGCACCCGGTGAACCCAACCCTTCAGCGTGTCGGCGTCAAAACACAGGTTGCTCACGATGTAGGAGGCATAGCGACGCTTGTCCCACATCGCCTGGATCGTGACGTCGTCGTCGATCTTGGGGTGGCTCTCCGGATAGCCCGTGATGCCGATTCTCGGCAGCGGGCGATCGAGCGCCTCAGCGATCGCGTGCAAGGCCTCGAGGAGGGAGAGGGAGCTGTCGAACTTCCCGGCCGGGGGATCGGAATCGCCCGCAGGCACAAAGATGTCCCGGATGCGAAGCTCCTGTAGACGGGCGAGAACCTCAGCGAGATGCGCCTCGTCGCGTACGAGCCGGGCCGAGATGTGGGGCACGACGTCGTAGCCCGCCTGCGACAGGTGGGCCGCCAGCTCCAAGGTGGCGTCGAGGCCCTTCGTCGGAGAGGCCGTCACGGCCACCGTCACCTGCGGGGGCACGAACTCGAGGACGGCGTCCTCGATGCTAGCCGTCGGGATGACCTCGTAGCGCCCGGCCGCAACGGCGGCAGCGGCGGCCCGCAGGCCCTGGCGGACCACCATGGCCTCAGACGGTCGCCTGCTCGAGCAGGAGGTCCAGCTCGTCTGCAAGGCGGTCGGTGCCCGTCTCTATCACCTCGAGGGGCAACCCGAACATCTCGGCGATCGAGCGCGCCTGGCGGTGCAGCTCCTCGCTGGGACGCTGGGCGAGCCAGACGACCCGCCGGTAATTGCCGAAATAGTCGGGCCACAGCTCAGGATGGACGTCGAGGGCGAGCTGGTTCATCACGGTCCGCCGGAAGCTGCGCACGAGGAAGTCGGTGAGGAGGTACGTTCCCGGCTCGTCGGCGAAGACGTCTGCGACCCGCGAAGCCCCCGCAAAGACGTCGTAGCAGTGCAGCCCCCGGAGCCGTCGCACGGAAAGGCGGCGGCAGACGTCGTCGAGGGCGCCGTAGGTTCCGCAGTCGGCGTAGGCGACCACGACCGTGCGGCCTGCGGCTTGCAGGTGGCCGATGAGGCGTTCGACGGCGCCGGCGATGAGCTGCGGGCGGTTGTGCAGCAGGGGCGGGAGCGTGTGAACCTCGACGTCTTCGCTCCCTCGACCGCTTCGCCTGATGGCCGCCCGCACCTCGCCGGCGATGGCGCCGCAGGCGATGATGGCGACCGGCTTTTGATCGCGGGCCCGGCGGGCCGGGCTGTCAGGCGGGGAACTGCAGTAGCTCGACGAAACGGTCGTTGAAGTCAGCGCGGTCGGAGAGCTCGACATAGTCCACCTCCTCCAACAACGCCATGGCTCCGGCGCGCTCGCGCACGCTGAGCAAAGCCATCTTCGCCCCTTCGCCGGCGACGTTGCCGGCGCTCACGACGCGCAAGACCGGGAGCTTCGGAACCAGCCCGAGGCGGACGGCGCTCGCCGGAGAGAGGTAGCTGCCGAACGAGCCTGCGAGGAGAACCTGCTGCACGTCCCCGGGCTCGATACCGGCGTCCTCCAGCAGGAGCGTCCATCCCGTGGCGATGGCGGCCTTGGCGAATTGCAGTTCGCGGACGTCTCGTTGCGAGAGGTAGATCGATCGCTCCGCCTCGCCGCGCCAATGCAGCACGAAGACGCGCTCGGCGCCAACGACGGTGAGGCGGGGCGCCACCGCGGGCGCCATCCGGGCGGCCTCTTCCTCCGGCAGGAAACGCCCGGAGGCGTCCACGAGCCCCAGCGACACCAGCTCTGCCACGGCGTCCACCAGGCCGGAGCCGCACAGGCCGATGGGCTCGACGTCACCGATGACGGTCAGCTCGATGGCTTCGGCGGAGATGCGCACGCCCTCGATCGCCCCGGCCGAAGCCCGCATGCCGCATCGGATCGCAGCGCCTTCGAAGGCCGGGCCGGCGGGCGCCGCCGTGGCGAGCAGCCGTTCGTTGCTGCCGAGGACGATCTCGCAATTCGTCCCGATGTCGATGAACAGACGCGTCCGCGGGTCGCGGTCCATGCCGGAGGCGAGGAGGCCCGAGATGATGTCCCCGCCGACGTAGGCGCCGAGGGCGGGGAACACGACGGCTCTGGCCCGCGGATGCACCTGGACGCCGAGGTCGGTGGCGAGCATCTCGGGCCACTGGCGCGCCGTCATCACGAACGGCGCCATGCCGAGCGACTCCGGGTCGACGCCGAGGACGATATGGGTCATCGTGGCGTTCCCGGCGACGGCGATCTCGTAGACCTCGGACGGCTGCACGCCTCCTTCTGCGCAGACGTCGTGGGCAAGCTCGTCGAGGACGCTGTGGGCGAGGCCCGTCAGCCGCTCGAGCGCCAGCTCGTCCATCATGATCGTGCTGATCCGCGTGATGACGTCAGCCCCGAAGGTCTGCTGCGGGTTCAGCTTGGATCTCACGGCGACGGGCGTCCCCGTGGCGAGATCGAGGAGGGTGGCCACGACGGTCGTCGTGCCGAGGTCGAAGGCGATCCCGAAGATGCGCTCGCTCGTGTCCCCCGCCTCCACGTCGATGAGGACGTCGTCCACGACGACCGCCGTCACGCCGGCGTCCGGGCCGCTGCCATGATCGGCCCGCAGCAGCTTGCCGAGGCGGCGGAGGGCATGCAGGTCGATCCGGAGCTCGAGGTCGTCCATGGCTGCCAGCAGGCGCTCGACGTCGCTCGTCTGGTCCGAGAGGGAGGGGGTGGAGAGGACGAGGTGGCGTTTCTGCACGGCCGGGCGAAGGATGACCTTGCGACCGACGCCAACCGTGGCGGCTTTCGGTCGCGTCTCGAGGGGTGGCACGTCCACCTGCAGGTCAGAGGTGACCTCCACCCGGCAGGCGAGGCGCCAGCCCTTTCGCAGCTCGTCGGGCACGAACGCCCGCGTGTCAAGGGAGGTGATGGGGGCGTCGCCGGCGACGACCTGCACCTTGCACTTCTTGCAGGTGCCATGGCCGCCGCACGTTGAATCGATGGCGATGCCGTTCCAGCTGGCGGCGTCGAACAGGGTGACTCCGGCTGGCACGCGGACCTGGCGGCCACTCGGCTCGAAACGAAGATCGACCCGCCCGACCCCCTCGTGCACGGCCGTCACGGCCCGCCGGCCTTCGATGGCTGCCGTCGCGCCGCCCGGGCTCTCCGGCCTGATCGGCGTGGTCGCACCCGTCGCACTGGCCGCACGCCGGCTCAGCTCGCTCCGATCGGAGCGGCCGGTACGTCCGGCCCATCGGCGTCGACCTTGGCCTGCGCCTGCTCGGCGCGGTGGCGGGCGATCCAGGCCGCCCCCCACGGGTCGCGGTCGAGCAGCAGGTCGGCCGCCTTGACGGACCGAACGATCGCAGGTGATCGCGCGTCCATGATGGCGCTCGTCAGCCCCACCATCATGGCCATGGGCAGGAAGGTGGCGCCGATGACGGCCCGGTCCGGCATGCCGAAGGACACGTTGGAAGCGCCGAGGGTCATGTTGAGCCCGAACTCCTCGCGGATGAGCGAGATCGTCTCGAGGGTGCGACGCACGAGGACCGTGTCCGCTCCGATGGGCATGGCAAGCGGGTCGATGAGGATGTCCTCGAGCGGGATGCCGAAGCGACCGTGGGCGACATCGACGATCTTGCGCACGAGCTCGAGGCGCCGCTCGGGAAACTCTGGGATCTCCTCCTCGTCGTTCGGAAGGCAGATGACGGCGGCACCATGGCGTTTCACGAGCGGCAGGATCGCCTCCATGCGGGCGTCCTCGGCCGTGACGGAGTTGACGAGCGCTTTGCCGTCGTAGCTGGCGAGGCCCGCCTCGAGGACCTCGATGATGGAGGAGTCGATCACGAGCGGCAGATCGGTCAGGCTCTGGATGAGCTGCACGGCCTTCACCATCAAGTCGGCCTCGTCGGCGAGCGGAACGCCCATGTTGACGTCGAGCACCATGGCCCCTCCGGCCACCTGGTCGGCGACGTCGATCTCGATGCGGGAGAGATCGCCTGCCCGCAGTTGCTCCTGGAAGATCCGGCGACCGGTCGGGTTGATCCGCTCCCCGATGATGCAGAACGGCTGATCGTGGCCGATGAGGACTTCTCTCGACGACGAACGGAGAACGGTGTGCACGTCTACCAGTCTTTCCGGTTGCTCGCGGGTGGTCTCGGGCTGCTTCTCAGCTCAGACCGGCTGCACGCTGCGGAGCCGCTGCATGAACTCCTTGGCACGACTCACGGCAGTCGACGCATCGGCTGCATAGCCGTCGGCGCCGACGGCGTCGGCGTACTCCTGGGTGACGGGGGCGCCCCCGACCATGACGATGACCTTGTCGCGCAGGCCGGCCTTCTCGAGGGCGTTGATGTTGGCCTTGAACATCGGCATGGTCGTCGTGAGAAAGGCCGAGAAGCCCACGATGTCCGGCTGATGCTCCTCCACCGCCGCCACGAACTTCTCCGGCGACACCTGCACCCCGAGATCGATGACATGAAAGCCGGCGCCCTCGAGCATGATGTTGCAGAGGTTCTTGCCGATGTCATGGACATCGCCCTTGACCGTGCCCATGACGAACGTCCCGACCGACTCGACCCCGGTCTCGGCCAGCAGCGGCCGAAGGCGCTCGAGAGCGCCCGCCATCGCCCGTCCGGCGATGAGCATCTCCGGGACGAAGAAGTCGCCGCGTTCGAAGCGGGCGCCGACCTCCTCGAGCGAGGGGATGAGGGCGTCGAACAGCAGCGACTCGGGCGTGATCCCCATCTCGAGGCCGGCATTGGTGAGCTCGAGTACTTCGGGGGCGTTGCCGACGAGCGTGAAGTCGTAGAGCTGAGCGAGGAGCTCTTGTTCGTTCATGCCGCTCCCTCCCTTCGTGGACGGTGACCGAGCAGGTGTGACAGTCCAGTGCCTTCGGCAACGCAGGCGGCGGAGACGTCGCCGAGACACGCCGGGCTGAGGCGCGTGACAGGCCCGGAGACGGACAACGCCGCCACGACGGCGCCCCCCTCCCGGTAGACGGGCGAGGCGATGGCGACGAGCCCGGGTTCGAGCTCCTCGGCCGTAACCGCGTAGCCGCGCCGGCGCACGTCGTCGAGCTGGGCAGCCAGTGCCGCCCGGTTCGTGATCGTGTGCTCGGTCAGGCGCTCGAGCCGCCCGGCCGGGAGCTGGGCGGCGCCATGTGCGAGCAGGACCTTGCCTTGGGCGGTGGCATGCAGCGGAAGGGCGCGCCCGACCCAGTTCGTGCCCCCGAGGACGTAACGGCTGTCCACTTGGGCGATCTGCTCGACGAGTCCACGGCTCGTCGTGCCGAGGTTGATTGTCTCACCGGTGCGATCGCCCAACCGCTCGAGAAACGGCTGCGCCATCTCGACGAGATCCGCCTCGCGGCCCGCCTTCCAGGCATACCGGATGAAGACGGCGCCCGGGCGGTAGCCGTTGCTGGCTTCCCTGCGGACGAGTCCGTGGCGCTCGAGAGCGAACAGCAAACGCGACGTCGTGCTCTTGGCGAGTCCGGTGACCGCCGCCAGCTCGGAGAACGTCACCGCCTCGTGGGAGTCGACGATCTCGGTGAGCAGACGGGCGGCCCGGTCTACGGCCTGTGTACCCGTTGGGTTGGAGGAGTTCGTCGGGTCGGTCATCGGATCCGATATCTCGCGAGGTGGTAGCTGAGCTAGGCGTGTCGGCGGCGGCTGCGGACGACTTGTTCCATGTTGCGGAACGCAGTTCTACTATGTGATAGTGAAGTTACCATACCTAATCCGACGAGGTGGTCATGTTCCTGAACCGCATGCCCCGCTACGAGATCCTCTCCGAAGACGCAATCGGCGTCCTCGACAAAGGTTGGCGGCGGATCGTGTCGGAGATCGGCGTGCAGTTCGCCAAGCCGGAAGCGGTCGAGTTGTTCGCCGCCGCCGGCCAGAAGACCGACGGCGAGGTCGTCTACCTCGACCCTGACTTCGTGCTCGCTCAAGTCGCCCTCGCCCCTCGTCAGTTCGACGTGCAGGCTCGCAACCCGGCGAATTCCGTCCACATCGGCGGCGACCACATGGTCTTCTCCGGCGTCTACGGTCCCCCCTTCGTGCGGGAGGGCTCGGTGCGGAGAGACGCCACGATGGAGGACTTCCGCCGTTTCTCCATGCTGGCGCAGAGCTTCTCCGAGCTGGACTCCGCCGGCGGGGTCATCTGCGAGCCAAACGACGCCCCCCTCGACTCGCGGCACCTCGACATGATCTTCGCCCTCCAGACCCTCACCGACAAGATCTACATGGGCAACGTCGTGTCGGGCCCGAATGCGAGAGACACGATCGCCATGAGCGAGATCCTCTTCGGAGGACCGGACGCCATTCGGCAGACACCCGCCACGATCTCGCTCATCAACTGCAACTCCCCCTTGCGCTGGGACGACCGCATGCTGGATGCGCAATTCGAGTACAACCGGGCGCACCAGCCCGTCGTGTTGACGCCGTTCCTGCTGATGGGGGCGATGTCGCCCGTCACGATCCCGGCGGCGCTCGTCCAGCAGCTGGCGGAGGCCCTCTCCGGCATCGCCCTCTCACAGCTGATCGCTCCCGGCTGCCCGGTGATCTTCGGCTCGTTCCTCTCGAACATCGACATGCAGTCCGGCTCGCCCACCTTCGGGACGCCCGAGTCGGCCATCGGCTTGCTTTGCACCGGGCAGCTCGCCCGCCACTTCGATCTGCCGTTCCGTTCCGGCGGTTGCCTGACCTCCAGCCAGACGGCCGACGCCCAGGCTGCCTACGAAGCGTTGATGACGTTGCTGCCGACGTTTCTCGCCGGCACGAATTTCGTCATGCACTCCGCCGGTTGGTTGGAGGGTGGGCTCGTGAGCTGCTACGAGAAGTTCATCATGGACGTCGAGCTGCTGAAGATGATGCGGGTGGAGTTCACGCCCCTCGAGATCGACGAGGAGTCGCTCGCCTTCGGCGCCCACGAGGAAGTCGGCCACGGCGGGCACTTCCTCGGGGCGGCCCACACGATGGACCGCTTCCGTGAGTGCTTCTACCGGCCGATGCTGTCGTCCTCGAAGAACTTCGAGCGCTGGAAGAAGGACGGCTCCCTCGACGCCGCCGCCCGGTCGTCGGAGATCTGCGCCAAGACGCTCGATGCCTACGAGCCACCGCCGCTCGACGAGGCCATCCGCTCCGAGCTCGAAGAGTTCGTCACCCGCCGAAGACGCGAGCTCGGGGACTGAGCGCCGGCGCTCGGGGCGGCCTATCTGCCCGGCGGGGCGATCTCGTCGATGGCGGCCAGCTGCTCGGGCGTCGGCTCGAAGTCGGCGGCGGCGGCGTTCGCTCTCACCTGCTCGGCGGAGGTCGCCCCGGCAATCACCGACGCCACGCCCGGCTGCGCCGCCAGGGCGCCGATAGCAACGGAGACCAAGCTGACGCCGGCCGAGTCGGCAAATGCTCGCAGCCCCTCGACGATCTCAAAACCGCCTGCGTTCGCCGTCGCCATCGCCCTCCCCCACGGCTCGGCCAGGCGGCTGCCTGTAGGCGGCTCCTCGCCGCGGCGCCACTTGCCCGTGAGAAAGCCGCTCGCGAGGGGGAAGTAGGGGATGACGGAGACGCCGTGAGCCACACAGGAGGGCACGAGCTCGGCCTCGATGCCGCGGGACAGGAGGGAGTAGTGGTTCTGGGCGGAGACGAACCGGCTGATGCCGAGGTCACGTGAGATCCAGTCGGCGTCAGCCACCTGCCAGGCCGCCAGGTTGGAGGAACCGATGTAGCGGACCTTGCCGGCCACGACGAGATCGTGCAGCGCCGACAAGGTCTCCTCGAGCGGGCTCACCCCGTCCGGCCGGTGCAGCTGGTACAGGTCGATGTAGTCCGTCCGCAGGCGGCGCAGCGACGCCTCCACCGCTCGCATGACGTAGCGACGGCTCGCTCTCGCCCCCCAGTCCGGGCCGTTCGAGCCCCCCATGTCGGAACCGAACTTCGTGGCGATGATCGCCTCGTCCCGACGACCGCTCGAAGCCAGCACCTCACCGATGATCGTCTCCGAACCGCCCTTCGACCCGTAGCTGTCGGAGGTGTCGATGAGGTTGATGCCGGCGTCGAGGGCGGCCTCGATGACCGGGCGGGAGCCTTCGAGATCGAGCCGGCCGCCGAAGTTGTTGGCGCCGAGGCCGACGACCGACACGGTGAGGCCCGACCGGCCGAGTTGCTGGTAGCGCATGCGGGCACCGTAGCGGGCCACCGGCAGCCCCAGAGCCCCGCGGGAACGCATTACCGTTCCAGCAGTGCCCCGCGACTCGCTCATCCTCGTCAACACCGGCCACGGAAAGGGGAAGTCCTCGGCTGCCTTCGGCGTCATGGGGAGAGGGTGGGCGCGGGGATGGACGGTCGGCGTCGTGCAATTCGTCAAGAGCGGCAAGTGGAAGACGGGCGAGCGCAAGCTCGCTGACCACCTCGGAATCGAGTGGCACACCCTCGGTGACGGCTTCACCTGGGAGTCGACGGACCTCGACGAGACCGCCGCCAAGGGCCGGCACGCCTGGGAGGTCACCAAGGACAAGCTGGCGAGCGGCCTCTACGACCTCCTCATCCTCGACGAGATCACCTATGCCATGAAATACGGCTGGGTGCCGGTCTCCGAAGTCGTCGCCGGCCTACGCGATCGCAACCCGCGTACGAACGTCGTCCTCACCGGGCGGGACGCCCCGGAGGAGATCATCGAGATCGCCGACACGGTGACCGAGATGCGCAAGGTCAAGCACGCTTACGACCGAGGCATCACCGGACGCAAAGGAATCGAGTACTGACCCAGCTCGGGCCCCGCCTCCTCATCGCCGGGACCCACTCCGGCGTCGGCAAGACAACCGTGGCCACCGGCGTCATGGCGGCGCTGCGGCGCCGGGGCACCCAAGTCGGCGCCGCCAAGGTCGGCCCCGACTTCATTGACCCGGGCTACCACCGCCTCGCAACCGGCCATCCCTCGCGCAACCTCGACACCTTCCTCAACCCACCCGACCTCCTCGCCTCCTTGGCGGCGCGCGCCTGCCTCGGACGCGACATCCTCGTCATCGAAGGGGTCATGGGCCTCTTCGATGGCGCCTATGAGCAGACGGCCGGCGACATGGCCACGCCTGCCCGCCTCGCCCTCGCCAGCACGGCCTCCGTCGCTGTCCTCACGAAGACGCCCGTCGTCCTCGTCGTCGATGCCTCCGCCATCAACCAGTCCGTGGCTGCCCTCGTCCATGGGTTCGCCACCTGGTCGGCCGAGGTGCCCGTGCACGGCGTCATCCTCAACCGCGTCGGCTCGGATGCCCACGAAGACAGCCTCCGGCGAGCTCTCGCCGACCTCCCCGTCCTCGGTGCCCTCCGCCGCGATCCGGCCTTCGCGTGGCGTGACCGCCACCTCGGGCTCGTCCCCGTCGCCGAGCGACCGAACGAGATCCTGGCTGCCCTCCAGACGCTCGCCGGCGCCGTCGAACGCAGTGTCGACCTCGACGCCCTCGCTCGCCTGGCGGCCGCGGCACCTCAGATGGAAGCGCCCCCTCTACCGCCGGCACGGTCCTCCTACCGCCTGCGGGACCCGCGCGACACCACCCTCGGGGCGGTCGGCGGCGGCCATGACCACCGACCGAGAATCGCCGTGGCGGCAGGCCGCGCCTTCACCTTCGTCTATCCCGAAACCCTCGAACGACTGGAGGAAGCCGGCGCCGAGTTGCTCCCGATCGACCCCGCCGGCGACGACGGCCTGCCGGCTGAGGTGGATGGCCTCTATGCGGGTGGTGGGTTCCCGGAGGTGTACGGCGAGCAGCTGGCGAGCAACCGGGCGATGCTCGAGCAGGTGGCGACCGCGGCCGGAGACGGCCTGCCGATCTGGGCGGAGTGCGGCGGGCTCCTCTGGCTTGCCCGCGCCCTCGACGACCGCCCGCTCTGCGGGGTCGTGCCTGCCACGGCCACCATGACGTCGAAGCTCACCCTCGGGTACCGGACGGCGAGGGTCCGCAGCGACAACCCGGTGGCGCCGGCGGGCAAGCGCCTTCGCGGTCACGAGTTCCACTACTCGCGGCTCGAGCCGGCAGGCGACGCCCTCGAGCTCAGCAACCACCGGGAGTCCTGGCAGGAGGGGCACGCCTCGAAGTCGATGCTCGCCACCTACCTGCACCTGCACCTCGGAGCGGATCCGGCGCCGGCAGAGCGTTTCGTGCGGGCGGCGGCCATCTGGCACAGAGACCGCACTCGACGCCACGCCGTAGGGTGAGGTGATGAGCGCCGACGTCGAGCTGTCCAGCGGCGTCCTCGTCGGCGTCGGCGTCGGCCCCGGCGACCCCGATCTGCTCACGGTGCGGGCGCTCGACCAACTCCGGCGAGCGGACCGGATCGTGGCACCGTCACTCGGTCCGGATGCCGCCGGGCGCGCCGAGGCGATCGTACGCGGCGCCGCCCCGGACCTCGTCATCGAGCGGCTCACCTTCGACATGGGGCCGGACCGCAGAACCTCCCACGCGGCGGCGGCAGAACGCCTCCTGCCGCACCTCGACAGCGGAGAGCGCGTGGCCTTCGTCACCCTCGGCGACCCGAACATCTACTCGACGTTCTCGGCCCTCACCGACGCCCTCCGGCGGCTCCGCCCACAGGTGCGCATCGAGACGGTCCCCGGCATCATGGCCTTCCAGGAGCTGGCCGCCCGCACGGGAGTCGCCCTCCTCGACGGCTCCGAATCGCTCCGCCTCGTCACGGCGCTCGACGGCCCCGGCGACGTGGAGATGGCCGTCGAGGACCTCGACGCCGCCGTCGTCGTCTACAAGGGCGGGCGCCACCTCCCCGCCATCGCCGAGGCGCTCGAGCGTGCCGGGCGCCTCGAGGGCGCCGTCGTCGGGGAGCTCCTCGGGCTAGAGGGCGAGCGGGTGGCGGCCGTCGCCGACTCAGGCGGCCAACCGGCGACGTACCTCGCCACGATCATCGTGCCGCCGAAGCGCCGGAGCGGACGGTGGTGAAAGCGAGCGGGCTGATCAGCTTCGTGGGGGCGGGCCCGGGCGCCGCCGACCTCATCACGATCCGGGGGGCGGAGCGCCTCGCACAGGCGGACGTCGTCATCTGGGCCTCCTCGCTCGTGCCCGAGGCGTTGCTCACCTACGCCCGACCCGAGGCCGAGGTGCACGACTCGGCCACCATGACCCTCGAGGACGTCCTCGCCGTCTACGAGCGCCACCCCGCTCGCCACATCGTCCGGCTCCACTCCGGGGATCCCGCCCTGTACGGCGCCATCCAGGAGCAGATCGACTGGTGCCTGCGCAACCGCCGGCCCTACGAGATCGTGCCGGGAGTGAGCTCGCTGGCGGCCGCCGCGGCCGCCATCGGTCGGGAGCTGACGCTCCCGAAGATCGCCCAGAGCGTCGTGGTCACCCGACTCGGCGGGCGCACGAAGGCGTCGATGCCGGCACGAGAGACCATCGCCGCCTTCTCCGCCATCGCCGCCACGACGGCCATCTTCTTGTCGGGGGCGCGGCCACGCGAACTGCAAGAGCAGCTCCTGACGGAGGGATCGGGCTGGTCGGACTCCACGCCGGCCGCTGTGATCGTACGAGCCAGCTGGCCCGATGAGCAGGTCGTCATGACGACGGTCGGGCGCCTGGCCGAGGCCATCATCGCCACCGGCCACACCCGCACCGTGCTCGTCCTCGTGGGCGATGCCGTCGGCTCGCCCGACGCCGTGCACGGCCCCGCCCGCAGCCACCTCTATTCCCCCAGCTTCGCTCACAGCTTCCGCAAACGCTCGCTCCCCGGGACGACGGCCGGCCGGGCCGTGGCGAGGCGGCCCGGACCGCGGGATGCGCCAGCCGACCCGGTCAGGTGACCTACGAGCCCGAGCTGCCCGAGGACGTGGCCGCTCGACGGAAGGGCCTCCGCACCGGCTGGACGACAGGCACGTGCGCCTCGGCCGCCGCCAAGGCAGCCGCTCTCGGCCTCGTCACCGGGACGGTTCCGGCCACCGTCGAGGTGGCGCTGCCGGGCGGTGCACGGGTGAGCTTCCCCGTCGAGGTGCCGGCGCCCGCCGTCGCCGGGCAGGAGAAGCGGACGCGAGCGTGCACCGCCGTCGTCGTGAAAGACGCCGGTGATGACCCCGATTGCACCCACGGCGCCCGCATGACGGCCACCGTCGAGGCGGCCGAGGTCGAGACCGAGCTGTGCGCCGGTGCCGGCGTCGGCACCGTCACCAAGCCGGGACTCGGGCTCCCCGTCGGTGCGCCCGCCATCAACCCGGTCCCTCGGCGCATGA
Source organism: uncultured Actinomycetota bacterium (assembly GCA_963735115.1). Taxonomy (GTDB): domain Bacteria; phylum Actinomycetota; class Acidimicrobiia; order Acidimicrobiales; family Bog-793; genus JAKACA01. Next base: position 293,665 of record CAVTJR010000003.1, on the reverse strand, counting down.
TCGTGCAGGCCGTCGCCGAGGTGACGGACCGCCCGCTCAAGATCACCTTCTCCGTTCCCGGCGGCGAGGAGATGGCAGCCGAGACGACGAATGATCGCCTCGGCATACTCGGCGGCATCTCCATCCTCGGCACCACCGGCATCGTGCGGCCCTTCTCGACGGCGGCCTACCGAGCCTCCGTCGTCCAACAGATCGACGTAGCCGCCGCCCAGGGCGAGCGCCACCTCGTCCTCGCCACCGGCCACCGCTCCGAGGCGGTCGCCCGGAGGTTGTTGCCCGACTTGGACGCGGTCTGCTTCGTCGAGGTGGGGGACTTCACGGGCATCGCCCTGCGGCGGGCCGTCGCGAAGGGGGTGCGAGCGCTCCACCTCGTCGCCATGGCAGGAAAGCTGACGAAACTCGCCGCCGGCGTCATGATGACCCATTTCCACCGCACCGACGTCGACACGTCCCTCCTGGCCGAGATCGCCCGCGAGTCCGGGGCGGACGATCGCCTCGTTCGAGCCGCCTCCGAGACGGCCACGGCTCGCCACTTCGCCGAGGCGGCGATGGCGGCGGACGACCTGCGGCCGCTCGTGCTCCTCTGCGAGCGGGCGCAGGCCTCCTGTGTCGCCCACGCCGGCGGACAGCTGGACGTGAGCGTGTGGATGTCGGACTTCGAGGGCGACGGCGTGCTCGCCTGGGCGGGCGAGCCACCGACGGCGGCCTCCGCCCGATGAGCCAGCGGACGATCGTCGTCGTGGGCGTACCGCCCGCGGGCGGCGGGGCGCTCGGGGCGGCCGAGCAGGTCGCCCTTGCCGAGGCCGACGTCATCGCCGGCGGCCGCCGCCTCCTCGACTCGGTCGCCCCCGCCGGGCCGGAGACGATCGAGATCACGGGCGACCTGCCCGCCGCCCTCGACGCCATCGAGACGGCACGCGCCGCCGGTCGGCGGGTGGTGGTGCTGGCGAGCGGCGATCCGGGCTTCTTCGGCATCGGACGGGTGCTGGCCGAGCGGTTCGGACCGGGAGGACTCGACGTGCGCCCCGCCCTCTCGAGCGTGGCGTGCGCCTTCGCCCGCATCGGGCTGCCCTGGGACGACGCCGTCGTCGTGTCCGCCCACGGCCGGACCCTCGAGGAAGCGGTCGCCGCCGCCGGGGCCGGTCGGAAGGTGGCCGTGTTGACGTCGCCCGACAACCCGCCCGAACGCATCGGCGCGGAGCTCAACCGCCGCCGCGCTCGCTTCGACCGGGTCGTCGTTGCCTCCGAGCTCGGCCTCGACGGCGAATCGGTGAGCGAAGGCCCCAGCACCGAATGGCTGGCGGCGGGCACGTTCCCGCCGCTCAGCGTGGTCCTGCTCCTGACCGGCAGCGGTCTCGGACCGGCAGCTCCCGTCGTCTCGGCCGCGCCCCTGAGGCCACCGGCGAGGTTCGGCCTCGACGAGGGTGACTACGAGCACCGCGAGGGCATGATCACCAAAGCCGAGGTCAGATCCGTCGTGCTCGCACGGCTGGCGCTCCCGGCCGCAGGGGTCCTCTGGGACGTGGGCGCCGGCTCGGGCAGCATCGGGATCGAAGCTGCCTCCCTCGCTCCCGGCGTGCGCGTCTTCGCCGTGGAGCAGGCGCCGGAAGACGCCGCCCGCATCCGCGCCAACGCCGCCCGCCACGGCGTGAGCATCGAAGTGCTGCAGGCGAGAGCACCCGAAGCCCTCGATGCCCTGCCGGATCCCGACCGCGTCGTCGTCGGGGGCGGCGGGCTGTCCGTGCTCGACGCCGTGCTCGCCCGCCTCGCCCCCGGCGGGCGCGTCGTCGCCACCTTTGCCTCCATGGAGCGGGCCCTCGCAGCAGCCGACCGCCTCGGCAACCTCCTGCAGCTCGCCGTCAGTCGGGGGATCCGGCTGCCGGACTCGAGCATCCGACTGGCGGCCCTCGATCCCGTCTTCGTCTGCTGGGGGCCAGCGTGAGGATCCTGGCCATCTCGGTGACCGAGCGGGGGCGGGCGCTGACCGCCCGCCTCCCCTACGAGCACCTGCACGGCAGCCTCGCCCGCAGTGTGCGGGATCGTTGGGGTGACGTCGACGGTTTCGTGCTCGTCGCCGCCGTCGGGGCCTGCGTGCGCATCGTGGCCCCCCTTCTCGAGGGAAAGGACACCGACCCCGCTGTCGTGTGTGTCGACGACGGCGCCCGCTTCGCCGTCGCCCTCCTCGGCGGTCACGCAGCCGGCGCCAACGACCTCGCAAGCGACGTGGCTCAGCTCCTCGGCGCCACGGCCGTCGTGACGACGGCCACGGACGTCACGAGAACGCCGGCGATCGACCGACTGTCGGGCTACCCGGTGGAGGGCGACGTGGCGGCCGTCACGGCCGCCCTCCTCGACGGGCGCCCGCTCTCGGTCCGCAACCGGCGCGACTGGCCGCTGCCGCCTGCCCTCGCTCGGGCGTTGGACGCCTGCCCAGCCCCGGCCGATGGGGCCGCCCCCACACTCGTCATCAGCGACGAGCTCTCCAAGTCCTCCGGAGCGGGCACCGCCCTCCTGCGGCCGCCGTCGCTCGTGGCCGGCATCGGAGCCTCCAGCGGCCCGCCGCTCGCCGAGGTCGACGAGCTCTTGGCGGAGGCGTTGTCGGAAGCCGGGCTCAGCCGGCTGAGCCTGCGGGCGATCGCCACGATCGACCGCCGCGCCGGCGAGCCCGCCATCGAGTCCCTGGGTCTCCCCGTCATCGCCTACCGCAGCGACGAGCTGGCGGCCATGGAGGTGCCGAACCCCTCGGAGGTGGTGCAGGCGGCGGTCGGCACCTCGAGCGTGGCCGAAGCGGCCGCCCTGTTGGCGGCCGGGCCGGGGGCGGTCTTAGTCCTCCCGAAACGTGTCGCCCCCCACTCCACTGTCGCCCTCGCCCGCGCAGCCCGGCCGCGCGGCCAGATCGCCGTCGTCGGCCTCGGGCCCGGCGGTGCGGGCGCCCGTACCCCTGACGCCGAGGCGGCCGTTCGATCCGCCGAGGTCGTCATCGGCTATGAGCCGTACGTCGCGCAGTGTCGTGACCTGCTCGGACCGTCGCAGGAGGTCATCGCCTCGCCCATCGGCGCCGAAGTCGAGCGCGCCTGCTCCGCCGTCGCCCACGCCATCGGCGGCGCCCGCGTGGCCGTCGTGTGCTCCGGAGACCCGGGCGTCTATGCGATGGCCTCGCTCGTCCTGGAGGAGGCGGCCGGCACGAGCGTCGCCGTCACCGTCGTGCCTGGCGTCACGGCCGCCCTGGCAGCCGCCGCCCAGCTGGGCGCCCCCCTCGGGCACGACCACGTCGTGCTCTCGCTCTCCGACCTGCTGACGCCATGGGACGTCATCGTCTCGCGGGTGATCGCCGCCCGCGATGCCGATCTCGTGCTTGCCATCTACAACCCGAAGTCGAAGGGGCGCCACTGGCAGCTCGGGGCGGTCCGTGACCTTCTGTTGGAGACGCGATCGCCGGAAACGCCCGTCGGCCTCGCTACCGACGTTGGCCGGCCGGACGCCTCCACGACGATCACGACGCTCGCCTGCCTCGACCCTGACCTGGTAGGGATGACGACGTGCGTGCTCATCGGCTCCTCGGCCACGCGGATCATCGGCGGCCGCATGGTGACGCCCCGCGGCTATGGCCGCCACGGGACCGGCTCGTGACCGTCGCCCTGGCGATCTCCGGGCGCTGCACCGCCTGCGGCGCTTGCCTCGCTACCTGCCCGCAACACGCCCTCGTGCCGGCGCCGGGTCGGCCGGCCGTCCTGTTGCAACGCTGCACGGGCTGCGGCGAGTGCGTCGAGGTCTGTCCCCGGGATGCCATCGAGCTCGAGACGCCGTGACGCACCCGATCGAGACGGAGAGCTACCGCCGGCTAGGGGCGAGGATCGACCTGTCCCACCTGCCGAGCGGGCCGCGGGCGGTCGTCGCCCGTGTCATCCACGCCACGGCTGACCTCGGCTTCGCCAACTCCCTCCGCCTGACCGAGTCCGCTGTCGACGCCGGGCTGCACGCCCTCGCGGCCGACGCGCCCGTCGTCGTCGACGTCGAGATGGTGCGTGCCGGCATCGGGGGCGTCCCGACGGAGTGCTTCCTCGGTCGTGCCCGACCGCTCCGACGAAGGGCGGGCCAGACGCTGAGCGCCTTCGCCATGCAGCTCGCCGCCACTGCGCACCCTGACGGCGCCGTCTTCGTCGTCGGCTGTGCCCCGACCGCCCTCGAGCAGCTCCTCGACCTGGTCGAGGCGGGCGCGGTGAGCCCGGCGCTCGTGATCGGTGTGCCGGTGGGCTTCGTCGGGGCGGCGGAATCGAAGGACCGTCTGCGGCGAACCGCCCACCTCGAGACCATCTCGAACGTGGGCGAACGCGGCGGCTCGGCCGTGGCGGCGGCCATCGTCAACGCCCTCGTCCGCCTCGGCGGTGACGACCGCCCGGGCGAAGGCAGCGAGGCCGAGGACGGCTGAGGAGGCAATCGGTGTAACGCCGGGCGCCGTACTGCAGACTGAGAGGTCAAGCCCGCCACCGCGAGCGGCTCGCACGCGACAAGACTGACGCACATGCAAGGCACGCCATGAGCGACGACGACCACAACGACGACCCGAGCGACGACGACCGGACTGAGCCCGCGCCGTCCACCCACGTGGGACGCCGTGCCGTCCTCGGCATCGCCACGCTCGGCGCCGCCGGCATCGCCTTCGGAGCGAGCATCGACAACGCCGTCGGCGGGACCCTCACCCGCATCAGCAGCGATCTAGGAGGCCTCGGCGCCCTCGTCCCGGGAGCCGACGAGTTCCGCATCTACACCGTCACGGGCTCGATCCCGATCATCTCGCCGGCGTCCTACCGTCTCACCGTCGACGGCATGGTCGACCAGCGCCTCGACCTCTCCGTCGACGACCTGCGGTCGATGAAGCGCACCAAGCTCGTGCACTACTTCCAATGCGTCACCGGCTGGCGCGTCCCGAGCGTCCACTGGGAAGGCGTCAGGCTCGCCGACGTCCTCGACCGTGCCGGCGTACAGCGCGGGGGGACGGCCCTGCGCTTCTTCTCCGGCGACGGCGTCTACACAGAGTCGTTGACGATCAGCCAGGCGCAGCTGCCCGACGTCCTCGTGGCCGACCGCATGATCGGCAACGACGTCACGCCGGAGCACGGTGGGCCCGTGCGCCTCTACGTCGCCCCCATGTACGGCTACAAGTCGATCAAGTGGCTCGACCGCATCGAGGTCATCAACGAGGTCATCCCCGGCTACTGGGAGAACTACGGCTACGCCGTGAACGGCTGGATCGGCGGGAGCCCGTGAGCCTGCAGGCGCGCCCCGGGACCGACCAGCCCGCCCCTCGCCCGCGCACGACCCTTGAGCGCTTCGACAAGGTCGAGCGTGCCGTCCACTGGACGACAGCCGTCCTCATGCTCGAGCTCATCGCCACGGGCGCCATCCTCTACATCCCCTCCATCGCCCTTGTCGTCGGGCACCGCGGCATCGTCGAGAACATCCACGTCTACAGCGGGCTCGCCCTCCTCCTGCCGCTCATCGTCGGCGTCGCCGGCCCCTGGCGGGAGCGGCTCGTCCGCGACCTACGGCGCTTCGACCGCTGGACAGCGGCCGATTGGGACTGGTTCCACCCCAAGCGGCGTCCGAGGGCGCCCCTCGGCAAGTTCAACGGCGGCCAGAAAGCCGAAGCCGCCTTCGTGGGCGGCGGCATGGTCGTCATGCTCGCGACCGGCGTCCTCATGCGCTTCGCTCCCCCGAGCTGGATCAACTGGCAACAGGGCGCCACCCTCGTGCACGACATCGGCTTCATCGCCATCGCGATCGGCGTCGTCGGTCACATCTACATCGCCCTCAACTCCCCCGAGCAGCTGAAATCGATGCTGACGGGCCGCATCTCACGGTCCTGGGCCGCGAAGCGCACCCCGATCTGGGTGAAGGAAGCCGACGAGGGCAAGCCCTAGCAGAGGCGCCTGCCCGTCAGTTACGCGAAGGGAAGATCCCGACCAGGGCGATGCAGAAGTTCAAGGCGAGGTACGGCTGGACAACACTCACCGGATGGCCCCGCCCGGCGGCGTCGAGCATGTTCGCATCCATCGTGGTGCCATCGGACGAAGCGGCGTACGCATCGCTACGGGTGCGGGCCAACACGGCCGCGGCCGGTTTGTCGGCGGTGGCGGCACCGTCGTTCGCCCGCACGAGGTGGTTGTGGGCCGGCATCTGGTCGTGGTGGAGCTTCACGGTGTCGGATCCGCCTTCCTCGCCGAGGGTGTAGGCCGGCAGACCGCTGCCCTGCCCGAAGCTGAGGGGCACTCGTCCTCGCAGATCGGGCAAGGCAAAGGTGCTCTTGCCATCGCCGCCGTAGGTCGTGCCGAGCAGGGAGAAGAGGGCGGTGTTCTGGTTGATCGGCAGCAGCTGACCAGCACACAACGCCCAACCCGACGGGGCGAAGTTGAACGGGAGGATCCTGATCTCACCGAGGAACGGGTCAGCCATCGTCGTCTCCTTCGCGGTCGGCTGCGGTCATAAGCGGTTGATGACGGCCTCGTAGCGGGGCCTATCGACACCCCTACCGACCGGGGCGACGAACAGGGCGACGGCGCCGATGTCCCGGTGCCGGAAGGTGTAAATGCCCTGGGAACCTGCATGGCCGGAAGGCGGGAGGAACACCAAGGCGAATCGATGCTCATCACCGGCCTGCCGCGGGAGAAGGTCGTTGACCTCGGCGAGCGTGACGTCGACATCATCGCCCACTCCGGTCATCCTGAACGTTGTGCCCCGCAACGGCATGAAGGTCGAGCGCTTCAACAGACACTTGCGCCGTGGCGTCACGACGTTGCGCAAAGAGGAAGGAGCTGCGCCTAGCACGGCCACAGCAGTGGCGCCGCCGAGGAACACCCGGCGGGAAACGGGGGCCGCCCCATTCATCGTCCCATGCGCCCGTCTGCTTTCTCGGGACCCACCCGGACTTCACCCGGTACGCTCAGGATAGCTCGCCTCACGGACTCGCTGGCTACGATTCGTGCTTCCATGAGCGGTGGACCCAGCACACGCGACGTGCTCCTTCCCCAGGATGCAAGCTTCCTCCTGTCGATCTATGCCTCCACGCGGGCTCTCGAGGTGGAGGTGCTGGCGAGATCACAGCGGGACGCGGACGCCTTCGTCCGAATGCAGTTCGAGGCGCAGACTCGCCACTTCGCCGCCATCTACCCACGAGCCACCCACTCCGTCATCTCGGTCGGTGGCGACCCGGCGGGACGGCTCATCGTCGATCGGCCCGGCGACGAGATCCGGATCGTGGAGATCGCTCTCCTCCCCCGCTTCCGTCGAGCCGGTGTCGGCGGGCAGCTCGTCAGTCAGCTCTTCGAGGAGGCCGATGCCGCCGGTCTCCCCGTGCGATGCCATGTCGCCCAGGACAACGAGGCGCTCGCCTTCTGGGAGCGCCTCGGACTTGTCCGGCGAGCCGTCGACGGCGCCCATGTCATGATGGAACGGCCGTGCGGGATCTCGCCTCACTGACCGCTGCCGAGTTCGAGGCCGCCCTCGGCAGCGCGTTCGAGATCGTCGCGACGGGGTCGGATCCTCTCGAGATCCGCCTCACGAACGTCGTGCGGCTGCCGGAACGGCCGGGGTACCGTCAACCGTTCTGCCTGCAGTTCCACGGCCCGCCATCACCCGTGCTGGAGCAGGTCGTCCACCGCGCCGTCCATGCCGAGATGGGCGAGCTCGACATCTTCCTCGGGCCTGTGGCGTCGCATCCCGACGGCACGACCTACGAGGCCGTGTTCGCCTAACCGCCATCCAGGCCGAGCTCGCTCTCGACGGCGGTGGTGTGCTCGCCCAGGCCGGGCGGGGCGAGACGGTAGGAGATGGGTGTGCGGGAGAAACCCATCGGGTTTCGCACCTGCGACTCCCCGGACGGTTCGCCCGCCGCCGCCGAGTAGGGCTCACCGGAGCGGGGCAGGCGCACCACCGGATCCAAGCCGAGCCCCTCGGCCAAGTCGAAGGCCTGGGCGATGTCGTTCACGATGCCACAGGGGATGCCGGCGGCCTGGATGATCGGCAGCCACTCAGCCGCCGGACGGTGATGGAGCTCGCCTTGTAGGACCTCCAGCATCTCCCCCCGGTGGGCGACGCGGGCGGCGTTGCGCGCGAACCGCTCGTCGCTCGTCATCCACGAGAGGCCGAGGGCGTCCGCAAACGCCGCGAACTGGGTGTCGTTGGCGACGGCCACGACCAGGAGCCGGTCGGCTGCCCACAATGTCTCGTAGGGGGCGATGCTCGGATGGCGGTTGCCCATCGCCCGGGGCACCGTGCCGGTCGTCACGTAGGTGGAGGCTTGATTGATGAGGGCGCACAACAGGCACGAGAGGAGGTTGACTTCGACGCGCTGGCCGCTGCCCGACCGCTCGCGCTCGTAGAGGGCGGCGATGATGGCGTTGGCGGCGAACTGGGCGGTGAGGACGTCCACGACGGCGACGCCGACCTTGCGGGGCTCACCCCCGTCGTCACCGGTGACCGACATGAGGCCCCCGACGGCCTGCAGGAGGAAGTCGTAGCCCGGCATCGAGGCCCCGGCACCCGTCGTGCCGAAGCCCGACACCGAGCAGTACACGACGCGGGGGTTGGCGGCGGCGATCTCGTCGTAGCCGAGCCCGAAGCGCGCAGCCGTCCCGGGGCGAAAATTCTCGACGACGACATCCGCCCGCTCGGCCAGTCGTCGCGCCTTGCGCCGGCCGTCCTCGGAGCCGAGGTCCCAGGCGACGCCGCGCTTGTTTCGGTTGATGCTCAGGTAGTAGGAGCTCTCACCGTCGACAAAGGGGGGGCCGAAACCCCGCGTGTCGTCTCCGGCGCCGGGCCGTTCGACTTTGATGACATCGGCGCCGAGATCGCCCAGCAGCATCGTGGCGAACGGCCCCGCCACCACGCGGGAGAAATCGGCGACGAGGACGCCCTCGAGCGGGCCCTTGCCGCCGCTCACCGGTCGTCGAGTGCCAGCTGGTCGGCGAGCATGCCCGTGACGGTCCCGGGCGTGATGTCGTCTCCGACGAGCTGCGCCCCGGCATCGGCCATCGCCCGCAGGGCCTTCTCGGTCGTGTCCGGCGCCACGCCCGCCGTCAGGTCCACGAGCACCCGCACCTGGAAGCCGAGCTGAAGGGCGTCGAGCACCGTGGCGCGTACGCAGTAGTCGGTGGCGATCCCGCAGACGTCGAGGCGGTCGATGCCGTTGTCGAGGAGCCAGGTGGCAAGGACGACGCCGGCAGCCTGGCGGCCTTCGAAGGCGGACAGGGCGGCTTCGTCGCGGCCCTTGTCGAAGACGCCGTCCCAGTCGACGCCGGCGAGGGCAGGGTGCATCTCGGCGCCGTCGCTCCCGCTCACGCAGTGCACCGGCCAGGAGGTCTCGTAATCCGGCAGGGTGCCCGGCTGGGCAAAGTGGGTGCCGGGGTTGACGTGACGGTCACGAGAGGCGATGCAGGCGGCGTAGCTTCCCGCCTTGGCGGTGATGAGCCCAGCGGCGCGAGCGGCCACGAGGTTGCCCCCGGCGACGGCGAGCGACCCGCCCTCACAGAAGTCGCGCTGCACGTCGACGACGAGGAGGGCGGTGGACGAGGACGCCTGCCGCCTCCGCCGTAGGGGGGCAGCTCGGCCGGCGCCTGGGCGGATCTCGCTCACCGTCGCGAGCGGGCGCTCGCCGGCCGCATCCTCGCGGGGATCGCCGGGCGCCCGGCCATAGCGCGTCGGGATGACGGGAGAGCCGGGGTGAAGATCGAACGCCTCGGCTCCGAGCTCTCGCAGCGCCCAGCGGTGGTGCTCGCGGGAGTCCATGAGGCTCGGGAGCTCGGCGGCGGGCTCGCCCTCCGAGATCCAGCGTCGCTGCAGCTCACGTGCCTCCCAGCCATCGGGCAGCTCTTCCGGCACGTCGTCGGACACACCGGAGAGTGTCCGTGGCGTCCGCCCGCCGGGACGGTGCCCGACGCTGGCGGCGTCACCGCTGGGCACGGCGTGGACGTCGATGCTGGCGGCTCTGGTGGGACCACCTGCGGGAGTGCCGGCGTCGCCCTCGGCGGCGTCGTGCAACGGGCACACGAACTCGACCCGGGCGAGGCCCTCTTCGTCGATCCATCGAGCCGCATGCTTGCGAGCACCGAGGGAGTGCTTGGCAGGGGAGCGTTTCTCGACGGGGTGGAGGGGGGCGAGCCGGCCGTTCTCCGCCGCCACGGCCACAAGCTTGTAGACGAAACCGGCCGTGGGTGCGCCCGAGCCCGTCACGAGCCGCGTGCCGACGCCGTAGCCGTCGACCGGGCTCCGCGCCAGGGCGGCGATCGAGTACTCGTCCAGGTCGGACGTGATGATGATGCGCGTCGAGGTCGCCCCCAGCTCGTCGAGGAGTGCCCGTGCTCGCGACGCCTGATCGGGCAGGTCGCCGGAGTCGAGTCTGACCGCCCCTGGTCCCTCGGCCCCGCGCTCGCGGGCCAGCTCGACGGCGGTGCGGATGGCTTTCTCGACGTCGTAGGTATCGACGAGGAGCGTCGTGCTCGTGCCCATGGCGTCGAGCTGGGCGGCGAAGGAGGCACGCTCGTCCCGATGAGCGAGCACGAAGGCGTGCGCGGCCGTGCCCGCCGTCGGGATGCCGTACTGCCGCCCCGATTCGAGGTTCGAGCTGGAGGCGCACCCGGCGATGTAGGCCGCGCGGGCGGCCGCCACGGCCGCTCGCTCATGGGTGCGGCGCGATCCCATCTCGATGACGGGCCTGCCCTCGGCAGCGCCGACGATTCGGGACGCCGCCGCCGCCACGGCCGAGTCGTAATTGAGGATCGAGAGGATGACCGTCTCCAGCAGGACGGCCTCGCCGAAGCTCGACTCGATCGTGAGCACCGGGCTGCCCGGGAAGTAGCACTCCCCCTCGGCGTAAGCGTCGAGGTGGCCAGAGAAACGGAACGAGCGCAACCACTCCCCCGTCTCCTCTGACACGATTCCCTCGCCCACCAGCCAGGCGATCTCGCCCCCGCCGAATCGGAACTCGTCCAGCGCCTCGATCACCCGCCCGATGCCGGCGACCACTCCGTAGCGGCGGCCGGGCGGCAACGCGCGGGCGAACACCTCGAAGACCGCCCGCCGACCGGCGACACCCGACTCGATGGCTGCATCCAGCATCGTGAGCTCGTACCGGTCCGTCAGCAGCGCCGTCGACGGCGTCCGGTCGATCACATGGTTCACGCTAGGGGACTGCGGCCAGGGCGGTGGTCAGGAGCCGTCCCGCCGTCAGGCGAAGCCATCGCCGCTGGCGACGTAGCGGGCCAGCTGACGGGACTCGGCGACGAGGACTCCGTCCTCGGACCAGAGCTCGCCGTTCTCGTCGATGTAGCCGCCGGAGAGCTGGCGGGAGTGAAAGCGGGCGTTCAGCCAGCCGCTCGGCACCCGGTTGCGCCAGTGGACGGTGAGCTCGAGTGTGGGCGCCCCTGCCCCGTCCGGTCGCATCGTCCGCGAGAACACCGCCGGCGGCCAGCAGTCGAGGAAGAGCGGCACACACAAGGCGTCCGTCGGCCGTCCGTCGGCGAGACGCGTCCAACCACCCGTGCGTGCCTCGCCCGGCTCGGTTCGCAGGAAGAAGATGTCGTCCGCCCGGGCGATGCGCTGCTCCAGCCTTCCCCAGAGCGAGAGCGACTCGCCGGGCGCCGAGACTCGGCGAACCGAGCTCGACTGCTCCGGGCCGGCGCTCTCTGGCGGATCCGGGGCGAAGTCGAAGGCCCCCTGCTCGCGCAGCCTGCCCGTGAGGACGAGCCCGGTGGCCCGGATCCCGTCCTCGCCCTGCACGAGCTCGAAGCGGTAGGTGGCATGCCCGCGGCCGACCCTCATCGTCGTCACGTGCACCTCTGCCGGGCCGGGAAGTGGCCGCGAGAGGTAGTGGACGGTCATCGACAGCGGATCAGGCAGCTCGCTCTCGGCCAGGACGCCCTGCAGGCAGAACACAGCCAGGTAGCCGCCGTTCATGCCGATTCCTACGTTCCAGCGCTCGACCAGCTCACCTTCGTAACGCCCGCCGCCGGCCGAGGAGAGAGCGGTGTCCCTGTCCAGCTCGAAGGACTCTCCCCGCACGGACGGTGAGTTTTCCACAGCTCGGCTGCCCACGAGCGCGACACCGAGGGCGCCGCCGGGCCGTCTCGTGCCGCCCGCCGGCGGAACGAGCTCAGGTCGCCACGGCAGCTTCGATCCTGGCGGCGAGGGCACACAGCAGGGCCTCGCTCCCCGCTGACGACACGAGCTGCAGACCGCACGGAGGACGGTCCGCCGCCGCAACCGGAACGGGCAGCGTGATGGCCGGGAAGCCGGCAGAGTTCACCGGCGCCGTCAGGCCGTTGAACCCCGAGGTGAATGCGTCCAGTTCGGGCGGTCGTATCGCCAAGGTGGGCAGCGCCAGGACCTCGTGACGCCGCATGACGCCGCCCAGTTCGAGGGTCCAACTCTGGCCGAGTGCTCGATCCTCGAGGAGGTCGCTCTCACTGACGCCCCTCCCGAACGCAAGGCGGCGACGGCTCTCCTCGCTCACGCCGGCGCCACCGTCGATCTCGAGCAGGTGCCGGTCGCACTGGAAGGCCTCGTGGGCGAGCACCCGCTGCTGAGCTCGATACACCTCCCACCAGTCGGGGAACGGGACCCCGTCCGCCCGCAGGCCAGCGGCCGCGAGGGCTTCGTCGACGGCGGCGTCGATCACCGGGTCGACGGCCACCTCCGGCGGGAGGACTGCACGACCGAGGGTTTCGGGCACGTCAGCCGTCGCCATGTCGACACCCAACATCTCCATCCCCATGACCACGCGGGCGACATCGCCGGCGAGCACGCCGACGGTGTCGTAGCTCGGCGCCAGCGGCCAGACGCCTTCGAGGGAGACGAGCCCGTGCGTCGTCTTCAGGCCGACGACGCCGCAACAGGCTGCCGGGATGCGGACGGAACCACCGGTGTCGGAGCCGAGGGCGATGTCCGCCTCGCCGAGGGCGACGGCCGCAGCCGAGCCCGATGATGAGCCACCCGGAACGCGTCCCGGATCCGCCGGGTTGGGAGGCGTCCCGAACCACGGGTTGATACCGCTCGTGCCAAAGGCCAGCTCGTGAAGGTTCGTCTTCCCGACAAGGCGGCCGCCTGCCTGTCGGATCCTCGTGATGCAGGCGGCGTCGGCGACCGCCGGGCGAGCGAGATCGGCCACCGCCTTGCAACCCGCCGTCGTCACCGAACCCGCCACGTCGATCAGGTCCTTGACGGCGACGGTCGGGCCTACACCAGCGCCTGCGGACCAGCGTTCCAACCACGTCGTCACTGACGAGAACACTAGAGCGCTGACCAGGCACCTCGTCTCGACGGCCGGGCCTTTCGTCAGGCCTGCCTGCTCCCCGCGGCTGCTCGTTTCGGTCTGTCCGGCCCGAGGACGGCCTTCATGGCTGCGTAGACGGCCGCGGGTCGCACGACGATGAGCTCGACGAGCGGTTCGGTCCATGGCAGTGGCACCGCCTCGCCCGCCTTGAAGAGGTGCTCGCCGTCCACCCAGACCGTCCCCATGTCGGGCAGGACGGCGAGGCGAGCGCCCTTGGCGACCCAGCGCAGCTTCGGGTACGTCGGAACCTTCAGCTTGGATGAACGCGTGATCCGCTTCGTTCCCAGATTCGCCTTCGGGAGATACGTCTCGAGCGGCACGGGTTTGGCGACGCAGACGAAGACGCCTGTGCCCCCGAGCTCGCCGTGCACCGAGCGCAAGTCCGCATCGCTCACGTCCCCGGAACCGACGAGCTCGAAACGTCCCTCCGTCACGAGGTACCAATCGACCCGGCCGGCGAGACGGATGGCTTTCGGCCTGCGTTGCCCCTCCAGCAGGCATCCTGGCAGCGGCGTGATGCTCGACATCGCTCTCATCTTGTCGCGCGGCGCGGCCGAGCGAGGCTCCACCTGACGGCCGCGGGCGGCACGGACATGCCATACTCTCCGTCCTCGCCGAGGCGGCCGGCCGGAGCGGGGACGCCCGGGCAACGAGGGATCCCCCACCTCGGCGAACCGGTCCGGTACCGTCGACCCCAGCCGATCGCCGCTCACAGGATGCAACAAGGATGAACTTCGGACCTCAAGGAAGTCGCCACTAATGGCAAAGTCCTCTGCTCACTCGCGCCCGCGCGGATTGAGTCGGATCCGCTCCAAACTGGCTCTCAACTGGCGCCGCGCCGGCGCTAAGGGCCGCATCGCCATGTCGCTCGGAGTCGTGCTCGTGTTGGCGCTCCTCACGACCGGCGTGACCTTGCTCGCCAGCTCGGATTCGCACAAGAAGGCGGCCGGCGGGACGACGACGACGACGACTCGAGCGGCCACCACGACCACGCGAGCCAAAGTCGACAATTCGAAGATCTGTCCCCTGACCGGTACGCCGGCGCCGCATGGCCGCGTGCCGCGGCGACCGGCGCTCGGCGTGAAGATCGGCAACGATCCGAGCTCGCGGCCACAGAGCGGGCTGCCCGACGCCGACATCGTCTACGAGGAGATGGCAGAAGGCGGCATCACCCGCTACCTCGCCATCTTCCAGTGCCACGTGCCGGCTGCGATCGGCCCGGTCCGTTCCGTCCGTTGGGACGACTGGCATGTGCTGGCCTCCTACGGCCACCCCATCCTCTCCTTCTCCGGCGGCATCGACCAATGGGACGCCGCCGTCGCCAGCGAGACGTGGCTGTTCGACGCCAATGGCTCCGAGGGGCCGACGGTGAGCGCCTACTACCGGACGTCGAACCGACAGCCGCCCTGGAACTACTACACCTCCGGCAAAGCGCTCTGGGCGCTCGATCCGAACCACAAGCCGCCGCCACAGCAGTTCTCCTACTCGAAGCTGCCCGCCACCGGCGCCAAGCCGGCCGTCGGAGCCACGATCGAGTACTTCGCCTCGGGGTCAACGGTGCAATGGAAGTGGAACTCGGCGTTGCAGGCCTGGGTGCGCTTCGTCGGCGGGCAACCCGACGTTGATGTGAGCGGCGCCCAGCTGCGGGCGACGAACGTCGTCATCGAGACCGTTGCAACCCAGCCCGGCCCCTACGCCGAGAGCGGCACGACGCCCGACGTCGAGAGCATCACCGAAGGAAGCGGCAGAGCCTGGGTCCTGACCGACGGCAAGGTCGAGAAAGGCACCTGGAACTGCCCGTCCTACGGCGACATCACTCGGTACCGCTTCCCGGACGGCAAGACGATGACGCTGCGGCCGGGCAATACCTGGGTCGAGCTCGTTCCGAACCAGAACTACCCGGTCTCGATCCAGCGCTGAGCACGGCGGTTCAGCCGCCACCGCCAACTGCGACATGGCAGACTCGGCCCTTTGAATCGACCGAGGGATGTGATCACATGAAGGTCCTGCTCGTCGGCGCGGGTGGAGTCGGTGAGGCAGCGGCGGTGATGGCGGGCTCGAGGGGTTTCCTCGAGGGGCTCGTCGTCGGTGACATCGCCGTCGATCGTGCCGGCAAGGTGGCCGCCAGAGCGTCCGCTGCCGGCAAGGGCACGCCCGCCGAAGGCGTCCAGCTGGATGCCGGCGACTCGAAGGCAGTCGCACAGCTCGCGAAGGCAAAGGGCGCTGACGTCATCTTCAACGCCTGCGACCCGCGTTTCGTACCGAGCATCTTCACGGCGGCCATCGAGGCCGGCACCGACTACCTCGACATGGCGATGTCGCTCTCGCTACCACACCCGGAGGTTCCCTACGAGCAGATCGGCACGATTCTCGGCGAGCAGCAGTTCGCCGCCCACGACCTCTTCGTCGAACGGGGCCACCTCGCCCTCGTGGGCTGCGGCGTGGAGCCCGGCCTCTCCGACGCCTTCGCCCGCTACGCCTCCGACCACCTGTTCGAGTCCATGGACGACGTCGGCGTCCGCGACGGGGCGAACCTCGTCGTGGCAGGCTACGACTTCGCCCCCACCTTCAGCATCTGGACGACGATCGAGGAGTGCCTGAACCCGCCCGTCATCTTCGAGCGCGACCGCGGCTGGTTCACGACGGAGCCGTTCTCAGAGCCGGAAGTCTTCGATTTCCCCGAAGGAATCGGCGAGATCACGTGCGTGAACGTCGAGCACGAGGAGGTGCTCCTCATCCCTCGCTGGCTAGAGGTCGGGCGGGCGACATTCAAGTACGGCCTCGGGGACGAGTTCATCGGCGTGCTGCAGACGCTGCACAGGCTCGGCCTCGACTCCACGCGACCCGTCACCGTGCGCGGGCAGGAGGTCTCACCCCGCGACGTCGTGGCAGCCTGCCTGCCAGATCCGGCCACCCTCGGTGACAAGATGGACGGCCGCACGTGCGCCGGCACCCACATCAGGGGAACCGGCAAAGACGGCAGCTACCGCCAGGTGTACCTCTACCACGTGTCCGACAACGCCGAGACGATGGGCCGCCACGGGTGCCAGGCCGTCGTCTGGCAGACGGCCATCGCGCCCGTGGCGGCCCTCGAGCTGCGAGCCAACGGCGAGTGGCAGGGTGCCGGTGTCCTCGGATGCGAGGCGTTCGATGCCGTCCCCTTGCTCGACATGTTCACGGCCTACGGCGAGCCCTGGCACCTGAGAGACGAGGTGAACAGCAGTAACTGACTTGAGTCCCGACCCTCTGACAGCAACCGAGGTAGGACCCGGCGGGTCCCGCCACCTGCCCATCGGTTCAAGGAGGACCATCTCCTTCGGCCGGCTGAGCCTGTTTTGATACGGGCGCGACACGCCGTAAGGCTCTACTATGCCCTGGTTCGGCACAGGAGTGCTGGCGCATGAGGATAGGAGGACGAGTTGCCCAAGGTTTTCCAGTACACCGGCAAAGACAACCTGGAGACGATGGGTGTCGCCGTCAAGTACAACGATCACCTGGGCTTCCTCGTCCGGCGGGAGATCCCCCCTTCGGTCGGCGCCGTCCCGTCAGTCCTCGACTTCGGGGCCGGGATGGGAGTGACGAGCGACCTGCTGCGAACCCATGGTATCGGCGTCAGCTGCCTCGAGCCTGACGATGAGTTCCGGAGCGATCTCGCCGATCGCGGCTACCCGGTATTCAAGGACGTGAGCGATATCGAGGAGAGCAGCTACGACCTCATCTACCTGCTGAACGTGCTGGAGCACATCGAGGACGACGCCCTCATGGTCAAACGGCTGAACGCGATCCTGAAGCCTGGAGGAAGGCTCCTCGTCTACGTACCAGCCTTCCAATTTCTCTATTCGTCGAGGGACCGCAAAGTCGGACATTACTGCCGTTATCGACGGGGCAGACTGAGGAGTCTCGCACAGGCAGCGGGAATGGAGATCAACCGGCTGGAGTACTGCGATCCGCTGGGCTTCTTCGCGGCGATTGCGTATCGGCTACGCGATCATGGCGACGGAAGATTGTCGGAGGCAAAGGTGAGGTTCTTCGACAAGTACCTGTTCCCGTTGAGCCCGCCGCTGCAACCACTGCTCCGCCGGGTACTGGGCAAGAACGTGCTGCTGGTCGCAACGAAGCCGGGGGGTACCGGTCACGAGGCGGTCGAGCGGCGGGCGACGTAGTTGGCGACACAAGTGCTGCCGACGGGGTGAGTGAGAGGCCGAGTCAGGGAGAGCCGAACCTGATGCGGGCGAGATCCTGCTGCACGTTCGGCCAGATGTAAGCGCCTTGGAAGCTGACGGGAGGCACTCGAAGGGCGTTCGTGTAGTACGAGATCACGTCGGCCGTCCTGGTGCCAGAGGGAACCACCGTGACTGCCGTGACGCTGTAGCTCCTCAGGAAGACCTCGATCGCTCGAGCAGTGGCAGGATCGTTCTCGGGCGGCGTCGGTTCGCCGTACAGACCCCACAACAGGATGTCTTCGGCCTGGTAAGGCGGCAGTAACAGCGCCGACCCCCTCAGCACTTTGTGATTCGGGCCGGCAACCGCGCCGCGGAAGGCGATCAGCTTGAATCGCATGTTGGCCGCCGATTGCCACAACAGGGCCTGGTCGTTGAAGCCCACGTCCCCGATGGGCAGCGGATACGACAGGACGACCGACCCGCTCTTCAAAGGCGAATCGGCGGCAGTGAACAAGGCGGGAACGCCCGGCGGGGTGGACCGGTAGGGCAATGCCGGCACGAGAGGCAGCAATGCGACAGCGGCGATGCACAGGCAGATCGCCGGACGACTCAGCCGCTTCAGCGGTCCGGCACGCGTGGCTCCGGCGCGGGGGAACGTCATCGGAGGAGCTGTCGGCTCCGTGCGAGGCGAGAAAAGGAGGCCGGAGAAGATTCCCTCTTCTCGCATGCGATCGAGGCCGACGGCGAACACGACGGCGACCGCCAGGTACATCACTGAGGCGTAACGGAGATCGAGGGCACCGTTGATCAGAGGCACCTTGACGATGAAGTAGTACGGCATGCGGACCCCGTGGTACTTAAGGCCGAGTGTCACGGACCAGGCACCGAGGGCGACCAGGGAGAACAGCTGGACGAGCCCGACGCGGCGACATCGGATGGCGATGAACACCAGCAGCGCGATCATCGTCACACCGAGGTAGGTGTTGTGCTCGACGCCATTGTTCTGGAGGCGCGCCATGCCCTTGGCCCGCCAGCTTCCGAAGCCGATCCGCTGGAGGGATGTGGGATAGACAAGCGACAATGGCTTCGAGAAGTAGGCGTCCAGTTCCGAGATCGGATGGGGTGGCCCGGACACGTGGTAGGGGCCTTTGAAATACACCCATAAGGGGTAGGCGCCCAGTACGACCAGCGGGATGAGGGCGAAGGCGAAGCCCTTGGCGACTCCGGCGAACCGCTCCCGCGCCGCCACCGGATGACGGATCGCCAGAACCACTAGGGCACCCGCTCCGGCGAGCAACGAGATGGCGAGAATCTCTTCCGAGATGAGCAGTTGGGCGATCACCGTCACGCCGAGGAGCAGGCCGTTGCGCACGACACGCCGACCATTGATGAGTGCATCGAGCAGTCCGGCCATGATCGGCGGTAAGGGAAGGAAAATGAAGACCAGGTGGCTCTGTGCCTGGCCGATTATGAACGGGCAGAATTCGTAGAGCAAGCCGCCGAGGAGCGCCGCCGGCCACCAGCTCGTCCATCGCCGCAGGAGGAAGTACATCGCCGTACCAGAGACGGCAAAGGAAAGGCGCATCAAGAAGCTGAGGGTCGAAAGCGGCCCAAGGATCCACGTGAGTGGCGCGAAGACGATGCCGAGTAGTGGCATCGCCGGGTTGTCCATGAGGTTGACGCCCTGCGGCCAGTCGGCGAATCCGGTGTAGAACGGGTTGTGACCGTGAGCGAGGGCGTAGGCGGGCCAGGCGAGAAACCACACCTGCGACGAGATGTCCCCGCATGCGCACGGCGGCAGCGAGGCACTCGTCGCCGGAGGGTGAATGCCGTAGACGAAGGCGGCCAACACTGAGTAGATGGCGATCGCCGACGCGCCAGGTACGAAGCGCCGAAGCCGTGCTATGCCGCCGTTGCGAGCAGGCTCAGTTCCCGCCCCTGGCAAGGGCTCTGAGTCCTTTTCGACCTCAGCAGTCATATGCGGGGCACAGTACCAGGCGGCCTCTGAGAGCTGGTGCCCTCACCATGTCCGGGAGCGGCTGGGGTGGAAAGCTGCAGGCGCTCGCCCGACGACCGTCACCCGCGCCGTGGTCACGGGGAATCCTGCCTGAGAGACCTGACCCTTGTTTCGCTGTGCCAATGCCCCTGAGACGTGTCTCTGTGGACCTCCCGCCCGTCGAGGCGTGTAACAAGATGTAGCAACGCTCCTGCGTGGCGGCAGACATCCATGCACATGGCTGGAGGGTACCCCGGGGAGAAAGGCCAGGAAACTCAGGGGTTTCCGCGGGTCGACCGGTGTGTCTGTCAAGGGCCGTTCTAACTCGACATGTTCACGGCCTACGGCGAGCCAGGGCACCTGAGAGACGCGGCCAACGGGCACAACTGACACAGCAACGCTCCCGAGGCGACCCTTCCCTCAAAGCAGCAAGGCGAACACGCCGCCGATGGTGGGGTGAGCCCTCGTGTGACTGTCCACCCCGGTGAACGGGTGGTAGCGGTCCCCGTAGGGGACGCGGGTGGGCGTGTCGTTGACATAAGCGATGGATCGCGCGATGAGCTGCCGGCTGATCGGGTAGCTCGGGAGCCACGCCGCTGTGAAGAAGAGCCACTCGACCTTGTTCCACTCGTCGCAGCTCGTCTGCAGAGGCATTCCGTAGGCGCTCAGCTGGGACAGGTAGAAGCTGGCTTGCTTCTCGGCTACGGACCCGGGCACCAGACTCGTGCCGATGACCTGCTCGAAGTAGGCGTTGTACAAGGTGCTCCAGGTTCCGGCGGCGCCCTGCTCAAGGTTGAGGAATCGGCCGGACGGGTCCATCGAGAGCGCCACCCACGGCGCCACGTTGTCCGCCGCCGCCTGCGACCAGGTCGCCGCGTCGGCCCCGTCACCGAGCAGGCTGGCGATCTGGCCGGCTGCGGCCAGCCCGATGATCGCCTTGATGCCGAGGTTGACCGAACCGGTGGGCAGCTGGTAGCCGGTCACATAGTCGTCGGTGGTGAGCTGCGTCGCCGGCGTGGGCACCTGGGTGAGGAGGTACTCGGCCCACTGCGTCCACAGGAGGCGGTGGGGAGCGAGAAAGGCTGCCGCCTCACCGGAGGAGACCTGCCGGGCATAGGCGGCCGCCATGATGAGCATTCCGGCCGACTCGTCGATCGGCATCTGCTCCCCGTCGCCAGGCGCGCGGCCGAGGGCCTGCGGGTACGGGCCCAGGTCGTGGACGCAGTACCTCGTCTGGGTCTGCTCCCAGGAGGCGATACCGGCCCAGGCGGCGGGATCCTGCCAAGCGGGCGAGGAGCACCAGTCCAAGATCGGCTCCATCACGAGCGGCACGTAGCCAGGGTCGAGCCACAGCCATATCGGCATGGCGGCGTCCATGATATCGACGGTGTTGGTGTCGCCGTCGGAGGAGATCTCCTTCAGCATCGCCCACGGCCGACCCTGCGGGCCGATAGCCAGCTCGGTACCACCGTAGGCTTGGCGTACCGCCAGGGCGCACAACCCCGAATACCCTGGCCCAGCGACGCGGGTCGCCGCCCGCTCGATCTTGGCGTCGAGGGCGATGGCCCGCCTCCGGGCTGCAGCGGCGTCACTGAAGAACGTGTCGACCATCGACTGCCAGGTCGGCCAGTACCGGGTCCACAGCGAGGTGAGCGGCGTCGCCTCCTGGCCGTAGCTGAAGGCTGGGCTGCGCACGTGGCCGAGAACGAACGTCACGGACTGCCCGTGTGCGTCCACGACGCCGAGGTCGCGGGCGAAGGCGAACACCGGCTGGTTGTCGCCCGTGGCCCTGAAATCCGGATCGGCGGTGTCCGACAGGACGCCGGCCTCGGCGAACTGGTCCCTCACCGTCAGGTCCCAGCCGGACTGGTAGCTCAAGGTGGCGTGCGGCGCGGTCGACCAGATGGCAGTGCCCCATTGCGCCATGTCCTTGTACTCCGTCACCGGCTGCGGATCTCTGCAGCTCGATCGTCCAGGAGAGGGACTTCGCACTCGTGTGGACGTGCCACTCGATCTCGTCGGTCTCGTTCGAAGTGGCCCATTCTCCAGTGACGTCGGCGTACACCTGCACCGAATGGGCGGAGCCGTCGAGGGCGCGAATGGAGACGGTCAGCAGGCTGAGCGGCACCGACTGCAGCCGGACGTCGCCTGGCTCGACGGGTGAGAGCCACTCGGAAACCAACTCGACGCCGGCGGCTTCCGAGGTGAAGATCGAGCGGGTGGCAGTGACCTGCAGGCAAGTCTGCAACATCGGAGGCGCCACCTCGACGAAGTGAGCGCGTGGCGGTTGCGGAGGCCGAGCTCGTACGAGGGGTTCTCCCGCCCAGACATAGACCTGGCCGTCGATCCTGACCAAACCGGCAAAGCTACGGTCCACCCCGTCCCAGAACCTCGGCGTGGCGGCGGTCAGATCCGTCGCCGGCAACCAGGTCGACAGGTACGGGGTACGCACCGCCAGCGGGACCGACGGAGGTCGCATCGCCGCCCCTCCTACGACCAGCGGCCCAACCGGCGCCTCGCCGTGAGTAGGCACGGCGGCCGAGGTCCGGTCGGAGGCGAAGGCGGCGCCCGCCACCGAGGCACCGCTCGTCAGGACAGCGGTTCCGCCCGCCAGCCTCAGAAAGGCCCTGCGGCCAAGGAGAGGAGGAGCTCGGCGCGGGCCATCGACATCGCTGCGGGTGGAAGCGTGACGGCTCGGTTTCGACAATGGATCATCCAGGAGGTGCTGCTTGCACGAAGGTGGCAGAGGCAAGGCTACGGCCACGGCCGTGGCCGGGCGAGGTCACGGTGTCAAGAGCCTGCCGGAACCACCTGCTTCCAGTTCGCCACCGACGGGATGATGCGGCCGGCAGGGCCCTGGCCGAAGAGCCAGAACAAGTTGCCCGTGATCTTCTCCACCGCGGCCGCCGGGCAGTCCGTCACGTGCTGGCCACAGGGGTTCATGGAGTAGATCCAGTTGTTGTCTCCCGTGTCGAGCACCCCCGCCCGACTCGTGGGCGACGTGTAGTAGGTCAGGTCCGAGTACGTATAGGCGCCCCACTGCCCGAGGTCGGTCTGCGAGTCGGCCAACAGGACGGGGGAATGACCGAGGACCTGCAAATCGGAGGGCATCGGCCAGCTAGGAGCAACGTGGTCGAAGTCGGCTTGGATGACGCCGGGGAGGGCCGAGCCGTTGTGCAGGCCGGTGCCCTTGAAGATCCAAGCGTTGGCGTCGTACACGACGAAGGCGGCGGGCGGGGAGCCCGGCTCGAGAAACCCGGCGTACATCTCGCCCACGAACCCGCTCTCCGGCCAGTCCGACGGGGGCGAGAACCAGGCGTTGCCGGTGACCTCGAGCGGGTTCGCCTTGCCGTCCAAGGGATCCTCGCTCGAGTCGCGGTAGTCGACGATCTCCCGGTCCGGCCCGAGCGAGGAGCTCTGCAGGCGGACGTGGCGCAACACGGCGCTGGCGCCGAAGAAGACCATGTTGACGCCATGGTTCATGGCCGTCTGAGCCGCCTCACGCTCGCCGAGCGACCAGCACTCGTCGTGACCGAGCGACAGGAGGGTGCGCTGCTGCAGGAGCCACTTCGGATGCTGTTCGATCGTGAGGTCGTCCGCATAGGTGACGTCGAGGCCGTTCTCCTCGGCCCAGCGGACGAGGGGGTACTCGTTGGCGAAGAAATCCGGTGCCCCGTTGCCGTCCATGGGCCGATCCATCGACACGACCCTCGCCCGGTTGCATGGCGGGTAGGACTCGGCGCACGTCCCGAGGCCCTGGTAGAAGTCGTATCCGCCGTAGGTGTTCCAGGCCTCCTCGGTGTAGAGGTCGTTCTTGATCACGTAGGCGGCGTGGCTGGCGGGGTCCCAGATGACGAGCAGGATGTAGCTCTGCTCGTTCCCGCTCCCGACGAGGCGCAGAAGGTAGTCGCCGGTGACGAAGGTGGACGACACCCTGAACGACAGCGAGGGCGTCCAGTTGTCGCACGAGACCATGTTGATGCCCGCGGTCAGCGGGCACGTCGGCTGCACGCGGCCCGGGACCTCCGCCGACCGCCAGACTAGCCGGCCACCCTTGCCCCCGTAATAACCCATCCGGTAGGCCATGACGTGGAATCTCGGTGCCGTCGTGCTCACGTACAGCACGACGCGGTTGCCGACGGCGGCATAGGGGACGCTCGCAAACCCGTCGATCGACCCGGTCTGCGGCTGGTCCCGGATCTTCCAGTCGGTCGTCCCGGGAAGCTTGTTCTCGGCGACGACCCAGGATGCCACCAGCCCATTCGGACCGAGAGACGTCGTCGAGTGCGCCGGGTTCGGGGCCGGCACTGCGGCAGGCCGCTTCGTCGTCGTGGTCGTGCTGGCCGAGGTCTTCGGGCCGGACGAGCTGCCATTGCCGATGGTGGCGATGGCAACCACGATGGCCACGACGACGACCGCACTGCCGCCGAGGATCAAGGGCCGTCGCTTCGGCCGTCGCCCGTTCGGTGGCGGGCGGCGGCCTTCACCTCCGTCCGCAGAGCCTGGTCTCTTAGGGCCTCCGCTCACGAAACGAGCCGTCCGGCAGCTGAGGGACGGTCCTTCGGCACAGCCGGATCATACAAATGAGACGGTGGGCGATGACCTCGGCCTCAGTCGAGCGAGCTCATGACGTGCTTGATCCGCGTGTAGTCCTCGAAACCGTACATGGACAGGTCCTTGCCGTAGCCCGAGTGCTTGAAGCCTCCGTGCGGCATCTCGGCGACGAGCGGGATGTGCGTGTTGATCCACACGCACCCGAAGTCGAGTCGCCTGGCCATCCGCATCGCCCGTCCGTGGTCACGCGTCCACACGCTGGAGGCGAGCCCGTAATCCACTCCGTTCGCCCATGCCAGCGCCTGCTCCTCGTCGGAGAAGCGTTGCACGGTGATGACCGGCCCGAACACCTCGTTCTGGATCATCTCGTCGTCCTGCAGCAGGCCGGAGACGACCGTCGGCTCGAACAGGTAGCCCCGGTCGCCGATGTGGTGGCCGCCGTGACGCACTTCCGCGTGCGAGGGCACCCGCTCGAGAAACCCGCTCACCCGCGCCAGCTGGGCGGCGTTGTTGAGGGGGCCATAGAGGGCGTCTTCGTTCTCCGGCCACCCCGTCACGGTGCCCTCGGCCTGCGTCACGAGGGCAGCGAGGAAGTCGTCGTGCACGCCAGGCCCGGCGAGCACACGGGTGGCGGCCGTGCAGTCCTGCCCGGCGTTGAAATAGCCAGCGATGGCGATCGCCTCCGCCGCCTTTTCGATGTCTGCGTCGTCGAAGAGGATGACGGGCGCCTTGCCACCGAGCTCGAGGTGGACCCGCTTGAGGTCGTGGGCTGCCGCCTCGGCGACTTCCATGCCGGCACGCACCGATCCGGTGATCGACACCATCTGGGGCGTCGGGTGGGCCACGAGCGCCCTGCCGGTGTCGCGGTCACCGCAGATGACGTTGAAGACGCCCGGAGGCAGGAACTCGGCCATGATCTCCGCCATGAGCAGCGTCGAGGCGGGCGTCGTGTCCGACGGCTTCAGGACAGTGGAGTTGCCGGCGGCGATGGCCGGCGCCCACTTCCATACGGCCATCATCATCGGGTAGTTCCACGGCGTCACCTGAGCACAGACCCCGACCGGCTCCCGCCGGATCATCGAGGTGTGCCCTCCCATGTACTCCCCGGCGGCACGCCCCTCGAGCACCCTGGCGGCGCCGGCGAAAAAGCGGATCTGGTCCACCATCGGGGGGATCTCCTCCGACAACGTGAGGCCGAGCGGCTTGCCGGTGTTCTCGCTCTCAACGCTCACGAGCTCGTCGGCTCGCGCCTCGATAGCGTCGGCGATCTTGAGCAACGCCCGGCTCCGCTCCGACGGGGTCGAGTCGCGCCAGGTCTCAAAGGCGCTCGCGGCCGCCTCGAAGGCCGTGTTGACGTCGTCCTCGCCGGAGATGGGCGCCTCGGCATACGCCTCCCCCGTGCTCGGGTTGATCAGGTCGCTCGTTCGACCGGACTTCGCATCTACGAATTCGCCGTTCACGAAGTTCTGCAGCCGACGCAATTTCGTTCCGTTCTCGTTTGCCATGGAGCGATCCTGGCAGACCCGTGAGCGCCCGACAAGCTGTTTCTCGCGCCAGCAGCCACGAATTCCGTTGAGGAGTTGAGCTGGGGCCAAGGATTCCGTAGGCGGGCATGCCGGTCGCCCCTTGTGGGGACCATTCTGCTGGATATCGGAGATTTCCCCCACCCGCCGCCCAGATGGCCTGGGTACACCGGTCATGCCGGCGCTCGGTGTGTCGGCAAGAAAGTGAGAAGAACAACATGCGAAAACACGCCATCGGCGCCGCCGTCGCCGGTCTCGCCCTCGTGGGCGCGACCGCCGGCATCGGTGCCGCCGTGGCAGGTGCCCAGCCCAGCCGGGCGACGCACACCACCACCCACTCGGTGACGAAGTCGGTGGCCACCAACAAGGCCACGAGCTCCAAGGCGACCGCCAGCACGCCGTCATCGGCAAGCGGGCCGGCGTCGCCGGCGCTCAGCTCGAGCGCGAGCACGACGGCGAAGAAGCCGTCGACGACTCCATCCACCCACAAGTGCACGAACATGGGCCCGAGCTCCTCCGGCCCCAGCTCGTCCGCAGGCAAGGCGGGCAGCGCGGCCACGGCTGCGGCGTTGTCCTGAGGGGAGGGCAGGAGGCCTGAGGAGGGGCAGGAGGCCTGACCCGCTGAGCCAGGCGCCTCTCCTCGAGCGAAGCAGCGGCCGGCCATCGGCTTCACACCCCGGGCGGGTGGCCGGCCGCGCCTAACCTGCCTGCCGTGGCGACGACGGAACCAGCGAACCCAATCTCTCAGGCAACCGACTGGCGGCAGCGTCGGCTGTCGTTCTGGTTCGAGTCACTTCCCGAGCCGGTGCGGTCGCGGCCCCCCCTCGAGAGCGATCTCGACGTCGACGTCGCCATCGTCGGTGCCGGCTACACGGGTCTCTGGACAGCCTACTACCTCGCCGCCTTGGACCCGAGCCTCCGGGTGGTCGTGGTGGAAGCCGAGGTGGCGGGTTTCGGGGCGTCCGGACGCAACGGCGGGTGGTGCTCGGCCTTCTTCGCCACATCGCACGCCGCTCTCGCCGACGAGGTCGGCCTCGACGGCATGCACGCCATGCGGAGGGCCATGGAGCACTCCGTCGACGAGGTCGGCACCGTGGCCGCAGCCGAGGGCATCGACTGCCACTACCGCAAGGGAGGCACGATCAGCCTCGCCCGCTCGGGCACGCAGGTCGCCGCCGCCCGCGGCGAGCTGGCTCACGCCCGGTCGCTCGGCATCAACGAGGACGACCTGCGCTGGTGCGATCCGGAGGAGGCCTCCGGACTCGTGGGAGCCACGAGCGTGCTCGGCGGCCTCTACTCGCCGCACTGCGCCGCCATCCACCCTGCCCGCCTCGTCCGAGGGCTCGCGGAAGCGGTCGAACGCCGGGGCGTGGCGATCTACGAGGGCAGTCCCGTCGGGCGTATCTCCCGGGCCGGCCCGAGTGGCGCTGTCAACCGTCTCGACACCCCCGGCGGGCGCGTGCGAGCTGAGGTCGTGGTGCGGGCGACGGAGGGCTTCACCGCCAGGTTGCCAGGCGGGCGGCGGGAAGTCGTCCCTCTCTACTCACTCATGGTGGCGACCGAGCCGCTGCCAGAGTCGACGCTCGAAACCCTCGGCGTGAACGGTGGCCTCACCTTCACCGACGGCCGCCACCTCATCATCTACGGTCAGCGGACGGCCGATGGGCGCCTGGCTTTCGGAGGCCGCGGCGCCCCCTACCACTTCCGCTCCGGCATCGAGCCGTCCTTCGACCGCGTCCCGGGGGTGCACAACGCCCTCGAGGCGACCCTCGTCGAGCTGTTCCCCGAGCTCGGCGACGTCGCCGTCACCCACAGCTGGGGCGGCCCACTCGGTGTGCACCGAGACTGGCACCCGTCCGTCCTCTTCGACCGGGCGAGCGGCCTGGGCTCGGCCGGCGGCTACGTCGGCGACGGCGTGTCGACGACGAACCTCGCCGGTCGCACGCTCGCCGACCTCATCACGGGCCGGGACACGGACGAAACGCGGCTGGCCTGGGTCGGGCACCGCTCACCGCCATGGGAGCCCGAGCCTCTGCGCTGGTTGGGTGTGAACGCCGGGCTCCTCGCCATGCAGTGGGCCGACCGCGCCGAGGCTCGCACCGGCACGCCTTCACGCCTGGCAGCGGCCGTTGACCGCTTGACCGGCCATTGAGGGCTCTTCGGCTTGCAGCGGATGAGGCAACCCTGGCGTGCTACTACCGTGCCGCTCGCACGTGACGCCCGCCCTGGCCGGGCCTTTGACGGGCCGGTCAAGTGTCGCTCAGGCGGCGTCGCCGCCGTAGGCGCTCGGGTCGGGCGGGATCAGCCCGAGAAGGACCCGGATCCGACCGCACGCGCCTGCACGCAAGCGCCGAGGGGCGCGTAGCCGGTCCAGCCCTTGGCCGAGCCCAGCTGACTGGAGATGCTCCCGCTGGAGGCGCTGGCGGGTCCGGAGATACCCGAGATACCCGAGATATCCGAGATACCCGAGATACTCGAGATGCCCGAAACTCCGCTGATGCCCAGTTCCGACGCGGCAGGCGAGCAGGTGCCGAACGCCTCATCACCGAGGAAGGAGAGCTCGAGCCGGAGTGCGGACGCGGGCCCAAGGTCGCAATAGCCGCCGCCGTCGTCGGGCGTGGTGGCCGATACGCAGTCGCATCCGCCCGTGGAAGGGGGCGAGCTCGGGGTCGATGAGGCGGCGGCGCACGCGCTGAAGTCGTTCTCGAGCGAGGTGATGATCACCGGCGTCAGCATGACGGCCCCGGAGGGAGCTGACACGCCGGCGGCCGGGTGCGAGATGGCCATGTCGAGAGAGTTGCCCTTGTAGCTGATGTCCAGCTGGCTCAACGAGCCGTTCGTCACCCACATCGTCATCGGGATGGTGAGGCTGGCCGGAATCGCCCGCACGAGCAATGACGTCGAGCCGAGATGGCGAGCCAGGCTGGGAACCTCTTTTGCGAGGGCGCTTTCGAGATGCTGAATGAACGACGCCACGAAGTTTCGCACCGGCATGGCGAGGGTGTACTCGGTCGTGCTGCCGCTCGAGGAGACCTCGCGGATGCTCGCCCAGGTGTCCCACGACTGGGCGAACGACAGGGCGGCGGCATTGCGGTCCGTCTCGAAGTTCGGCTCGCGCGAACTCGCGCCGAGGCCCTTCACGAACGAGGCGATCGTGCTGTCGGCCACGCCCACCCACTGATCGTCGATGAAGGCTTCCGCCAGGGTGTTCGCCGGGCCGGACGGCACGTTCTTGCCGACCGATGCCGTTGCCTTGGCGAAGTCGCTCGGGCTGATCGCCTGCAGGTTCAAACGGCCGTAGACGGCGCCGTCGGCCACGAGCAGATCGCCGAGATCGGTCCCCGATCGGAGCACGGAGAGCTCGAAGTCGTCGACACCGTCCGAGCCCGAGAGGGGCTGCTGGCCGTTCTCGCTCGTGAGCGTGAGGACCACCGAGTACGCAGACACGATCGCTTCATCGTGCGGGTCACTCGTTTGCGCGGAGAACACAACCTGCAATGTCGGCGAGCCAAACAGGCTTGCCAGGGCGGTGCGGACCGTCTGTTGTCGCGAGAACGCCCCGGCGGCCACGAACCCGAAGGCAGCCACGACGGATACGACGACTCCGAGGAGGATCATCCGTCTCCGCAGGGAGCGATGGGGTAGAACACGAGTGTCCGGAGCGTCGTCGCTCAGCCAGAATCTCCGGCGCCATCTCTCCGGCGTCGCTCGTGACGGCGCCATCGGCCCGGCTTCCCGTACCCGCCATGACCCCTCATTTCGAATGGCGCAGACGCGCTGCCAATATCCCACAGCCCGAGCTCGGGCGGACATGGGCGTCAGAGCGACCGGAGTGTCTTCTCGAAGATCTCGAGGCCCTCGTTCAGGAGGTCCTCGCCAATGACGAGCGGCGGCAGCATGCGAACGACGTTGTCGTAGGTGCCTGCTTTCAGCACGATGACGCCCTCCGAATGGCAGCGCCCGAGTACCTTGGCAGCTGCAGCCGGGTCAGGCGTTTTGCGGGCACGATCGGAGACCAGCTCCACCGCCGCCATCGCCCCGATGACGCGGACATCTCCGACTCCTTCGACGTCCTCGAGAAGGGGACGCAGCCGCTGGGTGAAAACCTCGCCGATCCGCTGCGCCCGCTCGATGAGACCACCTCGCTCGACCTCGGCGATCGCGCCCAGGGCAGCCGCACAGCAGATGGGGTTGCCGCCGAAGGTTCCCCCGAGCCCGCCCGTGTGGACCTGATCGATGAGGTCGGCTCGCGCCGTCACCCCGGCGATGGGCAGGCCGCCCCCGAGGCCCTTTGCCGTCGTGATGATGTCCGGCACGATGCCGGAATGCTCCGAGGAGAACCAGCGGCCCGTGCGAGCGAAACCCGCCTGTACCTCGTCAGCGACGAACACGATCCCGTTGGCGGCGCAGTACTCCGACAAGGCCGTCAGGAAGCCCTCCCCCGGGATCACCACACCGGCCTCGCCCAGTACGGGCTCGATGACGAGGGCGGCGATCTGGTCACCGCCGATCTGGCGGTCCATCGCCGTGATGGCCGCCTCCGCACAGGCCGGACCGCACTCCTCCGGCAGCGCCCCCACAGGGCAGCGATAGGGGTAGCTGTAGGGGAGCCGGTAGACCTCGGGCGCCAGCGGCCCGAAGGTCGCCTTGTAGGGCATCGCCTTGGCGGTCATGGTCATCGTGAGCAGGGTGCGGCCGTGAAAGGCGTGCTCGAAGACGACAACGGCCTGTCGGCCCGTGACAGAGCGAGCGATCTTCACGGCGTTCTCGAGGGCTTCCGCCCCGGAGTTGAGAAAGAACGTGCGGCGCTTGAGGTCGCCCGGGACGAGGGCGTTCAGCCGCTCCGCCAGCTCCACATAGCCCTCGTACGGTGTCACCTGGAAGCACGTGTGGGTGAAGCGTGCGGCCTGCTCGGCGACGGCGGTCGAGACGAGCTCGGCGCTCGAGCCGACGCTCAGCACGGCGATGCCGGCCCCGAGGTCGATGAAGGAGTTGCCATCGACGTCGACGAGGACACCGCCGGCGGCGCGCTCGGCGAACACCGGCATGGTGCCCGAGACGCCGGGCGGCACGGCCTCCTTGCGGCGAGCCATGAGCGCACGAGAGCGCGGGCCGGGAATCTCGGTGACCAGCTCTCGCCGCTGGGCAACTGCGGGCGTGTCCACGATCGAGCTCCCTTCGAGACTTGCTGAATCGGTTGTAGCGCAGCATATCTGCAACGGATTCCATTGACAATTGCCAGTTTGGATGTGAATATTGGTGGCCATGGCGAGGGCAAGCGCGACGGCGACCCTCAACTCCCCGGCATTGGACGACGTCTCCAAGCACCTTGTCGAGCAGCTGCAGCGCGATGGGCGTCGCTCGTACGCCGACCTCGCCAAGTCGGTCGGTCTCTCCGAGGCTGCCGTCCGTCAGCGGGTTCGGCGGCTGCTGGATGATGGTGTCATGCAGATCGTCGCCGTGACGGACCCGGCGACGGTGGGCTTCTCTCGCCAAGCCATGGTCGGCATCAAGGCCGAAGGGGACTTGCGCGAGATCGCCCGACGCCTGTCGGCCCTGCCCGAGCTCGAGTACGTCGTGCTCTGCGCCGGGTCCTTCGACATCCTCGTGGAGCTCGTGTGCGAGGACGACGAGCACCTGCTCGACCTCATCGACGAATCCATCCGCTCGGTCGAGGGCGTGAAGGAGACTGAGACGTTCATCTACCTCCGGCTCGTCAAGCAGACCTATGCCTGGGGCACCCGATGAGTGAGCGACATCGCCCGACAAAACGAGAGAAGACATGACCCGAGACGATCCCGCACCATCGGCGCAGCAGTTGCAGCAGACCACCGCCCGCGACCACCTCTGGCTGCACTTCACTCAAATGGGCGCCTTCAGCGACGAGCACCCGATCCCGATCATCGAACGGGGCGAAGGACCCTACGTGTACGACAACCACGGCAAGCGCTACTTGGACGGGCTCTCCGGGCTGTTCGTCGTGCAGCTCGGGCACGGGCGCCACGACCTCGCCGAAGCTGCCCGCAAGCAGGCAGAGACGCTCGCCTACTTCCCGTTGTGGTCCTATGCCCACCCCGCCAGCATCGAGCTGGCCGACCGGCTCGCCGGCTACGCCCCAGGCGACCTCAACCGTGTCTTTTTCACTACGAGTGGCAGCGAAGCCGTCGAGTCGGCCTGGAAGCTCTCGCGCCAGTACTTCAAGTCGATCGGTCAGCCCAGTCGCTACAAGGTCATCAGCCGCAACATCGCCTACCACGGGACGTCCCTCGGGGCCCTCTCCATCACTGGCATCCCTTCGGCGCGCATCCCCTTCGAGCCGCTCGTGCCCGGAGCCCGCAAGGCGATGAACACCAACCGCTACCGCTGTGGCGACTGCTCCCAACTCGACCACTGCACGCTGCGATGCGCCGACTCGATCGAGCAGATCATCGAATTCGAGGGGCCGGAGACGGTGGCAGCCGTGTTCATCGAGCCCGTGCAGAACTCCGGTGGCTGCTTCCCGCCACCCGACGGCTACCTGCAGCGCGTACGCGAAATCTGCGACCGATACGGCGTGCTCATGGTCTCCGACGAGGTGATCTGTGCGTTCGGGCGCATCGGCGACATGTTCGCCTGCGACCGCTACGGCTACGTCCCGGACATGATCACCTGCGCCAAGGGGATGACGAGCGGGTACTCACCCATCGGGGCGATGATCGCCCGCGACCACGTCATGGAGCCCTTCTTGCAGCACGGGGCAAGCTTCGCCCACGGCATCACCTTCGGCGGCCACCCCGTTTCGTCAGCTGTCGCCCTCGCCAACCTGGACGCCTTCGAGCGGGAAGGCATCATCCCCCACGTGCGCAAGCACGAGGGGGACTTCCGTGCCTCCCTCGACCGCTTGAGCGACCTGCCCATCGTGGGTGACATCCGTGGCGCCGGCTACTTCTACGGCATCGAGCTCGTGAAGGACAAGAGCACGAAGGAGACGTTCTCGCATGCCGAAGCCGAGATGCTGCTGCGCGGTTTCCTCTCGCCCGCCCTCTTCGAGGCAGGGCTGATCTGCCGCGCCGACGACCGCGGCGATCCTGTCATCCAGCTGTCGCCTCCGCTCATCTGCGAGCAGGAGCACTTCGACGAGATCGAGGGCATCCTCCACAAGGTGCTCGAAGAGGCGTGGTCGCGCCTGTAGGCGCTCGCTGCCGCCACCGGCAACGGACGCGATGACGTCGGCCGCCGGCACGCTGCCGGCCAGCTTGGTGCGGCGATGGTCGGCCGATCCGGAGGCGCCCGCCCTTGTCGAGGGCGAGAGCGGCCGCGTGATTGCCGGCGGGGAGTTGCAGGCCTCGAGCCGTCGGCTGGCCGGAGAGCTCATCGCCGGCGGCCTCTCGCCCGGCGACCGCGTTCTCTTTAGCCCGGGAAGGCCGCTCGGATCCGCCGTCACCGTCGTCGCCCTCCTCCGAGCCGGCCTCGTCCTCGTGCCGGCGAACCCGACGCTGACGGCTCCCGAGCTTCGCCACGTCATCGCCGAGGTGCGGCCGGCAGCCTGCGTGGCCGAGGATGCGGCCTTTCGGCGCAGCGTGCAGGAGATGGACGCCTCCGTGCAGGTCATCGAGGTGGCCGCCGCCGCCCCGGACGGCGGCGGCTCCCTCCCGACCGAGATCGCCGGTGACCGGCTCGACGCGGCGCAGCCCTTCGATATCGCCCTCATCCTCTTCACCTCTGGCACGACCGGCAAGCCGAAGGGCGCTGCCCACACCCACGCCAGCCTGCTGGCCAATGCCGAGTCGTTGCGTTCGGCCTGGCGCTGGACGCCTTCTGACCGCCTCGTGCACGCCCTCCCGATGTTCCACGCCCATGGCCTCTGCGTCGGGCTGCTCGGGACGTTGCACGCCGGCGCCTCCGCCGTGCTCCTGCCGCATTTCGGCGTCGACGAGGTCCTCGGCGCCTGCACTCGATTCGGCGGCACGCTGTTCTTCGGCGTGCCGACGATGTACCACCGCCTGCAGGTGTCGGGTCGTGCCGCCGAGCTCTCCGGCCTTCGGCTGGCCGTCTCCGGCTCGGCTGCGCTTCCCGCCGCCCTGCACGGCGCCATCGCGGCGGCCAGCGGTTTGGCGATCCTCGAGCGGTACGGCACGACCGAGACGCTCATGAGCTTGTCGAACCCCTACGACGGGGAGCGGCGTGCCGGCACGGTCGGGCTCCCGCTCCCCGGTGTCGAGATCCGCCTGGCTCCCGTCTCCACCCCCGGCGGCGCCGGTTCCGGCGAAGCCATCGACGGTGCAGCTGAGGCGAACACCGGCGAATTGCTCATCAGGGGCCCGTCGCTGTTCGCCGGCTACTTCGGCCGACCGGACGCCACGGAGGAGGCCTTCGAGGACGGGTGGTACCGAACCGGCGACATCGCCTCCATCGCCGGCGACGGCTACGTCCGAATCCTCGGTCGGACGAAGGAGCTCGTGATCTCGGGGGGTTTCAACGTCTACCCGGCGGAAGTCGAAAGCGTCCTCGCCGAGCTCCCGGGCGTGGCGGAAGTCGCCGTCGCCGGGACGCCGTCGGACGAGTGGGGCGAGGTCGTCACCGCCTGGATCGTCCCGGCGGGGGCGCCCGACGCCACACTCGTCGAAGCCGTCACGGCGCTTGCGCAAGAGCGCCTGGCCCCCTACAAGCGGCCGCGGATCGTCCATCTCGTCGACTCGCTGCCACGAAACGCTCTCGGCAAGGTCGTCAAGCACCGACTCGACGAGGCTCCCTGAGTCGCCGAAGAGACAGGCCATAGGCTGCGCTCGTGATGCCGCTCGAGCGCCTCTCGATAAAGGCGCCGGTGTTCGCGATGGCGACACTCCACCACGCCATGCAGCTGCTGGCGGCGCAAACAGCGGCCGTGCTCTCCGCATCCCCCTTGGCGGGAGCCCACTACGCAGCCCCCGTCTATCACGGCAGCATCTCCTACGCGCAGGCGATCATCCTCGGCCTGATTCAGGGGGTGACAGAGCTGTTCCCTGTCTCGAGCCTCGGCCACACGGTCATCCTGCCGCAGCTCTTCGGCTGGCACCGGCTCGTCGTCGCCGAGAGCCAGCCCGAGTCCTTCTGGCTCCCCTTCGTCGTCGGCCTTCACGTCGGAACGGCCATCGGCCTGTTCATCTTCTACTTCCGCACGTGGGTCGACATCGTCCGGGCGCTCGCGCGCTCGATCGTGACGCGCCGGGTGGAGGACAGCACCCAGCGTCTCGGCTGGTTGCTCGTCATCGCCACCATTCCGGCCGGATCCTTCGGCCTGCTGCTCGAGCACCCGCTGCGGGTGCTGTTCACCAAACCGCTCGCCGCCTCCATCTTCCTCACTGTGAACGGACTCATCCTCTTCTTCGGCGAGGGCGTTCGCCGGGGCGCCGAGAACCGGGACAAGAAAGGACTCCAGCCCAAGCGCCAGCTGGACAACCTCAACTGGAAGGAAGCCGTCATCGTCGGCATCGCCCAGATCGGCGCTCTCTTCGCCGGCATCTCCCGCTCGGGCATCACGATGGTGGCGGGGCTCGTCCGGGGCCTCGACCACGACGACAGCGCTCGCTTCGCCTTCTTGCTGGCGACGCCGATCATCTTCGGAGCCGGCGTCGCCAAGCTGCCGGACCTGACCGGCCCGCTCGGCGACGGCGTCCGCGGGCAGACCGTGGTGGGAGCGGCTTTTGCCTGCGCGGCAGCCCTCGTCTCGGTCCGTTTCCTCTCGAAGTACTTCCACACCCGCACGCTCATCCCCTTCGCCATCTACTGCCTGCTGGCGGGCGTCGCTTTCACCGTCTACTTCGCCTGAAGTCGCGGGATCCGTTGGCCCAGGAAGCCTTAGGGTGGGCACATGGCGCTCTACGACCACCCCATCCACACCCTCGACGGCGATCCGCTCGACTTGCACGACCTCGATGACAAGACCGTCCTCGTCGTGAACGTCGCCTCCCGATGCGGCCTCACGCCGCAGTACGAGGGTCTCGAACATCTCCAGGAGCGGTACGCCGGGCGGGGCTTCACGGTGCTCGGTGTCCCCTGCAACCAATTCGGTGAGCAGGAGCCGGGCTCGGCGGACGAGATCAAGACGTTCTGCTCGACAACCTATGGAGTGACGTTCCCCATGACCGAGAAGATCGAGGTCAACGGGGAGGGACGTCACCCGATCTACACCGAGCTGACGGCGGTGGCGGACGCCGAGGGTGCCGCCGGTGACATCCAGTGGAACTTCGAGAAGTTCCTCGTCGCTCCCGGCGGCGAGGTGCGACGGTTCCGGCCGCTCACCGAACCGGAGTCCGAGGAGCTCACGAGCGCCATCGAGGCCGTCCTACCACTCTAGAACCGAGCCGGCCGAAGGGCTGCGAGGCCGTCCGTCGGCGAGCCGGTGCGCCGCCCAGGCGGTCGGACGACCGAGCGCCCACGCCGGGGCGCCACGGAGGCTGACGAGATGCCAGAACCGGAAGGAGCACCGCCGTCAGGAGCGGCCCGAGCCGGCAGGACGGCCAACGGCGTGCGCATCCCTGGCGGGCCGCTCATCCCGGAGTCGGAGCTGCGCTGGCGCTACTCCGCCAGCGGCGGACCGGGCGGCCAGCACGTCAACACCTCCAACACCCGCGCCGAGGTGCTGTTCGACGTCGCTGCCTCCAAGGCCCTCGACGACCGGCAACGCCAGCTCATCACCGAGCGGCTCGGGCGGACCGTCCGGGTCGTCGCCTCCGACGAGCGCTCCCAGTGGCGCAACCGCCGCCTCGCGGCCGAGCGCCTCGGCGACCGGCTCGCCGACGCCCTCGAGATCCCGCCTGAACGGCGGCCGACGCGACCGGGTCGGGGCGAGCTGGCGCGGCGCAGGGCGACCCGGCTCCGCCAGCAAGCGAAGCGAAGCTCGCGCCGCTGGACCTACGACGAGGACGCCTGACCGAGGACGGCGTGCGTTAGGACGCTCCGTCGGCTACAACCGGGAACGGGAACGCCTCGAGAAGGAGACAGCCGGTGGAGTCCGAAGCAGCCATCTTGTGGGAACCGGGCGGCCAGTGGATCGTGGAGCCGATCGAGCTCGATCCGCCGAAGGAGGGCGAGGTGCTTGTGCGCCTCGACGCCTCCGGCATGTGCCACTCGGACGAGCACCTCGTGACGGGAGACTTCCCCGCCCCTGTCCCCGTCATCGGCGGGCACGAGGGCGCCGGCGTCGTGGAAGAGGTCGGCCCGGGTGTGACCTCGGTGCAACCGGGTGACCACGTCGTGTTCGGTTTCATCCCGGCCTGCGGGCACTGCCCGTCGTGTGCCACCGGCCACTCCAACGTCTGTGACACCGGGGCCGTCCTGATGTTCGGGCGCCAGCTCGACGGCACCTCCCGGCACCATGCCCGCGGGCAGGACCTCAACACGATGGTCTGTTTAGGGACCTTTGCGTGCCACACCGTCGTCAACATCGCCTCCGTCGTGAAGATCCCCGAGGACATCCCGGCCGACCGCGCCTGTCTCGTCGGCTGCGGTGTCACGACCGGCTGGGGATCGGCCGTCTACGCCGCCGAGGCGCGGCCGGGTCAGAACGTCGCCGTCATCGGCGTCGGTGGAATCGGGGCGTCGGCCATCCAGGGTTTCCGGCTGGCCGGCGTGGAGCGCATCTTCGCCATCGACCCCGTCACCTTCAAGCGCGAGCAGGCGCTGCGCTTCGGGGCGACGCACACCGCCGCCAGCATCGACGAGGCGTTCAGCCTGATCCAGGAGATCACCTGGGGACGCATGTGCGACCGCATCGTCTGCGCCATGGGCGTCGGAAGCGGCGCCCTCATGGCCTCGATCATGATGCTGTGCGCCAAACGGGGCCGCGTCGTCGTCACGAACATCCACCCGATGGCCGAGATGGACGTCACGCTGAACCTGTGCGACCTGACGCTGCAGGAGAAGCAGGTCGTCGGCACGATCTTCGGTTCGGCCAACATCCGTTACGACATCCCCAAGCTCCTCGAGCTCTACCGGCAGGGCCAGCTCGACCTCGACGCCATGATCACGAACACCTACAAGCTCGGGGACATCAACCAGGGCTACCAGGACATGCGAGACGGCAAGAACATCCGCGGGGTGCTCCTTTACACCTGATCGCTGCCGCCGCGACCGGCTGAGGATGTCCGGCGGCGGGCAGCTAAATGTATGGACAGTTAAAGACCTCGGTAGTACCGTCGCGCCAGCGAAAACCGCGCATCGGAAATGGGGGGACCATGTCGCAGACGATGGGGCCGTCGGGTGCAGGGGCGACGAGCCAGAGCGACGAGCACGACCTGGCGTCGTTCGGCTACAAGCAGGAGCTGCACCGATCGCTCGGGTTCTTCAGCTCCTTCGCGGCCTCTTTCAGCTACATCTCGCCCTCGACGGGCATCTTCACCCTCTTCTCGCTCGGCCTCATCACGATCGGCGGCGTCTTCATCTGGTCGTGGCCGATCGTCGCCGCCGGCCAGTTCATCATCGCCCTCAACTTCGCCGAGATCTCGAGCCACTTCCCCATCGCCGGCTCCGTCTTCCAATGGACGAAGTACCTCGCCAGCCGCCCGTACGCCTGGTTCACCGGCTGGATCTACCTCGTCGCCGGCATCCTCACGACGACGGCCGTCCTCGTCACTTTCCCGCTCGCCTTCATGCCCGCCATGAACGAGCTGGGATGGAACATCAACGCCTCCGACCTCTCGGACCAGCGCTGGATCGCCCTCATCCTCCTCGTCGTCGTCCTCGTACTCAACATCTTCAGCGTGCAGCTCGTCGCCTTCATCAACAACACGGGCGTCCTGTTCGAGATTCTCGGCATGGTCGTGTTCGCCATCGTCCTGCTCATCTTCCACCACCACCAGAGCATCTCGATCGTCACCAACGGCGGCGGGCTCCCGGTCAACTTCGGGCACTTCTTCGCCGCCATGTTCATGAGCCTCTTCGTCATCTACGGCTTCGACACGGCCTCGACGCTCGCCGAAGAAACCAACGATCCCCGCCGCATGGCCCCCCGTGCCGTCCTCACGTCCGTGGCGGGCGCCTTCGTGATCGGGGGCATCTTCCTCGTCGCCCTCCTGATCGCCATCCCCAACCTGCATTCCGCCATCGCCGGCGGCTTCGGGCCGTCGAGCATCATCGAGGCCAACTTCTCCAAGGACTTCGCCTCCGTCTATCTCCTCATCGTCTCGGCGGCCATCCTCGTGTGCTGCATGTGCATCATGACGGCGACGATCCGCCTCTGCTTCGGGATGGCCCGCGACAACAACCTTCCCCTCTCTCGCTACGTCACCAAAGTCCACCCGAAGCTGCACACCCCCGTCGTGGCCTGCGTCGTCGTCGGGGTGCTCTCGGCCGTGCCCATGATCCAGTACGCCGGCGCCGGCTACGTCGCCATCGCCGCCACGGGCATGATCTACCTGAGCTACTTCCTCGGCAACTTCGCCTCCCTCGGCGCCCGCTTGAAGGGTTGGCCGCGCGTGAAGGCGCCCTTCTCCCTCGGCAGTTGGGGCTTGCCAGTGAACATCATCGGGATCGTCTACGGCGGGGCGATGATCGTCAACTTCGCCTGGCCGAGGAGCGCCAGCAACCCCACACCCCTGCAGACCCTCGTCGGCAAGAGCCAACTTCTCAACTTCCACATCGCCTTTCTCAACAAGATCCCGATCCTCTACACCGTGCTCGGTGTTGTCCTCATCCTCGGAATCCTCTACTACGGACTCATCCAGCGGAGAAAGGACCTCCCTGCCATCACGATCCCGTCAGAGACCGGGCCTGTCGTCACGCTCTCGCCGGAACCGGGGCTCAGCTCGGAGCCCGGTCTCCCTTAGTGCG
The DNA here is from genome assembly GCA_963735115.1 of uncultured Actinomycetota bacterium. Taxonomy (GTDB): domain Bacteria; phylum Actinomycetota; class Acidimicrobiia; order Acidimicrobiales; family Bog-793; genus JAKACA01. The sequence continues at coordinate 254,317 of CAVTJR010000003.1, read as the reverse complement.
CCGGGACGTCGAAGCTCCAGACGACGACACGCGTGCGATCCCCGAGGAAGAGGTCCTTGGCGTACTCGACCGCCATGCCGTCGCTGTCGAATGCCGTCCGCTCCACGAGCAGCACGGGCGTGCCCGCGCTGACACCCAGCAGCTTCGCCGCCCGCCGGTCGACGAGCACCGGCTCGAGCACCTCGCGAGCGTGAGTCGGGCGCCGTCCGTAGCGGTCGCCCAGCAAGCCGTAGAGCGACTGGTCGAGAGGCTCGTCGAGCAGACCGGGGAACGCTGCCGCCGGGAAGGAAGAGCACTCCAGCAATACGGGGGTGCCGTTGGCGAGGCGCAGCCGCTGCACCTCGAAGACCTGGCTGCCCTCGGCGATGTCGAGACCGGAGGCGACGGCCGCCGAGGCGGCGAGCTGGCGGGCGCTCAGGACCTCGGCGCCGGCCACGCGGCCTTGCCGGCTGAGCTGGTCGGAGAAGCCTGCGAAAGTCGTCAGGTCGCGGTCGACCGTCCACTTGCGCACGAAGGTGCCGCCGTGGCGACCGACGACCCGGTCGATGAGGCCGCGGCCTTCGAGCACGGTGAGCGCCTGTCGCAGCGTCAGGCGGCTGACACCGAGCGTCGCCGCCAGCTCCGGCTCGGGGGGGAAGCGGTAGCCGGGGGCGTACTTGCCGTCGGCGATCCCGCTGGCGATGGCGGCGGCGATCTGGGCGTAGAGCGGTCCGTCGCCTCGCGAGACCATCGCCGCCCCGGTCGCCTTCGTCATCGGTCCCCCTCCCGCCACGCTCTCGGAGCCCGCAAGGGCGCCCTGCGGTGCACACGCAATTTACCGACCCAGCACCTGACGGTCCGCGCATCGGCGACGTCAACGGTGGCACGGCCGATGGCGAGGACGCAGGCGCCTGCCCACATGCGGTCCCGCGTCGGCGACAGGGTTGCCGTGGCGGCCGCGGGCGCGGCGTCGTAGCGGGAGGACGGCGTGGCGGAGCGGGCGAGAGCGGTCGTCATCGGCGGCGGCGTTGGGGGCTGCTCCATCGCCTATTGGCTGACGCGGCTCGGCTGGGCCGACGTCGTCCTCGTCGAACGCGCGCAACTGACGAGCGGGTCGACGTTTCACTCCGCCGGCCTCGTCGGCCAGCTCCGTGGGTCGAAGCCGCTCACACAGATGATGATGAACTCGGTCGAGCTGTACCGCGAGCTCGCCGAGGAGGTCGAGCTCGAGACCGGCTGGCACGAGGTCGGCTCGCTCCGCCTCGCCTCGTCGCCCGAGCGCATGGAGGAGCTGCGGCGGCAGGCGGCCTGGGCGGAGACATTCGGTCTCCCCCTCGAGCTGATCTCCGCCGCCGAAGCCGCCGCGCGGTTCCCGCCACTTGACGCCAGCGGGGTCATCGGGGCGGCCTTGCTGCCCACCGACGGCTATCTCGACCCCAGTCAGCTGACACTGGCGCTCGCCAAGGGAGCCCGCCAGCGGGGGGCCGACATCCGCACCGAGACGAGAGTGATCGGAATCGGTGTCTCCGGCGGGCGGGTGACGGGCGTCGACGTCGAGCACGACGGGAGGCGGTCGAGCATCCTCGCCGACGTCGTCGTCAACGCCGGCGGGATCTACGCCCACGAGATCGGGGCGATGGCCGGCATCCACGTGCCCCTCGTGGCGATGGCGCACCAGTACGTCATCACGAAACCGAGCGGGCTCGCAACCGACATGCCGACACTGCGCGATCCCTCCCTGCTCGTCTACTTCCGGGGCGAGAGCGGGGGTCTCGTGGCAGGCGGCTACGAACGCAACCCGGCTCCGTGGGGAATGGGCGGGATACCGGCGAACTTCAACAACAAGCTGCTCGAGGAGGATTGGGAGCGGTTCGCCCCCCTCTTCGAGAGCGCCACTCGACGCGTCCCCGGCTTGGCCGAGGCCGAGATCGTGAAGCTCGTCAACGGCCCGGAGGCCTTCACCCCCGACGGCGAGTTCATCCTGGGCGAGTCGGCCGTCGCCGGACTGTGGGTGGCTGCGGGGTTCTGTGCCCATGGCATCGCCGGCTCCGGCGGGATGGGACGTCTTCTGGCCGAGTGGATGGTCAGCGGGCAACCCGGTCTCGATGCCTGGCAGATGGACTCCCGACGCTTCGGCGATCAGTACCGGAGCCGGGCGTACACCCTCGAGCGGACGACCGAGGTGTACGCCACATACTACGACGTGAAGTACCCGGGGCAGGAGCGCTTGGCCGGACGGCCGCTGCGGCGCTCGCCCATCTACGGTCGCCTCAGCGCCCTGCACGCCGCCTTCGGGGAGAAGTCGGGCTGGGAGCGGGCGAACTGGATCGGCTGCAACGAGAGTGACGGAGACGAGAGCCTCCGGCCGCGGGGATGGGCCGGCAAAGAATGGTCCCCGGCCATCGGCGCCGAGCACGAGGCCTGTCGACAGCGGGCCGCCCTGTTCGACCAGACGTCGTTCGCCAAGCTCGAGGTCTCCGGGCCGGGAGCCCTCGCCGCCCTCGATCATCTCTGTGCCAACCGCCTCGACCGGCCGCCTGGCCGCGTCGTCTACACCCAGCTGCTCAACGAACGCGGCGGCATCGAGAGCGATCTCACGGTCACACGCCTTGCCGAAGACCGCTTTCGCATCATCACCGGGACCGCATTCGGACGTCACGACCGCGCCTGGATCGAGGCCCACCTCCCCTCCGACGGCTCCGTCCGGGTCGAGGACGTGACGTCGAGCTACGCCTGCGTGTGCCTGTGGGGGCCGCGGGCTCGCGACGTCCTCACGCCGCTGACGGAGTCCGACGTGTCGGCGGCGGCCTTTCCGTACCTGACGGCTGCCGAGCTGAACATCGGGCCGGTTCCCTGCTTGGCCGTCAGGGTCACCTTCGTGGGCGAGCTCGGGTGGGAGCTCTACTGCCCGATGGAGTATGGCGCCCGCCTCTGGGACATGATCTGGCAGGCCGGGCAGCCGCACGGCATCGCCGCCGGCGGCTACCGCACGATCGAGTCGCTCCGGCTGGAGAAGGGCTACCGCGTCTGGGGCTCAGACATCACCTCGACGGACACGCCCTTCGAAGCCGGTCTCGGTTTCGCAGTTGCCATGGGCAAGGGTGAGTTCATCGGGCGGGAGGCGCTCGAGAAGGCGGAGCCCCCCGAGCGACTGTTGAGCTGCCTCCTGCTCGACGATCCTCGTTCCGTCGTCCTCGGCGAGGAGCCTGTGCGCATCGACGGCTGCCTGGCCGGGCGCGTCACGAGCGGCGGTTACGGCTACAGCCTCGGGAGGTCGATCGCCTACGCCTACCTGCCGGCGTCGCACGCCGCCGTCGGTGGGCGCGTCGAGGTCAACCTCTTTGGGCAGTGGGTGGGCGGCGAAATAGCCCTCGAGCCCCTCTACGACCCGACGAACGCCCGCGTGCGCGCCTGAGCCAGCCGGTCAGGGCACGAGGGCCGCCAGCTCGAGTGAGGCCTCGAGGTCGACCGACTCGAGCGTCTCGAAGAAACCCGCCGCGTGCTCGGCTGCATACGCCTCGAAGTCGACCTCCAGCGTTGAGATCGCCATCTGCACGACGCCCCACATGGCCTCGCGGGCTTCGGAGGCGAGCTCGAAAAGGCGCAGGGCCGCCAGCTGGGGCGCTTCGGCCGTTCCGAAGTAGTGCCGCAGCAAGGCCTCTTCCTGCGCCTCGCCGAAACGGTGGTTGACGGCGAGGTTGCCGAGGTCGAAGAAGCGATCTCCCATGCCGGCATACTCCCAGTCGACGATGCGCACACCGCCGTCGTGCAAGAGGTTCGAGTTGAGCAAGTCGTTATGGCACAGTGCTTCCGGTTGCCACGGCCGCACCGCCGCCAGGCGCTCGAGCGTGCCCGCCATCGTGTCGTAGTCGAATGTTGGCGCGACGCCGTGACCTCCGGCGAGCGCCCGGTAGGCGGGAACGAGCCGGAAGGTATCGAAGGCGCTCGCCACCGTTCCGGCGGCATGCACGCGGGCGAGTGCGGCGGCGAGCTCGGCCACGACCGGCTCTGCCCCCACCTCCTCGGGCGCGATGGGACGACCCTCGATGAAGCGCGTCACCACGACGCCCTCGGCGAGATCGGCGCTGACGAGCTCAGGACCGATCCCGAGGGCGGCGGCCAGACGGCATGCCTCCAGCTCGCTGCCGCGGTCGATGCCGAGCAGCTCGGTGTGCGCTCCGATCAGGCGCACGACGAAGCGCTCCCCGCCCGCCTCTACGCGGTAGTTGGTGTTGGTGATCCCGCCGGCGAGCGGCTCGGTCACCGCCGGTACGCCCGGCCACAGGCGAGAGACGACCTCGGCGATCGTCGAGCTCATCTCGCGACGGTAGCCCGAGCGGGCTCACCTGGTTTAGTTTCTCAGCGGCACGACCACACACCGAGGAGGATCCCATGTACTCCGGTCTGACCGCGGACGAGATCATCATCGCCGGCCACGGCGGCGACGAGATCAACGCCTACTTCGCCCGCCCGCACGGCGAGGGCCCTTTCCCGGGTGTGGTGGTCATCCACCACATGCCCGGCTGGGACGAGTCCACGACGGAGATCGCCAACCGGTTTGCTGCCCACGACTCCCTCGCCGTCGTGCCGAACCTGCACCATCGTGATGCCCCCAGCGCTTCGCCGGACGACGCCGCCGCCGCCTCGCGAGCGGCCGGAGGGGTACCGGACGACCGCCTCATCGGCGACGTCGCCGGGGCGGTCGCCTTCCTGCGCGCCCTGCCCGAGTCGAACGGGAAGGTCGGCGTCATCGGGTACTGCTCGGGTGGGCGGCAGGCCTTTCTCGTCGCCTGCTCGATCGACGTCGACGCCGCCGTCGACTGCTACGGGGCCTTCGTCGTCGGCACACCGCCCGAGGGCATGGGCATGAAGGTGCAGCCCATCCTCCACCTCGCCGAGAACCTGCAGTGCCCGCTGCTCGGGCTGTTCGGTCTGGACGACCAGTTCCCAACGCCCGAGCAGGTCGATGAACTCGAGGCGGAGCTGAAGCGCCTCGGCAAGGACTACGAGTTCCACCGCTACGAAGGAGCCGGCCACGCCTTCTTCAACACGGCAAGGGACTCCTACCGCGCCGGAGCGGCGGCTGACGGCTGGCAGCGCATCTTCGCGTTCTACGCCCGACACCTCGCCGGTTGAGCCGCCACATGTGCTCCTACCTCACCTCGACGACCGCCCTGTCGGGCAGCAGCAAGGGCGCCAAAGGATGGTTCCGCCTCGCCAGCGCCATGGTGTACTTCGACCACCCCTACTACTCGCCTCAGGAACACACCCTCAACATCGACTTCCTCAACGATTCCGAAGGGGCCGACGCCCGAGTCGCCGTCGAGCTCACGGCCGAGTCAGCCCGCGCGCTCGTTCGCTGCATCGAGGAAGCCCTTGCGGCAGCGGGTCCGGCCGCCCTCTCCCCGGTGATCGAGAAAGGCTCCCTCTAGACTCGCCGCGGCGCGCCTGCCCGTCCAGTGACGGCGCAGGCCAGAGAAGGGGAAGACGATGGACGTCTGGGAGATGACCCGCGCCGAGCGGCAACGGATCGCCGACAAGCTGGCCGCCATGCCGGACGACGCCTGGAGTCAGCCCACCCTCTGCGAGGCATGGCTGGTGCGCGACATCGTCGCTCACCTGATCGCCATCGGCTCGATGTCCACCGGGAAATTCGTCAGCGGCATGGCGAGGAATCGCTTCAGCTTCGACAACTTCCAGGCAGAGGGGATCCGCAGGTATGCCAACGGCAAGTCCCCCGCCGAGATGCTCAGCAAGTTCAAGGCGACGGTCTCCTCCCATGCGAAGCCGCCGGGGCCGAAGACGACCGTCCTCGGCGAGGTGCTCGTTCACGGTGAGGACATCTTCCGAGCCCAGAGCCAAGGTTTCGGAGATCATCCGGCCGAGCACGTCGTGGCCGTGGCGGACTTCTACAAGCGAAACGGCTTTCCCTTGAAGGTCAAGAAGCGGATCGCCGGTGTCACCTTGCGCATGACGGACGCCGATTGGTCGTACGGGTCGGGGCCGGAGGTGGCCGGGCCGGGCATCTCGGTCCTCATGGCCATGGTCGGGCGCAAGATCGCCCTTGCCGACCTGAAAGGTGAAGGGGCGGCCGTCCTGGAGGGCCGTTCCTGAGCCAGCCGGGCCGTCAGCCCGCAAGATGGCGGTAGCGGTCGCGCAGAAGGCGCTTGTAGATCTTCCCGTTGTCCTGCCTCGGCAGCTCGGCGACGAAGTCGACCGAACGGGGACACTTGAAGTGGGCCAGCCGCGAGCGGCAGAGCGAGATGAGCTCTGCCGCCAGCTCGTCGGACGCCTCCGCGGGCGCTTGCAGCTCGACGACGGCAAGGACGGACTCGCCCCATTCGGGGTCCGGCACGCCGATCGTGGCGGCGTCGGCGACGGCCGGGTGTTGCAGCAGGACGGCATCGACCTCGGCCGGGTAGATGTTGACGCCGCCGGAGATGATGAGGTTGGCAGAGCGGTCGGTCAGGTAGAAGTAGCCCTCTTCGTCGACTCTTCCCACATCCCCGAGGGTGAAATACTCGCCGCGATAGCTCGACGACGTCTTCTCGGGGTCCTTGTAGTACTCGAAGCGAGCGCCTTGCGGCGCCCGCAGCCAGATGAGGCCGGTCTCGTTCGCTGCGAGCTCGGTTGCATCCTCGTCACCGACGATCATCTGGCCGGGCGTATACGGCTTGCCCACCGTCCCCGGGTGGGCCAGCCAGGTGGCCGAGTCGACGAAGCTGCCGATGCCTTCGCTAGCGGCGTAGTACTCCCACACGATCGGCCCCAGCCACTCGATGATCCGCTGCTTGACGCTGAGCGGACACGGGGCGGCGCCGTGGAGCACGTAGCGCAGGCTCGAGACGTCATATCGTGCCCGCGTCTCGGCCGGCAGCGAGAGCAAGCGGTGAAACATCGTCGGCACCATGTGGGTGTGGGTGACCCCGTGCTCTTCGATGAGTGCGAGGGCGCTGGTGGCGTCGAAGCGCTCCATGAGCACGACGGAGGCCCCGTAGGTGATCGGCGCCGCCAACGAGAAGGCGAGCGGGGCGGCATGGTGCAGCGGTCCCGTGCAGAGGTGGACGTCCCCCCCGTCCTCCCGGTAGCCGTAGATGTTCGCACCGAGCAGGCTGGCCGCCGCCGCCGCCGCCGGCCGCAGGACGCCCTTTGGCCGACCGGTCGTGCCCGAGGTGTAGAACATCGTCGTCCCGAGCACCGGGTCGTCGAGGTTCGACGGGTCCTCCGCTCCCCGGGCGGCGGCGTAGTCCTCCCAGGCGTGCTCGCTCGCTGGCTGCGATCGGCCGCCACCTACGAGGAGACGAACTCCACATCCCGGTGCTCCCGCCAGGGCGGTCGACGCGACCTCGACGCTCGAGCCGTCGGCCACGAGCGCCTTGGCATCGCAGTCCGCCAGGATGTAGGCGACCTCTGCGCCGGTGAGGTAGCGGTTCACCGGCGTCATGCGCAGCCCGGCGCGAGACGTGGCAAAGGCCGTCTCGGCGAATTCGATCTGGTTGCCGCACAAGATCGCGACGGCGTCGCCCGCTTCGAGACCGCGGTGTCGAAGGGCACGGGCGATCTGGTTGGCCCGCCCGTTCAGCTCGGCGAACGACACGGCGGCAGACGATGAGATGACGGCCGGCGCCCTCGGCGTCGACCGAGCCCACCACGCCGGCACCATGCCGGTCTCGGCAGCCGACTCGCGGGACTGCGGCTCTGACACGGGGCGTAGGTTATGCCGGCTCGGCAGGCGGCGACGGGCTCCGGCTCGCCAAAACCCTGCCAGCTCGCTAGACCATTGGGAGGGCGGCGGGATCGCTGCCGCCTCAGCCCGCCGTCACACGAGGAGAGGACGATGAAGCTCGAACGCATCGCCAATGTGGCCGACGCCCGCCGCGTCGCCAAGCGGACCCTGCCGGGCGTGGTGTTCGACTACATCGACGGAGCGGCCGACGACGAGATCACGATGCACGACAACGTCGCCGCCTTCGACGACATCGTCTTCCGCCCCCGCATGGGGATCGACGTTCGTGAGCCGGACCTCGCCACCACCGTGCTCGGGACATCGGTGTCCATGCCGCTGCTGCTCGCTCCCACGGGGCTCGTGAGGATCATGCATCCCGACGGGGCCGCCGGCGCCGCCCGAGCCGCCGCCGGTCGCGGAACGCTCTCGGTGTTGAGCACCGTGGCCGGCTCTCCCATCGACGAGGTCGCTCCCGTCGCCCCGGGCACGGTGTGGTTCCAGCTCTATGCCGGTGGGGGCCGCCCTGACGCCGACCGGTTGCTCGCACGAGCCGAAGGCGCCGGAGTGGAGGTGCTCGTCGTCACGATCGACACGCCGGCACTCGGCAATCGCGAGCGCGACCGCCACCACGGCGTCACGTCCCCCCTCCGTGTCGACGCCCACAACGCCATCCATCTCGGCCCGCAGGTGCTCGCCCGCCCCGTCTGGACCTATCGCATGGCCCGCGACGGCGTCAGCACGATGCGACGCTCGCGGGCCGGCGGCGGGCCGGCGGCGGCCGACGAAGTCGACGAGCTGCAAGCCCGCGGCTTCTCGATGCTGAAGATGGTTGCCTCTCCCTTCAGTTGGGCGGACATCGAGTACCTGCGGGGACGCTGGCCCGGCAAGCTCGCGGTCAAGGGTCTGCTCACCGGCAGCGACGCCCGCATCGCGGCCGACCTCGGCTCGGACGCCGTCATCATCTCGAACCACGGCGGGCGCCAGCTGGACGGGGCTCCGGCGACCTTCCGCGTGCTCCCCGAGGTCGTCGACGCCGTCGCAGGCTCGGCCGAGGTGCTGCTGGACGGCGGCGTCCGCCGTGGCACCCACGTCGTGAAGGCCGTCGCCCTCGGCGCCCGCGCCGTGTTCATCGGCCGCCCGTACCTCTACGGACTTGCCGCCGGAGGCCAGCAGGGAGTCGAGCACATCCTTGACCTCTTCCGCAGCGAGATCTCCCGGACCATGGTCCTGCTCGGGTGTCCCGCCGTCTCGGAACTCGGTCCGCAGTGGGTGAGCCCGGCGCAGCGATGAGCAGGGCGGTGGGGGCGCAAGGCCCGCCATCTGCCCGAGACACCGCTTTGGGTATCATCGAGCGATGCCCGACACCATCGACGGCGATGGTCGTGGCGCGCCTGTACACCTGCAATCGAGCCCGTCCAGGCGCTCGCACACTCCACGAGCCCTCAGCGCCCTGACAGGTCGCTGGCAGGGCTTTCACGCCACACCCGCGGGCATGGGCCTGAGCGTCGCAACCACCGTGGTGGTCTGGGCGGCGGCGGCGGTCGCCTGGACGTTGCAGTGCCTGCACTTCGATCGCGGCGGCCCCAAGCTCGGCTGGGACCTCGTGACGTGCTGGCGCGCCGAGCGCGTCTTTGCCCACGGTGGTCAGCCATACTCGCTGGCGGCCACCGGCGACCGCCTCTTCCTCTACCCGCCGAGCGCGCTGCTCGTTCTCCGCCCGTTGGCGGCGCTGTCGCTGCGTGAGCTCCAGGTGCTCGGGCTCCTCGCCACCGCCGGGCTCATGTGGGCCGCCGTCATGATCTCCGCGGCTGTGCTCGGTCGCCGCTGGTGGGGCCTCACGGCCGCCGTCGTGGTGCTCGCCCTCCGCTGGGCGCAACCGATGCTCGCCGAGCTCAGCCTCGAGAACGTCACCGTGATCTGCACGTTCGGACTGGTCGTCTTCTACCTCCTTGCCACCAAGGGACACTGGGTACCCGCAGGTTTCGTCATCGGTCTCACGCTCTCCGTCAAGCCGCTCCTGTTGGTCGTCCTGCTCGTCTTCGTGCTGGCGAGAAAGTGGGCTGCACTCGCCGTGGCGCTCGCCGTCCCGGCGGTCTTGAATGCGGCCGCCTTTGCCGTCGTGAAGGACCCGAGCGAGGTCTTCTCCAAGCTGCCCAGCCTCCTCAACCGATCGGGCAGCGGTGTCTTGCTGAACTCCGCCTGGGTGGACGTGCTGCGGACGCTCGGCGTGCCTGATTACCTCACGATCCTCGTACGCCTCGCCACCGTGGCGCTCGTCCTCCTGGCGGCCTGGTGGTCGTGGCAGCAGCTCGACGACCTCGCCGTGCGGATCATCACGACCTCGAGCGTTCTGCTCATCGGGACCTACCTGGCGGGCACCCTCTCGGAGAACCACTTCATGCTGACGCTCGTGCCGCTCGCCATGACGGCCGTGGTGCCAGCGGCCCCGATGCGATGGCTGAGCGGATGGATCGGCGTGCTCTGGCTCATGGGCCTGACGCCTCCTGGGTCGGTCCTCGGCCTCAGCGCCCCCGCCAACCTCTCGGCGGGCCGTGCCTTCGGCATGACCCTCGTCGTCCTCACCGTCGTCGCCGCCCTCGGCTACCGGCGCCTCCCTCAGCGGAACGCAGCCAGCGGCTCGCCGTCCGGCGATAACACAAGTGGCCCCTCAGGCGACAACGCCCCTCGGCAGGAGACGGCTCGGGCCGACGCGCTCGAAAGGGTGCTGGCTCCATGACAGCGGTCGTGGCCGAGAGCCATGCGCCGCTGGACGCCGCCGTCACGACCGAGGACACACTCGACGCCGAGACCGGCAGGGGACGCCCCCGCAAGTGGTCCACGACGATCTGTCTGCTCACCTACTTTGCCCTCGCCGTCATCGCTTTCCTGCCGCATGGACCGCTCAACCCGCACGTCTTGCCGGTAGCGGGACCCGCTAACCCGGCGGGCTCCGACCCCCTGCAGATGGTCTGGTTCCTCAGCTGGCTCCCCTTCGCCCTCACGCACGGTCTCAATATCTTCCACACGAACTTCTTCGATTACCCCCAAGGCGTGAATCTGGCGGACAACACCTCGGTTCCGCTCCTCGGTCTGATCGCCTGGCCGGTGACGGCGACGCTCGGACCGGTGGCGTCGTTCAACCTTCTCATCCGCCTGGCCTTCGCCCTCTCGGGCGTCAGCATGTTCCTCGTGCTCCGCCGCTGGTGCTCGTCCATCATCGCCCCGTTCGTGGGCGGTCTCCTCTATGCCTTCGGTCCCTACACGGTGGGCCAAGCGCTCCATCTCGACCTCGCCTTCGTCCCCATTCCCCCACTGCTCGTGTGGTGCGCCGACGAGCTCGTCCGCACGCGTCGGATGCGGATGTGGCGGCTCGGGCTGCTCATCGGTGCCGCCGGCGCCGCCGAGATGCTCATCTCGCCCGACGTCCTTTCTGGCTGCCTCGTCATGGTCATCATCGCCGGGTCGGCGCTCGCCGTCAGACATCGCCACAAGCTCAAGGAGCTGCTGAGCTACCTCATCTCGACGGGCGCCGTCGCCGTCGCCACGTTTGCGCTCATCTGCGGGTACATGATCGTCGAGATGGTGGCGGGTCCCAACCACTCTGTCGGAGCCATCATCCCGCCTGCCAGCCTGCAGGGTCTGCACGCCGATCTGCTCGGGTTCGTGACTCCGACCTCCAACCAGATCCTGGCACCCCATGCCCTCGCCCATCTGGGCAACGAGATGGTGGCGAACAATCTGTCAGAAAACGGCACGTATCTCGGCTTGCCGCTCGTGATTTTGCTCGTGCTCTTCGTCCGCTGGTTGCGAAACGACCCTGTCGTGCGGGTGTTTGCCGGCATGGCGCTCGCGGCCGTCCTGATCTCACTCGGCCCGACTCTCACCATCGGAACCATCAACACCCACATCCCTCTGCCGGAGGCCGTCTTCGCTCACCTTCCACTCCTCGACAATACGATCCCCGCCCGCTACGACCTCTACGTGTTGTTGTTCGTCTCGATGATCCTGGCCATCGGTATCGACCGGCTGTGGCAGCGACGCAGTTCCACGAGCCTCATCAACGAGACGTGGCGTTCCCGCCTCGGCCCTCTCGGGACCGACGCCCGCTGGGCTCGGCGGGCACGCGTTGGCCTCGTCGCGGGTGTCGCCATCGCGTCTCTCCTGCCGACCATCCCCTTCCGCAGTCAGGTGCCCTACTGGCCGCGGACGCTGACGGGCATCATCCGCCAGGTGGTGCCACCCGGGTCGGTCGTGCTCAGCTACCCCTACCCGACACCGCTCCACGACGATGCAATGCTGTGGGCGGCGGAGGCGGGCGTGAACTACCGCCTCCTTGGCGGGTACGCCAACATCCGATTCGACAACGCTGGTCACCGGTGGCCGCCCCTGCTCTCGCCGCCGTACGTGCAGGAGCTGCTGGGTTATACGAAAACGGGAGACCGCTGGCCGGCCCCGGGCAAGCTCGAACCGGCCGATCTCACCGCCCTGCACGTCTTCCTCGCCCGCTACAACGTCGGCGCAGTTGTCTGGTGGTCGGGCGGGCACGACCCGATCCCGGCCTATCACTACCTCGCCCTGGCGCTCGGCCCGCCTAGTTTCCGCGCGCACCGCGTCGCCATCTGGCTACCCGTGAACGGTCACTGGCGCTCACCTCATGACGAGCCGTGACGGTCACCCAGGCACGCCGCCTCGACAACGGGGGAGCGCCTCTCACGTCACCGCCGAGACCCGACCGCTCCCCGACCGGACAGCAGCGAGTCATTGCCGCCCTGCCGATCGCCGCCTTGATCCTCATCCCAGTGGCGATCTTCGCCGGAGCCACCCTCATCTTGGGCCATCCGTTGCTCATGGGGGACAACCTCATTCAGGGTTATCCGCTGCGTGCCCTTGTGGGCACGGACCTGAAGCACGGCAGCTGGCCGCTCTGGGACCCGTGGATCTGGTCCGGGACGCCGCTTATGGCTGGCCTCAATGCCGGCGCCCTCTACCCGGTGACATTCCTGTTCGCGGCGATGTCGCCCACCGCCGCCTGGGTACTCGGCCAGATCCTCGTCTCCAGCTCGATCTCGGTGGGCACGTACGTGTTCTTGCGGGCGACCGGTCCCGGCAGGCTGCCTTCGTTCCTCGGAGCCGCATCGTTCGCCTTCGCCGGGGCGGTCGCGGGCCAGTCGGCCGTGCACGTCGACATGGCGGAGGGTTTCGCCTCCCTGCCCTGGATGCTGCTGGCCGTGCGCCACGTCATCGACGACGGCCGCTGGCGTTGGACCGTCCTGCTCGGGGCGGGGGTGGCCTGTCTGCTGCTGGCCGGGTCACCTGAAGCCATCCTCGACGTCAGCATCCTCGCCCTCGCCTATGGCATCGTGCGCTGGTCTCTGCGACCCTCGACGTGGCGCCGGCTCGTGACCCGAGCAGGCGCCGGCTTTGCCTTGGGAATCGGGGTGTCGGCCTTCCTGTGGCTGCCGGCCCTGCGCTTCATCGACATCTCGCAGCGGTCGTCGGTTTCGATCGTCTTCGCCTCGAGCTACAGCTTCCCACCCCGGTCCTTCGTCCTCGGACTGGTCCCGTTCCTCGAAGGCGGTTGGGGCCTCGTCTCCCAACCCTCTTACTTCGGTCGATCCAACCTCGGGGAGGTTGCCCTCTACGTAGGCCTGCTTCCCTTCGTGGCCGCCGTCGCTGTCGTCGGCCGTCGCTGGGCGGAATGGCTCCCGATCGGCGAGCGACGGACCTGGTACTTCATCGGACTCGTCGGCATCGTGCTCGCCGTCGGCGCTGGCACGCCACTCGAGCACCTGATCATCCATATCCCCATCTACGGCAAGCAGCGGGACGAGGGCAGGAACATCGTCGACGTCGATTTCGCCGCCTGTGTATTGCTCGCTTGGTGGCTCGACGGTGGACGCCGTCCAGAGGGCGCCCGCACGCCATCGGAGACCATCGCCGCCGGGATCGTGTTCACAGCTGTCGTGGGCGTGCTCGTCTGGCTCGTCACAGCTCCAGCATCGTTGTGGAGGGCCGTCGCCGCCTATGGCCCCTCGAGCACTCAGCTCCGCAGCATCGAGACCGCCGCCGTCATCTCCGCCCTCCTGGCCGCCGGCGCCGCCGCCCTCGTGCTCGCGCGCCCCGCCTGCGGCGGTCGCGCTGGCTCGGTCTGGCTGCGGTGTTCGTGGTCATCGACGTGGGGTTGTTCGCATCCGGCACGACCTTCGCAACCTCGCAAGCCCCTCCATCGGCAAGCGCTCTCGGCCCCCTCCTGCAGATGGTGCAAGACAGCCTCTCGCCCGACGGACGTTACGCCCTCTATGATCCCGACCTTCTCTACTACTCGGCCGTCGTCGACGCAGGCGAGCCGGACGTTGGAATCCTCGCCAAGCTGCCAAGCGTCGAGGGGTACGGCTCCATCGTCGGCCTCGAGTACTCGTCTCACACGGGCACGCACCTCAAGGACGGTCTCGCCGCCAACCTCCTGGACATCGGCTACTTCCAGCACCTCGACCTCCAGGTGATGGTGGCGCCCGCCGAGGAGTTCCTGACGCCGATCGCCGCAATGCCCCGCGTGGGTGCCCCCGCCAACCTCTCGCCGATCGTCGAACGCTCCGGCGTCGACCCGCTCCTTCCAGCGGGCAACTATCTCCCTCCACAAGCCCGCCTACCGCTCCCGCAGCTGACTAGTCCGCGGGCTGCGATCAGCCGAGGTGGGTACGTCGGCTGGTACTTCGGAACGTTGGCGTCACCCAACTCCGCCAACCTCGTGCTCTCCCGCCCTGCTGCCAGCCAGCTGGTTCGCGTGGGCGAGATCGCCCCATCGGGTGCCGTCAGCTGGCAACGGCCGCAGCGTCTCGCCGCCGGAGCAAGCACGGTGTCGCTCGACGTCAAGTCGCTGCCGAGCGCTGGCATCGAAGTGCAGCTGCTGTCCGGCCCCGACCTCGGGCCGTCCCAGCTCACTTTGGGTGCTGAGGGGCATGCCTATGTCGTCAACGGCGTCCTGGCACCAGCGCTGACACCGGGATCGTGGACCTATGTGGGGCAAGCTGAGCACTTTGCCGTCTACCGTGCCGACTACGTACCTCAGCGGGCGTGGGTGCAAGCTCACGGCACCTATGCCATCTCCCCCCACCTACCGGCCGGGGTGCGCGTGCTGTCACAGAGCACGGACACGGCCGTCATCACCGTTCGCAGCCCTCGACCGTCGATGCTGCTGCGGAGCGAGGCCTGGGACTCCGGCTGGCAAGCCGAGATCGTCAGCGGGCAGGCGGCCTCAGAAGACTTGGCCGGGGCAGAGACGGCCCGCGGCGCCCCACTGGCGGGCGCCAAGAGCACCCCCGTTCTCCAAGTGGGCGTGGTGCAAGCGGTCGACATCCCGGCGGGCCTCAGCATCGTGCGGTTCTCCTACAAGGCATCGGGTCTCTCGAGAGGGCTCACGATCGCCGGTGGGACGCTTGCCGCCGGCGTGCTGGGTTTCGCCCTGTTCGTCCTCGCCGGCCGCCGGAGACGACGGAGGCAGCAGACGCCCGAGCCCTGGGGTGGTGCCTGAAACCACAGCCGCCGTCTGGCGAGAGCTGCTCCATCCGGGCCGGCCCGCCGGGGCGGGGCCAGCGGGCCGGCCGAGATGGGTATGCGGGACCCGTCGCCTCGCTTCAAGATGACCTCAACGGCTGCCGGGCGCATCAGTAGGCATTACTCAATTCGGCCGGCGTGGCGGTTGCGCCGGCGAGGAGTCGACTGGAGAATGTCGCCCGTGGCCCCACCCCACTCCTCGGTCCGCACCTGGCCACTCATCGGGCGTGACACCGAGCTGTCGCTCCTCAGCGCCGCCATGGACGATCCCGACTGTGGCGGCGTCGCCCTCGTCGGCAGTGCCGGGGTGGGAAAGACGCGACTCGCGCGCGAGGTTGCCGAACTGGCGGCCCTGCGCGGGCTCGTCACGGTGGCCGTGCGCGCCACCAAGAGCGCCTCCGATATGCCCCTTGTCGCCCTCGCGCCGTTGTTCGTCGAGCTCGGCGTCGACGCGGCGACGACCGAGAGCCCGCTGAGGGCGTTGGCGGCCGCTGTCGGTCGCCGTCGAAGCGGCGGTCGGCTCGTCCTTGTCGTCGACGACACCCACGAGCTCGACGACACATCGATGGCGGTGCTCGATCATCTCGTCGAGGCCGGCGGCATCTTCGCCGTCATGACCGTGCGCCAGGGAGAGCCTCTCCCTCGCGGTCTCCACGACCTCTGGAAGGACGAGCGCATCGTGCGGATCGAGGTCGGGCCGCTCGCTCGCGCCCATATCGACGCCCTCGTGGGTGCCGTCCTCGGCGGCCCGGTGGACGGGGCCGCCTTGCAGGCGCTCATGCGGCAGAGCAGCGGCAACGTCCTGTTCCTGCGCGAGCTCGTGCAGGGAGCGCTCGAATCGGGCGCCCTCGCCTCCCAGCGGGGAATCTGGCGCCTCGAAGGCTCCCTCGCCGCCTCCCCGCGTTTGCGCGACCTCATCGACGAGCGCTTCCGTGGGCTGTCGCGGGCAGAGCGCGAGACCTTGGAACTCCTCGCCCTCGGCGAGCCCCTCGAATTGGCCGTGCTGGCGTCCCTCGTGCCCGAGGCGGTCGTGGAAGGCCTCGAGCGCCGCGGCCTGCTCGATGCCTCCGCCGGCTGGCGTGGTCCGGACGTGCGGCTGGCGCACCCGCTCTACGGCGAGGTGGTCGGGGCACACCTCTCCCGCGTGCGCCGGGCGCGCCTGTGCCGCTCGCTCGCCGATGTGACCGAGGGCGCCGGCCCGCTGCGGGCGCGTGACGTTCTCCGGGTCGCCGTCTGGCGCCTCGACGGCGGTGGCGGCAGTCCGGCTGTCACCCTGCAGGCGGCGAAGATGGCCTACCACGACGAGGACTACGCCCTCGCCATCGCTCTGGCAGAGACGGCCTGGAACCGATGGGGTCTCCTCGAAGCCGCCATCCTCCTCGCTGAGTCACTCGACGTGCACGGCCGCTCGGCCGACGTCGAGCGGGTGCTGCGGACCGCCCTCCCGCTGGCGACGAACGACGTCGACCGCACGACGGTGGCCAACGGGCTCGCCTCGGCCATCTTCTACACGCCGGACAGGGCCGAGGAAGCCGACCGGCTGCTCTCGGAGGCCTCAGCAGCCGTCTCCGACCCCGGGTGCCGGCGGGCGCTCGAGGCGCAACGAGGCGACCACTTCCTTCGCACGGGCAACGTTGCCCGAGTCATCGAGATCGACCGCCCCCTTCTCGAGCAGAGCGGGGACTCGGCGTTCATGCAGGCGTCGCGCGACATCGGCGTCGCACTGGCGCTAGCGGGACGCACCACCGAGGCCATCGGCCACACCGAGGCTGCGCTGGCCGCGCGTCGTCACTTGGAAGAAACCGACCGTGTCTCGGCCGCCGCCGTGTTCCTCGTGGCCAAGGCGGTCGCGCTAGCCGAGGCGGGCCGGTTGGCCGAGGCCGTCGCCGCGTCCGAGGCCGGCTACAGCGCCTCGGTCGCCCGTGGCAACTCCCATGGGCAGGCGTGGTTCGCCGTCGTCCTCGCCTCTGCCCGCCTGGCGCAGGGGCACCTCACCATGGCGGACCACCTCTTCAGGGAGGTGGCGACCCTGTTCGAGGCTCGCGGTCACCCGGGAGTCCGCTGGGGGCTGGGCGGCATCGCCCTCGCCGCCGGCCAGCTGGGTGACCGGGCCGGGGCAGCGGCAGCCGTCGCCGAGCTGGCGGCGCTCGCACCCACGACGCTGCGGATGATGGACATACAGGTCGAGCGAGGGAGGGCATGGGCAGCGATGGCGGCTGGCGACCTCGCCACCGCCCGCTCCATCCTGTGGGACGCCGTCGAGCTGGCCGCCGGCTGGGGGCAGTCCGCCTCCGAATCGTCGGCACTGCACGACCTCGTGCGCATCGGCGATACCCAAGCGGCCGTGCAGCGCCTCGAGGGTCTCGCAGGGCGGGTGGAGGGCGACCTCATGGTCGCCCGGCTCGCTCTCGCTCGAGCCGTTCGCTCGGTCGACCCTGCCCTCGCCGAGAGCGCGGCCGACATCTTCGAGCAATGCGGAGCTCTCCTGTACGCCGCAGAGGCGGCCTCGATCGAGCAGCGGCTGGCGCACGAGCGTCAGCTCTACCGGCGGGCGACGGCAGCTGCCGCCCGATCGCAGCGGCTGGCGCGAAAGTGCGAGGGCGCCCGCACGCCCGCGCTGGCGCCTCCGGGTGCGCAGTCGGATCTCTCCGCCCGAGAGCAGGAGGTGGCGCTGCTGGCGGCCGAGGGCCTCACCAGCCGGCAGATCGCCGCACGGCTGTTCGTGTCGGCCCGCACGGTCGACAACCATCTGCAGCGGGTGTACCTGAAGCTCGGCATCTCCGGTCGGGGTGCCCTGCGAGAGCGGCTGACGATCGCTCACGCTCGCTGAGGCTGCTCAGCCCTGCCCGGCTCAGCTCGCGCTCGGGCCGCCATCGATCGTCACGGGGTCGCCCGTGGCCACGAGCCCGCCTCGTCGGAAGGCGCCGTAGACACCGAGGCAGAATTCGTGCTCGTTGCGGAGCAGGCGGGCAACCGCTGTGTCCCGTTCGAGGCCCGGCTGGGATCGCGTCGGCAGGTTGCACCGGATCGTCTTCATGAACACTTCGAAGGTGGCGCCGCCGCCGACGATCACGCGGCTCCCGATCCAGGCGTCCTCGACGAAGCCCACCTGCTCGTCACCCGTCTCCAGCAACATCGTCGGGCGGAACCGACGCACGTCCCAGTCGCTCGAGGGGCGCAGGGCCTTTGCCGCAAGAAGGCTCGCCGTCGTGAGGAGATGGACGTCGGCGAAGTCGGCGAAGTGCGTCGTCGAGCCGGAGAACGTGTGCGTCCCGGAGCCCTCGTCGAGGGCGTCGTCCAGCCCCTCGTAGGACGGACTCGTGGCGCCCGTGGGACGCCGGAGCTCGACGGCGCGGCCGAGCCAGTCCGAGAGGCGGGCGCTGGCGGCCGGATCGGCCGCCTCGAGCTCGGAGCCGTCCGGGAGGCGGATGACGACGGCTCCGTCCGGCTCTGTCCGAGCCGATGCCTCGAGGAGCCTGCCGTGGCGCTTGGCGGAGAGGTACAGGCCGCTTTCGACGTCGAGGAGCGCCCAGCGGCGATCGCCGGTCGCAGATGGCTCCGCGAACTCGAGGCGCTCGACGCGCTCGCCCTGCATGGACTTGACCGGGTAGCGGAACAGCGAGGCGGCGTAGGCCATCGGCGCGCAGGCTACTTGCGGTCGGCGATCAGGTTCGCCACGAGCCCCGTCCAGCCGGTCTGGTGCGAAGCCCCAAGTCCCTGCCCACTGTCGCCGTGGAAGTACTCGTGGAAGGGGATGAGCCCGTGCAATTGTGGATCGCGCTGGAACTTCTCGTAGCTGCCGAAGACGGGTCGGCGGCCGTCTGCACCCTCGAGGAAGATCGAGACGAGGCGGCGGCTGATCTCGTCCGCCGCCGCCGCCAGCGTCATCATGACCCCGGAGCCCGTCGGGCACTCGATCGCGAAGGAGTCGCCGAGGAAGCGATGAAAGCGGCCCAGCGCCTCGACGATCAGGTAGTTGATCGGGAACCAGATCGGGCCCCGCCAGTTCGAGTTGCCGCCGAAGAGGTTCGTCGTCGACTCCCCCGGCTCGTAGTCGACCGTGTCAAGCATGCCGGCGAGGTCGATGCTGAAGGGGTGGTCCTTGTGCACCTTCGACAAGGCTCGTAGCCCATGATCCGAGAGGAATTCCCCCTCGTCCAGCATGTACGACAGCACCCTGCGCGCCCGGTCGGGATCCACGACTGAGAGAAGGTGGGACACGTCGGCTCCGAGGGCATGCGGGCGCACGACGACGTCTGCCTTCGCGCTCTTGTGGGTGAGGAACCAGTCGAAATGCTCGGCAAAATAGGGCAGCTCCGCCAGCGTCTTCGCCTCGAGCGTCAGCGTGGCGCACAGAGGAAGGAGGCCGACGACGGACCGGACGCGGAGGGGGATCCCCTCGCCCCCGTCGAGCCGGAGCAGGTCGTAGAAGAAGCCGTCGTCCTCGTCCCAGAGGCCCTGGCTGTAGACGGCGTCGCCGATGTAAGCGAAGTGCTCGAAGAATTTCACGGCCAGATCCTCGTAGACCTTGTCGTGACGGGCGAGGACGAGGGCGATCTCGAGCATGTTGAGGCAGTACATCGCCATCCAGGAGGTGCCGTCGGCCTGCTCGAGGAGACCGCCGACCGGCAGCTGTGCGGAGCGGTCGATCGGCCCGATGTTGTCGAGCCCGAGGAAGCCGCCTTCGAAGACGTTGTTGCCGGCCATGTCCTTACGGTTCACCCACCACGTGAAGTTGATGAGGAGCTTGGCGAAGATGCGCCGAAGGAACTCGTAGTCCGTCGACCCGTCGATCGCGAACACCCTCAGAGCCGCCCATGCCTGCACGGGCGGGTTGACGTCGCCGAAGTCCCACTCATACGCCGGCAGCTGGCCGTTCGGGTGCATGTACCACTCCCGGCAGATCGTGAGCAGCTGCGCCTTGGCAAAGCCGGGGCTGACGTGAGCAAGTACGGCACAGTGAAAAGCCAGGTCCCAGGAGGCGTACCACGGGTACTCCCACGTGTCCGGCATCGAGATGACGTCGTTGTTGTTGAGGTGGCGCCAGCCGGCGTTGCGGCCGGCCTTGCGCGCCTCGGGGGGAGGGGGCTGGCCGGGGTCGCCCTCCAGCCACCTCTCGACGTCGTAGTGGAAGAACTGTTTCGACCAGAGCATGCCGCCGAAGGCCTGCCGCATGACCGACAGCTCGTCGGCGGAGGCGTCCGCCGGTGAGAGATCTGCGTAGAACTCGTCTGCCTCCCGCGCCCGCCCCGCCAGCGCCTCGGCCCAGTCCGTCGTGAGGCCCACGGCCGACGGGGGGTTGCTCGACGAAGCGGGGCGGAGGCGGAGGGCGACCGTCGTGTCTTCTCCGGCCGGGATCTGCAGCTTGTACCAGAGGGCCGCCTTCGTACCTGTCCGGTCCGGGTTGACCGTCTCGGCGCCCGAGATGACGTGGTCGTTGATGCCGTCTTTCGGGTACGGGACCGCTCCGCTGACTCCCCAGAGGCGTTCCTCGTTCGAATTGTTCTCGCAGAACAGCGGCTCGGGCGCGCCGTCACCGGTGAGAGCGAAGGAGCCGAGCTGGCCGTGCGTGGCGATCAGGCATCCCTCGACGGCGGTGATGCCGGGGGCGACGCAGGCATCCCGGCCGCAGGGATCCGATCCGGAGGGATCACCCCATGACCAGGTATTGCGGAACCAGAGCGTCGGCAGCACGTGCACCGTCTCGGTGGCCGGTCCGGCGTTGCGGACCCTCAGGCGGATGCAGACGTCGTCGGGGGCGGCTTTGGCGTACTCCGCCGTGATGTCGAAGTAGCGGTCGTCATCGAGGATGCCCGTGTCGATGAGCTCGAACTCCGGGTCTGCCTTCGAGCGGCCGGCGTTCTCGGCCAGCAGCGCCGCATAGGGAAACTCGGCCTGCGGGTAGAGGTAGCGCCACTTCATCCACGAGTGCGTCGGAGTGGAGTCGAGGTACCACCAGTACTCCTTGGCATCCTCCCCGTGGTTACCCTGCGGGCCGGTGAGGCCGAAGATGCGCTCTTTGAGGATGGGATCGCGACCGTTCCAGAACGAGAACGCCAGGCACATCAACCCAGCGTCGTCACAGATGCCGCCGAGTCCGTCCTCGCTCCAACGGTAGGCCCGTGAGTGGGCGTGCTCGAAGGGGAAGTACCCCCAGGCGTCTCCGTCCTCGCTGTAGTCCTCGCGGACCGTGCCCCAGGCCCGCTCGGCGAGATACGGCCCGAAGCGGCGCCAGGCGGCACCTGCCTCGGCCAGCCGCGCCCGTTCCGCCCTCTCCACGTCCGCCAGTCTGCCAAGGGATGGCAGTGCCCGTGAGGACGCGGGCGCCGGCGCAGACTGCGGAGGTGGGGCGGCTCAGATCTGGGCGCTCCCCGGGGGTCCCTGTGCCAGCGCCGCCAGCCATTCGGCCGGCTGGATGCCCGTCTTCTTGAACTGCTTGTACCAGGCCTTGTACGTCGCTGGGGGGACCCCGCCGCCTTTGGCGGTGGGCGTGTTCCCGAAGCGTTGCAACCACGCTTGGCGGAACTCATCCTCGTGCTCGCGCATACCGGGCGAGATCCAACCGACCAACACGACTGCGAGGGCGATTGGCAACATCAATGCTTCATCTCCTTCCTCCGCGCCGACGCCTGACCGCTGAGCGTGCCTGATGCAGGCTCGGACGCCTTCTCCGCAGTGCTGCTGAGAGGGCGTGCCATGACGGACTCGCGAAGGATCTCATAAATCGTCGGGCCGTGCCCGACAAGGTCGGAGGACGAGCTGGCTCCGGCGGGCGTGGGCCGCCAGAGCCACGCCTCCTCGAAGGTGAATGCTCACCCCCGAGGAGGCGTGATGTTCGCTGGTGCTCTCAGATCACCTTGACGTTGCGGGCCTCGTCGCCCTTGCGACCAGGTGCGACCTCGAACTCGACCTGCTGGCCGGCCTCGAGCGTGCGGTAGCCGGAGCCCTGCACGTTGCTGTAGTGGACGAAGACGTCCTCGCCGTCCGGGCGAGAAACGAACCCGTACCCCTTCTCAGCGTTGAAAAACTTGACGGTGCCGACTGGCATTCTTACTCCTTGATTGTGCCTGCGAGAGGCGTTGTATTCGGTGTTGCGGTCAGTGTTGCGGTCGTTGGAGCGCGCACGGACGATCACGGCATGATCAGTGCTGGCGCTCAAGAGATGGTTTCGTGCGGTGCCGCCTTGCGGGGCGGCCCAGCGGTCGCCTCGCAGAGGGCGAACGGCTCCGGTGCTCCGCCGGCCGGATTCCGGCCGCCGGCGCGCCGAGCGGGGCGAGAACTCCGGCCGCAGGGAGAATCCGGGACGCACCGGCTGCGGTCGCACCGGCTCCGGTCGCGATGACGAGGTTGCCGGACGGGAAACTCGGCCGGGGCGCTCCGATCGGGGCGGGCGCTCCGAGGCCGAGAGCCTGCGAGCGACGATGCCGCCGGGCGAATGCACCCGCTCCTCGAGGCCGAGGGAACGCTGCAGGGACCGGACCGCCTTCTGCTGCTCGCCCGTCACAAGGGACACGACGACGCCGCGTTTGCCGGCGCGGCCGGTGCGCCCGGAGCGGTGCAGGTAGTCAGTGGCGTCGGCCGGCGGATCGAAGTGGACGACGCACGGCAGGTCCTCGACGTGAATGCCGCGGGCGGCGACGTCCGTGGCGACGAGCGCCTGGGCCGAGCCACGCGAGAAGGCCGCAAGGGCTCGCTCCCGCTGGGACTGCGAGCGATCGCCGTGTATCGTCATGGCCTCCACGCCGGCGAACTTCAGCTGCTTGGCAAGGCGGTCGGCGCCGTGGCGTGTGCGGCAGAACACGAGCGCACGGCCGTGCTCGCCGACGAGCCGAGCGGTCAAGCCGACGCGATCCTCTCGCTCGGCGTGCCAGAAGAGGTGCGAGACATCGCTCGACTCTTCGGCGGGCGTGACGTCATGGCGAGCCGGGTCTCGCAGGTATTGACGAACAAGCGCCTCGATCTCTGGCCCGAGCGTGGCCGAGAACAGCAGCACCTGGCGGCCGGGCGCCGTCACGTCGAGGATGCGCTTCACCGACGGCAGGAAACCCATGTCCGCCATCCTGTCAGCCTCGTCCAACACGACGGTCTTCACGGCCCCGAGGTCGATCATCTTTTGGCTGAGGAGATCTTCGAGGCGACCGGGACAGGCGACGACCGTGTCCACGCCTTTGCTCAAGGCCTGACGGGTGGGCGAGTAGCCGGTGCCGCCGTAGATGGCGATCACGCGGCGCGAGCCGCCGGACGACAGCCCGGCGATCTCTCGCTGCACCTGGGCGGCCAGCTCGCGGGTGGGCACGAGGACGAGGGCCAAGGGGCGCCGGGGGGCCGCCCCGCAGCAGCGGCTGGCGATGGTGAGACCGAAGGCAAGCGTCTTGCCGGAGCCGGTAGGAGCCCGCCCGCACACGTCGCGCCCGGCGAGGGCATCGGGGATGGTTGCGGTTTGGATGGGGAAGGGCGTGGTGAGGCCGAGGGTACGTAGACGGGTCACCAGCTCGGGGGAGACCCCGAGATCGGAAAACGTGACTGACACAAGACTCCAGACGAGTTAAAAGAAGGCCAACTCGAAATGGGGAGTCCGAATCAGGCCCCGCCGCTATCGCGGCGTGCACCCGGGCGCTGTGGCCCGGCATCGCTCATGTTAGCCGAAGCCAGGCACCGTCGGTGTTCAGGCAGAGCAGTCAACCCGCTTCGGTCGATCAGTTCGTCCGACCCATCGTCTACACTGCTGACGCCGGATGAGGCTCCGGTGGGCGAACAGGCCAGCCGGAGGGTCCCCTTCGTACTGCCAAGCCCGAACCGTCCACACGGGCTGATGGCCTCTGCGCAAGTGATCGCACTGCGTGGAGGTGGCGTGTCAGGAATCGAACTGGCCCCGGCCGAGATACAGGTCCTTCAGGATCTGACCATCTTCGCGTTCGCACCGTTCGTGTCGGGCGCCATCGCCCACTTCGAGGCGCGCCTGCAGGGCCGGCGGGGTCCCCGCATCCTCCAGCCCTACTACGACATCGCCAAGCTGTTCCACAAGGAGACGCTCGCCCCGGAGGACGCCAGCTGGGTGTTCCTCGCCTGCCCGATCATCGCCTTCGCCTGTTACCTGACGGTACCCCTGCTCATCCCGGTCCTCACGAGCTACCCGCTGCCGCTCGGCTACATGGGCGACATCCTGGGCGGCGGGTTCATCCTCGCCCTGGCGGGCTTCTCCATTGCGCTCGGAGCGGCCGAGACCGGCGCGCCGTACGCCCAGCTCGGGAGCAGCCGAGCGATGACCTTTGGCGCTCTCGTCGAGCCCTCGATCCTGTTCGTCACCTTCACCGTGGCACTCGTCACCACGACCGACCTGCCCTACTTCGAGGCCGCCGCCGTACGCTCGTCGCTCAGCCAGGTCGTCCGTCCTGCGCACCTGCTCGCCGCCTTCGCCTTCTTTCTTGTCGTCCTCGCCGACACCGGTCGCATCCCGGTCGAGACCCATGCGAGCACCCTCGAGTTCGGGATGATCGACGAGGCGCGCACGCTTGAGCACTCCGGCACGCCCTTCGCGCTCTTGAAGTGGGGCTCTGCCATGAAGCAGATGATCCTCTACGTGATCTTGATGAACGTCTTCCTGGCGCCGTGGGGTCTCGCCGGCTCGCGACAGCTCGGGTCGGTACTACTCGCCGTACCGACCTTCCTCGCCAAAGCGCTTGGCATCGGAGCGATCTTCGCCGTCGTCGACAACAGCTTCTCGAAGCTGCGACTCTTCAAGATCACCGAGTTCATGGCCGCCGCCTTCCTCTTGGCGGTCCTCGCCGTCCTCGTCCTCTACCTCAGTGGACGCTGACATGAGCGCCCTCACCGCCGCCGTCAGCTCGCAGTCCACGATCACCGACGCCGCCGAGGCGGTCGCCATCCTCGTGCTCCTGAGCGAGTTCGCCATGCTGCGAGCGGCACTGTCGCGCTCGCAAGTTCGCCTCTACGCCTTCCAATCGCTCTCGGTAAGCGCCCTTGCCGTCATCGTGGCCGCCACCCGCCACATCGGTGACCTATACGTCCTGGCTGGCCTGTCGCTCGTGCTGAAGGTGATCATCGTGCCGGCGATCGTCCTCCGGCTCCTGCGAGAAGTCGAAGGCGACCTTGCGGGCAGCCACCGCCTCGGGGTGGCTTCGATGGTGTTGCTGGCGATCGCGCTCTCCGTCTTCGGCATCTTCGTCGTCGGCACGATGCCGATCCATTCGAAGTCGCTTCCCGTGCTCGCCTTCGCCGTTGCCGCGGCCGTCATTCTCGTTGCGTTCCTGCTCGTCATCGTCCGCTCCGACGTCGTATCCCAGGCGGTGGGCTTCTTCTCGCTCGAGAACGGTGTCTCGGTCGCGAGTCTCGTGCTCGCGGCGGGACTCCCGCTCATCGCCGAGGTCGCCTTCCTCTTCGACCTGCTCGTCGCCGTCGTGGTCTTCGGCGTCCTGATGCGCGTCCACCATGGGCGCACGTCGACGCTCTCGACGCGGACCCTCGAGCGGCTGCGGGGGTAGGCATGAGCGCCGTCCTCGTCGCCATCATGGTGATCCCCTTCGCGGCCAGCCTTGCCTGCTGGTGGGCTCCCGCCGGCCTCGCCAAGGCGCTCACTCTCACAGCCGGTGTGGCGACCTTCGGGCTCGCCGTCGGGCTCGTGTCGTCCGGCAGGGTGGCGACGGCGCTGTCCGGATGGCTTCGAGTCGACTCTCTGTCCCTCGTCTTCCTTCTCGCCGTCGGGTTCCTCTACACCTCGACCGCGGTCTTCACGATCGGCTACGTGCGGCCCAGCGGTGACCCGCTCGATGCCGCCCGCTACTCGCGCCGCTTCTTCTCGGGGCTCAACCTGTTCGCCTGGGCGATGGCGATGGCGCCACTCGTGAACGGCCTCGCCCTCCTGTGGGTCGCCATCGAGGTGACGACAGTCATCTCCGCCCTCCTCGTCGCCATCGACGACACCGACGGAGCCATCGAGGCGGCGTGGAAGTACGTCCTCATCGCCTCGATGGGCCTGAGCATCGCTCTTCTCGCCACGCTCGTCATGTACTACGCCGGCACCTCCGCCCTCGGCAGCTCCTACGAGCTCTTCTACCCGAAGCTACTCGGCGCCGCACACGGCTTTCCTCCTGAGGTCGTCCGACTCTCGTTCGGCCTCGCCGTGCTCGGCTTCGGCACGAAGATGGGGCTCGTCCCCGTGCACACGTGGTTGCCGGACGCCCACTCGGAGGCGCCGACTCCGATCTCCGCCTTGCTGTCCGGCGCCGTCCTCACGATCAGCTTCTACGCCATCTTGCGCTTCTACCAGGTGACGGTCCGCGCTGTCGGACCGGCGTTCCCTCGCGACGTGCTCCTCGTGTTCGGCCTGGCTTCGCTCGTGCTGGCCGCCCTCTACCTCGCCAGCCAGAGAGACCTGAAGCGGTTGCTCGCCTACTCGAGCGTGGAGCACATGGGCATCCTCGCCATCGGGATGAGCTTCTCGGCGCCCGTCGCCGTCGTCGGAGTGCTCCTCCACGTCCTCGCCCACGCCGCCGCCAAGTCGACCGCCTTCTTCGGGGCCGGGAGCGTCATCCGCAAGTTCGGCACGAAGGAGCTCGACCGCGTCCGCGGCGGCGTCGGGGCTCTGCCGTGGAGCGGGCCGATGCTCCTCCTCGCCGTCCTGGCACTGTCCGCCATGCCGCCGTTCGGCATCTTTCGGAGTGAGTTCCTGATCGTCGAGGGTGGTCTTCGCAGCTCGGCGACAGCCCTCGCGGCGGTGCTCGTCGCCCTCGTCACGATCGCCTTCCTCGGCATCTCCTGGTACGCCAGCCAGACGATGCTCACTCCCCTTCCGGACGGCGTCCTCCGGGGCGAGACGAGTAACTGGATGGTCGGCTCGATGGCGATCGGCCTCGGCGCACTCGTACTCCTCGGCGTGCACCCTCCCGCCCAGCTATCCGAACTGCTCGCCCGAGCGGCGTCCGAGCTGGGAACCACGAGATGACGACCGCACCCGGTTCGCTGCGGCTCGAACACGGCGAGCTTGCTCGAGCCGTCGCCGACCGAGTGGCGGCCGGTGGTCGCTTCGCCGCGCTCATCGCCTCCGCCCGGGACGACGGCTCGACGGCCCTGCGGGCGCTCGTCGCCGGCCGGGGCGCCCTCGACACCGTCGAGACCGAACTCCCGCCCGGCGTCGCTCACTACCCCGCTCTCACTCCGCTCGTCCCGGCGGCGGCCTGGTATGAGCGGGAGATCCGGGACCTGTTCGGCATCGAGCCGGCTGGCCATCCGCGCCTCGACCCGCTCGTCCTCCCGCTCGCCGGTACGGCACCGCCTCGCCCCCGCCCGGGAGCGAGCGCCCAGGTGGCGGCCCTCGAGCTCGACACCTCCCCCCTCCCGGCCCACGTCGCCGGCGAGGGCGTCTTCACGATCCCGTACGGCCCGGTCCGCTCGGGGGTCTTCGAATCGATCGAGTACCTCGTCGAGAGCTACGGCGAGGACATCGCCCACCTGCGCACCCGCGTCTACTACAAGCACCGCGGGCTGGAGCGGCGCTTCAGTGAACTCGACCCTGCTGACGGCGTGCTGCTGGCCGAGCGCGTCGAGGGCGCCGCCTCGGTCGCCCACGCCATGGCGTTCTCACAGGCGCTCGAAGCCCTCTCCGGCATCGACCCACCCCGCGCCGCTGGCTTCCTGCGCGTCGTACACGCTGAGCTGGAGCGGGTGGCCAACCACCTCGACTCGGTGATCCGACACACCGAGGGCGCCGGCCAGGCCGTCGCCTACGCTCGCATGACGCTTCACAAGGAGCGGCTGATGCGGCTTCGGGCCGCGTTGTGCGGCCATCGCTTCGGACGAGGCGTCGTGGTGCCGGGCGGCGTTGCGGCTCCACCTCTTCTCGGCACGGGCGAAGCCCTTGCGGCGGTCGCCGAGCTCGAGCTCGCCATCTCCGAGGATGCCCGCGCCCTCATGACGACGCCCTCCTTCCTCGACCGGCTGCGCCGCACCGGTGTGATTCCCCACGACGTCGCGGCCGGCCACGGTGCCCTCGGTCCGGTCGGGCGCGGCTCGGGGCTCGGTGAGGACGTCCGGGTGGAGCGCCCCTACGGCGCCTACAGGCTCCTCGGCTTTCAGCCGGCCGAGTTGCGGGAAGAAGGCGACGCTCTCGCCCGTCAGTTCGTCCGCCTGGACGAGATCGCCAGCGCCTTCCACCTCGCTCGTCAGGCGTTCGACGAGCTCGCCCAGCTTGACCAGGAACCCTCGTGGCGCCACGAGCTTCCGCCTCCGGACGGCGTCGCGCTTGCATCGGTCGAGGCACCGCAAGGCGAGCTCATCTACCTCGTCGAGGCAGCCGCCGGGCGCATCATCCGTGTCAAGCCGCGCACGGCCTCGTTCCACAACCTCGCCTTGCTGCCACAAGCGTTCCGAGGTGACATCCTCACCGATTTCGTCTTCATCGAGGCAAGCTTCGGTCTCCAGATCGCCGGGGTGGCGGGCTGATGCCCTGGGTGTTTCGCGGCCTTCGCGAAGGCGTCGTCACGACGCCGTACCCGAGGCGTCCCGACGGTTACGACTCGAGCTTCCGGGCCTCGGTCGTCGTGCTCGAGTCCTCGGAGGCACAAGACCAGACCGATCTCGCCGCCCTCTGCCCGACGAGCGCCATCGAGGTGCACGGCGGCAAGGCACGCGTCGACCGTGGACGTTGCATCCTCTGTGGCCGCTGCGTCGCAATCCGACCCGATCGCTTCGCTTTCTCCTCGTCGCCCGAGGTGGCGACCATCGGTCGTGGTGGTCTCGTGGTCCCGAGCGGTGTCGAGACCGACGAGGAGCTCGCCCGCTTGCGTTCCGATCTCGCCAGGCGGGTTCGAGCCCTCCGGCGCTCGGTGCACATCCGCCATGTGGACGCCGGCTCGGACGGCTCGGAGGAGTGGGAGGTGGCCGCCCTCTCCAACCCGGTCTACGACGTGCAGCGTCTCGGGATCTTCTTCACCGCCAGCCCGCGCCATGCCGACGTCCTCCTCGTGACCGGTGCCGGCTCGGCCGGCATGGTCGGTCCGCTCCGCACCACGTTCGAAGCGATGCCGGACCCGAAGGTCGTCATCGCCGCCGGGACCGACGCCATCAGCGGCGGTCTCGTCGGTCCCAGCTACGCCACGCGGGGCGGGATCGCTTCGGTCGTGCCGGTCGACGTCTTCGTCCCCGGCTCGCCCCCGAGCCCGTTCAGCCTGCTACACGCGTTCGTCGTGGCGATGCGCCTCTTGTCGGACGAGGGCGGCCGATGATCGGGGCGCTCTTGCTCGCCGCCCTTGTCGTCTGGGCACTCGGCGCCCTCGCCGACCTCGTAGCGGGCCCTCGGGACCGCTACGGGCGCGGCGCCCCGTACGTCGCCGCCATGTGCGGCAGCGGGCTTGTCGCCGCTGCTGGCGTAGTCTGCGTCCTCCACCCGCAGGGGGCCTTCTCCCTCGGTTCGACCCTCGCCCTCGGCGAGACGTCGCTCCGTCTCGACGCCCTCGCCGGCCTGTTCCTGACGCTCTCGGGCGGCCTCGGGATGTGCGTCTCGGCCTGCCTCCTCAGCTGGGCGGGCCCACAGGGCCGCATCACCGGGCGAGGTACGGGCGCGGGTTATCTGCTGCTGCTCGGCTCGGTCACGGTCGTCTTCGTCGCCGGCGACGCCTTCACCTTCCTCTTCGCCTGGGAGAGCTTGACCGTGGCCTTCTACGTGCTGACCGGAGCCCGGCGCATCGACGGCGCCGCGGCGCGCGCCAGCTGGGTCACCCTCGGCATGGGCAAGGCAAGCGGGGCCGCCCTGCTGCTCGGGTTCCTCCTCCTCGCCGGCCGTAGTGGCAGCCTCACCCTTTCCTCGTTCGCCCACGTGCCGACCGGGGACCTCCATGACGCCGCCTACGCCCTCATCGTCGCCGGCTTCGGGGCCAAAGTGGGGCTCGTGCCGTTCCAGGTGTGGCTGCCGGTCGGGTACCCAGCCGCGCAGGGCCCGGCGCGGGCGGCGATGGCGGGCGTGGCCGTAAACGCCGGCTTCTATGGGCTGTGGCGCTTCCTCGGCATTCTCGGCCGTCCACCGATCTGGCTCGTCGTCGTGGTCCTCGTCCTCGGGGGGATCACGGCGCTCGTGGGGATCGCCTTCGCCGCCGTGCAATCGAGCTTGAACCGGGTCATCGCCTACTCAAGCGTCGAGAACGCCGGTCTCATTACGGTCGGCTACGGCGTCGCCCTCGCCGGGGCGGCGACGGGCAACCGCGACCTGCTGGCAGTCGGCTTGCTGGCAGCCACCCTGCAGGTCCTCGCCCATGGCGTCGCCAAGTGCGGCCTGTTCGCCTCTGCAGCCTTCGTCAGCTCTGACGAGGGGACCGACGACCTCGAGTCGCTCCGGGGAGTGGGCCGGCGCCACCCCGTCAGTGGCGCCGCCTTCGGCCTCGGCTCGCTCACCCTCGCCGGCATGCCACCGACGATCGGCTTCGTGTCGGAGTGGTTCCTCCTCGAGGCACTCCTGCAAGAGTTCCGTGTAAACGGCCTCGCCCTCCGCCTCGCGATGGCGACCGCCGGGGCGCTCGTGGCGCTGACGGCAGGCGTCGCCGCCCTGACCTTCGTTCGACTCCTCGGACTGTGCATCCTCGGACGCCCCGAGAAGCCACCCGCCACCACCACGGTGCTCGACGGAGGCGTCGCCGGCCGCGGCGGGCTCGCCCTCCTCGCCGCCGCCTGCCTCGGGTTGTCGGCCGCCTGCCCTTGGGTGATCCGCTACCTCGCCCTCGGGCTGGCGCCGGTCGTGACGCATTCCGCGACGCTGTCGGCCCTCAAGTCCCCCTGGGTGCTCCAGCCGGTGTTCTCGACCTTCTCGATCCTCTCACCATCGTGGCTGTCTGTGGTCATGCCGGTCGCCTTCATGGCCGTTGCTCTCATGGCGGTGATGCTGTCACGGGGTCGCCTCCTTCAGGTGCGGCGGGTACCGGCATGGAGGTCGGCCACCGGCGGTGTTGCCGGGCCTGACCGTTACAGCGCCTTCGGGTACGCCAACTCCATCCGCCACGTGCTCGGCAATGTCCTCGGCTCCGAGCACTCGTCCCAAGCGATCGAGCCGGGCGGCTCGGCGAAGGATCCGGCCTCTCCTGGCGAGGAACCGCACGTCGAGGTGCGCTCGGCCCTTATCGAGCCGGTGGAGGAGTACCTCTACCGTCCGGCCAGGGCCTTGTTCCTCCAGCTGGTCGGCGTCGCCAAGCGTCTTCAGTCCGGTCGGCTCGACGCCTACATCGCCTACATGTTGGTGGCTCTCCTGGCAGTGCTGGCCGCCGTGGCGGCCCTGCGGTAGTGGCCGGACGGCAGCAAGCTCGGCTGATGGCTCCCACGCAGACGCCTCCTGCGTAACCCGGCCAGTACCGTGACGAGCGAGCTCGAGGAGTTGACGGCAACGGCCTTTGCTCTGGCGACCGCCGCTCAGACGGGCGACATCGCCGAGCGCGCTCGGCGCCTGGGCGATCGCCTCGCTCAGGGAAGTTTCCACGTCTCGGTGATCGGCGAGTTCAAGCGCGGCAAGTCGACGCTCGTGAACGCACTGCTCGCCGACGAGGTCGTTCCGATGGGTGTGCTGCCGCTCACGGCCGTCGCCACCGAGATCTCCTTCGGCGAGCGCGGAGCCGTCGTCGTGCACCGCGACGGCCGCAGCTATGACATAGCACCGGACGACATCAGCGAGTTCGTCACTGAGGAGGGCAACCCCGAGAACGAGCGGCAGGTGGCTCGGGTCGAGCTGCGGGTGCCGGCGCGACTTCTCGAAGCTGGCGTGGTCCTCGTCGACACGCCGGGCCTCGGCTCGATCTATCGGCACAATGACGAGGAGGCGCGCCGGGCGCTGCTCGACGCAGACGGGGCGATCCTCGTGCTGTCGGCCGACGCACCGCTGTCGGCCCAGGAACTGGAGCTAGTCGGCGTCCTGGCCGAGCGTCAGGCACCCACGTTCTTCGTGCTCAACAAGATCGACCACTTGGCGGCGGACGAAGCTCAACAGGTCCGCCGCTTCGTCACCGACACCATGGCAGCAGAGCTCGGCCGACAAGAGCGCCTGTGGTGCCTGTCAGCCCGGGCGGCCCTCATCGCCCGAACAGGGGGCCGGGCGGTCCTCGCCATGCCAGAGGTCGGCGGGCACGGGGAGAGCGACGAGAGCGGTGACTTTGCCGCCTTCGAGGCCGCCTTCGTTCAGTTCGTGACGAATGACCTCGTCCGGGCGAGGCTCGTCACGGCCAGGCGGGAACTCGCCCGCCTCGGTCGCGCCCTCGATGACGCCATCTCGGTCGAGTCAGCCGCTCTCGCCCTCGATGCCGAAACGCTCGGGCGGCGTGTCGGCGAGTTCGCCGCTGCCGCCGCCGATCAACGCCAGGCATTCGAGGACGAGCGGACGCTGCTCGCGCGAGACGTCGGGGCGCTCATGGAGGAGTTGGCCGAGCGCCTCTTCGGATTCGCCCGCACGGCTCCCGCCAACTGGATCGAGACGCTGCAAGGAGTTGCCCGCTCCGCCCCTCTCGGGCAGCTCGAGGCGGAGCTGCAGCGGAGCGTGCAGGTGGCGGTGCAGGAGGGCTTCGAGGGGTTCCGCCAAGCCGAAGCCGACCGCGTCGAGGACGCCTGGTCGGCCCTCGCCGAGCGCTTCCGCGCCAGGACGGAGGCACGAGTGAACCGGGTGCGGGCGGCGGCGGCGGACCTGTTCACCGTCTCGCTCCCGGCAGTCGCCGTGCCGGAGGTGTCGGGCGAGCGGGAGCAGTTCTTCTACCTCTTCTTGCACATCGACCCACTCGGCGAGGAGCTGCTTCGAGTTTTGCGCCGGCTGCTCCCGCCCAGGTTCCGCCGCCGGCGCCTACTCACCCGCGCTCGCGCTCAGTTGGACCGCGAGTTCGACAAGCACGCCGGCCGTGCGCGTTGGGACCTCTCGCAACGTCTCGACTCGGTCCGTCGGCGATTCGAGGTGGCCATGAGCGAGGAGCTCGACAACGCCATCGGTACGATCACGGCCGCCGCCGGGCGGGCGGAGGAGCTAGCGCGTTTGAGCGCGGCCGAGCGCGACCGCCGGCTCGGCGACCGCGAGGCGGGGCACGAAGCGGCCCGTCGCGCGCTGGCGTTCGACGAGATCGGCGGGATGGAGGATGGCGGCGGTTACCGCCGGTAGACGAGGAATGCGACAACGAGCGTGACGAGGATGTACAAGAGGTACAGGTTGACGTCACCGGACTGGATCGGTTGGAGAGCGTTGGCGACCGCTCGCACGAAGCGGGCGATCGGCCGATAGAGATACCGTTCGAAGAGCGGCGTCACCTTCGTCCGGTAGCGCGCCGGGCCCGACCGTCCGGCGGGATCGTCGGAGGCTTGATCGAGATGGACATCGGGGCAGTAGAAGCGCTCGAAGGTGACGCGTACTGGCCTGACGCTTGCAAGGCGCGAGACGGAGATCGATGATGAGCACGCCCTCGAACTCAAAGGAGGCGCCGTGGCTGGCTTCCGTCGCATGCTGGTTGGCTGGGACGGCTCGAGAGATGCCCAGCATGCGCTTCGCGCGGCTGCTCACCTCGCAGAGGAGATCGGAGCCGAGGTCGTCGTGCTCGCGGTGCTGAAGCGCCACCCCCATGCCGAGGCGACAGACGAAGCCGAGGAGGAGATGGCGGAGCGGCGCCTCGAGGTCACGAGCGAGATGGAGGCGAGCGCGACGCAGGCGGCCCTGCCGCCGGGCCTTCGGCTGCGCAACCAGACTATCGAGGCAGACGATCCGGCTGCGGCCCTCGGTCAGTACGCCGATCAGCACGGCTTCGACCTTCTCGTCGTCGGCCGTCACGGCCTCGATCGCGCCGTACACCCGCGGGTGGGCGGTGTGACCGAGTATCAGGTCCGCCATAGTCGCTGCCCGGTACTGGTTGTGGGGAGAGAGTGACGAAGGAGGGACGGCGGCTCGCAATCCCCCGCATTGGGGAGACGCCGAGGCTCGAAAGCCATCCCAGATCGGCGTCGCCCGGCCTAAGCGGCTCGCTCAGTGATGAGATCCGGTCCAGGCGAGGAACTCCTGCAGCGGCCGGGTGTTCATGATCCGCTGCGGCTCGGAGGCGAGCCCGGCGGCGGCCGCCTGCTCACATCCGAGCACGAGCCACTCGAGCTGGCCGGGAGCGTGTGAGTCGGTGTCAATCGTCACGACGCATCCGGCGGCGAGCGCCCCTTCGAGCAGATCGGGCGGCGGGTCGCGGCGCTCCGGCCTCGAGTTGATCTCGACGGCCGTGCCCGTACTGGCACAAGCCGCAAAGACCGCTTCGGCGTTGAACTTGCTCGGTGGCCTGCCGGTACCGACGAGCTTGCGGCCCGTGCAATGCCCGAGCACGTCGGCGAGGGGGTTCTCGATCGCCCGGATCATCCGAGCCGTCATCTGCAAAGGGTCCATCCTCAGCTTCGAGTGCACGCTGGCGACGACGACGTCCAGCCGGTCGAGCAGCTCATCGTCCTGGTCGAGCGAGCCGTCCTCGAGGATGTCCACCTCGATCCCCGTCAGGATCCGGAAGGGGGCCATCTCCTCGTTGATCCGCTCCACGACCTCCAGCTGGCTGAGGAGCCGCTCGGCGTTGAGCCCATGAGCGACCGTGAGGCGCGGGCTGTGATCGGTAAGGGCGATGTAGTCGTGGCCGAGGGCGCGGGCGGCGACCGCCATCTCCTCGATCGTGCTCCCGCCGTCGGACCAGTCGGAATGGGCGTGGCAGTCGCCCTTCAGTCTCGAGCGGACATGCGCGGCGTCCGCCTCGAGCTCCGGCAACCAGGTGGCCGAGGACTCGAGCTCGGAGAGGTAGGGCGGCGTTTCGCCGGCGAGAGCCTCGGTGATGACACGGGCCGTCGTCTCCCCCACGCCCTCGAGGTCCGTAAGGTGGCGGGCGAGCGCCAGCTCCTCGAGCTCCACGAGCGGGGTGACGTCCACGGTCGTTGCCGCCCGGCGGAAGGCCCGCACCTTGTAGGTGTCGGCTCGCTCACGCTCCAGTAGGTAGGCGACCCGGCGGAGGGCATCGGCTGATTGCAGTGCCATCAGCCGGCAGGCTACCGGTCCTTGCCTGGGCGCCTCGCCCTCAGCGGGGGCCTCGCGCACGTGAGCGAGCATGCCACGATGGCCGGTATGCGGGTGGATGCGATCTTGCGGGGGCGCTTTGTCACATTCGAGCCCGCCCGGCCGCTCGCACACACCCTCGCCGTCCTCGGCGGCCGCATCGTCGCCATCGACGGCGATGCCGAGGGCCTGAGGTCGGCGCACGAGGAGGACTTCGGCAAGCATCCGGTCTTCCCGGGCTTCCACGATGCGCACTGCCACACGACGAGTTTCGGGCTCGCCTTGGCGGCGCTCGACCTCTCGACGCCACCCATCTGCTCCCTCGAGGATCTCTATGCAGCCGTCGCCGCCGAGGCGGAGCGGAAGGGGTCGCACGAGTGGATCATCGGAAACGGCTATGACCAGAACAAGCTCGGCGGCAGCCATCCTGATCTCCGCCGGCTGGATGGCGCGGGCGGGGGCCGGCCGGTGTGGCTGCAACACACCTCGGGTCACATGTGCATGCTCAACTCCGCCGCCTTGGCGATCGTGGGCTCGGCCGCATTGGCGGCTCCTATCGTGGGCGGCGCCGTCGTGACGGACGCAGACGGCGAGCCCACAGGTCTGCTGCAGGAACGGGCGCAGGCCCTCGTGCAGCGCATTGTGCTACCTAGGTCGATCGACGAGCTCGCCGGCGCCATCGCTCGGGCGCACGAACGCTACCTGTCGGAGGGGCTGACGAGCGTCTGCGACGCCGGCGTCGCCGGCGGTTGGGTCGCCCAGAGCCCGCTGGAGCTCGCCGCCTATCAGCTCGCACACGAGCGCCGCCAGCTCAGGGTGCGTACGACGGCGATGATCACCTCGGACGCCACCCACGCCGTCGACAGCCACCGCGACGACGCCATCGCGGTGGCTCTGGACACCGGGATGCGCACCGGCTTCGGGGACGAATGGCTACGTCTCGGCGCCCTCAAGGTCTTCAGCGACGGCTCCCTCATCGGGCGGACCTGCTGGATGCACGAGGGCTTCAGCGACGATGCCGGCAACACCGGTTACCCGCAAGCCGACCCGGACGAGCTGCGCCGGACCATCGTGAACGCCCACCTGGCCGGCTGGCAGGTGGCCACGCACGCCATCGGGGACGCCGCTGTGGCCTTCACTCTCGACTGCTACGAGGAGGCCCTCCGGCGCAGGCCGCGGCCGGACCACCGCCACCGCATCGAGCACTGCGGCGTCACGACGGACGCCTCCCTCGGCCGAATCGGGCAGTTGGGCGTGATCCCCGTGCCGCAAGGGCGCTTCGTGGGCGAGATCGGTGACGGCATGCTGGCGGCCCTCGGTCCCAAGCGGGTGGCGGAGGCGTATCGGCTCGCCGGCTTTGCCCGCAGCGGGATCGTCCTGCCAGGCAGCTCGGATCGCCCCGTCGTGGACGGGCGACCCCTCCTCGGGATGCGCGACATGGTCGTGCGCCAGACCGAGTCGGGCCGGCCGTTCAGCCCGCAGGAAGCACTCACAGCCGAGGAAGCGCTCATCGCCTATACCTCAGGTTCGGCCTATGCCACCCGCACCGAGCACGATCGTGGCTCGATTGCAGCCGGCAAGTTGGCCGACCTCGTCGTTGTCGCCGACGACCCGCGCCGGCTGCCGCCGGCGGACATCGGCGACGTACCCGTCCTCGCCACGATCGTGGGAGGTGACGTCGCCTTCAGGGCGGGCTGAGGCCCAGCGCGGGCGGTTCTGCCCGTGGAACGGCTTGTTCGACCGCCGCCTAGGCCGTCGTGGGACCCTCTCGTCAGTCACGCTCGTGATCACCGGTGGCCCCGTCGATGAGCTCGCGGAGGATGTCCATGTGGCCGACGTGCCTGGCGGTCTCTTCGATCATGTGGATGAGCACCCATCGCATCGAGACCTGGTCACCGAACCAGGCCGTGCCGAGATCGTCGAGGCCGACCTCCGCGATGACGGCGTCGGAGGCCGCCCGAGCGCGGCCGTAGAAGGCGACGATGGCGGCCGTCGTCTCCTCCTCGGTCACGCGGAGATCGGCCTCGGGATCGTCGTCATCGAAGGGGAGGGGCTCGGTCTCGCGCCCGAAGGTCGAGCAGAACCAGGCGTAGTCGACGGCGGCGAGGTGCTTCACGAGACCGAGCAGGCTCGTGCCGGACGGCGTCATCGTTCGCCGCAGCTGCTCGTCGTCGAGGCCTTCGATCTTCCACATCACGACGTCCCGGTGACGATCAAGGCTGACACGCAGGCTTGTCTTCTCATCGCCCTCGAAGGGCACGCGCTGAGCCATGCCCTGCAGTCTGCCAGCGAGGCGGAGGCGGAGGCGATGGCCCCGCTTGCCCGAGGCGCCAAGATTTTGCTCCGCCGGCGTATCCCAGCTCACCGGCGTTCGCCCAACAGGAGGTGACCGTGCTGCGCGCCGTCTTCGTACGAACCTTGAGGCCGGGAGTCAGCTACCAGCAGTTCACGGACGCCTGGGCTCCGAGTCCCTCGGACGAGGCGTACCCGGCGACCGTGCGCGTCGTTCGCAACCTGGCGAACGATCGCCAGGTCATGACGATTCTCGAACTGGACATGTCCCTGACGGAGTTCGAAGCCGTGCGGGCGTCACTCACCCGTCCCGATGCCCTCGAGCGCATCGCCCAGCTCGTGGAGACGACCGAGCTGGAAGGGCTCTACGAGGACGTGATCGCCTAGGGCTTCACCCGGACGCAGGCGGAAGGCCGCGCCTCGATGTCCCCGTCCTCAAGGGCAGGTCGCCCGCGGCGTCAGCGAGGTGTACACGTGATCGTGCAACGCCAGGTTGATGGAGAAGACGTTCACATAAGGAGAGCCGAAGAAGCCGAGGTAGGCAGGAGCCGAGTACTTTGCAACAAGGGCGTTCAGCTCGGGCACAGGGATGTTGTTGGCCTTGGCGACCGCGTTCACCTGCGCGCAGGCGTCGGCCGGGGTGATGTCCGGGTCGATTCCGCTGCCCGAACCGGTGACGAGGTCGTTCGTCGGCGTGATGCCTTCCTTGCGGAGCAGGGCGCTCTGCTTGAGGACCTGGTCGTAGAGCTGCTCGGAGCGCGGCCCGTACTGGGTCCCTCCCGACGCTGCCGGGTTGTCCGGGTCGTCCCTGCCCTGGAACCACTGCGGGCCGGTCCAGGACTGTCCGATGTTCGCCGAGGCGATGACGGTGTTGCCCTGCTTGACGAGCGACCCGTCCGCCTGGTAGCGGAAGAAGAGCTGCCCGATGCCGGTCTCCACGTAGGTGTAGACGATGCAAAGCACGATGAGAACGATCGAGACGACGATCGCCCTGCGGAGATGTACGAGCATCAGTAAGCCCCTGTGGCTGTGAGGATCAAGTCGATGAGCTTGATGAAGATGAATGGGACGATGATCCCGCCGACGCCGTAGATCCAGATGTTCCGCCGGAGGAGCTGAGCGGCTCCCACCGGCCGGAACTTCACGCCCCGGAGGGCGAGCGGGATGAGGGCGACGATGACGAGGGCGTTGAAGATGACGGCGGACAGCACGGCACTCTGAGGGGAGTGCAGTTTCATGATGTTGAGCGCCTCGAGGGGGTGATTCTTGCCGGAGGCGTAGGCGATGGCGAAGATCGCCGGGATGATGGCGAAGTACTTGGCGACGTCGTTGGCGATCGAGAACGTCGTGAGCGCCCCACGGGTGATGAGCAGCTGCTTTCCGATCTCGACGATGTCGAGCAGCTTCGTCGGGTTGGAGTCGAGGTCGACCATGTTGCCGGCCTCCTTGGCGGCCGTCGTCCCCGTGTTCATGGCGACGCCGACGTCGGCTTGAGCAAGGGCGGGGGCGTCGTTCGTGCCGTCGCCCGTCATGGCGACGAGCTTGCCGCCCTCCTGCTCGGCCTTGATGAGGGCGAGTTTGTTCTCCGGCGTCGCCTCGGCGAGGAAGTCGTCGACGCCGGCCTCCGAGGCGATGGCCGCCGCCGTCAGCGGGTTGTCGCCCGTGATCATGACCGTGCGGATGCCCATGGCGCGCATCTCGTCGAAGCGCTCGCGGATCCCCTGCTTCACGACGTCCTTTAGCTCGATGACCCCGAGCACGTTGGCGCCGTCGGCGACGACGAGGGGCGTCGAGCCGGCACGGGAGATGCGGTCAACGATCGGGTCGAGGTCGTCGGGTATGGTCCCGCCTTGCTCGGTCACCCAGCGCTTGACGGCCTCGGCGGCGCCCTTGCGCACCTGGCGGTGGTCGATGTCGAGCCCCGACATCCTCGTCACTGCCGAGAAGGGGATGAACGTGTGCTCGAGGCCCATGTCACGTTGGCGGATGGCGAAGCGCTCCTTCGCCAGCACGACGATCGAGCGGCCTTCCGGCGTCTCGTCCGCCAGGGAGGCGAGCTGCGCTGCCTCGGCGACGGCCTCCTCATTGTGGCCACCGACCGGGAAGAAATCGGACGCCATGCGGTTGCCGAGGGTGATCGTGCCCGTCTTGTCGAGCAGGAGCGTCTGGGTGTCGCCGGCGGCTTCGACGGCTCGGCCGCTCATGGCAAGGACGTTGCGCTGCACGAGGCGGTCCATGCCGGCGATGCCGATGGCCGACAGGAGGGCACCGATCGTCGTCGGGATGAGGCAGACGAGCAGGGAGACGATGATGACGACCGACACCGCCGTGTGGGCGTAGCCGCCGAAGGGCACGAGCGTCACGCAAACGGGCAGGAAGATGATCGTCAGTACCGCCAAGAGGATCGTCAGGGCGATCTCGTTCGGCGTCTTCTGACGGTTCGCCCCTTCTACGAGGGCGATCATGCGGTCGATGAACGTGTGTCCCGGTTCGGCCGTGATGCGCACGACGATCCGGTCCGACAGCACCTTCGTACCGCCGGTGACGGCCGAGCGGTCGCCACCGGACTCGCGGATGACCGGGGCCGATTCGCCCGTGATGGCCGACTCGTCCACAGAGGCGATGCCCTCGATGATCTCGCCGTCAGAGGGGACGAGGTCGTTGGCCTCACAGACGACGAGGTCGCCCTTCTGCAGCGAGGCCGCCGGCACCCGCTCCTCGACGCCGTCAGCGCTCAGCCGGCGAGCCTCCGTCTCCGAGCGCATTCTCCGGAGCGTGTCGGCCTGCGCCTTTCCTCGGCCCTCGGCCATCGCCTCGGCGAAGTTGGCGAAGATGACGGTGAGGAACAGCCAGATCGTGATGCTCCAGTCGAAGGTGCCCGGCGTGGTGACCGAGTAGATGAACGTGACGACGGAGCCGATGAGCACCACGAACATGACCGGGTTCTTGATCTGGACCCTCGGGTCCAGCTTCTTGAACGAGTCCACGAGCGCCGGCACGAGGATCTCGCGGTCGAACAAACCGCGGGCGCCGACGACGCCGTGTGGCTGCGGCACCGGGGTGGGTGCATCAGATGGGGTGACTGCCTGCGTCATGGGAGAACCTTGCCGTGGAGAAGGGACAT
This sequence comes from uncultured Actinomycetota bacterium, assembly GCA_963735115.1. Taxonomy (GTDB): domain Bacteria; phylum Actinomycetota; class Acidimicrobiia; order Acidimicrobiales; family Bog-793; genus JAKACA01. Next base: position 213,613 of record CAVTJR010000003.1, on the reverse strand, counting down.
TCGGAAGGAGGCGTGCTGCCACATGATGTGGAGCGAGCTCGGGGGCGGGAAGATCTTGTGGACGAGTTGCTCGACGATGGGACCGAGGGCGACGGCGGGGAAGAAAACGAGCGCCCCGACGAGGAGGATGACGCCGACGAGAAGTCCGACGTACAGGCCCGAGTCCGTCTTGAACGTCCCGGCCGACTCGGGCGTGACGTTCTTGGCGGCGAGCACGCCACCGAGGGCGAGCGCCGGCACCATCTCGGCGAAGCGCCCGAAGTAAAAGGCTATTACCTGGGTGATGTTGTACCAGGCCGTGTTGCCGTTAAGACCCGCGAAGGCAGAACCGTTGTTGTTGGCAGGCGAGGTGTAGGCATAGAGGATCTCGGAGAAACCGTGCGGGCCTCCGTTCAACGGGCCTGCCCGTCCGGCATGGATGGAGACGGCGATGCCTGTGAGGATGAGCACGAGCATGGGCATGACGAGGACAAGGAGGCCGGCGAGTTTCACCTCCCGAGCCTGGATCTTCTTCCCGAGGTACTCAGGCGTTCGGCCCACCATGAGGCCACCGATGAAGACGGCGAGGATGGCGAACGCGAGGATCGTGTACATGCCCGCACCCGCACCGCCCGGAGAGACTTCACCGAGCATCATGCCGGTGAGCAGCGCCATGCCGCCGATGGGCGTGAACGAGTCGTTCGCACCCGTGACCGAGCCGGTGGAGGTCTGCGTGGACATGACGTCGAACAGCGTCGTCTCGGCGACGCCGAAGCGCACTTCCTTGCCCTCCATGTTGCCCGGTCCTTGGGATGTCACACCTGCGGCGGTGACGGCGGGGTTGCCGCGGGACTCGGCGTACTGGGCGAAGGCCGCCCATGAGACGAAGAGGATGGCCATGACGGAGAGAATCGCCAAGCCCTGGCGGATGCTCTTGACCATCTTGCCGAACATGTATGTGCTGGCGATCGGGATCGCCATGAGCAGAAAAAGGGAGAGCCACTGCGTGAAGGCCGTCGGGTTCTCGAAGGGGTGCGCCCCGTTTGCGTTCGTGTAGCCGCCGCCGTTGTTCCCGAGCTGTTTGATCGGCGTCATCGAGGCTTGTGGACCCCGCGGCAGCAGTTGCTTGGCGCCGTTGAGGGCGTCATGGATCGTGACGGGGCCGGCGAGGGACTGGACGGCCCCCTGGCCCATGTAGATGACGGCGGCGACGGCGGCGATGGGGAGGAGGATGTAGAAGACACCGCGGACGAGGTCGACCCAGAAGTTCCCGATCGTGGTCGAGTCCTTGCGGGAGAAGCCACGGATCATGCCGACCATGACGCACATACCGGCGGCGGCGCTGGCGAACTGCTGGCCGACGAGGGCCACCATCTGGGTGAGGTACGACATCGTCGCCTCGCCCGTGTAGTTCTGCCAGTTCGTGTTCGTCACGAACGACATGGCGGTGTTGAGCGAGAGCGCCTGGGTGACACCGGCGAAGTGCTGCGGGTTCAAGGGCAGGTGACCCTGCAGCCGTTCGAAGCCGTAGACGACGAGGACGGCGATGCCCGAGTAGATGATGAGCGAGGTGGCATAGCGCTGCCAGCTCTGCTCAGAATCCGGGTCGACACCTAGGAGGCGGTACGTCGGACGCTCGATCCATCCCATCCAGTGGACGCGCCCGTCGAAGACTGCCTCCATGTACGACCCGAGGTATCGCCACGTGAGGCCGATCGCCACCACGAGGCAGACGATGTAGAGGGCGTAGTGCATCAGAACCACTCAGCCCGGAACATCGCCACACCGAGATAGATGAACACGAGGACGGACACGATGAGCAGCAGCAGGTTCACGGTGCCGATGCTGGCCAGCACCGAGCTCATACCCGCTCCAGCGCCCAGATCAGCCCCAGCATCGAGAGCGTGAGGAGGATGGTCCCGAGTACGACGAGGAGGTCAGCCATGCGACCAGCCTGCGGTCCTCGGGTGTCAGGGAACCGTCAATTTGTCGGTTGGGGCGTCAACAAAACGACAACGGGCGCCTCATTGACCGTTCGGTTCGCCCTCGCGATCCTTGGCGGCGCCGCCGCGACCCGGGTTCCGCTGGGCGATGACGTGCACGTCGACGTCCAGCTGGGAGGCAAGCCGAATCACCTTGGTGACGACCGAGCCGCTCATGATCTCCTCCCAACGGCTGCGCCGGCTGGCGCCCAGCACGATCTGGGTGATCTGGTGCTCCATGGCGAAGTTGACGAGCGCCTTGGCGGGTTCGTCCGCCTTGACCTCGTACCACTCGCCACCGACGTCGTCGGTCAGCTTCCGCAAGGCGGCCAGGGCTTGGCCGTCTCGGGGCACGACGGCCTCGGACGACACGACGTGCACGACGTCGAGGTATCCCCGCACCCGAGCCGCCAGGCGGGCGGCCCGGCGGAGCACGGCGTCGGTCCCAGGCGTGGCGTCAACGCCGACGAGGATCCGCTCCGTCGTCTCCCAGATATCGGCCGTGTGGCGCTCCCGCAAGCGGTCGACGAGGGCGTCGTCGGTCTCGTCGGCCACGAAGCGCAGCGCCAGCTCCCTGAGCGCCGAGAGGTTGTCGGTCCGGAAGAAGTTGTGGAGGGCGCCTTGTATCTTCTCGGGCGGATAGACGTTGCCGTGGGCCATGCGGCGCCGCAGCTGCTCGGGTGAGGAGTCGATGAGCTCGATCTGGTCCGCCTGGCGGACCACCCAGTCGGGCACCCGCTCGCGTACCTGCGTACCCGTCATGTGCTCGACGGCCCCGGCGATGGACTCGAGGTGCTGGACGTTGACCGTCGAGATGACGGCGATGCCGGCCTCGAGAATCTGGAGAACGTCCTCCCAGCGCTTCGCGTGCTCGCCGGAGCCCGGGATGTTCGTGTGGGCGAGCTCGTCGATGAGAGCGACCTGGGGATGGCGGGCGATGACGGCGTCGGTGTCCATCTCCTCAAAGCGGCTTCCCCGGTACTCCACCACCCTTCGTGGCACGATCTCGAGGTCGCGGATCATCTCCGCCGTGAAGACGCGGTTGTGCGTCTCGACGAATCCGATGACCACATCGGTGCCGCGGTTGTGCCGGCGCCAGCCTTCGTCGAGCATGGCGCAGGTCTTGCCGACGCCGGCGGCAGCCCCGAGATAGATGCGGAACCGGCCCGTCGGCTCGATGTTGCCGGTGTCGAGCGCCTCCATGGCTTTCGCCCTCGTCTCTCGATGGTCATGTGGTCGGTCGACGTCACCCTCGCCCTCGGTGGTGTCGTCCGGCATCGGCCTATTGTCCCTCTAGATGAGCGCGCACCCCATCACAACCAGCCCGCGACGCCGAGCCGTTGCCGGCGCCGCCGTCGCCGTCGCCTCCATCGCCCTCCTCGCCGCCCTCATGTTCGCCCTCCGCAGCCACTTGAGCGACGCCACGGTTGCCCTCGTCCTCGTCGTGCCCGTCATCATCGGCGTCGTCATCGGGGGGACGCGGGCAGGCGTCGTGGCGGTGGTGGTGGGCTTTGCCGTGTACGACCTCGTCTTCATCCCGCCCTATTACACCCTGAGGGTCGGTTCCATGCGCAACTGGCTCGCCCTCGTCGTCTACATCGCCGTCGTCTTCCTCGTCGCTCGCGTGGTGGGTCGGCTCCGCATCGCAGAGGACGATGCCCGCAGTCGCCAGGCGGACGCACAGCGCTTGTTGGAGCTTTCCGAGCTGCTCATCGAGAACCGTTCTCTCCCAGACCTGCTGCCGCTCGTGGTCTCGATCGTCCGAGACGCCTTCGCCTGCGAGAGTGTCGTCCTGCTGCTCCCGAACGGCGGCCGGCTCGAGATCGTGGCGACATCGGGGCGCGAGCTCACGCCCGCGGAGTTGCGCCGTGTCAGCCCGGCGCCCGGCGTGGCGGCCTCCCTCATGCCGAGCGCCCCCAGCCTGGTCGAGACCGCCGATGCCGCCCACACCGAGACGATCGTGCTGTCGGTCCCCGGTCGCCCAGTCGGCCTCATCGGCCTCGTCGGCACCCGTCTCAGCCCGCATCGGCGCGCCCTCGCCCGTGCCTTCGCCAACCACATCGCGATCGCCCTCGAGCGCGCCCAGCTGCAGGAGCAGGCACTGCGCATCAGCGTCCTCGAGGAGGTAGACCGCCTTCGGGGTGCCCTTGTCGGAGCCGTCTCGCACGACCTGCGAACGCCGCTCGCAACCATCAAGGCCTCTGCGTCGACGCTGCGCGACGACGACGCCGTCATGACCCCGGCCGACCGTGCGGAGCTGCTCGGCCTCATCGACGAGCAGGCCGACCGCCTCGCCCGCCTCGTGACGAACCTGCTCGACATGAGCAGGATCGAGACGGGGGCGCTCGTCGTCGAGCGGCAGCCGCTCGACGTCGCCGAAGTGGTCGCCGAAGCCGTCGCTGGGCTGCGTCCAGCGGTCCCCGATGGCCGCATCGTCGTGCACATGGCGCCCGCACTCCCCGTCATCGATGCCGACCACGTGCTCATCGGGCAAGTCATCGTCAACCTGATCGAGAACGCCCTTCGATATGCGCCGGCCGGCACGGCCGTCGAGGTGACGGCGGAGGGAGGGCCGGCAACCGTCGAAGTGGCCGTCGTCGACCACGGGCCGGGCTTCCCTGAGCAGGACCGCATCCGCATCTTCGGGCTGGGCCGGCCGACCGCCGCGTGGCCGGACACGGGGCCGCCGACCGCGCCCGTCTCGGTCTCGAGGCCCGGTAGAGCGCTCGCTCCACGGACGTCACGGGCTTCGCCGGCAGGCGGTTCCGGCGTCGGGCTGGCGATCGCCAAGGCCTTCGTGGAAGCGCACGGCGGCACGATCTGGGCCGACAACGTCGCAGGCGGCGGTGCCCGCGTCGCCTTTTCCCTTCCCGTCGACGGCACTAGGGGCTAGGCACGTGCCCTGCGTTCTCGTGATCGACGACGACCCGGCCCTCGTGCGTGTCCTTCGCATCGCCCTGACGGCCAAGGGCTACAGCATCGTGGCCGCCTCCAACGGCGCCGAGGGCATCTCCGAGGCGGCCTTGCAGTCTCCCGATGTCGTCGTGCTCGACCTCGGGCTCCCCGACATCGACGGTGGCGAGGTCTGCCGCCGCATCCGCGAGTGGAGCGAGGTCCCCATCATCGTGCTCTCCGCCGACGGCACGGAGGACCGCAAGGTCGAAGTCCTCGATCAGGGCGCCAACGACTACATGACGAAGCCCTTCGGCATGAACGAGTTGCTGGCGCGCCTGCGCGTCGCTCTCCGGCACGCGCCCGTCCCGCAGCAGGCAGAGCTCGATGCCGGCCCCCTCCACCTCGATCTCGTCCACCATGAGGCCCGCATGTCCGGCGAGGTGGTCGAGCTCACGAAACGGGAGTTCGCCTTCCTCGCCTACCTCGCACAGAACGCCGGAAAGGTGTGCACGCACCGCATGGTGCTGGAGGCCGTCTGGGGGCCGCGCTACCTGCGGGCAACCCGCTATCTGCGCGAGTACGCCTACCGCCTGCGGCGCAAGCTCGGGGACGAAGAGGGAACCTTCATCGTCACTCACCCGGGCATCGGCTACCAGCTCGTGATGCCCGAGCCGCCTGCTCCAGAGGCGCCGCCCCCAGTACACGGCCCGGCAGGGTCGGCGACGCCACCGGCTCCGCCCGCCAACGCGGCCCCCGAAGGCGGTGTCGAGACGCCCACCTCGGGCGATTGACACCCTGAACTGGTATCCACGGCGATGTCACACCCCCTCGTTAGGTTGGTGGGCGGCCGCTAAACGACAACCCTGGGAGGACACCGACATGGCCGAGTACCGCTCCTCCTCGACGCCCCCCGCTCCGGCGGCCTCCGGCGTCCAGCTCCAACTCCCAACCGGTGCGGCCGGTTTTCGTCCGGAGGTCGAGATCCGGCCCAGCACCCGTCGGCGCAAGACGGCGACCGCCTACTACGAGAGCGGTCGTATCGTCGTCCTCGTCCCTGCCCGATTGGCCGTCGCCGAGCGTCAGGCGCTCGCAGACCGGCTCGTCGACCGGCTGCTGCAGCGGACGTCGCGCTCGGTCGCCTCTGAGGCCGCACTCGCTTCGCGGGCCGGGCATCTCGCCGACCGATACCTCGAGGGCGTGCGGCCGCGGTCGATCCGCTGGTCGGCCAACCAGAACCGGCGCTGGGGATCCTGCACCCCTTCCACGCGGGACATTCGCATCTCGAGCCGTCTACAGGTGGTGCCCGACTGGGTGCTGGACTCCGTCATCGTGCACGAGCTCGCCCACCTGTTGGAGGCGTCGCACTCTCCTCGCTTCCACGAGCTGGCCGCTCGCTACCCCCGCCTCGCCGAAGCGGACGCCTACCTGCTCGGCTACTCGCTCGGGATGTCGTCGGCCTCGTGGCCGCTCGCCTGCGAGTCGGATGGCGACGGCGGTGGCGGAGGCGCCGCGTGCTGAGCGAGCCGGCGGAGCTACGGCACCGGCTCGAGTCCGGGACGCCGTCGACGATCCTCGACGTGCGCTGGCGCCTCGGGGGCCCGCCCGGCCGCCGTGACTACGAGGCGTCCCACGTCCTGGGGGCGGGCTTTGTCGACCTCGACCGGGATCTCTCGGCCGCGCCGGGCAGCGCCGGAAGGCACCCCCTTCCGGCGGCGGCGGACTTCGGGGCGGCCATGCGTCGCCTCGGTGTGCGCTCGTCGGTGCCGGTCGTCGTCTACGACCAGGCGGACTCGATGAGCGCAGCCCGTTGCTGGTGGATGCTCGAGTACTTCGGGCACCGAGACGTCTCCATCCTCAACGGTGGCTTCCGTGCCTGGAGGGAGGCCGGCGGACCGACCGAAGAGGGCGCCGGCCGGCGGCCGGCTGCCGGCGACTTCCATCCCGATCCGGGCCGCCTCCCCCTGCTCGACGCTGATGGGGCGGCGGCGCTCGCACGGTCCGGCGTGCTGCTCGACGCCCGCGCGGGCGCCCGCTACCGGGGTGAGGTCGAACCCATCGACACCGTCGCCGGCCACATCCCGGGGGCGCTGTCGGCCCCGACGTCGGAGAACCTCGAAGACAGCGGTCGCTGGCGCTCGTCCGACGAGTTGCGCGGGCGGTTCGCCTGCCTCGGTGTCGGCGCCAGCGGCGGCCCGCCCGTCGGGGCCTACTGCGGGTCCGGTGTCACCGCCGCCCACGAAGTGTTCGCCCTGCGGCTCGCCGGCATCGCCGCAGCCTTGTACGTTGGCTCCTGGAGCGAATGGTCGCGGGACCCCACCCGCCTTGTTGCCACCGGACCCGAGCCCGGCTGATTCGCCAAGCCGGGGTAGTTTTTGCGCCGGACGGAAAGGGAGACATGGCCTACAGCACCGGACGTGTCGTGCACGATGCCGACGCCCACATCATGGAGACGCCCACGTGGCTCGCCGACCACGCCGAGGCGGGCATCCGTGAGCGCATCGCCCCGCTGCGTTACCCCGGCGGCAACGAGCTGCGCCAGACCGGTGACCCCGCCGAACAGCAGAGGGACCTCGAGGAGGCCTTCACCCGCCTGCGGGCAAGGCACTTGTCCGCTGAGTACCGCTCGAGCGAACAAGCCGAGATCATGGCGCGAAAGAACTTCGCCGCCACGGGGTCGTTCATCGCCGAGGACCGGCCGAGGGCCTTGGACTTGCTGGGCTTCTCGAGCCAACTCGTGTTCAACACCTTCCACAACCGGCGCCTGCACGATTGGGAGCACGCCGGTGACAGCGAGTTCGCCTACGGCGCCGCCCGGGCGCACAACCGCGGCATGCTGGAGTTCTGCGCCGTGGACAGCCGCCTCCTCGCCGCCTGTTACGTACCCCTGGCGGACTTCGAGCGGGCGACGGCGATGGCGGCTGAGGCGATCGCTGAGGGCGCCGGCGCCCTCCTCGTCGCTTCCGGCTGTCCCGCCGGGCACTCTCCCAGCCACATCGGTCTCGATCCCGTCTGGGCACAGGCCGAGGAGGCCCGCATCCCGATCGTGTTCCACGTAGGCGGCACGGCCGACCTCCTCGACCGCAACTACTTCAACAACGGGCTCCCCATCCCGCCCGACTTCCACGGCGGCGAGGAGAACTTCCGCTCCGTCGACTACATGGGCATCCCGGCGCCGCCTGCTCAGACTCTCGCCACCCTCATCTTCGACGGAGTGCTCGACCGGTTCCCCGAGCTCCGTATCGGCGTGATCGAGCAAGGCGCAATCTGGGTGCCGTCGTGGATGCGCCAGATGGAGTCGGCCTTCGAGGCCTTCGCACGGCACGAGGATCGCTTGAAGGCGCTGCAACTCCGCCCGAGCGAATACGTCCGACGCCAGGTGCGTTTCACGCCGTACCCCACCGAGGACGTCGGCTGGATCATCGCCAATGCCGGCGAGGAGGTCTGCATGTTCTCCTCCGACTACCCGCACGTAGAGGGAGGGCGCAAGCCGATCGAGCGTTTCGAAGCCTCCCTCGGCGAGGCGAGCGAGGCGGTCCGCCAACGCTTCTACTCGGACAACTTCCTCGACCTGATCGGCCCTTCAACGGCGCGCCGGCTGGTGGCAGCGTAGGCAGCCGTCGCATCGGCGCCTCACCGCCAAGGCGGCGCCTCAGACGTTGTGCTTGAGCCTCCGTAGCGCCCCGTGCGCACGCAGGCGGACGGTCTCGTCGACGACGGGGGCCACGAGGGCACCGGCGATGCCGCTCGGGCGCTCGTAGGTGACCTCGAGGGTGACCCGCGTGGAGGCGCCGCTCGCCTCGAGCTCGAACGTGACCGCCTGCGAGCGCCCGTTGGCAGAGGACCAGGTGACTCGCCGGTTCTCCACGTACTCGGAGATCTCGATGGTGGCGTGGTAGGTGGAGGGCCCGACTTTCATGACGGCGTCGAAGCGCGCCCCTTCTCCTGTGGTGGACCCACCGACCGGCGTGAGCCGCTGCAAGCCTTCGATGAACAACGGTGCGACGGCGTAATCCGCCACGCAGTCGAACACCGCCTCCGGACTCGCCGCGATCGTCTCCGAAACGTGGACGTTCGTGATCATCCCGGGCCCCCACCGCTCACGGGCGGCGCGCTGTCTTCTCGCATCCCGTGCGAAGTGTAGGTGGCGCCGGGGAGACGCTTTCTCGCCGACAGAGCGAGGCTGCTAGGAACGCCCGGCGATGACCCGAATCCTCAAGGCGCCGGCACCAGCCCGAGGGCCCCCTCGAGGAAGGCGAGGAAATCGGTCCGCTCGGCGACCTGTTTCGTCGTCGGCTTGCCGTGGCCGTGGCCTGCGGACGTCTCGACCCGAAGCAGGATCGGTCCCCCTCCCGCCGCCTTTGTGACGGCGGCCTGCAGGGCGGCGGCGAACTTGAAGGAGTGGCCGGGCACGACCCGGTCGTCGTGGTCACCCGTCATGACGAGGGTCGGGGGGTACCGCGTGCCCGGGACGACGTGATGCAACGGCGAGTACGCCCGCGGCCAGCGGTACTGCTCCGGATCGCCCGGGTCGCCGAAGTCGTCCGTCCAAGCCCAGCCGATCGTGAGCTTGTGGAACCGCAACATGTCGAGGACGCCGACCTCAGCCACGGCAGCACCGAACAGCTCCGGGTGCTGGGTCACGCAGGCGCCTACGAGCAGCCCACCGTTGGAGGCTCCCCAGATGGCAACACGTTCGCGCCGCGACCAGCCCGCGTCGCTGAAGTAACGGGCACATGCGGCGAAGTCGTCGAAGACGTTCTGCTTGTTGGCGAGGCGACCGGCATCGTGCCAGGCCTTGCCGTACTCGCCGCCACCACGAAGGACCGCCTCGGCGAAGATGCCGCCCCGCTCCATCCACACCGCCGCCGCCACCCGGAACGCCGGAGTCATCGCGACGTTGAAACCCCCGTAGCCGTGCAAGAGCACCGGGACCTCACCGTCCGGTGCGAGTCGGCTGCCGCGCGAGACGAACATGGGTATCAGCGTGGTGTCATCGGAGGCGACAAAGACCTGCTCGGTCACGAACCTGTCAGGGTGCAACGCAACGGCCGAAGACCGCACCATCTCGGTCTGGCCGCTGTCGAGGTCGTGGGCCCAGATCGAGCCCGACTCGAGGAAGGACGTCACCTTGAAATGCACCAACCGCTGACCCGGCCGCCCCTCGATGCTGTCAGCACCCGAGTCGCTGTCGACGAGAGACACGAGATCTGGAAGGGGAACGTCTCGAACGTGAGTGCCGTCGAGACCGAAGACCCGCAGCCGCGAATGGGCATCTTCGAGGTAGTGGCACACGATGCGATCGCCGCAGTGCCGGGCGGAGAGCAGCGTCGCGTCCTGCTCGGCGATGATCTCCGCCCAGCTCGCGGGCGGCGCCGCCACACCCGGCTCGCTCGCTACGAGGTCGATGGCCACGAGGCGCCGCCGCTCCGCCCCTGCCTCGGTCAGGACATAGAAGCGCGACCCGATGTTGGCGACCACCTCGACGGCGGCGGTGAAGCCCGCGACGAGCGGGCGCAGCCCGCCCGCCGGCTCCTCCAGGTCGAGGACCCGGATCTGCGACTCGGGCGCCGTCCCTCGGCTGATCGAGATGACGAGGTAACGCCCGTCGTCGGTGACAGAAGCGAGCGGCACCCACTCCGGCTCGTCCGGCGTCGAGAAGACGAGCTCGTCATCGGCCTGCGCCGTGCCGAGACGGTGCAGCAAGAGGCGCAGGCGACGGCCCTCGGCTCGCAACTCGGTCCCGGGCTCGGGCGTGGGCGGGGCGGCGTAGTAGAAACCCGAGCCGTCTCCCAGCCATGCCGCCCCTGAGTACTTGGACCACGCCACGACGTCGTCCAGATCGTCCCCGTCCCCCACACGGCGCACCCGCCAGGTTCTCCAGTCCGACCCGCTGGTGCTCGTGGCATAGGCGACGAGCCGCCCGTCCGCGCTCACCGACAACGCCGTCACCGCCACCGTGCCGTCCGAGGACAGCAGGTTCGGGTCGAGCAGGGCACGGCCCGCGGTGTTCGGCCCCTCCATGACGTAGAGGACGTCTTGGTCCTGCAGGCCCGAGTTGCGGAACTGGAACCAGCGGCCGCCGCGATCGAAGGGGACGCCGAAGCGGGGGAACGACCAGAGCTCGGTGAGTCGCTGCCGGATGGCCTCCCGCGTGGGGACGCCGGCGAGACAGCGCTCGGTGACGGCGTTCTCTGCCGTCATCCAGGCCCGCGTCTCGGCGGTGTCGACGTCCTCCAGCCAGCGGTAGGGGTCGCCGACGAGCTCGCCGTGATAATCGTCCGCCGTCTCGCCGAGCCGGGCGGGCGGGTAGGAGAGCGGGCCTACGAATTGAGAAGGGCCACCTCCGGCTTGCGTCATCGAACGATCGTGGCCATGGCGACTCGTCAAGTGCAAGCTCGGAGACGTCGACGTCGGTCAGGCCGCTAGCTCGGTGCCTCATCCGCCGGCCGGGCGGCGAGGCGGTTGCGCAGCTGCGCCAGGCGCTCGGCGAAAAACGGCTGGCCGAGCGACCAGAGCTGGGCGGCGAGCTCGACTTCGACGGCCTCGTCGTGGGCCTCGAGGGAGCCGACGCGCCCCAGGGTCTCTTTCGTGCGGGCGGCGAGGGGGCGGGGTGCCGAGGCGGCCCGCATCGCCAGGGTGACGGCCTCCTCCAGGAGGTCGTCGTCGTCGACACAGGCCCAGGCGAGGCCATGTTCGACGGCGGCGCGGCCGTCGAGGCGCTGGCCGAAGAGAACGAGGGCGGCGGCGAGCTGCGGACCGCCGATTCGCTCCAGCATGAAGGTGTGCCCGCCGCCCGGGTGGAGCCCGAGGTCGAGGAAGCGGGTGTCGAAGCGGGCCGCCCGACCGGCTATGCGCACATCGCAGGCGAGGGCGAGGTTCATGCCGGCACCGACGGCGGCGCCGTTGACGGCTGCCAAGGTGGGAAGCGGGCACCTCGCCACCCGCAAGAAGCCCTCATAGATCGAGCGCAGACCGGCCTGCACGCTCGTACCGGCGGCCGCGCTCTCGCCCTGGGAAGCGAGATTGCCGAGATCGGCGCCCGCGCAGAACGCCGGCGGCGCACCCGTGACAACGACCGCCCCGACGGTCGGGTCGCCTTCGATGGCGTCCATGATGCCGACGAGATCGGTGACGAGCTGCATCGACATCGTGTTGCGACGAGCGGGGTCGTCGAGGGTGACGAGAGCGACCGAACCGGCTGCGTCGTCGTCACCTCTCCTCAGCTCGAGCCGAACGAGACCCATGTCGCCCCCTCCAGGTTCTGGCGTTCCCCCTCGGGAGCCGTGGCGGACCCTACCGCTCGCGGCCGCAGCACCTTGTGAGTCGGCCGTGGGGGCTCGGCCTGGAGATCCTCCAGGCCGAGCCCCGGGTACCGAGATCACGCCGCCAGGAAGCCGCCCGACTGGTGCCTCCACAGCCTCCCGTAGACACCTGATTCACCGAGGGTGAGGAGCTCGCCGTGCGAGCCTTGCTCCACGATCTCGCCCTGGTCGAGGACGACGATTCGGTCCAGCCGGGCGATGGTGGCAAGACGATGGGCGACCACGAGGGCCGTCGCCCCTTGCATCAGCCGCCAGAGGGCCTCCTGCACGAGCGCCTCCGACTCGGAGTCGAGCGCCGAGGTGGCCTCGTCGAGGATGAGGACGGGTGCGGCCTTCGCCATCGCCTGGGCGATAGCGACTCGCTGGCGCTGCCCACCGGACAGCTTGAGGCCGCGTTCGCCCACGACGGTGTCGTACCCCTCCGGCAGCCGAGAGACGAATTCCTCGACGTGAGCCGCCCGCCCCACCTCGCGAACGAGGTCCATGTCGGGTCGCGCCAGGCCGTCGATCCCGTAGCAGATGTTCTCGGCGATGCTCCGGTGCAGCATCTGCGGCTCCTGCGACACATAGGAGATGTGGCGCCGGAGCGAGTGCTGGGTGACGGCCGAGATGTCCTGGCCGTCGATGAGGATGGCACCGCTGTTCACGTCGACGAAGCGGAGCAGCAGCTTCGTGAGCGTCGTCTTGCCCGAACCGGAGGGGCCGACGAGGCCGACATGCTCGCCGGGCTCGACCCGCAGACTCAAGTCCTCGAAGAGAGGGGCGCCGTCGCGATAGGAGAAGGCGACGTGGCAGAACTCGACTCGGCTCTCGGCAACCACGAGCTCGGGGGCGTCCGGCACGTCCTGTATCTCCGGGATCGATGCGGCGATCCCGGCGAACTTGGCGCAGCGGCCGAGGTCGCGCGACACCGAGCGGATGTGCTCGAAGGACTCCTCCAGCGTCCCCACGACCTGGGTGGCGTAGAAGAGGATCAGGTAGACGGCTCCGGCCGCCACGGTGTGGTGGAGGGCGAGCACGACCCCCACGAGCACCGCCACCCAGCTGAAGGCGGCCAAGGACGACTCCATCTGCAGCCGCGTGGACGCGAAGACCCTGCGTGCCCGCAGGTCGGCGGCGACCGAGTCCCCGACGAGCGCGGTGACATGTGCCCGCTCGAGGTCCTCGGCCGACGCCGTCCGCACCGTCGTGAGGTTGGCGATCGTGTCCGCCACCACGCCGGTCGCCTTCGTGTGCGCCTCGGAGAACTCCTTCGAGGCGGCGATGACGCTCGACATGCGGCGGCTGAGCACGACGGCAAAGACGGTCACGAGACCGAGTACCACGAGTGCGACCGGCCAGGCCACGATGGACAGGACGACGAAGGCTCCGAGCACGGTGACGGCGATGCGCAGGAAGCCCCACGTCAAGGTGTCCAGCAACTCTACGAATGCCCATGAGAACGTCTCCAGGGTGGAGATGACCTCGCCTGAGGGCCGGTCCGTGTGCCAGCGATGGCTGAGCGACACGAGATGGGCGTAGCCATTGGTGGCGGCGTTGGCGAAGGCGCGCAACGTCGAGCCCCACTCGACCCAGCCGGCCAGGCGCCACATGATCGTCGAGAGCACGAGGACGACGCCGTAGGCGATCACGAGCGGCGCGAACGTCCGGCCCAGGCTGGCGTGAGGCGGCAGGTCGGCCACCCTCGTCAACAGTGCGGCGAAGATCAGCGGCCCGGCGATGGCATTGAGACCGGTACCGAGGATGACGAGCACCCAAGAGAGGATGAGGTTGGGCTGCTCGGGACCGACCTGACGCCAGCAGAACGACAGGGTGTCCTTCGTGGACGATGATGGGAACAGCTTGTCGGGACCCATGGGGGACTCCGGATCTCCTTGCGGAAGCTGGTGGACGGTGAGCCCCGGGGTCCGCCGGCTGCTGCGGCGGATGGGGCGTTTCTCAGAACGAGGGAAGACTGCTCGCTGCCCGATGGAGCGAAGAGCAGGTCGGGGGATGCTTGCTGCGACGACGGCTCAGCGAGAGGTCGCTGGGGGTCGGGAAGCGGGACTCGGAACGCCGGGGCAAACCGGCGCAGGGGTCAGCCTGGCGGCAAGACCGGGAGAGGCCCCGATCCGCACGGAACCGGCATCACTACCACGGCTCCAGCGGTCGGCACGCCTGCAGCGACGCGACCGCGCCGGCTACCCACCTTCGATGTGCTTGCCATCCGGTCACCTCGCTTTCTTGCCGTGCTCGAGTCTCCCAGACTAGCCGAGACGCCAGCTGCGTTGGACGAACAGCGGACCACTGCTCTCATCGCCCACCGACGCCGGCGGCGACCCGATGACACCACCCGGGATGGGACAATGCCCCCGTGTCCCTCGACCTTGCTCGCCTGCGGGCGGACACCCCTGGGTGCGAAGGCGTCGCCCACCTCAACAACGCCGGGGCCTCCCTGTCTCCTCGGCCGGTGCTCGAAGCGGTCATCGGCCACCTGAAGCTCGAGTCCGAGCTCGGAGGTTACGAGGCGGCAGCAGCGGCCGCCGACCGCCTGCAAGGCGCCCGCGAGGCCGTCGGACGCCTCCTCGGCGCCGATCCGGCCGACGTGGCGTTGACGCAGAGCGACACGGCGGCGTGGACAAAGGCCTTCTGGGGGCTCGCCCTCAACGGCTGGTTCAGCGGCGGTGGGCGCGTCCTCACAGACAGGGCCGCCTACAACAGCCACTACCTGTCGCTCCTGCAGGCGGCAGATCGGTACGGTCTGAGGATCGAGACGATCGACTCGGCGGAAGACGGCTCGCTCGACCTCGACGATCTCGACCACCGCCTCGGCGACGACGTGCGCATGGTGACGGCCACGCACGTCGGCACCCATCGCGGCCTCGTCAACCCAGTGGCCGCAGTCGGCACCCGCACGCGGGCGGCCGGGGTGCCTTTCTTCCTCGATGCCTGCCAATCTGCCGGTCAGCTGCCTGTCGAAGTGGGCGACATCGGTTGCGATGTGGCGACGGGCACCGGGCGAAAGTTCCTCCGCGGCCCGAGAGGCACGGGCTGGCTGTACGTCAAAGAGGAATGGTCGGAGCGGATGTCTCCCCCGGGCATCGACGGAACCTCGGCGATCTGGCTGGACGAGAAGCGGTTGGAGCTCCTCCCGCGTGCGGACCGCTTCGAGGAGTTCGAGACGTCGCTCGCCGCCCGCATCGGCCTCGGCGTCGCCGTCGAGTACGCCCTCTCGCTCGGGATTGCCGCCATCGCCGACCGGATCGCTCAGCTGGCAGAGGGCCTGCGCGAGCAACTCCGAGCCGTCGGAGCCGTCGTGCACGACGGAGGCACACAGCGTTGTGCCATCGTCACCTTCACCGTTCCCGGTCACGAGCCGGCTGCGGTGAAGGAATCGCTTGCGGCTGCTCGCATCAACGTGTCGGTTGCCGAGGCGCGCGGGGCGCGACTCGACATGGAGCAACGGGGCCTGCCGTCCGCCGTGCGGGCGTCGCCTCACGCCTACAACTCTGAAGGGGAGACGCTCCGTCTCGTCGACCGCGTTGGCCTCTTGCTCGGCGCCGGCTCGCTCGACCCCTGAGAGCGGAGCCGGCCGAGGCTCCCCAGTAGGCTGAAATGACGAAGACGGACCCGGGACAGACAGATGGACCGGAGGAAGAACCGCAGAGGTATTCCATGACGAGCACTGAGTCCGGCACCGCACCGCTCGGGGCCGGACGCCGGTGCCCGTGGGCCGAGCACGCAGGTCCGGCGGAGCTCGCCTATCACGACCTCGAGTGGGGAGTCCCTCATCACGGCGATCGGGCGCTGTTCGAGTTGCTCAGCCTCGAAGGCGCTCAGGCGGGGCTCAGCTGGTCAATCGTCCTCGGGCGCCGGGAGGGCTATCGGCGGGCCTTCGCCGGCTTCGATCCGGATCTGCTCGCCACCTGGACGGACGAGCAGATCGACGGGCTCCTGCGAGATGCCGCCAGTAATTCGCCACCGCGGGAAGATCGCCTCCGTAGTGAGCAACGCCAGGGCCCTCTGCGACCTAAGACAGGAGGGCAGGGACTTCGACGGCTACGTCTGGTCGTTCACCGAAGGAGTCGCCCTGCAACCGCGACATGCCTCGCCCTCCGATGTCCCGACGACAACGGACGTGGCGGCGGCGCTCGGCCGCGACCTCAAACGGCGGGGTTTCCGCTTTGTCGGTCCGACCATCGCCTATGCCTTCATGCAGGCGGTAGGCATGACGAACGACCACCTCACGAGCTGCTTCCGCTGGGCGGAGCTGGCTGGCTGAGCGGGCCGCCCGTCGATGGCGGCGGCATCAGAGGCGAAGGACCCTAGGAACCCACGAGCTCGCTCCGTAGCATCAGCCAAACAGTGAAAGGGATGCAGCCGAAGAGGGGGTGAGGAGATATGACCACGCCCACGGCACGCGAGCGTTCTCGCGCCGGCGCGGCGGACCCGCCCGTGCCTCGGCCCGCCACGACCACGGACCCCGATCTGCTGGACGAGCGCGGCTCGGAGGTTCTCTCGGAGCCGGAGTGCCACGGGCTGTTCGCACGTGCCGCCGGTGGGGTCGGACGCCTCGGCTTCGCCCTCGAGGGCCGCATCACGGTGGTGCCCCTCAACTACGTCTGCTACGAGGGGGACATCATGCTTCGCCTCGGGCCTGGCCGGACCCTGCAAGCACTCATGTCCGAACCGGTCGTGGGTTTCGAGGTCGATTTTGTGGATGCGGCCGACGCGGCCGCCCCGGAGGCATGGAGTGTGCTCGCGCATGGGACGGCCCGCCTCGTCCGAGAAGTGCTCGAGCTCGGAGAGGCATCAGCGCTCGGCCTGACTCCCCTCGTCTCCGAGCCCGGCCAGGTGTACGTCCGCATTCACGTCGAACAGGTCTCCGGGCGGAGGTTCCCCGTCGGCGCCCTCGCCCGCTTCCACATCGGTCACGCCTGAGCAAGGCCTCCGTCGCGTCGGAAGTCGGGCTTGTTCGGCCGCTAGACGTGCGCCACGGTCGATTTGCCGTCGCGGATGATCACGACCGGGCAGGCCGCGTGGGCGGCAAGATGCTGACCCACCGATCCGAGCAGCATGCCGGCGAAGGCACCGTGCCCGCGGGAGCCCACGACGATGAGGCCGGCATCCTTCGACTCGTGCAGGAGCACGGCGGCCGGATGGCCCTCGATGATGCTCACGGTGAGGTCGAGTTGCGAGGCGGACTCTGGACCGATGACTTCCTCGATCGCCTCGTTGACAACCCCACGGGCGTCCGCCTCGAAGTCCAAGCCGTCTGGCAGGGGAGCTGCCCATCCATAGGTGGTGGGCAGCTCCCAGGTGATCAGCACCTGCAAGGGTGCTCCGGTGGTCCTCGCTTGGTGGACCGCCCAGGCGAGAGCAGCTTTGGACGATTCCGACCCGTCGATCCCCACGACGATCCGTGGCGGCCTCTGCCTCGTCTCCCCACCGCTGATGTCAGACATGTTCCCTTCCTCTGCTGAGAGCGCGTGCCGCTGTCCGACACGAGAATGGCTCGGCTGATGCTAGGGCCACCAGGGCCTTATGGCCCTATCTGCTCCGGCGGCGGCGGTGCGACACTGGATGTGGATGACAACGCAGACGATGCGGGCTTTCGCGGTGGACCATCCGGGGCCGATCGACACACATGCCCTCGCCCCGGTCGAGCGCCCTCTGCCCGTTCCCGGACCCGGCCAGGTCCGAGTGCGCGTGCGCGCCTGTGGAGTGTGCCGGACAGATCTCCACCTGGCCGAGGGCGACCTCGAGCCCAGGCGCTCGCTCATGGTCCCCGGGCACGAGATCGTCGGCTTCGTCGACAGGCTCGGGCCCGAGACGACGAGCAGGTTCCAACTCGGCGATCGGATCGGCGTCGCATGGCTGGGGCGGACCTGTGGCGCATGCCGGTTCTGCCAGGCTGGACGGGAGAACCTCTGCCTCGCCCCGACCTTCACCGGCTGGGACCGTGACGGCGGCTACGGCGAGTACGCCCTTGCCGACGAGGCCTTCGCCTACGCCCTGCCCGCCACCTTTGACGACGAGACGGCGGCTCCCCTGCTCTGCGCCGGCATCATCGGCTACCGGGCGTTGCGCCGTTCGGAGCTCCCGGCGGGCGGACGGCTCGGCATCTACGGTTTCGGCGCCTCGGCCCACCTGACCGCCCAGATCGCCATTGCCGAAGGCGCCAGCGTGCATGTCCTCACGCGCTCGGCTGCCGCTCGCCAGTTGGCCCGCGAGCTCGGAGCCGCCAGCGTGGGCGACGCCTATGACTCCCCGCCGGAGCCACTCGACGCCGCGATCCTGTTTGCTCCGGTCGGCTGCCTCGTCCCCAGCTGCCTTTCGGCGCTCGACCGCGGAGGGACGCTCGCCATCGCCGGAATCCACTTGAGCGACATCCCCCAGCTGCACTACGCCAGCCACCTGTTCGAGGAACGGACCGTCCGGAGTGTCACGGCCAACACCCGCCAGGACGGGGTCGAGTTCTTCGAGATCGCCGCCCGCATCGGCATCCAGGTAACGACCACTCCCTACCCGCTCGCGCGGGCGAGCGCGGCGCTGCGCGACCTCGCCCACGACCGAGTGAACGGCGCCGCCGTGCTAATGGTGGACACGCCCGAGCCTTGAAAGCCGGGTGACGCGACCGCTCTCGCCTGCCCGGTGTCGCCCGGGGCAACGACTACCGTGAGAGGCGAGCCTGCTCTCGGGAGGAGCGATGAACACCGAGGAACTTCGCACGGTTGTCGAGCTTGCGACCCGTGCCCCGTCCGTGCACAACACACAGCCATGGCGCTTCGCCGGGCGGACGGCGCCTGATGGCGACGTCGAGGGCGTCGATGTCTTCGCCGACCGGGAGCGCTCCCTCGAGGTGATCGACCCAGAGGGGCGTGACCTCCACCTCAGTTGTGGGGCAGCCGTCGAATTCGCCCGTATCGGCGTGCGCGCACTCGGTCGGTCCTGCTCGGTCCACCTCCTACCGGAAAGGGAGCAGCCGGACCACCTTGCCTGGATCGAGATAGGCGGAGGGGAACCGCCCACCGAGGAGGAGCTGCGACTGCATGCAGCGGTTCCCGACCGGTACACGGCGCGGGAGCGCTTCGACGACACGCCCGTCCCCCAAGACGTCGTCGCCCGGCTCGAGCATGCCGCCTCTGAGCTGGGAGCTTGGCTGCGCGTCCTCGGCGAGAAAGCTGACGAGGTCACCCTCGCCGTGCTGCTGGCACGTTCCGACGAGATCGAGCGGCACGACGAACGCTACGAAGCTGAGCTCGCCACGTGGCTGAACCGACCGCGCGAAGCCGGCGACGGCATCCCGCCGGCGGCGGTCGTTCCGACACACGAGCGCGCCTCTTCGCTCCAGCTGCGGGAGATGGAACGCAAGGGAGGCGAAGACACCCCGCCGAAAGGAGCTGGCGGCACCGAAGGAGCCACGGCACCCCCGCCCGTTGAGCATCCCCTCGTCTGCATCATTGGGACCCCGGGTGACGACCGGCACGCGTGGCTGCAGGCCGGCGAAGCCCTCGGACGGCTGCTGCTGGAAGCGGCCGCAGCCGGCGTGCAGGCCTCACCGCTGACCCAGGTCACCGAAGTCGCTTCCGCCCGCGCCATGCTTGCCGGCGGGCTCGGCCTCGTCGGGCACCCACAGATCGTGCTGCGCATGGGGTACGCCCACGGGCGCCCGACGACGCCGCGGCGCCCGGTGGAGTCGGTGCTGGACGTGCCGGGCAGATGAGCCCCGGTCTCTGATCAGGCGGACTGGAGCGAATCGGCGATCTCGGCAAGGAACCGCCGAACGGACATCTCCGCCACCCGGTGCATGGCCAGGCGGTCGAGGGTCGCTCCGAGCTGGGCGAGCGGCACCTGGTAACGCCCGCTCATCGAGAGGCGGGAGTGCTTCTCCCCCAGGCTGACGAGCTCGAGGTCGGCATCCAATACCGGCAGCAGGCGCTCGAAGGCGACCGGCTCCCAGCGCACGGGGACGATCACACTCGAGTCATTCTGGCGCGCCTCGCCGATGAGCACGTCGAAGTGCTGGTGCGCAGCCGAGCTCTCTGCAACCCGCCGCCACTCGCCCTCGTGGTCTCGTAGCCGTGGCGCCACCTGGCCGAACGCACGCTCCAAGTGCACGAAGTCGTTGATGAAGACGGCATGGCGGCGCCGGGAGGGGGTCTCGGCGCCACCTGCCGCAGGCTGACCGGAGCTACCACCGTCACGCACGGGAGCGATGCTCACGCCCCTGCCTCCGGCCTCGGAGACCCTATCGCCTCATGCGCCGCGGAGCTACGAAATAGCTCGCCGGCTCTCGCTCCTGTCACCACTCGTCCATGGTCGTGGTGCGCCGCCCTGACGACTAGGGCCGAATTGCCCGCTTTTGCGGGACAACGCGAGCGATCGTGCCCGAATCCTGCCCGCAGCGAGCCGCAAAGGGCCAGGCAAGGAAGCTCCCGGCGCCGGCTGACGGCTAGATCGGCACGCGCCAGCTGATCGTCGTGCCCTCCCCGGACTCCGACCGAACCTCGAGGGAACCGCCCAAGTGCTCGGCCCGCGAGGCCATGTTTCGAAGCCCATGGCCAGCTCGTGACGCCGCGCGGCGTACTCCGATGCCGTCGTCGCTGATCCGCACGAGGAAGTCGTTCGGACCGGCGACGACAGCGACCTCCACGCTCGTCGCCCGGGCGTGCCGGGCGACATTGGAAAGGGCCTCGCGCATGACCGCTGCGACCGCTTCGGTCAGCTCGGCACCGGCGACCGTGTCGAGGGGGCCCTCGAAGGAGACACGTGGGAGGAAGCCGAGCAGGTCGCGCGCCTCCGTCACGACGCGGGTGATTTCGGCTCGCACGCCGCTGTCGTTTCGCGCCTGCAGAGCGAAGATCGTGCTGCGGATGTCGGCGATGGTGAGATCGAGCTCGTCGACAGCCGCCTCGATACGCGCCCCGGCGCTCGGCGGATCCACGACCCGGGAGAGCCCCTGCAGGCTGAGACCGATGGCGAAGAGACGCTGGATGACCGTGTCGTGCAGATCTCTGGCGATGCGTTCACGATCGGCGTACAAGGCCAGCTCTCCGAGGCGCTGATGGAGGCGGGCATTGTCGATGGCGACGCCGGCAGCAGCCGCCAGCGAAGACAAGAGGCGCTCATCGCCTTCGCTGAACTCGGCCTGGGAACGCTTCTCCGTCAGATAGAGGTTGCCGAAGACGAGCCCGCGGACGCGGATCGGCACGCCCAAAAACGAGTGCATGGGCGGGTGGTTGACGGGGAAGCCGTAGGACTTCTCGTGAACTCCTAGGTCCGGCAGGCGGATCGGACGCGGGTCGGTGATGAGGAGGCCGAGCACCCCGTGGCCCTTCGGTCGCTCGCCGATGAGCGACTCCGCCTCGTCAGAGAGCCCATGGGTCACGAACTGCGACAACTCGTCACCGGTGGCATCGAGCACGCCAAGGGCGCCGTACTTGGCGTCGATCAGCTCACACGCAGCCGCGACGATCCGTTTGAGCACCCCTTCGAGGTCGAGGTCGGAGGCGATGGAAAGAATGGCCTCCAGCAGCCCAGACTCCTCGAGCCCCGACGAAATCACGTCGGCCACGTACTCGACGCTAGTCAATACGGCACGACCAGCGGGTTGTTACGCCCGTAAGCGCCGCCAGGAGAGGCTCAGTTGGATGGGGGTGCCCCTGAAAGAGCGGCCCCAACCTGGTCGGCGAGGATCAAGGCAACGACGCGTTGCTCGATGGAGACGCCTCGATGCTCGCCCACCGCCATCACGAACACCCCGTACTCGTGGCCCTGGCTCTGCGCGACTAGCTCGACCTCGTCAGGGAGGCCGTCGTGTTCCACGTCGAAGCGCTGATCGCCGAGCTCGACCTCCCCGTTGCGCCGGAGCTGCGCCCGCCCGTGCAGGTGACCGGAGGGCTCGAAACGGCAGTCTTTCAGAAGCAGCAACTCGCGCAGGTCCTCCCGGGCGGCACTGACGACGGAGTTGGATGGCTCACCCCTCGCGACGAGATCCGAGACGTCATGGATGAGGGCCAGATAATTGCCCTCCTCCATGGCCACGACGAAGCGTTGGCGGCTGCGGACGGCGATCTCCGTCACGGCGAAGCCGACCACGAGGAGGGCGACGGTCGTCTCGACGTCACGAGCCGACGCGATGGAGAACCTCTCGTACGGTCGCGTGAGGAAGAAGTCGAACCACACGCAGCTCGAGACCGAAGCGATCCAGCCTGCCAGGCGGTCGCCGAAAGCGGCGACGCCTACGACGACGGCGACGAGCACGAGGGCGGCCGCCGCGTTGGCGAAGTGATCGCGGAAGGGGACGAGGATGAGGGCGGCACAGACCGGCAGCACGAGGCTCGCAGAGATCGACAGCCATGCTCGCCGGTCGTCGGACGGCGAAAGTGGGGCGCTCTCGGTCTTCACCACCTGAGCCATGGGCACAAATCTTTCATCTCATCGACCATGTGACACAACCGGCCGCCCCATCGGCGAGCGACGGCCGAACGGCCGCCGCTCACGAGACGATGCGCAGCGGTGGCGGCCCGACATCGTCCACCCGCCCGTCCTGGCCCTCGGACTCGAGGGAGGCGGCGAGCAGACGCTCCGCAGCCACAACGGACTGGTTGCCGCGAAGCGCCTCGACGACGAGCGACAGCCAGGCACGGCCGAGGATCGTCCGGTCGTGACCTGCCAACAAGCAGAGCGCCCTCGCCTTTGCCTCCACCGGCCGCCCGTCATCGATCGAGAGCTCAAAGGCAGCTATGACGAGCTGCTCGACCGTGGTTTGACTGCCGGCGGCGGCAGCCTCCACACCCGACACACGGATGAGCTTCGCCATGCGAGGGCTCCCTGATCATGACGGCCTTGCTCAAGGATGCGCCCGACCGCCGCGGGTTTGTAGAGCCGAAGGTCCCGGCTTGCTACGGCCGCGGGGCGGCGCCGACTTTGGCGACGAGCTCGGCCAGCCTGTTCGCATAGCCGTACTCGTTGTCGTACCACCCGAGCACCTTGACGACGTGGCCGGCTGCCATCGTTAGCGCTGCATCGAAGACGCAGGAGGCGGTGCTGCCGATGATGTCGGTAGAGACGAGCGGCTCCTCGGCATATTCGAGGCGTCCTGCCAGCGGTCCAGAGCCCGCAGCCTCTTTGAACGACTGGCAGACGTCCTCGACGCTCGGCGCCGCCCGCAAGGTGGCGACGAGATCGGTCATCGACCCGTCGGCGACCGGCACGCGGAGGGCGAGCCCATCGAGGTGACCGGCCAGATGGGGAAGCACCTCGCCCACGGCGCGGGCGGCCCCCGTCGTGGTCGGGACGATGTTCAACGCAGCTGCCCGCGCTCGGCGGGGGTCCTTGTGCACGGCGTCGACGAGCCGTTGGTCGCCCGTGTAGGCGTGGATCGTCGTCATGAACCCCTGCTCCACTCCGAAGGCATCGTCGAGCACCTTGACCATGGGAGCGAGGCAGTTGGTCGTGCAGGAGGCGTTCGAGACGACCACGTGGGCCGCCGGGTCGAAGGTGGCGTCGTTCACGCCCATGACGAAGGTGGCGTCTGCTCCCTTGGAGGGCGCTGAGACGACGACGCGGGGTGCACCCGCGTCGAGGTGGGCGGCGGCCGCTTCCCTCGTGGTGTAGCGGCCGGTCGCCTCCACGACGACGTCGATCCCGAGGTCCGCCCACGGCAGGGCTTTCACCTCCGGCTCCTTCAACATCCGCACGCAGTTCTGTCCCACCACCATGTCGTCGCCGGCGACGGTCACCGGCAGCCCGAGTCGGCCGAAGACCGAGTCGCGGGCGAGCAGCCTCGCGAGCGCCTCCGGCGATGCCAGGTCGTTCACGGCCACGACCTCGAGCTCGAGCTCAGCCGTGCTGGCAACCCGGAAGAACGCCCGTCCCGTACGTCCGAACCCATTGACTGCGACCCTTACAACCATGGCGTGCTCCTTCGTGACTCGACCTCCACCAGGATGCGCCCTTACGGCAGGGACATAAAGGGCCGGAAGTCACAAATAACCGGGGGCAGCGCCCGCCGTGGTCAGCTCCCGGCGACCTGGACCTCGTCGGCGGCGTGGGCAACGACGGTCCGCTGCGGTGCCATCGTCGTCCCGCGGGCGATCCCCTTTGGCTCCGGCACTCCGGCGATGGCGTAGACCTCAGCGCCGTCGAGCGTCTCCTTGGCGAGGAGCGCCTCGGTGAGTCGTCTCAGCTCGTCGCGATGTGCCGTGAGCAGTTGGACAGCTGTCTTCTCCGCCGCCCGCAGCAGCTTCGTCACCTCGTTGTCGATCGTCGCCTGCGTCGCCTCGGCAAACGGCCTGCTCGACAAGCCGGGCCCGCCGCCCCCAAGGAACACCGAGCCCCCCTCGGGGTAACCGACCGGGCCCAGCTCGCTCGAGAGCCCGAACTCCCGCACCATCCTGATCGCCAGGTCGGTAGCGGAGGCGAGGTCGTTGGCGGCACCGGTGGAGCCTTGGCCGAGCTCGACCAGCTCGGCTGCCCTGCCACCGAGGCGAACGGCGAGCGAGTCGTGAAGGTAGTCCTCGCCATAGAGGTGGCGCTCGACGAGCGGCAGCTGTTCGGTCACGCCGAGTGCCTGACCCGCCGGCAGGATCGTGATCTTGGCGACCGGGTCGGCCTTCGGCGAGAGGACAGCGACGAGGGCGTGACCGGCCTCGTGGACGGCGACGGCGTGTTTCTCTTCAGGCAGCAGGACGTTCGAGCCTTCACGTCGGCCGAGGATGATGCGGTCGCGCGCCTCGTCGAAGTCGCCTGCCGTCACGATCTGCCGGTTGTCCCGCACGGCGCAGATGGCTGCCTCGTTGACGAGGTTGGCGAGATCGGCCCCGGAGAACCCGGGCGTGCCTCTCGCCACCACCTCGAGGTCCACGTCCGAATCGATCCGCTTGCCCTGGCAGTGGACGCGGAGGATGGCGACGCGCTCTTCAAGGGTTGGCAGCGGGATCGTGACCTGTCGGTCGAAGCGGCCGGGCCTCAGCAACGCAGGGTCGAGGACCTCGGGCCGGTTGGTGGCAGCCAGCACGACGACACCTTCGGCCATGTCAAAGCCGTCCATCTCCGCCAGCAACTGGTTGAGGGTCTGTTCGCGCTCGTCGTTCGCCACGACCGCACCCGAGCCTGCTCGCCGCTGGCCGATGGCGTCGATCTCGTCGACGAAGATGATGGCGGGCGCACGTTTGCGAGCCTCCGAGAAGAGATCGCGCACGCGGGCGGCACCCACGCCGACGAACATCTCGACGAAGCTCGACCCCGTCACGGAGAAGAAGGGCACGCTCGCTTCGCCGGCCACGGCGCGGGCGATGAGCGTCTTGCCGGTTCCCGGCGGACCGACCATGAGCACGCCGCGGGGAGCCATGGCGCCGGCGCTGCGGTAGCGCTCCGGACTTCGGAGGAAGTCGACCGTTTCGGCGATCTCCGCCTTGACTCCGTCGTAGCCGGCGACGTCGGCAAAGGTGGTCTTCGGGCGCTCCTCGTCGAAGACCTTCGCCTTGGACTTGCCGACCCCGAGCGCCCCCTGCAGCTGGCCCCCGGCGCGGCGGGACAAGCGGATCCAGAAGTAGCCGATGAGGAGGAAGGGCGACAGCAGGATGATCCAGACGACCACTTCCTCCCCGAACGATTCCCCGCTCGACACGCCTGTGATCGCCACGCCCTCCTTTACGAGCTCGCTCGACAGCGAAGGGCTGACGAGCAATGGCGGGATCAAGGTCGTGTAGCTGTCGCCGTTCGCGAGTTTGCCGGAGGCGTTGCCCGTGGCATTGATGGAAACCGACTTGACCTTGTGGGCGCTCACGTCCGACAGCCACTGCGAGTAGGTCAGACTCACCGACGACTGCCCCCGCGTCGGGAGCAGCAGGTAGAGGACGATGAAGATCAAGATGGCGACCGGCCACAAGCTGTGCCGCCAGGGCGAAGGCGGCGGGGGGGCCGTGCCGACGGGCTTGTCACCGGTGGGCGGTGTCGCTGCTTGTTTGGTCATCTCGCCAGCCTCATGATCGGAGCGTCAGTGTGGAGCGCCTGCATAACGGCGTTTCCGTGAAGGGCATGCAGGCGCATGCAGAACCTCAGCATGCTAAGGCCGTAGGACCCCTGGCCACCCGCGACTTCGTTGTCCACCGTTCTCTCGGGCGGCGCGGGCGCCAAGGCGACCGCCGTGACCTGCTTGAGGGTTGATCGACCAAGATGACCGAGGACCAGCTCGAAGTGCTCGGCCGATCCGACCTCACCTCGCGTGGCCGCAATGCCCAGTTCCGACCCTGCCATCTCGAGCCACAAGCGCTCAAGGGAGCCGTCGAGTGGATCGAGCAGCACCGCCGGCTCTGGACGAAACCCTTCGACCAGCTCGACCGGCACTTGCGGGACATCCAAGCCGCCATGCCGGCAGAGCGGGCGAAGACAACTGACGGGTGAGGCGGAGTCAGAGGGCCTCTGCCGGCGTCGGCTCAGACGGTCGGCGGAATACCTTCGTCCGGCGTCGAGTCCGGCGCGGAAGCTGGCGTGCCGTAGTCCGGCGCAGCAGACGGGGTGCCGAAGTCCTGCGGGGTCGGCATGCTGTAGTCCGGAGCCGGAGCCGAGGCGGTGTAATCCGGAGCGGGAGCCGAGGTGCCGAAGGCGGGGCCGGGGGTCGAAGTGCCTGGCACCTGCGTGCCGCCCGCCCCTGCCGAGCCCTGCCCAGCCCAGGGCAGCGCCTCGCCCGAAGCGCGGAAGAGCTTGAAGGCACATCCCGCCTGCACAACTCCGGCGATGAGGGTGAGGTAGATACCGATGCGCGGTCCGTAGCTGTAGACCCCGCCGATCGAGCCTCCGCTCGGTAGCGTCAGCCAGCGCAGGATGACGATGAGGGCACCGAGCGTCGCCGCGCCGAGCACGACCACGGCCGGACCGATCGGCAGCTTGATCTGGACGTCGGACCGCTGAAGCACGAGGTAGGCGCCGGCGGCCACGATGAGCAGAGCGCCGAGCCAGCCGTAGCTCGTACTCCAACCGCTCACCGAGGCGCTGAAGACACCAGCAGAGACCCCGTACCAGGGAAAGAACAGAGCGATGAGCGCCAAGGCGCCGGCGCCGGCAACACCCCAGTCAACTGGCGACAGCTTCTTGGCATCGAATGCAGCCATTGCGTACACCCCCCGTTTCGGCGACGGAGGAATGATACTCCTTCCCGGTCTATGGCGAGGTGATCATGGGGCAGCGGCAATCCTCCCCTCGCCGAGCGCCTCCATGAGGGCTTCGACGTCCAGCCCAAAGGGTCGATCACCGGTGATCGGAGGCACCACCGCCGCGAGGGCGTCAATGAGCCGCTCGACGCCAGCGGGGAAGGCGCCGCCACGCAACCGCAGCGCCTGGTGAACGGCGAGCGCCTCGCAGGCCGTCACCTCCCGGGCACAGTTGAGGGCTACCCGCAGCTGTTCGGCTGCCTCCCACGAGAAGCTCTGCACGTCCTCCTGGCCGCCGGAGGTCTCGACCGGCCCGAGGATGCTCGGTTGGGCAGCCCGCCGGGAGGCATGCGAGGCGGCGACGGCGCGTTTGTGGACGGCGACGAGCCCGGCCTCCGGACCCAGGACGCCGGCGGCGAGCTGGCGGTTGAGCCCCGTGACGGCGGGGTCGAGGAGGCGATGGATGCGGGCGCTGCTCACCTCGGCGGCGTGCGCCAGGGCGAGTGCGAGACCGTCCAGGTGGGCGGCGAGGTCGACTCCGTGGAAGCCGGGCGTCCCCACGAAGGAGCCGTCGAGGAAGGCGGGTGAGTCGTTCACGCCCGCGAGCGCCCGGTCGACGGCTTCCTCCAGTCGCGAGATCGCTCTGGCAAGGTTGGCGAGGACCGGACCCACCACGCGGAACGAGACGGGCGCCTGCAGCATCCTCGGGGGCCCGAGGCCGGCAAGGGCGCCTGCAAGTTGCCGATTGATCTCGATGAGCTCCGAATCGCCGCGGGCAACGGCAGGTAGGTAGGCGTCGGCCGGCCCACCAACGGCTGCGACGGCGCCTGCGGCCACGAGGAGCATCTGGGACGCCAGCAAGTCGGCCTCGTCAGCTCGTAGCAATGCGAGCGCGGTGGTGCCGGGCACGCCGGCGAGGAGCGCAACACCCTCCTTCGGACCGAGCTCGACACAGGCGGCAGAGCTCACGAGCTCGCCGTCGACGAGCATGGGGCCGATCCCAACGAGCGGGCCGAACCCGTGGGCGAGCGGGATGATCTCACCGGCCGAACCGGATCCACCCCGCGGGATGGCCGGCACTGGTTCGGCCGCCAGGAGGGCGACGAGCGCCAAGCACAACTCGGCGGACACGCCGGCGTCCCCTTCCAGGAACGTCCGCAAGCGGACTGCCATGACCGCTCTCGCCTCGGTCGGGCTCAGCCAAGGAGGACCGCCGACCGCTCTCGCCAGCAGGAGCGATCGCTGATGCGCAGCCGCCTCGGCGCGGTCGAGACGCACATCACTGAGTGCGCCCATGCCGGTGTTCACGCCGTAGACCGCAGGTTGCTGTGCGAGCGCCGCCAGCACCTCTCGGCGGCGATCGGCCACGTTGCCGAGCAGCTCGTCGGAGAGAACGAGGGGCCTCCCCTCCGCCACCTCGCGCAGAGCTGAACGGTCGAGGTCGGACGCCCGCCTCACGAGAAGCGCCGACCGGTCAGCCGTGGCGCTCACCGGTAGCGGAGCATCGTGCCGAGGCCCGCCTGCTCGCAGCGCTGAAGGATCAATTGGGCGACCGCGACGTCGAGGATGGCGAGCCCTCGGTGCCACAGCAGTATGCGCTCGGCGTCGGCCGTCCTGCCGGGCAGGCTGCCGTTGACGATCTGGCCGAGCTCCCCGTAACAGGTCTGCGACGAGAGGCGGCCGCTGTCGACGTGGGACCGCAGAGCCCCGAACGGCCCGGACTGCGCCTCGCGCCAGTCGTCCACGACGACCTTGTCCATGACGTCGAGCACATCCAGCTCGAGAGCGCTCATGGTGCCGTACGGAACGACGAAGGCGCCAGGCGCTATCCACCCGGTGCGAAGGAGCGGCTCGGGCGCCGCGAGCCGGGAGGCCTCGACGAGGATGTCGGCGCCCTCGAGGCACTCTTGCCAGCTCGCCACCGAGCGCACCGGCTTGCCCAGCTGCTCGCTGAGCCGTGCGGCGAACCCGTCTCGGGACTCCGATCGCCGGCTCGTGACACGGATCTCCTCGAAACCGAAGAGGTCGTCGAGCATCGTGACGTTCCACCAGGCGGTCCCGCGGGCGCCCACGTGACCGAGGACCCGGCTTGCCGGCCGGGCGAGATGACGAGCGCCCACGGCGGTCATCGCGCCCGTGCGCGCCTCGGTGATCATGGTGGCGTCGATGACCGCCCGGGGGGCTCCGGTGTCCGGCTCGTAGAGCGTCACGAGGGCGAGCTCGCTAGGGAGTCCGACCTTGTAGTTGTCGACGAAGTCGCCGACCACCTTCACGCCGCTCACCCGAGACCGCGAAAGGTGCCCGCGAAGGATGTTGTAATGGCCGGCGCCGCCGTTGTCCGGTACGAGGTGGGTGCGCGGCTCCAAGACCACCTGGCCGTCCCCGTGGTCACGTACGGCTGCCTCCACAGCATCGAAGATCTCCCTCCGCGTGAGGCCGACCGCATCGATGTCGAAGCGGTTGACGAAGCGGAGCCACAAGGCGCCCTCGCTCACGGCTGGCCGCCCAGTGTGCCCTGCGGGCGGGTCACTCGCCCAGATGGCGCTTGAAGAAGGCATCGTAGACACCCCGCTCGTACAGGGGCGTCTCGACGTGGCCGCCTGGGTGGATGTGCATGGCCTTTTCGGCCGAGCCGAAGGCGTCGAACAGCTCGAGACCCGCCTGGCGGGATACGAGCTCGTCGTCCCATTGGAAGACGAAGAGCACGGGGACCGTCATGGCACGAGCCGCCTGCTCGAACGCCGCGCCGCCGAGTCGGGCGGAGAGGCCCGCCAACCCGAGCACCGCCGCCTTCACGCGAGGCTCCGACGCCACAAAAGGCAGCCCGATGGCGGTGCCCATCGAGAGACCCCAATACCCGATGCGGCCATCGACGAGGTCCCCTTCGGCTTCAAGAGCGTCGAGGGTCGCCCGCCACTCGAGCACGCCCCGCCTAGTGCGCTCGGCCCACTGCTTGGCGCGTTCCGGGCTCATCTCGGGCATGGCCGTGCCGGGGCCGGCGGCGATCCGGCGCTCCAGGCTGCTGCGGGCTTCGCTGGCCGCCGCCTCGTCGGTCACACGATCCCCGTGGCCGGGAGCATCGATCGCAACGGCTGCATAGCCAGCGAGGCGCACGAAACGGCGCCCCAGCGAGAGCACGTTGGGCGTTCGCTTGTGCTGGGTGCCGCCGTGACCGATGAGAACGAGCGGGGTGGCGCCGGTGGCGTGCTCCGGCCTCCAGATGATTCCGGGCACCGTGGCGCCGGCCACCTCCAGGTCGAAACGACGCTCGACCACGCCCATCTCGGCCGATTCGCTGATGATCTCCATCGCTCGACTTTCGTCCGCTTCAGCTCGTCACCGTATCGGTCGTCACCGCCGGCGTTCGCGAAGGTTGCGGTTCTTGATGCGGTTGCCGCACACGGCCATGTCGCACCATCTCCCGCGCTGGGTGTGCGAGCGGTCGTAGAAGGCCCAGCGGCAGTCCTCGTTGTCGCAGGTCTTCAAGCGCTGCCAGGTGCCGTCCTCACGGGCATCGCGGATCACAAGCAAGAGCGCGAAGAGCCGGCCGTCGAGCCCGTCTCCTGGATCGGGCTCGAGGTGGATGGCCGCGTCGGATCCGATGTCGATGCGAAGGCGGCACGTCCTCGCCAGCTCCTGCAGCGGCCGCAGCTCGCCAGCCGAGGGAGGCGGACCACCTCCATTCTGCGCCAGGAGGCATCGGAGGCTCTCGCGAACCTCGCGAGCGAACCGGAGCTCCTCCAAGCTGGGCGCGCCGTCGCCGTCCCACAAGCCCGCATCGTGCAACCAGATGCCAGCCGTCTCGGGATCGGAGAGCAGATCGCTGCCGGCGTCGCTCTCCCAGGTGTTGACGAACGCCTGCACCAGCAGCAGCGGCATGGGGGCGGGTTTCGTCTCTTCGAGCGGCACCCACGACGGGACGGCGGTCACTCCATCAGACTAACGGATACATGACCACCAAACATGACTTGACCGGTCTCGGCATGACTGTTAAAGTCACCTTACTGGTCACGACGGAACTGGGAACCCCATCCGACCGTGAGCGGACCGAGTATGGGAGTGCGTGATGATCGTGCTGCTGAATGGTGACTGCATCTGCGGGACGAGGGCGCGCCTTCGCGACCGGCTGGTCGTGCGCTTGCGAGCGGCCCGGATCGACCAGGAACTCTCCGAAGGTGCCTCACCGGAGTCCACCGTTGCCTTGGCGCTGCGGGCGCAACGGCTGGCGGCACCCGAGAGCCGGCGAAAGCTCGCCCGCGATCTCGAGGGCATCGCGGCCCATGCTGACCCGGGCGTCGAACTGCGACCCCTGAGGATCTCCCTTTGCCGTGCCCGCATCCGGGAAGCGGCCGCGGAGCTGGGTGCGGTGTCCGATCGTCTGCTGTCCAGTGGACCCGTCGCGGCACGAGGTGTGGCGAAACTCGAGGTGTTGCTGGCCGATGGATGCGGCCCCCTCTATCAGCAACGCAGCCGAGAGGACCTGCGGGTACGGCTGACCGAAGTGCTGGAGGCGCTCGAACCGCTGACGTTCTGACGCCGGGTGCCGGACGCACGCGCGGCCCGTGGCGTCTGCAGCATCGCTCGCCGACGAGGTGGCGCCACCGTCTACTTGCCCCGTGTTGGGGCGTCGGAGACCAACCGCAGGCTGCCCGGGAGGCCGGCCACCGTCGCCTTGTCCCCGGTGGCTTCTATCGAAAGACGCCCCCCGTCGAGCAGAAGGTTCTCGACGACGAGCCGCCCGAAGGACTCGGGGATGGAGGGTGCGCAGGCGACGACGCCGTCGGGAACGGCCGGCTCGAGCCCGAGCAGAACCTTCTGCAGCAGCCAGAAGGGTGACGCTGAGGCCCACGCCTGCGGAGAGCAGGAGGCCGGGTAGGGCACCGGAAAGGGGAAGGCCCCGCGGTCGAAACCACAGAAGAGCTCCGGCAATCGCCCGCCGAATGCCTCGGCGGCCTCGAACAACCCGACGGACACCTTCGCCGCTTCGGCCAGGAAACCGTAGCGAGCGAGCCCGGCAGCACAGATGGCGCTGTCGTGCGGCCAGACCGAGCCATTGTGGTAGCTCACCGGGTTGTACCTGCCCATGGTGCTGGCCAGCGTCCGGATGCCCCAACCCGTGAACATCTCAGGCGCCAGGAGCCGCTCGGCCACCTGAGCGGCTTTGTCATCGTCGATGATCCCGCTCCAAAGACAGTGCCCGAGGTTGGAGCTCAACGAGTCGATCGGGCGCTTCTCGGCGTCGAGCCCGAGAGCGAAGTAGCCATGCTCTTTCAACCAGAACTGTCGGTTGAACGAAGCCTTGAGTCGTTCGGCGCGCGCCCGGTAGTCCCGAGCACGAGGTGCCTCACCGAGTCGCTCGGCGATCTCGGCACGAGCGAGAAAGGCTCGGTAGGTATACCCCTGCACCTCGCACAGGGCGATGGGCGCTTCCGCCAGCCGCCCGTCGGCGAAGCTCACGCCGTCGAAGGAGTCCTTCCATCCCTGGTTGGCAAGCCCGCGAGCGCTGGCGCGCTCGTACTCGACGAACCCGTCGCCATCGCGGTCCCCGAACTCCTCGATCCAGGCCAATGCCCGATCGGCGTGCGGGAGCAGGCGCCCGAGGACGTCCTCGGCGAGCCCCCACCTGTAGAGCTCGCCGAGCAAGACGACGAAGAGCGGGGTGGCGTCGATCGATCCGTAGTAGATAGAACCCGCTCGTGTCTCCGCCGCCGTCGTGAGCCCGCGGCGCATCTCGTGCAGGATCTTGCCGGGCTGCTCTTCCGTGAGGTCGTCGACACGCTCCCCCTGGAAGCGGGCGAGCGTCAGCAGCGTGCTCGTGGCGAGACCGGCGTCGACCATGAGGGTCATGAGCGAGGTGACGAGCGAGTCCCGCCCGAACAGCGTCATGAACCAGGGAGCCCCCGCCGCGATGACGGCTCGGTCAGGTTCGTCGGGGTCGAAGATCCGCAAAGCCCCGAGATCCTGCTGGCTCTGGCGGAAAGTGGCATTGAGACCGTCGCGTTCCGTCTTGACCCGAGTCGTCGCCTTCTCCCAGGTTCGCAGCCGAGTCACCGGAGTCGAGTCCTCCACGGGGCGGTCAGCTCCGTAGCGAAGCTCGACGGCCTCGCCATCCACCGTGAGCTGGAACTCGAGGGAGATGCGCCAGTCCCCGCCGGCGGGCACAACGACGTCCAGCTGGGCAAGACGCGGTCTCACGCGGGCTCCGGGCGGGAACCTCACCTCGAGGCGACGAGTGGCGTCTCGGTGCTCGAAGGAGAACATCATGGTGGAAGCCACCACCTCGACGGCGTGCTTGCCGCGGACTCGGGTGCGGTGCTCCTTCACCTCGAAGAGGTGAGCGAAGTCGGCTTCGAGCTCGAAGGACACCGAGCAGGCGGCAGGCTCGCGCCCGAAGTTGCGGATGACGACGTCCTCGCGCATGCCGTTGCCGACGTAGCGGCTCCGTTCGACGAAGAGCGTGCTGTCGGACTGGCCGAGCTGTGGTCTCCCCCTCGACACGAAGGTGGCGGCGAAGGGATGCCGGGCCACCACGGCAAGGCTCTGCGGTGGGGCGCCATCGAGTCGCAGCCGCCAGAGCGAGACGAAACGGGTGTCCTCGAAGAAGAGCCCCTGCGCGCCGCCCGACTCGATGTCCCCGTTGGACGCAGAGATCGAGAAGGAGGCGCCTTCAACGAGGGTGACCGAGCCGCCGGCGAGGCCCTTCACCGTCGGCTCCCCGGAAAACGTCCATGGCTGTGTCATGGGCGGCTCCCCCCGCCAGTCTTCATGCCGCGTCGGGTAGGCGCGCTTGTCGCGAGTCGACGGACATGTCTGCGGCTGCCCGCTCGTAAACGGTCACGTGTTTCGCCACCATGTGCTCGACGGAGAATCGCTCTTCGACGCGCCTGCGGCACGCCCCACGATCGATCTCGTGCACCCGCGCCAGCGCCTCGACCAGTCCGGCCTCATCGGGGCGGACGAAGCCGACGACGCCGTCGGCGACGATCTCGGGCGCGGCGCCAAACGGCGTCGTGAGAACCGGAGTCCCACATGCCAGTGCCTCGATCATCACCATGCCGAACGGCTCCGGCCAGGCGATGGGGTTCAGAAGGCAGGCCGCTCCCGCCAGCAACTCGAGCTTGGCGTGCCGATCCACCTCGCCCACGAAGCTGACGTCCTGGCCGAGCAACGGCCGCACCATCGACTCGAAGTAGGCACGCTCTGCCGGCTCGTGCATCTTGGCGGCGATCCGCAGAGGGAAGCCGGCCTCGCGGGCGATCCGGGCGGCGACGTGTGGCGCCTTGCCCGGGTGCATCCGTCCGAGGAACAAGGCGTAGCCACCGTCGCCGGCACCGACGGGGAAGTCGTCGAGGCTGACCCCGTGATGAATCACCGCCGCAACCGGGACGCCCGTCGCCGTCGAGGCTTGATGGTGCGAGATGGCGATCACGGAGATTCTGTCAGCGACCACGCGGTAGAGGTCGATGAGCTCGGCATTGAACGGACCGTGGTTGGTCGTGACCACGGGCAGGTCCGGGAAGGCGGCCGAGTAGAGCGGACCCACGAGCGTGTGATCGTGCACGACGTCGGCGTCCTGGACCTCGTCGTAGGAGTGGATGACGTGACGGATCTCGTCCACGCTGCTCCCTGAACCCACGCCGATGGCCTTTTCGAAGACCGAGGTCCTGTCGACCGGGCACGTACTGTCGCCGGTCGTGCAGAGCACGACGTCATGACCGACGTCCTGCAGGCCGCGGGCGAGGGCGTCGAGGACGTTCTCCGTCCCGCCGTAGGCAGGTGGAGGGACGGGAAGCCATGGGGGTGCCACGATTGCGATGCGCATGGAGGAAACGCCTGTCAGAGGGCGCGATGCGCGCTCGTGCTGCGGAATGGTGGCATCTCGAGACTCTCGCCCCGGCTTCGGTGGCCGCTCTCGGCATCGAGGCGGAGAAGGCGCCCGTTGAGCGGAAAGCAGGCGCGCGGAACAATCAGGGTGGGAAACACAGAGAGGAGCCGATCTTCCCCCGAAACTGGCGAGGGAGCAGTGGCTCGAGTTGAACCACGGGCATCTTACCTGCTGAAGCCCGCCCTTCAGTCGCCAGCAACCCGCTCCATCAGGTTCGGGACGCCAGATCGATCGGTCAGGCGCCTGGCCGCCATCGGCCTCAGCTGCTGCCTGCGCCGCCTCCGCCAGGGCGACAGCGGACCACTTCCTCCTCGGTGACGACGAGGTAGACCTTGACGTCGTCCGTCGAGAGCGGGACCTCGTCCACGACCTGATCGGCGAACGCGATCCCGATGAGTGCCGTCGAGTCGGGCAGTTGCCGGAGGAACCTGTCGTAGTAACCGCCCCCGTAGCCGAGACGACCTCCGCCGCGGTCGAAGGCCAGGCCGGGGACGACAACCGCCTCGATGCGGCCTGGCTCGACGGGACGGCGCAGCGCTGGCTCGCGGGGGCCATAGGTGGTCCTGACGAGGGCATCACCCTCGTGGTACTCCGTGGCGAACATGTCGCCGCCGGTGACATACGGGAGCAGGACGGTGACGCCCGCCTCCTCGAGCGCAGCGAGAAGCTCCTCGGTAGGAACCTCGGAGCCGAAGGAGGAAAAAGCCAGAACTACCCGAGCTCCTCGGATCTTCTGGCAACAACAGCACCGAGGCGGTGATGCGTCGCCCCCTTCTCTCCCGCTCCTCGGCCGGGATCTCACGGCGGAGTCGGCGCATCTCCAGCCGCAGCGCCTCCTTGGAGGTCACCGCGGGCTGGCCAGCTGGCCGCCCGGACCGCCAGCATGCTCGTTCAACTCTGGGCGGTCCGGCGCCGGCGGACTGAGGCTGCCGAGTGAGCTAGCCGCCCCACAGCGGCGGGCCTTGCAAGGGCCGCCACGTGGTCGACGGCCGCCCGCGTCACTCGCCCGAAGGCGGTGCCGCCGGTGATGGGGACGTCGTGGTCACCGCGCAGTTCGAAGATGGTGGCCCCGACGGCGGCTGCGAGCGCTCGCTGCTTGCGGGGGGCGACGAGACGGTCGGCCGTCGTGAGGACGACGGCGGCGGGCATCGGCAGCGTCGAGATCCACGGGCGGGCGTCGTAGGTGCTCAGCGCTCGTCCCGCTTCGACGATGCCTCGCACGTCAGCGCGGCGAAACTCCGCCGCCAACCACGAGCGGTACGGATCGAGCGAAGGCTCCTCGTCGACGGCAGCCCGCAGCACGCGCTGCACGACTCCGTCACCCGAACCGTGTTGCAGCCCGGCTTCGAGCACGCTGAGGCTTCGCCAGAGAGCGCGCTCGCGTAGCCCATCCCGGAACTCGAGGGCGGTTGCTTCGAGCACCAGCGCGGCGCACAGCTCCGGGTGCCGGTGCGCCAGCAGGAGGGCGATAGGACCTCCCATCGAATAGCCGACGAGGATGCAAGGGCCGGTTTCGAGGACCGCCAACAGGGCGGCGGCGTCGTCGGCGCAATCCTCCAAGCTGAAGGCCGTTCCGACCCGCAGGCCCCGCCCATGGTCGCGATGATCGAGGGCGATCACGCGGTAGCCGTCGCTCAGCGCTGAGTAGACCTGAAAGAAGTTGATGTCCGCCGTCGCTCCCCAGCCGTGCAGCAGCAGCACGGCCTGGCCTTCGCCGCCGGTGTCGCGGACGAAGACCTCGCCGATGCCGTCGAGGAGGACAGTCCGCCCCGGAGGCAGCGGAGGAGGCACCGGAGGGCCGGCGGACACGTCCAACGGGCGGATGAACCCCCGCAGCCGACGCGCCTCGGCCCGCACAGCCGGGTTGAGGGCTGCCACAGCCAGGGCGGCCGCTGCGGCCGCTCCGGCGGTTGCGGCCACCTTCTTACGTGCAGAGCTCATCGAGCGGTCTCCTCAGTCGATCGCCGAGAGGGCTGTCATCGAAGGTAACCCTCGATCGCCGGAGCGACGGCCGACACGATCTCGTCGTTGCTCGCCTGCGCGAGCGCTTCGACTTGCACGACGACACGCAGCATGGCGATACCCACCAACTGGGCTGCCACGAGGGCGGCTTTGAGCTGAGCGTCCGGCCCCTTCGCGACGCCGCCGATGACGGTGAGGATTTCCTCGGTGAGGAACTCGCGGAGCAGGATGGCTGCTCGCTCGTCGGCGACCGCAGAACGCACGAGACCGAGGTAGGCGTTACGGGCGGGCTCGTAGTCGATCATCGCCAGGTACGCCCGCAGGATCAACTCGGCCCCTTCTGCAGGGCTCGATGTCGCCAGCCCCGCCAGGAGGGAAGATGGGCGCACGGGAAGCTCCACCGCCTCGGCGAAGAGCCCTTCCTTCGTCCCGAAGTAATGCATGAGCAAGGCGGGGTCGACGGCGGCTTCCTCGGCGATGCTTCGCAACGAGGTTGCTCCATAGCCGCGGGCGCCGAACCCCCGCCGGGCCGCAGCCAAGATCGTCTCCCGTGTGTCGGGAGTCCCGGGCCTCCTGCCGGAACGGCTCACCCGCGCGACCCTGCCGACACCACCGCGACGAACGCCTCCTCGAGGTTCGCCGGCACCGTCGTGACCGTAGCCCGCACGCCTCGCCGTTCGAGCAAGCCCTCGACTTCCCGTCGCCCGCTCGGAACCCGGAGGACGTCTTCATGCACCTGGATGACGAAGCCCTCGGCATCGAGGACCTCGAACGCGCCCTTCCAATCAGCAGAACGAACCTCAACCACCTGGCGGTGCCCGGTGACGTCGCCGACTGTTCCCTCTGCGGCGACTCGCCCCTCAACCATCACCACGAGGCGGTCGCACTGCTCGGCCTCCTCCATGTTGTGCGTCGTCA
Organism: uncultured Actinomycetota bacterium; assembly: GCA_963735115.1. Lineage (GTDB taxonomy): Bacteria > Actinomycetota > Acidimicrobiia > Acidimicrobiales > Bog-793 > JAKACA01. Next base: position 175,533 of record CAVTJR010000003.1, on the reverse strand, counting down.
CGAGGACGCCGGCGCCGTGTTCGGCGCTGGAGCGGATGTCCTCCCACAGTCGGGCTCGGCCGAGCGGATCTACCCCGGAAGTCGGCTCATCGAGCACGAGGAGGTCGGGCGCGTGCGAGAACGCCACTGCGAAGGCCACCCGTCGCTGAGTCCCCAGCGGCAACGTGCCCACCAGCTGGTCCTTTACGTCGCTCAGGTTCGAAGGCATGTCTGCCCGGCCCCCGCCGAAGGCAGCGACGGTGAAGTCCCAGTTCTCCCGGACCGTCATGTCGAAGTAGAGCCCTAGCGTTTGCGGGACATAACCGACGCGTCGTCGGCCACTCACCGAGGGAGGAGACCCGAAGAGCAGCGTCACGCCAGCACTTGGGCGCACGAGCCCGAGCAAGAGCCGGATCAGTGTCGTCTTCCCTGCACCGTTCGCGCCCAGCAGCCCGACGACCTCGCCGGATCGAACGGTGAGATCGACGGAGTCCACCGCCGTGAAGGCGCCGTATCTCATCGTCACGGCCTGAGTTTCCGCCAGTTCAAACATCGAGCTGCTCCCCTCGGCGATCGGCCATCGAGGCAATGACGACTGCGTCCTCGAACTCGGGTTGCAACGGTTCGACGCCATCGGGAAGAGGACCGGATGGCGCCCAGACACGCCAGGCCCTTCCCCACCGCCACGAGAGCCCTGCGGGTCGTGTGGCCGAGTGAGCGACGCCGAGCGTGCCTCCTATGGCCCCGACGATGGAGGACGGAGAGCCCTGAGCGATCACCCGCCCTTGCTCCAGCAGCAACACCGACGATGCCCGCTGAGCCTCGTCCACGTAGGTCGTGGTGACAATGACGGCGGCGCCGCCGGCTGCGGCGCGAGAGATGATGCGCCACATCTCGGAGCGGCTCAGAGGATCGATCCCGGTGGTTGGCTCGTCCAGCACCAAGAGGGCCGGTTGATGGAGCAAGGCCATGCCGAGGGCGAGTTTGCGCTGCATCCCGCCCGAGAGGTGTCCACCCAGACGGCTGTGAGCATCCACCAAACCAAAGCGCTCGAGCGTCGCCGACGACTTGTCCAACAGCGTCGCCCCTCTCTCGCCGTACACACCGCCGGAGAACGCCAGGTTCTCGTCGACGGTGAGGTCGGGATAGACGCCGCCGGTGGCCGGTACGTAACCGATCTGTCTTCTGCCCGGACGGTGGGCCTCGCCCGTGCTGAGGGCGACGAGTCCCACGAGGGCTCTCAAACAGGTGGACTTGCCGGCGCCATCTCCTCCCACGACCACCGTCACCGTCGACGGTTCCAGCAGGAACGTGACGTCGGTGAGGGCGGGCGTCTGCCCGAAGCGGACGCTGGCCGACTGCAGGCCCCAGGTCATGCGGCCAGTTGCTCGTGAGTCGTGATGCTCGTCCGGCTCCGACGGGTGCTCGGAGCCAGATCTCGCCGGAAGCGGAGCATCGCCAGGCCGAGCACGACCACGGCCAGCACGCTCAACAGCAGGAGCGGCTCCCAGAGGGCGCTGATCGGGGCGCCTTTCAACATGACCCCTCGGCTGATGTCGATGAAGTAGGTGAGCGGGAGGATGTAGGAGATCCAGCGCACCCCGGCCGCCATGGACGAGATCGGGAAGATGAGCCCGGACAAGAGGATCTGCGGGAGCATGACCATGAAGGCCAACTGGATCGCCTGTCCCTGGTTCTGCGACACGGTCGAGACGAGAACGCCCATCCCCAAGGTGACGAGCAGGAAGAGGGCAGCACCAAGAGCGAAGGTGGCGACGCTGCCGATGAAGGGCACGTGGAACAAGATCATGCCGACGGCGACGATCACGACGAGATCGACGGCGGCCACAAGGAGGTAGGGGGTGATCTTGCCGGCGATGACGTCCCAGGGTCGAAGGGGCGTGACGGCGAGCTGTTCGAGGGTGCCCGCCTGCCGTTCTCGTACGACGCCGAGGCTCGTGATGAGCGTGCCGATGAAGACGAGGATGAGGCCGGCAAGACCTGGCACGAGCACCCAAGACGTGATCAGTTTCGGGTTGTAGAGGATCTGCACCGTGAGCGGGGGCGGCGTGATGCCGCTCGCTTTGGCCCTCTGCACCATTCGACCGAGGGCACTTTCGGCGGTCTCTACAGGGAAGAGCTGGGTTCCGTCCATGAGGAACAGGACGGGGCTGCGCCCGGTGACGACGGCCACGACCGCCCTGCCGTCCTTCAGTCGCAACGCAGCCACGGACCTGTCGCCGCCCGGATCGATCTCGACGACGTGGAAGGGCGCCTGCAGCTGTGCGGCCACCTGCTCGGCCTGCGGGCCGACGACCACGGTGGAGATCGTCGAGACGTTGAAACGCGCCGCGTAGCCGAAGATCACCAGCAACAGCACGGGGAGCACGATCATCATCGCCAGCGTTCGCCGGTCGCGCCTGAGCTGTCGGTATTCCTTGACGATCATCGCCCACATGGCAGCCCCCCGTAATTCAACATACGTTGTATTCTATGACCGTTGAATTCATCCGTCAACGCCCTCGTCGGCCAGTGCGTTTTCCGCTTGTGCGGAGTGGACAGAACAATTAAAATGAACGGATATCCGCTTTTATTAGGAGCATGAGATGCGAGAAGGCCACGCGAGCCGAACTGCCCGTCAGAACGCCCTCTTCCGGGCGCTCGAGGCGCGTCGCCCTCCAGGCGATCGTGTGGCGAACGATCCTCTTGCGGCCAGGTTCCTGACCCCCGAGTTTCGCGGGCTGGCCGACCTCGCCTACCTCCCACCGGTTCGCCGTCTCCTGGAGGTGGTGATCGACCATCGCTGGCCGTGCGCCCGCGCCGGCGTCGTCGCCCGCACCCGATTGATCGACGAGACGATTCTCGGCGTGCTTCCTCGGGTCGAGCAGGTAATCATCCTCGGAGCCGGTTTCGATACCCGCCCCTACCGTCTGGAGGGCATGGAGAGCGTCGCAGTGTTCGAGCTCGACCACCCGGCCACGCAGGAGGCCAAGCGCGACGTTCTGCGTCGCCGTGGGGCACTGCCCACTCAGGTCAGCTTCGTGGCCGTCGTCTTCGGCCGTGACGACCCGGCGCGTGAGCTGGCCAACGCCGGGTTCAAGTCGGACAGGCCGACGCTCGTGCTCTGGGAGGGGGTCACCAACTACTTGGACGCGAACTCGGTGAGCGCCACCTTCGAGTTCCTGGCGGCGGCGATCGCAACCGGGTCGGTGGTCGTGTTCACCTACGTGGACCGGGGCATGCCTCGACGGCACGGCCGACTTTGCGGGCGCCGACACGACGATGCGCGCTGTGCAGCACGTGGGTGAGCCGTTCACCTTCGGCTTCGACCCGGCGGAGATACCCGCCTACCTCGCCGCCCGAGGGTTCGAGATGTCATGGGACGAGGTGGTAGCTGACGCCGCCCGGCGCTTCTATCCACCTGGACGGTGCCCGTCGGTCCCCGCCTACTACCACGTCGTCAATAGTTGGAGGATCTGACGTGCCCCGGGTGACCGAGGACTATCTCGACTCCCGCCGCAAGGAGATCATGGGTGCAGCGATCACCTGCTTCTCACGCGAGGGCTTCCACCGCACGACCATGCAGGACATCGTGGCCGAAACCGGATTGAGTGCCGGCGCGATCTACCGATACTTTCCTGCCAAAGAGGACATCGTGGAGGCCATCGCCGCCGAGCACCACAGCCGGGAAGCGGGCGCACTTGCCGACGCGCAGGCTTGCGTGGACATCGGCGGCGCCCTGCGGCAGCTGGCGCGAGTTTCTCTCGGGGGGCTCACCAGCGCCGAGGAGCAGACGTGGCGAAGGGTCACCGTGCAGGTGTGGGCGGAGGCACTGCGCAACGACCGTGTCTTGGAGATCGTCCGCAGCGGGCTCGATGAGCCCGTCGAGATCCTCGCTGATCTCTTTCGTCGCGGCCAGCTGGACGGCATCGTGTCCAGCGAGCTCGAGCCGCTTGGCGCCGCCAGGGTGTGCGCCGCCATCTTTCAGGGACTCGTCTTACAGCAAGCCTGGAACCCCGAACTTGACGTTGCCGCCTATGTCGACGCGGTGCTCTCGTTGATCGACGGACTCGTTCGAACGGCCGCTCGGACGGGTCCCGTCCCCGCGGCGCACGTCGGGGGCGGCCCCGCGAAAGCGCCGTCCTCGTAACTCGCCCGCCAGGGATCGACTCAGACGACCGGTGTCGTCACTGCCGGAGCAGCACGAGGAGGAACTCCGCCACACCGTTGTTGGCGAGCGAACCGAAGAACCCGTATCCCGCCGGTGCCTTGATGCGCCAGCTGGCGAAGGCGATTGGGATCGACCCCGCGACCTGCAACGCTGCTCCGTCGCGGCGGCTCGAGAGCGTGATGCTCACCATGTGCGTGGCCCCGTGCATCGAGAGCTGACCGGTGGTCGTGGCGGTAACGGTCGCACCCGAGGTGAAGGCGGAGCTCAGGGTCACCGGCTGCGTGAGGGTGATCGTGGCGTTCGGATGAGCCATCGTGTCGAGGCTCTTCGCGAACTGCGGCTGCGTCTTGCCTCCCATCTTGATGGCCGTGAGGTCGATGCGGAACGTCGCCGAGGTGACCTGATCATCGGAGACGACGACGGCGCCGGCGACGGCGTTCGTCCTGCCGACGGTGTCATTGCCGAGACCAAGGAAGCTCTCCGGCACGCGGAAACCCGCCACGGAGCCTGCGCTCACGTGCCATGTGCCGGCGAGGGGGCCGACGGGCGGGCTGGCGGCTTCCGTGGGCAGCGCTAGCGGAGCCGGCGTCGGTTGTAGCTCGATGAACGCCCCGACCGAGAGCACGACGATGACGACGAGAGCGGGGACGCTCACGAGAAGCCATCGTCGTCGTCGGCGCTTGCGCGCTGACGTGCGCGGCGCTTGGCGCCTGAGGGTCTCTTGCCCAGTCTCGTCGGTCATCTCCGACCGTCGGTAGTGCGCCTTGACTGTGGGTAGGGGGCCGTTGCGGCCTTCGCTTGACCGGTCTCGGGGACCACCCGGAAGACGGGATAGCGCGACGAGATGGCCTTGAAGTCCGCCACGGCCGCGTGCTGGTCGACCGGGATGTGGGGGCGTGCTCCAGGGACCTTCTCGAGGTAGCGCTTGATGATCGGGGCGCTCTGGCTGCTCGGGACTTCGACGAGGCGACAGACGACGGCACGCCGTCGGCGAAGCGTTGCCACGCCGTCGGCGGCGCGCACGTTCTGGACCCAGTTGCACTGGTCACCGAGCATGGGAACCAGGTACCACTCACCGCCCCAATCGGCCATCCCCAAGGGGAAGCGGACGACTCGCCCGGAGCGACGTCCGATCACCTCGAGGGTCACCCAGCGCTTCGGCAACAGCCCGAGACCAAACACGGCCGCCCAAAGGCGGGAGAAACGACGCGCCGTCGCGTCCGCCCGACCCCCGGCGTACATGGCTCGCAGGTTGTCGTCAGAGAACAGCCGGCTTCTCATCATGACCTCCTTCGTGCTCGCTGGCCCCCTGTTGGGCCCGGGACTCGGAGTGTCACCCAGTCGGGGACGCTGCTACTAGAGTCTCAGATGTCAAACTTGAAATATAGAGTCCAAAGTCCCAAAGGCAGGTGCATAGTTTGATGAGCTACTCGCAAGCGCCCACAGGGCTCACCCGCAGAGGTCGCCGCCTCTCGGACGCGGAGACCGAGCAGCGGATGCTCCAGGCTGCCGTGGCCATGGTGAGCCAAACCGGTCTGACGGTGAGCCTGGAACACCTCAGCTTCGAGGACGTCATCCGTGATGCGGACGTCTCGCGCAGCGCGGTCTATCGCCGCTGGCCGTACAAGGACTTGTTCTTCAGCGACCTCGTGAAAGAGCTCGCCAAAGACGCCACGCCGACGATCGTCAACGATGAGACGGAGCTGATGAGACGCGTCGTCGCCGAGCACCAGGACTGGCTCGAGACCGCTGAGCTCCGCCACGGCCTCGTCATTGAGCTGCTCCGCCGGTTAGCCCTCTTTGATTTCGAGGCCATGTACGAGTCGGCGCGATGGCGGACCTACATCGCCTTGCACGCGACGTGCATGAGCCTGGCCGAGGGCGAGCTGCGTGATCAGGTGCAGTCGGCTCTCACACAGTCGGAGCAAAGCCGCACCGCCCGGGTGGCGCAAGCCTGGGAACAGCTGACCGGACTGTTCGGTTATCGGCTGCGGCCAGAGCTCGGGGCCACGTTCGAGACGATGGCCACGCTCCTCAGTGCCACGATGCGGGGGCTCGTCATCATGGCGCTGTCGGATCCCGGCATCGCCGCCCAACGGACGCAGGCGAGCCCGTTCGGAGCAGCCGGCAAGAAGGAGTGGTCTCTGGCGGCCACGGGGATTGCCAGCATCGCCTCGGCGTTCCTCGAGCCTGACGTCGCCGTCGAGTGGGACGACGAGCGGCTCGCCAGCGTCCGCCTTCAGCTGAGCCGCTGGTCTCTTCCCGCCATCTAGCCGCCCGGCGCAACCTGCGGCAGCGTCAGCTCTCGACTCCGGTGACTGCCGTCTAGAGCTGGGAGCTGAGGAGACTGATCTTGTTCGGGTCAGCGATGACGTGGAGTCGCGTGATGCGTTCGTGCTCCGAGAAAAGCAGGATGACGGCGTAGATCTCCGGCTCGAGGAATGCCAGAACGACCGGGCGGCCAGACGGCAAGTACGGAACCTACGCCAATGACCAGTGGTCGGCCGACGAGCTGCTCGACCTCGCCCAGGCGCGTCACCGCAACTGAGTCACCGCCCGCCCGGCTCGGCGCAGTGCGTCCTCCGTCTCGGCCGCCAGCTGTCCGACAAGGTCGGCAGCGGGCACCACCTCGGTGATGAGATCGATCGCCTCGCTCGCCCATACCGGGACGACGTCCATGTCACCCTCGTCGACCGCCTCCCGGAAGGAGGCTTTGGCGTCCTCGTCTGCCTCGAGCTCGGCATCCCGCCCCCGCCACCGATCAAGGAAGGCGTTCCGTAACGTCCGACCCGGGTATCTCTCTGGCCAGGGTGCGCCGCGAGCGATGTCGAGGATGCGGCTTCGCTCGGTGTCTTCGCCTCGCCCCTCGATGATCGCCTTGGTCACCTCGGCGTCTACGAGCGCCTCGCCGGTGGCCTGGAACCGCGTGCCGATGAGGGCGCCGGCAGCCCCGAGGACGAGGGCTGCGGCGATTCCCCTACCGTCGGCGATGCCGCCCGCGGCCAGCACCGGCGTGGGGGCAGCGAGGTCGGCCACGATTGGCACGAAGGGCAACGTGGCGCGCCTGCCGCTGTGGCCTCCCGCCTCGCCGCCCTGCACCACGATCACGTCCGCCCCGATCTCCGTCGCCGTCGCCGCCTCCTCGAGGTCGGTGACCTGGATGATCAGTCGGACGCCAGCCTGCAGCACCGGCTCGGCGAGCCGGGCGGGGTCGCCGAAAGACAGCATCACCGCATGCGGTCGATACTCGAGGGCTCGCTCGATCACCTCGACCGTCGCCGACCAGGACAGGAAGCCGACACCCCAGGGCTTGTCGGTCCCCTCGACCACGACCGCCAACTCCCGCTCCAGCCACTCGGGATCCCCTCGACCGCCGCCCACCAACCCCAGACCGCCGCCGTTGGAGACGGCCGAAGCGAGCGCCCCGCCCGCCGAGCCGCCCATCGGGGCCAGCGCGATCGGGTGGGCGACTCCCAGCAGCTCGGTGAACGGCGTGTGCAGTGGCATGCAACCATGCTCGCACCTAGTGCCGCCCGCTCGGGTTCGGATCGCAACGCCAAAGAACGCGAGCTCTCGCACCGACCCCGACCTGCGTTTTCTTTGGTCTCGGGGCTGGCCCCGTACAAAAGTGGGTTTGCTCTTAACCTTGACCTCGCGTCAAGGTTCCACACGCGCCGCCGTGACCACCATGGCGGTATAGCGCATCGTGAAGCTGCCTCCGAGCGTGTCGATGGCGGCGCCGATGCCCGCGAGCAACTCGTCGAGCTGTGCGGGCGGGAGCTGGGTGTGACCGCCGAGGGTAGGAAGCTGGTCCAGCCACTCGTGCCGGGCGTAGGACCGCTCCCAGTCGAATTGCCACTGCTCCGGTTCGCCGAAGGCGCCCACCTCTCGGATGCCGTCGGCTGCCCTCGTGCACAGCACCGAGTACGCGTCCGAGGCGGGCATCGCCCAGGGGTTGAACGGCAAGTCCGGCATGACCCGGCGGTAGACGGCGACGAAGGCTTCCGCCAGGTCGGGTGGCGGCTGGCCCGCGTTCCAGAACACGGCCAGCCGGCCACCAGGCCGCAGCGCCTCGGCGGCTTTTGCGGGTCCCGCCACCGGGTCCACCCAGTGCCAGGTCTGACCGGAGATGACGGCATCGAACGCTCGGCCCGCGGGGTCCCAGGCTTCGAACGCTGCCACTTCGACCTCGAGCCCACAGCGTCGCGCCACCTCGGCCATCCGCGCGTCGACCTCGATCCCTAGCACCCGGCAACCGGCCGCTTGAAATTGGCGAGCGGCGATGCCGGTGCCGATGCCGACATCGAGGACGTCTGGGCCGTGGCTGGCGGCGACGATCCGATCCACCATCGCCTGGGGGTAGCGGGGCCGGGCCCGGTCGTAGCGTTCCGCATCCGAGCCAAACGACTCCGCTACCTCTCGGTGACGATGAGGGGCGGGCTCGGAAAGGCGCCCTCGGTCAGGCGGTATAGTGGGCATATGCCCACTATAAATGGGCGTCCGCCCACTCGTCAATCGGAAAGCGCTCGAGCGAGGAAAGGAGGAGATGCACGGTGCCGACGGGGGTAGCCATTCGTGACGCCCGCGAGCAGCTCTTCGACGCCGCCGAGCGCGTCCTGCTGCGGGACGGGCCGAGCGCGCTGACGAGCCGGGCGGTCACCACGGAAGCAGGCTGCGCCAAGGGTGTCCTGCATCGGCACTTCGTCGACCTCGACGCCTTCCTCGCCGAGCTCGTTCTGGACCGCATCGCCCGGATCGAGGGGCAGGCCGCCGCCCTGCGCGAGTCCGCCGGTACGGGCACCGTCGCCGACAACCTCACCGGCGCCCTGATGACCGTGTTCGGCTCAGTCGCTGTGGCGATCGTCGCCCTCATCATCTCCCGGGACGACCTGCGCGCCCGGCTGCGCAAGGCCACGCCGGCCGGCGTCCCGGTCCTGGCGGAAGCCACGGCCATGATCGCGTCCTACCTCACCATCGAGCGCCGACTGGGCCGCATCGCAGCCGATGCCGACGTCGACACGCTTGCGCCCATGCTGATCGGGACGGGGCACCTACTTTTCGCCGGCCGGGAAGGCACCCCGCCGGAGGCTGAAGCCGTCCGCAAGGTCGTGACCACGGTTCTCGCCAGCGTCGCGCGGGAGCCGTCGCCGACTCAGACCGGTGCCGTCGCGACGGGTGCCTCCCGCGGCTGAAGCTCCGGCCCGGCAGCCACCTCGAGCGGGTGCGGGCCGCTCGGAAGGTCAGACCGGCAGGACCCATACGGCGAATCCGTGATCCAGTTGTCGATCGGCGCCTTGTCCAGCAGAGCCCGCCAGACATCTTCGAAGCGCATCGGCATGTGCATGAGCTCGGCGCCCGTCGCCTGGCGAATGGCGTTGCCCAAGGCCGGGGCCACCGAGATCATCGGGTGCTCACCAACTCCGCGTGCCCCGAACGGCCCGTCGAGCTGAGCCGTCTCGACGGCCACACTCTCGATGACCTCGGGAAGGTCCTTCGCCGTCGGGATCTTGTTGTCGGTGAACGACGGGTTGAGCAGATGCCCCTCCTGGTCGTAGATGTAGCCCTCGCACAACGCCGTCCCGAGGCCCTGGATCATGCCGCCGATGCACTGTCCGCGCATGATGGCGGGGTTGATGACCTTGCCCACGTCGAAGACCGAGGCGATCTTCAGGACGTCGAACTCACCCGTGTCCGGGTCCACCTCGACGATGACCCCATGGGCGCCGTAGGTCCAGTCGAGTGCGGGTAGCCCCTGCCCGGTCTCCTTGTCCAGGTTGGACAAACCCTGGGCGACGTAGCGGCCCACCCCGACGAGGGGGCCGCCGATGCCGTTGCCGTTGGGGTAGGCGTAGCCGACCGAGAGGGCGGCGAAGCTGACCGATGACTCTGGGTTGTGCTTGACGAAGATCTTCTCGGCGTCGTGGTCGAGATCGTCCCGGTTGGCCCGCAGTACTTGAGCTGCGACCTCGTAGGCCTGCGCGAGGAGATCCTGACAGGCCAGGACGGTGGCATTGCCGGTGAGGATGAGGCCCTTGGACGCCACCGTCTGCCAGTCGTACGGCTCTTTGTCGGTGTCGGTCTCGATTGCAACCTTCACCTTGCCGACGGGAAAGCGCAGGGTTTCTGCGGCGATCTGCCCGACGGCCGTGGCACAGCCCTGGCCGATCTCGGTGAGGGCGATGTTGAGGACGACCGAGCCGTCGGAGTTCATCTTCGCGACGGCGGCCGTCGCCGTGAACGAGGGCATCGCCGGCGCCTTGTGCAGTGTCGCCAGCCCCTTGCCGATCTTGCGACCCGTGCGCTCCTGGCGCTCTTGCTCCTCGGGTGTGAGCCGTCCGTAGTCGATCGCCTCGGCGGCCGCCTGCAGGCACTTGCGAGGGTCGCCACTGTGCTCGGTGATCTTCTCCCCGGTGAGGGTCGTGGCACCCGGCCTCAGGAGGTTCTTCATGCGGAACTCCAGGGGGTCCATGCCGATGACCTGGGCGACGAGCTCCATGTGGCGCTCGAGGCCCCAGAAGAACTCCACGTGCCCGAAGCCGCGGTAGGCGGTGCCGTAGGGCTTGTTGGTGTAGATCGTGTAGGCGTCCACCCAGGCGTTCGGGATCGCATAGGGACCGGCCGCCGAGTAACCCGAGGCGCGGGTGACGTTGACGGCGTAGTCGGCATAGGCACCGGCGTCCCAGTACATCGTCATCTGCTGGGCGGTGATCTTGCCGTCGGAGCGAACGCCGGTCTTGATCCGATACGTGAGGGCGCTACGGCAGGGCAGGAGGCTGAACTCTTCTTCCCGCGTGGCCTGGAGTTTCACCGGCCGTCCGCCCGCCTTGCGCGAGAGGCAGGCCAGCAGTGGCTCGAGGTGGATGCCGGCCTTGCCGCCGAAACCGCCGCCGACGTGGGGCACGATCACCCTGACCTGGTTGAGGGGCAGCCTCATGGCCGAGCAGAACAAGCTGCGCACCGTGAAGGGCGACTGGGCGCTCGTCCAGATCGTCACCTCGTCGCCCGCCTTCCACTGCACGATGGCGACATGGGTCTCCAACGGGACGTGTTGCACGGACGGGTTGGTGTACTCGCGCTCGATGATCCACTCCGCCTCGGAGAAGCCGGCCTCGATGTCGCCCTTGCGCATCCGCGTGACGTTGGCGATGTTGCTGCCCGGTTGCGGGCTGAAGGCCGCCTCGACATAGGAGTAGCTGCCGAGATCCGGGTGCACCAGGGGGGCGTCCGGCTTGATGGCCTCCATCGGGTCGAGGACGGGCGGCAGGACCGCATAGGTGACGTCGATCAGCTCGACGGCGCGCTCGGCCACCTCGAGGCTGTCGGCCGCCACGGCCGCCACGGCCTCACCGAAGTGGCGGACGTCGTCCTTGGCCAAGATGTCCTTGTCGACGATGTAGAGCCCGAGCCGGTAATCGAGCTCGTGACCGGTCAGCACGGCGTGCACTCCCGGAAGGCGCTCGGCTTTCGAGGTGTCGATGCTGAGTATCTTCGCCCTGGCGTGCGGGCTTTTCTTGACCTTGGCCCACAGCATGCCCGGTAGTACGAGGTCGCCGGTGTAGAGGGCGTCTCCTGTGAGCTTGCCGACGACCTCGACGCGCGGGTGGCTGACGCCGACGGCCCTCATCTCCGAGGGGTTCGGCATCTCGGAGGGGTTCGGGTTCTCAGACATACTTCAACTCCCCCTTCGTCGCCGGGGTGAGCTGCCCCGATACGTCCAACACAGCCTCGATGATCTGCTGGTAGCCAGTGCAGCGGCAGAAGTTCCCTTCGATGCCAGCCTTGATCTCATCGATGCTCGGCTTCGGGTTCTTGCTGAGGAGATCCCTCACCGACAGGATCATGCCGCCCGTGCAGTAGCCGCACTGGACGGCGTGGTTACGTGAGAACGCCGCCTGGATGGCCGACAGGTTCCCGTCGCGGGCCTCCCCCTCGATCGTGTCGACCGCACCACCGTCAGCTTCGGCGGCGAGCACCAGACACGAGTTGACGGTCTTGCCGTTCAAAAAGACAGTGCATGCACCGCACTCTCCGGCGGCACAGCCCTCCTTCGTGCCTGTCAGCCCGACGCCCTCCCTGAGGAAGCGCAGCAACGTCCAGTGCTCCTCGATGTCGCGCTCGTAGGAATGACCGTTGACGGTCACCGAGATCCTCATCACGCCACCTCCTGCAGCACCCTGCGGACGAAGACGCCGACCATGTGCTCGCGGTACTCCCGGCTGCAGCGAAGGTCGCTGATCGGGTGGATGGCGAGCTGGGCCGCCGTCACGGCGACCTCGACGGGGTCGGCTTCCGAGAGTCCCTCCACCAGGAGGGGCGTCGGGGCACAGGAGCTGATGCCGAGACGCAAGAGGCCGTCCTTCTTCATGGCGGCCACGCCGACGATCCCTAGGTCATGTCCCTTGATCCGCTTGAGCTTGCGGTACGAGCCGCGTGCGGTCGCCGTCTCCGGCGGCACGATGATCTCCTCGAGGATCTCACCTGGGCGAAGGACCGTCTGCTTGACGCCGGTGAAGAAGTCCTTGAAGGGCACGACCCGGTGGCCCGCCTGGGAGGAGATGACGGCGCGGGCTCCCAGGCACAGCAGCGCCGGTGCCATGTCCGCACAAGGCGAGGCGTTCACGACGTTGCCGACGACGGTCGCCCGGTTGCGAATCTGGTGAGAGGCGAGATCCTGCGCGCAGGCCACGAGCAGCGGGTAGGAGTCGCGCACCTTGGCGTGCTGGAGGATGTCGTTGATCGTGACGGCCGGCCGGATGATGAGGCCTTCCGCCTGGCTCCAGGAGACATCGGAGAAACCCTCGACCCTCTTGAGGTCGACCACCACCTTCGGACGGGCGAAGCCGTTTCGCACGTACACGAGCAAGTCGGTGCCGCCCGCCAGCACGCGGGCGTCTTCGCCGTGATCGGCGAGGATGCCGAGCAGCTCCGCCCGCAACACGGGGGAGCGGTACTTGAAGATGTCCGTCATACCCTCTCCTTCGGACCTGTCCCGCTCAAGGGAGACTTGCCCCGGTTGGGCGGCTCGGGCAGCCCGTCGCAACGGGCCGCCCGAGCCGTCTCAGTCAACTCAGGTCGACGATGGCGGCCACCGGGCCGCCTCCGGCCGGGCCCTGGTGGGCGGCGGAGACGGACACGAAGATCGCCGGGTCGCCGGCGACAGCGGCCGCAACGCCACCGACGCAGGCCTTGATCTGGCGGTGCCAGTGCACGTCGGAGTCGTCGAGCATGATGTTGCGCCGTCCACGGACGCGTCCGGTCGGATCCGCCTCGCACTTGAGGAACAGGTTGACCAGCCGGCCCTTCAGGTCGTCCGGGTGCGGCCGAGCGGGCAGGTCGAGCCCGGCGGAACGGATGGCATCCCAGACGCCGTCTGCATCCAGGGCGTCCCGCATGACACCGTGACCGACGCGGTACTTGCCGCCGACGCCTCGGACGTTGCCGACGACGACGATCTGCCCTTGGTCCAGCTCCACGCCGGACGAGCAGGAGGCGACCGAGGAGTAGATCGAGAGGTTCGTCAAGATCTCCTCGGCCGTCGGCATCTGGATCTCGCCGAGGGCGACGCCGATGCCGAGGGCGGCCGTGCCGTTGGAGAGGTCCATCGACCGCAGCGTGTCCTCGGTCCAGACCGTCCGGCCCCGCGCCTTTGCCTCTTGGATGGTGGGCAACGTCAGAAGGGGTGTCTTGGTCTGGACGTAGTGCACGTCGCTCGGAGAGGCGATGCCTGCTCGCGCCATGGCCTCCTTGACGCCGGCAGCCATCTTCTCGATCATCTCCGGCCGGCCGATCTCCTCCGGCAGGATGGGCTCGCTCATGGAGCTGCCGACGGCGAGGCGGTACTCGTCGGTGGGCTCGTATCCGGCGGGATCGACGGTGGCAAAGATCGTGGCGTGCGGGGACAGCACCCCGTCTGTCCCACCTGACCACAGCACGGGGATCTGGCTGACTTCGGCCATCGTCCGCGTGCCCTTGGCGACGAGCACCTCACGGAAGGCGTGGTCGGCGATGATCCGCGTGTAGTCGTTCACGCCGCCGTTGCCTTCGGTCTTTCCAACGACGGCGAGGACCCGGTCGGCCTCGATGACCTTGTCGTCGATCAGGCGGGCGAGCCCGGAGGCGTCGCTCACGCTCTCGAGGGGTACCTTGCGTACTTCGATTGGATCCGTCATCGGACCTCTTCCTTTCAAACCATGACTTCGGTGGGCACAATCAGCTGGGCGTTCGCCTCGACGACACGTGCCGGCACCTCGAACTCGAGGTCGGCTCCGACCATCTCCTGCACGTAGTGCTTGACGGTCGAGTCCCAGTACTTCTTCGTGACGTAGTACACGCGAGCTCCGCCGAGCTCATGCTGGACATCCGGCCACGGGTAGCTGGGTTGGGCCATGCCGAGGCCCCAGCGGTGCCAACCGTTGTAGCTCTCGTACGTCGCCCAGAACTCCTTGTTCCCGAGGACCTCGAAGGCGTAGTAGGTCTTGGCGTAGTACATGATCGCCCCGATGCGGTTGCCACGGGCGAGCGCCATCGTGTGCAGGCTGATGTTGATGTCCTCGTTCATGAGCCGGCCGTTGCAGAAACCCACCCACTGCCCGTCGATGAGCCCGACGAGGGTATATGGGTCCTTCAGCCGCTTGCGGTACCAACCGGCGATCTCGGCGTAGACGCGTGCGCCGACGACGTCGTAGAAGTCGTGGTCGGCCTCCATGACCTTCTTCATGTAGTCCATGAGGGCGGGCGCCTCTTCGAGGGTCGCCTCCCGGATGTACATGGTGCGGCCATCGTTGAGCTTGATGGTGGCGCCAGGCCAGCGGTTCATCGGCAGAGCCGGCCCCTGCAGGAGGGGTTCGATCTCCCGCACGTCGATTGAGATGTGGTCTTGGGAAACCTTCATTGGCGGATCGAGCAGCATTGCAGAAACTCCTTCTCAGAACTCGTGTCGATTGGGACGGTCATCCAGCCCGAGAACCTGCCGAAGTCTCCGGGCAGGGCGGACGCCAACTCGACGGCGTCCAGCCCGGCCACCCGGGGAGATGTCGACCGGGTCTGCCGGGCTGGATCAGCGGATGATGAGGGTGTAGATGAGCACCCGCCCCTGAACGCCGTCACCGTTGCGGCCAGCTGGCTCGGGAGGCCGAGGGCCTCGTCGAGCTGCGCGGTCTGCGGGTAGGCGAACGGGGCGGGGTTCATGGCTCAGACCGGAACTGCCGGCGGCTCGATCGGCAGCACGTCGGTGGCTGGCCCCGGCTGGTCGGCCGGAGGAAGCACCGTCGTGGCGTAGAGCGGAGGCTGTCCGTCGTGGAAGACACCGTGCTTGGCAAGCGCCCTCATGACCTGGTAGATGATGATGACGCCGAAGGCACCCATTGCGATGCCGTTGAACGCCACGTTGCCGTGGTCGAAGATGAGGGTGTAGTTCCCTGCGCCGAGGATGAGGCCGATCGCACAGGGGATGAGGTTGACCGGGTTGTTGAAGTTGACCCGGTTCTCGACCCAGATACGCCCGCCCAGCACGGCGATGAGGCCGTACAGGATGGTGCCGGCACCACCGAGGACACCAGCTGGCAACGTCGAGATGAGCGCCCCGAACTTCGGGATGCAGCCGAAGCCGATGGCCACGAGCGCGGCCACGTAGTAGGCGGCCGTCGAGTACACCTTGGTGGCAGCCATGACGCCGATGTTCTCGGCGTACGTGGTCGTCCCACTCCCGCCACCGAGGCCGGCGAGCATCGTGGAGAGCCCGTCAGCCATGTAGCCGCGTCCCAGGGAGCGGTCGAGGTTCCGGCCCGTCATCGTCGCCACCGCCTTGATGTGGCCGGTGTTCTCGGCGATCAGGACGATCACGACGGGGACGATGAGGAAGATCGGCCGCATGCTGAAGTGCGGGCCGGTGAAGTGTGGAAGGCCAACCCAGGCTGCCGACTTCACCGTGGCGAAGCTGATCTGGTGCTGGGCGCAACCGATGAGGTAGCCGAAGACCACGCCGACGAGGATGGAGAGCCGGCCGATGAACCCTCGGAACAGCACCGTCACGAGAACGACACCGCACAGGGTGGCGAAAGCCGTCCAGGGCTGCTTGTCGAAGTTCGCGAAGGCGCTCGAGGCGAGGTTCAGCCCGATGAGTGCGACCACCGCGCCCGTGACGACGGGCGGCATCATCCACTCGATGAAGCGCGTGCCCCACTTGTTGACGATGACGCCGACGACGAAGAAGACGGCTCCAGCGACGAGGATGCCGGCAAGGGCGGACGGAATGCCGCCGTGCTCCTTGGCGACCAGCACCGGCGAGATGAAGGCGAAGCTGCTACCGAGGTAGCTCGGCAGGCCGAGCCGCTGACCGCGGCCGATCGTGATGAGGAGGAAGATGAGCGTGCCGATCCCGGAGAAGAAGATCGTTGTGTTGGGCGGGAAGCCGATCAACACCGGCACGATGAAGGTCGCCCCGAACATCGCCAGCACGTGCTGGAAGCCCAGACCGACGGTCTGAGGCCAGGCAAGGCGCTCGTCAGGCGCCACCACCTCCGTGGGGGGAATGTGCTTCCCGTCGCCGTGTACCGTCCATAACCCATGCGCGCTCATAGCAGCACCTCTTTCATCACGGGACGACGCCACGTCCTGGGGGGCCTGCCGCGCTCTGGGGTGGCCTCCCGGCCACGGACAATCTGTCCCCTTGACACGCTCTGTTCCTTCGATGCGACCGTACTGATCCAGCGCGGAACTAACTAGAGTCAAATGTCATCAATCTGACGGCTCGGCGTTCATCCCGGTCGAAGGGTTTCCCGGGCTCGCCGGCAGGCCGAAGTCACCATGTTGTGGCGGGTCGCCGTCACGAGATGCGCTTGCCCCGCATCGCTCGACGAGCGTTACGGATCCAAGGGTGGTTAGCTTGGTCTTATGCCGGTCAACGGCCTCACCCATCACGGAGCCGCCATGAGCACCGCCGTGATGCAGGCCGTTGACGGCAAGGCGCAAAACGGCCACGCCCTCGGTTCCTCCCGCGCAGGGCACTACCTGCGCTTCATGGACGTGGCGGGCGCTCCAAGCGTCATGGCCCTGTTACCTGCATCGTCAGTCCGGCTGCCGATTGCCGTCGTGAGCGCCGACCCCCTGCCTGACAGCAGCCTCGACGACGACATCGTCGTCGGCGGCGGCGTCCTTCGCGTCGGAGCCCACGTCTGGCACCCGCTGCGATGGTTCGATCCTCGCCCGCGCATCCTCCGGACCGTGAGACCCCTCGTGCTGGCCGACGTCGCCCGGCTGCTGCAGACGCTGAACGAGTCGGACCTGGGCCTCGGTCCCCGCCGAGCCTGGGCGGCAGCGGAGGCCTTGGCGCTCGGAGACTGCGAACCCGCCAACGAACTGCTGGGGGCAGGGCCCGGACTCACGCCGGCGGGTGACGACGTCGTGGCCGGTGCTCTCGCAGCCTGCGCGTTGTCAGGTGGCGGGCCATCGCCCGACGTTGTCCGGCGGCTGCTGAGCCGAGCTCGCCAGGCGACGACGGCGCTGTCGGCCGCCCTCTTGTGGTGCGCGGCGGTCGGTCAGGTCGTGCCGCAAGCGGCCGGCTTCCTGCGGGCACTCAGCGGCGACGCCGGCGTGCAACCGGCACTCGGCCGGCTGCGGGCGGTGGGCTCGACGTCCGGCACGGCACTCGCCCTCGGCCTCACGGCTGCCCTTGGCGTTCACGAGAGCGACCGGCTCGAGTTTGTTCGCTCCGGCGGTCCGACATGACTCCTCTCCTCAGCACACCCGTCCCCGCCAGCCGAACCGGAGCCGCCCGCACGGCGACCGCCGGCCGCCCGACGGGCTCGACAGAAAGGTCATCGCCATGAGCAGCAGCACCGTAGAACTGCGCGGGGGTCTCTACCGGGACTCGGTGGCGCTCATGCAGATCTCCCGCTCCGTCGCCGAGCTCCCAGGGGTCATCTCGGCACTGATCGCCATGGCCACCCCCCTCAACACCGAGCTGCTGCCGAGACTGGGTTTCGAGCCGCTGCCGGCGGCGCGACCCGATGAACTGCTCGTCGCTGTGCGGGCCGACGACGAAGCCTCGCTGGAGGCAGCGCTCGCCCGCCTCGACGAGCTCTTCGCCGCCCGGGCCGTCACGAGCGAAGCGGTCCATCACCCGCCACGGACGACTCGGAGCGCCCTCGTGCGCAGCGGGGCGCCCCTCGTCATGGTGTCGGTGCCCGGTCGCAGTGCGCTCGTGGAGAGCATGGACGCCTTGCAGGCCGGTGCCGACGTCATGCTCTTCAGCGACAACGTGCCCGTCTCCGAGGAGATCCGCCTGAAGGAGGAGGCGCACCGCCGGGGTCTTCTCGTCATGGGCCCGGACTGCGGCACCGCCATCGTGGGCGGAGTCGGTCTCTGCTTCGCCAATGTCATGCGCCCGGGGCGCGTCGGCATCGTCGCCGCCTCGGGTACGGGCGCCCAACAGGTGTGCGCCCTGCTCGACGCCGCCGGCATCGGCGTGAGCGCCGTCCTCGGAACGGGAGGCCGCGACCTGTCTCGCGCCGTCGGTGCCCGCTCCAGCCTCGACGCCATGGCCGTGCTCGACGCCCACGCAGGCACCGACCTCGTCGTCATGATCTCCAAGCCGCCACCGTCCGACATGGCCGAACTAGTGGAAGCAGCCGCCGCCGCCCTCAGCACCCCGGCCGTCGTGGGCTTCCTCGGGACGGGTCGCGACGACCTCACCGCCCTCACGGGCAAGGTGCTGGCGGCCCTGGGTCTGCCGCCTTTCGAGCCGCCGCAATGGCTTTCGCCGCTCCCGGGGAACTTCCGCCACGGTGCCGTCCGCGGGCTGTTCTCCGGCGGCACGCTCTGTGACGAGGCAATGGTCGTGGCGAGCGACCTCCTCGGTCCCGTCCGTTCCAACATTCCCCTCGACCCGAGTTGGGCCCTCGGCTCCGACCTCAAGGCTCCTGGCCATCTCATGATCGACTTCGGCGACGATCAGCTCACGCAGGGACGCCCCCACCCCATGATCGACTGGACGCTGCGCCTGGAGCGCTTCGCCGAGGAGGTGGCCGACCCGGACTGCGGCGTGCTCCTCGTCGACGTCGTACTCGGCTTCGGCTCACATCCGGCTCCGGCCGACGTGCTGGCACCAGCCGTGCGGCTCGCGACGGAGAGCGGCGTCGCCGTCGTCGTGTCGCTCATCGGGACCTCCGGTGACCCGCAGGGCCTGCAAACGACCGCCCTCGCCCTGCAAGAGGCCGGGGCGAGCGTCTACCTGTCCAATGCGGATGCTGCCCGCGCAGCCGCCGCGCTCGTGAAGGGGAGTGCGTGATGTTGCTCGACGAAGCCCCAGCCGTTGCCACCGTCGGTCTCGACCTGTTCGCGGAGGCGCTCAGGGAGCAGGCCGTGGCCGTCACGCCCGTCCTCTGGCGGCCTCCGCTGGCCGGCACGGAGGACGCCCTCGCCGCCATCGCGGCCGACCCACAGGTGGCCGACGCCAACGCCGAGGCCAGCCGGCGCCTCACGATGTCGCGCCCCAAGCTCGTCGGGATCGCCACGGCGGCCGACGTGCTCAGCCTGCAACGTGGCGAGTTCCTGCACGCCGGCCCGCCCATCTCGTGGGCCGATGCTTCCGGGCCGGTGCGAGGAGCCCTCATCGGCGCCCTCATCTACGAAGGGCTGGCGGCGACCGCCGAGGAGGCGGAGCGGCTCGCTCCCTCCATGTCCCTTGCCCCCTGCCACGGGCGGGGCGCCGTCGGCCCGATGGCAGGTGTCGTGAGTGCCTCGATGCCGGTCTTCGTCGTCCATGACGACGTCTTCGGCACGACGGCCTACAGCACCCTCAACGAGGGCCTCGGGAAGGTCCTCCGTTTCGGCGCCTACGACCCTGAGGTCATCGACCGGTTGCGCTGGCTGCAGGCGGTGCTGGCGCCGCGGCTGGCTGCCACCCTGGAGCGCCACGGACCGGTCGACCTCACGTCGATCCTTGCCCAGTCGCTGCAGATGGGCGACGAGGGTCACAACCGCAACCGGGCGGGCACCTCTTTGTTCATCAGAGAGATCGTCGCCGACCTTGTCGAGATCGACGCCCCCTCGGCCGAAATCGCCGCCTCGCTGCGCTTCATCAATGGCAACGACCACTTCCTGCTCAACCTCGTCATGGCGGCCGGCAAGGCGGCGGCCGACGCCGCCCGCGACATCGCCGGCTCCACCATGGTGGTGGCCATGGCGCGCAACGGCACCGACTTCGGGATCCAGACGTCCGGCACCGGCGACGAGTGGTTCACGGGCCCTTGCGGCGTTCCCGAGGGCCTCTATCTCTCCGGGTTCGGTCCGGAGGACGCCAACCCCGACCTCGGGGACTCCACCATCACGGAGACGGTCGGGCTCGGCGGCTTCGCCATGGCGGCGGCGCCGGCGATCGTGCGCTTCATCGGCGGCACGGTGGCTGACGCCCTGGAGACGACGCAGCGGATGTACGAGATCACCCTCGCCGAGCACCCGCTCTACCAGGTGCCGGCGCTCGCCTTCCGGGGGACTCCGGCCGGAATCGACGTGACCCTCGTGGTGCGCACCGGGGTGCTTCCCGTCGTCAACACCGGGATCGCCGGCCGCCTGGCCGGCATCGGCCAGGTCGGTGCGGGCATCGTCAGCCCACCCGCCTCCGTCTTCGTCGAAGCCGTGAACGCCCTCGCCGCCCGTGTCAGCGCCCTGGCGTCACGATGAGCCCGCGGGGGTGATCACCTCGTGTTGACGGCGCTGAAAGGCTGGTTCGTCCTACCCGAGTTGGATGCGGCCGGCTTGCGCTGGTCGCGGCCGGCGAGCCATCTGCAGCACGGCGTGGCGCGCAGCGGGCTCCTCTACGTGACCGAAGAACGGATCGGCTTCCAACCGAAGGGCATCGACGCCCGCCTCGGTGCCCGGGCGGTGTCGTGGGAGCTCTCCGCGTTGAGCGACATCGAGCTCAAGCCGACGCTGCGCAAGCTTCGCGTCACGCTCGTCACCGAGAGCGGGCGGCAGCGATTCATGGTGTCGGACGCCGGCCTCGTCTACAGCGATCTGAAGTCGTGGCGGCGCGGTTAAGTTGGCCATCGGCGCCTCCCTGCAGGATGGCGCCGGACGTGAGAGGAGGTGCGCCAAGATGGTGGTGCTCGTGATCGTCCTGGTAGTCGCAGCATTCGCCCTGGTCATGTTCGACGCCCGCCGCGGGCCGCGTCGGTCCGCCAAGGGAGCCCCTCCGCCTGGTGGCACTCCGTCTCGGGGAACTGCGCCGCGGTCGCGGGGCATTGGGCCCGGGTCTCGGGGAACTGCGCCCGGCCGGTCGGCGCCCGGTCGCACCCGCACGCCGAAGCCCCACTAGGCGCGCACAAAGTCTGCCGGGCGCCTTGATGGGCTCACCAACCCGGTCATCCATGGTGGCGGATGGTCCCGCTCATTTTGGCTCCGCTGCTCGGCGCCGGTTGTAGAGGCGGGTGGCCCAGAGGTAGGCCACGACTGCAAGGCCGATGCTCCACGCGATGGAAGCGATGACGTGGTCGCCAATGGCGGCATGTGTGAGCAGTCCGCGCACGGTGTCGGCGACGGGGGTGAAGGGCTGGTACTCGGCGAACTGGCGTAGCCCAGCCGGCATCGTGGCCGTGGGCACGAACCCACTGCCGAGGAGCGGCAGCAGCGGCAGGATCATCGGGGTGTTGCTGGCGGTCTCGACGCTCTTGGCGGCCAACCCGAGCGCGACCGCCAGCCAGATGAGCGCGAAGGAGAACAGGGCCAGTATCCCGATCGCCGCGAACCACTCGAGCGGCCCGGCGCTCGAGTGAAACCCGAGAGCGAAGGCGACGCCGATGAGGACGGCGATGCCGGCCAGGGTTTGGATCAGGCTGCCGAGTACGTGTCCGGTGAGGACCGCGGCGCGGGCGATGGCCATAGTGCGGAACCGGTCGATGATGCCGCCGGTCATGTCCATGGCGACCATGATCGAGGTGCCTTGTACGGCTGAGGCCACGGCGATCAGCAGCACCCCGGGCACCACGTAGTCGAGGTAGGCGGCGCGGCCGTCGTGCGCGCCGAGGCCAGCACCGAGCTGACCGCCGAAGACGTAGACGAACAGCAAAAGGAACACGATGGGTATGCCCACGAGCATCAGAGTCATCGAGGGGTAGCGGAGCTGGTGCTTGAGGTTGCGACGCAGCATGACCCGTGAGTCGCTGAGCGTGTAGGCGAGCGTGGTCATCGCTGCGCTACTCCTTGCAGTGTGGGGTCCTCGTCGAGCCGGCCCGTGACATGACTGCCGGTGACGGCGAGGAACACGTCATCGAGGTCCGGGGTGTGGATCGACAGCCGCTCGACGGCGATATGGGCCTCGTGCAGCTCGCCGAGCAGCTCACGGAGAGAGTCCACGGTGCCATCTGCGGGCACCTGCAGGACCAACTGGTCCTGGTCAGGAGCAGCCGCCGGGAGTAGCGCGGCCGCCGAGCACAACAGCTCGGGACCAGCGAAGTGAAGCCGGACGTGACCGCCGGGGATCCGGCTCTTCAGCTCAGCCGGGGTCCCGTCGGCGACGATCCGGCCTTGGTCGAGCACCGCGATCCGATCGGCCAGCTCGTCCGCCTCGTCGAGGTACTGGGTGGTTAACAAGATGGTGACTCCGGCTGAGGCGAGCTGGCGGACGATCTCCCACATGGTGAGTCGGCTGCGCGGGTCCAAGCCGGCGGTGGGCTCGTCCAGGAAGATCACCCGAGGCTCACCGACGAGGGTCATCGCTAGGTCGAGTCGCCGTCGCATCCCGCCCGAGTAGGTCGACAGCGGCTTGTCCGCGGCGTCGGTGAGGTCGAACCGCTCCAACAACTCGGTCATCCGCCGTCGCCCAGCCTCGCGGCCGAAGTGGCGAAGATCGGCCATCAGCCGCAGGTTCTCGGCTCCGGTGAGCAGGTTGTCCACGGCCGAGAACTGGCCGGTGACCCCGATGAGCGCCCGCACCCCATCGGGGTCGGTGACCACGTCGTGACCGGCGATCTGCATGGAGCCTGAATCGGCCGAGATCAGGGTCGAGAGGATGCGGACCATCGTGGTCTTGCCGGCCCCGTTCGGACCCAGCAGCGCGAGGATCCTGCCCTCGTCAGCGGTCAGGCTCACCTTGTCGAGCACCAGATGGCTGCCGAAGGACTTGCACACGTCCCTGGTCACGATCCCCGGCGCGCTGGTCTGGCCTGTCATCGCGCTCTGCCCTCTCGATGGGGACCGGGGGCCTCAGGGAGCTCGCCGGCGGCTCGCAGCTCCTCCCGCCGCTCCTTCCACTCCTGCTCCAGCACGGGAAGCCGCTCCACCAGGAAATCGGCAAACGCCGCCCACTCCAACAGGTTCGCTCGCCGTTCAGGCGGGGCGTCCCCAAGGCGGCGAAGACCCTCTCGGGCCAGCTCGCCCTGCTCCTGGTACTCGGAGAGGTCGAAGCCCATCGCACGGGGCAACGACAGGTCGACGCACACCCGGTCCATTCGTTCGCCCGCCGCCCGCGATCGTCGGATGAGCCCGAGGCTCTCCAGCGTGTTGACCGCGCCGGCGATGGCGCTTCGGCTTGCCAACAGGGCGTCAGCCAGCTCTGTGATGCTCTGCTCCCGTGGATCGCAGACCGCCAGGTATCCGAGGAGGCGGCCGACCATCGGGGCCATCCCGTAGCGGCGGGCATAGAACCGGCCGGCATGGTCGGCAAACGTGATCTCATCGTCACTTGGCACGCCGACTACCCTACATAACCTCCTGAGATAACGCAAATTTCTGTTATATCAGTTCTCGGCGTCTCAACCTGTGACGACTACGAGCCGGAAGCCCTCCCTGCCAATCGGTTCGGCGCGAGCCTGCCTCTCTGCCAAGCCCAGAGGACTTCTGACCCTGGTCGTGCTGATGCAGGTGCTATACAAGTAGATGGTTCGTTATTTGTCTGTATAGTCCCCGAGGCGGCTTGCACATGTCGGACACGGCCCTGCGCACCGAAGGCCTCACGAAGCACTTCGGCGACGTCGTTGCCCTCGATCACCTGGACCTCGAAGTCGCCCAGGGCGAGGTGGTCGGGTATCTCGGGCCCAACGGGGCCGGCAAGACGACCACGATCCGCCTGCTGCTCGGGCTGAGTCGCCCGACCGAGGGGCGAGCGGAGATCTTCGGGCTCGACTGCCAACGCCAGCCCGTGCAGACCCATCGTCGGCTGGCCTTCGTGGCCGGGGAGGCCAGCCTGTGGCCGTCGCTGACCGGTGCCGAGACCCTCGCTCTGCTCGGCCGCGTCCACGGCCAGGTCGACGAGGCCTACCGGGATGAGCTGATCGAGCGGTTCGATCTCGATCCGACCAAGAAGGTGCGGGCCTACTCCAAGGGCAACCACCAGAAGGTCATCCTGATCGCTGCTTTGATGGTCCGGCCCGACCTGCTCGTCCTCGACGAGCCCACCAATGGGCTCGATCCCTTGATGGAGCAGGCGTTCCGTCACTGTGTCCACGAGGCCAGAGGTCGGGGCCAGACCGTGTTCCTCTCCTCTCACATGATGAGCGAGGTGGAAGCTCTGTGCGACCGGGTGGGCATCTTGCGTGACGGAAAGCTGGTCGAGATGGGCACGTTGGCCGAGATGCGTCACCTGAGCGCGCTCACCGTCGAGGCGAGGTTCGACGGAACCATTCCCGATCTCTCCGGGGTACCCGGGGTCAGCGCGGTGCAGGCCGATGGTTCGATGGTGCGTTGCCAGGTCCGTGGATCCGTCGAGCCGTTGGTCAAGGTCCTGGCAGCGGCCGGGGTGACCGAGCTGTTGAGCCGCGAGCCCTCCCTCGAAGAGCTCTTCCTCGCCCAATACGGGGCGGACGGCCATGCAGGCTGATCTCGGGATCCGGGCGCGGATCACCGCGCCGGTGCGTGCCAGCGGATCGCCAGCCACCGTCGTCGCCGCCTTCAGCACGCGCAAAGCCGTGCGCTCGGGGGTCCTGTGGGGGTACATCTTCGGCATCGCCATCGCCTCGTCTGAGGTCAGCTACATCAAGCTCTACAAGACGGCGGCGCAACGCGACCTCCTTGCTGCCACCTACGGCACCAGCAAGGCGACGAGCGCCCTCTTCGGACCCGCCCCACAGCTCCAGACCGTCAGCGGCTTCACCGCCTTCAAGATCTCCATGACGCTCATGATCCTCGGCGCCGTGTGGGGGCTGCTCGCGAGCACCCGGTTGCTACGCGGTGAGGAGGACAGCGGGCGTTGGGATCTACTGCTCTGTGGCCAAACCACGCGGCGGGGTGCGACAGCCCAGGTGATCGCCGCCCTGGGTGCCGGCTTGGGGACTCTCTGGGCGGTCACCGCGATCATCACGGTGCTCTCGGGGTTGCAGTCGAGCGTCGGAATCGGCGCCGGTCCCTCGCTCTACTTCGCTCTGGCCATGGTGGCCACTGCCGCCATGTTCCTCGCCGTCGGGGCCGTCACCAGCCAATTGGCGGCCACCCGCCGGCAGGCAGCCTCATTCGGGGCGGTGTTGCTCGGCATCAGCTACGGCGTGCGGCTGATCGCCGACGCCGGCGTGGGTCTCCACGGACTCATCTGGGCCTCCCCGCTGGGCTGGGTGGAAGAGCTTCAACCGCTCACCTCGCCCCAACCCGTGGCCCTGCTGCCAATCGTCGCCTTCACCGCGATCCTGGCCCTTGTCGCGGTGCACCTCGCCGGCACTCGCGACGCGGGGGCGAGCATCGTGGCGGACCGGGACCACGGCGAAGCCCATCTCGGGCTGCTGTACGGTCCGAGCGGACTGGAGATCCGCTTGATGCGGGCGACGATCATCGGCTGGTGGATCGCCATCGGCCTTTCGGCTCTCATCTACGGGTTCATCGCGAAATCAACCGGCGCCACGGTCTCGGGCTCGGTGAAAGAATTTCTCTCCAAGCTGGGAGCGACTGGCACGGGAGCCGCCGCGGTGTTTGGCTTGTGCTTCCTCATCGAGGCGATCCTGATCGGCTTCGTCGCCGCCGGCCAGGTCACCGCCGCACGCTCCGAGGAGTCCGAGGGCATGCTGGACCACTTCTTGGTCCGCCCGGTGTCCCGGAGCGCGTGGCTCGGAGGGAGGCTCCTCGTGGCGCTCGTCGTGTTGGTGCTGAGCGGTGTCGCTGCCGGCGTGTTGGGCTGGCTCGGAGCCGCCAGCCAGCACGCTGGATTGAGCTTCACGAGCCTCCTCGGGGCGGGCATCAACCTCGTGCCACCGGCGACCGTCATCTTGGGGATCGGCGTGCTGACCTTCGGCATGCGGCCCCGTGCCACCTCCATCGTGGTCTACGCCGTGCTGGTCTGGTCGCTGCTCATCGTGATCGTGGGTGGCTTCGGTACCGTGAGCCACTGGGTCCTCGACACCTCGGTGTTCCACCACATGGCCTCGGCTCCCGGCGTGCCGCCAAACTGGGAGGCGAACGGCATCATGACCGCCGTCGGTGTGGCCGGCGCGCTCGTCGGGGGGTTGGCCTTCAGGCGACGGGACCTGCAGGGAGCATGACCAACGAGCGAGCAACTCCCTCTCCTCATGCGAGCCTCCCCATCAACGAGCGGCCCGTGGCTTTTGAGGACCTGACCGCGCGGGCGCGGATCCGTGAAGCGGCCCTCGAGCACTTTGCCCGTGACGGATACGACCGTGCGACGATCCGGGCGATCGCCAAGACGGCCGGCGTCTCCCCCGGACTGCTCCGCCACCACTACGGATCGAAGGAGGCCCTGCGAGAGGCTTGCGACCGCTACGTGTTCGAGATGCTGCACCGCGTCAACGCTGAGCTCCTCGCGGATCCCAGCGTTACGGCACAGACCCAGCAGACATCGAAACCGTTCGGCCGCTACGTCGCGCGCTCCCTCGCCGACGGGTCTCCCACCGTGGGACCAATCTTCGACGAATTGGTGACGATGACCGAAGCGTGGCTCGCACGCGCCGACGATTCCCGCACGGACACGCCCACAGTCGATCGAAGGGTCCGCGCCGCACTGGTCACCGCCATGAAGATCGGCATCCCGCTTCTCCACGAACATGTCTCCCGCGCGCTCGGCACGGACATGTTCGGGCCCGAAGGGGATCGACTCATCGCGCTGGCGTCGCTGGACATCTACTCCCACGCGCTGATCGTCGAGGACGTTGCCACTTCTGCGGCAGCGGGCTACGAGGAGCCGCAACGGTAGGTCTGACCCACTCATACATGGAGCAGTGCACCTGCGTAGGGCATGCTCGTGGGTGAGCGGGTTGGCACGTCCGGCTCTCGTGGCCTGCACGTAGAACTCCTGCAGCACCTGGACTGACAGGCGCAGGTCCCTGTTCCCGAGGATCTGCCTGGCGCGCCAGGTCTCCGCGATACCGGCACCGGAGTCCCCAGCGCGGCCTCGGAGGATCCGCAACCGTTCGGGCAGCGGAGGCGGCTGAGGGATCGGTGATCCAGGCGGCGAGCCCGTACTCGTGGATGACCCCGCCGAGGACGTCCTGACGATGCGAACCGGGATGTGGTCGTGCCCGGGCCGACCGTCATGTTGTCAGCAGTCTGTCGGCGGCAGTGGCACGCCGCGACGGGCGAGCAGCGCCTTAAGGGACTGGATGACCGCGAAGACCTCGTTGTTGAGGTCAGCGCCCTGGACCTCGTAGGCGCGCTGTTCGGCCTCAACGATGGCGCGGTCCTGACGGAAGATGCCTTCGGTAAAAAGGGTGATGACCGGCCAAAGTAGATGGATCACACCGGGGATCGGCGGCTTTTGGACCATGATCAGGCCGTAGGTGTGGTTGTGGTGCTGGGTCCGGTCGGTGGGCACGTAGACGTTCCACAGGTCGAGGGCCGGGGGTTGCTCGTTTTGGCCGTCGGTCCAGTAACGCAGCGTCTGGTACGGGTAGCCAGTGCGGATAGTCATCAGGTCGGCGTATCTGTCGCTGTTGCTGCTGCCGATGATCAAGCGCTCGCCCAGGGACTGCTTGCCGTCGGTGCGGGCGAAGGAGTAGTCCGCCTCCAACCAGTCCTCGCCCTCGCGGACGTCGAGCAGCTTGGCCCCGATCCGGCCCATCAGACTGCGATGCAGGAACTGATGGTTCATGTCCATCAGATTCTCGTGCATGAACGAGTAGTGGCAGGCGATCTCCCGATCCAGCACCCGAACCTTGAATCGGCGGTCGCCGTAATAGGGCAACTCCGGCACCGCTGCGACCTCGGCCAGTTCCTGGTCGCCTGGGAAGACGAACACGAAGCCGTATGCCTCACGGCATGCGTAGGCCCGTACTCCGTTGGGCAGCGTCCGGTCCCGGTTCAGGTACGGGATGCTCACGCACGCACCGGTGCGGTCGTAGGTCCAACAGTGATAGCCACACTGCAGCCGCTCGTTCTTCACGACACCCATGCTCAGCGGCACCTGGCGATGGGCGCACCGGTCCTCCAGGGCATACGGCTTGCCCGTCTGCGGCCGAACCAGCACGATCTCCGTCCCCGCAAACCTCACAGCGAGGGTCTTCCCGGGCTTGAGATCGCGGGACCGGGCGAGCGGGTACCAGAAGCGCGGGTCAAGGCCCGTGGTGCGGGTCGCCGGGATGTCACTCGCAGGGGTTACGTCACGGTACTGCCGCCATGGCGGCTTCGTCTTGGGGACCGACATGTCGTACAACGTAATCGGGCGGCTTCACGCGGGTTGAAGCGGGTGAAGAATGCCTTGGCCGGCGATGACGTCGATGACGTGGATCGGCCGCCGAAGCTGGGCTCGAGCGAGAAATACCGCGTGTTTCCGGACTGCCTGGTTTTGTGGCCGGGTACTGGACGGAACGCTCAGACCTCCAGGGTCTCGCCCTGATCGTGTTCGATTCCCGAGAGGCGGCAGAAGGCTTTGCGGACTTCCTCAAGGCTGCGCCGGATGCACCCGGAGTGACACCGGACCGAGAAAGCATCGGGGTGTGCGAAGTTCGGCTCCCACGCATGACGGGACGGCCTTCACGGACCGACATGCGCCGGATAGGGCACGGAAACCTGTCGAACTGAGTGGCGGGGGAGGGATTTGAACCCTCGACCTTCGGGTTATGAGCGGCGTCACAGCGTCCGCTGCAGCGCGCCAGATCGAAGATATCCCGGTCAGGGCGGCGCCGAGGTGCCATACGTCACGCTGGGCACGCACCCCCTGGCACCGCCATGAAGGCCAAACCCTCTACGTCACCGAAAGTAGCGGCCTTGTCCATTCCCGCGGAGGTAGAAGCCTCGAGATCCGAGACGGCGACGACATTTACCCGCCCCGACGGCGAAGAGCACTGGCGTGGCGCACCGCCGAACACTTTCTGACGCACCGGTCGATCATCGAAGGCGCTCCGCACGAGAAGCCAAGGTAACCGACGCTGAATACCGAAACGAGTCAGTCAGCCCTCCGCGAACCGCACCCGCTCGCGAAGCCACGCCGCGAGCCATTCCTCGTCGACTTCGTGTGCCGCAACGGCGAGCATCGCCGCCTCGGCCTCCTCGACGTCGGGAGGATCCGGTTCCCAGCCGCCGCCGTTCAAGTCGATGAAGAGAACGAGCGATGCCCAGGCTGCCCGCTTGTTGCCGTCGATCAGCGGGTGGTTCCACGCCAGCCGGCAGGTGAGCACAGCGGCCTTGTTGACCACATCCGGGTAGAACTGCTCCCCGCCAAAGGACCTCAGGAGCTTGAAGCGCGACTCCGCCAGCTCGATCCGCGAGACCTTCGACAGGGTGTCGGCGTCTACTCCCGTCACCTGCTCCGCCAGCCAGAAGTACTCGGCCAGCGTGATATAGCGGGTCAATGAGCGAGGCGCTCGAGCAGCTCCCGGTCGCGCTCGAGCAGCCGCTGTGCTCGATCGGTGAAGTCCTTGTCCGCTCGCACGCGCTCGACCTCCGCCTTCAGCGACTCGACGATCACGGCGTTGACGCTGGTGCCTCGCACACGCGCAACCGCCTCGGCCTGGTCCGCCAGTTCCTCGGGCAGTCGAACGGTGGTCTGCTTTGTCATGCACTCATGATATCGCGATACCACTAAAAGGGAGGCTTGAGCTATGAGGGTTGCGGCATCGCGCGAGGTACTGTCGCCATTCATGTTCGTTTCGGACCTTCGCCACTTCCTCGACATGCCGGCGGACGCACCCGGACCGGCACGACGACGCCCAGCGCGCTGAGCTGTTAAGGGTCTTTCCGGGCGCGTCTACCATCGTTCCACCAACAATTTTTCATCCGCTCGGCTAGAGCGCTCAGCCCGGCAACAAAGACTCCCGTTGCGCCACCGCCACCATCTCGGATCGCCGTTCCATGGCGTTGACCGCCCCCTCGCTCCAACGTACGAACATCCGAAGCGCGGTATCGAGAGTGCCGTAGATAGTCAGCGCTAGCGGTAATTGCCTACGCTCCAGTAGATCCCAGCTGTCGCAAGACGCCAGTCGTTCGCAGTCGAAACGCCGCCATCGGCTCGCTGACGTTGAAGGTAGCTGCAATGTCGCTCGCGCTTAATCCGCGCCTCGCAGCAAGGTAGAGCAGTCGGCGCGGCAACAACAGACAGCCGGCGAGCCAGTTGGCTTCCTGCTCCTCCTCGGCGTCGCATGTGAAGAAGGTAAGCCCGGCAATCGTCTCCACCGACTTCATCTCGTGCCCCAGCATGACGTGCGAGACCTCGTGAGCGATGTCGCTCTGCGTCCTCCCCGGGGAGGCGATGGGGTTGTACACGATGATGTGCTGATCGCCAATCGTGAAGGTGCAGGCCGAGAACGCTCCGGGCTGGATCTCTTCAAGGGTCTGCAGCTTTTCCAGGCTGGTCAACTCGTCGGCACGCCGAACGGTTGCGCCGACATGTGTGGCGAGGTCGAGGGCATCCACGGGATCGGAGGGGCGCTTGCCCATCTCCGTGCGGACCTTCTCGGCCACCCGTTCGGCCTCAGCCTTGAATCCCCTGCGCACGGCAGCTCACGAACCGCCGGCCTGTAGGTTGGAGTGGATCTCGCTCAAGATGTCGGCCAACAGGGTGCTGGCCCCCGGTGTGAAAGTCTTCGCCGATCGCAGATGCAATGACAGTGTCGGCTGTTCGCCAACGAGCCTGTGGTACATCTCCTCGACCATCTCCATGATCTGGCGTGCGGCATCAGCGGGCAGCCGGCGATCGGCGCGCAGGTGGCGGGCGATGACCTCGGGCGTGGAGGCTTCCCCCGCCCCTTCGAGAAAGCGTTCGGCGGGTAGTTCGAGCCACTCCACGATGCGGCGGAAGTTGTTGAGGTCCGGCACGTCGCCCCGCTCAACGCGGGACAACGTGTTCGGGGGCACGCCGATCAAGTCGTAGAGGTCCCGGAGGCTGAGATGCTTCTCCCGGCGGCGTGCACGGAGAATTGCGCCTAGGTTGGTGATCTCCGGGTCAGGCATCTCGCCTCGCCTCATCTACCATCTCGAGTACCCATCTTTGCTCAGTTTTCGGCGGTTGCGGCGGACGTACTCGCCGGGCCGACCGTCGTTGCTTCGAAGTCCACGCGGCGAG
The DNA here is from genome assembly GCA_963735115.1 of uncultured Actinomycetota bacterium. Taxonomy (GTDB): domain Bacteria; phylum Actinomycetota; class Acidimicrobiia; order Acidimicrobiales; family Bog-793; genus JAKACA01. Next base: position 143,956 of record CAVTJR010000003.1, on the reverse strand, counting down.
GGGGCCATTCCCCGCCTCCGTACCAGACACCGGTAGCCCTCCAGAATCTCGTAGTTGAGCAACCACTCGCACGTCCACGGAACCGTGGTGTCGACCATCATCATGTCGCCACTCCACTCATGGTCAAGGTGGAGACAAAGTGAGCCGTTGCTGAAGAGGTGCGGGATGGATTCGCCCGGCCGTCCTTCGAGGGCCGGGTCGAGCACCTCAACCTTCGGGAACCGACAATCGGCGAGGGTGACACGCACCGTGTAGATCCGGCTCAATTCGCTTGGTTGTAGGGCGGCAATCCACGTGAAGCGGGTCGGCGTGAGCTTCGTCTTGGCTTCGGGGAAGCGAGCGCGCAGTGCGAACGCCTGCCGCGCCAAGCTATTGGTCACGGCGCTCCGCGAGGGAACCGTGGAAGGTGTGTTGCGGGACAGGGCGCTTTGGGCGGGACGTCGCCGTTCCGAGCAGCCCGGTGCCGCCGGCGATCCCGAGGAGGCCAGCATCGCGAGCGCGCGCCGTTCCTGTCCCGAGCATCTCACCGGCGCGCCGAGCTGAGCGCTCGCCGAAGGACGCGGCGAACTTGGTCAGGACGTTGTCGACGCCGAGGTCGACGCCGTAGCCGGTGACGTCCTCCTGCACCTTCTCCATCCACTGGAAGAAGCTGCGTTTGCGCCCGGGGTTGGTGCGCCAGCGGTCTGCGAAGTTCTCGTCCGGTTGCACCGGGTTGGCAACCCAGTAGACGCCGTTGCGCATCTCGATCCAGTCATGCATCTTGGCGGTGACATCGGCTAGGACTTCGTAGAGGGAGCCGCCGCCGACGTACGCGCTGGCGGCAAGCGTGGTGATGATGATCGACGCCGGCTTATCTTTCGGCGACTTGGCGAAGTGCAGGTCACGATGGCGCTTGAGCGCCTGGACCGTGCGTTGGAGGGTGGTCTTCACCTGCCACGCTGGAAGGTTGGCGACGTCCATCCCCTTGGCCACCCCCGACCGCAACTCGAGGAACTCTTCGCGCATGCGGCCGTGGAACCAGTCGGCGTAGTCGATGGGGTTGGAGGGTTGCCACGTCCGGAGGTCGCGGTCGGTAAGCCAGATGGCGTTGGCGCCGGCATCCGTGTCGGGAATTGCCGGCAACACGTCCATGTGAAAGGGTTCGCCCGGGTAGTTCAGCGTCCAACACCGCTTGCCCTCGCTGCGCGACGGAGATCCTTCCGGGTCGCTCCGCACGTAGCCGGCAATGCCTATGCCGCAATCTGCCTTCAGCGCAGCCTGGGTGGTTGCAGCCTTGGCGATGTCTCTTCGGCAGACCAGGTCCACGTCGTAGTCGTCTCCGTCCTTGACCGGCTGGACGACAGTGCCGAGTCGGAACGACCCCTGCGGGTAGACGACACCGTCGTGCGGGGACGCGTCCCAGTAGTCCGACAACCAGGCACCAAGATCCTCATAGCGGGCGACAGCAAGGAGGTATACGTCGTTGGGGATGTCGAAATCGGCGATCGAGAACCCGAGGAGGTCGTCGAGCTGCCTGTAGCGATCAGTCGTCGTGAGCATGAACACCCTGCCTTGCATTGGGGCCGTGGAACGGCACGTATGGGCCGGGGACATGGGAGCCGAACGCGGCATCGAACTCGGGGCAGAACGTCCGGCTGTGGTGCGCGGCCTTGGCGATCAGGGCCCGTGCGTCGCACGTGTCCATCGCCGCCAACTCGTCGGGAGCGGGAGGGTTGAGCCGGCGAGCGTTCTCGGTGCCGATCAGGTGTTGGACCTGGGTGAAGGCACCGGTGCTTTGACCGGCGAGGAGCACCTCGACAACGTTGGGACTGCGGATCCAACGGAGCAACCCGGCGTTGTCGAGCCGGGATCGCCGTGTGCGAGGGCTCGTCGTGGTGCCGACGCTGAGGAGGCGGATCTCGTCCAAGGCGCGGCCGAACATGCTGACCGCCTCGGTGACCCCGACCATCGCCGGGTTGTTCGCCCAGACGCCGCCGTCGATGAGGCGGACGTGGTCGCCTGGGAGGCGGAAGGCCGGGAAGAACGTGGGCGCGGCGGTCGTTGCCATCGCCGCCACCCACATGGGCACCTTGTGGTCTCTTCGAAGGCGCTCGTGATGAGGAGTCTTTAGAAGGTAGACGTCCTTCTCGCCGAGGTTGTAGGAAGGAATGACCAGAGGAACGCGGCTCTCACCTAGAAGGGTCTCGCCGAACACCTGGCGGAGCGCTGCTTCGAGAGGCGCGGGCCGGTATTTGGCCACGAAGAGCTGGCGCACCTTCCGCCACCCGACGGGGTTGCGGAAGATGGTGTCCTTGTGGGTGATGTAGAAGTCGACGATCTCCGTCGGGGAGAGGCCGGCGCCGAGACCGAGGGCGATGATCCCGCCGGTGGAGGTGCCCACCACGAGGTCGAACATCTCGACGACAGGCCGGCCGAGGTCCTCCTCCAGGCCGGCCAGGAGGGCGGCTGCGAAGATCCCCCGTACTCCCCCGCCGTCGATGGCGAGCACCTGGAACCTGTGATCGGGCATAATCCAAATTGTACCATTTGTGGTACGTCGACCTAGTGACTATCAAGTTGATGGCCGTATGTTTGCATTTAGATGGGTATTGCGTACAATAGTCACGTGATAGCCGATCAGATGCAAACGAGAGCCCTCCCGGAGAGCCTGGCTGGGGTGGTCCAAGAACTGGAGCTTCGCCAGCCTGCCGTGGTGACCCGCGCCCTCCTGACGGAGATCGCCTCCACCACGGGAACCCAGCTGCCCGAGAAGGACCTGGTGGATCGCCTGGTTCGCCTTGGCTGGCTCCTCCCCCTCCGCAAGCGGGACGCCTGGGAATTCGCCCCTGCTGCGCGGGCAGGTCGCTACGCCTCCGGGGACCCATGGATAGAACTCCGCGCCCTGCTAGAGCACGAGCCAGATGCACCGGTGGCTGTGGCCTTCGACTCCGCTGTGTGGGAGCTGGGCCACTCGACCCACCAGCCGACCGAGCCGGTCCTGGCACACCGGCGCGGGTGGCGTCCGCCCGAGGCACTCGATGTGCGGCTGGTCACCTTCGAGTGGCACCTCCCCAGCGAGATGGTCCGACGACTGCCGGTGTGGCGCGAGGCCACCGTCGTCGTGGCTGCGGCCGAGCGCCCGGCTGCACAGGGCGACTGGGCGAACGCCGACGACTGGTTGCCGGAGACGTTTCGAGCCGTCACAGCGGACGACGTCCTTGCCGAGGCCGCCGGGCGGAAGGTCTCGACACTGGCGCGCCTCGGCTACCTTGCCGAGTGGTCGGGTCGTGACGACATCGGCGACGAGATCGAGGCGCTCCTCCCCGGCCGCCTCCCGGTGATCACGCTCGGACCACGGGATCGGCGTGACCGCTGGAGCCGCCGCTGGCACGTCTATGACGCGCTTCTGCCACAACGATGATCACTCAGGGGTATCTCTCCCGACACTTTCAGGGACGCAGGGGCATGGCTGACGCCGCGCTGCTGGACGTGGCGCAGGATTACGCGCTGAAGTTCCTCAGCGATCAAGGACTCTTCGATCTCGGTGCCGTTCTGAAGGGCGGGACGTCATTGCGGAAGTTGCGAGCGGGCAACGCTGGTCGATTCTCGACGGATCTCGACTTCGCGGCCCCAGACGTCGAGACCGGTGAGTTCCTCCTCGACACGATCGACGGCGCCGAGTTGTTCGATGTTCGCTTCACCCTGGCCGATCGTGAGGCGCTGCGCGCACGACTCGAGGTCACCACATCTCTCGGTCAGCCGCAGATTCCAGCCCGGATCGAGATCTCGCCTCGTGCGCTATGGCTTCCCACGGAGCCGATGCGCCCCGTCGATCTTCCTGTGCATCGGGGGTACGAGTTCTCGATGCCGGCGATTCCCGCTCCGGCATTGGAGGAGTCGCTGTCGGAGAAGTTGGCAGCCTGGCGGCGACGCCGGAAGATCCGTGACCTGTACGACCTCTACCTGTTTGGACGTCGCGGGCTCAATGAGGCGTTGATCCGACGACTGCTCGTGTTGAAGGTGTGGCACGACGTCGTCGACGACGGGCTAGGCGCGAGCCCGTTCGATCCGGCGGAGATCGTCGCTGACATCGACTTACGGCGGTTGCCCCCTGAGGACATCGGTCTTTTGACGCAGCCCGTAGATCCAAGGGCGTGGCTGGCTGAGGTGCGCGAGCGATTCGCGTTCGTCGTCGACCTCGACGATGAGGAGAGTGAGATCGCGTCATGCAATCCCGGAGATCGATACGCGGTGTCGAAGTTCGTGGAGGCGTTGCGGTCAACGTAGCCGGGAACGTTTCGCGACGGCGAACGTCGTGTCGACGCACACCTACCGCCGGTTGCCAATCTCAAGCATCGGAAGAGCCAGCTTCCAGCAGACGGGTGAGCGCCGCCTTGGGAACCAGGATCCGCCGACCGATCCTCATCGAGGGGATGTCGCCACGCTGGACCGCTTCATAGGCGAAGGTGCGGCTGATGCCGAGAAGCTTCGCCGCCTCCTCGACCGTGTAGACCAGACGTTGCTCCACGGGCGCCACGGCTCCGGCTCCCGTTGTCGGCCTGCCGGCTGCCGCCCCTCCGGGGCCGCCGAGGGCGAAGAGGACGGCGTCGCGGAGCTCTGCGGGACTGCGAGCCCACTCCGCCGGCAGGGTAACGTGCATGACCTTGTAGGCGTCGACCCGGCGGCCGGAAGGATTGCGGATGGCACCGGATCGTGTCGAGGCGAGCAGACGAGCCAATTCACCGACATGGCCGGCCCAGTACTCAGGGCCAGCGATCGTCACCTCCGACGCGGTCATCCTGTGATCAGCTCCGGCGGGTTGCGGAGATCACAGAACACACGACCATGCTTTCAGAGCTAACCGCCTGACAGCGGCCGACACGCTCCCGATCGCCCTTGATCCGACGGTTCACGGTGTCAGTTGTCGGTCCCCGGTGGTTGCGAACCGGTCGAGAGCGAGGAACGCTCGTCCGAGATCGTTGAGGGTGAGCTCGAGACGCCACACATCCACCTCACCGGACAGGTTGTTGTACGGCCGCAGCTCCGACAGGTGCGATCGCGACGCTCGCCAATCCTGATACTCCTGCGCCTCAAAACGATCACCCTCGTCGTCAACGAAGACGCACTCCTCCTCGTACTGGTCATGGTCGGCAGAGTCGTACGTCTCTTCATGCAAGCCGACATCCGCCCAAGCAAAGAGCTGTGGTACCACGTCGGCGTAGCTGGCAGTGCCCAAGAAGACGCTCCAGGCGGCGAGAGGTGAAGGCTCTTCGCCATCCTCGCGGTCGACAGCCAGAGTGATGGAGCCACGTCCAGACGTCTTGTTGATCCACTCGTCAATCTCGACCACCAACCGCTGATCGTGCGACAGGAGCTCCATCCACGGCTTTGCAAGGCGTAATTCCCGTATTCGGAGAACGTAGGGATCTCCTTCGGCGGCTTCGCGAAGCGGGGCCCGCGCGGTTTCATTGAGGACCTGGTCAGCAGGGACCAAAACTTTCCACCGTCCGGTCGATGTGCCGACGAGGGTCCGGGTGTTCACGAGTTGCCAGTGGCACCGCTTCGACTGTGGCTCGTAGAGCACGACAACGACAGGCAATGAATGATTGGTCCAGTACTGCACGTGGTCGTCGTCCGGCCGGAACCACCAGCCGTTGGGACCAGGTTCCTTGAACCAGCTCTCACCGCTCTTGATCTGCACTGCCAGCAGCCTGCCCTTGACGCTCTCGCCCTCGACCACCTCGATCTGGGCGTCGATGCCGTAGTCCTCCGCCAGCTGTTCGCGAAACAGCCACTCGAGCCTCTCCTCGACCGCCAGCCTGGTCTGGGCGACGCCGATGCTTGCGGTTCTGGCTGATGGAAGTCGGCGCATCACCCGGCCACCTCGCTGGCGGAAGTCAGTGCCCTGCACACGAACCGACCGCCCTCATTCGTGATGACAAACTCTTCGCCCACCATTTCCTCATACATCTGAATGATGGACTCGGCAGATCCCGACGCCTTGCAATGGGCGCCGTCTGATTCGGTCTCGATCAGATAAGCGATGTCACACTCGCACAAGCTGGGAAAGGCGTAGTAGCGCCCGCGCCTCGCCTGATCCACCAGGGTGGCCGGGTAGTAGACGGTGTGTTTGCCACAGATAGTCGGAAGCTCGACCATTGGCCCCACCGCTTTGCTTTCGGCCAGCTCCGTCGCTGCCTTCCAAGGCACCAGACGCACGTGCGGCTCGGCAGTCAGGAACTCGCGAGCACCGCTGAAGCTGAGCCACCCATGATCGTCGACGCGTGGTGTGGACGCCACTGACATGGCCTGTCCGGGCGGCCACAGCTGAGGCAAGGCACGACGCGTCGTCACCTCCAGGGCAAGGGCCGGCGTGGTGAACCGAACCGCCTGCAGGACGAGATGCCCGAGGGAGATCGTGGTCGCATACCCCTGAGTCCGTTCCGGCTCGCGAGCGTGGTCGATCGCCACAACGAGTGGCGCAACCCAGGTCGCGGCCCGCCGGCCGTCGCCCGAATACCGCCCGATCCACACCTGCGAATCTGGCAATGGCTCCGCAACCTTCTGCAACCGGTACAGGGCGTGGTACTCCGAAGTCGGGAGGCCATATCCCGATGCCCTGTCTTCTGACGACGACACGAGCATGGCGACGAGGGCGGTCTTTTGGACCCAGGCGGCGATCGCTCCCCGATCGCCCTCATCGACCTCAGCAGGCTGTCCGAGCACAAACGGCGTGAGCACGCGTTTGGCAACACTCTCAAGGTCGCTCATCCACCCGTTGTTGCAGTCGGCGCAGACATCGCGCACGGTCTGGTTGAACCGTGCCGACACTCCGAGATCGCGGCCGATTCTGTTCAACGGGCCGGCGACCGTACGCGCCTTCTGAACGTCGAGCCCGATGCGGTTGAGCCAGTCCCCGAAGACGTGCTCGCCGGTCATCGGACCAGAGGAGCCGCAGAAGACACAGGTTCCGGCCACTCAGTCCCTCCTCCAGGACCGGCCCCGGATAGCTGCCGTTCTATTCAGGTGTCGCGGGCGGTGCCGCTTGTGATCCGAGTCGTCGTTTTGGTACGAGTCACCCGTTGAGCGCGTCATCCGGGTGCGAGCTCCTTCTGCTGGCGGGGAGCACTCAGGACCCTACCCATGATCTCTGCGGCGGCTCGATCTCTCTCCTCGATGACGTGGCTGTAGACGCGAAGCGTCATGGATGGGTCCGAGTGGCCGAGTCGGCCGGCGACGGTTCGAATGTCGACATTCGCCCCGATCAGCTGGGTGGCTGTGAAGTGCCGCAGGTCGTACAAGCGGACCTCCGGCATCCCGAGGCTGTCACGGACTCGAGTAAAGAACCCTGTGACGTTGTCGGGCCGGAACGGCTTCGACCCGTCGACGTAGGGCGAAAAGACGAACGCGTCGTCGGGGGCGGTCGTCTCGGCCTGCCTTGCCCACTCGTCGACATTGGCTCGATGCATCTTGAGCACCAGAATGGCCACCTCGTCCAGTGCCACTCGCCGATCACGGTCCGTCTTCGTCGATTTCTCGGCGAGGCCACGGGGGACGACAACGACCGAGCGGGAGACGTTCAGCTCGCCGACGTCGAGGCGGGCATCCGTCCACCGGAGCGCACAGAGCTCACCCCGCCGTAGCCCCGTAAGGGCACCGAGCATGAGCATGGGAGCCAGCCGAGGGTCGCGGTCCTCGGCTGCTTCGACGATGGCGCGCACCATCTCGACCGACGGGGCCTTCACTCGTCGTTGGGAGATGTGAGGTGGTTTCGCCCGGTCGGCGACGTTCTCCCGAACCCATCCCCACCGCGCTGCCTGGTGGAGGGCGGCCGAGAGGATCGCGTGGTGGTTCCGAATGGTCTTCGGTGACAGACCGCGGTCTTTCAGCGCTCCGTAGAGGCTGTCGAGGTCTCGAGCAGTCAGGCGAGTGAGCTGGACCTTTCCGAGTGCCGGGCGAATCGTCTGCTCGATCTGCGCACGGTACGTTCGCATGGTCGTTGGCGAGAGATCGAGTCGCTCACACTCTTCCAGCCAACGGTTGAGCAGCTGGCTGACGGTGACCTTGAGACCGTCGGAGCGGATCGGGACCTGGCGATCGACCAGATCGCGCAAGGCGTCGTCGGCTGCCCGGGCTCCGCCGTGGAAGGTTTGCGAGATGGTTCGGTACTTGCCGGTCGTCGGGTCCTTGCCGATGGAAACCCGCAGCTCCCAGACGCCCTTGCGTATTTCGCGCTTCGATCCCCTCATCGAGATCCAGAGTACAGCGGTTTTGGGGATCCGTTTTGGGATGGTCACTGGTACAACAGAAGGGCCGATGCTCTCGCACCGGCCCTGACCTGCACTTTCTTTGGTGGCGGGGGGAGGATTTGAACCTCCGACCTTCGGGTTATGAGCCCGACGAGCTACCTGACTGCTCCACCCCGCGGCGTTTTTGTAGCTTACCGCCCTCCGTCGCGGCCCCGCCAGCCGGCCAGGCGAGCGGACCCGGGATGGAACCTCTCGCCTGGATCGATCAAACTCCCGCCAACTTGGCCATGTCGGGCACACAAAAGGCCCCCAACTGGCTGATGACCACCACACGACCCGTCCCGAGCACGACCCGCCCCGAGAGACGACCTTATGCAGCCGGGAGGGCGGACGAAACCCACGGACGAGCGCCTCTGAGACTCACTCGAACAGTTCCGGATCCGTCCGCTCGATCTCGTCCCAGAGCGGCTGGAACGAGTACCAACCGGCCAGGGGGTGCCCCGTCACGTCCCGCGTGTAGCGGGCTCCCTCGTCGTCGATCAGAAGAGGCGTGCCCGCCGCCGAGGCGAGCAGCTGCGCCTGGCACGAGCGCTCCATCGTGATGAACCACCAGGCGGCCTCTTCCACCGACTGACCCACCGTGAAAAGACCGTGATTCTGGTGAATTGCCGCCTTGTGGGGTCCGAGACCCTCGGCGAGCGCTTTGCCACCGGCTTCGTCGAGTACGACGCGCCCGCCGCCCTCGGTCACGAGCACGTGATCCTCGAAGAACACGCACGCATCCTGGGTGATCGGGTCGAGCAGGCGTCCGAGGGAGGACCACGCCTTACCGTGCACCGAGTGGGCGTGGGCAGCGGCGATCACGTCGGGGCGGGCGGCGTGCACGGCGGAGTGGATGATGAACGCCGCCCGGTTGACGGGACGCCGCCCGTGCACCACCTCCCCCTCGTGGTCCACGAGGATGAGATCGGAGACCCGCACGTGGCGGAAGTTCATCCCAAAGGGGTTCACCCAGAAGTGATCCGTCAGCTCTGGATCCCGCGCCGTGATATGGCCGGCGACGCCTTCAGAGAAACCCAGCCGCCCGAATATCCGCAACGCCCCCGCCAGTCGCTGTTTGCGATGCTCCCGCTCGGCCTCAATGGTGGCGAAGGTGGGCGGCCCGAAGCTCTCGAGCTCTTGGCGTTTCTGGGTGAAGCGTTCGCTCTCTACGGTTGTCATGACGGGACCTCCCGGTCAGCCGATCTACACACATTCTGCCTCGGTGCCGGCAGCGTCAAGGCGGCGACGGTCGCCAGCCTCCTCAAGCGCCACCCACGGAGCCGGCGGTCGTCGTAGTGCTCGAGAGCGGACCGCCTGTCACCGAACTCGCCGTAGGCACGGTCGTCGTCGTCGAGGTGGTGCCGGACGACTTGCCCGACGTGCCCTTGTGCGCCTCGAACTTCGTCAACTGAGTGTCGATCGTGGCGAGAAGGGTCTTCAGGGAAGCCTCGTCAGTGCCGAAGAGAGCGAGGTTTCCGGCCTTGAGCGCCTTGTAGGCGGCTGTGTCCAGTTGCTCGGCCTGCGCGATCTCCCGTGCGATGTTCTGAGGTACGTTCGTCGGCGCCGTCGACCCGACCGAGGCGACAGCCGAGCCGATCACTTGCTCCAGGGCGCCGGCGGGGCCGAGCAGCGTCGGCGCGAACCCGATCTTGCCGCCGTAGTAGGCGACGACGTAGTCAAGGTTCGGGACGGCGTTGCTCGACGACACCACGAAGAGCGCCCGCACGTAGAGCAGCGAGTCGTCGATCGGGATGATCAGCGTCGGCCCGAAGCTCACCCTGGAATTAACGGCGCCAAGGAGCCCCACGGCCTTTGACACGGGCGGATCTGTGTCGATCTGAGCGTTGGCGGTGGCCGGGCCGAACACCAAGCGGGTCGCCGGGACCTCGTAGGCCGTCAGCTTGCCGTAGTCGGCGTAGCTGCAATTGGCGGCGAGGAACGTAGTGAGGTTCTGCGCTGTGCCGACGGGGACGAGGGGCACGATGGCGTTGAACGTCGGGACCGACTGCCCCGGAAGCTGCACCAGCTCATACAGGGATTCCGTTCCCGCAAGGGACAACTGCCAAGCGACAGAGTTCGAGTAGAAGACGGACGCCTGGCTCGGCAGGAGGTGATACTTGCCGAACACCGTGGCCTCGACGGACAGCAAGTCCTGTGGGTACCTCAGGTGCAGCCGGAGCGTCGAGTCCATCTGCGAGCTCGGCTTGAACATCCCCGGGAAGATGCGCTCCCACGACTGCAGGATCGGGTCCTCCGGATCCCAGGCGTACAGCGTGACCTTGCCGGTGTAGGCATTCACGACAGCTTTGACCGAATTGCGCACGTAGTTGAACCCACCGCCGAGGCCGCTGCCGGCGGATAGGCCCGGCGTCGAGACCGTCTGCGAATAGGGGTAGTAGCTCGTCGTCGTGTAGGCGTCCACGACCCATTCGAGTTGACCATCGTCGATGACCGGGTAGGGATTGGCGTCGACCTGCAGGAAAGGCGCCACCTTCCGCACGAGCGTTCGCACGTCCTGGTTGAACATGATGCGGGAGGAAGGGGTCACCAGATTTGACACGAGGAGGTTGAAGTCGTGGAAGCGAAGGGCAAAAGCAGCCTTCTGCCAGATGCTCCCGATCCGGATCCCGCCTTTACCCGTGTAGGCGATCGACGTCGTGGACTGTGGGTTGTACTCCGTTGCGCCCGAGTCGACGATGACGTATCCGGTTTCGCCCACACCGTAATAGACGTTTGGCTGCGTCAGCAGTGGAACACCTGACGATTCCTGGAGGGGTATGTCGTCGGCGACGTAGGTCGGGTTGGCGGAGGTCGAATTGGCCCTGGCCATCACGATGCCATATCCATGGGTGTATACGAGGTGCGTCTTCACCCACGTGGGCTGGTTGAGGTTCGATGACGAGAGCTCCCTCACACCGATGACGACCGGTGTGAGTTGCTTGGTGTTGCCCGGGCCCGTGTTGAGCTCGTATCGGTCGACGGAAAGGCTGTTGATCGAGTAGAAGCCCTTCTCTCGCTGCTGCACCTGGTAGGTCTGTGAAGAGACCAACGGGTCCCACAGATCGACGTCCTCCAGCGAGGTGGTGTCATTCTTGACGACCCCAGTTGTGGCATCGTTGGCTCCCTGGAAGGTCACCTGGGTGGCCCCGGTGTTGGTGAGGCTATAGGCGATTCGCGTGTCGGTGATGTTGCGCTTGATGTAGGGCAACTCGAGGCTGCTCGCCGCCGGGGTCACCTGCAGCTGCTGCACCGCCCAGGGGAACACGACTCCGATGGCGATCCCGACGAAGGCCCATAGGCCCGCCGCCACGATCGGCAGCACCCAGCTGCGGGCATAGACGTTGAGGACGAACAGCACGAACGCCGTCAACGCCACGATCGCCAGCAGGTTGAGGGCGGGCAGGCGCACGTGTACGTCGGTGTAATCGGCTCCCTGAAAGAGGGAGTTCTGCGAGAGCTCGAGGGTGTAGCGGCTGACGTAGAAGTAACCGGCTGCCCGTACGAGGGCGAGGGCGGCGAAGATGATCGAGAAGTGCGCCGTCGCCCGCGGATCGACCCGCGGCGACGGCCCGGAGAAACGCAATCCGCCGTTCATGTAGTACGCCGCCGCACACACGATCGCCAGGACGATCAGCGCCACCTGCGTCCAGTCCACGAGGAACGACAGGAAGGGCAGCTTGAAGACGAAGTAGGCGATGTTCTTGTGGAACAACGGGTCCCTTGCGTCGAAGCTCCCGCCGCGGAGGAACAGCAGCCAGTGCTGCCACTGCGACGTCGTCCCATTGCCGAAGATGAGGGCGAAGAACAAGGATACGATGGTCCTGACGGCGAATCGGTGACGCCCTACCAACGTCTGGTAACGCCTCACGAACTCCTGCTCCGGTGACATGAAGAGCGCTCGTGGGGCCACGCGGTCGACGATGAGCAGGCTCGTCCAGCAGGCGACGAAGAACACTGCGGTGAAGAACACGAACAGCTCGAGCTTCGTCGCCGTCATCGTCCGCCAGACGTCGTCCGCCCGGACTGATCGGTACCAGAGGTAATTCGTGAACAGATCGGCGATGCCCTGCACAGCCACGAGGAGGACGATGATCACGACGATGGCGATGAGCAACCACAGCTGGTAGCGCCTGATCGGACTCGCGGTGGACAACGCCGCTTCGTTCGGAACTCTCACTGCCGCACCTCGTTCACGACCTCACCGATCCTTTTCAGACCGCTGAGTGTCTCACCACTGAACCTCAATCGGTTGTCGCCACGAGAAGGCACCGGCAACCAGGGTGCACAGGAGGGTAGAGCTGACCGGTGGGCCAGGCGTCCCCTGCCCGTTGCTCGCCGGCGAGTGCGTTGTCGTCGCAGTCCGGGCACGGCTTCCCATCGTCGACGACCCACCGCACGATCGTGCCCTCGGCTGCGGCGACGGCGCCAGTCGCGAACGCCCGCGTGGCGAAGTCGCCCGCGATGCCCTCGACGCGAGGCCCTTTCCATTCGCGGTAGGCCGCACCCACCGCGTCCTGCGCTCCCTCGCCAACCTCCCCGAGGGCGTGCAAAGACTCAGCGAGGCGATGACGCAGGAGGCCGGAGACCTCGCGGGCAAGCTCGAGGGCGAGCTGCTTGCCGGTTTCGGTCGCCTCAGCACCGGCCTCCGCGTCACCGAGCCCGCCGTCGCTCTCGCTCTCAGGCCGGAGCCAGCTCCGCCCGAGGAGCCAGCCGACGCCAAGTGCCTCCGCGGCAGCCCGTGTGTAACGCTCGCTCTGTGCCTCCTCCGGTAGGAGCACGTCCAACTCCGGCGCCCCGGAGGCGTGCCGGAGGGCGTTCAACAGCTCGTTCTGATCGTCCTGCAGCGCCCGCTTGAGGGCGCGGGAGAGTTTCACCACGACAGGCGCCAGGAGTTCGTTGCGACGCGCTCGAGCGACGGCATCGGGGTCTCCGCTGAGCCCGTCTCCTGCTGCCTCGCCGGAGGCCTCGGCCGCTTCGCCGGAGGCCTCGGCCGCCTCGGCTGCGGGCTCCCCCGACGGCTGCGCCGTCACCGGCTCTGGCCCGACGGCGGGCCCTTGTGGCGGCTGCGGCGTCGTCGCCGCCGACTCGGGCTCGGTCGCTCCTGCCTCGGCAGCCGCCCCAGGAGATGTCACCACCTCGGTCTCGGCCGTCGCTGGCTCGCCTGCTGCCGTTCCCGCCTCCGACACGCCTGCGAGGTCCTTCACGTCGATCGCCGGCACTGCCTCGGTGGCTGGCATCGCCTCGGCCGCTGAGTCTGCCTCGGACGACGGCCCTGCCTCGACCGCTGAGTCCGCTTCGGGCGGCGGCCCTGCCTCGGTCGCTGAGTCTGCCTCGGGCCCCTCGGTTGCTGGGATGGCCGACGTCGCTTCGCCGGCAAGGATGCCATCGGAGCCGCGGGCGGCACGGATTCTGGCAAACAGCTCACCGACGCTGCGATGGGAGGCAGCCGTATCCCGCGCTTGCACCTCGTGATCCTGCTGGTCCTCCTCGTCGATGAGCGCTTCCTCGTCGAGGTCGACGACCGCTTCCTCGTCGTCGGCGGCCACGCCGCTGCCTGTGCCCGACGCGAGCTCTTCCTCCTCCGTCTCGAGGTCCTCGCCGAGGAGGGCGGCGTGCTCCTCGAGATCATCATCGGGCTCGAGCAGCGTCTCGTCCTCGTCATCGAGCAGCGTCTCGGCTCGATCGCCTGCCTCGGCAGCCGCTATGCGCGCACCGTGCTCGGCCTCCGCGAGGCGCGCCTTCAGCTCCTCGACGGTCGCCTCCACGGTCGCCACGACGTCGACGAGCGAATCCCGGCCGGAACGGAGCTGCTCCAGCTGCACGAAGAGGGCTCGCCGTCGCTCCACGAGATCCGAGAGCACGGAATTGCGCAACTGCCGGGCGTCACGCACCGTCTGACGGCATCGCTGCTTGGTGGTGTCGAGAAGAGCGACGGCATCCTCCCGCGCCGCCTCGATGATGGCCTCGCCCTCTGCCTCGGCGCCTGCCCGGAGTGCGGTTGCGTCCGCCTCGGCGCCTGCCGCCGTGCCGGCGGCCCGCTCGGTGGCGGCTGCCACGAGGCGCGTCGACTCCTCCTCGGCGGCAGCGCTTCGGGCGGCGACTTGCGCCTCGGCGGTGGCCAGCAGCTCGGCCGCCCGCCCTTCCGCCCGGGCGACGACCTCGCGGGCGGCGTCATGGGCGCTTTGCAGAACTCTTGCCGTCTCGACACCGACCGCCCGATTGAGCGTTGCCTCGTCGAGAACGGGGGGCTCGGCCGCCTTCCGCTCGGCCTCGGCGATCCGCCGACGCAGCTGTGTCTCCCGCTCCAACAGGGCGCGCACGTCGTCGGCGATCGTCTCGAGATAGCGGCGAACGGCCTCGCCGTCGACACCTTTGCGCACCAACGGAAACGTGCGCCTCGGCATCTCGTCGGGATTCAACGACGTGCTCGACGAGATCGACAGCGCAGGCATTTCTTCCGACATGGCCGACAGACTAGGACGGTTCCCTCTCGTTCATCGGACAAAGTGGGAACCGTGAAAAGTGCCGGTCAGCGCCCCGGCACCTTCACAACCTTGCCGCCGTGGGCCTCCAGCACAGCGAGAGCTTGCGAGATGCTCGAGACGGCGAAGACCTGCAGCCTCGAGCCGGCGTAGCGCTTGGCGATGGCGTAGTTGTCCGGTGGCACGAGAAAGATGCTCGCCCCCGATGCCCGCACGGCGATCGTCTTCTGCTCGATACCACCAATGGCTCCGACAGCTCCCGTCACCGACATCGTCCCGGTTGCGGCTACTTTCAGGCCGCCGGTCAGGTTGGCAGGATCCAGCTTCTGCATGAGCCCGAGCGTGAAGGCAAGGCCAGCAGAAGGCCCGACGATCCCCTCGTTGTTGAGGTTGACCGTGAACGGCAGCTTGACGGCATAGGAAGGCTCGGCGTCGATGACTCCGATACAGGGAGTGGCCCCGCCCGGGTGCTGCTTGGTCGGGAGATAGAGCACGCCCTGGTCGTCGTAGAGCTTGGCGATGGGATCGGGTGACCTCTCGGTTGCCGGCACGCAGGTGAGCTGCTGGTTGGCGCCCGTGCCCTGCCACCGCCAGACGCCGGTGTGAAACGTGATCGACGTCGGCGACCCGCTCGGGTAGGGGCGGAACCTCAGCGTCACCGCCTGACCGATCCGATAGGAGAAGAGAGCGGCCGAGAGCGCCTGCGGCGAGTCCACCTTCGTGGCCCCCACAGCGACGATGACATCGCCCACCTGCAGCGCCGCCTCGGCCGGCGATCCCGGATCGAGGGCGTAGACGAGCGACCCGTTGGGAGTAACCGTGACGTGGTAGCCGAGCTGAGTAAGGGCGACAACCGAGGCCGCCTGCTGGGCGTCGGCCATGTCGAGAACGCCTTCGGTGTCGTACTGGGCGTTCGTCTCCGGTCCCTGGATCTCCTCCGAGGAGTAGATCGTGGCGTTCGAATCGAGCTTGAAGTAGAGCCAGTCGATCAGTCGCAGCGGGGTCACCTCGACGTCAACGAGATCAATCGATCCGGGGTGATCGTGGGCACGCGAGCCGAGCCCCTCGATGAGCGGCAGCACGCTCTGGGTGCTGCCGGGCGTGATGGCGTAGTAGGGCACGCTGACGAGGGACGAAACCAGGATGGCGGCGGCGAGCACGATGCCCACGATGGTGAGGATCTTCCAGCGCCGGCTTCTCCTCCGGGTGTGAGCTTCGTCATGGAGGGCAGGCGGCTCGGCGTCGAGGTCTGTCGTCTCGGCGTCGATGACAGGGACGTCGGCGGCGGGCGCTTCGGCGTCGAAGCCCGGCGTGTCGGCGTCGACGACATGCGTCTCGGGAGAGGCCGTCCGGGTCTCTAGGCTCTCGCCATCGAGGGAGCTCACGATCGTTCAGCCTTACACGGAGTCGAGCACATCGATGTCGCGCGCCGCCGCCGTGCCGCCGCCCTGGCGGGGTTCGAGGGCGATGAGGAGGCAGCGGCGGGCTTCTTGGCCGACGAGGATGCCGGCGTCCGCGCCACCGCCCTCGGGGCGCTCGTCAGAATGGGGCGCCTGCACGACGACGCCATCGCCCGGGCACTCTCCGACACCTCGGCGCTCGTGCGCGTTCGTGCCGCCGAGCTAGCGGGCTCGCTCCGCGGGGCGGACTATCTCCCGCTCCTCAGCGATGCTGACTCGAGTGTCGTGGAGGCGGCGTGCTTCGCCGTCGGTGAGGTTCGCGACCCTCGGGCGGTGCGCGAACTGTGCCGCATCGCCTCCAGCCACGAGGACGCCCTCTGCCGGGAGTCCGCCGTGGCCGCTCTCGGCGCCATCGGCGACCCGGCCGGGCTCCCCGCCATCCTCGCTGCCCTCGAAGACCGCCCAGCTGTGCGCCGCCGCGCCGTGATCGCCCTTGCCCCTTTCGAGGGCCGAGAGGTGCAGGAGGCACTCGAGCGAGCGCTGGGCGACCGGGACTGGCAGGTCCGCCAAGCTGCGGAGGACCAGCTGAGGCCCTGAGGCCTGCTGTCCTCAGTCGGCTTGCTCCGCCGGCAGTCCGAGCGCGGAGCCGAGTGCAGGCGCGGAGGAGGACGCTCGCAGCGCTCGCAGCGCACGTGCCGCCCCCTCGACGGCGACCGTCTCCGGGGAGCTGACGAGGTGTATCGGGATACCGGTGGCCGTGGCCAAGCGGCGGGCGAAGCCGTCCAAGAGGGCTCCCCCGCCGGCGAGATAGAGCCCGCGGTTGATGAGATCGTTCGCCAGGTCCGGGGGCGAGTCGGTGATGCAACGGACCGCCGCCCGGATGATCGCGTCGACGTGTTCGGCGAGCACGGTGGACACCTCGGCGCGGGAGAGCACCACGATGCGGGGCATGCCGTTGCCGAGGTCGCGCCCGCGCACTTCGACCTTGCGCTCGTCGGCTGGCCAGGCACTTCCGATCACGAGCTTGATCGACTCAGCCGCCCCGAAGGGGAGCACGAGGTCGAAGGAGCGCTGGCAGAGTTGTCGGATCGCCTCGTCGAAGTCGGTGCCGCCGAGGGGCACGGAGGCCTCGGTCACGACACCGCCGAGAGCCATCACGGCGATGTCGCTCGTTCCGGCCCCGACGTCCATGACCATGGAGGCCACGGGCTCGTCGAGGTGGAGGCGGGCGCCGATCCCGCAGGCGACCGCATGCTCGACGAACTCCACCCGGCGGGCGCCCGCCTTCTTGAAGGAGCGTTCGAGCGCTCGTCGCTGCACCCCGGTGGCGGCTCCGGGAACGCAGCAGAGCACCTCTGGCCGCTGCACGCCGTAGCGCCGCGCCCGATCGAAGAGGTCGGCGACGATCTGATCGGTCAGCTCGAGATCGACGAGCTGGCCTTGGCGCACGGGCCGCACGATCGCCACCTCGCCCGCAGTTCGGCCTGCCATGGAGGCGGCAACCGCGCCGAATGTCAGCAGCTTTCCGGTGGCGATGTCGACGGCGGCAAGGGTCGGCTCGTCGACGAGGAGACCCTTGGAGGCCTCGACGACGAGCGTGCGAGCCGTGCCGACGTCGATGGCGAGCGCCCCGCTCACGACCGCTTCACCTCCTCGACGACATGCGAGCTCGGGCTCCAGTCCGAGCCGCCCGCCCAGTGCTCCAGCTTCCAGATCGGCAGCGTCGCCTTCAGCGTGTCGATGAGGAACCGGCAGGCGTCAAAGGCCTCGCCCCGATGAGGCGCCGACACGACGACGGCGACGGAGGTCTCCCCGACGGCGAGATGCCCGGTGCGGTGCCACAGGACGATGCGGCCGAGGTCGGGCACCCGCGAACGGGCGGCGGCGGCCAGCTCCGACAGGCGCGGCAACACCTGCTCGTCGTAGGCCTCGTAGTCGACGGCCACTACGCCGGTGCGCCCTTCGGCGTGATCGCGCACCACCCCAAAGAAACCCACCACGCCTCCCCAGCGCTCCCCCTCCACCCATTCGAGCGCCGTCGCTCTCGAGAGGACTTCGTCGCTGAGGACGAGCCAGTCGTCTCCCTCCGGCGGGTCGATGGGGGCTGGCTCGGTCATAGATGCATGGTACGCAGCGGTCGGGAGGGACGCGTACGCCGGTGCGTTTCGCCAGACCGCGCACACCTGGAGGTCATGCCTTTGTATCCTCGTGGGCCGTGGCCGAAGCTTTTCACGAGTTCGATGAGAGCTTCGACGATGACGAGCCAAGCCGACTGCTACCGCCGGAGGATCGCGTTTGGCGGCATCCGTCCGAGATCAGCTGGCAGTCGAGCGCGCCCATCGCGGCCGAGGTATCGGCCGCACGGGAGCGTTGGCTCTCCCGCACACCCACCCGGGCGGGTGCCTGGTCGGCAGGGCTCGTAGGTGCCGTGCTCGCCACCGGTGTCGTTCTCGTCGGGACGCACCTCACCGTCTGGCTCGGGCGATCGCCTTCCCCGAGCTCGCGCCTCGCCATCGCCACCACCACCCTCCTGCAACCCGAGGTGACGCCGGGGTTCTCCTACCTCGAGCGGAGAGTGCAAGCCGGCCTCACCGTGGTCGAGGTCAGCAAGCAAGGAGGCACCGTCAACGGCAACGGCGTGGTCCTGACGGCCGACGGCAAGATCCTCGTGCCGCTGCCACTCATCCGCGGCGCCTCGGCCATCACCGTGACAGCCGCCGACGGCGCCGTCTACGCAGCCCGCCTCGTCGGCACCGACTCGGCTACGCAGCTGGCCGTGATCAGCACCGGCAGCGGGGTCTTCAGGCCCCTCGCCTCTGCGACCGACACGCCCCTGCACTCGGGAGACTGGCTGGCGGTCGAGTGGGCAGAGCTCTCAAGGGACAGCCTTGAAGCGTCCGTGTTCTCGATGGCGTCGGTCAGCTCGTCGGTCGCCGTCGCGACAGACGGCACCTATCAGCTGCTCGACATGCTTCGCCTGCAGATGCCCCGTCTCAGCGGCGCCCCGCTCGGGACGGTCCTCGTGAACGGCCAGGCGGACGTGCTCGGCATCGTCACCGCCTGCACAGGCAACGAGGTGCTGGTGATTCCCGGTCTGCTCGCTGAGCAGGTTGGCGAGCAGATCATCAGCCATGGCCGGGTGATACACGGATGGCTCGGTATCGAGGGACGGTCCAGCGTCGGTTCCGTCCACCTCACACGGCACGCCACCTCCGAGGTGACGGGCCCGAGAGGGCAGGCCGGCCTGCCAGCCGGGGTGGAAGTCGTTGCCGTCGGCCGCGGGACCTCAGCCGCCTCCGCCGGCCTGCGCCCCGGCGACGTCATCGAGGCCGTGAACGGACTGGCGATCGACTCCATGCAGGCACTGCAGGAAGCTCTCTACGTCATGCCCCCGCGTACCGACGTCGCCTTGACGGTGGAACGTGGGAAGTCGATCCGCACAATCGACGCTCTCCTGCAGCCGGCAGCCTGACCGCCTCGAACCCGTAGCATCACCCAGGTGAGCGATTCGCCGTTCTTCGGTGGCGGTGATTTCTTGCGCAGCATGCTCGGCGATCTCGTCCGGATGATGCCGACAGGCCCGGGGCTCCAGTGGCAGCTCGCCTACCAACTCGCCAGCCAGATCGCCTCGGGTGGTGAGCCGGACGCCAACCCGGACCCGATCGAGCGCATCCGTTTCGAAGAGCTGAGCACGATCGCCGAGCTGCACGTCGCCGAGGTGACGGGCATGCCGATCTCCTTGGGGACGGGTTCGGTGCGACTGGTGCCGGCCAGCCGAGTCGACTGGGCACGTCGCATTCTCGAAATCTGGCACCCCGTGCTCGACCAGCTCGTCGCCGTGCTGGCTCCATCGGACCTGGCTTCGTCGGACGTCGGCGGCGAGGGCACCGGAGCTGACGGCATCGCAGGCCACCCCGGCCCGGACGCTCCGCTCGACCCGCTGGAGCGGTTGCCTGCTGACTTCGGCGAGGGGGTCGACGACGGCGACGAGATGGGCGCCCTCCTCGGCCAGTGGGCGGCGGCAATGTTCCCCGCCATGACGGCGTGGCAGGTCGGCTCGGTCGCTGGCCATCTCGCCGAACGTGCCCTCGGCCAATACGACGTCCCCCTCGCACCCGCCCCGGGCAACGAGCTGCTCGTCGTGAGCGCCAACCTGGCGGCGGTGGCAGCGGACTGGAGCCTGCCGATCGACGACCTCCGCCTCTGGTTGTGCGTGCACGAGTTGGCCTACCACGCCATTCTCTCGCGCCCCGCGGTGTCGGATCGCATCGCCAGCCTCGTGATCGAGCACGCCGAGCGGGTGCGGCCCGACGCCGATGCCCTCACCCAGCTCCTGCAGCAGGCGGATCCGACCGACATGGCCTCGTTCGCCGAGATCCTCGGCGATCCCTCGGCCTTGCAGCCGGCGCCGGCGAATGCCGCCCTCGAGCGGGTGCGGGCGCAGCTGGACGCCGTCACGGCGTCCGTCTCCGGTTACGCCGAGTACGTGACAGGCATCATCGCCAACCGCCTGATCGGTAACACCACACCGATCGGTGAGGCCATGCGGCGGCGGCGGGTCAGCCGAGGCGACGGCGAGAAAGTGGCCGAGACGCTTTTCGGGCTCAGGCTCGACCAAACCCAGATCGACCGGGGCGCCAGGTTCGTCACCGGAGTCCTCGAGCGATCCGGCGAGCTGCAGCTCGCCAAGATGTGGACCGACGCCGTCAACCTGCCGACGCCCGCGGAGGTGGACGCCCCCGGCCTCTGGCTCGCTCGCCTCGATCTGCCCACCGACGACTAGTCCGTGCCGCCTCAGCGGCGGTGAGCACGTACCGGCGCCAGTACGTCAGACGCCGGCCTCTACCTCTTCTTCCGGCACGCCGAGATCCCATTCGAGGATGACGTTCTCTCGCTCGGCGTCACGTACGATGCGTTCGCGGTTGCGCCGGAATTGGGGATCGTGCGGTGGCAGGAGGACGAGGCGGGCGAGTGCCCGCTGGCGAAACTCCTCGATCAAGCTCCGGTCTCCGAACTCCGACTCCACCTCCCAATGGGGGGCCACAGGCCCGAGATAGACCATGCGCACATGGCCTCGGGGTGGCTCCGGGGCTTGTTCCTGCTCGGGCGGGGGGCTGATGGTCATCGCGCCGGAGTGTACCGGGCGGGGCTCTCCTGCTCGCTCGTCCGACGCTCCGGCGCCCGGTCCCACACCGTCCCGGTCGCGCCTCAACCGCCCCGATCTGCCAGCATGATGCTGGCGATGACGGGGCGGATCGAGTTCATGGCGATGGCGAAGCCCACGTTCTGAGCGGGGGCGTTTCCCCCTCCGCCCGAGATGGCCACGGCCGTGTTCATAGCGATGACGTCCCCGGCGGCGTTGACGAGCGGGCCGCCGGAGTTCCCCGGGTTGATCGGGGCGTCCGTTTGGATCAGGCCGGTGAGGTGCTCGATGAGCGACCCTGTCTCGTTCTCGGTGGTGAGCGAACGGTTCTCCGCCGACACGATCCCTTCAGTCACCGTCGGCCCCCCCGCGAGGGCGAGGGCGTTGCCGATGGCGATAACCCCGTCTCCCTGCAGCGCCGTTCCTGAGTCGCCGAAAATGACCGTCGGCAGTGGTCCGGTAGTCCCCTCGATCTGAATGAGGGCGATGTCACGGGAAGGATCGGTTCCGATGACCCGAGCAGGGTGTGAGGCCGTCTGGCCGTACAGGGTGACACCGATGGTGGAGGCGCCGGCGATCACATGATTGTTCGTGAGCACGATCCCGTTCGACTGGATGATCATCCCCGTTCCGGCACCTTCGACGTAGTCGCCCAGAGTCCCCGGCTGGTAGCTGCTCGTGTCGATGGACACGACTGCCGGCAGCACCCGGGCGAGCACCGCCTGCACGTCGCCGTTGGTCACTTTCGGAGGGTTGCTCGGGAAGTACTCGCGCACGACGGTCTGCGGTGCCCGGCTAGCGAAGTACGCCACGATCCCGCCGGACACGCAGGAG
Source organism: uncultured Actinomycetota bacterium (assembly GCA_963735115.1). GTDB lineage: Bacteria > Actinomycetota > Acidimicrobiia > Acidimicrobiales > Bog-793 > JAKACA01. The sequence goes on along the minus strand of CAVTJR010000003.1, from coordinate 121,827 downwards.
CCGGCGAGGGCGGCGACGAGTGCGACCCCGAGCCACCCGGGCAGGTGCCGCGGCGGGTGGCGAGGCGGTCGGCGCACTCTCGGTCGGCTCACCCAGACGATCTGGGGCGGAGAGCCGGCACCGTAGACCGGCCCGCCATACCAAGAGCTCGCCCCGTAACCGTAGGGCTCACTCGGGGCATAGCCGGAGCCCGCTGCGGGTCCGGGCGTGCCGGGATACCCCCATCCCGGAGCGATTCCAAGGGGCGGGCCCTGCCCGGGCACTGGCGGGCCGTACCCGAGCGGCCCTCCGCTACCCGGGCCGTGTGGGGGGCCGTAGTCAGCTCGCCAGGCCGGCGGCGCCAGGCCCGGTGGTAGGCGTCGCTCGTCGTAGACAGAACCCGCCGGACCCCACGGTCGCACGGGTGCGCCGAACCTCGGTGTCACCCCGCTGGGATCGCCTGGGTCCCTCGCAGGGGAGGTGGTCGGCGACGTTGGCGACGTGGTTGCCGCCGGCGGGCTCGGCTTCAGGGCCTCCTCCTCCAGCGGCTGCTCCGCCGGCGTCTCGGGCCGGCCGGCGTCGTCTGGCCCGATATCGCCTTCCACGACACCGCACGTTACGACCACCAGCTCGAGCCGTCAGCACGCTCCTTGCGGGCGGCGCCGCCAATCTTCGGCTCCGGAACTCTCAGCAAATCCGAAGGAAGAATTCATCGTTCTGCGCGTGACTTTATGTTGCGGAGCTGTAACAATTGCGGCGATGGATACTTCGTGGATGGCACGGGGCAAGTGCAAGGACCAGCCGCCCGACCTCTTCTTCCCAAGCGACGGCGTCGGCGTGGAGGTAGCACGCCGGATCTGCGCCGACTGCCCAGTCAAGTCACCGTGCCTCGAGTACGCCATGGCCAACCACATCGATCACGGGGTGTGGGGTGGTACCTCCGAGCGGGAGCGCAGGCGCATCGCCCGTCGGCGCCGGCTGGCCGCGTCCACATCGGCCTAGATACGAAGTCGAGCGCTTCGGCTCGGCCCGCTCGAGCACCTTCACGAGACGGACGTCCTCCCGCGCCTACCCGAAGGCGGGCGTTGAACCCTGCGGAGGTTGAGTTACGAGGCGCTCTGCTGGGCGAGCACGCGGGCTCGGCGTACGCGTCGACGCTCCCGCTCGCTCATTCCGCCCCAGATCCCGAACTTCTCTCCGTTGGCGATGGCGTAGTTCAGGCAGTCCTCTCGCACGACGCACCCGCGGCAGACCTCTTTCGCCTCCCGCGTGGATGCGCCCCTCTCGGGAAAGAACAGATCCGGATCGACGCCCATGCAGTTGGCGCGTGCCTGCCACGATCGATCGGGACCCTCGAGAATCATCGACTGGAACGCCACCGGCATCCCCTCCCCGTAGGTGGTGACTCGCAGTCGTGTAGTTACACGGCTGTAGTCATTGTGGACCTCCGAGCGTCGAGATGCAAGCGGAAATCGAAAAGGAGCTGCCCAGCCGGGGACGCGAGCGGCATCGGGGCTGCTGTGGAGCCCTCCTGGCCAGCTCTTTCGAGCCGACCGCGGCCACCCGCACGTACCGGGGCGCGCCCGGCGGCAAGGGGCTCAGGCGGAGCGCCCGAAGCGTCCCATCGCCCGGCGGTGCTCGATGAAGTCCACGAGGACATAGTCCCCAAGCGTCTCGGGGGTGGTGAAGAACGCCCGGCCCCCGTTCAGCTGCGTGATCTTCTCGACAAACTCACGCAGATGGCCCGTGGCGTCGAGGGCGAAGGTATTCAGGCGGATGTGCTCGCGCGTGCACCGCAGCACCTCGGAGAGGGTGGCGTCGACGGTCGCCCGCACGGGCGGATAGTTGAAGAAGACCTCACCATCCTCCATCAAGTGGGCCGTCGGCTCGCCGTCGGTGATCATCACGATCTGCTTGGTGCCCGGGTGGCTGGCGAGCATGCGGCGGGCGAGGATGAGGGCGTGCTGCATGTTCGTTCCGTACACGAAGTCCCAAGACACCTCGGGTAGCTCGGCGGCCCGGATCTCTCGGGCGATCTCCGAGAAGCCCACCATTCCGAGGTAGTCCCGCGGGAACTGGCTCGAGATGAGCGAGTGCAGGGCGATGGCGACCTTCTTGGCCGCAAGGAAATTGTCCCGCATGGGCATCGAGAGGGAGAGGTCGAGGAGGAGCACGGTGGCGCAACTCGTGAGGTGCTCCGTCTGCTCGATCTCGAAGTCGTCCGGCTGCAGCCGGACGGGCAAACGTACGCCCTGCTTCGAGCCGGGCGCCGTGCCGTCCTCGCCGAGTGTGCCCGCCTCCCGCCGCAGGGCGTTACGGAGAGTCCGCTCGATATTGAGGTTGAAGGGGTCGCCGAACTCGTACGGCTTGGTCTGGTCCGCCCGCTCGTGGCCCGATCCTTGCAGCACGAGCTCGTGACCTCCGAGGCGGTCCTTCGAAAGGCGAGAGAAGAGCTCGCGAAGCGCCCGTTGCCCGATGTGGCGCAGTCCGCGAGGCGTCAACTCGAGTCGGCCCTCGCGATTCTCCACCAGCCCAGCATCCTCGAGGCGCTTGGAGAGCTTGGCGAGCTCGGCGAGGGAAGCGGCCGCATCGTTGCCGAGGAGCTGGCGCGCCCGCTCCAGATCGACTTCGGCCAGGGCACCGGGCTGAGGTGTGCCGGACAGGAGCTGCTCCAACTGGTCGAGGTCGGCCAAGGACGAGAAGAGGTCGGACGCCTCTGCCAACCCGGGCGCCTCCGTGCCCGAGAACGAGACCCGGCGGTCCCAGGCGGCCTCCGGGAACATCGAGCGCAGGTTGCCCGCCAAGCGGTTGATCTGCCAGGACAGGTCCATGTCGCCGAGGAGATCGTCCATGAGCGCCTGCAGCTGCTGCCGCTGCCCCGCCGTCATGGAGGCGAGCATCGCCGAGGTGGCCGCCATGCGTTGGGCGAGCTGCTCGAGCAGCTCGTCGAGGTTCTGGGGGTCACCGGGGAAGAAGTCTCCGAATTCCTCCATGAACTGCTGGAAGCTGGGGTCGAGATCCTCCCCTGCCTCGCGCTGCTCGAGCATGGTGTTGAGACCGTCGAGCGCCCGCCGCAGCCGGTCCCGCTCCTCCGGTCCCATGCCCGACACCGCCCCGGCGGCCTGGTCGAGGTAGGACTGCACCACCTCCTGCTTGAGGCGCTCGGTGAGCGCCTCGAAACGCTCCCGCGCCTCGCTCGATGCGAACTCGTAGCCCGAGAGCGCCCGCATCTTGCCGGCGAGGTCGTCGGGCAGAAGCCCGAGCTCGCTTCGTCGTTCGGCCACGACCTCGTCGGTCACTTCCTGACGTCGGGCGTCGCCCGACTCCGCCGCTTCCGCCTGCAGGTCGTCGAGGGCGGCACGCTCGGTGGCGACGATGTCGTCGAGCTCGGCGGCGATCTCGGAGTAGACGCCGCCGAGGTCGTACTGCTCCTGCTCCTGGCGGCGGCGCTCGCGCAAGCGCTCCAGCAACTCGCGCAGGCCGGCGATGCGCTTCCCGTCCCGGTCCGAGAAGCCCTGTTGCATGATGCGCCGCAGGGCCGCCCCGACGTCGCCGTGGTACATGACGTCGTCGTTGATCTCCGCCAGGATGGCGTCGGCGTCGAGATCGAACCCCTGTTGGGAACCGTCCCAACGTGAATAGGAGGCGCCGGCCACGCTCACGAGTGTAGGAAGCCGTCGCCCCTCGGGGCACGCCGCAGCCGGCGGACTCCGTCGCCGCCCCGCTCAGTAGGCTTGCCCGGGCCATGTCTGAACTGTCTGACCACGCCCACGAGTCCGTCGCCCACGACTCCGCAGGACCGCCCTCCGCCGCCACCCTCGGTGAGCTCAAGGCCTCCGGCTACCGCTCCGAGCCCGTCAAACGAGAGATGCGCCGCAACCTCCTCGCTCGAATTGCCGAGAACCGGCCCGTCGTCGACGGCGTCCTCGGCTACGACGACGACGTCCTGCCAGCACTCGAGAACGCCATCATCGCCGGGCACGACATCATCATCCTCGGCGAACGCGGGCAGGCGAAGAGCCGAATCATGCGTGCCCTCGTGGAGCTGCTCGACGAGTGGCTCCCCGTCGTGCAGGGATCGGAGATCCACGACGACCCCTTCGCCCCTGTCTCTCATTTCGCCCGAGAGCTCGTGGCCGCAGAAGGCGACGACGCCCCGATCGCCTGGGTGCACCGCTCGCAACGGTATGGGGAGAAGCTGGCGACACCCGACACGTCCATCGCCGACGTCATCGGCGAGGTGGACCCAATCAAGATCGCCGAAGGTCGCTACCTGTCCGACGAGCACACTATCCATTTCGGACTCGTGCCCCGCTCCAACCGCGGCATCTTCGCCGTCAACGAGCTGCCGGACCTCGCAGAACGCATACAAGTCGGCCTCCTCGACGTCCTCGAGGAGCGGGACATCCAGATCCGCGGGCACAAGGTGAGGCTCCCGCTCGACGTGATGCTGGTGGCCTCGGCCAACCCGGAGGACTACACGAACCGGGGGCGCATCATCACCCCGCTGAAGGACCGCTTCGGGACGCGACTTCGTACCCACTACCCGCTCGACATCGAGACGGAGCTCACGATCATCCACCAGGAGGCCCAGCCGCTCGACTTCCGTGGCGTCCGGGTCGAAGTGCCGCCTTTCATGGCCGAAATCGTCGCCCGCGTCAGCCAGCTGGCCCGTCGGAGTCCCCGCGTGAGCCAGCGCTCCGGTGTCTCGGTGCGCCTCAGCGTGGCGAACTACGAGACCCTCGCCGCCGCCTCCGTCCGTCGGGCCATCCGTCACGGTGAGCACGAGGCGGTGCCGCGGGTGAGCGACCTCGACGCCCTCTGGTCCTCGACGCTCGGCAAGCTCGAGATCGAGTCGCTGGAAGAAGGCGAGGACGAGGAGGTGGTCGAGAAGCTCTTCAAGGCGGCGATCCTGCAGACGTTCCGGGAGAACTGCCCGACCGAACAGCTGGGACAAGTGGTGGGGGGCTTCGAGGACGGCAAGGTCGTGCACGCCGGGCCGGACCTCGATTCGGCTGCCTACCTCGCCGTCCTCGACGACATCGCGCCGATGCGCTCAGTGGCCGTCGCCCTCGTCGGCTCCGAGAGCCCTGGGGCGCTCGCGAGCGCCATCGAGCTCGTCCTCGAGGGGCTTCACCTCTCCAAACGCCTCAACAAGGATGCAGCCGGTCCCCGCGCCACCTACCGCGCTCGCGCCTGAGCGGGCGGCGTGGACTCGCCAGCGTCGGCGGAATGATGGAATGATCGCTACCGTCCGGAGTGACGCCTCGGTGAGCACTCCGTGGCCTCTGATTCGGTCCGAAGAGCTACACGGAGGGCACCGCATTTGAGCATCGTGCAGGACACCAACGCGAGAGTTGCGCCGATCCCCGTGTCGATCGGCGCTCCACGGGGGGGACCTCCACGTTCAGAGGTGCTGAGGAAGGACCGCTGGTGGCTGCAACCGCTCGCCACCGGCCTCGGTCTGCTTGCCTTCGTCGTCTACGGAACCTGGACGGCCTTCCGCGGCGCCCACTACTTCGTGGGTTACCCGCGCGACTACCTGTCGCCGTTCTACTCGCCGTGCCTGGTCGACAGCTGCGGGACGGCCGCCCAGTTCGGTCGCATCGGCAGCATCGGCACCGTGTCGCCGGCCCTTCTCATCCTCATCTTCCCGATGGGCTTCCGGGTCACCTGTTACTACTACCGCAAGACCTACTACCGATCGTTCTGGGCCTCGCCGCCGGCATGCGCGGTTGCCGATGCCGGCTCGACGTCGCCCGGGGGCGTGCGCAGCCGGTACACGGGCGAGACCCGCTTTCCCCTCATCCTCCAGAACATCCACCGGTACTTCTGGTACTTCGCCGTCATCTTCGCCTGCCTCCTCACGTGGGACGCCATCGAGGCCTTCCGCTTCCCGGGCGGCGTCGGCATGGGTCTCGGCACACTCTTCTTCGTCGTCAACGCCGTGCTCATCTGGAGCTACACCCTTGGCTGCCACGCCTGCCGGCATCTCTGCGGCGGCAACGCCAAGCGGTTCTCACGCTCGCCCGTGCGCTACCGCTTCTGGCGAGACATCCTCACGCCGCTCAATCAGCACCATCAGCTGTTCGCATGGCTGTCGCTTGGTTGGATCGCCTGGACGGACTTCTACGTCTACCTCGTGGCCAACGGGACGCTGCACGACCCGAGGTTCTTCTGATGGCTGAAGAGGAACGACACGACTACGACGTCGTCATCGTGGGCGCCGGTGGCGCCGGCTTGCGAGCCGCCATCGAGGCGCTTTCGAAGGGCGCCAAGACGGCGCTCGTCTGCAAGTCGTTGCTCGGCAAAGCCCACACGGTCATGGCAGAGGGTGGCGTGGCGGCTGCCATGGGCAACGTCTGGCCGGAGGACAACTGGCAGGTCCACTTCCGCGACACCATGCGCGGCGGCAAGATGCTCAACAACTGGCGGATGGCCGAGCTGCACGCGCTCGAAGCGCCGGACCGGGTGTACGAGCTGGAGGAGTGGGGAGCCCTCTTCGACCGCACGCCGGACGGCCGCATCCTCCAGCGGGACTTCGGCGGCCACCGCTATGCCCGCCTCGCTCACGTCGGCGACCGTACGGGACTCGAGCTCATCCGCACGCTGCAGCACCGTGCCGTCGCCCTTGGCATCGACGTCTTCATGGAGTGCAAGATCGTCCGGCTCCTCGTGGGACCCGACGGTGCCGTGAACGGGGCGGTGGGTTTCTGGCGGGAGAGCGGGCGGTTCGTGACCTTCTCCGCCAAGGCCGTCGTGCTGGCGACCGGCGGGGTCGGCAAGACGTGGAAGTTCACGTCCAACTCCTGGGAGTCGACTGGCGACGGGCACGCACTGGCCCTGTGGGCGGGCGCCGACTTGATCGACATGGAGTGCGTGCAGTTCCACCCGACCGGCATGGTGTGGCCAGCGTCGGCCCGCGGACTCCTCGTCACCGAAGGCGTACGCGGTGACGGCGGGGTGTTGAAGAACATCGAGGGCGAGCGCTTCATGTTCAACTACATCTCGCCCTACTTCGCCGCCGAGACCGCCGACACGATCGAAGAAGCCGACAAGTGGTACACGAACAAGTCCGATTACCGCCGCCCGCCTGAGCTCCTGCCACGGGACGAGGTCGCCCGCGCCATCAACACCGAAGTGAAGTCCGGCCGCGGGAGCCCGCACGGTGGAGTCTTCCTCGACATCGCCTCGCGGCGCCCGGCCGAAGAGATCCGCCGCCGCCTGCCGTCGATGTACCACCAGTTCAAGCAGCTCGCTGACGTCGACATCACGACCGACGCCATGGAGGTCGGCCCCACCTGCCACTACATCATGGGGGGCGTCCGCGTCGATGCCGACACGGCGGCCACGACGGTGGCAGGCCTCTACGCCGCCGGCGAGGTCGCCGGCGGTATGCACGGCGCCAACCGCCTCGGTGGCAACTCCCTCTCGGATCTGCTCGTATTCGGCCGGCGCGCCGGCTTGGCGGCGGCCGAGTACACCCACGGGCGTCCCGCACCGCTGCTCGACGAAAGCGCCGTCGCAAAGGTGACAGAACAGGCCCTCAGCTACTTCGAGCACGACGGCAGCGAGAACGCCTACACCGTCCACCAGGATCTGCAGGAGACGATGCAGGACCTCGTCGGCATCATCCGCACCGAGAGCGAGCTGCTCGAAGCGAAGGACAAGCTCGTCGAGCTGTCCGAGCGCGCCGCCAAGATCTCGGTGGAGGGCAACCGCTCGTTCAACCCCGGTTGGCACCTCGCCCTCGACGTCGAGTCGATGCTCGCCTGTGCACGCTGCACGACCCTCGGAGCGATCGAACGGCGGGAGAGCCGCGGCGGCCACACCCGCGAGGACTACCCCAAGCCCAACCCCGAGTTCGAGAAGCTCAACATGGTCACGCGCCAGTCTGGCGGTGAGATCGTCGTGGTGCCCGAACCGAAGCCCGTGATGCCGAGCGAGCTCGCCGCCCTCTTCGAGGAGGGCAACTGATGGCCGCCCTCGGCGAGGTCGTCATGAAGCTCTGGCGAGGCGACGCCTCTGGAGGCGCCTTCGAGACCTACCGGCTCCCAGCCCAGGAGGGCGAGGTCGTCCTCGACGTCGTCCATCGCATCCAGGCCACACAGGCACCGGATCTCGCCGTCCGCTGGAACTGCAAGGCGGGCAAGTGCGGCTCCTGCTCAGCCGAGATCAACGGGAAACCGCGCCTCATGTGCATGACGCGCATGAGCGCCCTCCCACCCGGTGAGGTGACGGTGTCGCCCATGCGTGCCTTTCCCGTGATGCGGGATCTCGTCACCGACGTGTCGTACAACTTCGAGGTGGCCAAGCGGATTCCTGCCTTCACGCCGATGGCGAAGCCTCCGGAGGGCTACCGCATGGCCCAGGTCGACATCGACCGGGGGCAGGAGTTCCACAAGTGCATCGAGTGCTTCCTCTGTCAGAACGTCTGCCATGTGATCCGGGACCACGAGGAGAACAAGCCGCGCTACGCCGGGCCGCGTTTCTTCGTGCGGCTGGCTGAGCTCGAGATGCACCCCCTCGATACCTTGGACCGTCGTGAGTACATCTCCGAGCGGATGGGAATCGGCCTGTGCAACATCACCAAGTGCTGCACGGAGGTCTGCCCGGAGGACATCCACATCACAGACAACGCCATCATCCCCTTGAAAGAGCGCGTCGTGGACGTGCGCTACGACCCGGTCGTGTGGATCGGACGCAAGATCCTCGGTCGCCCGGGCCCGCTGTCGGCGGCGGAGGCGGCCACGCACACGGGAGCGGCTGCCGTGCAAGCTCGCACATCCGCCGACGGAGGTGGCGCCAGAGAAGCCGTTGTCGGCGCGGAGCCGGGCGGCACCCCCGACGTCGCAGCCGATTGACTCGAGGGGTGCCCGCGCAGGCTGCCATCAGCTTCCTTTCCCCCGAGTGGTTCGAAGCGCTCGGTGCGGCCCTCGGTCAGATCGCCGTGGTCGAGGAGCCTTCGATCGTGCTCGGCCAGATCGTGACCGATGTGTCGTCTGCGGGAGGAGAGGTCCGTTATTCGATTGTGATGGGGGGTGGGCGGCCCGCCCGCTTGACGCCGCATTCGCTCGACACTGCCGAGGTCGTGCTCGTGGCTGCCTACGCAGACGCCCTCGCCATGGCGAGGGGTGAGGTGACGGGCGCCTCGTTGCTGGCCGCTGGTCGGATCAAGATCCGCGGCGACGCCGCCCGTCTCGTCGAGGCGGCGGCGTCTGTCGAGGCGGTCGCAGCCGCCGCCCGCCAACTTCACCGGATCGTCACCTGAACCCAAACCGCTCCGCAGCCTTGCGCGAGTACGATTGGCAGATCGCTTTCCACGAAGGGAGACCGGCATGACCCTCACCGGCGTGATCGACGATCAGATGCTGCAGCGTTATCGGCAGCTGCTCGATCAGGAAGATGCTGCCTTCGACGAGCTTGAGCATGCGTACGAGGACGGCGATCGCGATCACTTCGAAGCGGATCTGTCGCTGTGGGCGCATGCCGCCCAACGTCGGCTAACCTACCTCCGGCGGATGGGTGTGGAGCTCGAGCTGAAGCTTGACTGACCTGAAGGCGGGCGGTTCCCCCCGATCAGTCGTTGAGAATTCACTGACGCATCACCAGATTGTCGTCCCTAGGCCTTTTCAAGGGGTGCGCGATGCGTCATAGTTGAGGTGGCTGGGCCCGGCGTTCAGAGGGTGCGCTGGGGACAACGACGGGGTGTCATGGCGGTTCAACGGCCTGAAGAGGCCCTTAAGTTCTTCAACGCGAATGACGTTGCCGAGCTGGATGTGGACACAAGCTGGCCGAAGGTGCTCCTCACGAGCCACTTCGCCAAGGGCCAGAAGTTCGCAACCGGACGCCGCCGGCGACGGTACGCCTTTCTCTTCGTCGCGAGCATGCTCTCGGGGGCGATGGCCTTCGTCATCGTCGGTGCTGCCCACCTCCTCGCGGACAGCAAGCCACAGCAAGTTCTTGGTCAGGCACTTGGTCCCCACCCCTTCCTCTCCACGTACCTGATCGTCGGTGGCATTGCCGCCGGCTTGACCGCCTTGTTGACATGGCGGAGCCGTCCGGATCTGGCGAGGAGCGCCAACGGCTACCTGGAGGAGTGGGTCGAGGCTGGTCGCGAGGCGATCATCGTCGGCGTCGGTCTCGCCCTCGTCGTGTACTTCTGGCACCCGAACAGCTTGGGCCACCCCTTCTCACGCGGCACCATCCTGCTGACCGTGCCCTTGCTGGCAGCCGCTCTCGGTGCGGTCCGCTCGGGCGTGCGCCTCGGCCTCCTCCGGCTTCGCCAAAGCGGCCACAACCTCTCGTCGGTGGTAGTCGTGGGCGACGGTCCGTCTGCCCTTTCGTTCATGAAGAGCCTCGAGGCGACGGTCGGCCTCGGATATCGCGTTATCGCCCACGTCACTGACACCGAGATCGACCACGACCTCGGCGGGGTGATGGAGCGACTCTCGTCCGAGGTGCCCATCGACGAGGTCGTGATCGCCTCCTTCTCGATGCCTCCCGAGCAGATCGCCCGCCTCGTGAGCCACCCTGGCATGCGCCAGGCGCGCCTGCGCGCTGTGCCGGAGCTGTTCGGGCTGCCCCCTTCCAAGGTCCAGATCGAGTCCTTCGGCGACTTTCCGCTCCTGACACTGTTCGAGAACCCGGTGCGGGGACCGCACTGGGTCGTCAAACGGGCGGTCGACGTCCTCGGCGCCGGCTTCCTCCTCGCCGCCTTCAGCATCCCGATGTCGGTCATCGCCGTCCTCATCCGGCTGTCCTCGCCAGGTGCAGTGCTCTTCCGCCAGGAGCGGGTCGGGATGGACGGCAAGCGCTTCGAGCTTCTCAAGTTTCGCAGCATGATGGCGGGTGCCTCCGACCAGGTTCACCGAGACTTCATGTTCCGGATGCTCGCCGGTCAGGCGACGGCCTCGGAGGGCTCCGAGGCGTTCTTCAAGCTCACGGACGATCCGAGGATCACGAAGATCGGGCGCTTCCTGCGGCGCTTCTCCATCGACGAGCTCCCTCAGCTCTTCAACATCCTCAGGGGCGACATGAGCCTCGTAGGCCCTCGCCCGGCTCTCTCCTACGAAGTCGACCTCTACGAGGACTGGCAGCTCCGGCGGCTCGACGTCCTTCCCGGCATGACGGGTCTGTGGCAGGTGAGCGGTCGCTCCCGCCTCAGCCCTGCCGACATGCTCCGCCTCGACGTGCACTACGCCGAGACGTGGTCGCTCTTCACGGATTTCCTCATCATCTTGAAGACAATTCCGGCGATCCTTCGCGACGACGCTCGCTAGGAGCAAGCGGCTCGCCCTCTCCGCGCCCTCGGTCCCGCTCGATGGGGTCCGATAGGGTCGTGGGCGATGGGACAGCGAGTGGCAGTTCTTGGGCAGGGCTATGTCGGTCTGCCGCTGGCGGTACGGGCGACGGAAGTGGGCTACGAGGTCACCGGGTTCGACGTCGACAAAGAGCGGATCGAGCAGCTGTGCGACGGTGAGTCGTACATCGAGGACATCTCGACCGAGCGTCTTCGGGCGGCCCTGGCCACCGGACGGTACGTTCCCACCTCGGACATCGCCGGCTGCGCCGACTTCGACGTGGCGGTCATCGCCGTGCCCACCCCCCTCAGAGACGGCGTCCCCGACGTCTCCTACATCGAGCAGGCCTGCGAGCTTCTCGGTCCCTTCGTCCGACCCGACTGTTGCGTCGTCCTCGAGTCCACGACGTACCCGGGCACGACGACGGAGGTGGTCGCCCCCATCCTCGAGCAGGCGTCGCGCCTCGTCGCCGGTGGTGACTTCCGCCTCGGCTACAGCCCGGAGCGGATCGACCCGGGCAACGGCACGTGGCAGCTGGAGAACACTCCAAAGCTCGTTGCCGGCGTCGACGGTGCCTCGCTGGCGGCCGTGAAGGGGTTCTACGACACCGTCGTGGGCGAGACCGTTGAGATGAAAGGAACCGCCGAGGCCGAGCTCGCAAAGCTCCTCGAGAACACGTTCCGCCACGTCAACATCGCCCTCGTGAACGAGCTGGCGATGACGTGCGGGGACCTCGGAGTCGACATCTGGGAGGCGATCAGGGGGGCTTCAACGAAACCCTTCGGATTCCTGCCCTTCTTCCCCGGGCCCGGAGTCGGCGGGCACTGCATCCCGGTCGACCCTTCCTTCTTGTCGTGGCGCGTGCGGCGGCGGATGGGACAGGCTTTCCGTTTCGTCGAGATCGCCAACGACGTCAACGAGCACATGCCCAACTACGTCGTCAGGCGGTTGACGTTGGGTCTGAACCGGCGCTCGCTGGCGGTGAACGGCTCCACGGTCCTCGTGCTCGGCCTTGCGTACAAGAGCAACTCGAGCGACATCCGTGAGTCGCCGGCCGTGCCCGTTGTCGAACAGCTGCTGGAGCTCGGGGCGCGTGTCCGTCTCGCCGACCCCTTGGCCGGCCCCAGTCCCCTCGACGGTCAGGTCACCCGAGTCGAGGCCACCGTGGCAGAAGCTGCCGGCGCCGACGGCGTCGTGCTGCTCACGGACCACGATGCCTTCGACCTGGCATCTCTGGCTGCCGCCGCCCGCTACTTCTTGGACACAAGGCACCGCGTCAGCGGGGATGCAGTCGAGTACCTCTGAGCACGATCGTCCGAACCGAGACGACGACGCCTGGGCGCCTCAGCGATCGCCCACAGGCGGCGCCGGTCCTGGTCCTTCGCCGCGGGGCCGTCGTGGCTCAGCCGTCGGGCAGGAGGTGTCCGACGTCGGCCTTCTCCTCGAGCAGCTCGTTCGTCGTGGCTCGGATGCGGTCGGTCGCGAAGGCGGCGTGCTCGATCCCCTCCACCACCGTCCAAGAGGTCCCGTCGCTTCGCACCGGGAACCCGAATTGCAGACCCTCCGGCACTCCGTGCTCTCCCCGAGAGACCACGGCGAGCGATGTCCAGTCGCCGGCGGGTGTCGGAATCCAACACGCTCCGGACGGAGTCGATGGCCGCATTGGCGGCGGAGGCGGCCGAGGACGAACCGCGGGCGTCGATGACGGCGGCGCCGCGGCCCTGCACCGCCTTGATGAAGTCGCCCTCGAGCCAGTCGCGCTCCGCGATGACCTCGCCGGCAGGTCTGCCACCGATGCGGGCGTGCTCGAAATCCGGGAACTGCGTGGAGGAGTGGTTCCCCCAGATGGCCATGTTCGTGACCTCCGCCACCGGTACGCCGGCGCGATGGGAGAGCTGCCACTTGGCCCGGTTCTCGTCCAGCCGTGTCATTGCGAACCAGCGGTCGGCCGGGATCTCCGGCGCGTTCGACCGGGCGATGAGGCAGTTCGTGTTACACGGGTTGCCCACGACGAGGATGCGGACTTGCGAGGCGGCGTTCTCGGCGATCGCCCGACCCTGTGGCCGGAAGATCCCTCCGTTGATGCCGAGAAGATCCTTGCGCTCCATGCCGGCTTTGCGCGGGACTGACCCGACCAGGAGCGCCCACTCGACCCCTGCGAAACCCACGGTCAGATCCGTTGTGATCTCAAGGCCGGCAAGGAGCGGAAAGGCGCAGTCGCTCAGCTCCATCACGACACCCTCGAGGGCCTTCATGGCGGGCTCGATCTCGATGAGGTGGAGCACGATCGGCTGTTCCGGCCCGAGCAGGTCGCCGGACGCCAGGCGGAACAGCAAGGAGTAGCCGATCTGGCCGGCCGCACCTGTCACGGCAACGCGGATGGGGGCTGTCGAACTCGAGGAGTCGCTCACGGCATCGCAGGATAATGAACCGTCGCCTCAGAGACGGTCGGCGATCGCCTGAGCGAACTCGCTGCATCGCACCTCGGTCGCGCCTTCCATGAGGCGGGCGAAGTCGTAGGTGACGATCTTGTCCGCGATCGTCTGCTCGAGCGCCTGAACGATGTCGTCGGCGGCCTCCTGCCACCCGAGATGCTCGTACATGAGGACGCCCGAGAGAAGGAGGGATCCTGGGTTCACCTTGTCCTGACCGGCGTACTTCGGGGCCGTGCCGTGGGTCGCTTCGAAGACGCCGTGGCCGGTGACGTAGTTGATGTTGCCGCCTGGGGCGATGCCGATGCCGCCGACCTGTGCGGCCAGGGCGTCCGAGAGGTAGTCGCCGTTCAGGTTCGTGGTGGCGATGACATCGAACTCGTCAGGTCGTGTCAGCACTTGCTGCAGGGTGATGTCGGCGATCGAGTCCTTCACGAGGATCCTGTCGCCTGGCTCGCCCGCGCAATCGTCCCAGCCGACGGCGACGTCGGCGAACTCGTCCCGCACGACTTCGTACCCCCAGGTGCGAAACGCCCCCTCCGTGAACTTCTGGATGTTCCCCTTGTGCACGAGCGTGACGCTGTGGCGGGCGCGCTTGACGGCGTACGCGAGCGCGGCCCGTACGAGGCGCTTGGAGCCCGTCTCGGAGACCGGCTTGATCCCCATTCCCGAGTCGGCGCGGATCGACCAGCCATAGGAGTCCTGCAGGAACTCGATGAGGCGGCGCGCCTCGTCGGTCCCCTCCTGCAACTCCAAGCCGGCGTAGACGTCCTCGGTGTTCTCCCGGAAGATGACCATGTTCACCTTCTCGGGGTGGCGAACTGGTGACGGCACGCCCGTGAACCAGCGCACAGGGCGCAGGCACACATAGAGATCCAGGAGCTGGCGGAGGGCGACGTTGAGCGACCGTATTCCGCCGCCGACCGGGGTGGTGAGCGGCCCCTTGATGCCGATGAGGTGGTGACGGAATGCCTCGACGGTGTCCTCGGGCAGCCACTCACCCGTCTCCTTGAACGCCTTCTCGCCCGCCAGGACCTCCTTCCACTCGACTCGGTGGCCGTGCCTGGCGGCGGCGGCGTCCAGCACGAGCTTGGCGGCCGGCCAGATGTCCACGCCCGTGCCGTCGCCCTCTATGAAGGGGATGATCGGCTCGGCTGGTACGTGCAAGATGCCGTCAGGCGACATCGTGATCTTCTCTGCCATGACTCGGAGCCTATGGGAGATGCCGCCCCTTGCCCCCGTGGCCGTCACGGAGGTCACCGGGGACCCGACCTCCTCGGTCGCAGGAGCGCGCCGGAGTAGCCTGCACAGGGGCGACGAGGAGGTGGGCGGTTGCCGCCAGAACGCGACGAGCATGCCGGCGGCGAGACGGCCGAGCGTGATCACGAGGATCTCGGCGAGCGCCTGGGTGCCCTCGAGAGCGCGATCGACGACCTGAAGCGTCGTCAGGTCGTCGCTGAGCTGCGGGCGGACCCCGGTCGCCTCCTGGCGGGCGTCGGAGACGTTCGCCGCCTCGCCCGGCAGGACCTGGACGACCTCGCCGAAGTGCTCGCCCGCTGGGACGTGCCCCTCTCGCCGGATGAGGAACTGCAGCTGCAACAGGTGGCGCTCGTCGCCCAGGGCGTCTCCGGCCCTCGCCGCTCCACGGTGCACCTCGTCGTCGGCGTTGCCTCCCGTGCCTGCACGGCGGACCTGGAGGCCGTCGCACGGGCAGCCCGCGTGCTCACCGACCACGGTCGCCGCGCCATCCCCGTGCTCGTGGCCCTGACGCCGCTCGGCCACGACCCCACCGAGGCTGCTCTCGCTCTCGGCGTCGAGATCGTCGTCGACGCCTGAGCGGCACCCGCCCGCTTCAGACCGCCACTGGCACGGCTGGAGACCTCAGCTGACGGGTGCCTCGATGCCGAGGTTGGCGCACACCTCGATCGTCGCCCGCGACTGGTTCATGGTGTAGAAGTGCAGACCGGGCACCCCTTGGGCGAGCAGCTGATCGCACAGCTCAGTCGCCACGTCCACCCCGATCTTGTGGACCTCCCCGGGCTGGTCGGAGACGGCGTCGATCCGTGCCGCCAGCTCCTCGGGGACGGCGCTGCCCGACATGTCCGCCATCCTCAGCACCGTGCGGGCGTTCGTGATGGGCATCACGCCCGGCACGATCGGCCGGGTGACGCCGAGCTTGCGCAGGTCGTCCACGAGTCTGCAGTAGTCGCTGGCGCGAAAGAAGAACTGCGTGATGGCAAAATCGGCCACCTCGAGCTTGGCGGCCAGGTAGGCGAGGTCGCTCGTCCGGTCGGCCGAGTCGGGATGACCTTCGGGGTGGGCAGCAACGCCTACGCAGAAGTCGCCAACCTCCTTGGCCAGTTCGACGAGGTCGATGGCATGAGCCAGCTCGCCTTCGGCGAGACGATCCCCGCCGGACAAGGGTGGATCCCCTCGTAGCGCCAGCACGTTCTCGATACCGGCGTGCCGATACGCCGCCAGTATCTCTGCGAGCTCGGCGCGGGTGTGGCCGGCACAGACGAGGTGGGCCATGGACACGCTGCGGCCACGCTCCGCCAGCTTCACGACGAGGTCGTGGGTGCGCTCTCGCGTGGAGCCTCCGGCGCCGTAGGTGATCGAGATGAACGCCGGATGGAGCGCCTCCAGCTCGAGCAGAGCCGCTTCCAGCCGTTCCTCCGCCGCCTCGCTGCGAGGGGGCCAGAGCTCTATCGACACGCAGCCCTTGGCGCCGAGGAGGTCCGTGATCCGCGTCATCGGCCCTCAGTCTGCCAGCTCGATACCGGACCGCCGGCACCAGGTGGCGGACCGCTCAAGGGACGAGTGAGCGACGGGCGGCCCGGCGCTCGGCTGCCCTCACGGCGTTGCGGAGCAGCATCGCCCGCGTCATCGGGCCGACGCCGCCGAGGCGCGGTGTGATCCAACCGGCCACGTCGGCCACGTCGTCGCTCACGTCCGAGAAGAGCTTGCGTCCCTCCCAGGTCGTGCCCGCCCCGACGACCGCCGCCCCGGGCTTGACCATGTCCCGGGTCACGAGGCCGGCCCTTCCCGCCGCCGCCACGACGACGTCCCCGCTGCGTACGTAGGGGGCGAGATCCGGGACGCCCGTGTGCACGACCGTGACGGCGGCGTTGCACCCGGGTCGCTTCAGCGACATCAACATGACGAGCGGCCGGCCGATCGTGAGCCCACGGCCGATGATGACGACATGGCGCCCCTCGATCGGGACGTCGTAGGCGTGCAGCAGCTCGAGAATCCCGGCAGGCGTGCACGGCAGCGGGCCGGGAGCGCCCATCACGAGCCAGCCGAGGTTGACGGGGTGGAGGCCGTCGACATCCTTCTCCGGGTCGACGGCGAGGAGGGCGGCCTGTTCGTCCAGACCGGGCGGGAGGGGCAGCTGCACGAGGAAGGCGTCGATGGCCGGATCGGCGTTGAAGCGGGCGATCGCTGCCAGCACGTCGCCCTGCGAGGCGTCGGCGGGAAGGTGCTCGTGAGCGGAGGCGATGCCGATCTCACCGCAGTCCTCGTGCTTCTTGGCGACGTAGCGGGCGCTCGGGGCGTCGTCGCCGACGAGGATCGTCCCGAGGCCTGGGGTGACCCCGGCCGCCGTGAGCTCGGCGACGGTTGCCGCCAGCTCGGTCTTGATCCTCTGGGCGAGAGCTTCGCCATCGAGCAGTACGGCTGTCATCTCGGGATCTCCTGTCGCTTGGCTATCTCTGGGCTGTTCGACTCTGGCGGGCTCGTGGTCAGTGCCGGAAGTGACGCTCGCCGGTCAGCACCATGGCGATCCCACGCTCGTCGGCGGCGGCCACGATCTCGTCGTCGCGAAGTGAGCCGCCAGGCTGGACGACGGCGCCCACACCGACGTCGGCAAGGGCGTCGAGGCCGTCGCGAAAGGGGAAGTAGGCATCGCTGGCGGCCGCTCCACCTGCAGCCCGACCATCCGCCTTGCGACCGGCGAGAACGGCAGCGTCCACGCGGCTCTGTTGGCCGCAGCCGACGCCCACGACCTGGCCCGCCTTGGCGAGGACGACGGCGTTCGACGACGTCCGTGCGCACACGAGCCAGGCGAGCTCGAGGTCTCGCCATTGCTGTTCGCTCGGAGCCGCCTTCGTGACAAGGCGCCAGGAGTCGCGGCCGCTGAGCAAGCGGTCGGGCTCCTGCACGAGGAAGCCCCCGTCGATCTGCCGCATCCCCCACCCCAAGGGCGAGGGAGCTGCGCCTTGCAGTGCCCGCATGTTCCGCCGCCGTTCGGCAAAAGCCGCCGGCACCCCCTCGTCGTAGCCGGGTGCCACGAGGACGTCGGCAACGGGGTTGGCGAGGATCGCCTCCGCCAGCTCGCCGTCGACGGGGCCGGACAGGGCGACGATGCCTCCGAAGGCGGACAAGGGGTCGCCCTCGAAGGCCAGGCGGTAGGCGGTGGCTGTATCTGCAGCGACGGCGACGCCACAGGGGTTGGCGTGCTTGACGATGACGGCGGCGGCCGAGCCGTCGAGCCCTGCGACCTCGTGAACCAGCCGCCAGGCGAAATCGGCGTCGAACAGGTTGAGGTAGGAGAGCTCGCGTCCGCCATGCTGGACGGCAGAGTCCCACCAGCCCGGAGTGCCCCCGATGCGGCGATAGCGCGCACCTGACTGGTGCGGGTTCTCGCCGTAGCGGAGGCCCTGTGCGCGTTCGAGAGCGAGATGCAGCGTCGGCGGCAGCGCTGAAGGGTCGCCCGCCGCTTCCTCGTCAAACCACGAGACGATGGCGGCGTCGTAAGCGGCGACGTGGGCGAAGGCGGCGCGGGCAAGGCGTCGGCGAGTCACGTCGCTGACCTCACCCTCCCGGCGCAGCTCGTCGAGGACGCCGCCGTACTCGGCGGGCTCGACCACAACGGTGACGTGGGCGTGGTTCTTCGCCGCCGCCCGGACCATCGTCGGTCCTCCGACATCGATCATCTCCACCGAAGGCTGCGACGAAAAGGGGTAGAGATTGCAAGCGACGAGGGCGATCGGCTCGATCTGCTGGGCGTCGAGGTCACCGAGATGAGCGGGGTTGTCGAGGTCGGCCAGGATGCCGCCATGGATGGCCGGGTGCAGCGTCTTCACCCGCCCTGACAACATCTCCGCCGCCCCCGTCACGTCCTCGACGGTGCGGTGCGGGATGGCCGCACGCGAGAGCGCCTGCGCGGTACCGCCACTGGCGACCAGCTCGATGCCGAGCGCCGCCAGGCCGCTTGCGAACGCCTCGAGGCCGGTCTTGTCGTAGACAGAGAGCAACGCCCTCACTGCCGTGGGCTCCCGAGCTCGAGGATCGGGCCGGGCGCCACGATCGGCCGCTCGTCGTCGAGGCGATCGATGATGGCGCGGATGGTGGCCGGGTACAGCAGCCGTTCCACTGCCTTGATGCGCTCATGAAGCACCGCAGGCGTATCACCCGGCAGGATGGCGACCCGCTCCTGGGCGAGGATCGGACCGTCGTCCACCGCGAGCGTCGCCACATGTACCGTGCAGCCCGTCTCGGTGGCGCCGGCGGCAAGCGCCTGCTCGACGGCGTGCCATCCCTTGAAGGCCGGGAGGAGTGCGGGATGGGTGTTCAGGATCCGTCCCGGATAGGCGGCGTGGACCGAGGGGCCGAGCACAGTCCCGTACCCTGCCATCGCCAAGAGCCCGACGTCATATCGCTCCAAGGCGGCCACGATGTCGTCGGTGAAGCCGTCGCGATCGAAGCTGCTCGAAAAGCTCGTCCGCAGGATCCGTTCGACCGGGATACCGGAGCCAGCGGCCACGGCCTCAGCTGCGCAGACGCGATCGACCACCACAACGGCGATGGGGAGGCCGGCAGCGATGAGGGCCTCGAGGATGGTTCCGGTCCCAGAGGCGAGGACGGCGATTCGCACGAGCCGCACGGTATCAGCGCCCGCGCCAAAGGCCGGTGGGGAACACGCGGCGAGTCCCGAAGGTGCCCAGGCACGTGCCGCGGAGGGGGGAAATAGATCACGCAGAGTAGTTTCACAATCACTTATAGTGGTACCATCTCGCCATCAGGGAGCGGAGGTCAGTAGTGCGATCCGTTTGTTGGAGTCGGCGCCACGAGCAAGGAACAAACCGCTGAGCGACGTGCCCTTGGGTGAAGGGTGGTGGATCGCCTCAGATGGCAAGTGGTATCCCGCCAACGCCCACCCCGACGCGCCCACGCAGCAGTCGCCGGTGAGCGAGTCAGACCTCCCGCCTGCGGAGGGCTGGTGGAAGGCCTCGGACGGCAACTGGTACGCACCGGAGCTGCACCCGGACAACATCGCCGCCATCACGCTCTCGCGACCCCCGACGCGAACGGCCGTCACGCGTGCGTCCCGCACGTCGACGGTTCTCGGTGGCAACCCTGTTGCCGAGCCGGGCGCCGTCGCGGCCGGCGTGGGGAGCCGCAAGGGCCACACGAGAGTGACGCACGGCCCTGACGTTGGAGAACGCGGCCTGGGCAACGGCGTTGCCAGGCTGAACGGCTCCGGCGGCGCCGAGCGCGGCAACCGGCCCAGCGCCAAGCCCACGTACAGTCCCGATCTCGCGGCTGTCAACGGACACGGACGCGCCGCCGCCCGCTCGCGTAACGATGTCGGCGACCGCCGTGAGGCCGAGCCGGATCGACGCGGCGGAGTCGAGCGGCGTAGCGGCGGCGATCGGCGCGGCGGCGCGGCGGACCGCCGAAGCGACAGGGCCGATCGGCGCAGCGGCGCGGCAGAACAACGTGACGGCGAGCCGACCGGATCCAACCTCCCGAGCGGCCTGGTGCCACGTGCGAGCGTCTCCGGCAACGCTGGCGGACCTGGGCCGGCGGGGCATGCCGCCTCAGGCGGGCAGAACGAGGGCCCGGCGAACGGCGATCTCGGCTTCGATCCCTTGAACGACCCTGCGACGCTCTTCGGCGACTGGCAGCCGCCACCTGCCCGTCCTGCGGCCTCCGGGCCGACGGAGGGGCCGACGCGTCCGACGCGGCCGACGCGACCAGGCTTCGGCAAGACAGACGAGCCGCCGAGCGGGTCGACCATCCACGAACAGCTCCCGTCGAACCAGTACCGTCCGCAGGTGGCACCTGGGCAGGTCCCGAGAGCGGACGGCTTCGATGAATGGCTCGATTCCTTCGCTTCGATGCCGGTACCCCGCACGACGAAGGTGACACCCCCGCCGCAACGGCTGACAGGGGTCTCCGACGTGCTCCATGGCGCCCGCGGAACGATGGGAGGCCCGGCCTCCGCCACCCCTCGCATCTCCTCCAGCGAGGCCGACTTCTTCGTGCTGAAGCCGGCCGGCCGCAAGCCGAAGCCGGCGCCGGCGCAGCCTCGATCGAGGACCAAGCTCAGCGCCGCCATCTTCTTCCTCGTGCTCTTCCTCGTGCTCGCGGCCGTGGCCATCGCGTTCTTCTACTTCCATGCTCACGGCATCGGGCCGCACGTCGGCTAGGGGAACACGGGCCTTTCAGTCGAGGAAGGTGTAGAGCGGGAAGGCGCTCGTCAGCGCTTGCACCCGAGCAAGGACATCGCCGATGGCACCGCCAGCAGGCGCAAGGGCATCCACGAGGATCCGCCCGACCTGTTCGAACTCGGTGTCGCCGAAGCCTCGGCCGGCCAGGGCCGCCGTTCCAAAACGCAGGCCGCTCGCCGCGGGCTCTGCCTGCGGATCGAAGGCGAGGCGGATGGCGTTGGCGGAGATGCCGAGCTTGTTCAAGAGATCGAGCTGGCGCCAGGCTTCCCGTCCGGAGGGGGCGAGGTCGACGAGGAACTGGTGCACATCCGTGCCACCGGTGACGACGGTGGCTCCGAGCGACCCTTCGGCCTCGGCAAGTATTCCTGCGACGGTCTGGGCACCGCGAACGGTCCGCTCCATGCGCTCCCGGTAGGCATCCGTGGCGGCCAGGGCCAAGGTCACGGCCTTGGCGGCGATGACGTGCGGCAGCGGGCAGCCCTGCTCTCCCGGGTAGACGGCGCCGTCTATGCGATCGGCCAGCTCCTCCGTGCAGACGATGGCGCCGCCCCGTGCGCCTCCGAGCGTCTTGTGAAGCGTCATCGTGCAAGCGTCGGCGTAGGCGACGGGATCAGGGTGAAGGCCGGCGGCGACGAGGCCGGCGAAGTGGGCCATGTCGACCACCAGGTAGGCATCGACGTCGTCGCAGATCTCGCGAAAGGCCCGGAAGTCGAGGAACCTCGGATAGCAGGACCACCCGGCGAAGATGACCTTCGGCCGGTGGTGCTCAGCCAGGTCCGCCACCTCGTCCATGTCGACGAGGCGATCCGCCTGGCGGACGTGGTATGCCACCGCAGAGTAGTAGCGGCCGGCGAAGGTGTCTGGGTGGTAGTGCGTCGGGTGACCGCCGTGGGTGAAGTCGAAGCCGAGGATCGGATCCCCTGGCTCGCACAGTGCCCGCAGGACGCTCTGGTTTGCACTGGAGCCGGAGTACGGCTGGACGTTGGCGTGGGCGGCGCCGAACAGCGACATCGCCCGCCCGATCGCCAGGGTCTCGACGGCGTCGACCCACCCGCACGTGTCGTAGTCGCGCTTGCCCGGATAGCCATCGGCGTACTTCGCCGTGAGGATGGAACCCTGCGCCTCGAGGACAGCCCGCGGAGGGACGCTCTCGGAGGCGACGAGGTCGAGCGTGTCGCGCTGGCGGCCAAGCTCGCCCGCGATCAGCTCGGCGATCTCCGGGTCGAGCTCGCCGAGGGGGGCCGCCTGGATGCGCGCCTGTTCCGCCGCCAGGTCAACGGGGCCGTCGGCCGGCTCAGGCGTCTGCATCCTCAGCGGCGAAGGCATGGCCGAGCCGCTCCACGTCGAAGCCGGCGGCGCGCGCGGCGAGGATCACGGCGCGGGCATGGGCGGGGTTGCGGGTCTCGAGAACGAGGTGGACACCGTTCTCGCGGACGTGCAAGTCGAAGCCCTCCCTCAGGTGGTCCACTTCGAGCAGGTTGGCGCCGCTTTCACCGAGACAGGTGAGGAGGCGGGCGAGCTGTCCCGGGCGGTCCGACATGCGGGCGAAGAGGACGAGACGTCGCCCCGAACGCGTCTCATGCCGGCGGATGGCATCCGCCAGCACTCCCGTGTCCAGGTTGCCGCCGGAGAGAACGACAATGGCCGTCCCGCCACTTGTCGGCATGGTGATGCGGTCGGACAGGATGGCGGCGACGCCAACGGCTCCGGCTCCCTCGACAAGAAGCTTCGCCCGTTCGAGGAGCAGCACCATGGCATCGGCGATCTCGTCTTCCCCGACCGTCACGACCTCGTCGACGAACCTCGAGACCAGCGGGAGGGTGAGCTCGCCTGGACGCTTCACGGAGATGCCGTCGGCGAGCGTCGGGTAGGCGTCCACTTCGACGGTGTGCCCCGCGCTGATCGAGACGGGGAAGGCAGCGACGCTGGCTGCCTGCACGGCTACGACCTTGACGGACGGCTTGAGCGACTTCACCGCCACGGCCACCCCACCGGCGAGGCCGCCCCCGCCGAGGGGCACGATCACCAAGGAGAGGTCGGGAACGTCCTCCACGACCTCGAGGCCGAGGGAGCCTTGCCCGGCGATGACGGCGGCGTCGTCGAAGGGGTGCACGAGCACCTTGCCCGTCTCGATGACGCGCTTGCGAGCGAGCTCGAGGCACTCGTCGATGCCCTCGCCGCCGAGGTGCACGGTGGCCCCGTAGGCGATCGTGGCCTCCGACTTGGCGACAGACGCCTCCGTCGGCATGTACACCTCGCAGGGAACACCCAGCTGAGCAGCCACGAACGCCGCCGCCTGGGCGTGATTGCCGGCGCTGGCGACGACGATGCCGGCGTTGGCGAGCCGCCCGAGGGAGGCGAGCTTGCTCGAGACGCCGCGGACCTTGAACGAGCCGGTCCGCTGCAGGTTCTCCGCCTTGTAGACGACCGGGGAACCGACGTATTCGCTCAGCACGCGGGAGTTGAACATCGGCGTCCGGTTCGCCACGCGCTCGACGTGGGCACGGGCGTCTTGGATGTCGGCCAGCGTGACGCGTGGCTCGCCGATGCCGGGGTGGCCCGCGTCGGTCAAGGGAGCTGCTTCACAAGGTGGGCGCCGACGGCGCCCACTCCCCTTCGAGCTCGCGAACGACTCCCACCATGAGCTCGCCCGCCTCGGTCGGGTTCTTCGCCACGATGACGCCGGCATCGCGGAGCGCCTCGATCTTGGCCTTCGCCGTCCCTTTCGAGCCGGAGACGATGGCGCCGGCGTGCCCCATCTTGCGGCCCTCGGGGGCGGTGACACCGGCGACGTAGGCCACAACGGGCTTGCTCATCTCGTTGCGGATGTACTCCGCGGCGCGTTCCTCGCCATCGCCGCCGATCTCGCCGATCATCATGATCGCCCTCGTCTCCTGATCGTCCTGGAAGGCCCGCAGCACGTCGACGAACGTCGTGCCGGGGACGGGATCACCGCCGATCCCGACACAGGTCGTCTGGCCGACGCCTTGCTGGGAGAGCTCGTGGAGGGCCTGATAGGTCAGTGTCCCCGAGCGGCTGACGATCCCGACGGGGCCGCCGGGTAGGGCGATATCGCCGGAGGTGATCCCGATGTTGCACTTGCCCGGCGAGATCACGCCCGGGCAGTTGGGACCGAGCAGGCGGGTTTGGGGAAAGTCGCGGCGAAGACGGGCTGCGACGAGTGCCTCGTCCTTGGCCGGAATGTGCTCGGTGATGCACACGACGAAGCCGATGCCGGCGGCCGCACACCCCACGATCGCTTCGGCCGCACCCCGGGGGGGCACGACGACGAAGGCGGCGTCGACCCCGTGGCGCTCGACCGCTTCGGCCACCGTGTCGTACACCGGTATGCCCTCGACGTCCTGACCGCCCTTGCCGGGGGTGACGCCGGCCACCACCTTGGTGCCGTAGGCCCGGTTGCGAAGACCGTGGAAACGGCCCTGGCTGCCCGTCAACCCGAGGACGACGACCTTTGTGCTCTCGTCCACGAAGATGCTCACGAGAGGCCCCCGGCGATCTCGACGGCTCGTTGGGCGGCACCGATCATCGTCAGCTCCGGGATGATCCACTCGGACCGGGCCTCGTCGAGCATCCGTCTCGCTTCGATCGAGTTCGTGCCGTCGAGCCGCAACACGATCGGTGAGGTGAGCTCAACCCGCTCGAGGGCGGTCAAGATACCCTGGGCCACCTCGTCGCATCGCACGATGCCGCCGAAGATGTTGACGAGGATGACGCGCACGTTCGGGTCGGTGTTGATCACCTCGAGGGCGTTCGCCATCACGTCGGCGTTGGCACCGCCACCGATGTCGAGAAAGTTGGCGGCTGCGCCGCCGACCTGGTTGACGACATCGAGCGTCGACATGGCCAGCCCGGCGCCGTTGGCGATGATCCCGACAGAGCCCTCGAGCCCGATGTACTGCAGCCCCTTCTCCTTGGCCAGGCGCTCGCGCGGGTCGACGTCGCCCATCTCCTCGAACTCGGACCACTCGGGGTGGCGGAAGGCGGCGTCGTCGTCAAGGGTGACCTTGGCGTCGAGCGCTCGCACGCGGCCATCGGTCGCGAGCACGAGCGGGTTGATCTCGACGAGATCGGCGTCGCCCTCGACGTAGCAGCGGTAGAGATCGACGAGGATGCCAGCCGCCTGCTCGAGGGCCTCGGCATCGAGCCCGGCATCGGTGACGAGCTGCAGGGCTTCGGCCTGGCCGAGCCCGTCGAGCGGGTCGACGTGCAGGCGGGCGATGGCTTCAGGCTCACTCTCGGCCACCTGTTCGATGTCGATGCCGCCCCGCGCCGAGACCATGGCCAGGTGCAGCTTGACTGCGCGATCGAGCGTGAAGCTGGCGTAGTACTCCCTGGCGATGTCAGTGGCGTGCTCGATCCACAGGCGCCGCACGACGTGGCCCTTGATGTCGAGGCCGAGAATCTCCGAGGCGCACCGGCGCACCTCGGCGGCATCCGATGCCAGCTTGACGCCACCGGCCTTGCCGCGCCCGCCGACTTGCACCTGAGCCTTCACGACGACGGGATAGCCCACCTCCTCGGCGGCGGCGACCGCATCGTCCACGTTGTCAGCTGCCCGGCCGGCCGAGATGGGGATCCCGTAGCGCCCGAAATACTGCTTACCCTGATACTCGACAAGATCCACCCGGGTGGTCCCTCCGTCTCCTCGTTCGTCAGCTCGATCGTCAGTTGCTCGCGGCTGAGTCGCCCTCGCGGGCATCGAGCGCAGCCTCGAGCCAGCGGGCGATCTCCGGCAGCGGTGCCCCCGGCGTGAAGACCTCGGACACACCCGCTTCCTTCAGCACCGGTATGTCCTTGTCAGGGATGATGCCGCCGCACACGACGAGCACGTCCTCGAGGCCTTCCCGGCGCAGGCCCTCGACGACCTTCGGCACGAGCGTCAGGTGGGCGCCGGACAACAGCGACAGGCCGACGGCGTCGGCGTCCTCCTGCACGACGGCTTGCACCACCTGCTCGGGGGTCTGGTGCAGGCCGGTGTAGATCACCTCGAAGCCGGCGTCGCGCAGCGCGCGGGCGATCACCTTGGCGCCCCGATCGTGGCCGTCGAGGCCGGGTTTCGCGACGACGACGCGGTATCGGCGTTCCATGCTCGGCCGATGCTACCCATGAAGGTGCCGACCCGGCATCCCCGCCGACCTCCCGGCCGGCATCCCGGCCTTTCCGGCCAGGGACAACTACGATCCCGGGCAGTGCGCCGACGATCAGAAACCGGGGTGTGGTGGGCGAGTCCGCACGTGGCGGGCTTCCTCGCTCTCATGCCGACGGTCCTCGGGATCTTCCTCATCATCCACGAGTTGACGCTGCACGGCGTTCTCGGCGGAGTGGGCCTGGCACCGGGAAGCGTCAATTTCGCCTCCTCCGTGGCGCTGTCGAAGGGCCAGCTCCCCTACGACAACTTCGTCCTCACGCAGCCTCCGGGAATGAGCATCCTCCTGCTGCCCTTCGCCTGGATCGCCCATTCGAACGGCTCGGCGGGGCTCGACGCCGCCCGTGGCCTCACGGCCGCCGTCTCGGTGATCGACATCTTCCTCGTCGCCTTCACCGCCAGGTTCCACGGGATCTCCAGCACGTTCATCGCCGGCGTCCTCTTCGCGGCGTTCCCGAACGCCTTCTACGCCACCTCCACCGTGACGCTCGAGCCCTATGTGCTGCTGTTCTGCCTGCTCGCCTTCCAGGCGGCGTTCGTGCAAGGCCGGCTGGCAGATGGAGGGCGGCTGGTGTTGGCGGGCGCCCTCATCGGCTTCGCCATCGCCATCAAACCGTGGGCCATCATCCCGGCGATCGTCCTCGTCGTCTGCGCTGCGATCAACTGGCGTCAAGCGCTCGGCCGGCTCCTCGGGGGCCTGCTGCTCGGAATCGTCGTCCCTTGCATCACCTTCGTGCTCGCCTCGCCGAGCGCCTTCGTCCGTGACGTCGTGGGGGCCGAGCTCGGTCGTGGGCCAGCTGCCGCCGTCTCGCCGGGGTTGAGCAGCAGGATCGCCGAGATCCTCGGGCTGGGATCGACGCTCGGGATCTCGAGCCCTGACGGCCTCGCCGTCGGCATCGGCGCCGTCATCGTGATCGTCATCGTCATCGCGGCGCTCGCCCGCGCCTCGACCGCCAGCACACTCGACTGGGCACTGCTGGCCACCGTGGTCGGGCTCGCCGCCATCGGCCTCCTGCCGCACCAGCTTCCGCTCGCCTACACGTATTTCGTGGCCGGCTTCGGCGCCATCGTCGTCGGCAACTCGGTCGGTGGCCTCGTGGCGGTGACGTCCTCCCTCGGCGTCGGCAGCGGTCAGGTGAGCTCGACGGCCGCCGCCGGACTGACGATCCTGTGCGTGGCGGCGATGGTGGCCGTCGTGTCGGTGGCCGCACCGAAGGAGACCGACTTCTGGCGCTCCTACTTCCTCCAGAACGAGACGAACCCCAGCGCCGCCATCGACTCGGTCGTGCCGAAGGGGGCGTGCGTGCTCTCCAACAACCCGGAGGCGCTCGTTCTGGCCGATCGCTTCGCCGCCCTGCCCGCCAGTTGCCCGTACGTCGTCGACCCGGACGGGATCGAGAGAGTGGCCGGATCAACGTCGGCCATCAACGCCCAGTGGGAGCAACTCGTGTCGGGGGCTCGTTACGTGGTGCTCGGCCCTGGACAGCCCAGCCTGCTGTCGTCCCCGCAGCTGAGACGTTTCTTCGCCAGCCACTTCTCGCTGGTTCGGAACTCCACCTACCAGATTTACTTGAACAACAGCCCTCTCACGCCCTGAGCCGAGCCCTCATACCCGGCTCAAGGGCGTGAGGTGAAGGATGAACCGGCGGACGCGCCCCTCGACGAACCGCACCTCCGCCCTGGCGTCTTGCCCCTCGCCCTCGACGTGGGTGACGACCCCGGAACCGAAGCGGGGATGGGTGACGGCCTCCCCGGGGACGAGACCGAGGGTCTCCGCTCCCGTCGATGCGAGCGGTGCTCCGCTCGTGGTGAGCGCCGCCACTCGCTCCTTGCCGGCCAGCTGGCGGCTCGACCCGCTCGCGACCTGGGCACCCTCGAAGCGGCCGGCGGCGTAGCGCTGGCGATAGCGCTCTCCCCACGAGCTCGAGGCGGCTCCGAAGCGCCCGCGGCCGAGGACGAGGCCGCCGCCGACGTCCTCGATCAGCTCCTCAGGCATCTCCTTCAAGAATCGACTCGGCAGGCTCTCCTGGTACGACCCGTAGAGGAGCCGCCGCCAGGTGTGGGTCACGTACAACTGCTCGCGGGCGCGGGTGATGCCGACGTAGCACAACCGGCGCTCTTCTTCGAGCTCGTCCGGCTCGGCGAGGGTCTGGTTGAGGGGGAACACGCCTTCTTCGAGCCCGGTGAGGAACACGACCCGGAATTCCAGGCCCTTCGCCCCGTGCAAGGTCATGAGCGACACGGCCGGCCCCTCGCTCTGCTCGTCGGCTGCCGACACGAGCGAGACGGATTCGAGAAACCCCTCCAAGGTCTCGAAGCCCGACGCCACCGAGAGGAGCTCCGACAGGTTCTCCAGGCGACCTTCCGCTTCGAGCGCCTTCGATCCGCCGCTCTTTGCTTCGGCTTCGAGCATGTCCAGATAGCCCATCCGATCGAGGACGTCCCCGAGCACGTCCGCCGGGGGGCGGGCGGCGGCCTCCTCGCCCGAGAGCTCGTCGATCGTTTCGAGGAACGAGCGGATGCCCGCGACGGCCTTGCCTGCCGTACCGGCCTCCTCCGCCCGGCGGAGGGCTTCGTTGAAGCTGATCTGCCGTTCGCGAGAAAACGCCACGAGGCGGGAGAGCGTCGTGTCGCCGATGCCGCGCCGGGGCACGTTGAGGATGCGCCGGAGCGACACCTCGTCGCCCGGGTTCAGGACGAGCCGCAGGTAGGCGAGCGAGTCGCGGACCTCGCGGCGGTCGTAGAAACGCGTTCCGCCGATCACTTGGTAGGGCACGCCGCGCTCCATGAGGCCGGCTTCGAGCGCCCGCGACTGGGCATTGGTCCGGTAGAAGACGGCGATGTCGCCGAAGCCGACGCCCTGCTCGTTCGCGAGCGAGTAGATCTCATTGGCCACGAAGGAGGCTTCGTCGTCGCCGTCGCTGGCGCGGTAGCGCTTGATCTTGTCGCCTTCGCCGAGAGCGCTCCAGAGATGCTTCGGCTGGCGCACGAGGTTGTTGGCGATGACGGCATTGGCGGCGTTCAGGATGGTCTGCGTCGAGCGGTAGTTCTGCTCGAGGAGGAGCACGCGGGCATCGGGGAACGCCCGCTCGAAGTCGAGGAGGTTGCGCATCTCGGCGCCCCGAAAGCGGTAGATGCTCTGATCGGTGTCCCCGACGACACAGACGTTGCGAGACGCCCGCGCCAGCAGGCTGACGATCTCGTTCTGTGCTGGGTTCGTGTCCTGAAACTCGTCGACGAGCAGGTGCAAGAAGCGCTCCTGGTAGCCCTCGAGAACGTCGGGGTGCTCGCGGAACAGCCGCACGACGCGCACGAGCAGGTCGTCGAAGTCCATGGCGTTGGCTTCCAGCAGGCGACGCTCGTACTCGGCGTAGGTGTCGGCGATGCGCCGCTCGTACAGGGTCGTCGCCCGGCGGTCGTAGCCCTCCACGTCCAGCAGCTCGGACTTGGCTTGACTGATGGCGGCGGCCACGGCGCGAGGAGGGAACCGTTTCTGGTCCACACCGAGATCTCCGAGGATGTGCTCGATCAAGCGCCGCGAATCGGCGTCGTCGTAGATCGTGAAGTTGGAGCGGAAGCCGATGCGGTCGGCGTTGCGCCGAAGGATGCGGACGCAGGCTGAGTGGAACGTCGACACCCACATGCGGTCGGCGTCCTCGCCCACGAGCTCGACGACGCGGCGGCGCATCTCATCGGCTGCCTTGTTCGTGAAGGTGATGGCCAGGATGCGCCACGGCGGGACCCCGCGGGCGACGAGGGATGCGATCCGCCGCGTGAGCACCCGCGTCTTGCCCGAGCCGGCGCCGGCCACGATGACGAGCGGTCCCTCCTCGTGCAGGACGGCTTCGAGCTGCACCGGGTTCAGGTCGCCGAGGAGGGTCTCCTCGTCGAGCAGGGACGGCTCCCGGCCGGCTCCGCTCTCGCCGGAGGCCACTCGACCGCCGGTCAAGCCAGGCAGGGCCTGAAAGTCCCCGAACAGGTCCCACTCATTCTCCAGCCCGGGCATCACTTCGAGCCTAAAGGCTGGCGCTGGCGTTCTCCGCCAATGGTGGGGACAGACCCGAGCTTCCTTGTCAGCCGGCGACGGTGACGTCGGCCTTGTGCATCTCCTTCACGGAGGCGTAGCCGCACATCGCCATGGCCGCTCGCAGGGCTCCGAAGAGGTTGACGGCGCCATCGCTGTCGTGGGCGGGCCCGCAGAGCACCTCTGCCAAGGTGCCGCGCAGGGGCGCCTCGACGAGTGAGCCGCGGGGAAGGCTCGGGTGGGCAGCCGCCATCTCCCAGTAGCGGCGCCGTCCGGGAGCCTCCTCCGCCGCAGCCAGGGGGGCGCCGATCATGACGGCGTCAGCTCCGCAGGCGATCGCCTTGGCGATGTCGCCCCCCGTCGACATGCCACCGTCGGCGATGACGTGGACGTACACGCCGGTCTCCTCGAGATGGCGGCTGCGGGCGCCGGCGGCGTCGGCGATCGCCGTCGCGTGCGGTGCCCCGAGTCCGAGGACGTCCCAGGTCGTGCTCGCCGAGCCCGTGCCCACGCCGACGAGGACGGCGACGGCGCCGGTGCGCATGAGATGCAGGGCGGCCGGGTAGGAGGCACAGCCTCCGACGATCACTGGGATGTCGTACTCACGGATGAACCGCTTCAGATTGAGCGGTTCGGGACGCCGGGAGACGTGCTCCGCCGAGACAACCGTCCCCTGGATGACCAGCAGGTCGAGCTCGGCCTCGACGACGGCCTTGGCGAATTGCACCGTCCGTTGCGGCGACAACGCCGCGCACGTTACGACACCACTGTCGCCGATCTGGCGGATCCGCTGCTTGATGAGCTCCTCCCGCACCGGCTCGGCGTACAGCTCTTGCAAACGGGCTGTGGCCACCGCCGCCGGCAGGGAGCCGATCTCGTCGAGGACGACCTCCGGATCCTCGTAACGCGTCCAGAGCCCTTCGAGGTTGAGGACAGCGAGGCCTCCGAGCCGAGCGATCTCGACGGCACTGCGCGGGCTGACGACGGCGTCCGATGCCGCCGCCACGAGGGGGAGCTGGAACGTGAAGCCATCGAGCACGAACGACAGATCCACGTCCTCCGGATCCCTCGTGCGGCGCGACGGGACGATGGCGACGTCGCCCAAGGCGTAGCCACGGCGCGAGGATTTGCCGCTTCCGATCTCGATGTCAGGCATGGTCGGCTCCCTCAGGTGGCGCTACGGAGTCACGCGGGCGGCGATACAGACTACGCAATCCCGCTGTGCGGCCCCGAAGCCAGCACGGCGACGAGCAGCTCCCGGATGACGAGTGCCGTCATGCCCCAGATGACATCGTCACCGAGGCAGGCCTGGTCAGCGAAGAAGGGGAGGCGGCGCGAGCCCTCGCCGGGGATGGTCCACTCCTCCTCCCAGTAGACCCCGTCGGCAGCGAGATCAGACAGAGAGACGATGAGGACGGCGTCGACCTCGCCCGGATCGGGCCGGAGCGACGGCTCGGCCGCCATCGTGGCGACGTAGGGCACGACCCGCTCGCTCCGGCGGGAGCGGTTCACGACGGCCAGACGCCCGAGCACCGAGACCGAGCCGGGGCTCAGGTGCACCTCCTCCTCCGCCTCACGCAGTGCAGCGTCAACGGCTCGCTCGCCGGGTTCAAGGCGACCGCCGGGGAAGGCGAGGTCGCCGGGGTTGCTCATGAGGGAGAGCGCGCGCCTGATGAGGACGGCGGCCGTGTCGCCTGCCCGCTCGAAGAGGGGAACGAGCACGGCGGCATGCGGCGGTGGATCCGGCTCGACAGCGGCGGGCAGCAGGAGGCTGCCAAGGCTTGCGACTGCCCGTTCGAGCGTTATGGGGCGACGATCGCCGGCGGCCATGGACGACCACGGAGCGGGACCACCAACCACAGCTGAGCCCGGCCGGGGGATGAACTGGCGGAACCGCCGCCGGGACAGCTCGGAGCCGTCGGGCGTCGGCTCGGCGTCTGACATCCCAGGAGCCTAATAGGGGCGCACGATCTCGCCCTTGGCGCCAAGGACGCCC
Organism: uncultured Actinomycetota bacterium; assembly: GCA_963735115.1. Taxonomy (GTDB): domain Bacteria; phylum Actinomycetota; class Acidimicrobiia; order Acidimicrobiales; family Bog-793; genus JAKACA01. Next base: position 89,469 of record CAVTJR010000003.1, on the reverse strand, counting down.
CTCGGCCGAACGACGGTCGCCTCGTCGGGGCGAGAGCGGCGGGCCCGAAGGGGATCACACCGCCCGGGGCGACAAAAGGGGCCGGGCCAACAGGCCCGACCCCTTCTGGACTGCAACGTCGCGGCGGGAGGACTTACATCATCCCCATTCCACCGCCGGGCGGCATGGCCGGCTCGGACTTCTTCTCTGGCTTGTCTGCCACGATCGCCTCGGTCGTGAGCAGCAGCCCGGCGATGGATGCAGCGTTCTGCAGAGCCGACCGGGTCACCTTGGCAGGGTCGATGACCCCGGCCTTCACGAGATCCTCGACGACCCCGGTGAGGGCGTTGAGGCCGGACGACCCCTCAGAGCGCTCGACCTCTTGCACCTGCACGGCACCTTCGAGGCCGGCGTTGATGGCGATCCACTTGAGCGGCTCCTCGAGCGCCCGGTACACGATGCGGGCACCGGTGGCCTCGTCGCCGTCGAGCTTCTCGGCCGCCGCACTCACCGCCGAACGGGCCCGCAGCAGGGCGGTGCCGCCACCTGCGACGACACCCTCCTCGATGGCCGCCCGCGTCGCCGAGAGGGCGTCCTCGATGCGGTGCTTCTTCTCCTTGAGCTCCACCTCGGTGGCCGCCCCGACCTTCACGACGGCAACGCCGCCGGAAAGCTTGGCGAGGCGCTCCTGCAGCTTCTCGCGGTCCCAGTCCGAGTCGGTGTCCTCGATCTCCCGCTTGATCTGGGCGATGCGGCCCTTCACTTCCTCCTCGGAGCCGGCGCCGTCGACGATGGTCGTGTCGTCTTTCGTGACAACGATCCGGCGGGCCCGCCCGAGCTGGTCGAGCGTGGTGTTCTCGAGCTTGAGCCCGACCTCCTCGGAGACGACCGTGGCGCCCGTGAGGACGGCGATGTCGCCGAGCATGGCCTTGCGCCGCTCTCCGAAACCGGGCGCCTTCACGGCGACCGACTGGAACAGCCCGCGGATGCGGTTCACGACGAGGGTGGCGAGCGCCTCGCCGTCCACATCCTCGGCGACGACGAGCAACGGCTTGTTGCTCTGCATGACGCGCTCGAGGATGGGCACGAGGTCGTGTACGGAGCTCACCTTCGAGTTGACGACGAGGAGGTAGGCGTCCTCGAGGATCGCCTCCTGGCGCTCGGCGTCGGTCACGAAGTAGGGCGACAGGTAGCCCTTGTCGAACTGCATGCCTTCGGTGAACTCGAGCTCGAGGCCGAAGGTGTTCGACTCCTCGACCGTGACCGTGCCGTCTTTGCCGACCTTGTCGATGGCCTCGGCGAGGACCTCGCCGATGCTGGCGTCGGCGGCGGAGATAGCAGCCACCTGGGCGATCTCGTGGCGGCCCTCGATGTCCTTGGCCTGGGAGGCGATGGACTCGACGGCGGCGGCCACAGCCCGCTCGATGCCGCGCTTGAGCGACATCGGGTTGGCGCCGGCAGCGACATTGCGCAGACCCTCACGCACGAGCGCCTGGGCGAGGACGGTGGCGGTGGTCGTCCCGTCACCGGCGACGTCGTTCGTCTTCGTCGCCACCTCCTTGACGAGCTGGGCGCCCATGTTCTCGAACGGGTCCTCCAGCTCTACTTCACGGGCGATCGTCACACCGTCATTGGTGATCGTCGGCGCCCCGTACTTCTTGTCGAGGACGACATTGCGTCCCCGCGGGCCGAGCGTGACCTTGACGGCGTCGGCGAGCTTGTTCACGCCCGTCTCGAGGCGGCGGCGCGCCCCCTCGTCGAACACGAGCATCTTCGACATCAGGCGCCTACCTTCGCAAGCACGTCGCGGCTCGAGAGGATCAACAGGTCCTCACCGTCGATGGTGATCTCGGTGCCGCCGTACTTCGAGTACACGACCTTGTCACCGACGACGACGTCGAGCGGGATGATCTCACCGGTCTGGTCGGCACGCCGGCCTGGGCCCACAGCCAGGACTTCGCCCTGCTGGGGCTTCTCCTTGGCGGTGTCGGGAATGACGAGACCGGATGCGGTGGTCTCCTCGGACTCGCTCGGCCGAACGACGATCCGGTCGTCCAGGGGCTGCAGCTTCATGATCTCAGGGCCTCCTACTGGCTCCATTAGCACTCTCACTACGTGAGTGCCAATGGTAGCAGAAGTCGTTGGCACACACAGCCGGAGAGTGCCAACTTTCCCGCCCGGCCGTCAACTCCCGAGCTGCAACCCCGGCTCGGCCCCCGTCCCCCAGCCGCTCGCACCCTGGCGCTGCAGACAGAAGTAGCCGGCCGCCCCGATCATGGCGGCGTTGTCGGTGCACATGGCTCGACTCGGCAGGTACACGGGCAGCCCGGTCTCCTCCCCGGCGGCGCACGCTCGTGCCCTGAGAAGCGAGTTCGCCGCCACTCCTCCGGCCAGGCAGACCCCTCTGGCGCCGGCAGCCGCAGCCGCTTGGAACGTCTTGGCGACGAGGACGTCCACGACGGCCTGCTGAAAACACGCAGCCACATCCGCTGTGGGCACCTCCGGGTGCGCCTCTACGTAGGTGACGACAGCCGTCTTCACTCCTGAGAAGGAGAAGTCGGCGGTACCGTCCATGAAGGCGCGGGGGAACCGGACGGCGTTGGCGTCACCTTCGTGGGCGATCCTGTCGATGGCGGGGCCTCCCGGGTACCCGAGACCCAGATAACGGGCGACCTTGTCGAAGGCCTCGCCGGCGGCGTCATCCTTCGTCCGGCCGAGGACTCGATAGCTGCCCGGCGCCTCCATTTCCACGAGCAGCGTGTGTCCCCCCGAGACGAGCAGGACGACGACGGGGAGCTCGAGCTCCGGCTCTTCGAGCAGGCAGGCGTACAGGTGTCCTTCCAGGTGGTTGACGCCCACAAAGGGCACGGCCCACGCCATCGCAAGGGCCTTCGCCAAGCTGACGCCCACGAGCAGTGATCCCACGAGCCCCGGCCCCACGGTGGCAGCCACGGCGCCGATGGAGGCCGTCGGGGGGGCGGCCGCATCCGATGGCCGGCCCCGGCTGTCCAAGCCGGCGGCGGCGAGAGCGTCGGCAACGATCGGGACGATCAGCTCGATGTGCGCCCGGCTGGCGAGCTCGGGCACGACTCCGCCAAAGCGAGCGTGCAGGTCGACCTGGCTCGACACCACCGACGACACGACGACCCGCCCATCGTCGACCACAGCAGCTGCCGTCTCATCACAGGAGGTCTCGATGGCGAGCACCCTGAGACGATCGGCGAGGGCGCCGGTGCCAGGCAGGCCGCCGGCGGGAACGTGGCAAACGGGCTGCTCAGCCCCGGGCCCGACGACGCCGGCGGCTGCTGTCACGGTTCGCCGCCGACCCGCCCCGGCGGGGTGATGGGACGCAACCGGCGCTCGATGGTCGTGAGCCGCTCGGCGTAGGCCTCGGTCTGGATCCCGTGTGCCCACATGATGATGGCATCCTCGTGCACCTCGGCGTAGTAGTTCTTCCGTATTCCGGCGGGAGCGAAGCCGAACTCGTGATAGAGAGCCTGAGCCCCGGTGTTCGAGACACGCACCTCGAGGGTCAGGTCCTCGGCGCCGTGCTCGATGGCCGTACGGGCGAGCTTCAGTAGCATCATCCGGCCGATGCCGCGGCGTTGCCACTGCTGCGACACGCCAATCGTGGTGACGTGGCCCTCGCCGACGGCGACCATGAGGCCGGCGTAGCCGATGACGTCTCCGTCGGAGCGGGCGACAAAGTAGGCGCGGCTCGACGGTTGCGTGAGCTCGGAGAGGTAAAGGCTGAGGGACCACGGGCTCGGGAAGATGAGCTGTTCGATGGTCACGACCGCCTTCAAGTGGCGGCGCTTCATGGGAACGATGTCGATCCCCTGCGGGGCGCTCTCGGGGGCACGCCGGGGCATTCCCCGTAGCCGGAAGCCCATCAGGCCACCCCCAGGCGGCGTCCGGGCGCATCGTGGCGGGTGGACCAGTTGATGCGCACGTCGGCCTCGCGCAGGTAGACAGGCCGCACCTCGGAGGGCTCGAGAACGCCACCCGCCGCCAGCTTGCCCACGGCGGCGAGGGCGAGGGAGGCCACCGGCGGGACGGCCAGCTCGGGTCCGGCGAGGACGATCCGCCCGGCGAGGGCGGCCGTGAGCAGGCCACCGTAACGAAGGGCACCGTCCCCGGCCAGCACCGCTGGACGGCCGCTCCCCTCACGGCGTTCGATCCGTTCGAGGTGGGCCGACAGCTCGCCGACGAGCTCAGCAGGCGGGCCGTGACGTTCCACTCGTGCGCCGCCCCCGTCAAGAGGCGGCAGGGACCAGGCGACCTCGCCCCGGCGCAGGTCGACGACTCCGATGGCGCCCGCCTGCCCGGCCGCCTCACAGCCGAGGGCCAGGATCTGGAGGCTCGTGAGGGCGATGACGGGCAGACCGAGTGCCATGGCATAGCCTTTGGCGGCCGCCACACCGACGCGGATGCCCGTGAACAGGCCAGGACCGACGTCGACGGCCAGTGCGCTCAGCTCGGCGAGCTCGACGCCTGCCGTCTCGAGCATCGCCTGCACGGCGACATGGAGGAGCTCGGCATGCCGGCGACCGGCGCGGATCTCGAAGGCGGCCAGCAACTGGTGCTCGTCAGCAAGGGCGGTGGCAACGGCCGAGGTGGCCGTCTCGAGGGCGAGGACGGTCATACGGTCACCTCGCCGAGCAGTGCGGCGATGTTACCTACCCGCTCCGTCCACCGTCCGCGCGCCTCGATGGCGATGTCCCGCTCCTGCTCGCCTCCACCGGAGGCGAACTGGACGACAAGTGCCCGGTCGCCGAGCAGAGGCTCGGCCGCCTCACCCCACTCGACCACGACGACGGCACCGTCGTCGAGCTCCTCGTCGAGCCCGAGGTCGAGTATCTCGCTCTGGCGGTCGAGCCGCCAGAGATCGACGTGCACGAGGTCGAGCCGGCCTGCGTGGGCGTGGCACAGCGTGAACGTCGGGCTTGTGACGTCTCCCTTCACGCCAAGCCCGCGGGCGAGTCCTTGCACGAACGTCGTCTTACCGGAGCCGAGCCCTCCGACGAGCAGCACCACGTCGCCCGGCTGCAGCAGAGCGGCCAAGGCTTCGCCGATGGCCCGCGTCCCCGCCGCGTTGCTGCTGTGGGCGGAGATCACGAGGTGACGAGGAGGAATCGCTTCGCCCGCACGAGATCGGCTCGCATCTCGGCAACGATGGCGGCACTGCCCCGCAGGGCGTAGGAGGGGTGGAACGTGGGAACGATCACCGTCGTCCCGTACGGGTAGCTCCTGCCCCGCAGCCTCGTCACCGTGTCGGTCGTGTCGAGCAGCGTACGGGTGGCGAAGTTTCCCAGCGTGACGATGACACGAGGTGCGACGGCAGCCACCTGAGCTTCGAGATAGTGGCGACACGCCTCCACCTCCGCCGGCGCCGGGTCGCGGTTGCCCGGCGGACGGCACTTGACGACGTTGCAGATGTAGTAGGAGGAGCGGTCGCGCCCTAGCTCCTCGGCGATGAGGCGGTCGAGGAGCTTGCCGGAGCGCCCGACGAACGGCTCGCCCTGCAGATCCTCGTCGTGACCGGGGGCCTCCCCGACGAACATGAGGCCCGAGGCGGGGTTGCCCGCCGAGAAGACCACGTTCGTGCGGCTCGCCGCCAGCGGGCAGGCGACGCACGTGCGGGCGTCCGCTTCGATCTCCGCAAGCGACGGCATCTCGGCGAATGCTATCGGCCTCCTGCGCCGTCCCCCATGTCCCGCCCCCGGACAGCGCTCTCGCTCGGCCGGCGAGAACGGTAAATCCTCGGCACGCGGGGTCCGATGCGGGTGACGACCTCGTAGCAGATGGTGTCGAGCGACCGTGCCCAGTCCTCGGCCGTGAGCCGCTCCTCCCCCTGCTCGCCGATGAGGACGACCTCGTCGCCCGGCGAGACCGTGAAGTCGTCCCTGCAGTCCACGAGGATCTGGTCCATCGTGACGACGCCGGCGAGGCGGCGTCGGCGACCATTCACGAGCACCTCGCCACCGCCTGTGAAGTACGACCGAGGGATGCCGTCCGCATAGCCGAGCGGGATGGTGGCGACGAGCGAGCGGGCGTGAAGGGGGGCCTTCAGCCCGTAGCTGACGCGCTCGCCGGTGCCGAGCTGCCGCACGAAGCTCACCCGCGCCACGAAGGACAGGGCGGGACGCAGGCCCTCGCTCCAGCCGGCCGCCGTCGTCACCGACGCGAGCGCCGGCCAGAGCGCAGGGCTCGGTGCGTACCCATAGAGGCCGATGCCGCAGCGCACCATGTCGAGCCGCCCGCCCGGCCAGGCGATGGCACCGGCGGTGTTGGCGGCGTGTACACGGCGCGGCGGCGGCAGACCGGCCGCCGGCAAAGACGACCGGGCGGCCTCGAAACGCTCCAGCTGCTCGGTGGTGAAGCTGTTGTCGGGCTCGTCAGCGACGGCCAGGTGCGTCCACAGACCGCTGAACTCGAGCTCGGGTCTGTCAACAAGGGCGCGCACGAGCGGTACGAGGTCGGCCGGGTCGAGTCCGACACGGTGCATCCCGGTGTCGACCTTGACCTCCACGGCCGCCGGGCCAGGGCGGGTCTCCGTCGCCCGCGCCTGCGCCGCCTTGCTGGCCAGCGCCAGCCCGTCGACGCTGTACACGGTCGGGACGAGACCGTTGGCGTAGACCTCGGCCATGGCGTCGGCGCTCGGTTCCGAGAGCAACAGGATGGGTGCCTCGATGCCGGCCTGGCGGAGCTCGATTCCCTCATCGACGAGGGCGACCGCCAGCTCGCGGGCGCCGCCTGCGAGAGCGGCGGCGGCTACCTCGACGGCGCCGTGCCCGTAGGCGTCAGCCTTGACGACGGCGCACAACCGGGCGGGTGCGGCCACGGCGGCAAGGACGGCGGCATTGTGCTCGATGGCCCCGAGATCGACCTCGACCCAGGCGGGCCGGTGTGCTCCCTCAGCCACGGTCCTCCCGCTGCGACCCGGCGGCATGCAGATGGCGGCTGCCGGCACGCATCGCTCGGCCGGCCCGCTCCTGAGCCGCCGCCGAGAGGACGTCGGCGACGAGCTCGGGGAGGTCGCTGGCGATGAGACCCTCCGCCCGGCCGAGTTGGGCCGCGCGCCCATGCACGTGGGCCGCCAGGGCTGCGGCCGGCAGCGCCCCGAGCCCGCGGGCGAGAAAGGCGCCGAGCACGCCCGAGAGGACGTCCCCCGAGCCGGCCGTCGCTAGGCGAGCGGACCCTGCGGCGGCGAGCAGGACCTGGCCGTCGGGGGCGGCGACGACCGTCGTCGACCCTTTCAGGAGGACGATCGCCCCGATGCGGGCGGCCAGCGAGCGCACGTCGGCGACACGGTCGGGACCAGGTGGGGCTCCGCTCAATCGGGCGAACTCGCCGTCGTGAGGCGTCAGCACGACCGGAGCGCCCGCCCGGGCCCGGATGACCTCTGCGGCCTGCTCGGCGCCGCCCAGAGCCGTGAGCCCGTCGGCGTCCACGACCGTCGGCAAGTCGGCGAACGAGACGAGGCGGCGCACGGCCGCCCCCGTCTCGGCCGATGTACCCAGCCCTGGCCCGACGACGAGTGCCCGGAAACGCCCGAGGTCCTCGAGCACCCCGGACTCGAAACCCTCGAGCGGGAGGGATCGAGCAACCGCCGTGCCGGCAGGCAAGCTTCCGGGAGCGGCGCCGGGCACTCCCAAGCGCACCATCCCAGCGCCCCCTCTGCCCGCCCCGGCGGCCACGTAGTTGGCCGCTCCGTACATGCCGGGTGAGCCGGCCACCACCATGACTGCGAAACGCCACTTGTGGCCCGAGCGCTCCCGCTCCGGCAACAAGGAGACGACGTCCTCGTCATCGACGAGGTGGATGGAGGCCCGCACCGCCGCCACCGGCAGACCGATCGGTCGCCGCACGACGTCGCCGCACCGCTCCGGCCCCTCGTTGAGGAGCAGGCCCGGCTTGAGGGCGCCGAAAGTGACGGTCCGCCGCGCCCGCACGGCACCCGCCGAGGCGACGCCTGTGTCGGCGTTGACCCCGGTCGGCAAGTCGACGGCGAGCACGGGAGCGCCCTGCGGGTCGGGCGCCTCGTAGCTCCCCCGGTACCCCGTCCCAAAGGCGGCGTCGATGACAAGATCGGCACCGGCGACCTCCTTCGGAGCCGCCCTGGCGTCGAGGATGGTGACACGGGCGCCGCGGCGGGCGAGGCGCCGAGCGGCCACGCGGCCGTCGTTTCCGTTGTTGCCCGGGCCGGCGATCACGGTGACGCGCCGCCCGTAAGCTCCGCCGCCACCGAGCATGCTGAGGGCTTCGACGGCAACGGCCGTGCCTGCTCGGGTCACCAGAGCGGAGATCGACTCTGCGCCCTGGGCGATCTCGTCGACCGCCCGCATCTCTGCCACGGTGAGAACCGGCTCCATCAGCGACCGCCCCCGTGCCCCACCGGACCGGTCAATCCGCCACGACGACGGCCGTGGCGAGCGTCGCCGTGTGCGAGAGCGAGACGTGCCAGCGGGTGACGCCGAGCAGGCCCGCCCGCTGCGACGCCCTTCCCGACACCGACAGACGCGGAGCGCCCTCGGGGCTGGCCAGCACCTCGATGTCGGCGAAATCGACACCTCCGAGACCGGTCGAGAGGGCTTTCATGACCGCCTCCTTGGCGGCAAAGCGCGCTGCCAAGCTCGGCACGGGATCGCTCCGGCTGCCGGCGAAGGCCCGTTCGGCGCCCGAGAAGAGCCGCTCGGCCATCCGCGGCCGGCGGGCGAGGAGCAGACGGAAGCGGTCGATGTCGACGGCATCGATCCCGACACCGATGACCGGACTCACTCGACGGTGACGACCTTGGCGAGGTTGCGTGGCCGGTCGACGTCGTTGCCTCGGGCACGGGCGACTCCGTACGCCAGTACCTGCATGGGAACGACGAGCACGGCGGCAGCCACCATCTCGTCGACGTGAGGCACCTCGAGCACGATGTCGGCGAGGGCACCCACCTCGGCGTCGCCGACGTCGCACAAGGCCACGACCGTGGCGCCGCGGGCGCGCACCTCCTCGACGTTGGCGAGGAGCTTCTGGGAGAGCGCCCCCCGATTGGCCACCACGACCACGACGGCGTCGCGGTCGATGAGCGAGATCGGCCCGTGCTTCATCTCGCCGGCCGGGTAGGCCTCGGCTCGCACGTAGGCAAGCTCCTTGAGCTTGAGGGCGCCCTCGAGGGCCACCGGATACCCGAGCCCGCGCCCGAGGAAGAAGACGTCGTTCACATCAGCAAGTTGCTCGGCCGTCTTGCGGTACTCGTCGAAGCGCCCGACGGCGTCTTCGACGTAGCCCGGCAGCGAGTGCATCTGCGCCCCGAAGGCGGCGATCGCTCCGGTGCTCAAGGTCTGGCGTAGACCCGCCAGATGGAGGGCGAACACCTGCAGCAGGACGATCTGAGCGGTGTGACACTTCGTGGAGGCGACTCCGATCTCGGGCCCGGCGTGGGTGTAGAGGGCGCCGTCGGCCTCCCGCGCCATGAGGGAGTCGACGACATTCGTGAGCACGATCGTGCGCGCCCCCGCCTCTTGGCTTCGCGCAGGGCGTGGAAGGTGTCTACGGTCTCGCCCGACTGGCTGATGGCGAGCACAAGCGTCCTGTCGTCGATGACGGGGTCGCGGTAGCGGAACTCGCTGGCGATCTCGACGCTGCACGGCAGCTTGGCCCAGGATTCGATGGCTGCCCGCCCGACCAGCCCGGCGTGGAAGCTCGAGCCGCAGGCGATGATGATCACGCGGGAGACGTCCAGCAGCTCGCTCTCGGGGATCTCGAGCTCCTCGAACTCGGTCGTCCCTTCGGGCAGGATGCGACCGAGGAGCGTGTCGGCAAGGGCGCGGGGCTGCTCGTGGATCTCCTTCGACATGAAGTCCTCGTACCCCTCGCGCTGTGCCGCCCGCACGCCCCAGGTGACGTGCAGCCGCGCCGGCTGAACAGCGGCGCCGGCGGCGTCGACGACGCGGATCGAGCCCGGCCTGACTTCAGCCACTTCGTCGTCACCGAGGGCGTAGAGATCCCGGGTCGTGTCGAGCAGGGCAGAGATGTCGGAGGCGACGAGGCCGAGGGTGTCGGTGCGCCCGACGATGAGCGGGGAGGTGCGGCGGGTGGCGACGAGCACCTCGGGCTCGTCGCTCGAGGCGAAGGCAAGGGCGTAATCGCCCCGCAGCAGCGACACGCACGCTTGCACCGCTTGGAACAACGAGGCGCCGCCTGTCATCTCCGTCTCGACGAGGTGTGCGATCACCTCTGTGTCGGTTTGCGACGTACGTCGGTGGCCCTCGGCGTCGAGCTTGGCGGCCAGCTCGCGATGGTTCTCGATGATGCCGTTGTGAACGACGGCGACCCGGCCCGAGCAGTCGAGGTGGGGATGGGCGTTGTCCTCAGTGGGGGCACCGTGGGTGGCCCAGCGCGTATGACCGATGCCGAGGCGCGCCGGCGGCGCCGTCGAAACGAGGCGCTCGAGGGCCGGGATCGACTCGGCGCGAACGGCGGAGCGACGCCTCCAGAGCACCCGGCCGCTCTCGCCGGGCAACGACCCGGCCTCGGACACGAGGACGACTCCGGCCGAGTCGTACCCGCGGTACTCGAGGAGGGCGAGACCATCGAGGACGATGCGAAGGGAATCGTCCGAACCGGTCACGCCGATGATGCCGCACATGGGTGCAAGGCTACTTGGGAGCCGCTCCGACCCGGGACGAGGGCGTGCGAGCGGCTGGCGGCGCCTTGGCGCTAGCCCAGCTCACGCCGTACGACGGCGGCAAGACGGGTCACCTGGCGGTCGACTTCCTCGATGGTCGGCGCCTCTACCATCACCCTCACGGCCGGTTCGGTCCCGCTCGAGCGCAGCACGACGCGGCCGGTCGTGCCGAGCTCGGCCTCGACCGCATTCACCTCGTCCCAGACGGCGGAGGCGAATTCGAGACGGTGGCGGTCGCGCACGGGCACGTTCACCATCACCTGCGGCAGGCGCTGCATCGAGAGGGCTGCCAGCTCCGAGAGGGGTCGGCCGCGTCGGGCGAGCAGCTCCAGGAGCTTCAATGACGTGAGCACGCCGTCGCCCGTGACGGCGTGCTCACGGAAGATGAGATGGCCGGACTGCTCCCCGCCGAGCACATAACCGCCGGCTTCGAGAGCGTCGGCGACGTGGCGGTCGCCGACGGGCGTCTCGACGAGGGAGACCCCCCGTGCGGTGAGCGCAAGGCGCAGCCCGAGATTCGACAGCACCGTCACCACGACGTGGTCGCCGGCCAGCCGCCCGCGCTCGTGCAGGTCGGCTGCGAACATGGCGATCAGCTGGTCGCCGTCGACGACTTCGCCCGCCTGATCGACGGCCAGCATGCGGTCGGCGTCGCCGTCGAAGGCGATGCCAAGGGCTGCGCCCTTTCCCGCCACCTCGGCCTGCAGCAGGGCGAGGTGGGTGGAGCCACAACCGGCGTTGATGTTCGTGCCGTCCGGGGCAGCGCTGATCACGCTGTGCTCGATTCCGAGCTGATCGAACACCGCCGGGGCGACGACGCTGGCGGCTCCGTTGGCGCAGTCGATGACGACCTTGCCGTCAAATGCGGCCGCCCCGGGCACGACCGCCGCCAGGCGGTCGATGTAGGAGAGAAGCCCGCTGCCGTCACTCGAGATGGTGCCGACGTCAATCCCGACGGCAGACTCCGGGCGGACGGCGTGGACGAGCTCGTCCTGGATGGCTACCTCGTGCTGCACCGAAAGCTTCGTCCCGCCGGCGCCGAGCAGTTTGATGCCGTTGTCGCCGAAGGGGTTGTGGGAGGCCGAGACCATGGCCGCAGGCGTGCCCCGCTCGCCCGCCAACCAGGCGAGGCCGGGCGTGGGGATGACCCCGGCGTCGACGACGTCGCGCCCCTCCGAGGCAAGCCCGGCAGCGAGGGCCGACAGCAGCATCGGGCCTGATCGGCGGGTGTCGCGGCCAAGCAACCAGGGAGAACCGGGCAGGTGCCGTGCTGCCGCCCGCCCGAGCGCAAGGGCGATCTCGGGGGTGATCTCCGTGTTGGCAACTCCGCGGATCCCGTCGGTGCCGAATCGCAGCACCTCGGCGAACCTCAGCGCTTCGAGTACTGAGGTGCCTTGCGGGCCTTCTTCAAGCCGTACTTCTTGCTCTCCTTCTCGCGGGCGTCGCGAGTGAGCATGCCGGCTTTCTTCAGCTGCCCGCGCAGCTCCGGGTCGATCTCGATCAGACCGCGAGCGATTCCCAGCCGGAGCGCACCTGCCTGGCCCGACAGCCCGCCGCCGTCGATCGTTGCATCGACGTCGTACTCCTCCGCCTTGTTGACGAGACGCAACGGCTCGGAGGCGAGCATCCGGGCGGTGGCGGAGGGGAAGTAGTCCTCGAAGCCCCGGCGGTTGATCGTGATGACACCCTGTCCCGGGCGAAAGCGCACGCGGGCCACCGCTTGCTTACGGCGACCGGTCGCTTGTACGAGCGGCTTCGGCATCAGCGGGTGAACCTCTCCTTCGAATCGGGTGACACGGCTCCACGGGCGCTCGCGCCGGGGCGAGCGGCCGATGGCGGGATCACGAAACCCTCCGCGCGGCGGTCGCCGGGAGCTCGAACGGCTTGGGCATCTGAGCAGCGTGCGGGTGCTCCGCTCCCGCGTAGACCTTGAGCTTCGTCAACATCTTGCGGCCGAGGGTTCCCTTCGGCAGCATGCCCCGCACGGCTGATCGCATGAGCTCTTCCGGCTTGTCGCGCAGCAGGTCGCCATAGCTGGTTGCCCGCAGGCTGCCCGGGTAACCGCTATGGCGGTAGGAGAACGACTGCTCGCCCTTATTCGCCGTGAGGACGATCTTGCCGGCATTGATGACGATGACGTGGTCACCCGTGTCGAGGTGGGGCGAGTAGATCGGGCGGTGCTTGCCGCGCAAGATGCGGGCCACCTCCGTGGCGACCCGACCGAGGACCATGCCCTCGGCATCGACGACGTACCAGACGCGCTCGATCTCGCTGGGTTTCGTGGAGTACGTACGCACCAATCGTCCTTGCTCAGTGTCTCGTCGGAACCGCCCGCGGCTGCGGACTGCTAGCGGCTCGGCAGGCGTCCGGCGCCCGAGGGCGACTCAGCCAGGAACCGGGGCGCGCGCACAAAGACCGGCGCGCGCCGTCACCCACCAGGATAGGCGGCCCCAGCGGCTCAGGCAACCGCGACGCCGCTCGGCGGGCGCCAGATGCCGCCGGGAACGAGCTCGGTCGGGTAGCGCACGGACTCGAGGCAGAGCCCGCCGGGCGGAGCCAAACGCGAGCCGCGGGAGCGGTCGCCCGCCCGCAGGATCCCAAGCACGTCGGCGGCCGTCAGGCGGCCTTCGCCGACCGAGACGAGCGCCCCGACGACCGAGCGCACCATCTGATGGCAGAAGGCGTTCGCCTCGATCTCGAACACCAACAGGCGCCCGCTCGAATCGGTCCGCAAGCTGGTCTCCATCACCCGGCGCACCGTGGAGCCGCCGGCCGGCGGTCGCCGGCAGAAGGCGGCGAAGTCGTGCTCGCCGAGGAGGGTGTCGGCGGCCAGCCGCATCGCCGCCACGTCGAGCTCGCCCGGCACATGCCAGCTGGTGTGGCGTAGCAGCGGGTCGGCCGCAGGCGTGCGGAGCAGCACATAGCGGTACCGCCTCGAGAGGGCGGAGCGGCGGGCGTCAAAGCCCGGCTCTGCCCGCTTGAGATCGAGCACGGCCACCTCCGGACCAACCTGGTGCGTGAGCGATCGGACGGCAGCCGATTCGTCGTGGTGGTCAAAAAAAGCCTCACCGACGTCGGCATGCACGACCTGGCCGGCGGCATGCACCCCCGTGTCCGTGCGGCCGGCGCAGGTGAGCGTGACGTCATGGCCCGCCAACCGCCCGAGCGCCTCCGAGAGCCGGCCGGCGACCGTGGCCTGGCCCGGCTGGACGGCGAAGCCGTGGAACGCCCCACCGTCGTAGGCGACGAGGAGTTGCACGCGACAAAGCGGCCCCGGCGGGGCCGCTTTGGGCTGGTCTGGGTGGGCTGCCGCCGGCTCGGGCGCGGTCTCGGCCGCGCCTGGCGAGGCGTCCTCGGGGTCGAAGAGCCTCACACCCACTGCACGCGCGCCATGGGGGCCTTGTCCCCTGGGCGCGGGCCGAGCTTGAGGATGCGGAGGTAGCCACCGGGGCGGTCCTCGTAGAGGGGAGCGATCTCGTGGAACAGCACGTGCGCCATGTCCTCGTCTCGGATGAAGGCGATGACCTGCCGGTAGCTGTGCATGTCGCCTTTGATCGCCTTCGTGATCACCTTCTCGGCCACGGGGCGAAGCGCCTTCGCCTTGGCTTCGGTCGTGACGAGGCCCCGGTTGACCGACGGGTAGGTGGCGATGAGCGAGGCGACGAGGTTGCCCATCATGGCCTTCTGGTGGGCGGCGTCACCTCCAAAACGCCGGGACTTGCGCGGTGCTGCGGGCATCAGATCGCCCCCTCCCGGAGGGCCAGTCCGCGCTCGTCCAGGCGCACGAGCACCTCGTCGAGAGACTTCTGGCCGAAGTTCGTGATCGACAACAGCTCGTCGGGCGTCCGCTGTATCAACTCGCCGACCGTGTTGATCTGGGCGCGCTTCAGGCAGTTGCGCGGCCGCTCCGACAGGTCGAGGTCTTCGATCGGCAGGTCGAGATCGGGGAGCCCGCCGCCGCCGAGCCGACGTCACCGAGCTCGAGCCCGTGGCCCTCGTCCGCCAGCTCGGCGACGAGGGAGAGCAACGAGCGCAGTGTCTGGCCGGCAGAGGCGAGGGCCTCCCGTGGGCTGATGGAGCCGTCTGTTTCGATGTCGAGGACGAGGCGGTCGTAGTCGGTCGACACCTCGACACGAGTCGGTTCGACGTCGAAGGCCACCCGGCGGACGGGTGAGTAGATGGCGTCCACTGGGATGACGCCGATGGTGGAGGAGGTCTGCTTGCGCTCGGCGGCGACATAGCCCTTGCCGCGCTCGACCGTCACGTCCATGGCGAGGCGCCCCTTGGCGTTCACCGTGGCGATGTGGAGCTCCGGGTTGAGGACCTCGACGTCGGAGGTCACCTTGATGTCGGCACCGCTCACGTCGGCGGGGCCCTTGACGTCGACGCGCATCGTCACCGGCTCGTCGGACTCGCTGCGCAGCACGAGATCCTTCAGGTTCAAGATGATGTCGCTCACGTCCTCCTTCACGCCCTGCAGGTAGGTGAACTCGTGCAAGGCCTCGTCGAAACGGACCTGGGTGACGGCGGCGCCGGGGATGGACGACAGCAGCGTGCGGCGAAGCGATGCGCCGAGCGTGCGGCCAAAGCCAGGGTCGAGTGGACCGATGGCAAAACGCTGGCGGAATTGGTCGGACTCGCCGAGCGGCTCGACGGTCGGACGCTGGATGATGAGCATTGGGTACTGGGCTCCTTAGACGGCGGTACTGCTTTCGGCGGTGCCGCTCAGGCTCGTGTGACGGCGGTGCGCCTGAGACAGCGTGGGCGGTTACTTCGAGTACAGCTCGACGATGAGCTGCTCTCTCACCTGGGTGTCGATCTGCTCTCGCAAGGGCACGGCGAGGACTCGCACGGAGTTGCCCCCGTCACCGACCTCGAGCCAAGCCGGCGGCCTCCGATCGATCGTGTCCTGGTTGTGCCGGACGACGATGAAGTCACGGGCCTTGGCGCTGAGCTCGATGACGTCGGACTGGCGGACGCGATAGCTCGGGATGGTGACTCGCTTGCCGTTCACGCGCACATGGCCATGGCGCACGAACTGGCGGGCCTGGTTGCGGCTGGCGCCCCAGCCCGCACGGAAGACGATGTTGTCGAGACGGAGCTCGAGCATCCGCAGGAGGTTCTCGCCGGTGATGCCGCCTTGGCGGTTCGCCTCTTCGTAGGTATTGGCGAATTGCTGCTCGAGCACGCCGTAGATGCGGCGTGTCTTCTGCTTCTCACGGAGCTGGGTGTTGTACTCCGAGCCCTGCCGAAGGCGGTCGCGACCGTGCTCGCCGGGAGGGTTGGGGCGCCGCTCGACAGGACAACGCGCCGTGTCGCATTTGGCGCCCTTCAGGTAGAGCTTGGTCTTGTCTCGCCGGCAAAGGCGGCAGACCGGACCGGTGTATCGGGCCATGGGTGTCTTGTGCTCCTCGGACTCGGCGCTCAGACGCGACGCCGCTTCTTAGGGCGGCAGCCGTTGTGCGGGATAGGGGTGACGTCTTTGATGCCGACGACTTCGATGCCGACGCTCGCAAGCGATCTGATGGCCGTCTCGCGTCCCGAGCCGGGTCCGCGGACGAGCACGTCCACCCGCCGGACGCCGTGCTCCATGGCCCGCTTGCCACACTGCTCCGCAGCCATCTGGGCAGCGAAGGGAGTCGATTTTCGGGACCCCTTGAAGCCGACGTTGCCGGCCGAGGCCCAGGAGAGGACGTTGCCCTCCTGGTCGGTGATCGACACGATCGTGTTGTTGAACGAGCTCTTGATGTGGGCGACGCCGTAGGTGACGTTCTTGCGCTCGCGGCGCCGCGGCCTGCGACCGCCCGGCTTCGTGGTCTTTGCCATCAGTGCTTACGTACCTTCTTCTTGCCGGCGACGGTCTTCTTCGGTCCCTTGCGCGTGCGGGCATTGGTGTGCGTCCTCTGTCCGTGGACAGGGAGCCCGCGACGGTGTCGGATGCCCTGGTAGCACCCGATCTCCATCTTCCGTTTGATGTCCTGGGCAACGTCCCGACGAAGGTCGCCTTCGACCTTGAGGTTGGCGTCGATATAGGTGCGCAGGCGGGCGACCTCCTCGTCGGTCAGCTCGCGCACGCGGGTGTTGGAGTCGATGCCCGTCGCTTCGCAGACGTGCTGGGCCGTCGTCCGCCCGACGCCGTAGATGTAGGTCAGGGATATCTCGAGCCGCTTCTCGCGGGGAATGTCGACACCGGAGATACGCGCCATCGTCAGCCCTGCCGCTGCTTATGGCGCGGGTTCTCGCAGATGACCATGACGACTCCGTGCCGCCGGATCACCTTGCACTTCTCACACATCGCCTTGACGCTCGGTCGCACCTTCACCCTTGCCGTCCCTTGTCCCAGGTCGCTGTTTCTGCCGGCCGGGCGCAGCACCTGGCCTCATGACACATGATCTCGATAGAGCGAGGCGTTCCGGCCGGGTGGCCGGTGCCTCTCGTTTGTCCCCGACTCACTTGTACCGGTAGGTGATCCGACCCCGGTTGAGGTCATATGGCGTGATCTCCACCTGCACCCGGTCACCAGGGAGGATCCGGATCCGGTGCATCCGCATCTTGCCTGAACTGTGGGCCAGCACCTTGTGCCCGTTCTCGAGCTCGACACGGAACATCGCGTTGGGCAGCGGTTCCACAACCGTGCCTTCGAGCACGATGGCATCCTCCTTGGGCTTTGGCAGGTGACCCTCCAGGGTTCGTCGGTAGTAACCTCGGCCGCGGCAAGCACCCAGCACATCGGGGGCTTACCGCAAAGACCGTGAGCGACCGCGAGGACACGGTCGCTCTAAGGCATCCACCAGCATAGCCGCCGGTCGCCACGGGTGCGACCGCCCGACCGGCATGGCCGACCGATCGGCCGGCTATGCCATCGTGAACACCTCCGGGCCGTTCTCGGTCACGGCGATGGTGTGCTCGAAGTGAGCCGAGAGCCTGCCGTCGGCCGTCACGACGCTCCAACCGTCGGCCAGCTCGACCGTCTCCGGACCGCCGGCGTTCACCATGGGCTCGATGGCGAAGACGTGCCCGACCTTGATCCTCGGTCCGGGCGTGCCGGGCCAGTAGTTCGGGACCTGGGGCTCTTCGTGCATCTCGGTACCGATGGCGTGGCCGACGTAATTGCGCACGACCGAGAACCCGGCTGCCTCCGCCACGTCCTGCACCGCCCGCCCAACCTCGTGCAGGCGGTTCCCGTCTCGGAGCTGCTCGATCCCCTTCCACAAGCTCGCCTCGGTCACCTCCATCAGGCGGCGAGCCTCCGCCGACACCTCCCCCACCCCGACCGTGTAGGCGGCGTCACCGTGGTAGCCCTCGACGATCGCCCCGCAGTCGACCGAGATGATGTCACCCTCCTCGAGCACCAGCTCAGAAGGGATGCCGTGCACGATCATGTCGTTTGGAGATGTACACACGGTGGCAGGGAAGCCGTGGTAGTTGAGGAAATTCGACCGTGCTCCCCGGCGCGCCAGCACCTCGCGGGAGACGATGTCGATCTGGCGGGTGGTGATGCCCGGCCTGATGACCGCCCGCGTTTTCTCGTGGATCTCCGCCACCACCTTGCCCGCCTTGCGCATCTTGGCGAGCTCCTCGGTGTTGCGTCTCACGCCTGCCTGCCCCCGGTCCACTCGCCTCGCTGATCGCCGGGGTCACTGTCAGCGGGGTGCATGTCGCCGGGACGGCTCTCGTCGAGATGGTTCTCGTCCGGGTCGATGGCGTCGAGATGGCTCTCGTCCGGGTCGATGGCGTCGAGATGGCTCTCGTCCGGGTCGATGGCGTCGGTATGGCTCTCGTCCGGGTCGATGGCGTCTAATGCGCCCTCCTCAGGCGGCTCGCCGGCGGCTGGCAGGGGCGCACCGAAGCCGCCGGAGGCCGAGCGGTGATCGTCCACGGCCGCCACCAGCCGGTCTGAGACCGCTTCCGGGCTCCCTACCCCGGAGATGGAGACGAGCTTGTTGGCGAGGCGGTACCAGGCGATGAGGGGCTGCGTCTCGTGCTCGTAGAGGTCGAGACGGCGGTGGATTGCCGCCTCCGTGTCGTCCTCCCGGTGGATCACCTCGCCACCACAGGCGTCGCAGATCCACTCGATGCGGGGGGGCGACACCGTCGAATAGATCGCCGCGCAGTCCTCGCATACGCGCCGGCTGGCGAGGCGCCGGAGAACGAGCGGGGTCGGGACGACGATGTTGACGGCGAGATCGAGACTGGCAGGCGAGAGGAGCTCGTCGAGGCCTTCTGCCTGCGCCACCGTGCGGGGGAAGCCGTCGAGCACGAAACCCCTCGTCCTCGTGTCGTCCTGATCGAGCCGCTGGACGACCATCTTGAGGACGATCTCGTCAGGGATGAGCTCGCCCGAGTCCATGTAACGCTGCGCTTCGAGCCCGAGCTCGGTGCCGGCTTTCGTCTCACCTCGCAGCATGTCGCCCGTGGAGATGTGGGGGATGACGTAATGGTGCGACAGGCGCACACACTGCGTCCCTTTTCCTGCCCCCTGCTTGCCGAGGACGACGAGCCTCCCGCCCGGTACCACCTACTGCAGGAAGCCCTCGTAGTTGCGCATCATCAGCTGGCTGTCGATCTGCTTCATCGTCTCGAGGGCGACGCCCACGGAGATGAGCAAGGTCGTCCCGAAGAAGGGGATCTGGGTGATGTGGACGCTGGCGAGGATCACCGAGGGCAGAAGTGCCACGGTGGCGAGGAACAAGCTCCCCGGCAGGGTCAGCCGGTTGAGGATGCGGGAGAGGTACCGCTCGGTCGGCTTCCCCGGCCGGAAGCCGGGGATGTAGCCGCCCTGTTTCTGGATCTGCTCCGCCTGCTGGTACGGGTCGAAGGTCACGTGCACGTAGAAGAACGTGAAGACGACGATGAGGAACCCGTAGGCGACGAGGTAGGCGCTATCGGTCCCGCCGGCGAGGTTCGTCTGCACCCAGCTTCGGAACCCAGACCACGGCACGACGTTCGAGAGGAGGATCGGGATGTAGAGGAGCGAGTTGGCGAAGATGATCGGGATGACACCGGCCGAGTTGACCTTCATCGGGATGTACGTGCTCTGGCCCTGATAGACGCGCCGGCCCTGCAGCCGCTTCGCGAAGGTGACGGGGATGCGCCGCTGGCCCTGCTCCATGAAGACGATGGCCGTCAGGAGGCCGACGCAGATGACGATGATCAGGATGAGGAAGGGCCACCCCTTGTCCTCCTTGATGAACTCGCCATAGATGGGGATGGCGCTGATCACGTTCGAGAAGATGAGGATCGACATACCGTTGCCGATCCCGCGCTGGGTGATGAGCTCACCGAGCCACATGACAAATGCCGTGCCCGCCGTGAGCACGAGAATCATGAAGAGGATATGGGGCGCATTGAAGTACTTGTTGTCGATGATCGGCGTCGGGGTGGCGAAGATGTCACCGGAGTGGAAGAGGAAGACGAGTCCGGCGCTCTGCATGATGGCGAGGGAGACGGTGAGGTAGCGGGTCGCCTGCGTGAGCTTGCGCTGCCCGACGGCTCCCTGCTCACGCCACTGCATGAACTTCGGGATCACCCCGGTGAGCAGCTGGATGATGATCGACGATGTGATGTAGGGCATGATCCCGAGCCCCAAGACGGCGGCATGGGAGAGGCCCGTGCCGGCGAACAGACTCAGGTAGCCGAGGATGCCGCCGGAGGAAGCCGACCTGTTGATGCTGTGCAGAGCGGTGAAGTCGATGCCTGGGATGGGGATGCTGATACCGAGCTGGTAGATGGCGATCACCAGGATGGTGAACAGGATCTTGTTCCGCAGGTCTGCGACCCGAACCAGATTGCGCAGGCTTGCGAGCATTCCTTCTCCTCAAGCGTGCCCCGGGTGCGGGGCGGTCCTTAGCAATGCGAAATGCCCTCGGGGGCGCTCCGCAACCCTAGCGGTTGGCGAGTGCGTTCCCCTTGGCAGGCGGCCGTCGGTCGCCGAAGGGCTTGGGCAACACCGTAACGCCGCCACCGGCGGCCTCGATGGCTGCCTTGGCGGTCTGCGAGAAGGCGTGCGCGGACACCTGCACGGGCCGGGTCAGCTCGCCGCCGCCGAGGACCTTGACAAGGCCCTTGTGATGGACGATGCCGGCCGCCTTCAAACTGTCCGGCGTCACCTCGACGTCCTCGAGTGCCTCGAGCACGTCGAGGTTCACGACGTTGTACTCGATCCGGAACGGGTTGGCGAAGCCGCGCAGCTTCGGGATCCGTTGGGTGAGCGGCAGCTGGCCGCCCTCGAAGCCCGGCTTGGACTGGCCGCGAGCCTTGTCACCCTTCGTGCCACGGCCGGCGGTCTTTCCGCCCTTGCCGGCGATGCCGCGGGCGACGCGCCGCCTCGACTTGTGCGCACCCGGGGCGGGCGCGAGATCGTGCACCTTCATGACCCCGACTCCTCTCCTGCGCCCACGTCGGTCACCTCGACGAGGTGGGGGACGCGAGCGATCATGCCCCGGATCTCCGGGCGGTCCGGAAGGATGTTGGACTTGCCGATGCGCCCGAGGCCAAGGGCACGCAGGGTGCCGCGGTGCTTCGGTTTCTGGCCGATGCCGGAGCGGATCTGGGTGACGATGAGATCGGACATCTCAGGCCTCCACGGCGGTGGCCGCACGGCCGAGGCGGCGGCGCTCGTCGTAGGCGCGCAGCACGCCGGCGGGCGTCACTTCCTCGGGTGTCTTCCCACGCAAGCGGGCGACCTCGTCGGGACGGCGAAGGTTCTTCAGCCCGGCCAGGGTGGCGTGCGCCACGTTGATGGCATTCGAGGTGCCCAGTGACTTCGCCACGACGTCGTGGACGCCGGCCATCTCGAGGATTTGCCGGGCGGCGCCGCCGGCGATGACGCCGGTCCCCGGGGCAGCCGGCTTCAACAGCATCCGCCCCGCACCGGCACGGCCGATGATCGGGTGCGTGATGGTGGAGCCGGCGAGAGGGACGTCGATCATGTTCTTCTTCGCCTCGTCGATGCCTTTTTGAACCGCCAGGCCGGCTTCTTTCGCCTTGCCGTAGCCGAGGCCGACGCGGCCGTTGCCGTCGCCGATGACCATGAGGGCGGTGAACGAGAAACGCCGACCGCCTTTCACGACCTTCGCCACGCGGTTGACCTTGATCGTCCGCTCTTCGTACTGAGACTCAGCCACTACAGCTCCAATCCGGCTTCCCGTGCGGCGGCTGCGAGCGCAGCCACCCGGCCGTGGTAGCGGGCGCCACCCCGGTCGAAGACCACCTTCGTGATGCCTGCGGCCAGGGCGCGCTCTGCCACCAGGCGACCGACGGCGGCAGCTGCGGCAGCGTTGCCCGTGGCGCCGCCTCGCAGTGTCGCTTCGACGGTCGAGGCCGCCGCCAGCGTCGTGCCCGCCCGGTCGTCGATCACCTGAGCGGCGATGTGGCGGTTCGAACGGAAGACAGCCAGACGCGGCCGCTCCGGCGTGCCGGCGACCTTCTTGCGGACCCGCCGGTGGCGGCGGTCCTTCAGTTCGTGTGTTCGGGTCTTCGTGCCCATGACTACTTCGCTGCCTTCCCTGCCTTGCGTCGCACGACCTCACCCACGTACCGCACGCCTTTGCCCTTGTAGGGCTCTGGCTTGCGGATCTTGCGGATGTCAGCGGCGACTTGGCCGACGAGCTCTTTGTCGATCCCCTTCACGATGATCCGCGTGGGTGCCGGCACCTCGAAGGAGATCCCGGGAGGGGCGTCCACGACGACCGGGTGGCTGAATCCGAGCGCCAGCTCGAGCTGCTGCGGACCCTTGGAGGTCGCCCGGTAGCCGACCCCGACGATGTCGAGGTCCTTCGTGTACCCGGTGGTGACGCCGATGACCATGTTGGCGACGAGCGAGCGCGTGAGACCGTGGAGCGCACGGTTGTGGCGTTGGTCATCCGGTCGCTGTACGAGCAGCGTCGAATCCGCCTGCTCCACGGTGATCTCCCCTGGCAGCTCGCGCCGCAGCTGACCCTGTGGGCCTTTCACGACGACGCTGCGGCCTGCGAGGGTGACCTCGACACCGGCAGGTACGGGGATCGGGTTCTTTCCGATTCGGGACATCAGCGCACCTCACCAGACATAACAAAGCACCTCGCCACCGACCTTGCGCTGGCGCGCCTCGCGGTCGGTCATGAGACCCTGGCTCGTCGAGAGAACGGCCACACCGAGGCCGCCGAGCACTCGAGGGAGGCGGTCGGCGCGAACGTAGATGCGAAGACCGGGTTTCGAGACGCGCTTCAGGCCTCCGATGACACGGGCGCGCTCTCCGGTGTACTTCAACTGGATCTCGAGCACGCGACCGGGCCGCGTCGGGTCATCGGTTGCCGAGAAGCCGGCGATGTAGCCCTCGCGCTCGAGGATCACCGCCAACGCTTCCTTCAACTTCGAGCTCGGCATGCGCACCGTGTCGTGCATCGCAACGTTGGCGTTGCGGACGCGCGTGAGCATGTCGGCGATCGGGTCAGTCATGGTCATCGACGATCCCCTCCTCTCACCAGCTCGCCTTGGTGACGCCGGGCACTTCGCCGGCGTGCACGAGCTCGCGCAGGCAGATGCGGCAGAGCCCGAACTTGCGGAACACCGCCCTCGGCCGGCCACAGCGCCGGCAGCGCGAATAGGCGCGCACCTTGAACTTCGGCGTGCGCTCCTGCTTCTCGATCAGTGCCTTCTTGGCCATAGCCGGCTTACTGCCCTTCGCGTCGGAACGGGAATCCGAAGGCCAGCAACAACGCTCGGCCTTCGTCGTCGGTGCGAGCGGACGTCACGATCGTGATGTCCATCCCGCGGGTCGAATCGATCTTGTCGTAATTGATCTCCGGGAAGATCAGCTGTTCGGTCACCCCGAAGGTGTAGTTGCCGTGACCGTCGAAGCTCCGCGGGGACAACCCGCGGAAGTCTCGGATCCTCGGGATCGCCAGGCTGATGAGGCGGTCGAGGAACTCCCACATGCGGTCGCCCCGCAACGTCACCATGCAACCGATGGCGTTGCCCTGGCGGAGCTTGAAACCGGCGATTGACTGGCGCGCCTTGGTGACGACGGGCTTCTGGCCGGCGATCGCCGTGAGGTCGCGGACGGCGCCCTCGAGCAGCGACTGCTGCTGAGTGGCGCGGCCCACGCCCATGTTGATGACGATCTTCTCGAGCCGAGGGACTTCCATCACGTTCGACAGCCCGAGATCGCTCAGGAGCTGGGCGCGCACCTCGGAGTCGTAGCGGGTGCGAAGGCGCGGCCTCGTCTCCACCGCTGGCGAGGCGCTCACAGGTCGCCTCCGCACTTCTTGCAGACGCGGAGCTTTCGACCCTGCTCGTCCTGGCGATAACCGATCCTCGTCGGCCCGCAGTTCGAGCAGACGATGGCCACCGAGGCGACGTGCATCGGCATGTCCTTGTCGATGATGCCGCCCTGCATCGTGCCCCGCCGGGGCCGGCTGTGGCGCTTGGAAATGTTGACGCCTTCGACGATCACCTTGTTCTCGGACGGGATGGCGCGCATGACGTCACCCGACTTCCCGCGGTCCTTGCCATGCAGCACCTGGACCCGGTCGCCTTTGCGAATTCGCATTCAGATCACCTCCGGAGCGAGCGACACGATCCGCATGAAGCGCTTGTCGCGTAGCTCGCGGCCGACCGGCCCGAAGATACGGGTGCCCCTCGGCTGCAACTGGTCGTTGATGAGAACGGCGGCGTTCTCGTCGAAACGGATGTAACTGCCGTCCGGCCGCCGATTCTCCTTGCGTGTGCGCACGACGACACATCGGACGACGTCGCCCTTCTTCACGGCCGCCCCCGGCACGGCATCCTTCACCGTGGCGACAAAGACATCGCCGATGCGGGCGTAGCGCCGGCGCGACCCGCCGAGCACCTTGATGCAGAGGACTTCTTTAGCACCGGAATTGTCGGCGACACGGAGGCGTGACTCCTGTTGGATCATCGGGCGCGCTCCAGAACCTCGACGAGGCGCCAGCGCTTCGTCTTCGAGTACGGCCGCGTTTCGGCCACGCGCACACGGTCGCCGTTCGATGCCTCGTTGTCCTCGTCGTGCACGTACAGCTTGCGGGTGCGTTGCACCGTCTTGGCGTAGCGCGGGTGGCGGACGCGCTCGGTCACGGCCACGACGGCCGTCTTCTCCATGGCCGTCGACACCACAAGGCCTTCGCGGACCTTGCGGCGGTTCTCCCGCTCGGGAGCCGCATCGTTCGCACTCGGCTCGCTGGCGGCCTCGGGTACCGTCGTCTCGCTCTCGGACATCACTCCTCCTCGTTCCGGCGCAGGCGCCGGCGAACGCTCGGGCGCCCGCCAGGCGTCGGCACGGGGATCAACCCGGCCTCGCGGTCGCGCATGACGGTGAGCAGGCGGGCGATGTCGCGGCGTACCGCACCCGTGCGAGCCGAGTTGTCGAGCCGGCCGGTAGCGGCCTGGAATCGCAAGTTGAACAGCTCCTTGCGGGCGTTGATCAAACGGTTCTCGAGCTCGTCGTCATCGAGCTCGCGGAGCTCTGCGGCCGTCGACATCAGACCTGCACCTCCGGTGTCGATCCGATGCCGGGTCTCGTCACGAAGCGCGCCTTCATCGGGAGCTTCTGGATCGCACGCTCCATGGCGCCGCGGGCAAGCGACTCGTCCACTCCCGCCAGCTCGAAGAGGATCCGGCCAGGCCGCACAACGGCGACCCAGTGCTCGGGGTTCCCCTTGCCCGAACCCATGCGGGTTTCAGCGGGCTTCTGCGTGACCGGCTTGTCCGGGAAGACCCGGATCCAGACCTTCCCGCCACGCTTGACGTGGCGGGTCATGGCGATCCGGGCAGCCTCGATCTGACGAGCCGTGATCCATGCAGGCTCGAGCGCTTGGATGCCGAAGTCGCCGAAGGTGACGGACTCGCCGCCCTTCGTCATGCCGTTGAGACGACCGCGCTGCTGCTTGCGGTGCTTGGTCTTGCGGGGCATCAACATCAGTCGTTCTCCCGGCGGAAATGCGGAACGTCGTGATGCTGGTCGCGGGTGCGGCGCTCGATCTCTTCCTCTTCGGCGAGCAGCCGCTCGAGCGCCTCGTCACCGCCACCTGCACCCGGCAGCGGCGCGGCCGCGATGGCGCCCTCGGCGAGCTCCGGGGCTACAGGCGTCTCGGCATCAGCAGCAACGGGGGCGACCTCGGCCACAGCCGCCTCGACCTCGAGCTGCGAGCCGGGCTCACCCAACTCCGGCCTGCGACGGCCGCCGCCGGCGCTCACGATCCGTTTGCGGCCTTGACCGGACGTCTCGCCCACTGCCATCGCCACCTCGCGGGAGATCTTGTCCTCGCTCGAGACTTTGTAGGGCAGGATGTCGCCTTTGTAGATCCAGACCTTCACACCGACGCGACCGGTGCTCGTCCTCGCCTCGCGAAACCCGTAGTCGATGTCCGCCCGCAACGTGTGCAACGGCACGCGACCTTCACGGTAGGACTCCTTGCGGGCCATCTCGGAGCCGCCCAACCGACCGGAACACTGCACGCGGACGCCCTGGGCGCCTGCCTTCTGCACGGTCTGGATCGCCCGCTTCATGGCGCGCCGGAAGCTGATGCGCCGAGCGAGCTGGTCGGCGATCCCCTGAGCGATCAGGGCGGCCTCCAGCTCCGGTTGCTTGATCTCCTGGATGTTGAGCTGCACGTTGGCGTTGTGGGTGATGCGACCGAGCTGGCGACGGAGGCGGTCGGCCTCGGCACCACGCCGGCCGATGACGATGCCAGGGCGAGCCGTGTGCACGTCCACCCGGAGGCGGTCGCGGGTGCGCTCGATCTCGATCCGGCTGACGGCGGCTGCCTCGAGCTGTCGCATCAGGTAGTCACGGATCTTCCAGTCCTCGATCACCGAGTCCTGGTAGTTACGGTCGTCGAACCACCGCGACTTCCAGTCGGTGGTGACGCCGAGGCGAAACCCGTAGGGGTTGACCTTCTGGCCCATCAGTTCTCCTCGTCGGCCGGGTCGTCCGCGTCGGCGTCGTCGTCCGAAGGCTCCGGAGAAGCCTCCGGCGCTTCGTCGACGACGTCGCCTGCAGGGCTCTCGGCCGTCTCGTCGTCGCTTGTCTCATCGGTCGCGTCGGCGGACTGATCTGCCTCGGCGGTGTCGTCGACCTCGTCGTGGTCGTCCTCGTGGTCCTCTTGGTCGAGGGCGGACTCCGCCTCCGCCTCGAGCTCCTCGTGATGGCTCGTCGTCTCGAGGGCACGTGCTTCCTCGAGGGCGGCCAAGGCTTCCGTCGTGCTCTCCGTCTCCTCCGTCGCACGCTCCTCGGCGGCCCTCGTGCCGGCACTGGCAGCGCCGCGGTTGCGCCGTAGGCCGCCGGCGACGCGGCGCGCCCGGCGTTGCGACTGCTCGGCCGCCACGCGGGCCCGGCGGCGGGCGAGCTGGTCATCGGGGAGGCGAGACAGGATCACGGTGATGTGACAGGTGCGCTTGCGGATCCGCGTCGCCCGTCCACGAGCACGCGGGCGCCAGCGCTTGAGGGTGGTGCCCTCGTCGGCGAAGCATGCCGAGACGTACATCTCCTCCGGGTCGAGCGCGTCGTTGTGGCGGGCGTTGGCGGCGGCCGAATTCAGCAGCTTGCCGATGACCTCGGCGACACCGCGCTCGCAGTACTCGAGGATCTCCGTCGCCCGCTCGAAGTCCTCTCCCCGGATGAGGTTGAGCACTTCGCGCGCCTTGTAGGCCGAGACACCGGAGTGCCGGAGCACTGCCCTCGTGCCGGGGCGCTCGTTCGTCTTCACTCCGGTCACGTCAGCGCCTCCCTGCCCGCTCTTGGCCGGCGTGGTAGCGGAAGGTCCGCGTCGGCGCGAACTCTCCGAGCTTGTGCCCGACCATGGACTCGGTGATGTAGACGGGAACGTGCTTGCGGCCGTCGTGCACGGCAATCGTGTGCCCGACCATGTCGGGGATGATCGTGGAGCGACGGGACCAGGTCTTCACGACCCGCTTCTCGTTCTTGTTGTTGAGATCGTCGACCTTCTTCAAGAGATGGTCATCGACGAACGGGCCCTTCTTGAGGCTGCGAGGCATGACTTCTCCGGCGCGCTAGCGGCGAGCGCCGCGAGTGCGGCGGCGACGAATGATGAGCTGATCCGACGGCCGGTGACGATGGCGCGTGCGGCCTTCTTTCTGGCCCCACGGCGACACCGGGTGGCGCCCGCCAGACGTCTTTCCTTCGCCTCCACCGAGCGGGTGGTCGACAGGGTTCATGGCGACACCGCGGGTCTGCGGGCGAACGCCCTTCCAGCGGTTGCGGCCGGCCTTTCCGATCGAGATGAGCTCGGCCTCGGCGTTGCCGACCTCGCCGAGGGTGGCGCGGCAGTCGATGGCGACGCGGCGCATCTCGGTCGAGGGCAGCCGAAGCGTCGCGAAGGCACCTTCCTTGGCGACGAGCTGCACGCTCATACCGGCTCCGCGGGCGAGCTTGCCGCCACCGCCGGGTCGGAGCTCGACATTGTGCACGACCGAGCCGACCGGGATGTAGCGAAGCGGGAGGGCGTTGCCCGGCCGGATGTCGGCACCCTGGCCGGACTGGAGCATGTCGCCGACGGCAACACGAGCGGGCGCAAGGATGTAGCGCTTCTCGCCGTCGAGGTAGTGCAAGAGGGCGATGCGGGCGTTGCGGTTCGGGTCGTACTCGATCGCCGCCACCTTGGCGGGAACGCCGTCCTTGTCTCGACGAAAGTCAACGACGCGGTAGAGCTGCTTGTGACCGCCTCCGCGGTGGCGAGCGGTCTTGCGGCCATAGCTGTTGCGACCTCCCGTGCCCGCCTTCGGTACGACGAGCGACCGCTCGGGACGGCTCTTCGTGATCTCGGAGAAGTCCGACGCCGATTGGAAACGGCGTCCGGGGCTGGTGGGCTTGCGCTTGCGAAGTGCCATGTCGTTCCCCTCAGCCCTCGAACAGCTCGATGCGGTCGTCGCCGACGAGGCGCACGATCGCCCGTTTGGTGTCAGGACGCTGGCCGAAGGACTGCAGCTTTCGCTGGCGCTTGCGCTTGCCCTTGCGGTTCAACGTGTTCACGCTTGCCACCCGCACCCCGAAGGAGGACTGCACGGCATCACGGATCTCGATCTTGTTGGCGCGCGTGTCGACGACAAAGACGTAGGTGCCTTCGTCCATGAGCGCGTAGGACTTCTCGGAGACGACGGGGCGAAGCAGGATGGATTTCTCACTCATCGTCGTCCTCCTCGTCGTCGCTGTCGTCCTCAGGCTCCGCGTCTGAGTCGCTGCTAGAGGCTGCGGGCGGAGAAACCTCCGCCTCCGCCTCCGCGACCGACTCTGCGGGGCTCTCGTCCACCTTCGACTCGTCTGCTGAGTCGTCCACGGCTTCGCTCTCTTGAGCTTGGCCGAGGGACTCGTCCGCGGACTCGGTGGCGTCTTCGTCGGCCCTGGAGTCGTCGCCGGCGGAGGTTTCTCCGCCGGAGGCGGCAGCAGTGCCGGCGCCGGCCTTGGCCCGCGGCTTGCGCTTGGGCTTCGGGGCCGAGCCCTCGACGACGGTGACTCCGCCCGGGACGGTTGCCGTCGTGAAGACGATCCAGTCGTTTGCGAGCACCTCGTAGGCGCTCAGCTGGGCGGCTTCGACGAGATGAACGTTGGGCAGGTTGCCGAAGGAGCGCTCGGCGACGGCGTCGTCGGAGGAGAGCACGACGAGGACGCGACCCTCCAGCTCGAGGGCGTTGAGCACCTTCACGGCATCCTTCGTCTTCGGCACCTCGAACGGCCAGCTGTCGAGGAGGCGCAGCTTGCCCTCGTTGAGGCGGTCGGAAAGCGCTGAGCAGAGGGCGAGACGAACCATTTTCCGAGGGGTGCGCTGGGCGTAGCTGCGGGGTTTCGGGCCGAAGGCCACGCCCCCACCGGAGAACTGGGGGGCACGGATCGTCCCTTGGCGGGCACGGCCGGTGCCCTTCTGTCGGTACGGCTTCGCCCCGCCGCCGGCCACCTCGGACCGGGTCTTGGTCGAGTGCGTCCCCGACCGGCGTGCCGCCAGCTGGGCGGTCACGACCTGGTGCATGAGCGGGACGTTGGGAACGACGCCGAAGATGCCGGCTTGCAGCTCGACGGTGTCGATGACCTCGCCCTCGCCGTTGTGGCGCTCGACGGTGACCGTGGCGGTCGCCGGCTCCTTGGTGATCGTCTCGCTTGCCATCACTTGCTCGCCTTCACGGCGTTCCGGATGAGGACCATTCCGCCTCGCGGGCCAGGTACGGCGCCCTTTACGAGGATGAGCTCCCGCTCCGGGTCGGCAGCCACGACTTCGAGGTTGAGTGTCGTCACGCGGGACGCCCCCATGCGCCCGGCCATGCGCGTGCCCTTGAAGACACGGGCGGGCGTGGCGCAGCCCCCGATGGAACCGGGAGCTCGGTGCTTCTTGTGGTTGCCGTGGGCGGCGCCCTGGCCTTTGAAGTTGTGGCGCTTCATCCCACCGGCGAACCCCTTGCCCTTCGAGATCGCCGTGACATCGATCTTGTCGCCGGCGGACAGGATGCCGGCGTCGATCTCCTGGCCGACCTCATACCCGCTCGTGTCCTCGAGCCGCAGCTCGACGAGACGCTTGCCCGGCTCTACGCCCGCTCGAGTGAAGACCCCGGTCTCCGGCTTGTTTATCAGGCTCGCACGCTTCTGACCGTAGGTGACCTGGAGCGCCGAGTAGCCCGATGCCTCGGGCGTCTTCACGGCGACGACGCGAACGGGCGCGACCTTGACGACGGTCACGGGCACGACGCGCTGCGCCTCGTCCCAGACCTGCGTCATGCCGACCTTTTCGCCGACGATCGCCTTCGTGGCCATCTCGTGTGCCATCCCTTGTAGGTGTCTCGTGCCGGGCGTGACGAAACCCGGGAAGGCACGCGGTGGCCCGGTGCGGTGACCGGTCCCTTCGCGCACGTCCCGGGCTCAGCTCAGCCCATATCGTGCAGACGCTCCGCCCGGAGTCACCGGGGCGGAGCGCTCTTTCGCTTGCCGGGAGGTCCCCCTTGGCGGGGCGCTCTCGGACGTCAGAACAGCAGAACTATGGGCGCGGGGCCCAACGTCGCAAAACTATAGCAGGACCACTGAGCAGGCGAATCGGGCCGACGGAGAGTCGGGTGAGCCGCTAGGCGGTGATCTTGATCTCGATGTCCACACCCGCCGGGAGGTCGAGCCGCTGGAGCGAGTCGACCGTCTTCGGCGTGTGCTCGACGATGTCGACGAGACGCTTGTGGATGCGCATCTCGAAGTGCTCCCGGCTGTCTTTGTGCTTGTGGGGGGAGCGGATCACCGTGTAGCGGTGCTTCTCCGTCGGCAACGGCACCGGGCCGCGCACCTTCGCCTGGGTCCGGAGGACCGTGTCGACGATCTTCTTCGTCGACTGGTCGATGATCTCGTGGTCGTAGGCCTTGAGTCGGATCCGGATCCGCTGGCGGGGGGTTTCTGGCATGGGTGTCGTCGCCTGCGATCGTCTACTTGAGGATCTTCGTGACCCGGCCGGCGCCGACGGTGCGGCCGCCTTCCCGGATGGCAAAGCGCAGGCCCTCGTCCATGGCGATCGGCTTCCCGAGCTCGACGACCATGGGGGTGTTGTCACCCGGCATGACCATCTCGGTGCCCTCGGGCAGGGCGATCGTTCCGGTCACGTCTGTCGTGCGGAAGTAGAACTGCGGACGGTAGTTGGAGAAGAACGGCTTGTGGCGGCCGCCTTCCTTCTGCGTCAGCACGTAGACCGTCGCCTCGAAGTTCGTGTGCGGCGTGATGCTGCCCGGCTTGCACAGGACCTGGCCGCGCTCGACCTCTTCCTTCTTGATGCCGCGGAGCAAGGCGCCGATGTTGTCGCCGGCCTGGCCCTGGTCGAGCAGCTTGTGGAACATCTCGACGCCGGTGCAGACGGTCTTCTGCGTCGGCCGAAGGCCGACGATCTCGACCTCGTCGCCGACCTTGACGACACCCTGCTCGATCCGGCCCGTGACGACCGTGCCACGGCCGGAGATGGTCATGACGTCCTCGACCGACATGAGGAAGGGCTTGTCGACCTCTCGCACGGGCTCCGGGATGTAGTCGTCGACGGCGTTCATGAGCTGCATGACCCCCTCAGCCGCCTCGGCGTCGCCTTGCAGCGCCTTGAGGGCGCTCACGCGGACGATCGGGGTGTCATCGCCCGGGAAGTCGTATTCGTTCAGCAGCTCACGGACCTCGAGCTCGACGAGCTCGAGGAGCTCCTCGTCCTCGACCATGTCGGCCTTGTTGAGGGCGACCACGATGGAGGGCACGCCCACCTGGCGGGCGAGCAGCACGTGCTCGCGCGTCTGGGGCATGGGGCCGTCCGCTGCCGAGACGACGAGGATGGCACCGTCGACCTGCGCCGCCCCCGTGATCATGTTCTTGATGTAGTCGGCGTGGCCGGGCATGTCGACGTGGGCGTAGTGACGCTTGTCCGTCTCGTACTCGACGTGGGCGATGGCGATGGTGATCCCGCGCGCCTTCTCCTCAGGGGCCTTGTCGATCTCGTCGAAGGCCGTGAAGGCGACGTTGGGGTTGTGCTCGTGGAGCACTTTTGTGATGGCGGCCGTCAGCGTGGTCTTGCCGTGGTCGATGTGCCCCATCGTGCCCACGTTGACATGCGGCTTCGTCCGCTCGTACTTCTTCTTGGCCATTAGTGCCGACCGCTCCGTTTGCTCCTGGCAGCGCCCGGTGGCGCCGCGTCTTGATTGACTGCAGTGATGAACTGATTCGTTTTCATGGGCCGCCGTGCGGGTCATCCCCGCCAGGCGGTCCGGCTCGTTCACACCGGATGGGGCCGCTTGGCCTTCTCCGGCGGTGCAACTCGCTCCCGGTGATTCATTCGCCGGTGACTCGGGCGATGATCTCCCGCGACACCGACTCCGGGACCTCCTGGTAGGAGTCGAACTGCATGGTGTACGTGGCTCGACCCTGGGTGCGCGAACGCAGGTCGGTAGCGTAGCCGAACATATCGGAAAGCGGGACCTGCGCCCGCACTACATGGCTCGCTCCCCGCTGCTCCATGCCTTCTACCCGGCCTCTGCGGGCGGAAAGATCGCCGATGACGTCACCGAGGTAGTCCTCCGGGGTGACGACCTCGACTTCCATGATTGGCTCGAGCAGTACCGGCCGGGCCGCCCGGCAGGCCTTCTTGAACGCCATGGAACCTGCGATCTTGAACGCCATCTCGGAGGAGTCGACGTCGTGGTAGGAGCCGTGTACGAGCAGGACGCGCACATCGACGACGGGGAAGCCGGCGAGCACGCCCGAGTTCATGGCCTCCTGGATGCCGGAGTCGACGGCGCCGATGTACTCCTTCGGGATGACCCCGCCGACGATCTTGTCGACGAACTCGAAACCGCTCCCCGGTCCGGTCGGCTCGAGGTCGATGACGACGTGGCCGTACTGGCCGCGGCCGCCGGTCTGGCGCACGTAGCGCTCCTCGATCTTCGTGACGGCGTCGCGCACGGTCTCCCGGTAGGCGACCTGTGGCTTGCCGACGTGGGCGTCCACCTTGAACTCCCGCAGCATGCGGTCGACGAGCACCTCGAGGTGGAGCTCGCCCATGCCCGAGATGACCGTCTGGCCCGTTTCGGGGTCCGAGCGCACGCGGAAGGTCGGGTCCTCCTCGGACAGGGCGAAGAGAGCCTTGCCGAGCTTGTCCTGGTCCGCCTTCGTCTTCGGCTCGACGGCCACGTGGATGACCGGCTCCGGGAACTCGAGCGTCTCGAGGAGGATCGGATGGGACGGGTCACAGAGCGTGTCGCCCGTCGAGGTCGACTTCAGCCCCACGACGGCGACGATGTCACCGGTGTAGATGGCGTCCTTGTCCTCACGGTGGTTGGCGTGCATCTGGAGGATGCGGCCGATCCGCTCCTTGCGGTCCTTCGAGGTGTTGAGGACCGTCGTCCCCTTCTCGAGTTTGCCCGAGTAGACGCGCAGGTAGGTGAGCTTGCCCACGAAGGGATCGCTCATGATCTTGAAGGCGAGGGCGGAGAAGGGTTCGTCGTCGCGTACCTCACGGACGATCGGCTCCTTCGTCTTCAGGTCGGTGCCCATCGTGGGCGGCACGTCGACGGGACTCGGGAGGAAGTCGACGACCGCGTCCAACATGGGCTGCACGCCCTTGTTCTTGAAAGCGGATCCGCACAAAACCGGGACGACGTGGCTGCCGATGGTCGCCCGGCGGAGGGCCGCCGTCAGGTCATCAGCGGTGATCTCCTCCTCGCCGACGTAACGCTCCATGATGTTGTCGTCGAAATTCGACAGCACGTCGACGAGGTTCTGGCGGGCGGTCTCGGCCGCGTCGACGAGGGAGGCGGGAATCTCCTCCTCCGACCACTTCTCGCCCATGCCTTCCTCCCAGAGGAGCGCCTTCATCGTCGGAAGGTCGATCACACCCCGGAAGCTCGCCTCGGAGCCAACGGGCAGTTGGACGACCGCCGGGAGGGCCTCGAGCCGGTCACGGATCATCTGCACCGAGCGCTCGAAGTCCGCCCCGACCCGGTCCATCTTGTTGATGAAGCAGATGCGGGGGACGCCGTACTTGTTCGCCTGCCGCCAGACCGTCTCGGTCTGCGGCTCGACGCCGGCGACGGCGTCGAAGACGGCGACGGCCCCGTCGAGGACGCGCAGCGACCGCTCCACCTCGACGGTGAAGTCGACGTGCCCAGGTGTGTCGATGATGTTGATCCAGGTGTTCTTCCACCGGCAGGTGGTCGCAGCCGACGTGATCGTGATCCCGCGCTCTTGCTCCTGGACCATCCAGTCCATGGTGGCGCCGCCTTCGTGCACCTCGCCCATCTTGTAGTTGCGCCCCGTGTAGTACAGGATGCGCTCGGTCGTGGTGGTCTTGCCGGCGTCGATGTGAGCCATGATCCCGATGTTCCGGGTCCTGGCGAGTGGGAATTCGCGGATTGCGATGGCCATGATGTTCGTATCTTCTTCTTGCGTCGGTCGGCGTCAGGTTTCGGGTGGTGGGGCACGGTGAGCCGTGAGGAGCGGCCGCAGGTGGTGCACAGCGGCCGGTCGTGGAAGCCGCACAAGGGCCGCCGGGAGAGCCCGCCACCGAAGCGGATCCTCATATCGGCCGCCGTTGCCGGCGCCCACGGCTACCAGCGGTAGTGGGCGAATGCCTTGTTCGATTCCGCCATCTTGTGCATGTCCTCGCGGCGCTTGACGGCGGCGCCGATGCCGTTGGAGGCATCGAGGATCTCGTTGGCGAGCTTGAGCGCCATCGTGCGCTCGCGTCGCTGGCGGGCGAAGTTGGTAAGCCACCGAATCGACAGCGTCGTCGCCCGCCGCGGGCGCACCTCAACCGGGACCTGGTAGGTAGCGCCGCCGACCCGGCGGCTCTTGACCTCGAGCTCAGGCCTCGTGTTGTCCAGGGCCCTTTTCAGGGTCTGAATCGGATCGGCGCCCGTCTTCTCCTTCACGACATCGAGGGCCTCGTAGACGATGCGCTCGGCAAGTGAGCGCTTGCCGCGAGAGAGGATGCGGTTGACGAGCTGCGTGACGAGAACGGACCGGTAGACCGGATCCGGGACGAGCTCGCGGCGTTGCGGGGGGCCGTTGCGGGGCAACTCAGGACTCCTTCTTCGTGCCGTACCGGCTACGCGCCTGGGCGCGGTCACGGACGCCTGAGGTGTCGAGCGTGCCGCGGACGATCTTGTAGCGGACACCCGGCAGGTCCTTCACACGGCCGCCACGCACGAGCACGATGGAGTGCTCCTGCAGGTTGTGCCCCACTCCGGGGATGAACGCCGTCACCTCGACACCGCTCGTGAGCCGGACGCGGGCGACCTTGCGAAGAGCCGAGTTCGGCTTCTTCGGCGTGGTCGTGTAGACGCGCGTGCAGACTCCCCGGCGCTGCGGGGCACCCTTGAGCGCGGGTGTCTTCGTCTTCGTCCTCGGGGTTTCTCGACCTTTGCGGACGAGCTGGGCGATTGTGGGCACGCGAATCCTCTTAAAGTTTGTTCGCCGTAGGGTCGCCAAGGCGCGAATTACCTGCCCGCCTGGGCATTACGACTATACCACCACGCCACCTGCCGACCGCCACAGTCGCCCCACCGTGCCGCCCTGGTCTCGCCCGTCTCGCCCTTGTCTCCCCCCGGCCTCGCCCTGGTCTCGCCCCTGGCGGCGGGCACGACGGTGGGCACGACGGCCGGTGTGAGCCGAACGGACGGATCGGGTACGCCCGGCCCACACCGACTTCAGATGACCGGGATGGCTTCCGAACGGGCGATCACGCGGTGCGAATCTTGATCTCGCCCATCATCCCGCAGACGCGGATGTGCAGGCGAGGGACACCGGGGCGGGGACGGATCTCTTCTACGTCGACCCGTTTCTCCCCCATGCAGACGAAACCGGTCACCTCGACCTCGACGCCCTCAGGCACGATGATCTGCTGCTCACCCATCAGCAGGTACATCCGCAGCTCGATCTGCGGGCTGTCGATGATCGAATTCCGCAGGTCGAGCTTCGACTCTCCCATGACCGTCACGACGACCGTGTGCTCAGGGAGTCGGGAGACACCCCGCTTCAGCTCACCCATCACGGTGACCAGCCACTTCTTCTTCGTCTTGACCGGGGCGGCCGGGACGGGAGGAGCCGCCCATGCCGTCGGAGCCGTCGCCTCCGCCCGTGTCGGGAGGTCGATCGTGAGCGGCTCGAGGTCAGCCCGCGTGACGGCCGAGTAGGCGGCGCTCACGCGCCCACCCATCTCCTCGAGCGTGAGGCGGCCTTCGGCACAGGCAACCGACAGGAGGTCCACGACCTGCTCGCGCTCGGCGTCCGAGACCCGAAGAAGGCGCTGGTCCCCCATTGCCGAGCCCGCCTGGGGCGGCATCCGAGCCGGCGCTGGCCTGCGCACGAGATCGCCTCCGAAGCTGTCAGTCACTGGCACCAACGCTAGATGATCGGGCGGCGGCTGAAAACGCCCGAAGCTCTAACTGTGCGCTCAGACCGACCGGAAAGTCGCTGTCAGGTGGCGCGAGCGCCACAGTTCGCCGACGGACCGCCGCCGAGCGGGCCGGCGGGGCCTGGGGACAGCCACAAGCCCCCGGCGCCGTCAAGCTGGGCAACAGGCGCAGGTGCACCTGCCGCCCAGCCCACGCTCAGAGGCTCACACGCTCACAGGCTCAGGCGGACCCTTCCTCGGGAACGTCGAATTCGACGGGCGGCGTCGCGTAGGGGTCCGGCACATCGCCACCTGGGCCGAAGTTCGTGACGGACCCCCCAGCCTCGGCGGCGTCGTAGCCGGCGCCGTAGCCACTCGTGTCGTAGGCGTCGCCCACTTCGCCCTCGCCGAGGGTCGAGCGCCCGACGTCTCGCAGCCAGGCGGCCAGATCGGAGGGCGTTCCCTCGAGACCCTCGCTGGCCGTGTCGAGATCCGACGACCAGAACGACATCCGCTGCGCATCCGGCGTGTCGACCTCGACGGATCGGTAGCGCAACATGCCGGTACCTGCAGGGATGAGCTTGCCGATGATGATGTTCTCCTTCAGCCCGAACAGCTGGTCGGAGCGTCCATCGATGGCCGCCTCGGTGAGAACCCTGGTGGTCTCCTGGAACGATGCCGCCGACAGCCACGAGTCCGTGGCGAGCGACGCCTTCGTGATGCCCATGAGCTCGGGGCGGCCCTCAGCAGGGCGCTTCGAAGCCTGTACGAGCTCCCGGTTCACGGCGGCGTAGCGCTGCGAGTCGACGCGCTCACCCGGCAGGAAGGGGGCGTCGCCGGGCTCGGCCACGAGGACGCGGCGCAGCATCTGGCGCACGATGAGCTCGATGTGCTTGTCGTGTATGGCCACACCTTGGTCGCGGTACACCTTCTGCACCTCTTCGACGAGGTACTGCTGGGTCTCGCGGATGCCCTTGATCTCGAGGAGCTCCTTCGGGTCCTTGGGCCCTTCGACGAGGGCGTCCCCCGGGTGGACCTCCTGACCGTCTGTGACCTCGAGGTGAGCGCGGGGCGAGAGCGTGACGACCTGCTCCTCCCCGGTCTCGGCGACGACGGTGACCCGCCGGCCGGTCTCGTCCTCGTCGATGCGGACGACGCCAGGCTCGCGGACAAGCACGGCGGCACCTTTCGGGGTGCGAGCCTCGAAGAGCTCAACGACACGGGGGAGGCCGTGAGTGATGTCCTCCCCGACGACGCCACCGGTGTGGAACGTCCGCATGGTGAGCTGCGTGCCCGGCTCACCGATCGACTGGGCGGCGATGACGCCGACCGCCTCGCCGAGCTCGATCTCCCTGCCCGTCGCGAGCGACTGGCCGTAGCACAGGGCGCAGACGCCCTGGGGAGCCTCGCAGGTGAGCACGGAACGAACCCGCACACGCTCGATGCCCGGGTCGGCCGCCAGCTGGGCGAGCTCGAGGTCACGCAGCGTCGTTCCGACTTCGATCGTTCGCCCATCAGCCAGCGTCACGGGCTCGACGAGGACGCGGCCGAAGAGCCGCGTCTCGAGGTAGCTGCGCTTGCCGGCCTGGTCCGGGACGACGTCCTCGATCCAGATGCCACGGACGCTGCCGCAGTCCTCGATCCGGACGATGAGCTCCTGGGCGACGTCGACGAGACGTCGCGTGAGGTAGCCGGAGTCGGCCGTGCGAAGCGCCGTGTCCGCCAGTCCCTTGCGGGCGCCGTGGGTCGAGATGAAGTACTCGAGCACGGACAAGCCCTCGCGGAACGACGACTTGATCGGCCTCGGGATCATCTCGCCCCGCGGGTTGGAGACGAGGCCCTTCATGCCGGCGATCTGCCGCACCTGCTGCGGGTTACCACGGGCGCCGGAGTCGACCATCATGTCGAGCGGGTTGAAGGCGATCAAAGCGAGCGTGCGCTCCATGGCGCGCCCCACCTCCGAGTTCGCCGACGTCCAGATCTCGATCTCCTTCTGGCGTCGCTCGTCGTCGGTGATGATGCCGCGCTTGAACTGAGTTTCGGCTTTCTCGGCTTCCTTCTCGTACCGGTCGAGGATGGCCTGCTTGTCCGGCGGCGTCTTGACGTCGTCGATGGAGATCGTGAGGCCGGACCGGGTGGCGAACTTGAACCCGAGATCCTTGATGCGGTCCAGGCTCTCGGCCACGGCCGACTTCGAGTAGTGGGCGGCGATCTGCTCGACGATCGACGAGATCGGCGTGGCGCGCCGGCCGACGACGTCGTTCACATACCCGAAGCCGGGAGGAAGGGCGCTGTTGAAGAACATCCGACCCGGGGTCGTCTCGATCTCGGTGAGCTCCTCGTCCGGCGCCTCCCCGGCGTCGGCGCCCGTGTCGCCGTGGCGGTCGCCACGCATCGGGAAGCAGAAACCGTCCGGCCCCTTGCGGAGCTTGATGGGCGCGTGCAGGTTCACGACACCGTTCTCGTAGGCCTGCTCCACCTCGTAGAG
Source organism: uncultured Actinomycetota bacterium (assembly GCA_963735115.1). GTDB lineage: Bacteria > Actinomycetota > Acidimicrobiia > Acidimicrobiales > Bog-793 > JAKACA01. The sequence goes on along the minus strand of CAVTJR010000003.1, from coordinate 50,483 downwards.
GTTGCGGAAGACCAGGCCTGCGCCCGTCGATTCCGGCTCGATGAGGGTGAGGTAGTAGGCCCCGAACACCATGTCCTGGGAGGGCACGGTGACGGGACGCCCGGTGGCGGGCGAGAGGATGTTGTTCGCCGAGAGCATCAAGATGCGAGCCTCTGCCTGCGCCTCGGCCGAGAGCGGGAGGTGCACGGCCATCTGGTCGCCGTCGAAGTCGGCGTTGAAGGCCGCGCACACGAGCGGGTGGATCTGGATGGCCTTGCCTTCGACCAGGATGGGCTCGAAGGCCTGGATGCCGAGTCGGTGCAGCGTCGGGGCCCGGTTCAGGAACACCGGGTGCTCCTTGATGACCTCGTCGAGGACGTCCCAGACCTGCGTGCGGCGCCGCTCCACCATCCGCTTGGCGGACTTGATGTTCTGGGCGATCTCGGTGTCGACGAGCCGCTTCATGACGAAGGGCTTGAAGAGCTCGAGGGCCATGAGCTTGGGCAGCCCGCACTGGTGCAGCTTGAGCGTCGGGCCGACGACGATGACGGAACGGCCGGAGTAGTCGACGCGCTTGCCGAGGAGGTTCTGGCGGAAACGCCCCTGCTTGCCCTTCAGCATGTCCGAGAGGCTCTTGAGGGGCCGGTTGCCCGGTCCGGTGACAGGACGCCCACGGCGGCCGTTGTCGAACAGGGCGTCGACGGCCTCCTGCAGCATCCGCTTCTCGTTGTTGATGATGATCTCGGGGGCGCCGAGGTCGAGGAGCCGCTTCAGCCGGTTGTTTCGGTTGATGACGCGGCGGTAGAGGTCGTTCAAGTCGCTCGTGGCGAAACGCCCACCGTCGAGCTGCACCATCGGCCGCAGATCCGGCGGGATGACCGGGACGGCGCCGAGGATCATGGCGCGGGGGTCGTTCGCCCGGCGGCCGTTGTCGTCGCGGCGGTTGAAGGCCGAGACGATCTTCAGGCGCTTGATCGCCTTCTGCTTGCGCTGAGCCGAGAGCGGGCGGCGGCCGTCGACCGGGTCGATGGCCTCGCGGAGCTTGATCTCCTCCTCGTCGAGGTCGAGGCGCTCGATCAGCTGGGAGATCGCCTCTGCGCCCATGCCCCCTTCGAAGTACGCCGAGTAACGGCTCTTCAGCTCACGCCAAACGAGCTCGTCCTCGATGATCTTGCGGGCATGCAGGTCACCGAGCTCGGTGAAGGCCTTGCGGGCCATCGCCACGTCCTGGTCGGCGCGCTCGCGCACCCCGGTGACTTCCTTCTCGACGGCACGCTGGCGGGCGCGGAGCTCCGACTCCTTGGCGCCGCCTGCCTCCAGCTCAGCGAGCTCCCGCTCGAGGTCGGAGAGCCGGCGCTCGGCCTCGAGGTCGCGGGCGCGCTCGATCTCGGCGATCTCGCTCCCCAGCTCGGCCTCGAGGCTCGGGAGGTCGGCGTGCCGCTTCTCCTCGTCGACCTTGGTCACGAGGTAGGCAGCGAAGTAGATGACCTTCTCCAGCTGCTTGGCCTTGAGCTCCTCACGGGCTTCGGTGCCCATGAGCAGATAGGCGAGCCAAGAGCGGGTACCGCGCAGGTACCAGATGTGCACGACCGGGGCGGCCAGCTCGATGTGGCCCATGCGCTCGCGCCGGACCTTCGAGCGCGTCACCTCGACGCCACACCGTTCGCAGATGATGCCGCGGAAGCGCACCCGCTTGTACTTGCCGCAGTAGCACTCCCAGTCCTTCGTGGGACCGAAGATCTTCTCGCAGAAGAGCCCGTCCTTCTCGGGGCGGAGCGTGCGGTAGTTGATGGTCTCCGGCTTGCGCACTTCGCCGTGCGACCAGTTACGGATGTCGTCGGCCGTTGCCAGCCCGATTCGGAGCTGATCGAAGTCGTTGACGTCGAGCACCTTAGAAACCCCTCTCCGCTGCCCTACGAGCATCCTCCTCATCGGAGCCCCGCTCGGGGCGACTGATGTCGATACCGAGCTCCTCGGCCGTGCGGTACACGTCCTCGTCGAGCTCGCGCATCTCGATCTGCTCACCTGACGTCGAGAGAACCTCGACGTCCAGGCAGAGCGACTGCATCTCCTTGATGAGCACCTTGAAGCTCTCCGGGATGCCTGGCTCGGGGATGTTCTCCCCCTTGACGATCGCCTCGTAGACCTTCACGCGTCCCAAGACGTCATCGGACTTGATCGTGAGCAGCTCCTGCAGCGCATAGGCAGCGCCGTAGGCCTCGAGCGCCCACACCTCCATCTCGCCGAACCGCTGCCCACCGAACTGCGCTTTGCCGCCGAGCGGCTGCTGGGTGATCATCGAGTACGGGCCTGTCGATCGAGCGTGAATCTTGTCGTCGACGAGGTGGGCAAGCTTCAAGATGTACACGTAGCCGACCATGACGGGGTTGTCGAAGGCCTCGCCGGTGCGGCCGTTGTACAACGTCGCCTTCCCGTCGGGACCGATCTGGCGAGCACTCCCGTCGACGGCGTCGGAGTCGAGGGTTTCGAAGAGGTGCTTGATGGTGGGCTTGTCACCCGCCTCGGCCTCCTCGTCCCAGTGGGCACCGTCGAAGACCGGCGTCGAGATCCACACGGTTGGATCCGTCGTCGGACGGGTCTTGGTCTCCGTGCCGCGGACCGATGCCTTGAGCGGATGGCCGTGAGCGGCCTGCAGACCTTCCCAACCCCAACGGGCGGCGTAGCCGAGGTGGCCTTCGAGCACCTGGCCGACGTTCATCCGGCTCGGCACGCCGAGCGGGTTCAAGATGATGTCGATCGGAGTGCCGTCGGCGAGGTGGGGCATGTCCTCGAGCGGCAAGATCTTCGAGATGACGCCCTTGTTGCCGTGGCGACCGGCGAGCTTGTCGCCTTCGGAGATCTTGCGCTTCTGGGCGACGTAGACACGGACGAGCTGGTTGACGCCGGGGGGCAGCTCGTGGGAGTCGTCACGTGAGAACACACGCACGTCGATGACCTTGCCGTACTCGCCGTGGGGAACCTTGAGGCTCGTGTCCCTCACGTCGCGGGCCTTCTCCCCGAAGATCGCCCGCAGCAGGCGCTCCTCCGGCGTCAGCTCCGTCTCGCCCTTCGGCGTGACCTTGCCGACGAGGATGTCGCCCGGGCCGACTTCGGCGCCGATGCGGATGATGCCGCGCTCGTCGAGGTCGGCGAGGATGTCGTCGGAGAGGTTGGGGATGTCCCGGGTGATCTCCTCGGCCCCGAGCTTGGTGTCGCGGGCATCGACCTCGTGCTCCTCGATGTGGATCGACGTGAGCACGTCGTCGCGCACGACCCGCTCGGACAAGATGATGGCGTCCTCGTAGTTGTACCCCTCCCAGGGCATGAAGGCCACGAGAAGGTTCTTTCCGAGCGCCAGCTCACCGTTGTGCGTGGACGGTCCGTCGGCGAGCAGGTCACCGAGCGCGACGTCCTCGCCCTCGGACACGAGCGCCTTCTGGTTGATGCAGGTGTTCTGGTTCGAGCGGCGGAACTTGAACAGCGGGTACACGCGGCGGCCAAGCTCGGACCCGAAACGGCCCTTCTCACCGGTCTTGTACTCGACGGTGATGTGATCGCCGGCGACCTCGGTCACCTTGCCGGCACCTTCGGAGAGGATGACCTCACCTGCGTCGCGGGCGGCCCGCGCCTCGATGCCGGTGCCGATGTAGGGCGCCTCGGGCACGAGCAGCGGGACGGCCTGCTTCTGCATGTTGGCGCCCATGAGGGCACGGTTGGCGTCGTCGTGCTCGACGAAGGGGATGAGCGCCGTCGAAACAGAGAGGATCTGCTTGGGGGAGACGTCCATCAAGCCGACGTCGGCCGGCGGCACGTAGTCGACCTCGCTCGTGGTGCCGTAGGAGGTCGACGTCGCCCCCACGCGCACACCGGCGCCTTGCGGGCCGCGGCGAACGAGGACGCGGTCCTCGGTGAACCGGCCGGCGGCGTCGAGGACGGCCGAGGCCTGGGCGATGACGTACTCCTCTTCCTCGTCAGCGGCGAGGTAGACGATGTCGTCGGTGACGCGCCCGTCTTGCACCTTGCGGTACGGCGTCTCGATGAAGCCATGCTCGTTGACGCGCGCATAGGTGGCGAGGTGACCGATGAGACCGATGTTGGGGCCTTCGGGCGTTTCGATCGGGCACATGCGGCCGTAGTGCGACGTGTGCACGTCTCGCACCTCGAACCCGGCCCTCTCCCGCGACAGGCCTCCCGGCCCGAGGGCCGACAGGCGCCGCTTGTGGGCGAGGCCCGAGAGCGGGTTGTGCTGGTCCATGAACTGACTCAGCTGGCTCGTGCCGAAGAACTCCTTGATGGCGGCGACGACCGGGCGGATGTTGATGAGCGTCTGGGGCGTGATCGCCTCGACGTCCTGGGTCGTCATGCGCTCGCGCACGACCCGCTCCATGCGGGACAGCCCGATGCGGACCTGGTTCTGGATCAGCTCGCCGACCGAGCGGATGCGACGGTTGGCGAAGTGGTCCTGGTCGTCGAGCCGGTAGCCGGGCTCGCCGTTGGCGAGATGGAGCATGTAGGTGGCCGCAGCCAGGACCTCGCTCGGGCTGAGGACACCCTGGTCCGGCGTGGGACGCTCAAGGTCGTGGTCGAGCAGCTCGGAGATCCGCTCGATCTCAGGCCCGAGCTTCCGGTTGAGCTTGTAGCGACCGACGCGCGTGAGGTCGTAGCGACGCGGGTTGAAGAAGGCGTTCTCGAAATAGACGCGGGCGGCTTCGAGCGAGAGAGGCTCGCCCGGCCGGGCGCGCTTGTAGATCTCGAGAAGGGCTTCCTCGCGCGTCGGCACGAGCTCGCGCTCCTTCTCCCACTGCCCCTCGAGGAAGTCGAAGTGGCGGACGAACTTGTTGAGGAACGCCTCGTCCTCGTAGCCGAGGGCGCGGAGCACGACGAAGAGGCTCAAGCGGCGCTTGCGAGCGACGCGGGCGCCGGCGGTGACGTCCCGGTTCGGCTTGGCTTCGACGTCGAACTCGATCCACTCGCCCCGGTAAGGGTGAATCGTCCCGGTGACGATCGTCTTCTGGTCGCGACCGGGTTGGAAGATGACCCCGGGCGAGCGGACGAGCTGGCTGACGACGACCCGCTCGGTGCCGTTGATGATGAAGGTGCCCCGGTCGGTCATCATCGGGAAGTCCCCCATGAAGACCGTCTGCTCCTTGATCTCGCCGGTGGAGGCGTTCATGAAGCGGGCGCGCACAAAGATCGGCCCGGCGTAGGTGATGTCCTTCGCCTTGCACTCGTCGATGGTGAATTTCGGCGGTGGCCGCAGGTCAGCGTCGCTCGGGTCGAATTCGAGCTCGAGGCGAAGCTGATCGGTGAAGTCCGCGATCGGGCTGATGTCCGCGAACGTCTCGGCCAGACCCCGGTCAAGGAACCATTGGAACGAGTCGCGCTGAACGGAGATCAGATCGGGAAGGGGCAGGACCTCGTCCAATTTTGCGAACGAAAAACGGTCCGGCGTGCGGGAACGAGACGACAAGGCGCTACTCCTCGCGAGAACGGGACGGCCGGGAACTCGGGACGGTCCGTGTCCGGGCGCGCGTCAAAGCAAGCAGGAGATTGCGATCAGGCGCGGTGAGGGCACGGCAACAGGACAGCATACTCGCGCGAGGACGCGCGAGCAACACCCGGGCGGCAAATGCCCCGGGGCAGGGTACGGGACGCACAGGCCGGCGTCAAGGCAATTCTCCCCGAGCGTCGGCGGCGTGCGGAACGCGCCGGGACCGGCCCGACGCGTTCCCGACCGATTACTTCAGCTCGACGCTTGCGCCGGCCGTCTCGAGCTGGGCCTTCGCCTTCTCGGCATCTTCTTTCGAGACTTTCTCCAGCACCGGCTTCGGGGCGCCGTCGACCAGGTCCTTCGCCTCCTTGAGGCCGAGGTTCGTAAGAGCACGGACCTCCTTGATGACCTGGATCTTCTTGTCGCCAGCGGCGGTGAGGACGACGTCGAACTCGTCCTGCTCCTCCACTGCCGGGGCGGCCTCAGCAGCGCCGCCAGCGGCGGGTGCGGCGACGGCGGCTGGCGCGGCGGCCGTCACGCCGAAGCGCTCCTCGAACTCCTTCAGGAGCTCGCTCAGCTCGAGCACCGTCATGTTTGAGATGCCGTCGAGGATTTCTTCCTTGGTTGCCATCGTTGCTCCCTGTCGTTTCCTGCTCGTGGTGGGTTGTACGGACTTATTCGGTGACTTCGGCGGTTTCGTCGCCGTCTTCGTCGGTGGGCTCTTCGGCCGGCGCTTCGTCGGTGGGCTCTGCGTCGGTGGGCTCTTCGTCGGTGGGCGCTTCGTCGGTGGGCTCTGCCTCGGTGGGCGCCGTAGCGGCTTCTGCGGACTCGGCGGGCGAAGCCGCCCCCTCGCTCGCCGCCGCCTCTGCGTCAGCGCTCACGTCCCTAGCTGAAACCTCGGGCTCCGCCGCCTCGGGCTCCGCCGCCTCGGGCGCGACGGCCACCGGCAAGCTCTCTCCCCCGGCCACACGCTGGTCGATGAGTGCAGAGAGACCGTAGGCGAGGCTCTGCGGCAGCGCCTTCAACAGACCGGCGAACTGGCGCATGGGGGCGGCGAAGACGCCGGCGATCTGTGCGAGCAGGACGTCTCGCGACGGCAAGTCAGCAAGGGCGTTGGTCGTGCGGGCGTCGAGCACGCCGGAGCCGACGAAACTGCCCTTCACGACGAGGGCCGGGTGCGTCTTGGCGAACTCCCGGAGGATCTTGGCCGCCGCCGCCACGTCCTTTTCCACGAAGGCGATCGCCGTCGGCCCCTCCAGCATCGTCGCCATGGCCGCGTGGGGCGTATCGGCGGTGGCGCGCCGCACGAGGGTGTTCTTGTAGACCTTGTACTCGACGCCAGCACCACGAAGCGCGCGGCGGAGGGCGGCGAGGTCGCCGACCTTGAGGCCGCGATACTCGGTGAGGATGGCGGCGTCCGCCTGCTCGAGTTGGTCTCGGACCTCCTCGACCACGGCGACCTTCTCGGCTCTAGGCCCAGCCACCTGCGCTCCCTTCGTTCGTCTCGGCGATTATTGCGATCGTTGTTGACCCGGTCGGCGACTCGGGAACAACGCGGCGGGAACGAGCGGAAGCCTTGGAGACTTCGCCTCGTCAGGCGGGCTCTCGCCCATTCAGCACACGCGGTGCACCGGAGGTCTTCGGCGACTGGTCAGTCAGTTGTGAGGGGTGATGTTAGCCGACCGGCGAGCACCTGAAGTCGCCTGCCGACGGCAACCGTGTGCCCAGACCGACCGGAGCCGCCCGGTTTGGTCGTCTCAGGGACACAGTTCACCCTCCGGCCCGACGGCTCGGTCAAGCGGCTGGACGCCGGGTTCCTTTCGGGTCCGCCGGCCGGCGGCGGTCAGGCCGAGGCGGCAAGCTCCTCGTCGGTGATGCGTGCCCGCAGCGGGTCGATGTGCACGCCAGGCCCCTGACTGGGCGAGAGGGTGATCGAGCGGATGTAGCGGCCCTTGGCGGCCGCCGGCTTGACACGAACGAGCTCGTCGACAACCGCCCGGAAGTTGGCGATCAGCTGCTCGCGGCTGAACGATGCCTTGCCGATAGGAACGTGGATGTTGCCCACTCGGTCGGTCCGATACTCGACGCGACCCCCACGAAACTCGGAAACGGCTCGGGCAACGTCCGTGGTGACCGTCCCGGTCTTCGGGTTCGGCATGAGGCCACGAGGGCCGAGCACGCGGCCGAGCCGACCGACCTGGGCCATCATGTCCGGCGTGGCGATCGCCACGTCGAAGTCGAGAAAGCCCTCCTTCTCGATTCGTGCCACGAGGTCGTCGGCGCCGACGACGTCCGCCCCGGCGGCGCGAGCCTCGGCGGCAGGCTCGCCGGCGGCAAACACCGCCACCCGCTTCGTGCGCCCGGTCCCTGCCGGCAGTGCCAGGGAGCCGCGCACGATCTGATCGGCCCGGCGGGGGTCGACGCCGAGGCGCACCGCCATCTCGATCGTCTCGTCGAACTTGGCAGAGGCAAGGCTCTTCACCAGGTCGATCGCCTCAATCGGCGAGTACAGGCGCGTGCGGTCGAACCGCTTCAGCAGGTCGGCATACCGCTTTCCAGTAGTCACGTGATTCCCTTTCGGTGCTCAGTCGTCCGCGTCAGACGACCGAGATGCCCATGGATCGGGCCGTTCCCGCTACCTGCCGCTTGGCGGCTTCGATGTCGTTGGCGTTGAGGTCGGGCATCTTCTTCTCTGCGATTTCGGTCAGCTGGGCGTCGGTGACGGAACCGACGATCTCCTTGCCGATCAGCGTGGCACCCTTTTCGACGCCGGCGGCCTCGCGGAAGAGGACGGTCGTCGGCGGGGTCTTCAGGATGAACGTGAACGTCCGGTCCTCGTAGATCGTGATCTCGACGGGGATGATCGTTCCGCGCTGGTTCTCGGTGGCGGCGTTGTACTGCTTGCAAAACTCCATCGTCTGCACGCCATGCGGACCGAGCGCCGTCCCGACGGGGGGCGCGGGTGTAGCCGCCCCGGCGGGCAATTGAATCTTCACTACTGCGGTGACACGGCGACGGGCCATGGTGGTACGCCTTCTCCTTTATCTGCCGAAAGCTCCTGGCGTTGCCTTAGAGCTTGGCGACCTGGCTGAACTCGAGCTCGACCGGGGTCTCCCGGCCGAAAATGTTGACGAGGACCTTCAGCTTCAACTGGTCCTCGTTGATCTCCGCGATCTGGCCGGAGAAGTCGGCGAAGGGACCTTCCTTCACCCTGACGGTTTCACCGACCTCGTGCTCGAGACGAGGCTTCTGGCGCTTCTGGCCCTCGACTCCCTCGGGCCGGACCTGCAGGATCGCCTCGACCTCGGAGCGGGGCAGCGGCGTCGGCTTGGTGCCCGGCCCGACGAAACTCGTGACTCCCGGGGTCTGGCGGATGACCGACCACGAGTCGTCGTCGAGGTCGCAGCGACAGAGCAGGTACCCGGGGAACACCTTGCGCTGGACGGGTACACGCTTGCCGTTCTTGACCTCGATGACCTCTTCCATCGGGATCACGACTTCGTAGATGCGGTCCTCCATGTTCATGGACGAGATCCGACTCTCGAGGTTGGACTTCACCTTGTTCTCGTAGCCCGCATAGGTGTGCACGACGTACCAGCGACCTGGGCGGTCGTAGGGGCTGGGAGGCCGCTCGAGCGGTTCGCTCTCCTCGTCGGCGTCCTCGTCCTCGGCGAAGAGATCGACGGCCGCTTCGAGCTCGGGCTCGTCGACCGGCACCTCCGTCGGCCCGACGACGTCGTCGGAGAGGGGTGCGCCTCCGTCGTCGCGCAGGCTCCCGTCGGCATGCAGCCTTCCGTCGGCGTCCAGGCTCTCGTCGGCGTCGTCGGAGTCGGAGACGGGTGCGGCGCCGTCTTCGATGGCGAGGCTCCCCTCGGCGCCAGAGACGGCTGCAGTGCCGTCGTCGATGGCGCCCTCGGGCTCGTCCAGCTTGTCGTCCTCGGAGTTGATGGTTTCGTCGCTCACAGTTCTCATCTCGATTATTTGCCGCGGACCTCGCGCAGGGGCTCGGCAGCGCGTCGGAAAACGCGCGGCCGCTCCCGGGGAGAATAGACAGACTCGCTCACGGTCTCGTCTCGCTCACTTTCCGAACAGGAGGAGAACGAGCTTCGCGAACAACGCATCCAGCCCGAAAACGACAGCTGTCAGCAGGACGACGGTGCAGAACACCACGATCGTGTACTTGATGACCTCGGCCCGCCCCGGCCAAGCCACCTTCACGAGCTCGTTGCGGACCTCGCGCAGGTACTCGGCGATCCGCTTGGGAAGGCTCGGCCGCTCCGCCTTCTCGGCCGCCGTCACCCGCGCCGCCGCCGAAGCCGCCCGCTCCCGCTGCGGGGCCGCCGGGGCGCCATCGGGCCCGAGCTGACCTTGGCGCTGGAGCAGACGCTTGGTTTCTCTGTTCACTTACTGACCTCGGCTCGAAAGGGAGCAGGCGGATCTATGGGCAACACATTTTGAGCAGGGCAGGAGGGACTCGAACCCCCAACCGCCGGTTTTGGAGACCGGTGCTCTGCCAGTTGAGCTACTGCCCTCAGCGTGGGCGTTCTCGCCCGCCACGGGGCTGAGCACCGAGCATCCCGGGCACCATCACGATAGCACCAGCTCCCGCCGGTACTACAGGGCGGGCATGAGCCCGGGCGAGCATCACCAATCCGGCGGCGGCGCCTCCGGCCGCCACGACGGCGCCTGCGTAGGCGAGGCTCCGCCCGGTGAGCACGGAGCGGATCATCCGTCGTTGAGCAGCGCTTCCCACAGCGGACAGGACGTCGGCCACGACCGAGGGCGGTGGTTCGACCTCGGCGGCCGCCAGCTGGCGGAGCAGCCGCATGAGCCGCCGATAACGGGCGAGCTCGGCCTGACAGGCGAGGCACGTCTCGACGTGCGCCACGAGCGGGGCGGCCGCCGGCAGGCCCTCGTCGAGGATGCGGGGCAGGTCGGAGACCACCTCGGCGCAGCTCACGAACCCGAAGCGCCGCCGCGGGCGGGCGAGCGACGCCCAGCTCCGGCCCGTGCTGACGACGACGCCGGCAGCGCCGGACAGGCGCTTCACGCCGAGTGCTCCAGCGCCGCGTGCGGCCGCCTGCCTGCAGTCCCGAGTGCCACCGGCTCCACCCCGAGGCCGTCCGGCGCCGTGTCGATCGTGTCTGCGGTGTCTGCGGTGTCAGACCGGCGGGCTGGGAACAGGCGCTCGCGCAACCGCCGCCGAGCACGGTGGAGCCGCACCTTGGCGGCCGCCTGGCTGATTCCGAGCTCCTTGGCGATGTCGCGATGCGACAGGTCGTAGACGTCTCGCAGCACGACCACGAGACGGAGCGGGTCGGGCAGCTCTGCCAGCGCCTCCACGAGCCGCTCCCGGTCCACCGCCGTGCTGGCGACCGATTCCGGGTTTCCGTCTGAGCGCTGCTCGATCAACTGGGCGGCTTCGACGAAGTCATCGAGCTGGTCGCAAGAAGCCTTCTGGCGGCCTTTGACGAGGGAGGCGGCGCAGTTGACCGTGATCCGGTGCAACCACGTCGAGAAACCCGCCTCTCCCCGGAACCGTCGCAGCCCTCGAAAGGCCCTCAGGTAGGCGTCCTGCATGACGTCGCGGGCGTCGTGCTCGTTGCCGACGAGCCGAAGGGCGAGGGCATAGCAGGCCGGAGAGGTGATGCGGACGAGTTCCTCGAAGGCTGCGGTGTCGCCGGCGCGGGCGCGCTCGACGAGCGCCTCGGTCAGCTCGGCCAGCGCCGGCCGCTCAGACTCGAGCTGCTCGGCGTCAAGGACTCGGAGCGCGCTCACGACGAGAGGGACCGGAACGGGACGAAGCTCAGCGAGTCTCTTTGTGGAGCGTGTGCTGCCGCTCCCAGCGGCAGTACTTCTTCATCTCGATCCGCTCCCGGTCGTTCTGCTTGTTCTTGGTCGTGATGTAGTTACGACGTTTGCAGACCTCGCAGGCCAGCGTGACCTGTACTCGCTTCTCGTTCTTCGCCATCTCTCTCGATCCTTCGGTCGCTGCGCGTCTTGGGTACTGGTAGCGGCGGCGGGACTCGAACCCGCGACCCCACGATTATGAGCCGTGTGCTCTTACCAACTGAGCTACGCCGCCCTGGAGCCCCCTGCGGGACCCGAGGGAGCCCCCTGTCGGAATCGAACCGACGACACCAGCCTTACCATGGCTGTGCTCTGCCGACTGAGCTAAGGGGGCGACATCGCCCAGCGGGCATGTACGCGCCGAGATCATACCGGCTCGGACGCCGCGCATCACTACGATCGGCCGCCATGCTGCTGCGGCGGGCCGTCGAGAGCGACTCCGAGGCGATACGCCTCATCTACAACACCGAGGTGTTGACCTCGACGGCGACACTCGACCTCGTGCCCCGTAGCCCGAGCGACCAGGCAGCCTGGATGTCGGGGCACTCGGGCGTCTACCCGGTGGTCGTTGCGGACACTGATGGAGTCGTGGCGGGGTTCTCGTCCCTGTCGGCGTACCGCCCACGCCCCGGGTATGCCACGGCGGTGGAGGACTCCGTCTACGTGGCTGAGGGCTACCGGGGTCAAGGGGTTGGTCGCCTCCTGTTGAATGGCGCCGTCGAGGCCGCTCGCGACCACGGCTTCCACTCGGTGATCGGGAGGATCGTGACCGAGCAGACCGCTTCGATCGCCCTCCACAAGGCGTGCGGTTTCGAGATCATCGGTATCGAGAGAGAGGTCGGTCGCAAGTTCGGCCGCTGGCTCGACGTCGCTCTCGCCCAACGGATGCTCTGAGCGGCCAACCTCGGGGCGCGCCGCCGCCGGCTCAGTCGGAGGCGCGGCCGTGGCGTCCGGCCCCGGCAGAGAAACGAGCCGCCCCGGCCATCGCCTCGCCCAACACGCTCACCCCTCTTTGCACTTCGTTGGCGAGGGCCGCCTCCTCGTCGAGGCCCTCCTGTTCGAGGACGCTGAGCCGATCCGAGCGCATGCAGGCCTGCGGGAGGCGAGCCAGCTCCGCCGCCAGCTCCTGCGCGGCCGTCACGGCTCGACCGGCTGGTACGAGGCGGTTGGCGAGACCGATCGAGAGCGCTTCCTCGGCTCCGACGGGTCGACCCGTGAGGATCATGTCGAGCGCCCGGCTCGCGCCGATCAGACGAGGCAGCCGCACCGTCCCCCCGTCGACGAGTGGCACCCCCCAGCGACGGCAGAAGACCCCGAACACGGCCGTCGCGTCGGCGACGCGGAGGTCGCACCAGAGGGCGAGCTCGAGACCGCCGGCGACAGCGTGCCCGGAGACGGCGGCGATGACCGGCTTCGAGAGGCGCAGGCGGGTCGGGCCCATCGGGCCGTCGCCGTCCGCCTCGACGCGGTTGCCTCGCCCGCTGGCGATGGCCTTCAGGTCGGCACCGGCGCAGAACGTCCCGCCCGCCCCCGTCAAGACGGCGGTGGCGAGGTCTTGAGACTCCTCGAAGGAGCGGAACGCCGCCGTCAGGGCGGCCGCCGTCGGCCGGTCGACGGCGTTGCGCACCTGCGGCCGGTCGATGACGACGGTGAGGACGGGACCGTCAGCCGAGATCTTGACGGCGCCCGCAGGGTCGACGGCGGCCGGCGCAGAGCTCACAGCCCCTCCCTTGGAGCAGGCAGTCCGCCGACCGCTTCACGTCGCAATTTCGCGACCTCATACAGCCGGGGACCGAACGACAAGACGCCGACGGCGACGAGCGCCGCCACTGCCGCCACCATGAGCGGTCCGTGGTGGCCGAGGTAGGCGAGCAGTTCCTTGCCGCCAGGCAGCCCCAGGTAGGACATGACCGCGGACAGAACCACGAGTGCCGAGCGAGTCCGGCCGGCTGCGATCGGCGCCAACAGGACGACCCCCCAGACGAAGTACCAGGGCTGGATGACGGGGCCGAGGACGACGACCGCCAGCATCGTCAGCCCGATCGCCCGCAGGCTGCTGATGCCGCCATCGGCGTGGAGCAGCAGCCAGACAGCGACCACGGCGGCAGCCGCGAGCCCCGTCCCATGGGCGACCCCCACGATCGTCTTCATGTGCCCGCCGAGGCCGACACCATGGACGATGCGGGCGACGAGGTCACCAATACCAGTGGCCGGGTCCATCCAGGAGCTCACGCTTCCAGGCGTGAGGAGGGATCCGACCCACCCCCATCCGATGCCGACCGCATAGGTGACCGCCGCCATCGTGGCAGCAGAGGCGGCCAAGGCCTTGGCGACCGGTGCGATCCTGGCCCGCCAGTCGACCCCGATGCCGGCCCAGTCCCAGCCGATGTAGACGACGCCGATGAGGGCAGGCACTTTCACGAGGCCGGCGAGCGTGCAGAGCATGACGCCGAGGAGGGGGTGACGTTCGCGGGCGAATGCCAACCCGGCTACGAGCAAACCCATCATGAGGGCGTCGTTGTGCTCACCGGCGACGAGGTGCAGCAGCACGAGCGGGTTGAGAGCTATGAGCACGAAGGCCGCCGCCGGGTCGCGTCCGTAGCTGCGCGCCAGCCGCGGCGTGAACACCCCGAGGAGCACGACACCGAAGACGGCGAGGAGGCGGAACCCGAGCACGGCCGCCAGATAGTTGTGATGAACGAGGGCGACGATGCCGCCGGCGCAGGCGAGGAAGATCGGGCCGTAGGGCGAGGTCACGTTGGACCACAGCTGGTCGACCAGCGAGGCAAACGGATTGGCACCTACGCCGAGGATCGAGGGCGGGTAGATGTAGGGGTTGAACCCGCGGGTCATCTCCTCGCCTTGTGCCACATAGCTGAAGACGTCGTGACTGAACAGCGGTGCCACCACGAGAAGGGGCAACAGCCAAGCGATGAATACGGGCACAAATCGGCGGATCGGGGTGCCGGGATGGCTCCGAGTCACTCGCGCCAAGGCCAACCAGGCACGGATCATGAGGAACATGCCGGTGTACACGACCACGACGCCGACGAGCGGGTTGAGACCGCCGGTACCAGAGCCTGTGCCGAAGTACCACACGCGTTTCACCACGTAGGGGAGGGCCTGGTCGGTAAGCGTCTTCAGGTTGTTCAGGTTGAGGGTGAACGGCGAGGTGGGCTGAGATGCCCCCCAGAGGACGAGGAGCGAGCCGACCGCTCCGATCAGGCCGGGCCAGAACAACGCCCTCCCCAGCCGGGTCTCGCCGGACACGAACGGCTCGGCCACCGGCTCGGGGGTGCGTAACCAGCTGAACCGCTGAACGACCCGGCTGAGGAGCAACCCGGCGGCTGCGATGAGCGCGCTCGTTCGGCCCGGCGAGGGTGCGTCGCCGCTCAGGCGTTCCGAGGTCCTCATGTCGTCCTGTCGCGTTCCCGATGTGCGCCGTGGCATGGCGGCCGTTGCAGTCGAGACCGGGACCCGGCCGCTCGAGCAGGGAGCATCCCGCCTGAGCGCCGGACGGGCTCGGGAGCGGCCGCTTCGGCCAGATGCTACCAGCGGCTTGCGTCCGGTCGCAGGCCAGGCCCTCGCCGTAGGCTCTGTCGTGCCCGCGACGGAGAACGAGACCGCTTTGCCGTGGGCACGAGCGGATTGGAAGGCCGCCGGCATCCTCGGCGGGCTGCCGGCCGTCCTTCTCGTTGGCGCTGCCGTGGCCGGCTACCCGCTCATCACGGGCGACGACGTCGTGCAGAACTACCCCCTCGAGTATCTGTCGGGACAGATCTTGCGCAGCGGCCACCTGCCCCTGTACGACGCCTTCCTGTGGTCGGGAACGCCGCTGCTGGCGGGGACCAATGCGCACGCCCTCCTTCCCATCACACTGCTGTTCTCCCTCCTCCCCCCGCTGGCGGCCTGGGTGATCGGCGAGATCGTCGTGCTGGCGGCGGCGGCCATCGGTTGTCAGGTCTTCCTGCGGCGCACCGGCTGCGGATCACTGGCGGCCGCCCTGGCGGGAGCCGGTTTCGGGCTCGGCGGGTTCCTCAGCTCCCAGCTCGTGCACGTGGACTTCGTCGCGGCGGCGGGGGCGCTCCCCTGGACGCTCGTGGCCCTCCACGGCCTCGCAACGGGGCCGCCGTCGTCGCGGCGGTCGTACTGCCTCCTGCTGGCGGCGGCACTGGCTTGGATATGCCTGTGCGCAAGTCCCGACATCGTCATAGACACCGTCGTCGTCTGCGGGGCCTACCTCGTGCACCTCGTGCTGCAGCCGCTCGCGGCTGCGCGCCGCGCCGTCGCACGCCTGCGGCTGTGTGCCTGGGCGCTCGGCGGCGCTGCCATCGGCGTGGCGATCGGCGCCCTGCAGTGGCTTCCGTCGGCTGCCTTCGTGGCCGTCTCGGAGCGGGCACGCCCGAGTTTCTCGTTCATCTCCGGCGGCTCCCTCGACGGGGCGAACTTCCTCGAGCTCCTCGTCCCCCACGTCCTCGGGGGCGGCCTGCTCGGCTCGAGAGCCTTCGGCGGAACGTTCCCGCTCGCCGAAGTCGATGCGTACCCGGGCGTGCTCGCCCTTGCCGGCCTGTTCGTGATGCTCGTCAGCTGGCGTCAGGCGGGTGCCTGGCGCTGGCGCGTCTGGCTCGTCGTCTGCGCGGCCGCGCTCCTGATCGTCTCGGGAGACCACACCCCGCTCGAGCACGTCATCGCCAAGCTGCCCGTCGTGGGCGACCAGCGGCTGCCAAGCCGCGCCCTCGTCGGCTTTGCCCTGGCGACGTCGCTGCTCAGCGGTTACTTCCTGGACTCCCTGCTCGTCTCGCACCCCTCGCGCCGTCAGATCGCCGCCGGCCTCGTCCCCCTGGCCGGCATCCTCGGCGTCGTGCTGGCGACGCTGATCACGGGCAGGCCCGCCGGAGGCGCTCTCGTGGCGCATGCGGGCACGGGCTGGACCCTCGGTGGCGTCGTCCCCTATCTGCTCCTCAGCGCCGTGCTGGCGGCTGCAGGCGCCGCCCTCCTCCTCTTCGGTCGCCGCCTGCAGGGGCGACGGCGGGTCTTCCTCGTGGCAGCGCTCGTGGTCGTGGACCTCGTGGGCTTCGACGTCAACCAGTCCTCCCTGGCGCCGTCCTACGCCGCTTCCCTCAGCCCTTCTGACCATGTGGCCGTCGCCGCTCTTACCGGCTCCGATCGATATCTCGTCGTCGACCCGCACCTCACCGACGGCCGCGCCCTCGACCGCATCGGGGCGCCCGATCTCGGCGTCATCGCCGAGGAGGCCGACGCCGGCGGCTACGGGTCGCTCACCTGGGGCCCGTATGCCGCCGCCACGGACACCCACATCCAAGACGGCGCCTCAGCCGCCGCCCTCGCCGACGGCACGTTCTCGGCTCTCGGAGTTCGCGCTCTTTTCACGCTCCCGTCCGAGCTGGTGACCGCACCGTCGGGCAGCCGCTCCACGGGCGGTTTCTCGCTCGGCCCACAAGCCAGGCTGGTGCGTTGGTTCGGGACCTCGGTGGCGATCGATCGGATCACGCTCAGCAGCGACGGCGTCATTTCGGACGCCACCCTCGAGCAGCTGGCCTCGTCACTCGAGTTGCTGGGCGACGGCGGCCGTCGCCTGGCGGCGCCGGCACGCGTGGGCGAGGTTCGTGCGGGCAGCGACGGCGACGAGGTCACCCTCACGTACCCGGTGCCGCCGACGGCGCTCGGCCTCGAGCTAGGGGGCGACACGATGCGCACGTCGCTTCGGGTCGACGAGCCCCTCGTCGACCCGATCGGGCGGGCGCCCTTCCTCACCGGCGGGCCATTGGCGGCAGCCGTCGGAGCGGGAGGCTGGACGGAGGTGGCAGGCGTGGCGGGTTTCTCGGTGCTCGTGAACGAGGCGGCGGCCCCGCCGTACCGGATAACGAGCGCCGGGGCGGTCGTCCGGGTGCTCTCGAGCGACCCGTTCACTGGGAGCGCCTCGGTAAAGGTGAGCACGCCGACGGCGGCCACCCTCGTGCGAAACGTCGCCGACGTGCCCGGCTGGCGGGCGAGCGTGCGCGGCGGCGGCCGGGTGTCGTCGGTCGCCGTGCGCAGGGACGGTCTCGTCCAGAGCGTCGCACTGCCGGCCGGCACCTCGACGGTGACCTTCTTCTACGTCGCCCCCGGCTGGACAGCCGCCCAAGCGCTCGCTCTCGCCGGTGGGCTGGCGAGCGCTGCTCTCCTGCTCGCCCCGGCGGTCGGACGGCCGCGGAGACGGCGGATCAGCGCGGCCGGTGCTCGGTCCCCACCCCCGGCGTGATGAACAGAGCCGTGCCGGGCTCCACCACGTCGGCCGTGTGCCAGACGCCCTTTGGGTTGATGACGGCTTCGCCCGGGCCGAGTTCGAGGCGATGCTCGCCGTCGTCCAGGTCTTGGATGAGGATGCTGCGCCCGTCGACCTGCACGACCAGCTCGTCGCCGGCCGGGTGGCGCTCCCAGCTCGTCCACGTCGTCGCCTGCGGGCTCATCGTCACGAGGCGGCCCTCGGGGCCGTCGCCGGCGGTCGCTCGTTCGTAGCCCTCGAGATACTCCTCGGTCCAGGCGAAGTCCGGCAACTCGCGGGCGATGGAGCCGAGCCCGAGGTGGACGAAGGTGGAGGAGAGCTCGAAATTTCTCCGGCGGCGGCACGGCCCTCCTCGATCCCTTGGCGACAGCTGTTTGCGGTGGGCCGGGAAGGATTCGAACCTTCGAAGGCTGTGCCGACAGATTTACAGTCTGCTCCCTTTGGCCACTTGGGTACCGACCCGCGGCCTGACACCATAATCGAGGCTCGCCAGCGTGACGATCGCCCAGGGGCCAATTCGGGCGCACTTCGCGGTAGCTTGCTCGAATGCCGAGCTTCGACGTCACGTCCGAGGTCGACCTGCAGGAGGTACGCAACGCCGTCGACCAGGCCTCTCGGGAGGTCGCCACGCGCTTCGACTTCAAGAACACGGGCGCCTCGCTGGAGCTGAAGGACCACGAGGTCACGCTGCACGCCCCTACCGAGGACCGCCTGCGGGCCCTCGTGCAGGTACTCGAGGAGAAGCTCGTCCGGCGCCAGGTGTCCCTCAAGGCCGTCACCTACGGCAAGATCGAGGAGGGCTCTCGCGGTGCCGTCCGCCAGGTGGCGACCCTGAACGCCGGCATCTCGTCCGATCACGCCAAGCGCATCAACAAGATCGTGAAGGACCTCGGCCTCAAAGGTGTCAGCTCCCAGACCCAGGGTGACCAAGTGCGGGTGATCGGCAAGAAGCGCGACGACCTCCAAGGCGTCATCGCCGAGCTGAAGGCGGCAGATTTCGACATCCCGCTCCAGTTCGGCAACTACCGGGACTGACGCCCCTACGCCCGACTGGCCCCGCCGGCTACTCCTCCGCCGGCTGCTCGGCGGCGCGCGTCCGCAGCTCCTCCACCACCGTGGGGTCGGCCAACGTCGTCGTGTCCCCCAGCGTTCGGCCCTCGGCCACGTCCCGTAGCAGCCGCCGCATGATCTTGCCGGAACGGGTCTTCGGAAGGTCGTCGGTGAACACGATCGTTCGCGGGCGGGCGAGCGCCCCGATCTTGGCGGACACGTGGCGACGGAGCATCTCTCCGTGTTCGTCGCTCGCCTCCACGCCGGAGCGGAGCGTCACGAATGCGATGATCATCTGCCCGGTCGTGTCGTCCTTGGCACCCACGACGGCGGCCTCGGCAACGCTCGGGTGATCGACGAGGGCCGACTCCACCTCGGTCGTCGAGACGCGGTGACCGGAGACGTTCATGACATCGTCGACCCGGCCGAGGAGCCAGAGGTAGCCGTCGGCGTCGAGCTTGGCGCCGTCGCCGGCGAAGTAGCGGCCGGGGAAGCGGTTCCAGTACGTCGCCGCGTAGCGTTCCGGGTCCCGATAGATGCCGCGCAGCATCGCCGGCCAGGGCTGCGGGAGGGTGAGGTAGCCGCCGCCACGGGTGATCACGGTGCCGGACTCGTCCACGAGCTCGGCCGAGATGCCCGGCAAGGGAAACGTCGCGGACCCCGGCTTGAGCGTGGTCACCCCGGGCAAGGGGGCGATCATGATCGCTCCCGTCTCGGTCTGCCACCAGGTGTCGACGACCGGGCAGCGACCGCCCCCGATGTTCTCCTGGTACCAGATCCAGGCCTCCGGGTTGATCGGCTCCCCCACCGAGCCGAGCACCCGCAGGCTCGTGAGGTCGTGGGCGGCCGGCAGCTCGGCCCCCCATTTCATGAACGTCCGGATCGCCGTCGGCGCCGTGTAGAGGATGGTGACGCCGTAGCGCTCGATGATCGACCACCAGCGGTCGCGAGCGGGGTGGTCGGGTGTGCCTTCGTAGAGAACGCTCGTGGCGGCGTTGGCGAGCGGCCCGTAGACGATGTAGCTGTGCCCCGTGACCCAGCCGATGTCGGCGGCGCACCAGTACACGTCGCGTTCGGGCACGTGGTCGAAGACGTACTTGTGCGTGAAGGCAACCTGGGTGAGGTAGCCCCCGGTCGTGTGCATGATGCCCTTCGGCTGCGCCGTCGTGCCGGAGGTGTAGAGGAGGAAGAGGAGATCCTCGGAATCCATCGCCTCCGCCGGGCAGTGCGGATCCTGCGGCTGGACGACGTCGTGCCACCACAGATCGCGCCCTTCGGTCATGACGGTGTCGTCGACGGCATCTCCGAGGCGCCGGACGACGATGACGTGCTCGATCGACTGCCCGCCCGAAGCGAGGGCGACGTCGGCACTCGCCTTCAAGCGGACGGGCTGCCCGCGTCGCCAGCCTCCGTCGGCCGTGATGAGGACGCGGGCCTCGGCGTCCTCGATCCGGTCGCGGAGGGCATCGGCGGAGAAACCCCCAAACACGACCGAATGCGCCGCCCCCACACGGGCACAGGCGAGCATGGCCACCGGCAGCTCCGGGATCATCGGCATGTAGATCGCCACACGATCGCCCCGCTCGATCCCGAGGCTCCGCAGGGCGTTGGCACAGCGGCCGACTTCATCCAGCAGCTCGGAGTACGTGATCGTCCTCGTGTCGCCCGGCTCACCCTCGAAGTAGTAGGCGACCTTGTCGCCGCCGCCTGCTTCGACATGACGATCGAGACAGTTGTAGGCGACGTTCAACCTGCCGCCGACGAACCACTTGGCGAAGGGGAGCTGCCAGTCGAGCACCCTCTCCCACGGCTCGAACCACGTGAGGGCCTTCGCCTGCTCAGCCCAAAAGCGCTCCCGGTCGGACGCCTCTTCGTAGATCGCCGGCGTGCTCAGGAGCGCCTCGGATCGAATCCACGCCGGCGGTGGGAACACCCGCTCCTCTGCCAGGTAGTCCTCGATCGTCGCTCCCTGGTTGCCGGTGTGCCCGTCGGCCGTCATCCGCCAGACTTAGCCCGGCGGGCCGGCAAGTGTCAATGTCTCGCCCAGCGGCATCCTCTTGGCGTCACCGACAACCGGCAACACTGACAAGATGGTTCCCGATGGCCCCGGATCGTTGCACCCTCTCGTGCACCACCGTCGCCGTGCCCCTCGGCGGGCGAGTCATCGTCGCCGGCGACCTCTTCCTCAGCGCCTTCCCGACACGGGCGTCGACGTCGGCCTCCCGTGAGCTCGCGACGGCCATCGAGGGGATCACCGGTGCGGGTGTCGTCGTCGTGGCCGGCAACCTCTTCGAGCTCTCCGACCAGCCGGCCGAGGAGCTGCGGGCAGCGCTGCGGGCGCATTCCGATCTGGTGGAGGTCGCGACGACCTGGTCGCGCCAGGACGACCACCGCCTCATTCTGCTGCCGGGCACCCGGGACCGGGCCATCTGCTACGAGCCGGCGACGATGGCGGCCGTGGCCGCTGCCGGGTTCGAGGTGGCGCTCTCCGCCGACCTGGAGGTGGAGACGAGGTCGGGCACTCAGGTCGTTCGGGTCGAGCCGGGATGGCGCTACGACGCCCTCAACTCGTTCGGCGATCCGACCGATCCGAGGGACACTCCGCTCGGCCATCATGCCGTCTACGACCTCTTTCCGGCGCTCAAGTCTTCAAAGACGGGCTGGCTCGAAGGCATCGACCGGCTGGCGGATCCGGCTGGCCTCCCGCGTTTTGTTACGTCGCGCCTCACCTACCGCCGCCTCGGACGCTACGCGTGGTGGTTGCTCATTCCCATCGCCGTCGCCGTCCTCGCACGCCTCCCGGAGATAGCCCTTTTCGGGGAACGGTCGATCCACGTCGCCCACGACCTGAGGGACGTGATCATCTCGCTGGCGCTCGGACTGCTGGCCGCCGCCATCCTCCTCGGCTTCGTGAACCACCGCGTGTGGGCCGGCCCCGGCAGCGCCCTGCTGGGGCCGCCCGGAGACCGTGCGAACGACTCGGCTCGGGACGCCGCCCGCAGGTTGGTCGCCGAAGGGTACGCCGGACTCGTGACGGGTCACACGCTTCGAGCCGAGCTCGTGAAGGTGGGGACGGGCTTCTTCGCAAACACGGGTGCGTGTGCCGAGGTCGTAGACGAGCGCCGCGCCGTGCTCGGCATGCCGCCGGTCTTCGTCCGCGACGAGCAGATCTCCTTCGTCGAGATCGACGCCGGCGGCGGCCTCTCGCCCGACTCGGCGGAAGGGCCGGCGGCGGCGGGGGCGGCGACTCCCGGCGAGCTGCGGGCCCGCCTCCACCTCTCCCGCCAGCAACGGGCGGCCGGCAGCCTGCTCGAGCGCCTGGCGGCCGGGAGGCGGCGACCCCCCGTCGAGCTCGCCGTCGTGGCGTCGTTCCCGGGCGGCGACAGCTGGCCGCCGATCGACGACCCCACCCGGCACCGCAAGCTGATCCGCCGCCTCGCTGCTGCGGTCGTGCTTCTGAGCGGCGTTCTCGACCTCGTCAGCGCCCTCGTTCCGGTGCAGGTGAGAGGGCACCTGCACCCGTACCTGGGCTACATCCCGCTCGGTGCGAGCGAGGCGGCCGGCGCCCTCGACGCTCTTTTCGGCGTCGCCCTGCTCCTGCTCGCCCGCGGCCTGCGGAGAGGGCAGCGCCTCGCCTGGTTGGTCTCGATCGGCATCGAGGCGCTCACCTCGGTGCTCCACCTCGTCCGCGGTGGCCAGATCCTGCCCGCACTGTTCGCCCTGGCTGTGCTGGCAGGGCTCGTGTGGGCACGGGACGCTTTCCGAGGGCGCTACGACCCGCCCTCGATCCGGGCGGGGCTGCTGACGCTCATCGGCGGCGCCATCGGCGTGACCGCCTTCACGACCTTCGCCCTCTGGTTCGGGGTCGCCTTCTACCGCCAGTCTCACCACCACGCGAATGTGCAGTCGCTACCGCTGCGATCGGCGTTCCTCGACGCCGCCGGAGGCCTCATCGGCATCAGCCCCGTACAGCTACCGGACTCGGTGGCCGACTTCCTCACGCCCGCCTTGCTGGCGGTCGGGATCGCCCTGGCCGCAGTCGGCCTCCTGCTGGTCTTCCGCCCTGTCGTCGACCGGCGCCTCGCTCGGCGGCCGGGTGCCGCCACAACCGGGGAGAGCCCGCCCGCCCTCACGGCGGCGGCGAACGGTGACGGCCCCGGCTCCCTTGGCCCGTCCGCCGCCGAGACGGAGGCGGCGGAGGACTTCGAGCGGGCACGAGACATCGTCACCAGGCGAGGCGGCACGCTCGACTACTTCGCTTTACGGAGCGATAAGCAGCACTTCTTCGATCGCGACAGCGTCGTCGCCTACGCCATACGGTCAGGCGTCTGCCTGGTCTCGCCTGACCCCGTCGGTCCGGCCGAGGAGCGGGAGCGGTTGTGGGCGGGGTTTCGCCGCTTCGCCGACGAGCACGGGTGGTCGATCGCCGTCCTGGCGGCCAGCCAGGAGTGGCTGCCGATCTACCGCCAGTCCGGCATGCGCGACATCTACATCGGCGACGAAGGCGTCGTCGATGTTCGGAAGCTGTCGCTCGAGGGCGGGTCGAAAAAGGGACTGCGCCAAGCCGTCAACCGCATCGCCAAGTACGGCTACACGATCTCGTTTCACGATCCGGCGCACGTGGATCCTGTCCTCGCCGAGGCGCTGCGGTCGGTCATGATCCAGAGCCGGCGAGGTGGCGTCGAGCGCGGCTTCTCGATGACGCTCGGCCGCGTCTTCGACCCGCACGACGAGGGTCTGCTGCTCGCCGTCGCGTCGGACCCCGCCGGGCGTGCCGTGGCCTTCTGCCAGTTCGTGCCCGCGCCGGCGATCAACGGCTACTCGCTCGACCTCATGCGGCGCGACAACGGCGACCACCCGAACGGCCTGTTCGACTTCATCCTCGTGCGCACCATGGAGCAGATGCGCGAGACGGGGCACACCGGGCTCGGCCTCAACTTCGCCATGATGCGAGCCGTTCTAGCGGGCGAGGCCGGCGACGGTCTGCCGGCCAAGGTGGAGCGCTGGGTGCTGCGGCGCATGTCCGACACGATGCAGATCGAGTCCCTCTGGCGCTTCAACGCCAAGTTCGACCCGGCATGGCAGCCGCGCTATGTCGCCTGGGACTCTGCCGAGCAGTCGCTCGGCGCCGCCCTCGCCATCGCCAGGGCCGAGAGCTTCTGGGAGCTGCCGATCATCGGCCGGTTCCTCGTGCCGTCGGCGCCGGAGCCGGCGGCAGGGACGCCGACGAGAGAGGCGAGCGCGGCCACCGGAGTGCCCACGAGCTGACGCGGGCGGGCTGCTTGCGGCTCAGAACAGCAGCCGGGCCGCGTGCACGAAGTCGAAGAGCGGGGCCGGCCAGACACCGAACACGATCGTGAAGGCGACGGTGAGGAAGAGCCCGATCTGGGCGCCTACGGGTATCTCCACCCGTTGGCCGGAGAGTGACGCTGCCGCCGCCGCCTCAGCGCCCACGCCGGCGACGGCGACGGCCACGCCGGCGGCGGCGACGGCCACCCCGCCGCCCGAAGCGGCGGCCGGGGCCGACGTCTCACCGCCGAGCGCCGCAGGAACCTCCGCTGCCGGTTGCAGGCGGCCGGCGGCGGAGGCCTCGCTGGGTGCGGCAACCGCCGTCGCCGCCTCGCTCACCGGCTCGGGTCCGCTCCCGTACATGACGAAGACGACCCGGAGGTAGAACGCCGCCGCGATCGCCCCCGAGAGCATGGCGATGACGGCGAGGGCGTAGGAGTGCGCCTGCACTGCCGCCTCGACGACGTACAACTTGGCCAAGAAGCCCGTCGTGAACGGCGCGCCCGCCTGTGCCAACAGGAGGATGGCGAAGCTCAGAGCCAGCACGGGCTGACGCCGACCGAGTCCCCGGTAATTCTCGATGCGGTGATCCCGGTCTCCGCGGGAGCTCACGAGGGCGATCACGGTGAAGCTGCCGAGGACGAGGAAGGCGTAGACGAAGACGTAGTACAGGCTGGCGGCGATGCCGGAGGTAGCCGCCGCCTGCAAGCCGAGCAGGACGAAGCCGGCGTGGTTGATGGAGGAGTACGCCAACATGCGCTTGATGTCGCGCTGCACGAGACCGAGGACAGCGCCGGTCACGAGCGTGAGGATGGCCAGGACGAACAGGAGCGGCTTCCAGTCGATCGCAAGGGTGTTGAACGACGAGAAGAACACCCGCAACAAGGCGGCGAACCCACCCACCTTGGCGATGGCCGCCATGAAGCCCGTCGCCGGTGTGGGCGCCCCCTGGTAGACGTCCGGCGTCCACATGTGGAAGGGCACGGCGGCGATCTTGAAGCCGAAGCCGACGAGGAGGAGGGCGAGTCCCGCCAACAACAGGCCGTTGGAGGTGAGCACGTTGGTGGCGAGGTAGGAGGCGATCTCCGCCAGGTTCGTCGAGCCGGTGGCGCCGTAGGTGAGGGCGATGCCGTAGACGAAGATCGCGGAGGAGAAGGCGCCGAGGACGAAGTACTTCATGGCGGCCTCGCCCGACTCCTGCCTGCGCAAGTCGAGGCCGGCGAGGATGTAGAGCGGGATCGACATGATCTCGAGTCCGAGGAAGATGACGATCAGGTCGTTGGCGGCCGCCATGAACATCGCCCCGGACGCCGCCAGCAGGGCGAGGGCATGGTACTCGGGGCCATGGATCTCCTCGCGACGCAGGTAGCCGTCGGCCACGAGGGCGGCGACGATCAGGATGCACGACGAGAGCACGACGAAGGCGGTGGAGAAGCCGTCGATGGCGAGCGACTTCGCCACCGCCGCGAAGGCGCCGTGCAGCTGGACGATGTGCCAGAGGACGAGCGAGCTGACAAGGGCAGCGACGGAGATGGCGACCGTCATGGCCGTGTAGACGACCGTCGGGATCTGACGGACGTTGAGCGCCCCTGTCAGGAGGAGCACGAGGGCGCCGCCGAGGCAGATGAGCTCGGGCATTATGGCCGTGTAGTCGACGTGGGGGGTATGGATGACCGCCACGGAGAGGAGGTTCATGGCGCACCTCCGGCGTCGTCGCTGCTCGCCCTGAGCGCCACCTTCGTCACCGGTTGGCCCTCGGCAGGCACCTTCACGTGCCCCACCTCTTCGACGTGGTTTACGAGCAGGTCAACCGAGGGCGTGATGCGTGACAGCACAGGTCCCGGGAACACGCCGAGGAGCACGATGAGGCCGATGAGCGGCGCCATGTAGGCCGTCTCCCTCCACGTGACCTCCTTGAAGCCGGCTTCCTTCGGCGTCGGCTTGCCGTGGAAGACCTGCTGGTAGGCCCAGAGCAGATAGACGGCAGCGATCACGACGCCACCGGTGGCGGCGACCGCCCACCACCGGTGACTGAGGAAGGTGCCGGAAAGGATGAGGAACTCACCCACAAAGCCGTTCAACCCCGGCACTCCGATGGAGGCGAGCATGACGACGGTGAACATGCCGGCAAGTACGGGCGCCTTCGCCTGCAAGCCGGAGAGATCCTTCGTGGAGAAGCTCCCGGAACGCCGGTAGATGATGGCGACGAGGAGGAACAGGGCGGTTGTGTAGATGCCGTGGTTCACCATCTGCAAGATGGCTCCCGAGAGCGCCGGCCCCGTGAGGGCAAAGGCGCCGACGACGATGAAGCCGATATGGGCGAGCGACGAGTAGGCGATGAGGCGCTTGAGGTCGCGCTGAACCGCCGCCACGACCCCGCCATAGATGATCCCGATGACTCCCAGGGTGAGCAGCAGCGGAGCGAGCGTCACGACCGCCTTCGGGAACAGCTCGAGGTCGAAGCGGACGATGCCGTAGGTCCCGAGCTTGGCCATCACGCCGGCGAGGATGACGGTGCCGGCCGCCGGGGACTCCCGGTAGGCGTCCGGTGACCAGGTGTGGAACGGGAAGATCGGTGCCTTCACGGCGAAGGCGGCCGTGAAGGCGAGGAACAACAGCACGCCGGCGGTGTCGGAGAGGTGCGTGGAGGCGAGGGCGCGGACGTCGAAGGTCGTCACGCCGGTTTGACCGGCATGGATGGCGACAAGCGAGAGGATGCCGACGAGTAGGAAGGCGGAAGCTCCGAGTGTGTACAGGAAGAACTTGGCGGCGGCGTATCCACGCCGCTCGTGGCCGAAGGCCGAGATGATGAAGTACACGGGCACGAGCGTGAGCTCGAAGAAGAGGAAGAAGACGAGCAGGTCGAGGGAGAGGAAGCTCCCGAGACAGGCCGCTTCGAGGAGGAGGAGCCAGGCGACGAAGGTCGTGTCGTTTCGCCTCGGCCCGGCGGCCGCCAAAGCGATCGGGAAGAGCAGTGCGGTCATGAGGACGAGGAAGAGCGAGATCCCGTCGACACCGAGCGTCCAGCGGATGCCGAGGGAGGAGATCCAGGTGTGGCTGGTAACGAGCTGGAACCCGCCGGAACCGCTGGCGAAGGTGGCGAGCACGGCGATGGCGATGCCGAGGGTGGCGAGGACGCCTGCCCAGCCGACGACCTGCACGAGGCGTCGTTCGATCTCCGGGTTGGACGGTGCGGCGAGCGACACGAGGAGCGGCAGCACGACGGCGGCGCCCGCCGGCAGCAGCACGAGAACGGTGAGGTAGGGGAAGCCGCTCACGATGCCGCCCGCACGACGATGTAGGCGAGCACCACGACGAGGCCGCCCATGAGTCCGAGGGCGTAGTTACGGACGTAACCCGTCTGCACCCGCCGCAGACGGCGGCCGCTTGCGGCCACGAAACCGCCGAAGCCGTTCACGGCCCCGTCGATCACCTTCGTCTCGACGTCGTCAGCGGTCAGCTGGGCGAGGTCCGCCGAGCCGCCGGCGATGAAACGGTCGTAGGCCCAGTCGATGTACCAGGCCCGGCGGAAGAAGGAAGGCTCCAGCTCCGGATGCTCGGCCGTGCGACGCCAGAAGCCGAGGGCGATCGCCACGCCGAAGCCGGCCAGCACGGCGTCGCCGAGGGCGAAGGCCCATTGGGCGCCGGTCGAGAAGTGGGTCTGCAGCAGTTCGGCACCCACGACCGGGTTCAGCCAGCGCTCCAGGAAGTCGAGGGGGTGGAAAGGAAGGTTGATGATGCCGCCGACCACGGCGGCGGCGGCCAGCACCTCGAGCGGGAGCGTCATGACCCAACCGGGGTCGTGCGGGTGCAGGCCGGCGCCCTCACTCCCTGCTGGGTGCGCAGCCGAGGCGGCATGCCCGGCGGAGGAGGCGTGCGTGCCATCGCCGCTGCGGCGCGCCTCGGACCATCGCTGCTGCCCGCTGAAGGTGAGGAGGTAGCAGCGGCCGAGGTAGTAGGCGGTGAGCAGGGCCGTCAGGGCGGCGATGGCGTACAGCAGCGGGCTGAGGGCGTAGGCGTTCATGAGGACGTCACCCTTCGACCAGAACCCGGACAAGGGCGGCACGCCCCCGATGGCCAGCCAGCCGACGAGGAACGTGACGCTCGTGATCGGCATGAGCCTGGCAAGGGCACCGAAGCGCTTCGTGTCCTGCTCGTCGTCCATGGCGTGGATGACCGAGCCGGCGCCGAGGAAGAGAAGCGCTTTGTAGAAGGCATGCGTGAGCATCAGGAAGATGGCAGCTACGTAGGCGCCGACACCGGCGGCGAGGAACATGTAACCGAGCTGGCTGATCGTCGAGTAGGCGAGGATCTTCTTGATGTCGTCCTGCGCGCAGGCGATCGTGGCCCCGAGGAATGCGGTGGCGGCGCCGACGATGGCGATGACGTGGGCGGCGTCAGGCGCCAGGTGGAGGATCGGGGCGATCCGGCACATGAGGTAGACGCCCGCCGTCACCATCGTGGCGGCGTGGATGAGCGCCGACACCGGGGTCGGGCCCTCCATGGCGTCGGCCAGCCAGGGGTAGAGCGGCAGCTGGGCCGACTTGCCGACGGCGCCGAGGAAGAGCAGGAGGGCGATGGCGGTGAGAGAGGGCGTGCCGACGTGACCTACGGCGGCAAAGACGGTCTCGTACTGCAGGCTTCCAGTCCGCTCGAAGATGAGGAACATCGCCAGCAGGAAGCCGGCGTCGCCGATGCGGTTGAAGATCATGGCCTTCTTGCCGGCGCTGGCGGCGCTCGGCCGATCGAACCAGAAAGCGATGAGGAAGTAGGAGCAGACGCCGACACCCTCCCAGCCGAGGAACGTGAGGAGGAAGTTCCCCGCCAGCACGAGTATGAGCATCGAGGACACGAACAAGTTGAGGTAGAGGAAGAACTTCGGAAAGTCCTCGTCGTGCTCCATGTAGCCGATCGAGTACAGGTGGATCAGCGTGCTCACGCCCGTGACGAAGAGCGCCATCGTCATCGAGAGGGGGTCGATGAGGACACCTGCGGTCACGTGCAGCCGGTCGACCGAGATCCACGAGTACCACGTCTGGGTGTAGGAACGTGCCCCCGTCGCCCGCCCGAGCAGGCCGGCGAACACGACGACAGCCGACACGAACGACGCCAGCACCATGATCGTGGCGAGCCATCCCGCCCGCGGGTTCCCAAGCTTCCGCCCGAAGGCGGTGAGCACAAGGAACCCCAGGAAGGGGAAGAGGGGGATGAGGAAGGCGACCTTCAGCACGTGGCCGTCAGCCCTTCATCACATGGATGTCGTCGGCGGTGGCGCCCACGCGGCGCCGGTAGATGGCAACGATGATGCCGAGCCCGACGACCACCTCGGCGGCGGCGACCACGAGCACGAAGAAGACGACGGCCTGCCCTCCGATGTCGTTCAGCTCTCGGGCGAAGGTGACGAAGGTGAGGTTGGCTGCGTTCAGCATCAATTCGACGCACATGAACATCACAAGGACGTTGCGGCGCACGAGCAGGCCGATGGCACCGATGGTGAACATGGCGGCCGCGAGCGTGAGGTACCAGGCGGCGCTGACGGTCATGGTCGGCTCCCTTCGTCACTTCGACCGGCGGGCACGCCCGATGCCGGGGACTCCGTTTCGTCGACGTCCTCGCCTACGCCGGCCGGAGCGGGCTCGAGCTCGTCGGCCGGAGAGCCGGCGCCGCCGTCCGCCTCGTCGCCGATGACCGCAGGAACGCTCCCGTCGCGTCGCGGGCGGCGAGCGAGCACGACGGCACCCACGATGGCGATCACGAGGAGGGCGGACGTGATCTCGAAGGGAAGCAGGTACGTCGTGAAGATCGAGACGCCCAGCACGTTCACGTTCGGCTTGCCGGCCTGGTTGAGGGCGCCCGCCGCCGCGTGCACGCCCGTCGGCCATCGCCCGCGGCCGAGGAGGACGACTTCGGCGAGCACGAGCGCCCCGAGCACGAGGGCGGTGGCGCGTTGGCCCTTCAGCGGGTCGGCGGCGATCGACTCGGCGCGGTCGATCCCCAGCAGCATGATCACGAAGAGGAAGAGCACCACGATGGCGCCCGCGTACACGATCACCTGCACCGCAGCCAGGAACTGGGCGTTCTCCTCCACGAAGAGCACCGCCACGCCGAACAGGGTCATCACGAGCATGAGGGCGGAGTGCACCGGGTGGGTGGAGACGACGACGCCGACCGAGCCGATGATGCAGATGGCGGCCGCGACAGCGAAGGTGATCGTGTCGGGGAGCGTTGCCGTGGCGAGGAGGAGCTGCACCGCTCAGCGAGCCCTTCCGCCCAGGCGACGGGAGATCTTGTCCCGCTCGACGACTCGGACGGACACGTTGCCGGTGGCACCGTCGTCGCGCTTGTCGCTCTGGCCCCCCTCGGGCGGGCGCACGCCGTAGCCCAGCTCGCCCGACCACTGCACCTCACCCTCGTACTCGGCCGAGCCCGATGGCGAGGTCGCCCGCATCCAGCCGGAGGTGTGCCGGTCCTCCTCCTTGCGCCAGTCCTCCCAGGGCTGCTCCTGCGGCTTGCCGTCGTCTCCGACGACGAGCTCGCGCTTGGTGTAGATGGCGTCCGCCCGGTTCGTGAAGGAGAACTCGAACATCTTCGACTCCGTGATGGCCTGTGTGGGGCACGCCTCGACGCACAGGTCGCAGTGGATGCAGCGCAGGTAGTTGATCTCGTAGACGAAGCCGAACCGCTCCCCCGGAGAAACCGGCTCATCCGGCGGGTTGTCCGCCCCGCGCACGTAGATGCAGTCGGCCGGGCAGACGGCGGCGCACAGCTCGCAGCCGATGCACTTCTCCATGCCGTCCTCGTAGCGGTTGAGGACGTGGCGGCCGTGAAGGCGGGGGGGTTTCGGCTGTTTCGCCTTCGGGTACTGGGTCGTGACCCTCGGTTCGAACACCTGCCGGATCGTCACCTTGAACCCTCCGAACAACGGCGGCAGCATCAGTCCTCACCTCCGGGCGTTTCCTCGAGAAGCGAGCGCATCAACACCTGCCGGGGGGCCGGCCGCGGCCGTGCCCGCTCATGCTCGTCCGCAAGGAGCTCGCGTCGCCGGCGGCTCACCTGGCGGGACCTCTGCAGGAGCAGGTAGGTGGGAACGCAGGCGAGGAGCACGGCGACTCCCCACAGGCGGCTCTCCTGGATGGCGGCGATGATGAGCAGCCAGCCGAGCGAGAGGGGGATGAGGAACTTCCAGCCGAAGTCCATGAGCTGGTCGTAGCGCATGCGTGGCAGGGCGGCACGCACCCAGACGTAGCCGTAGAGGAACACGAGCGTCTTGCCGGCGAACCAGAGGATCGGCCAGAGCCAGCGGAGGAAGTGGAAGCCGGGCCCGTCGGGGCCTCCAAGGAAGAGGGTGACGATGATGGCCGACATCGTGATCGTGTTCATGAACTCGGCGAGGAAGAAGAGGGCGAAGCGCAGCGAGGTGTACTCGGTGTGGAAGCCACCGACGAGCTCCTGCTCGCCCTCGCTCAGGTCGAAGGGAGGACGCTGCAGCTCGGCGGTGATGGCGACGAGGAAGATGCAGAAGGGCACGATGCCGGTCCGGAACACGTTCCAGTGCAGGACGCTCGACGCTTGCACGTCGACGATCGTCCGCGTCGAGAGGGAGTGGCTCTCGAGGATAACGGCGACGATCGACAGGCCCATGGCCGCCTCGTAGGAGATCATCTGGGCGCTCGCTCGCACCGAGCCGAGGAGGGGGTACTTCGAGCCCGACGACCACCCCGCCAGCATCGTCCCGTAGACGGCCACCGACGAGAGGGCGAGCAGGAAGAGGATGCCCATGGGCGGATCGGCCACCTGCAGCTCGACGGTGTGATGGGCGATCGTGACGACGCCGCCGACGGGGACGACCGTGAAGATGAGCAGCGCCGGCAGCAGCGCCAGGTAGGGCGCAAGCTTGAAGACGACGCGGTCCGCCTGTGTCGGCATGAGGTCTTCCTTGAAGAAGAGCTTGATGCCGTCGGCGAGCGTCTGCAGGATCCCGTAGGGACCGGCCCGGTTCGGCCCGATGCGGTTCTGCATGTCGGAGATGACCTTGCGCTCGAACCAGATCATCAACATGACCGAGACCATCAGCAAGGCGAAGGCCAGGACGACCTTCACGACGACGATGATGAAGACGCCGAGGTCGAGGCCGCGAAAGAAGAGAGGGTCGCCCATCAGGCGAGCGTCTCCACTCGCACGTGCGAGACGATCGCCGACGAGTCCAACAGGTCGGCGGCGCTCGGCTGGTCGACGGGGACGACGCCGAAGGGCAGCACGGCCACGCCGCCCGGCAGCGAGTCGTCGGCGACGACGGCCACGATCAGCTCGCCCGTGAGGGAGCGAACCCGCACCTGCTCGCCCTCGTGCACGCCCAGCTGTTCGATCTCCTTCGGACGGAGGCGGAGCGCCTGGCTCGGGACGAGCGGCGAAAGCGACGGGGCGGCCTGCAAGAGGGTGCCCTGGTCGTAGAGCGAGCGCCTCGTGACGAGACGGAAGGCGTAGCCGTCGAGCGGCGGCGACGACGGCGCCGCGAACTGGCCGGCCTTCATCGTCATGAGCGCTGGCCTGCTGGGTGAGCCGTTGTTGCCGGTGTCAGCCTCCGGGCCCTCCACTTCGAGGACCGCTCCGGCGTAGAGGGGTGCGCCCTGTTCCTGCACGGAGGTGATCCCGGGTGTGGCCATCGGGTCGATGCGCTCGACCGGGCGGGGCGCCACCGCCGTCGAGGGCAACGGCACGACGATCCCGTCGCCCGCCGCCGGCGCGAGCAGAGCTGCCAGGCTGCAGCCGCGATGGGAGGGAGCGAGTGCCTCGATCTCCTCCCAAATCCCGTCGACACCCTCGAAGCCGAGCTCTCCGCCGAGGAGACCGGCGAGCTCGACGGCGATGATCCAGTCCGGGCGGGCCTGCCCGGGAGGCACCACCTTCTGGGCGAGACGCGTGACCCGCCCCTCGATGTTGGTCGTCGATCCAGCCCGCTCGATCGAGGTGGCGGCAGGCAGGACGACGTCCGCCAGCATCGTCGAAGGGCTGGGAAGGGCGTCGACGGCGACGAGGAACGGGACCGCCTCGAGCGCCTTCGTCGCCAGCTGCCGGTCGGGGAAGTCGGAGAGCGGGTCGGCCCCGAGGAGGACGAGCGTCCCGATCTCTGCGTTCGTGGCGGCCTCCAGCATTCCGACCGTGTCCAACCCGGCGCGATCCGGCAGCGAGCCCCAGCTCGAGCGGTACCATTCCCCGCCCTCGGCGAGGGTGACGCGACCGGGCAGGATGCCCGGGGCAAGGCCCATGTCGAGGGCTCCGTGGACATTGGCCCGTCGCAGGGCGGGGAGGAAGCGCGCCGCCGGCCATGCCTCCGCGAGGACACCCGCCGCCGCCGCCAGCTGGGCGGACGACTCGGCCAGGGAGGGCCGACCGAGCACGATGACGATGCCGCTCCCGTCCGGCGAGGCCTCCAGTGCCGCCGCCAGGACCTTCCGTGCCCGTTGCAGGGCCTCGGCGCTGACGGCCGGGACCTCGGAGGAGGTCCCGACGAGGCCGCGGGCGAGCGAGACGGACTCGCCCGGGCGGTAGATGAGAGAGGCGGCGGCCACGGCGCCGAGCGATGTCGGGACCGGCGAGCAGTCGATGACCGCCAGGGCGTCGTTGGCAGCCGCTGCCCGCAGCCGCAGGTGCAGCACGGGCAGGTCCTCCCGAAGATCCCCCGCGAGCACGACGACGGCCTTGGCGGCGCAGGCGTCCTCGATCGTCGCCCGCGGAATCGAGCACACGAGCTCGGCCGGCAAGCCGTCGCCGAGCTGGGCGTCGAGGTTGTCGGTGCCGATGACGCTGCGGGCGAGCTTCGACCAGGCGTAGGCATCCTCGTTGGCGAGGCGAGCACCGCCGATGATGCCGACGGTCTCGGCCGGCACCTGGGCGAGGCGATCGGCCACCACCCGGAGCGCCTCGTTCCAACCGACCGGCACGAGCTCGCCGTCGCGGCGGAGCAACGGGGTCGTCAGACGCTCGGGGCTCGAGGTCGCCTCGTAGCCGTAGCGACCGCGGTCGCACAACCAGCTCTGGTTGACCGGCTCGGAATCGATGCCGAGGTATCGCACGAGCGAGCCCGCCGACGACTGGGCGGCAATGCGGCAGCCGACGGCGCAGTACGTGCACGTCGACTCGACCTGCTCGAGGTCCCAGGGCCGCGACTTGAAGCGGTAGGGGACGGACGTGAGAGCGCCGACAGGGCAGATCTGCACGGTGTTGCCGCTGAAGTAGGACGTGAACGGCCGCTCCGGGAACACGGCCACCTCGATGCGGTCGCCGCGCTCGTAGAAGTCGATGAGCGGCTCACCGGCGATCTCCTCGGCGAAACGGGTGCAGCGTGCGCACTGGATGCAGCGCTCGCGGTCGAGGAGGGTGAGGGGGCCGAGGGCGATGGGCTTGGCCCAGTGGCGTTTCTCCTCCACGAAGCGGCTCTCACCCGGACCGTAGGAGACGGCCTGGTCCTGCAACGGACATTCGCCCCCCTTGTCGCACACCGGACAGTCGAGCGGGTGGTTGACGAGGAGGAACTCGAGGACGCCCTCCTGCGCCTTGCGGGCCGGCGGTGAGACGGTGGAGATCTCTTGGCCGTCGGCGACGGACACGAAACACGCCGGTTGCAGCGAGGCGCCCCGCGGCCCGGACACCTCGACGAGGCACATCCGGCACATGCCCACCGGCTTCATGCGTGGGTGGTAGCAGAACCGCGGGATGTACACCCCGGCGCGTTCGGCCGCCGCGATGATGAGCTCACCGTCTGCCGCCTGCACGGGGCGGCCGTCGAGAGTGATCTCAACCACGCTGCACCTCGTCCGGTGGCATCGGGCAGCCGCCCTCTTTCACGTGCAAGAGGTATTCGTCTCGGAAACGTGTGATGCCCGAAGTGATCGGCGACGGGATGGAGGGACCGAGAGGGCAGATCGTCGTCTGTTTCGGCGGCCAGCCCAGACCGGGGGCGATGTTGTCGCACAGGTCCATCAGGAGGTCGAGATCCTCCTCGCGCCCGAAGCCGTCCTCGATGCGCCGCAGGATCTTCTCGGCCCAACCGCTTCCCTCGCGGCAGGGGGTGCACTGCCCGCACGACTCACGGGCGAAGAAGCGCGTGATCCGCCAGGCCGCCCGCACCGGGCAGCTCGTCTCGTCCATGACGACGATCGAGCCCGATCCCAGCATCGAGCCGGCTTTACCGACGGCATCTTGATCGAGCCCGATGTCGAGGTGCTCGGGGAAGAACCAGGGCGCCGAGGCGCCACCGGGGATGAATGCCTTCAGCGCACGCCCGCCGCGCACGCCCCCGCCGAGCGACCGGTCGTAGATGAGGTCACGGAAGGTCGTTTTCGACATCTCGACCTCGTACCAGCCCGGTCGCTCCACGTGCCCGGAGAGGGCGAACAGTCGGGTGCCGGCCGACGAGCCCTGCCCGAGGGCGGTGAAGGCGGCGCCTCCGTTGAGCACGATCCAGGGCAGGTTCGACATCGTCTCGACGTTGTTGACGATGGTCGGTTCGCCGTAGAGGCCTATGACCGCAGGGAAGTAGGGCGGCTTGATGCGCGGGAAACCCCGCTTGCCTTCGAGGCTCTCCAGCAGCCCGGTCTCGTCCCCGCAGATGTAGGCGCCGGCTCCAGGGTGGATGACGAGGTCGAGAGAGAAACCCGACCCGAGGATGTCCGCCCCGAGCGCTCCGCCCTCGTACGCCTCGTTGCAGGCCTGCAGCAGCCGCTCGTAGCCGAGGGCGAACTCGCCTCTGCAGAAGATGAAGGCAGCGGCAGCGCCAACGGCGTAGGCGGCGATGATGGTCCCTTCGATGATCTGATGGGGGTCGCGCTCGATGAGCATGTGGTCCTTGAAGGTGGCCGGTTCGCTCTCGTCGCCGTTGATGACGAGGTAGGTGGTGTCGGCCGGCCGCCTCATCGACCATTTCCGGCCGGCCGGGAAGCCGGCGCCCCCGCGTCCGAGCAGGCTGGCGACATTGACCTCCTCGAACACCTGCTCGGGGGTCATCGAGAGCGCTTTGCGCAGGCCGTCGTAGCCCCCCGTGGCGAGGAAGCGGGCAAGGGTGTAGGAGTCGTCGTACTCGAGCCGCGAGGTGACGATGCGAGGGTGCTCGGTGATCACGAGGCGCCCCCGCCCGCACCCGCTTCGGCCGCCTTGGCTTCCCTGGCCGCCTTGGCCGGCAGCACGACGGCACGGCTCACCCGGTTGAGGACCCCGTGAGGCGGCACCGTCTCGGCCAGGCGCCCCGCGGCGAGATCGTCCACGAGCCGATCGAAGGCATCTCCGTCGATCGGCCCGAAGAACCGGTGGTTCACCTGCACGCACACCGCCTTGTCGCAGCCGGCGAGGCACTCGGCCTCTTCCAGCGTGAACATCTCGTCCTGGGTGGTCTGGCCGACACGGATGCCGAGGCGTTGCTCGGCGTACGAGAGGACCTCGTAGGCGCCTGCGAGCATGCAGGCGATGTTCGTGCAGACGGCGAAGACGTAGCGCCCGACCGGCTCGAGGTGGAGCATGTCATAGAAGCTGGCCGTGCCGCGCACCTCCGCCGGCGAGCACCCCACGAGCTTGGCGATGTCCTCCATCGAGGCGGCCGTGAGATACCCGTGCTCCGACTGGGCGAGGTGGCACAAGGGGATGAGGGCGGACCGGCGCTCGGGGTAGCAGGCGACGATTGCCTCGGCCCTCTCGAGGCTCAAGCTGCTGAGTCCGGCGTCCTCCGTCAACGGTCCACCTCCCCCATGACCGGATCGACCGAGGAGATGACGGCGATGGCATCGGCGATGAGCCCGCCGCGCAGCAAGGCCGGCAGCGACTGCAGGTTGACGAAGCTGGGTGCGCGTACGTGCAACCGGTACGGCTTGTTCGTGCCGTCGGAGACGAGGTAGCACCCGAGCTCGCCGCGAGGGGACTCCACGGCGGTGTACACCTCGCCCGCCGGCACTTCGAAACCCCGCGTGAAGATCTTGAAGTGGTGGATCAAGGCTTCCATCGATTCGTCGATGCGCGCCCGCGGTGGCGGCGTCACCTTCTTGTCCTGCGATCGGTAGTCGCCCCGCGGCAACTTCTCGAGGATCTGGGCGACGATCCGGCACGACTCGCGGATCTCGTTCAGGCGGACGGCGTATCGGTCGAAGGTGTCTCCCACGGTGCCGGCGATCACGTCGAAGTCGACCTGGTCGTAGTACAGGTACGGCATTGCTTGGCGGATATCCCAGGCAACGCCGGACGCCCGCAGGATGGGGCCCGTGGCGCCGAGGGCGAGGGCGACGTCGGGGCTCATGATGCCGACTCCCTCGCACCGCTCCCGAAAGATCGGTTGTCCGGTGAGGAGCTCGTCGTACTCGTCGACTCGACCGGGGACGGTGTCGATGATCGCCGCCACGTCATCTTCCCAGCCGTCGGGCAGATCGGCGGCCACGCCACCCGGGCGGATGTAGTCGTGGTTCATGCGAAGGCCGGTCGTTTTCTCGAAGAACGACAGGATCATCTCCCGCTCGCGAAAGCCGTAGATCATCATGGAGGTGGAGGCGAGATCCATGCCGTTGGTGGCCGTCCACATGACGTGGGAGGAGATGCGGTTCAGCTCGCACATGAGCATGCGGATCCACGTCGCCCGCGGCGGTACCTCAAGGCCGAGGAGCTCCTCGGTGGCGAGCGAGTAGACGAGCTCGTTGTGCAGGGGCGAGAGGTAGTCCATGCGAGTGACGTTCGTGGCGCCTTGCACGTAGGTGAGCTCTTCACCCGTCTTCTCCATGCCCGTGTGGAGGTAGCCGATGACCGGCTTGGAGCGGACGACCGTCTCGCCTTCGAGCTCCATCATGATCCGCAGCACACCGTGCGTCGACGGGTGCTGAGGACCCATGTTGATGATCATCGTTTCGTCCTCGCCGAACTCGACGTCGATGTCGTCCGGGTCGAGCACGAGGCCCTCGGGCAGTCTGAGGACAGCGGAGTCGTGGTCGGCCCAGTCGCGCCCGGTCCACTTCCTGGGCTGCTCGGCGCCGGCAGGGGTCGTCGTGTCGCTCATCGCGGTCCGGGGGCTTCCTTGAACTGCACGGGAACGCGTCCGACGCTGTAGTCCTTGCGGAGAGGGTGACCTTCCCAGTCCTCCGGCATGAGGATCCGCGTCATGTCCGGGTGGTCGTCGAAGACGATGCCGAACATGTCGTAGGCCTCACGCTCCATCGCCTCGGTGCCGGGGTAGACGCCGAAGAGCGTCGGCAGTCGCGGGTCGCTCTCGGGGACCTGCACACGGATGCGAACCCGCTGCGCCCGAGTGATGGACGTCAGGTTGACGACGACTTCGAAGCGCTCTGGCTCGACACCGGGCACGACCTCGCGCTCGAGGTGATGGAGGTAGTCGACGGCGCACAGATCGGAACAGAGAGCAAAGCCGGCGCGGCGGAGCGCATCGACGGCGGCGACGTACGACTCCCGACCAGGATGCATGACGAGCTGGCCACGTACCCTCGCCGACGGCACGCCCGCAAGGTCGGGCAGCGAGAGGAGGTCCCCGTCGGAGGGCTCCTCAGTGCCGGCGCCTGCTGCGCCGCCCTCGTCCGGCTCGGCGTCGTCGCCCGCCTCGGCCTCGCTCGACGGACGGTCGGTCACGGTGGCGTCCCCGCTCACCGAGGCGTCCCCAGATGGACGGGTGACGCCTGCGGCTGCACCCAACCGGGGACCGGCTCGCTCACGTGGATGCCTTCGCCTACGCCTTCGTCCGGGCGCCTCGTCAGCTCCCCGGTACGGATCTTCTCGTGCAACGTCAAGATGGCGTGGATGAGGGTCTGTGGGCTCGGTGGGCAGCCGGGGGCGTAGACGTCGACGGGGACGATCTGGTCGACGCCTTGCACGATGGCGTAGTTGTTGAACATCCCGCCGGTGGAGGCGCACACGCCCATCGAGATGACCCACTTGGGCTCGACCATCTGGTCGTACACGTGGCGCAGCACCGGCGCCATCTTCTGGGAGACGCGGCCTGCCACGATCATGAGGTCGGCTTGGCGGGGAGAGGCGCGGAACACTTCCATGCCGAACCGGGCCAGGTCAAAGTCGGCGGCTCCGGCCGCCATCATCTCGATGGCACAGCAGGCGAGCCCGAACGTCGCAGGCCAGACGCTCGATCGCCTTGCCCATTTGACGAGCTCCTCGAGCTGGCCGGTGAGGAAGTTGTGCTGCAGGTCCTCGAGCCCCATGAGCTGCCTCGACCGCCTCAGGCGGCCTCGCCGCCGGGTGAACCGGCGGCCGCAGGTGTCTCGGTGGCCTCGTCGCCCTCGCCGCCGTCGGCGCCGCTGTCAGAACCCGGGCGGGTAGCTCCGGCTCCCACGGCTCGGCCGGGGCCGGCCGGCGGTGGCACCCGGCGCACCGTGGAGCCCGTCGTGCGGATGGCCTCGGGGGTCACGGGCTTGACTCGCTTCACGGGTCCCCAATCGAGGGCCCCGTTGGAGATCAGGTAGATGAACGAGATGAAGACGGCCGCCGCGAACACGATGATCTCCACGAGGCCGAAGCGCCCCAACTGGTTCTCCACGACCGCCCACGGGAACAGGAAGATCACTTCGATGTCGAAGACGATGAAGATCATGGCGACGAGGTAGAAGCGGACGGGGAACCGACTGGTGGGCTCGCGTGTCGGCTCGATGCCGCATTCGTAAGGCGCCTCCTTGGCGGAGGTCGGGCGCTGCGGAGCCAGCAGCTTGGACGCGACGAACGAGAGGCTCGCAAACGCGATGCCGAGGAGGATGAGGAGAAAGATCGGGAGGTAGCTGTCCAGGCTGCCCATGGCTCGGTCGGTTCTACCACGCGCCCTCGCGGCCGGTCACATCAGCGGCGTGCTCCGACCGCCCCGCCGACGGAGGCCGTCGAGACGACGAGTTCGCAGCCCGCAACTCGTTCGTGAGGCGGCGGCGCCGGCGTGCCCGATCGCGCTCGAGTGCTCCCCTAACATTCAGGCGTGCCGCAGCCCGAAGGACTCCAGCCACCCCGGCCGAGCGAACACCGCTGCGACGTGCTCGTCGTAGGCGGCGGCCCGAGTGGCTCGGCGGCGGCCTACTGGCTCGCCAGCCAGGGTGTTGACGTCCTCTGTGTCGAGAAGAAGCACTTCCCTCGCGAGAAGACCTGCGGCGACGGCTTGACACCGCGGTCGGTGCGCCAGCTGCAGGACATGGGGCTCGAGGGGGCCCTCGCCGGCAACCACCGTTACGAGGGACTCCGCTCTGTCGCCTTCGGGCGCGAGCTCGAGATGCGCTGGCCGAAACACCCCGACTTCCCGTCTTACGGGTACACGATCACGCGCTATGAGCTCGACCAGCTCGTGAACGAGCACGCCGAGAAGGCGGGCGCGGTCGTTTGGCAGGGCGCCGAGGCGGTCGAACCGCTGACAGCGCAGCCGCCGGGCGATGTGCCCGGGCCTCGGCGCGCCGGCGGCGCCATCGTGGTCGACAAGGACCGTGGAACCCGGACAGAGGTGAAGGCCCGTTACGTCGTCGTGGCCGACGGTTCCCTCTCTCGGTTCGGCCGCGCCCTCGGGTGCGTTCGGGACAAGACCTACCCGCAGGGGATGGCCATCCGCGGGTACTTCCGCTCCCCGCGCCACGACGACGGCTACATCGAATCCCACCTGGACATTCGCGACCGTGACGGCAACGTCGTGCCCGGCTACGGGTGGATCTTCCCCCTGGGCGACGGACGGGTGAACGTCGGCATCGGTCTCCTCTCCACCTCAGAGCGCTGGAAGGGCCTCAACACCACCAAGCTGATGGAGGAGTTCGTCGACTTCGCGCCGAAATCGTGGTGCATCTCGCCGGCGACGGCTTGCTCGGTACCGACGGGAGGCCGCCTGCCGATGAGTTTCTCGGTCCGACCGCGCGTCGGGAGCGACTACCTCATCGCCGGCGATGCCATGGGTGCGATCAACCCCTTCAACGGCGAGGGGATCGCCTATGGCTGGGAGACGGGACGCCTGGCAGCCGACACCGTCGCCGCCGCCCTCGCTTGCGGCAGCGAAGCGGATGCCGCCACGATCCTTGCGGCCTATGAGTCCCGCCTCGCCGACGAGTACGCCCGCTATTACGCCATCGCCAAGGCGTTCGTACGCGTCATCGAGGATCCGAGGATCATGCGTGCGCTCGTCGCCGCCGGCATGTACGTGCCACCGGTCATGAAGGGCGTCCTCCGCATCATGGCGAACCTCAACCGCCCCGACCGCCACGTCGGCTCTGAAGCGCTCTACCTCGGGCTCGTCAAGCTGTCCGAGGCCCGCGACCGCCACCTCGGCCGCTCCGCACCGGCAGGCTGGCCGCAGGAATAGGCCGGCGGTTCTCGGCTGGCCCGGCTGGCCCGGCTGCAGAGGGCCTGGCGTGACGAACCTCTTGCCCAGAGTGACGAGCAACGGCCTCTGCGGTCCGTCTGGGCACACGGTTCGACCTGCCAGCAAGCAGTGTTCAGACGGCGGCGGTGCCGATCATGCCGGCCCACCCGCCATCCCTCAAGCCGTCGCCGCAACCTCTTTGGCCGCCTCGGCTGCCGCTTGCAGCGTGCGATCGATGTCCTCGTCGGTGTGCGCCAACGAACAGAAAGCCACCTCGTAGGCGCTCGGCGCCAACGCCACCCCCCGGTCCAGCATGGCGTGGAAGAACTTGGCGTAGAGGCCGTTCGAGGCGGCCGCCTTGGCGCCGTCGTAGTCGAGCACCGGCTCGGCCGAGAAGAACACGGCGAACAAGGTCCGTAACTGTGGGACTTGTACCGCCAGGCCGCCAGACGAGATCGCCTCGCGTAAGCCTGCGGCCAGCCGGCCGACGCGTGCAGCCAGCTCATCGAAACGCTCCGGAGCGAGGCGATCCAGCACGGCGAGCCCGGCGGCCGTCGCGAGGGGGTTTCCCGAGAGCGTGCCTGCCTGATAGACGGGACCGAGCGGAGCCAGCTGCTCCATGACCTCGGCCCGGCCGCCCACAGCCGCCAGGGGCAAGCCCCCGCCGATCACCTTGCCGAAGGTCCACAGGTCCGGCTGCACCCCGAACAGGTCGGCGACGCTCCCGCGAACGAGACGGAAGCCGGTGATCACCTCGTCGAAGACGAGGAGGGCGCCCACCTCCTCGCAGGCGGCCCGCAGGCCGGCAAGAAAGCCTGCTGTCGGCGGCACGAGCCCCATGTTGGCTGCGACCGGCTCGACGATGACACAGGCGATGGTTTCGTCGAGCGTCGGCACGACGTTGTACGGCGCCACGATCGTGTCGGCCACGGCGCCCGCCGGAACCCCGGCGGAGCCAGCCAGACCGAGCGTGGCCACGCCGCTGCCGCCTTCAGCCAGGAGCCCATCGGAGTGGCCGTGGTAGCAGCCGGCGAACTTGACGATGCGGTCCCGCCCGGTGGCGCCGCGGGCGACCCGGATGGCCGTCATCGTCGCCTCGGTGCCGGAGGAGACGAGGCGGACGAGCTCGAGTCCCTCGACGGCGGCGACGAGGGCCTCCGCCAGGCGCACCTCCGCCTCCGTGGGGGCGCCGAAAGTCGTGCCGCCTTCGCTCGCAAGGGCGATCGCCTCAAGGACGCCGGCGTCGGCATGGCCGAGGATGGAGGCTCCCCACGACTGCACGTAGTCGAGATAGGTGTTGCCGTCGGTGTCGGTGACGAAGGCGCCCTTCGCCCGCTCGACGAAGTAGGGAGTGCCGCCGACCGATCCGAAGGCACGCACCGGCGAGTTGACGCCCCCCGGGATCACCCGGCAGGCGCGGGCGAACAACTCCTCAGCCACCGAGCGCCTCGGCCACCTCAGCTGCGAAGTACGTGAGGATGAAGGATGCTCCGGCCCGCTTGATCGCTCCGAGGTGCTCGAGGGCAACGGCATCGCCGTCGATCCAGCCTCGCTCGGCCGCCGCCTTCACCATGGCGTACTCGCCGCTGACGTGATACGCGCCCACCGGCACCGAGACAGCCGCCCGCACGCAGGAGATCACGTCGAGGTAGGCGAGCGCCGGCTTCACCATCACCATGTCGGCGCCTTCGGCGACGTCGAGGCTCACCTCGACGAGCGCCTCCCGGCCGTTGCGGGGATTCTGCTGGTAGCCGCGGCGGTCGCCCCCGTCGGCGATCGTCACGTCGACGGCGTCGCGGAACGGGCCGTAGAGAGCGGAGGCGTACTTGGCGGCGTAGGCGAGGATGGCCGTGTCGCTGAACCCGGCTCCGTCGAGGGCGCGGCGGATCGCAGCCACCTGGCCGTCCATCATGCCGCTCGGTGCCACCACCTCGGCGCCGGCGCGGGCCTGGGCGATGGCCACCTCTGCGTAGCGAACGAGGGTGGCGTCGTTGTCGACGCTGCCGTCGTGACGGACGATCCCGCAGTGACCGTGATCGGTGTACTCGTCGAGACACAGGTCCGCGATGATGACGACGTCGTCGCCGACGGCGCTGCGCGTCGCAGACAGGGCGCGCTGCACGATGCCGTCCGGGTCGGAAGCGGCCGAGCCCGTTGCGTCCTTGGCGGCGGGCACCCCGAAAAGGATGAGGGCGGGCACGCCGAGGGAGGCGAGTCGTTTCGCCTCCAGCACGACGGAGTCGAGCGTGTGCTGCACGACGCCCGGCAGCGACGGGATCGGCCGGGGCTCGTCGATTGCCTCCCGAACGAAGAGCGGGGCGACGAGATCGTCGAGCGTGAGGACCGTTTCGGCCACGAGGCGCCGCAATGCCGGCGTGCGGCGCAGCCGCCGCATGCGGCGGGCCGGGAAGCTGGCGCCGCCGCCCGGCTGGCCTGTCGTCACCGAAGGCGGCGTCGTCTTCGAAGTCTGCGGGTCGGAAGCCTGCGGGTCGGAAGCCTGCGAGCGCATGCTCGGACTTTAGGCGGCCGAGGCGGGGGGTCAGCCGGCGTCAGGGCTCCGGCGTGCCGGCCGCATGACTTCGGCTGGCCGGTCGACCGGCGTTGGCCGCATAGTGCACCAACGCCGCCACGAGCCCCGGGATCGAGTGCTCCTCCGCCTCGAAGCTCACGACGAGGCCGGCATCACGGGCCGTTGCCGCCGTGATCGGTCCGATGCAGCCCACCACGGGCGGCAACGCAGCGGCCCCGAAGAGCTCCAGCCAGCCCGCCACCGTCGAGGACGAGGTGAAAGTGACTGCGTCGGCGGAGCGGAGGGACGCCGCCAAGGCGGGGTTCGGCTGCGGGCGCACGGTGCGGTACGCCTCCACGACATCGACCTCATAGCCCTTGGCCTCGAGGGCCCGAGGAAGGACGTCACGGGCGGCGGCCGCCCGCGGCAGCAGGACGCGCTCGACGGAGGAGCGAGCCCTCGCCCCCCCTGCCGTCGACCCGGTCGCCGGCAGGGGGAAGGCATCGGCGAGCGCCTCGGACACGAATTGTCCGGGCACGAGATCGGCGACGATCCCGCGTTCGGACAGTGCCCGCGCCGTGGCGTCACCGATCGCCGCCACCTTCGCCTGCCCGAAGGCGCGGGCGTCGGCGATCTCGCCGAAGAGGCGGGCGACGGCGTTCGTAGAGGTGAACACCACCCAGGAGTACGACGACAGCCGTCCGGCGGCGGCGCTGAGGGCGGCGCCGCCGTCGCTCGGGCCGGCGAGGGCGATGGTGGGCACCTCGATGGGTTCGGCACCGGCTTCGCTGAGGGCGACCGACAGTTGAGATGCCTGCTCGCGCGTCCGCGTGATGGCCACGCGCCAGCCGAGGAGGGGCCGGGTCGTGAACCACGCCAGGTCGAGGGCGGC
The DNA here is from genome assembly GCA_963735115.1 of uncultured Actinomycetota bacterium. Taxonomy (GTDB): domain Bacteria; phylum Actinomycetota; class Acidimicrobiia; order Acidimicrobiales; family Bog-793; genus JAKACA01. The sequence continues at coordinate 5,829 of CAVTJR010000003.1, read as the reverse complement.
GACCTCGCCCACGACGACGGTGGCGGGCGCCCCGACCTCGGCGTCGCCGAGGGCGCCGAGGGTCGTGCGTGTCGTGGTTTGCGAGCTGAGCGTGCCGTTCTCGATGACGGCGACCGGCTCGGACGGCTTGCGACCGCCGGCGATGAGGCGGGCGGAGATCTCGGCGCGGTGCTCGACTCCCATGAGGATGACGATCGTGCCTCCGACCTTGGCGAGGGCGTCCCAGTCGACCGGTAGCGGGCCTCCCGATGCCGTGCCGTCGGCGCCGTGGCCGGTGACGACGGTGAAGGCGGGCGAGAGGCCGCGATGGGTGAGCGGAATGCCGGCGTAGGCGGGCACCCCGTTGACGGCGGACACTCCCGGGACGACCTCGAAGGGGACGTTGGCGGAGACAAGGGCGAGGGTTTCTTCGCCGCCGCGGCCGAAGACGAACGGATCGCCTCCTTTCAGCCGGACCACCACGTCATGCCGGCGGCCGAGATCGACGAGCAGCTCGTTGATCGTCTGCTGGCTGGCACGCCCACCCGGTCGCTTGCCGACGTCGTGCAGCTCGGCGCCCGCCGGCGCTCGCTCGAGCAGGCTCGGGTGGACGAGGCGGTCGAAGACGACCGCACCGGCTCGGCCGAGCAGCTCCGCCCCCCGGACGGTGATGAGACCGGCGTCGCCCGGCCCGGCCCCGACGAGATAGACGGTCACGACCGGATACCCGCCTGCTCGAGCAGCGCCCGGCCCCCGCAGTCATCCAGCAGCCGTGCGGCGAGCGCCTCTCCGAGGTCGGTCGGGTCGGAGCCGGTCATGGCCTCTCGCACGAGCACGTGACCGTCGAGCGAGGCGACCATCGCCTCGAGGCGAACAAGGCCGTCGTCGAGACAACGCCCGTAGGCGCCCACGGGCGCGTCGCAGCCGCCGCCGACGGATCGTAGCCAGGCACGTTCGGACTCCACCGCCATCCTCGTGGGGGCGTCATCGATGGCCTCCAGCGCCGCAAGGACGGCGAGGTCGTCGGGGCGGCAGCAGACGGCGATGGCACCTTGGCCGACTTGGGGGAGCATCTCGGTGACCGAGAGCACGTAGGCAGCGCCAGCCGTCAGGCCCAGCCGCTCGAGCGCCGCCATGGCGATCACGACCGCACCGCCCGGCGGGACCTTGGCCAGGCGGGTGGCGACATTGCCGCGCAGCTCGGCGAAACGCAAATCCGGCCGTAGCCACGCCAGCTGAGCCCGCCGGCGCACCGAACCGCTGGCCACGATCGCACCCGGCGCGAGGGCGGGCAACGACGTGCCCACGAGGGCGTCGCGGGGGTCGGCGCGGGCGAGGTAGGCGGCGATGACGAGTTCGTCGGGGATGCTCGAGGGCAGGTCCTTCGCGGAGTGCACCGAGGCGTCCGCCCGCCCCGCCACCACGGCCTCGTCAACCTCTTTCACGAAGACACCGCGGCCTCCGATGGCGGCGATGGGCACGTCCGACCGCAGGTCGCCCGTGGTCTCGAGCGCCACCGGCTCGACATGGCGCCCGGCGTTCGTGCTGGTGTCCGCCGGCTCGAGGGGCGCGACGGCCGCCAGGGCGGCGGCGACGAGGTCGACCTGCAGGAGGGCGAGTGGGCTCGCGCGGGTGGCGAGCCGCATGGGCCGGCTCGGACGACTCAGGTCGGTGACCACGCCGGGCTCCGCCTCTAGAGGTCGAACAGCGCCCGCAACGCCTCCGCCAGGCGCTCGCCCCGCGGCGAGCCCGCCGCTTCCTTCAAACGGACCGTCGGGTCGTGCAACAGCTTGGCGACGACTCGCCTCGTCACGGTGTCGATCAGCTCGCGCTCCTCCGCTGTGAGCTCTTCCAATCGGGCGCGATGGCGAGCGAGCTCCGCCGAACGCAGCAGCTCCGCCCGCTCGCGCAAGGCCGCCACGACCGGAGCGGCCAGACGGCCGGCAGCCGTCGAGCGGTAGCGGTCGAGCTCCTCGGCGAGGATCATGCGGACGGCCGGGATCTCGCCCTCTCGGCCGGCCATCTGCTCCTCGGCGTACTGCCTGACGTCCTCGACGTCGAGCAGCCTCACCCCGCCGAGGGCGTCGACCGACGGGTCGACGTCCCGCGGGATGGCGAGGTCGACGACGACCATCGGCCACGGCTCGCCCGACGTTTCGGCGCCCGGCCCGCCAGCGGCCGCTCGTCGGCCCCGCGCCGCCAGGGCGGCCGCGAACATCGCCGCCCCCATCACGACGTCGTCCGCCGCCGTCGAGGTGAGCACGACGTCGGCGAGCTCGAGCTCCGAGGCGACCTCGGGCAGCCCGACCACTCTGGCCGTCAGCATGTCGGCCACGTCGGCAGCCCGGTCGGCGCCCCGGTTGGCGACGACGACGTCGCCCGTCAGGTCGGCCCGGCCTGCGAGGGCGCGCGCCATACCCGCCCCCATCTCGCCGGCTCCGATCAAGAGGAGGCGCTTGCCGTCGAACCCGTGCGCCCGCTCCGCCGCCAGCTCGACAGCGGCGTTGGCGAGCGAAGTCGTCCCACGCTGGATGGCGGTCTCGGTCCGGGCGCGTTTGCCGGCGGCGACGGCATGGCGAAACAGCGGGCCGAGCACGGCACCACTGGCGTGCTCCTGTCGGGCCGCCTCGGCCGCGTCCCTCACCTGTCGGAGGATCTCGCCTTCGCCGAGCACGGGCGAGTCGATTCCCGCCGCCACCTCGAACAGGTAGGCGATGGCGGCGTCGTCATAGCGGCAACAGAGCCCGCTGCCGAGCTGGAGCACGCCGCCGCCCGCCTCCGGCCGGCGCTCACCTGCTTCGAAACGCTCCCCGAGTGCGCCCGGAGCCTCGCCGCCTTCTCCGGCTCGCCGACTCTCGTCACCGAGGCCCATCCGGGTGCGGAAGAAGGCCTCGATGTCGGCGACACCGTCGTGGAAGCGGTCGACGGCGGCATACACCTCGGTGCGCAGGCAGGTCGACAAGATGACGGCCTCGGACACGTTCGGACTGGCGGCCAGCTCGGCGAGCGCCTTTCGCAGCTCCTGCTCGGGGACGGCGACGAGCTCGAAGACCTCGAGGGGCACATCCCGTTCGTGCATTCCGACGACGACGACCGCCACGGGCGGTTACCTCTCCCTCGGGGACCCTGCGCGGCGGGTCCCCGTCTCCCGGCGCCGCCCACGGGCGCTCGCACCGGGTGCCGCACGGCTGGGCACCCGCATCGAGCGTACCCGCACGCTCACGACCCGAGTCTCGCGACCACCTCTGGACGCCCCGTGGCGGAACCCGGGTGAGCCTGATAGAAGGCGAGGACCTGCAGCTCAGCGGAGAAGTCGACGTGACGGACCTGCACCGACGGCGGCACCGTGAGGACCGTCGGGGCGAAATTGAGGATGGCGCTCACGCCGGCGTCGACCATCCGCTCGCAGACGTCCTGGGCGGCAGCCGCCGGCGTCGTGATCACGCCGATGGAGGCACCGTGGACCCGGCACACCGCCGCGAGCTCCGAGAGGTGGGCCACGCGCGTGCCGGCGATGACTTCGCCGATGGCGCTCGGCTCGACGTCGAAGAGGCCGACGATCCGGAAGCCCCCCGCCACGAAACCCGACGAGCGCGCTAGCGCATGGCCGAGGTGACCCAAGCCCGCCATGATGACGGCGCGCTGCTGGTCGATGCCGAGCTCTCGCTTGATCTGCCCGAGCAGGTAGTCGACGTCGTAACCCGTGCCCCGCGTCCCGTAGGTGCCGAAATGGGACAGGTCCTTGCGCACCTTGGCGGCGTTCACACCGCAGAACTCAGCGAGCTCGGCGGAGGACACGGTCGTGACCGAGTCGAGGGCGAGTTCTTGGAGCACGCGCTGGTAGAGAGGCAGGCGGACGACTGTCGGCTCAGGGATCCGCCGTCCGAAGCGCGCAGGCATGAGGGGGGATGGTAACGACGGGCGCCTCGCGGCCACAAAACCGCCGGTCACACCTGCAGATTGCACGGCCATCCGACGCCGCCGGCGCCCAGCGGCTCAGGCGAGCGCCCGTCGGAGGGCCTTTCCCTGGACGCCGCGCGGCAGCTGGCGGACGAACACGATGGCGCTCGGGCACTTGTAACGGGCGAGTCGCTCTGCGCAGAACTCGATGAGCTCGCTCTCCGACACACCTTCTGGGGTGGGGGCCGTCTCAGACCAGCTGCTGGCGGCCGGCAGCACGAAGGCGCGCACCGACTCGCCGAGAACCGGATCGGGCGCCCCGACGACGACCGCCTCGGCGACAGCCGGGTGCTCCTCGAGGACGTGCTCGACCTCGGCCGGGAAGACGTTGAAGCCCGAGACGATGACGAGATCCTTGTTGCGGTCCACGATCGTGAGCGAGCCCTCGTCGTCCATCACCCCGATGTCGCCCGTGTGCAACCACGCCAGGCCGTCAAGAGCGGCTTTCGTGGCTGCGGCATCTTCGAAGTAGCCGGCGAAGACGTTGGGACCGCGAACGAGTATCTCGCCGGGGTCGCCGTGCTCGACGGTGGTCCCGTCGGGGTCGACGATCTGCACCTCGACCCCGGAGAGGGGAACGCCGACGGAGAGGGGGCGTCGAGCGGCCGACAGGTCTGGGAAGGTCACCGTCGGCGACGCCTCCGTCAGGCCGTAGGCCTGCCAGATGGGTACGCCGTACATCGACTCGAAGCGCTCCGCCACCTCGAGGGGGAGCGGAGCGGCGCCGGAGACGGCGATCCGCACCGAGGCCAGCTCCTCGCCGCTGGCGGATCCGTCGGCCAACAGGGCGGCGAACAGCTGGGGGACACCCGGCAGGACCGTGACCTGCTCACGGACGACGACCTCGAGCAGTGAGGCGGGGGCGAAACGCTCCATGAGGACGAGCCGGCCACCGGAGAACAGGTGCAGGCCGAGGACGGCGTTCAGCCCGTAGATGTGGAACGGCGGCACGACGAGCAGCCCGACGTCGTCCGCCGAGATCGCCAGACCGACGGCCATCGACATCTGGTCGATGTTGGCGCGCAGGCTCCCATGGGTGAGGACGGCGGCTTTCGGCGCCCCTGCGGTGCCGGAGGTGAACAGGAGCACGGCCGGGTCGTCGGCGGCACGGTCCACGACGGGGCCGACCTCGACGCCGGCTTCCCAGGCGCCGTCGTCGCCGGCGAGCCCGTCCGGCCCGAGCTCGAGCACGACGAACCCGAGCTCGGAGATCTCGTCCCCGAGCGACGCCGACCGAGGTCCGCCCAGCAGGACCGCAGCCGGCCGAACGGTGGTGAGCTCGGCGGAGAGCTCGGCGAGAGGGCTCTCGGGGTTGAGGGGCACGGCGGCGGCGCCCAGGGCGAGGACGGCGAAATACGCCACGACGAACTGCGGCGTCGTCGGGAACACGAGGGCGACTCGGTCTCCCGGGCCGACTCCGGCACGCGCCAAGGCGGCTCGGAGCGCGCCCGCGCGCCGGCGCAGCTCACCGTAGGTGACGGTGCGGCCGTCCTGGCTGAGCGCCACGGCCGCGGCCGGGTGGGGCTCGATGATCGCAGCAAGGTTCACGCCTGGGTTGCTCCTTCGCCAAGCAGACGGCTTCGCCGCCGTCCCGACGGCTCCCGGCGAGCCTTCCGCGCCCGCCGTCGAGGCGCAACCCTAGTCAGCCGGGCGCGACCGTCGTCTCGGCCGGGGGGCAACCCCCTCGTCAGCCCGCTTCCGTGAAGCGCTCCGACAGGTAACGGTTTACGTCCTCTTCCCTCAGCCGGTAGGACTTCCCTACGCGGACTGCCGGAAGCTGACCCGAGTTGATGAGGCGGTATACGGTCATGCTCGAGACCCGTAACACGCTGGCAACTTCCGCGACGGTGTAGAACCTCGCCTTTGAATAATCGATGCTCGTCAGATAGA